>JBARUU010000053.1:0-33802 GCA_049645925.1 Desulforhopalus sp.
GGAACTTCCGGTTGAACCTGAAATTCAGCTGGCAAATTAAGGCCACAGACAACAATTGCTGCAAATAGCGCCACTCTGCCAGCGAGCATTTTATCCCACCTCATTTCATATCAGGAGAGACAACCGGCAGCCATCTTTTGGGCCCCGTAATGCCCTTATGTACAACTATTGGTATCCCCCCGCCAGGGCTGCAAATCGAGACATCCTGATTGTCTCGCAAAGAAAGGAACAATTAAAAGTCACGCCCCAGGGAGCGCCTGTTATCTTTCATGGCGACAGGGACAAGCTCCATCAACTATTTATTAACCTTATCGATAATGCCATCAAATACAACCATGACATTGACGGCAGACTGGATATCATTCTTCTGAACAAAAAATCTTCGATCTGCATCATAGTAAGCAACAGCGGACCAACCATTCCCAAAGAAGATATTCCGCAGCTCTTCAAACAATTCTACAGAGTTGAAAAATCGCGATCTCAAGCCTATGGCGGTGCCGGCCTCGGACTGACCATCGCTAAACGGATTGTGGACCTGCATGGTGGCTCCATTGAAGTCACGAGCGAGAACAACTACTCATCATTTACAATAACATTACCGAATAGAAGCTGAATCCGTAAGGAACTAAAAGACCCCCATCAACATCTTCGTAGCCACACCAAAGAGCAACAGGGAGAAGACCCGCTTCAGCCGATCCACCGGAAGACTGTGTGCCAATCTCACTCCAAGAGGTGCGGTCAGGACACTGATCGCAGCAATACCGAAGAGTGCCGGCAGATAAACGTACCCCAAGGAATACTCAGGCAGAGCAGCCGCACTCCAGCCGTTGACGATATAGCCGAGGGTTCCGGCTATAGCTATCGGCAGGCCAATAGCCGCCGAAGTCCCGATGGCATGATGAACTTTGATATTGCACCAGAGCATGAACGGCACGGACAGGGTTCCTCCACCAATGCCAACAAGGCTGGAGACCACTCCAATCCCATTCCCTACGGCGAACATCCCCGCTTTACCCGGCAGTTCACGCCCGCCTTTCGGCTTTTTATTCAACAAAAGCTGAACAGCTACGAAATAGAGAAAGATAACAAAAAATATTTTCAAGAAATTTGTGGACATTGCCGAGGCAATACAGGAGCCGAGGAAGGTACCAACGAGGATACCGGCGACTATTTTTTTCACCACATCCCAGTGTACGGCCCCCCGTTTATGATGGGCCATAAAGCTTGAGACAGAGGTAAACATGATACTTGCCATTGAGGTCGCAAGAGCCAGGTGCATGGTCAGCTCATGGGGAATATTATTTAGAGCAAAAACATAGACCAACATGGGAACGATCACCAGTCCGCCACCGATCCCCAGCAATCCTGCAAGAATTCCAGCGACAGCACCAACTGCACAATAAGTTAATAAGGTCGTAATCATATTTCTCTCATTTTTAGTACCCTATACGGGACGTTATAAAAAAAACCTTTGTCAGGATTCATGGCATATGGCTGTCACATTCTTCACACCTTAATGGATCGAACAGGCTACTCTATCTCCAACCTTTGAGATTTGCAAGCAGGAGGATCAATTCTCCAGCAATCCGCTTGGTTATTGGTATGAATGTAATTGGGGTATTGCCCTTTAGAGGTGCTGGTTTTCTCAGGTTTTAGGGTGACATTCATTCAATCGGTCATTACTATCTGGCATTGTGTATAGATGTTACACCCTAACCCTGACAATCAAAACCCAGGCTGATCCTTGACCACGACAACCTCAAAAACTGCCAAGAAAAACGACTCCCAAACGAGGATACCGTTCTCTCAGCTTCGTGAGCTCCTTTTCCCCACATTCCGGAGCCATCGACTGCGTCTGGCTGCAGGTTTTGCCGCTCTTGTACTCGTCGATTTTCTCCAGTTGACAATCCCAAGGATCATCAAATACGGTGTTGACGGCCTGGAAACCTTAACCATTGGGACATCAGGGCTACTGCGTCTGGGCGCACTGATTTTTTTCATTGCCGGTATGGTAATTGTCCTGCGTTTTTGCTGGAGATATCTGATCATCGGTTTTTCCAGAATTCTGGAACGTGCAATCAGGAACCGAATCTTTTCACATATCCTGAAAATGGACACCCCGTTCTTTGAGAAGTACACCACCGGCGATCTTATGGCCCACTCAAGTAACGATCTTGCTGCCGTACAGATGGCATGTGGTATGGGAATGGTCGCGGCAATCGATGCGCTGGTCATGTCTCTTGCGGCAATCGGTTTTATGGTCGCCATTCATCCAACGCTTACTCTTCTTGCTCTTTTGCCGATGCCTTTTCTGGCAATATCCACCCGTATCCTGTCAGGAAAGTTACATAAACGATTTGCCACGGTACAGGAACAGTTTTCCTCCTTGACTGAATTTTCCCGTTCAACTCTCATTTCCATTGGCTTGATCAAAGCCTATACCATGGAAGACTTCCAGACCGACCGATTCGGCAGGCTGGGCAAACAATACCTCAGAAGTAACCTGCGAGTTGCCACAATCCAGGGCCTGATAAGCCCACTTGCTACCCTTGTGGGCAGTATAGGAATGTTGATGGTCCTCTATTTTGGTGGCAGCCTGGTTATTGCCGGCACCATTTCGCTGGGGGATTTTGTCGCCTTTATCACCTATCTGTATATGTTGATCTGGCCGATGATGGCTATAGGCTGGGTGGCCAATTTAGTGCAACGGGGATTAACCTCTCTCAGCCGTATCCATAATCTCGTTACCAGCAGAACTGTTCTGCCTGATCCTGTTTTACCGATTGAGCCGGAGCGGCTCAAACAACCGGGATTCAAACTGGATAACTTGCACTTTTCCTATTCTTTTGCATCTGGTCCTGCACTCAAAAACCTTACGCTGTTACTCGGTCCGGGAATACACGGGGTAACAGGCCGAACCGGCTCTGGAAAATCCACACTTTGCAAGCTTTTAACACGGCTCTATCCGATTGAAGACGGGCAACTCTATTTTGGAGGAACCGATGTAAACCAGCTCCCCCTGGATTTTATCCGCTCACACATCGGATACGTCGGTCAGGAGCCTGTTCTTTTCTCTGATACCATTGCAGCAAATATTGCTTTGGGCCGAGCCGATGCGAGTCGGGAGGATATTATCCAGGCAGCCGTCAACGCCGCTATCCATGAGGATATTCTTGAGCTTAAAAACGGCTACGATACCATGACAGGAGAGCGCGGAGTCAAACTTTCCGGCGGGCAGCGCCAGCGGCTCGCTCTGGCCAGAGCCCTGCTCTGCGACCGGCCGGTACTCATTCTCGACGATGGTTTATCGGCGGTTGATGTGGCTACCGAGCATGAGGTTTTCGCCGGTCTCAGAAGGCATTTTGAGGGGAAAACCGTCGTGATCGTCTCAAATCGCATCAAGCTGCTGTCGATGACCGATCACATTATAATACTCGCTAATGGTGCGGTGGAATCTATGGGGAGTCACGAGCAACTGCTGCGGGAAAACAGCCTCTACCAGTCGATGTATGAAAAACAGATGAACGGGGTAAAGGAGCAGACCCTGCCATGAGGGATTACGGGTACAGCGAAAAGGGTCAGCAGGGCTCCCTGAGCGATTTCAATCTCTGGAAAAGGATCCTGCGGTTTTCCTCCTCGCATTGGGTCGGTATGGGCTCTGCCGTTCTCATCTCCATCCTTATCACCTGGGCCACCCTCACCCTGCCCTATCTGGTCCAGACCGCGATCGACAATTATATTACCGCCACACTTTTGCCTGCTGAAGAAAGACTCGCCGGTCTTTTTAAAACCGCAATGAAATATGGCGTTCTCATTGTCGGTATCTTTTTTGCTTCGTTCTGTCAGATTCTCGTTCTCGAGTGGGTGGGTCAGTCGGTCATGCATTCCGTCCGCCAGGCTCTTTTTAATCACCTCTTGAATCTGGATCTTCGTTTTTTTAACAGTAATCCGACGGGAAGGCTGGTTACCAGGCTGACCAACGACATCCAGAACATGAATGAGATGTTCACCTCGGTCATTGTCACCCTCTTTAACGATTTGTTGCGATTATTCGGAATACTCATTCTCCTTTTCTGGATGAATCCCCGCCTGGCCGGCCTGCTGTCGCTCTTTATCCCTTTAGCACTTATTATTACGATTCTTTTTGCCCGACTGGCAAGGGAACGTTTCAGGGCGATACGCACCCAGCTGGCAAAGCTCAACAGCTTCCTGTCGGAGACACTCTCCGGGATTTCTATCATCCAGTTGTTTGGCAGACAGGGGTCCAGCAGAGCGACTTTCGAAAAACTGAGCGAAGGCTTTCTGGACAGAACATTGAGCCAAATCAAACTGTTCGGTACTTTTATGCCGCTTACGGAATTTATGAGTTCCGCAGCTGTTGCAATTATCCTCTGGTACGGTGGCGGTGAAGTGTTGCAGAATCGCCTCACCCTTGGTGAGGTCGTCGCTTTTATCTCCTATATGCGACTCTTTTTCCAGCCGCTTCGAGAACTCGCCCAAAAATACTCCGTAGTTCAATCGGCCATGGCCTCGGCTGAACGAATATTCCAGCTTCTCGACACAAAAAGCGATATTACCATACCGGAGCAGCCGGCACGGCTGCCAAAAACAGCAGGCAAGCTCGAATTTAATAATCTTTGCTTTGGTTACGAACCGGACACCCCCATCCTGCAGGACGTCTCCCTCTCATTGTATCCCGGGCAAACTGTTGCCCTGGTCGGCACAACCGGCTCCGGCAAAACAACGCTTGTCAACCTGCTGCTGAGATTCTATGACCCACAAGAAGGAGATATCCGTATCGACAATACTGATATCTCTACCCTTGATCTCCAGGAACTGCGTACCCGTGTCGGAGTCATTCTTCAGGATGTCTTTATTCTGCAGGATACCCTCCTGGCCAATATCGTCATGGATACCGGACGTACCAGAAAAGAAATTCAGGCGATACTGGACCAGACAGGGATGAATCGTTTTGTGGAAAAACTGCCCCAGGGACTTGACACCCTCATCGGGGAAGGTGGTGCGGAACTTTCAACCGGTGAGAAACAGCTGCTCTCTTTTGCCCGGGTGCTCTGTCGAAATCCTGCTATTCTAGTACTTGACGAAGCAACGGCAGCTATCGACACCGAATCGGAGAACATTCTTGAACAGGCCATAACAGACAGTTTTAAGGGACGGACATCACTGGTCATTGCTCACCGTCTGTCCACAATCAGAAGAGCCGATCATATTGTGGTTATGGCCCACGGCAGAATAGTCGAACAGGGAAGCCATGAAGAGCTGCTTGAGCACAACGGCCATTACGCCCAGCTCGTTGCCATGGACCTGCAGGATGAGACAACATTGCTATCGGGTGAAGGTACTGCGGAGAAAGCCACCCTAAACAGCTGACGTTCAAGATAACTTTATTGAAACGTGTCAGGATTGCTTATGATACAGTGAAATATCGACGAGATACAACCTTTGGAAAGGTAATATTTTTTATTTCTTTTCAGGATGAAAATCAACCAATTCGCGAAAAAACATATCCCACGATGTTACTCCTGATGGAGTACCTTGTTGCGGAGGGGGTGTAAAGCTTTTCATCCTACCCAGCGCAGGCGGATCGAGAAGAATGGAACTGTGAATGAAAAGAAGAAAAAAAAGACGCAACCAGCAAAAACTGGTGGTATGGCAGGCAGGTGTTAAACGGGCGCAAAGACGACCTGGTATTTTACCCCCTTGTCATTGACAATAGGGAGAAACCAGTTTTCACCCGAGATAAAATATTGTGTCCGTTCGATGATGACTGATCGTGCGCCATTCGGCAGAAAAGGGATGATTGTCCCTGTGGGGAATATTTCGCTCTCCAGCGATGCCTTCTCCCAGGTACCACCCTCCGGTGGGGTGTAATAGTACCAGGCGTTACAGTGCGCTGAAAATACCATGCTCCATAGAAGAGCTATCATTAGAATTCGTGTTGTCCTCTTCATAACCACCCCCAACCTCCTCCCCTTGGCTTCCCTGTTAATAGATATCTCAACAGGGTTCTCACTGCAGAGGGTGTGCCAAAATACATAAAATAATTAGATTAATTATTTCAGCTGGTTACAAAAAACCGCATCGATAAATGTTATACTTCCCAACCAATGTGGACAAACTGTGCACCTGACACTGACAATTTTTGCCCCAACATAGACTCATGAACCTCGGGAATCTCGGTCCTTACTGCAGCTTTCAATGAAATGACCACTGTATACTTTTTAAAAACCCTTCGGGCTTTGAACCCGCCAAAGGGAGTCACAGAGAGCAGCGGCTCACTGTTCGTATACTGTGGCTAGTTGCGGAGTGTTGCTTTGAGTCTTTCCGGTTTCAAGAGGATATCAAAAGCATCAAGAATGGTATTGCAAAGAATATCCGCATGAATTAATGCCGCTGTGCTGGCCCCCTCCTCCTGGACCAGCACAAAGCCCAAGGCCGCTGATTTCAGCATCAGACTATCATTTTTGCCGTTGCCGATTGCCGTCACTTTTTTCGAGCCAAGAGAACGGACATAGGCCTCCTTTTGCCTGTCCTGCCCACCCGGACCAATTATATGAAGGGAACAGGACAGACCCGACAGTTTCTCTCTTACGGTGCCATGGGTATCTGCCGTAAGAACATGAACCTGAACAAGGGGTGCAAGTTCCTCTATCTTTGGACCAACACCATCTAGCAGGTTTCCATCCCGTGCCAGGGTGCCGTTATAGTCGAGTACAAGATGCGCGAGTTGCAGAGTTTCTCCGCCGGGTACGTCCACCTCTATCATTGATCGCCTCCGTAATGCCGTCTTTCAGCAATTTGTATCTCCGAAATGAGAGATTGAGCAGAATACAGACTCTCTTCCGGTTTTCCAGTGTAGGGTTATCCTCATAATATTTCAAGGCGTTACGAGCTGTTCAAACATCGTTCACAGTGAAAAGAATCAGGAGCAGGCACCCTGGTTAACAAGAAACCAATTCATTGTTCAGAGAATACGGTCATGGCTATTTTTTTACCCCTGAAATGATTGACGAATCATTTGGCAGCCCCGGATTGTGAAAAGAAATATCAGTAACCCCGGCCCGAGTAAGCATGGCAGAGATTTCACCTTTTGAGTACGATCTACCACGCTCGGTACCAACCAGCATATTGAGAGCAAAGAGTGCAGGAAATTCGGGCCCGTCTTTTGTATCATCGAGAATAAAATCATGGATAAGAACGATCCCTCCTGCTTCCATAGCCGCAACAGTTTTTTCCAGACACACCTGGCACTGCTCCGTTGAATTGCTGTGAAGGATATGGGAGAGCCAGGCAACATCATAGGGCCCACCTGTTATCGGGTCGATAGTAAAATCTCCGCCGACAAAATCAATTCGATCCGACAGGTTAAAGCGTGCTACCGTCTCCCTCGCAAAGGGTTCCGTGGTCGGACGATCGAGAATGACTGCCTCCAGGTCAGGATTCGCGAGGCAAAAATGGATACTATATGTGCCGGGGCCGCCACCCAGATCAAGCAGCCGCCTGCGACCGGTTAATTTAAATTTTGCTGCCATTTGGGGTGCAATGATCATGGCAAGATTAAACATCCCCATAAGAAAGCTTTCCCGCTCGGTCTCCACCCCATATGAACGACGATCAACGCGGCCACCAGTTTTAACGGCCTGATCGAGCTGCGCCCAACCATCAAGGATATGATGGTGATGAAGAATGATATGACCCATATAGCCGGGGGTATCGGCAATTAAAAATTTTTCTGAAAATTCTGAGTTTGCGTAATCATTTTCAGTTTTAACCAACAAGCCCATGGCAGTGAGTGCATCCAGAAGCAAGCCGGTCGCCCGACAGTCTGCACCGATCCGCTCGGCCAGTTCCCCGGCATTGTATTGAGTTTGACCAAGTACGGTAAAAACTTTCAGCCGAACTCCCGCCTGCACGGTGCATCCACGCCAGTATCCGTTCGATACGCCGAGCAACATTCCGGCATTCCATTCTTTCGTCATAGTGCACTCCATTTTTTCATTATGGCACAATATCTCAAGCGAATATTTCCCTTGCCTTTCAATCAAATTAAAAGCACTGTAGCCGAAGCTCACTTTATTATTGTAGCCGTTTACAACAGAAAAATCATCTTCGACAAAATACCATGCAACAGTCTCAGGGTGAAGTCAGTGACCGGGAGTTGAAAAAGGTTATTGCTGATTTTCTTGATCAGGGCCATGTCGAAAATATTGTGGCAATGTTTCGACATGATCCTCAATATTATGAATGGACCGGTGAGATACTCAACGATGAAAGGTTCAGTGTACGCCTGGGGGTCACTGTCCTTTTCGAAGAGCTGCAGGCTGTCCAGCCAGACCAAACAATACTTGCCATTCCATCATTGGCTGCACAGCTCCATGCCGACGACCCCCTTATACGTGGGGAGGCGGTGTCTGTCCTTGGAATAATCGGCACGAAAGAAGCAATGACTCATATTCGTCAACTCCGTCGTGACGCCAGCCCACAAGTGCGGGAAATGGTGGAGATGGTATTGGAAGACTGTCTATGATAGCTGGGAAAAAATCGACTCGTCCTGTCTTTCCGCAACGTATGCCCTGGTGGATGAGTGTCCTCCTGGCAATAGTAAGTTATTGTTGCCTGAAATATCTGGTACCCGAGCTGCAACTGCAACACCCCACCTTACAGAAATTGAGTCAGGCGGCACCGACATTCGCCCCGCTGGTGACCATTCCTTTTCTGTTGCTGGCGGCAAAGCAGCTGTATGACACCGATGTTACAGATGAGGACCATGACACGCAGGAGGACAGCCACGAAGAAAAACCGGAAGAATAGTATCTTTCCTCCGCTCACACCGCCTGGATCTCAGCAACAGGATTCTACCAGGTTTCAAGGTGGATAAGATTTGGGTTAAACCTGTCTTCATCCCGAAAAGTCGTTGCCGGCCAACCGACGGGAATCAGCGAAAACGGGTAAATGTTTTCAGGGATGCCCAATAATTTCCTAAATCCGGCCATGCGCCCCTCGTCGGGATAAACACCTGCCCACACTGTACCTACCCCTAAGTCTCTTGCAGCAAGCAGAAGATTTTGCGTTGCAGCGCTACAATCCTGGGGCCAGTATGCCGGCCATTTCTTTCCGTCGGGATCACCGCAGATCAAAATTGCCACTGCAGCATTTTGCACCATTTTCGAATAGGGGTGAAAACTCGGAATTGCATCCAGACTGTCCCTCTCCTTCACAACAATAAATTGCCAGGGCTGCTGGTTTCCTGCCGAAGGTGCCGCCATTGCAGCCCGTAAAACAGATTCGATCATCTCTTCCGGAACCGGCTCGTCGGTGTATTTTCTTATGCTTCTTCTGGTCCTGACGACATCAATGAATTCCATTCTTATCTCCTGATATTGTATCCATCTCCAAAATATTTTTATAGAGCCCCGTTCAACCATACTCAATTAATTAGATATTATAATTTAGCAATCTTTCGTCGGGTTTCAAATACAAAAGCAGTATCAATACTCTCTGACATCAACCGGCCATACCGACTCCCGCAGTATCGCCGGTTACTGTATGCCAAGCTGTATCTGCATCGTAGCGGCAACCGTCCTAACCTTACCATTTCCTCTTTTTAAAATGAGAAAATCTGGTATCTTTCTTCCTGACAGACTCATTACTGCTCATTCACATATTGTTTTTTTTGTTGGCGAGGAGCGAACTGGACATTAAATCCCATTCTATACAACCAGAGAACATCTGTACTTTCAACCTGTCTTCGGCTTATGAAAAAGAAACTCCTCGTGATTGAAGATGAATTTTCGGTAGCCAAACAACTCCGCTGGGGACTGGATAAAGACTATGAAATAACCATTGCCTCCAGCGCGGATCAGGCGAAGCCTCTTCTCGCCTCCGGTGTTTTTCCTGTAGCCACTTTGGATCTTGGCCTGCCGCCTTATCCCGACACTCCGCTGCAGGGTTTTGCCCTCCTTGAGCAGGTGTCTTCGCTGTCCCCGCAAACCAGGGTGATTGTCATTACCGGCAATGCCGAAGAAGAAAACGCAATAAGGGCCATTGCACTCGGTGCCGTGGATTTTTATGCCAAACCAATTGATCTGAAGATATTAAAAATCATCCTTGCCCGTACCTTTAAAATACAAGAACTGGAAACGGCCAATCGTCGACTCCAACAGCAAAACAGCCAAAGCGGATCGTTATGCGGGATGATCGGAATCTCGCCGGCCATGAAAAAAGTATTTGATCGCCTTCTACATGCCAGCAAGACTGATTACCCGGTTCTGATCACCGGTCATACAGGAACCGGCAAAGAAATGGCTGCTCAGGCGGTGCAAAGCCTCAGCCAAAGAGCAGAACACCCCTTGATCATTATCAACTGCGGCGCGATTCCTGAAAATCTGCTGGAAAGCGAACTGTTTGGTCATGAAAAAGGAGCGTTTACGGGAGCAGCCGGGCGGCAAATAGGCAAATTTGAGCAGGCCGACCAGGGAACAATTTTTTTAGATGAAATTGGAGAATTGCCTCTTTCCCTGCAGGTAAAAATCCTTCGGGTTCTTCAGGAATCTACCATTGAACGGCTCGGTGGAACGAAAACGCTTCACCTTGATGTAAGAATCATAGCGGCCACCAATATAAATATGGAGGAGGCTGTTGCAAAAAAACTCTTCCGCGACGACCTTTTCTATCGCCTGAATGTCGTGCCTGTGAGAATTCCAGACTTAAAGGAGCGGCCGGAGGATATCCTGCTGCTGGCCAATAATTTTCTACAGAAGGAATCCAGAAAACTGCGGCGCTGCCAGCTCTCTTTTTCATCAACAGCCATGGCGGCCCTGACAGCGCACGACTGGCCGGGTAATGTCCGGGAACTCCAGAACCGTGTCCGCCGTGCACTGGGCACGACAACAGGCAACGTTATCAGTGCTGTTGACCTTGGGATTGAAGATCCGCCGCTGAATACAAAAAACCAGAATTTTTCAACATTAAAAACAGCTCGAGAGACAGCTGAGAAAAGCGCAGTCCACCATGCTCTTGCTCTTTGTGGCAATAACATCAGCCAGGCTGCCAAAATGCTTGAGGTAAGCCGTCCGACATTACACGATCTGCTGAAAAAACACGGGATCAGCACCAATTAATGAAAGCATTAAGCGATAGCCTGCAACACCTTATCAAAAAGGCCTGGTTTCCATATGTGCTCCCTTTCATCTTCTTTCTCGCAGTAACGGAACCTGCTCGCTTCTATCCGGAGTTGACCCCTTTTCTTTATATTGTAAAGACCTTCATCGTTGGAGCTTTACTGTGGTTCTGGAGACATACGTATTCTGCGGATGTTTCCTCACCCCTTTCTCCAGGTGAAACACTGACAGCAATTTTCTGCGGCCTCCTGGTGCTTGTTGTCTGGATCGTGTCTGAAGATTTTCTGTTTCAGATCGGGGCAAAACCCGGTTTTGACCCTTATTCAATGGCGGAATCACAGGCAGTGGCATTCGTATACATCCTTGTGCGGCTGATTGGTTCGTCAGCAGTTGTGCCAATAATGGAGGAACTTTTTTGGCGCTCCTTTCTGATGCGCTATCTCATCAATGAAGATTTCCGCTCTATACCCATGGGTTCTTTCACCTGGTTTTCATTTATCGGTGTCGCACTGTTGTTTGGCCTCGAACACCAGCGGGTCCTGGTGGGGATCCTTGCCGGACTGCTGTATGGGTTCCTGCTGATACGTCAAAAAAAACTGAGAGGAGTCATCCTGGCCCACGTAGTCACTAACCTTGGTTTGGGACTCTATATTATTTTGACCGGTAGCTGGTCATTCTGGTAGTTTCGTCCTCAAACCTTCGGAAGTCTGCCGTACAACGAATACCAACGGCTGCGCGACAACCCTATTACCGGCCAATATGTAAAATATTTCGACACCCCATTCAACCCCAAATTATTCTATCAAAAACTACATTATCCTAACAGCTGCAGCCCTCCTTCGTTACCGAGGCTTCCCTGACAAACTCTACCTCCAATAACTGTCGGTTTTTTTTACACCATTGACCTGCCACCGGCTCCTGCATTATTAAGTTATCGATTTTACTAACATAAAAAAAGTGGCATTATCTTTGCTTCATGACTATCAATTCGATGAATTTGTATACTATTTCAGGGGAGAAAAAAATGATCAGAATATCTACACTTGCATCCGTTTTGCTGCTGGTTCTTTGCATGCTGGGAAGTGCGAACGCAACAAGCTATTATGAAGAGTATTCCGGATACCAGTGCGCTATCCAGGGGAAATCATTTAATTTTGGATTTGATTTCCGGTATGACAATAGAGTGAAGACGAATTCTCGCCTACGCCTGACACATGATGCCGCAGGTGCGTTTGGTCCCTGGAAATCGGCGACTCTATTCGTTGATCTATATTCCACTGACAGGGCTTACGAAAAGGCCGGGTTCACCTTGAAGGCATGGAACAAGAAAGGTAAGCCTCAGGAAAGATTCAACTTAGGCAAGTATAAATTTGATAACAGCAAGAGTTTTGTTTTTGATTTTACTGTAGAACAACTGGCGGCATTTGACGATTGGGGGTGGGGAAACGTTAGGATCGCGGCACTTGGAACCAATTGGTGCGATCCTAACGATTTTGGTATCGAAAGGGTCGGTATGGAAGTCCGTACCGATCCGGTTCCCGAACCGTCAACAGTTCTGTTGATGGGCGCCGGTCTCCTTGGCCTTGTTGGGTACAGCCGCAAACGATCCAGAAAAACAAGCTGATACGTAAAACTACAGCACCATTACAAAGAGACAGTTTACAAAATCCCTCTGCCAATCAGAGGGATTTTATTGTTTGATACGGATAAAGACAGACATACCTGACCAACAGGCGACACAGGTTAAAAACCAGCAGGTAACTGTAAAATTATTCGACACCTGCAGTCAATGGCAGGCTGATAATAAATCGTGCTCCACCGTCTGGATTGTTTTCAACCCGAACTTCCCCTCCCAGACTCATCAAAACCCTCTTCACCTGCCAGAGCCCGATTCCGCTCCCCCCCTCTTTACTTGTTTTAAATGGCTCAAACAGAGCATCGGGTAACAGCTGCGGTTGTATCCCAGGCCCGTTGTCGATTATTTCCAACGAGAAATAAGCAGTATCGGCCCTACGGGTTCGTATCACCACCCTTGCGCCCTCTCCTTTTGCCTCGAAAGCATTCAGGAGTAGATTTTCCAAAACAGTTGCAAGAAGCTCCGGATCGGTCATCACCCGTATTTCTGTTTCGCTCTCAAGGACAACATCCATAGACGGCAATTTTTTTTCCAGTTTACGGCAACACTCTTTTAAAAAATCTCCGATTTCAATAGTGTTCCATGATGGTGTGATCGTATCTTTTAATAACCCCAGACGACGCTCCACCCTGCCCATTCTTCTTAAAACATCTTCGACTAATTCCAGCAAATCCTGCTGAAACAGCGACTCATGGATATGCTCCGGAGCATTTTCATGGAGCAGGGAAAGCATGGTCGCCGCGTTCTTTATGTCATGAAGAACAAAGGCTGACAGTCGGGCCCAGGCTTGCTGCTCACGGGTATAAGCGAGTTCCTCAGCCATACGCGTTGCCAAGAGAGCAGAGGCTGTCTGGCTCCCCAGGGCAGTGAGAAGGTCAAAATCATCATGTCCGTATGTTCCGCCGGTAAATTCCGGCCCCAGACCTATCAGTCCAACAAGTTGATTGCCAATAGAGATCGGGGCAAAAAGAACGACATTCAGAGAAGCAAGGAATGGGTCGCTGTTGTTCATGACTTCGACCCACAACGAATCGGGATCTTCCTCTTCTTTATGAAAATAGGAATGGCTTTCAATATAACCCACAAGAGGATCATTCGATGCAATATTGTGTCTGTGAGGAGCGGGATCCGGCTCTCCCGAGGAAATCAGCTTGAATCCCTGAGAGGAATCCGAATCCCCAAGCCAGATAAATATTCTTGTCGTGTACAGACTCTTTTCGAGGACTTCACGCAACGCTTTTACTACATCTGCCGCACTCGAGGCTCCCCGCAAATGGTGTGACAGGGCCAGCCACTCATCACGATATTCATATTTGTTGATATAAAAATGAGTACTGATAAAAAAATATATCCGACGGCGTGTTTTTCTTCTGAAGACAAACAATCCAACTGCAACAAGCCCCAGAAGAAGAAATAACCATTTTAAAACAATGGACACTTCCAGCTCAAATGCGCGCATCGTCAGGGTGACAATGCCGAAAATCAGCAGATATGCAGCGAGCAGGGACGGGACGACAAAGGAATAAATTACTTTTCGCGAAACAAATATTTTCCGGTTCAATAGCCGGTGATGGACAACAGCATAAAATATCATAATCCAGCCGCAAAGCAGCAGTATTGAATGAAGCAGCAGGTGTTTCGGAACAATAGTCAGGTAGGTGAGCCGATAGGAACTGCTCCAGGCCAAGGCTCCACATACCAGATAACTGCCGACTATTAGAAATTTATATTCCCATCGCCGGGCGCCATCCATTGACCGCCAAAACCCCTCAAGCCGCCAGGCACTATAAAGTACTATAAACAGGATAAAAACGTTCGAAAAATAGGCTGGACTGTAGAGATGAAACAGGAGAGTAGCATCGGATATTTCAATTCCGGGATGAGATACAAGAGAGTAAACGGCGACTGTCAACAAGGTCGCTCCAAAAAATATTTCAAGCAGAAAATGGAGCCGAAAATCATGAACGGATTTTTGAGTCGCCTGCCGCAGACGGATGGCCAGGGACAACCATATGAGGATAAAGACTATTTCGGAAAACAGGATTACCTGAACGGCCTTGGATTCAAAGGAATAGGCAAGGTAGAAATATTCGCAGACAAGCAGCGGCAAACAGAGCAATGCCTGTACCAGTGCGAGGGAAAAATTCCGTTCGCCACTCCCTTTCCTGAGGCCCAACAGACCTGAGAGTAAGATTAACAGGTTGAGTGAATAGAAAAAAGGTATCAGCATGGGTAATACATCAAACGAAAATGATCTGCCACCAACCAAAACCTGCTGAGATAATTCTCCAGGCCCCAGAGACGATTTCTGAAAAACCAGTATACTGCATGGCCAGGTTATATGCTCCTGACAATTTTCTTCATACGCCGCACATCGACAAAATGGATGTTTTTCAAATAGAATTAAATTGTTACTATATCGTAATCAACAAATTATTCTTTATCACTGACTCCTCCCTCAAATGCAGACAGGAAAAAGAATCGCTCAGAAATGATGCTCTTTTTTCTCTTATCCCTCAAAGGGAGAACCTGAAAGAAGTCCCGGTATCGTCAATGGCGTAAGATTATTAAGCAGACTCTTTTATTTTTAAAGAAAATTCACTATAATCCCCTTTCACCGATTAACAGTAATCCACACTTATACGGCCAATCGATAAATGCTTGATGCAACAGACAGAAAAATTCTGAACATTCTTCAGGAAAGCGGCCGCATCACCAATGCCAAACTCGCCCTGGAGGTTGGTTTATCGCCTCCCGCCGTTCTGGAACGGGTACGGCGACTGGAATTATCCGGGATCATCGAAAGATATGTTGCCATACTGGATCACGAGAAGGTGGGCTTCGGTCTCCACACCATCGTCATGGTCTGCCTGAGTCATCATCAGATTTCATCGCTCCAGAACGTGAAAGAGCGACTGACCCAGATGGATGAGGTACTCGAATGCCACCAACTGACCGGTGAGGTTGATTTTCTTCTGAAAGTGGCAGTTAAAGACATGACCAGCTATACCGATTTCGTGAACAACAAACTCTCAGGAATCCCCGGAATCCAGAACGTGAAGACATCCTTTATTTTAGAAACACTCAAAAACAGTACTGCCCTGAAACTGATCTCCGACAAATAATCGGCGTCTCTCTATAAAATATCTCCTGCAGGCTGAATCCGGAGATGATAAAAATCCAATAACAGGGTATATGGGAGAGGCTATTGCCGATAAACGGGGGATTCCATACTCTGTTCCCTTATGACAAAGACAGGCACCTCCGGAAGAATAGCTCTGAAACCAAGACAATCATTTCCACGTCACTCATCTGATCAGCTCCTTTGATCTGTCAATCTGAATAGAGACCCAACAACCATGAAAAACCAGGACGAGCTTCTTGCCCAGGCTACAAAAATCATAACCATGGGAGAAAAAGTTCTCACCACGGAAACCAGCGACAGCCAGGCTAAATCCCTAGTAAATGAACAAAAATTCCATGATTTCAGGATCTCTGCGCTTTCGTACCTCAGTCGTGTATTTGGGGAAACCAGCCCATACTATGAAAGTTTTAGAACCGAAGTCACCCACCACACCGCAAGCCGAACCAGAAGAGGTATCGGTATGCTCACAGCCGCGAAACGAGAACTGCAGGGAGAGTGGCTGGAGACGACCAGCGGTGCAGTTGCCCGTGATCTTTTAATGGACATGCTCCGCCTTGCCAGGATACAGTTTGAACAAAATAACCATTGGGCAGCCGCTGTAATTGCAGGAGCAATCCTTGAAAAACAACTGCGCAATCTATGCCTTGCCAGAGGCATTGCAATACACAACGAAATCAAGGGGAAAGCAGTTCCCAAAAGAGGGCTGCAGTTAACAGGTGAGGCATATAAGAAGAAACTCTATGACCGGCAGGATAATAAGGCTGTCATGTCCTGGTTCGAGATCTGCGATGCTGCAGTAAATGGAAATCCGGAGACTGTAACCAGCAGCCAGGTAAAGAGTATGCTCAACGAGATGATGGCTTTTTTAACTAAAACAAAATATTAGGTGCGCTCCCTTGAGGTCCTGCCGCAGAGGTTCGTATCCCCTTGAAAGATGCCGAAAAAACCAAAAAGTCTGTTAACATAAACAGCTTTAAAAATACCTTTGGGGCACACCCTTTCTCAGGATGGTATGCGTTCCCGTCTTTTCAGTAAGCCGGTGTAGCGATCGATAGATGAGCGGCTACCGTCACAAATAAATCATCCAGAGTTGTTGTTACAGGAGAGAATCTACAGCAACAACAGATAACGAGATCTGCATATGCATCAACCGTCACCTCTTCTTCGACCGGATACTCTGCTGTTCATCTACTACATAGAAGGCACAGTCCCCGCTCTCCATACGATCGACTCCGAAAATTTTATCGGCAACTGGGTGGAAGACAACTTCAGCTTTCTTTTTTTTACCCAGCCGGCAAAAGACCAGGTACTCGAGATATTGGCAGAATTCCCGGATCTGCATCTTCTTGATGACTACGAAATGACCTATGCGCAATGGCAGGGTGGTAACATAGAGCCTGTTCGCATTGGCCGTTTTCTCCTTAACCCCACCTGGATTAAGGCATCACCTGGCGAGAACGATATCGCTATAACCCTCGATTCGGGTGTGGTGTTCGGCAACGGCACCCATCCAACCACCCAGGCCTGTCTTGAAGCTATCGACATCGCCTGCGCCGGAAAGAAAGCAAAGACAATGCTCGACCTTGGTTCGGGGACTGGTATCCTGGCCCTTGCGGCGGCAAAACTGGGATGTGAAAAAATTATCGCCGTCGACTACAATTATCTGGCAACCAGAACTGCCCGGCTCAATGTGTCACTGAACAATCTCGACAACAATATCCTGGTCGTCAACGGCAGAGCCGAAGAGCATACTGCCGTCGCCACTGACCTGCTGGTTGCCAATATCCATTACGATGTAATGAAGGAACTGGTGCGAACGGAAGGATTTCTCAACCAGAAGTGGTTTGTTCTGTCCGGACTCCTTCGAAGTGAAGCGGGCAAGATCATGGAATTCCTGGCTACCCAGCCGGTCCTGATCCTGAAACGCTGGAACCAGGACGATATCTGGCACACTATTCTTGGAATAACGAAACCTGAGGAGATAGAGTAAAAGAGGAGAAGGATCATGACAAAACTCATAGTAATAGGAGGGGATGCGGCTGGTATGAGCGCAGCTTCCAAGGTTCGCAGACGACAACCTGAAATGGACATCACAGTCTTTGAGCAGGGACCGCATACTTCCTATGCGGCCTGAGGCATTCCCTACTATGTCGCCGGTCTGGTCGACACACAAGAATCGCTCATAGCCAGGACCCCCAAAACGTTTCGCGAAAAATACAATATCGCCGCGCGCACCCGCCATGAAGTCCTGACAATATCCACGGAACAACAGCAGGTACTGGTCAGAGATCTGGAGAGCGGTCAAGAGAGCTGGAATGAATATGATCAGCTCCTCATCGCAACCGGAGCAGGCCCTATCCGTCCTGCACTCGACGGCATAGACAGCAGCAACATCCACTATGTGAACAGTTTAACAAACGGCTCCCGGCTGAAGCAGGTTCTCGATCAGGAAAAACCGCAGAACGCGGTTATAGTCGGCGGTGGTTATATCGGGCTTGAAATGGCCGAAGCGCTTCATATGCGTGGGTTACGGGTCACCATGATCCAGCGCAGTGCTCAGTTGATGCCCACCCTCGATCCGGATATGGGTGAAAAACTCGGCACGTCCCTTATTGAGAGTGGCATCACCCTCTATCGAAACGAAGAGGTATTGGGGTTCGCACAAAAAAAAGGGCTGGCTGTTGGCGTCATCACAGATCAACGGACTATTGCCACCGATTTTGTCATCCTGGGACTGGGCGTTGTTCCCACCAGCAGCCTGGCAAAAGATGCCGGTATTCCACTCGGACCGAGAGGCAGTATCAAGGTAAACGAACTCCAGCAGACAGAGACAGCAAACATCTGGGCAGCTGGAGATTGCGCCCAGTCATACCATCTGGTCAGCCGGCGACCGGTGCATGTGGCACTCGGGACTATTGCCAACAAACAGGGCAGGATTGCCGGAATGAACATCGGCGGGAAATACGCCACCTTTCCGGGAATAGTAGGAACAGCGATCACCAAATTTATGGATACTGAGTGTTCCAGGACCGGTCTTTCTGAAAAAGAGATCAAAGCACTGGGCTGGCAATATGCGGTTGGAAGTATAGAAGCGCGTACCCTTCCCCGTTATTATCCCGGTTCAGCCCCCATCAGTGTAAAGGTACTGGCGGAAAAAGGTTCCGGACGACTGCTCGGAGCACAAATAGTCGGCGGCCGGGGATCGGCCAAACGAATTGATACTGCGGCCACCGCTCTTCATGCAGGTTTTACCGTTGATGATCTGCTCTACCTGGATCTTAGCTACGCCCCCCCCTTTGCCGGGGTCTGGGATCCTTTAGTGATTGCGGCACGGATGGCCTTGAAAGAGGTCTGATTGATGGCGTCGTACAAATGCAACAAGGCAAAACGGCGAACAATCAGATTGTCCGCCGTTTTGGTTATTCTACTTCCTTACAGCTTCTGGAGTGCAGCAATCCGATCCTCAATGGGAGGATGACTTCTAAACAGTTCAGCCATACCTCCTTTTTTCGGGCGGATACCAAAGGCCGCTACCTGGTCAGGCAATTGTGATGGCTCATGGTGGGCCTGCAGACGCCGCAGGGCACTGACCATCTTTTCCTTGCCGGTCAGGTACGCTGCACCTTTATCAGCGGTAAATTCCCTTTTCCTCGAAAACCACATCACGATAAGAGAGGCAAAAAGTCCGAGAACGAGCTCGAGGACAATGGTCACCGCCATATAGCCGAAGAACCCCAGCCCTCCCCCTTCCTCATCACTGCTCAAAAAGTTGCTGATGATGTTGGCAACGATCCGGGAGAAGAAAATGACAAAAGTATTGAGCACACCCTGAATCAATGAAAGCGTCACCATGTCCCCACAGGCCACATGGGTGATTTCATGGGCCAGGACCGCCTCCACTTCATCCTTGGACATATTCTGCAGCAGCCCGGTGGAGACAGCCACCAATGCTGCATTTTTCTTCATACCAGTAGCAAAGGCGTTCATATCCGGAGCATTGTACACTGCCACTTCAGGCATGCCTATTTCCGCCTCTTTGGCCATCCGTCGAACGGTATCATAGAGCCATTGCTCCGTCGGATTACTTGGATTTTCAATAACCTTGGCGCCGGTCGATTTTTTGGCAATCCATTTGGACATGGCCAAAGAGATAAACGAGCCACCCATACCGAACATGGCCGCCATAACCAGTAGCCCTGAGGTTGATCGAGAATCAACTCCAAGAATATTCATGACGATACCAAGCAAAATAAGTATTGCCATGTTGGTTGCTAAAAACAGAACAATTCGAAACACGTCATTCCTCCATATATTATTTATATTTATTCCCTGCAGATGCCACAATCATGCGGTGGTCATGCAGAACCCTTTATCATTACCAGGGATAAAGATAAACATCCTTTTATCTGCCACAAGAAACAGGCGACGAGTTTTTATACTATTTCCTGGGAAAACAGCCCGAGAGCTGCGTGCTTCGCCTCCTCCGGGAAAGTGTAAAAAGAAATCCCGGCGTATTTTCCGTTGACCGGGCTTAGTTAAATTGCTGCAATACTTTCTTCACCGTATTACCATCGACACTACTGCCAAAATGCTGCATGATCGGCTTCATCGCCTGCATTTTATTACCAAACGATGAAAAATCGACATTGTCTTTAACCCAGGCATAAATCTCCTCTTCACTGGCCTGTCTGGGTAAATACCCTTCCATAATTGTCAGAAAAGGAGATCCATCCTGTTTTTGCGCGGCAAGGAGTTCCCGCTCCGACTTTATCAGCTTTTTGATAATTGCGATGACCTGCTCGTCGTTCAATGTTTTTTCCGGCTGGCGGGCAAATTCTCCCATCAGAATACGGATAGCTCCGGTCCGGTCAGTGTCTCTTGCCTTCATGGCAACTTTCAATTCTTCCCTCAACGATTCCTGCATACTCATATTTTTCTCCTGAAAATAATGTTGTTGTATTATAGAATGCATAACCCGGTTGTATCAGATAGTTGCTGCTAGGATACCACCTTCATTCGGTAAACAAAACAGGATTCCCCTATACCCCATGATAACAGTGACCGCAGCAATTATTGAAAAGAATGGACGTATTCTGGCAGCGAGACGCAAGAGCGGCAGCCATCTGGCAGGTTTCTGGGAATTTCCCGGCGGGAAACTGGAACAGGGAGAAACCGAAGAAGAATGTCTTGCGAGGGAACTTCTGGAAGAGTTCGACATTACATGCATTGTCGGCAATTTCTTTGGCGAGTCAGTATACGATTACGGATCAAAAGTCATCCGTCTGCTTGGGTATCATGTCCGGCACGTAAGCGGCTCTTTTTACTGCCGGGACCATGACCGGATAGCCTGGCTGCCGGTTCACGAACTCCAGTCTCTCAAGTGGGCTCCGGCAGATATCCCTCTGGTTAGACAATTGCAAAAGGAAGAGCAGATCAGGTCCACTCTCGCATATTATCGCGACAACGCACCGGACTATGTTCGGGAAACGATTGCTTTTGAATGCCACAATGACCTGCGACAACACTTTGTCAACCTGCTTGCCCCCAACAGTCTTATCCTTGATCTCGGGTGCGGGTCGGGACGGGACAGCCGCTATTTCCTCGACCAGGGGCACAGGGTATTGGCCACCGACGCTGTGAGTGAAATTGCGGACTGCGCGGCACAATATATCGGCCAGCCGGTACGGGTACAGTTGGCTGAAGAACTGGCTGAGGTGGAAACATACGACGCGGTATGGGCCAGTGCAAGCCTGCCGCATATCCCCAGATCACGAATTATTGACACCTTTCGTCGCATAATAGATGCATTAAAGCCTGGCGGAATCTGGTACATGTCTTTTAAGAAAGGCGAGACGGAATGCCAGGACCGGAAGCTACGTTTTTATAATAACTATACCATCCCACTTATGCACCGGCTGCTCAGCCGTTTTCCACAGATAAAGGTGCTCGAAATCAGTGAATCCTCCTCACAACTTCGGGGAAAAGACCAAGTCTGGATTAACACCCTGCTCACTAAAAAACCGGCCATTGACAGCCCATACCGAATTATTCAGAAACGAAGGTGATGTTATTCTCAGAATCGAACGCATTTTTTTCTGAAGTTCTCCGCCGAACTGATTTCGATATAGGATGCCCCCTGTTTGGGGCCGAAACTGCCGGCAAGTATAACGATGAGATCGGTGTCATTGAAATGATTTTCCGCGAGAAGGCGGCAAATCGACTGCTGCAGCGGTTGGTTAACGGTCAAATCCATGGGGATGTAGTCAGCATACACACCGTAGGAAAGGGAAAGCTGACGTACGACGCGCCTGTTGTAGATCTGGGCGTAAATGACATTTGAGCCGCGATAGGCTGAGAGGGCGAGGATCGATTTACCGGTGAGAGAATCTGCGACAATTGCCTTGGTTTCCAGGCGAAGTGCCGCCTTGACCGCCGCTTTTGCAAGGTATGCTGCGAGTTTGTTGCTGCTGTAGGAGATATTAATATAACCCTGATTCTTGCTTTCAACCTCTTCCGCTATTTTAGCCATAATGCGCACTGCCAGTTCGGGATATTTTCCGTTGGCTGTTTCGCCGGACAGCATCAGGGCATCGGTGTGATCAAGGCAGGCGTTGGCTACATCTGAAACCTCTGCCCTGGTCGGCCGTGGCGATTCTATCATGGAATGAAGCATCTGTGTTGCAACAATGACCGGCTTCCTTCTTTCGATACAGCTCTTGATTATCTGCTTCTGGATGAGCGGAATCTGTTCCGTGGGAATTTCCACGGCTAGATCTCCCCTTGCAATCATAATCCCGTAGGCATGATCAAGTATTTCATGAAGATTCTCGACTCCTTCGGCATTTTCAATTTTGGCGATTATCTTGATGCTCGACTTCTTTTCATCCAGGATGTTCTGAATCGCCAGCACATCCTCCTTATTCCTGACAAAAGAGTGGGCAATGAAATCCAGGTCCTGTTCTATGGCAAAGTGGATAAAACCTCTGTCTTTCTCACTCAGGGCCGGTAACTTAACATGAACGGATGGAATATTAATGCTCTTCAGCTGCTTGATAACGCCATCATTTTCCACGCAACATTTGAGACATTCCGCATCTTTTTCAATGACGGCCAGGGCCAGATGGCCATCATCAATAAGAATGGAGCTTCCAACGGGAACATCTTTGACAAAATCACCATGGGAGACACAAATCATATCATTATTAGATTTTTGGCCGGGCGCCCCTTTCAGCCTGATAATATCGCCGAATTTCACTTGCAAAGGGGCGTCCATTATACAGGTTCTGATCTCCGGTCCTTTGGTGTCGAGAAGGATGCCGATCTTTTCTGATACCGCACGGACGTTGTGAATGACTTCAAGAGCATCATCGTGGCTCATATGGGCAGTGTTGAGTCGTACAACATTCATGCCCGCAGCGAAAAGATGTTCAATAAATGGTATAGAGCAATTCAGATTCGAAATTGTGGCAACAATTTTAGTTTTTCTGCGCATTGATATATCTGCCTGATGAATTAATGATTAAATGATTGGTATGCAGGGGATTGTCTTGTGGTAGGAACCAGTGCACACTCATTAAGCGGATCGTTTATTCCTGCCGGTAAAGTAGCTTGTTCTTCATCTTTTTGCGAGCCAATTGCTGATCTACTGGTGATTGTCTCCCGGGACACCATCTGGTATTATGAACGATCTTCCATCTAAACGGCCACCAATGCGGCAGCAACCTGCCCAACCACAAGGATTTATCGATGTCACTCCTGCCGGCTATTGAAACAGAGACCCACCCCAATCCCGACAGCACAGTGATCTGGCTGCACGGGCTCGGGGCAGATGGCAATGATTTTGCACCCATTGTCCCCGAACTGAAGCTACCTGAAGACATGGCTGTTCGGTTTATCTTCCCACATGCTCCGGCGATTCCGGTAACAGTCAATGGCGGTTTCGTCATGCCGGCCTGGTACGATATCCTGGAAATGGAAATCGACAGGAAGATAGACATACCGGGCCTGATGGCTTCAGCCGAAGCGATCAGTGCCTTTGTCGATCGTGAACTAGAGGGAGGCATCGACAGTAAAAGGGTCGTTATTGCCGGGTTTTCACAGGGCGGCGCTGTTGCCTATCAGGTAGCACTCAGCCACCAAAAACGGCTCGGAGGACTGCTGGCCATGTCTACCTATTTTGCAACCTCGGAGACCATTCAGTACAGTGAAATAAACAGAACGCTCCCTGTCAAAATCCAGCACGGTGAGTTTGACCCGGTCGTACCTGAACTCCTCGGCCGCAAAGCCAATAATCAGCTTATCGAAAAGGGATACAGTGTCAGTTACCAGCATTACCCGATGGAACACTCGGTCTGCCCTGAACAAATCGGTTCAATTTCCGAGTGGCTGCAGACCATCCTTCACTGAAATGTCACAGTAACGGAGGTGCAATGGATTCAATTGCTTTTATCGCTGAACAGAAAATTGCCGAGGCCATGCGGGAGAGAGATCTGAATTCTCCAAAGTGGAAAAACAAGCCCCTGCCCCTGGAGGACGATCGTTTTGTTCCTGATGATCTGAAGATGGCCTACAAGATCCTTAAAAACAGCGGCTATCTTCCACCGGAGATAGAGGAACGAAAAGAAGTAAAGAGACTGGAGGACCTGATAGCATGCACGGAAGATGAGCATGAACGGTTAAAACAGATGAAAAAGCTCAATGTCCTGCTTATGAAAGTAGATGCAAGACGTCAGTTTTCCTCAAATATCTCCAGCCAACACGACTATTACCGAAAGGTTGTGGAAAAGATAAGTCTGCACTCCAAACCAGAGGATAAATAATTGCCAGAGGGTCCGGAGAGGACGTATGAAAACCATTATTCCAGACAAAAACACAGAGTTTCTCACAGAGGCGGTAGAAAAATTCAAGACGGCCTCCTGCGCCGCTGCGCTCACCGGCGCAGGCGTCTCTGTCAATAGCGGCATTGCCGATTTCCGCAGTCCCGGTGGAGTATGGACAATTTTCTCCCCCGATGAGTACGCAACCCTCGATGTTTTTCTCAAAACTCCACAAAAAGCCTGGAAACTCTACCGGGAGCTGGGCAAGGGACTCCTCGGTAAAAAACCGAACCAGGCGCACCGGGTGCTTGCCGACTTTGAGGAGAGTGGGTTTCTAAAAGGATTGATTACCCAGAACGTCGACAACCTGCACCAGTCTGCAGGCAATAAAAATGTGCTGGAAATTCATGGTGATCATCAACACCTGCAATGTTTACACTGCGATATTGTTATTCCGGTAACCGGCGACCACTATACCACAAAAGATGTCCCTGCATGCGCACACTGCAACAGTCCACTTAAGCCAAACGTTGTCCTGTTTGGGGAAGCGGTCAGAAGTATGGACCGTATCGAAGCCCTCATCGTCAACTGTGATCTGCTGCTGGTTATCGGCACCTCTGCACAGGTCTACCCGGCTGCCGGTCTGCCGATTCTGGTGAAGGATCGTGGCGGCCTTATCTATGAGTTCAACCAGGAACAAGCACTTTCAACTCAGGGATATGGCAATACCTCACCGATTTCCGACTACTTTTTCGAAGGGGATCTGTCTGCAACCCTGCCGCTTTTCGGACGAACTGTTTTCGCATCTTAGAAAGAATTCGTTAGGTATTAAATATTCCCCGCCAGGTTGCCGAAAAGAAAAGGGCAACCTTAAGAAAACGACTCTACCTTGTTCATTTTCTACGAAAAAAGTGACGAAGTCACTTCATTTTGATAGACTGAAATGAACGAACAAATCAATCCGGAAGAGCTCCCGCACGCTCAACATATTTTTGCCGGTTGAAGGAAATCCATGCAATTTTGTAAAGACTGCGGAACCGTTCTCAATCTCTTCGGAAACAACGAGAGAGAACTGTGTTCCTCCTGCATCCAGTATAAAAATAAGGTAGAGCCACCAGCCGCTCCCGTAGAAATACCCGAACTGTCAGTCCCTAAAGAGGAAAATTTCGAGCTGCTTGCAGACGCTGTTCTGACCTGCGGCAACAATAAAATGGTCCTGCACTCAAAAGAGGGCTGGGAACTCTGGAGCGCACCGGCCACCGCAAAAGTGAGCGTAAAGACCATACTCGACAGAGCCAGACGGATTTATGAGATCCGCCTGCGCAGACAAAAGAATTAGGCCAATCGGAAGAGCAAAACGGTAAACCACAGGACAAAATGACAGTAACAATTTCGATAGGCTCAGGGAAAGGCGGAACCGGTAAGTCGATGGTCATAGCCAACCTTGCGGTGCTGCTGGCAAAGACCGGCCAAAAGGTCTGTCTGGTGGATCTCGACCTCGGCGGCTCCGATGTCCACATCCTATTCGGCCTCTTCGAACCGAAACGAACCCTTACCGACTTTCTGACACGACAGGTCGAATCGATCACCGACGTCATCCATACCCTCTATTCCTATAACGGTTTGCAGGTCATCCCGGGCACCGGCGACACCCTGCAGACCTCCAATATGTCCTATCAGGAGAAACAACGTCTTTTCCGTGGCCTGGAAAGCATCGAAGCCGACATCCTGCTGATTGATATCGGCGCCGGAACAAGCTACCACGCTCTTGATTTTTTCATGCAGTCGGATGTTCAGGTCTGTGTAACACTGCCGGACCCTACTGCTATCATGGATCTCTATACTTTTTTACAGTTGGCAACCATCAGAAAGGTCCTCAGCGGCTTTCTCTCCCAGAGCGACGTGGCAACTGCCCTGAAAAACCATAATTTCAGATCTCTGCAGGAGGTCTTCGAGCTGGCGGAAAAAACCAGGGAGGGCGCGCGCAACAAAGGTCAGCTGGAGTTGAAATATTTTCACCCTCTTCTGGTCATCAACAGGGACAGCGAGAACAATTCAATCAACAAGCGCAAGCTCAGGCAAATGGTCACAAGATATCTCGGCATTGATATCCCAGAACTGGGTGAGATTCCCGAGGACAGCAAAGTGAATGAGGCCCTGAAAGCCTTTATGCCAATAAGCGAACTGCACCCATCATCCCCAGCCTCTGAGGCCCTTGCCGGCATTGCTGAGAAAATCACCAGGATCGTCGAGCTTTTCAATCACCACAACCATCGCAAATAGAGCCGGTTGCAGAAATCATCCGGCGACGCAAGATTACCGCTGGACGAGAAAGCCGAATGAGTATCTCGTTTTTTCATCTGAATCTCCTCATTCTTCTTCCATCCCTTCTAGCCAGCCCCCCTCCGAGTGTATATTGTGAAATATGTACAGAATCTACTCTCAAGTTTTATAAGATAAATGGGTCTCTTCAGACCAACTTTACTTGGGAGGTAAAAAGAATGCGCAGACAACTGCACCTTATTATTCATGTAACAACTCTGATGGTACTGGCTGTTTTACCGAACCGGCTGTCGGCATCACCCGAGCAACTCCTCACCGATATGAACACGCAGGCACGTCAATTTTTATACCAACTGGAGCCGACTGAGAGAGCTAACGCCCAGATGGTGTTTTCAGATCGGGAACGTATGAACTGGAGCTACGTACCACGTGCACGCAAGGGCATTGCATTGAAATCTCTCAGTCCCGGACAGCGGCAAGCAGCTTTTGCACTTGTCAAAAGTGGCCTGAGTGCGGGTGGATATGAAAAAGCACGCAATATAATGTCTCTTGAAAGCATCCTCCGTGAAATCGAAGGCTCCGATTACCGTGACCCGGAACTCTATTTTATAAGCATATTCGGGGAACCATCGGAAAAAAGCAGTTGGGGCTGGCGCATTGAAGGCCACCATCTTTCGCTGAATTTCACCATTGCGGGCAACAGCCAGCTTGTTGTCACACCCAATTTCTGGGGTGCAAATCCGGCCCAGGTCCCATTTGGTGCACATAAGGGGTTGCGTCCGCTCGCACTGGAAGAAGATACTGCCCGAAAGTTACTGGACGCCCTGTCAACGGAGCAAAGACAAATTGCCGTGGTCGCCGATCGTGCTCCCCATGAAATTATAACGGGAACAGAGCGACGAGTTACTCCACTAGAAGTAGAGGGTATTGGTTTTGCGGCCTTAGATGAGCATCAACGAGAAATGCTTATGGCCGTTATCGACACCTATCTGGAAAATTTCCCAAGTTCGATTGCAACACAGCGCAAAAGGCTCATCGAACAGTCCCATCCGGCAGCCATACATTTTTCCTGGCATGGCTCAGCAACCCCTGGCGAGCGACACTACTATCGTATCCAGGGAGAAACATTCCTTATCGAATATGATAATTTCCAGAACCAGGCAAACCATATCCACACGGTCTGGCGTGATTTCGATGGAGATTTCGGCAGGGACCTCCTGCAGGAACATCTCGCCAATCACAAACATGAGTGATGGGGAGACGATCTTCCTGTTTTCTTTAATGAAATGGCTAACCGCCTATAGAAGATATCTGGATATTGTAGAGTCGGAATTCCACACCTCAGGAGCTATAGGCGGTTTCAACATCGAGCCTTTATTCAGTTCCCCTGATAGGCCACCCTGGTGGTCCTGGTATCGAAGATATGCAGTTGTTCAAGGTTAAAAGCAACATCGATCTTCGCCCCGACTTTTACAATCCTGCGGCCTTCGCAACGGGCGACAAATGTGACACCGTTTATTTCGACGTGCAGGTGGTTCTCGTTCCCGAGAGGTTCAACAACCTTAACAACGCCGGGATATATCCATTCAAGTGGCGAAGAACTCTTTTCGTCTGCCAGGGTAATTTCTTCAGTCCGAATACCCATGACAACATCTTGATTATTTTCAAGCTGGGCATCCTCTTTTGGAGGCACAGGAATACGGAGGCCACTCGAAAACACCAGCCAGGTCTCTGTATTTTCTTCCTCGATCTTACACTCCAGGAGGTTCATCGGTGGTGTACCGATAAAGCCAGCCACAAAAATATTGTTTGGTTTTAAAAACAGCTCAAGCGGCGTGCCCACCTGCTCAATGTACCCATCCTTGAGTACGACAATCCTGTCGGCCAGAGTCATGGCTTCAACCTGATCGTGGGTGACATACACCATGGTCGAATTAACCCGCTGGTGGAGCATTTTGATTTCCGCTCTCATCTGGATACGTAGTTTTGCGTCCAGGTTTGATAAGGGTTCATCAAAGAGAAAAACAGATGGTTTTCTCACCATGGCCCTGCCCATGGCCACACGCTGGCGTTGTCCGCCGGAAAGCTCATGTGGTTTCCGGAGCAAAAGCTCACCGAGCCCAAGGATCTCCGCTACATTTTGTACTCGTTCCCGTATCTCCGGCTTTGGTGTTTTTCTCTGTTTCAGACCAAAGGCCATATTCTCGTAAACGTTCATGTGTGGATAGAGGGCGTAGTTCTGGAACACCATTGCCAGCCCACGATCTTTAGGTGCGATTTCGTTTATGACCTTATCACCCATTGAGATGGTGCCCTCAGAAATTTCCTCAAGGCCGGCAATCATTCGAAGAAGGGTGGATTTTCCGCAGCCGGATGGACCCACGAGGACAAGAAACTCCTTGTCCACGACATTGAGGTTAATTCCATGGACGACTTCGACCTTACCATATCTTTTAATTACGTTATCAAACCGTAGTCCTGTCATTTTTGAAGTCACCCTTTATCTTAAGTCCTAAAAATCGATCAGCTCTTTTCCCAACATAAAAAAACATCAAGTACACAAATAGCACAACACATTTTTTATAACAATACTTTTACCTTGACTCTCATTCCATTACCTACTATTTCCATTGGAAGAGAGGTACTTTGTTGTTATGCTCTTTGGCGCCCTTTTTCAAGGATTTGTTGTTTTACATTATTATTCAGGAGGGAACACCATGAAATTGAACCGTTTGGCTGTAGTTGTTGTTGTCGGAATATGCCTCGCTTTTCCTGCAGCAGTATGTGCAGAGCCTGTGACCATCAATTGGTGGCATGCTATGAGAAGCGCCAGAGGTAAAGTTGTTGACACCATGATTCAAAAATTCAATGAATCACAGTCCGAGTATGTTGTGGTTGGAACAAACAAAGGCAATTACGATGAGGTAATGAATGCCGGGGTTGCTGCATTCAGAGCCAAAAAACAGCCTCATATTCTTCAGGTTTTTGAGGTCGGAACACAGACCATGATGCAGTCAGGTGCGATTTACCCCGTACATAAGCTGATGGCTGAAACCGGACATGAAATAGATTGGTCGAATTACATGCAGGCCGTCCTTTCTTACTACATGGACGCTGACGGTAATTTGATGTCCATGCCTTTTAACTCCTCCACCCCAATCATGTATTACAACGTCAGTATGTTTGAAAAGGCAGGGATTGCGCCTTTATCAAAAACTGAGGCTATTACCTGGGATGAGCTGGGAGAAATCACCAAGAAACTCGTTGACGATGGGATCTCTCCTGCGGGAATGGTAACCGCCTGGCAGTCCTGGACACAAATAGAAAACTACAGCGCCATTCATAATACCGCTTTTGCAAGTAAAGCAAATGGATATCAGAGCCTTGATTGTGAACTGCTGATCAACAACCCTCTGGTTATCAGCCACATTGAAAGACTGAAGCAATGGACGGAAGACAAGCGGTTCATGTACGGCGGTCAGAAGTATCAAGGACCAAAATCTGAATTCATAGCACAAAATGCTGCTGTTTACATTGATTCTGTAAGCGGGATCGCCAAACTCAAAGAAGCAGTTAAAGATTTCAAGTGGGATGCGGCTCCACTTCCTGTAGAAGCCTCAATGAAGAATCCACAAAACAGCATCATAGGCGGTGCCTCCCTTTGGGTTCTCAACGGTCACAGCAAAAGAGAATATGAAGGTGTCGCAGCATTCTTGGAATTTCTTGCAGGCAATGAAATGCAAAGTTACTGGCATAAAGAAACAGGCTATTTCCCCATTACTCTTAATGCCTACAATCAGTTGAAAGACGAGGGATATTACAAAGAAAATCCATTGCAGACTGTAGGGATCGATCAGCTCAACAGGGCCGTGCCAACTGAAATATCCAGAGGATTGCGCTTAGGATACTTTGTGCAGATAAGAAATATCATCAACGAAGAACTCGAACTGGTCTGGAATGGCAAAAAAACGCCAAAAGAGGCATTGGATAACGCTGTAAAGAGAAGTAATATCCAGCTGAAAACCTTTGCAAAGACCTACAATTAACATCATAGGTTCTGCAACAGCTCCTGCCGTCGGCAAGGGGCTGTTGCGGAGTATTGTGACATGATTAAACGATCGACCTTTACATCATCATATCTGCCCTATTTGCTGATATTGCCGCAGGTTGTCGTCACCCTGACCTTCTTTTATTGGCCGGCGGTACAGGGGTTGGTTCAATCTTTTCTGCTCAGTGACCCGTTTGGCAGGAGCAGTAAGTTTGTCTGGTTCTATAACTATATAGAGATTTTTACAGATCCTCTGTATCTCAAGTCAATATTGACGACATTTACCTTCAGCATCGCCGTTGCATCCGTTTCCATTACCCTGGGACTGTTTATCGCCACGATGGCGAACAGGGCCATGAGAGCCACGGCACTTGTCCGAACCCTGCTTATCTGGCCATATGCTGTCGCACCTGCAATCTCCGGAATTTTATGGCTTTTCCTGCTGCATCCGTCTTACGGAATTGTTGCTCTCGGCATCAATTCCCTGCTTGGACTGAACTGGAACCCGGTGCTCAACGGAACTGATGCAATGGCCATGATTACTATGGCAAGTGCATGGAAGCAGATTAGTTATAATTTTGTCTTTTTTATGGCAGGTCTGCAGGCGATCCCCAAATCACTCATCGAGGCCGCTGCGATTGATGGCGCCAGTCCTTTTACCAGGTTCTGGACGATTACCTTTCCACTCCTGTCACCGACCTTCTTCTTTTTATCGGTGATGAATATTATCTATTCATTTTTTGAAACATTTGGTGTGATTCATACTGTTACACAGGGTGGGCCTGGCGGATCGACAAACATACTGGTGTATAAAGTGTATCAGGATGGTTTTGTCGGCTTGAATCTCGGGTCTTCATCTGCCCAGTCTGTCGTTCTCATGTCACTTATAATTGTCATAACTTTTTTACAGTTTAAATATGTTGAAAAGAAAGTCCAATACACTGGATAGGCGCCATGGTTGAAAAAACTCCCATCTTAGATTCTTTCACATACGTTTTTCTGATGTTGGGAATTCTTATTGTCGGTTTTCCTATACTCTACAGTCTGATTGCCGCGACTCTTCCACTGGAAGATGTTTCACAGGTTCCTATGCCGCTCATCCCGGGTGACCAGTTTATGGTCAATATGACAGAGGCATGGACGAGGGGTAACCTTGGAAATCAGATATTGAACTCGTTTATTATGGCTGCCGGTATAACCATAGGAAAGATATCCGTATCCATTATCGGTGCTTTTTCGATCGTTTATTTTGATTATCGACTGCGGGTCGTGGCATTTGCATCGGTTTTTTGTACCCTGATGCTGCCTGTGGAAGTACGAATTATGCCGACCTATGAAGTCGCTGCCAATGTGCTGGGGCCCATGCAGGCTATCTGGGATTTCCTGCACTTGAATGGTCTTATCTCGTGGTTTACAGGCAATGATTTTGAGATGCATCTCAACTGGTCGTTGCTCGACAGCTACACAGGGCTCATCCTTCCGCTTATCGCTTCAGCCACCTGTACCTTTCTTTTCAGACAATTCTTTTTGACTGTCCCGGAAGAGTTGTGCGAGGCCGCGAAGATGGATGGGGCCAGTCCAATGACTTTCTTTCGAAAGATACTGCTCCCTCTCTCTAAGACCAATATTGCGGCCTTAATTGTTATTGAGTTTGTCTATGGCTATAATCAGTATTTATGGCCCTTACTCATCACCACAAGTCCGGATATGACCACCGCTGTAATCGGCCTGAAGGATCTTATCCCCCAAGCCGACGATCTGCCGGAGTGGAACGTTGCGCTTGGTGCAGCGCTCCTTGTCATGCTGCCGCCTGTAATGGTTGTGTTATCAATGCAGCGCTGGTTTGTGAAGGGACTTATTGAGAAGGAGAAATAGCCTTTAAAAGGCGGTCGGCAATTTGTGAAAAACCATAACCGCCTTCCGCTTCGGTGATCCAGGTTGGTTTATGGGTCAGTCTTTCAGCAAAGTGCAACACGTTGGCCACTCCGACTGAATGCGGAAAGTAACCAAACATCGGTTCATCATTTGGGGAATCGCCGGCAAAAACAACATGTTTCCGTATCTCATCTAGGTTGACACCATACAGTTCATCAAAGAGTTTTTTCGTCATTGACAGTTTGTCATAATTGCCGAACCAGCCATTGACATGGATTGAACTGATTTTCGCGCATGCCCCATATTTTTCAAATATTTCAACGATCTTTTGGATGTAATTTTCGGATAACGGGGGGACATCTTCGCAGAAATCAATGGCCAGATCGGCCTCCCTGTAATGCTGGTCCGCGGACAGTGCGCAGCTTGGAATCGAATGTAAAATCTCATCACGGATCTTAGACAGATTACCTCTGTCCTCAGTTCTTTCCTGTGGTGACCTGGCGTATCGACGAATCATCTTTTTGTTCCGATCATCGTATACAAAGTAGAAAGCACCATTTTCCCCAATCACCCCGTCAACAGGCCACATCCTGGCGATGAGGTCGCACCAGCCTGCCGGTCTTCCGGTTATCGGCAGAACCTTTATCCCGATTTGTTTGAGGTTTTCGAGGGCTTGATAGGCACATCCGGGAATCCTTCCGGCATTAGATAATGTGTCATCAATATCTGTGAGCACGTATTTAATAGTACGTGCCTGCTGCAGGGGAAAGCGATCAATCGGTCTCATGGTCTGCCTTACTTTTCTCTCAAAAAATATAAAATAGAAATAGGGGTCACAGGTTCATCTCGTTTGTTTTG
>JBARUU010000054.1:0-22008 GCA_049645925.1 Desulforhopalus sp.
CTCGACATGACCGACGAGGTCAGGCAGAAGCAGGCGGCGGATGAGAAGATCGAGAATCTCAACACCATCCCGACCCCGATTCTGGCAGTGGATACCGATTTCACCATCACCTTCATGAATCCGGCGGGTGCCGCCGTCGTTGGCTCCACCCCTGATCAGGTGATAGGCAAAAAATGTTATGACCTGTTTAAAACACCCCATTGCCGGACGGAAAAATGCGCCTGCGCGAGAGCGATGAAGACCGACTCGGTAGTAACCGAGCAGACTATTGCCCGGCCGGCGGAAGGAGTGATTGTTCCGATCAAGTACACCGGGGCGCCGATCAAGGATGCGAAAGGCAATATCAAAGGTGCCCTTGAGTATGTGCTCGACATGACCGACGAGGTCAGGCAGAAGCAGGCGGCGGATGAGAAGATCGAAAATCTCAATACCATCCCGACCCCGATTATGTCGATAGATACCGATTTCACCATCACCTTCATGAACCCGGCAGGGGCTGGTGCTGTCGGTTCCACCCCGGATCAGGTAATTGGCAAGAAGTGCTTTGATCTTTTTAAGACCGATCATTGCCGGACGGAAAAATGTGCCTGCGGGCAGGCAATGCGAACCGACACTGTTGTTCATGCCCAGGCAACTGCCAATCCAAATGGAAAAGCCATGCCAATCAAGTATACCGCCTCGCCGATCAAGGATGCCAAGGGGAATATCAAAGGCGCCCTGGAGTATATTACCGATGTGACTGCCGAGAAAGCGGTGGAGGCCCTCATCAGCGCGGCGGTCGGCGATGTCGATAGTCTGGTAAATGAATCCAAGCACCAGATGGACCAGGCTAATCTCAAGGTGGATGAGATGAATGCACTTATTGATGAAGAGGCGAAAACATTAGATGGTTCACTGAAGATGGTGAAAGATATGGTTGTCAACTCATCTGAGATGTTGAATTTATCATCCGAATCCAACCAACTTGCCACAGATTTGTCAAAAGAGGCGGAGACGGGCAAGGCTGCCGGGAAAAATGCCGAGGAGAAACTGGTTGAAATCAATAATACCATGCAGAAAAACAATGAGATGGTCAGCGGTCTTGTCAACCAGCTGGAAAAGATTTCCGGTTTTGTTGATATCATAAAAGATATTGCCTCGAAAACAAACCTTCTTGCCTTTAATGCAGCGATTGAGGCGGCAAGGGCCGGTGATGCCGGTCGCGGTTTTGCAGTTGTCGCCGATGAAGTCCGCAAACTTGCTGAAAACAGCTCTAAGTCAGCGATCGATATTTCCGATATTGTCAAGCAAGTGGAGAAAGATTCATTACAGACCATCAACGCCATGCAGTCGGGTATGAATATGCTGGACGATGGGGGGAAGGTTATCAACACCGCACTTGTCTCAATGGAGATGATTTCCAAAGGTATAGCCACCATCTCTCAGTCTGTCGATAACCTCAGTCAGAAATCAAAAAGCTTGTGCTCAAGTGGGCAAAGCGTCATGACGGAGATAGAGAATGTGGCTGGTTCCTCGAAAGAAAACCAGCACTCCATCGGGATCGTCAACCAATCATTGTCAGAAACGGTCAATGCCCTGGATCGGTTGGTGAGCTCGAATAAAAACCTGCAGGAAGCCGTTCAGAATCTCTAATCATTAATGGTCCCCGGGCGGAAAATGTGGCTATGATTTTTGGTGATAAGATATTGACTCCACGTCTGAAACTGCGGCGGATTGTCGAAAGCGACATCCCTCTTTTAGTTGCCTGGAGCCACAGCGAGCTTGCCCATGGAGAGTATCTCACCCCGGAGCAGATTGATGAACAGACCGGACTGGGACAGATTGTATCAGGAGCTCTCTGGAATGATGATAACCGGGTCTTTATGATAGAGCTCCTGGGGGAGAAACCCATAGGTACATTGCATTATTGGCTTCGGTCGGAGCGGAAGAATTGTGCAGTCATGGCATTGAAAATATCCGATCCGGATATGCGCAACAAGGGATACGGTACTGAGGCACAAAAGTATGCCATTATGCAGCTTTTTACGCGGATGAAGCTCCAGAGTGTAGAGATGTATACCGACATCAACAACCGATCACAACAGCGGTGCCTCAAGAAACTTGGATTCGAACTTGTCGAGTCCCTCCATTACGATGACCGACAGGTCCCCCGGGTCGGTCATCTCTTCAGGATTGATGCAATCGCGTTCGCGCAAACCTCCATATATCAGTATCACTATGAAAAGTAAGGTGGGTTTTGTCATAGATGATCGTTATCTTGATCATGTGATCCCCAAACCGTCACCGGAAAACCCTGAGCGGATCAGGAAGCTGGCATCTGTTGTCAGAGAGAAATATATAAAAGATTGTCTGGTATATCCGGCAAGATCTGCTGATCCCTCTGATATTGAGGCCGTCCATTCATCATTTTATCTGCAACAGTTACGTGAACATATAGCACGACCTGATCCGTATTCATACGATCGTGACACGTATCTGATGGAGCACTCAATTCACATTGCCGAGCTTGCTGCAGGAGGCTGCCTCGAACTTGCCGACCGTCTTATGGCAGGGGAAATTGATTCCGGCTTTGCCATGATTCGTCCCCCCGGCCATCATGCGGAGCCGGGAAGGGGGATGGGGTTCTGCATCTTTAACAATGTCAGTATTACCGCCCAGTATTTGCGAAGAAAGTACCGCCTGAACCGGATTCTTGTCCTTGATTTTGACGCTCATCATGGCAATGGAACGCAGGAAGTTTTCTATGACACCGACGAAGTATTGTTTATTTCTGTGCATCAGCGTGATATTTTTCCTTTTTCCGGAGAGATGACGGAAATCGGCACTGGAAAAGGAGAAGGGTATACTATAAACGTTCCGGTGTACCCGCAGTTCGGTGACGAAGAATATACCTTTCTGCTTGGTCGAATACTGCAGAGTGTGGTGGAACAGTACCTGCCACAGATCATCCTGGTTTCAGCAGGATATGACGGCCATATAGACGATACTATCAGCACCACTCTTCTCTCGACGAAGTGGTATGGGCTGATAACTGCGATGCTTAAACAATATGCCCATGATGCCTGTGAGAATAAGCTACTCATGGTTCTCGAAGGCGGGTACAATCCGGTTTCTCTTGAGGCCTCGGTTGTGACGACAGTTGACAGTCTCCTGACACTGCGACCGGACCGGATCGGGGTGTTTTTTTCGGAACGAGCCAACGGGCTTCTTAAAAATCATCCATTACGAAATTACTGGACATTATAGCAGGGTGGGGAAATGAAAAAAAATCATGCCGATGCAGGCGCGCTGAAGACAATATTCAATGAGTGCCGCCAGTGCGGAACCTGCTGTAAAAAGTACAGGAAAATTGTGCTGCAGCCCGATGAAATTGATTTCATAGAGAAAATGGGTGGTCATGTGGGAGTGGATGTGAGTATGAGCGCCATTCGTGAGAAAGGTCTTGAGGCGGCAACAATAGACGCGAAGCGGAGTGGCAAAGTCTTCATGGTCCACCCTGATGACAAAGGTTGTGTCTTTCTTCTCCATCGAAATGATAAATATTATTGTAAGTTGTATAATTACCGCCCGAGAACCTGCCGTGGTTTTCGTTGTAATCTGGCTGACGACAGTTTTTTACAACTGTTTGGTGGAGACAGTGCAATCCATCTACTGGGTCAGAATACGTATGGACTGCCTTTGAAGTAAGACCTGGGGGCGTCCTGTCCTAAATTTCTTGCTGACCTATCTTTTTCAGGATAAAATTGTTTCCTTGTGGCCCGTAGACTCTTATTCTAAATAGAGTGAAGAGTTTTTGCGACACCATGAATTTTTTTACCTCCGCAAAATCGAACACGGTCTGTCGCCTCTGTATATGCTCCGTTAATTTTGAGTGATTCTTTGAATTGACTCCGGTTGTCACTTTAGGGTGTACAAAACAATATGATTCACAAGTATCCGAAAGATCTGGTTTTTGAACTTCTTGCCCTCTGGCGACTTGGGAGTACGGGCGTGGAAAGTGATGGGGCGAACTATAAAAGATTACCGGATTTCGAAGCCCTGGAAGAGCTTATTTCCACCTGCTATCAGGTCAGCCAGATGCAGGAGGAAGCTCGCGGTCTTCGCTTCAGGATAATGCTTTGTGAGCCGGAAGATATCGACGGTGATGGACGTGATGAATCGAAGGGTCTGTTTACCTTAGTTTTTTCAGAGACGAGACCGTATAACGAATATGAGCTGTTAAAGCTCAGCCCATCTATTGATTATAATAATTCACTCATTGGGATACGGTACCGACGTTCGGAAGGATTGCAGATCTGGGGACTGATACACTCGGGTTCTAAATGGATGCATGTCATTCACGGCGGCAGTAAAGAGGCAACGCCACTCCCCTCCGCGCTCGGCATTAATGTCGTGGGGGCCGGTCGCCTTATTGTCTGCCGGGGCCAGGATATCCTTGCCCAGCTCAGTGGCGGCAATATAATTTCTCCTTCGACGAATGTATTCCAGTCGAAATGGGTTGCCGAGAGGTTTGGCCGGGTTCGAGATGAACTCTCTGCATTGCATGAACGAAACCGGGACATTACCCAGGGAGAATGGGCGCGTATCGATCCTTCATTTGTTCCGGCGTTATATCTGGAATTTTTCAAACATGTTATCAGTACGATGCGGAGGTCTGGACATGGGGGAACTATTATATCTTTTCCTGCCGGGATGGAAGCGGTAGTTGCCGGCGATAACCCTTATATCGATGTTAAATATCGATTTATGGAGGACGGGGCTCGAAACCAGCTGAGAAAAATCGTGTTGCAAATCATGGGAGTCCTGGCGAAAAATTGCGGCAGACTTTATGGTCCCGATTACAAAGCCGGCTGGAAGGATTATGTCTCTCTGCAGACTGAAGAGATGGCGCAACTGGATGAGCGGATTTTTAAATTTGCCCGTTTTATTGCGCGCCTGACTGGGGTTGATGGTGCTGTAGTAACCACTGAGGGGCTTGAATTAATAGGTTTCGGGGGGATCATTCAAGGTACCATGGAGATGGGAGGGACTGTTGCGCAGGCCCTTGATCCGGAGGCAATACGACGGCAGGTTGAGTTGGTTGAAAGTGTCGGTACGCGGCACCGGTCGCTCTATTATCTCTGCCATAAACTACAGGATGTATTGGGCATTATCGTCTCCCAGGATGCAAAGGCGAGGGTTGTAACCTGGTCGAGGGAGATGGTGACGTGCTGGGACGTTATTCCTATTGATTTCACGTAAACAATTTCAGGATGGCTACTAACCTTTCCTACATACGGACTATACGCTGATCATACCTTTTAAGATAAATATCAGAAAGGGTGAGGAAAGCAGTTATTATGAGCGGTCCGTAGATGATTCCCAGGATTCCGTAAACACTTAATCCCCCAATGATCGATAGAAAAACAAGCAGAGTGTGCATCTTCACCTGGGTACCGACCATTTTGGGCTTGACCAGATACTCGATGCTGAACGAAAGAATAATATAAAAGATAAAAAGAAATATACCTTCGTTCATCCTGTCGTTGATCACTAAAAACAGTGCTGTCGGGATCATTACCAGACCGATTCCGAAGATTGGCAGAAAGGCCAGAATTGCCATAATGGAGCCCCAAAGCAAGGGGGAGTTGAGCTCTAAAATGGAAAAGACAATCCCTCCCAGTATCCCCTGTATCAGCCCGCAGATGCCGTTGCCTTTCAGGATCGCATTGGCGATTTCATGAAATTTGTTTATCAGTAGATGGTTCTCATCCTCGGGAAGAGGTGAGAGGCGAATCATATAGTCAATAAGTTTTGGCTGATCTATCAACAGGAAAAAGATAACCAGGATCATGATAAAAAAGAGGAACAGAAACTGCAAGATATTGGCTGCCCAACCACTGGCCTGGTTATACAGAAGCAAGCCTCCATTTTTTACAAGATAGGAAAAAGTATCCGTGACCTGGGATGGGTTGAATTGAAAACCCACTTCTTTGAGTTGTTCCTGGATTTGCAGGATGAATGGACTCTCCTGCAGAAAAACCTGTAACCTCAGGCCGACACGACTGTCTCTTCCCCAGCTGTAAAGATTGAGCGCTTCGTCTGTAAGAGCGAAGACAAAAAAGACCAGCGGGATAATAACAATAGCAATAATGAGGAGACAGGTGAGTGCTGAAGCTACAGACTCAGGGAGCCTTTTGCTGATAGAGACATAAATAGGCCGAAAGAGATTGGTCAACAGAAATGCCAGAACCAGAATCGACCAGAAAGGCCAGAGGATGCGACCAAAGAAAAAAATCGAAATGATGAATACCAGCAGGAAGTATTTCATGCTCGTCGGGGTGGGCGGCTGGTTGTTAAACTGCAGTGCTGAATGGGCGTTGCTCATTGGTGGTATTTTTCGGTGATTCAGGGTTAGAAACTGCTGTCCTGGCTTTTGCCGGGGAAACAGTCTCGTGAAGAAACGTCCACTTGGTCAGTGGTACTGAAACAGTGTCGTATTTGCCGGAGCTGTTTGGGAAGAAGAAATTGAGTTGCAATTGAACCGGTAGCTAAGGTATTCTCTTCCTTTACATTATAACAAAGCGCTACAGCGCTTTTGCCCCTCGCGTTTGTAGACAAAAAGTATATAACCTTCGTCGGATTAAGCAAAGAAAAATAAGTGGTACTCAGGAGATTGGTAGAATGTGGGAAGACCTTGAAGTTGCATTGGAAAAAGTGAATAAGGATAAATTGAAGGAAAAACCTTCCGCTGATAACCTTGGTTTTGGTGTGCATTTTACAGATCACATGTTTCTGATGAAATGGGACAGGGAAAATGGCTGGCATGACAGTAAAATTTGCCCATATCAGGATTTTAAACTGGACCCGGCGTCAATGGTTTTTCACTACGGGCAGGCAATCTTTGAGGGTCTCAAGGCTTATCGGGGCAAAGATGATCAGTTGTTCCTGTTTCGGCCAAAAGACAACTTTGAGCGCATGAATAGTTCTGCGCTGAGAATGTGTATGCCGCGGATTGCCCCGGAAAAAATGGTAAAAGTGCTCAAGGCTTTGATCTATCTCGAAAAAGACTGGGTACCGAAGACAGAAGGTGCAACACTCTATATTCGACCAACCATGATTGCTGTCGAGCCAACTCTTGGAGTGAAGCCTTCACGTTCCTATTATTTTTATATTCTGCTGTCCCCTGTTGGTGCGTATTATGCCGAAGGATTCAGTCCAACGAAAATCTGTATAAGTGATGAGTATGTGAGAGCAGTGAAGGGGGGCGTCGGCAATGTGAAGACCGCCGGTAATTATGCAGCCTCGCTGTACATGTCTGAAATTGCCAAAAAAGCCGGCTGTACGCAGGTGCTGTGGCTCGATGCCTGTGAGCATAAATATATAGAGGAGGTGGGGACGAGCAATATTTTCTTTAAAATAGATGATCAGCTGATAACCCCACCACTGGAAGGATCAATTCTTGGCGGTCTTACCAGAGATTCAGTGCTCAGGCTCGCCTCAAGCTGGGGAGTGGATGTCTCTGAGAGGCCGATCTCCATTGATGAGATTTTTGAAGCCAATGAAAATGGGCGATTACAGGAAGTGTTTGGTACCGGGACCGCTGCGGTTATCTCCCCTGTCGGAGAGTTCTATTATAAAGACAAGAGCTATGTCATTAATAACAGTGAGACAGGTGAGTTGTCGACCAGATTGTTTCATGAGCTGCAGGCAATTCAGAGTGGTCACCAGGACGATCCCTTTAAGTGGGTCGTTCGAGTGGTATAGTCAATATAAAGTCAATTATTCGAAAGTCTTACGTTGATATAGTAAGACTTTCGGACCCCTCCGTTTTTTTTTATTTATCGCCCTTGATTTTTAGAAATCAAATCCTATATTCTAGCGCAGTTTGATATACCTGCCCGAAAATTGGGCAGAATATAAAGTTGGGATTCCATGAAACAACAAATCGATGGGCCCTTTTTTTTTCAAAACAATCATTTTGTACTGTTAGGAGGTAGTAATGAAAATTCGTCCATTGAATGATCGTCTTTTGGTGAAAAGACTTGCAGAAGAAGAAAAAACCGCAGGTGGTATCATCATCCCCGATAGCGCTAAAGAGAAGCCGGCAGAGGGAGAAGTTATGGCAGTAGGACCAGGTAAATTAAATGATAAAGGTGACAGAATTGCCTTACAGGTAAAAGCCGGAGACCGGGTGTTGTTTTCCAAATACGGCGGTACCGATGTGAAGCTTGATGGAGATGATTTTCTCATCATGCGTGAAGACGATATCCTTGGAATCATAGAGTAAGAGCACTTAGTAGAGTTTTGAAACTATAGTAATACACGAAAAAAATATCTCGTAGAAAAAGGGAGAAAAAATAATGGCTGGAAAAGAAATAAAATATGGAGTGAAGGCCCGTGAGTCGATTCTCGCTGGTGTGAATATCCTTGCTGATGCGGTAAAGGTGACTCTTGGTCCCAAGGGCCGTAATGTCCTTATTGAGAAGTCCTTTGGCGCACCAACCATCACCAAGGATGGCGTGACCGTAGCAAAGGAGATCGAAGTAAAGGACAAGTTTGAGAACATGGGTGCTCAGATGGTCAAGGAAGTTGCTTCAAAAACTTCCGATGTTGCCGGTGACGGTACCACCACAGCCACTGTTCTTGCCCAGGCGATTTACAGAGAAGGTGTCAAGCTGGTAGCTGCCGGCGGCAATCCGATGGAAATCAAGCGCGGCATAGATAAAGGTGTTGAGGTTGTTGTTGCCGAGTTAGCAAAAATTGCAACTCCTACCAAAGAGCAGAAAGAGATCGCTCAGGTTGGAACCATCTCTGCCAACAGTGATGAGACTATCGGTAACATTATTGCCGAGGCCATGGATAAGGTTGGTAAAGAGGGTGTTATTACGGTTGAAGAAGCAAAATCAATGGATACCAGTCTGGATGTCGTAGAAGGTATGCAGTTTGATCGTGGGTATCTCTCCCCATACTTTGTCACCGATCCTGACCGTATGGAAGTCAGCATGGAAGACCCTTACATTCTTCTCGTGGAAAAGAAAGTTTCTAACATGAAGGATCTCCTGCCGGTACTCGAGTCTGTTGCCAAAATGGGTAAAGGTCTGTTCATCATTGCTGAAGACGTAGACGGGGAGGCCCTTGCCACTCTGGTTGTCAATAAGCTTCGTGGTACCTTGAATGTTGCCGCTGTCAAGGCTCCCGGCTTTGGTGATCGTCGTAAGGCAATGTTGGAAGACATCGCTGTCCTTACTGGTGGTCAGGTTATAACCGAAGATCTCGGCATCAAGCTGGAGAACGTAACCGTAAATGATCTCGGTACCTGTAAGCGTATCGTAGTTGATAAAGATAATACAACCATCGTTGACGGTGCTGGCGATAAAGAAAAGCTTGCTGCTCGTGTGAAGCAGATCCGTACCCAGGCTGAAGATACTACCTCCGACTACGATCGTGAGAAGCTTCAGGAGCGACTTGCAAAACTCATCGGTGGTGTTGCCGTCATTAACGTCGGTGCAGCAACTGAGATTGAAATGAAAGAGAAGAAGGCACGTGTTGAAGATGCTCTGAATGCTACCCGTGCAGCTGTTGAAGAGGGTGTCGTGCCTGGTGGTGGTGTTGCGTACATTCGTTGTCTTGAAGCCCTGGCAGCACTCAAGTTACCAGGTGAGCAGAAAGTCGGCATGAGTATTCTGCTCCGTGCACTTGAAGAGCCAATCCGTCAGATCGCCAATAATGCCGGTCGTGAGGGTTCTGTGATTGTTGAGCATGTTAAGACCCTGCAAGGTGCCAATGGCTTTAACGCAGCCACAGAGGAGTATGAAGACCTTATTGCAGCTGGTGTTATTGACCCTGCAAAGGTTACCAGAACCGCACTGCAGAATGCCGCATCTGTTTCCGGTATGTTGCTGACCACCGAGTGTGTCATTGCTGATGCCCCGGAAGAAGCCGGTGCAGCTGCCGGCGGCGGAATGCCTCCAGGCATGGGCGGTATGGGTGGTATGGGCGGCATGGGTGGAATGATGTAATAAATGTTCCGGTCTCCACCTGATCGGAAGTATTGAGTAGAAAGCAAAAGGTCCCTGCATTGGGACCTTTTGCTTTTGCTGTCGGTGATTTTATATTTAAACGTTGAAAACCATTGACAGCGATGCAGCAATAAGGTAATTTTCACCGCCTTATCTTATGGCGATGTAGCTCAGATGGTTAGAGCATACGGCTCATATCCGTAGTGTCCGGGGTTCAATTCCCTGCATCGCCACCAGAAAATTCCAAGTACCTGTTATCATACAGATGCTTGTTTTATAGGATCGCAACTAGTACATCGGCCACAAGCCGACTGGTACATAGAAGCGATCCTTTTTTTTTGAGATTTTTCTGGTGGTATAACACTTAAAGATATGAGGTGATTATGTCTAACTATTTGTTGAGAAATTCATACGGTATTTATCACTTTCGGATGGCTGTGCCTTTGAGGCTACGTCCCGCATTGGGCCAAAGAGAGGTGAAACGCTCTCTCCACACAAAAAGCCATGGAAAAGCCATTCGTCTTGCTCGTAGACACGCCACCTTCCTAGAACTCCTTTTTGAACAGAAGATCGTTACAAAGACTGATTTAGCAGTCATCATTGAAGGTATCTCGACCATCAAAATCGCGCCTCCTCGAAAAGCAAAAAAAATTGAGTATCAACTGAATCCTAAGAAGAAGTCTGCAAAACCAGAGAACCAATCTGTTGTAACTTTATCTGCTGAAGAAAAGGAGTACGAATTATATGGTAGTGTCACTGGCAGATTCATAAAGCATCAGAAGATTTCCAAGGGATGGAATACTCAAACAGAGAAGGGGTATGCAGCAATCCTGAATATTGTTTTGGAACTGTTCGGCAATATCCCAATCAATGCGATAGACCATGAAATGGCTGAAGAGCTACGGGATGTAATTCTTCAATTGCCTCCAAACCGCACTCGTTGAGCTGAGTGGAAGAAACTTTCCATCTAGCAAATTCTCAAGAAAAAGCCAGAGAAGACAATATCTGCCAGAACAGCGAATACATATCTTGATAGAATTTCTGCTGTATTTGAATGGGCGAAAGTGCGTGGCATCATTACCGTCAATCCGTTTGTCGGCTTAAAGGTGATGATTTCAAAAAAGGTTTCTGAGCAACGCAAAGCTCTTGAGATTGAGGATCTGCAAACTTTATTTGACGAGAAATATTTCATTCAAGACGACGAACGTCCTTCTCGCTATTGGGTTCCGATAATTGCAGCGTATTCCGGAATGCGAATGGAAGAAATCGCGCAATTGACCAGAAGCGACCTGCAAATCATTGAAGGTGTCTTGTGCTTTAACATCAATGATGATGGAGAAAAGAAGCTTAAAACGCTTAACTCAGCACGTATAGTTCCGGCTCATAGTGAATTGCTGAGACTTGGTTTCGACCGCTTCCTTGAGAATAAAGAGGATGATGAGCGACTGTTTTTTGATCTCAGTAAAAAAAACAACGGAAAGTGGAGTCATAATTTAAGTAAGTGGTTTATCCGCTATCGTAGAAAATGCGGTGTCACGGAACCGGGTAAAACTTTCCACTCGTTTAGACACACCGTTGCAACGATTTGGAAACGGCAGGATGTGCATGAGTCAATTCCTGCAACTTTGCTCGGCCACAGTGCAGGAGGAATCACCTACACACGATACGGCAAAGGATATGAGATCGACAAGCTTTCAGGTGTAATTCAGTTGATCACTTATCCAGGTCTCGACATCCAGCCTTGGGGGGCGCAAGTTGAATTATAGTAATCCATATGTCAAAATAATGGCCTCAATTTGACATATGGATTTTTTTATGTCAAATTGGTTACAAGTAATACCTGTTAGGCTGTTTGAAGAATTAAGATTTTCGTTCAAGATCAAGGCATGCTTGAACTATTTGCCGCAGGCGTATGAATAATATCGGAGTCTTCACTTACCTCCGAGGATAAATAGTTTAAGCATAACGCTGAGATTGGGCGAACAGACAATTATGCGAAATAGTAGTAATAATTGGTAAGCGTAATGAAGATATCTGAATACATTTCAGGAAAATACGAGCAGCAGTACGAGTACAAGAGCTTTTTACCGGAGCTAATCAATCATGCTTGGCATATCGATGACCCCGAACTGGTAACTTTGCTCGATGATGCAAATAGGCTACTGGGTGAATTGAACGCCTTTTCGCAACTCGTACCTGATGTCGACTTCTTCATCAAAATGCATATCGCCAAGGAGGCGACAACTTCGAGCCGCATAGAAGGTACTAGAACCAATATGGAAGAGGCACTTGTTGATGTGCAGGATATTGATCCGGAACGTAGGGACGATTGGGAGGAAGTTCAGAACTATATTAAAGCCGTAAACTTTTCCATTGAGCGCCTTCAGACTCTACCTCTTTCAACTCGTTTATTGAGAGAAACCCACGAGGTACTGATGCAGGGAGTGCGAGGTGAACAAAAGCTACCTGGCGAGTTACGTAAAAGCCAGAATTGGCTTGGGCCGAGTTTGAAAAATGCGGTGTTCGTGCCACCACACCATGAACATCTGGCAGAATTGATGACTGATCTGGAGAATTTCATTCACAATGACGAAATCCATGTCCCACATCTTGTTCGGGTTGGCATTCTCCATTACCAGTTCGAAACCATACATCCGTTCCTTGATGGTAATGGACGCCTCGGGCGACTCCTGATTTCTTTATACTTGGCAAACTTCAATCTGCTTCATAAACCAGCTCTGTATCTTTCCGATTACTTTGAGAGGAATCGGCTGGACTACTATGACCATTTGACTGTCGCTCGAACTAAGAACGACATTTCTGCTTGGTTGCGATTTTTTCTTTTTGGCGTTCAAGAGACTGCTGAACGATCAATTGGGGTGTTTAAATCGATTCTGGAATTGAAGGAACGGATTGAACGAGAGATTATGCCTCAGTTTCATGTGAGACGGCAGACGAATGCTCAATTACTAATGAGAACACTATACCAGCGTCCTGTGTTGAACATTAAAATAGTAAAGGATGTTTTAGAGGTGCAAACGAACACTGCAAGTTCATTGGTTAGCGATTTCGTGTCTTATAGGGTTTTGAAAGAGATCACAGGATATAAAAGGAACAGAATGTTTGTTTTTTCTGAATATATGAACCTTTTTTAAAAACTGCTAGTTGAGGGAGCTACAAATGCCATTTGAGCAGGGTGGTCTAGCAGATAAACTTGGTAATCGCTATGAAGGTAGATGGATTGCCAATCGTTTATTAGCCTTGATTAATGAGGAAATTAAATCTGTCACTGTAGAGGCCATTGGTGATGATGAGCGTGGAGTCGATCTATGGGTTGAGGGTAATGACGGGCTTCGTCAGGCTCAGCAATGTAAAGCGAGAAACGCAAGTAAAGAATTCTGGTCTATTGCTGACTTGAATTCAAGAGGCATACTTGGTCACCTATTGTTTCAACTTCAAAGAGACGAAAAACACGATTTTTCACTCATTTCCAGTGTTGGTAGTGAACTATTTCAATTGAGCATTCGTAGCTGCTGTAGAATGCTCAATATCAGTCGCAGCTCTTACCACTACCAACCAGATTCTGATCGAGACAATCCTGTAATCGAGAAACTGAGTGAGTTGGTAACGCGATATCCGAGATATGGTTTTCCGAAGCTGTTTGCCATAATTCGGCGTGAAGGATTACTTTGGAACCATAAACGCGTGCACCGGATTTACTGCAACATGGGGTTAAATGTACGCCGTAAAGGCAAGCAACGGCTTCCTTCGAGGAATCCACAACCACTCAGTGTTCCTGCTGCCCTGAATCAAAACTGATCTGAACTATTTCAATTTACTTTATCAGAATCGTGTTGGATTTGTCCTAGAATATTCGAAAACTATTGAGCGGTGATATAACACTGGTGGCTGGCTTCTTTATTACACTGGTACATCGATAAAAATCATACTGGTACATTGCTAGGAATTTAGGAGGAAATAAAAACCATAAATTCGACACGTTAGTGTCCTTCGAGTCAGGTCATTATGTTCCCTGCATCGCCAACATAATCACACTGGCCCCCCTTGGGAGGCTTTTATTGGGCTTTCTGCAGTTATTGCAGAAAGCCCACTTTTATTGAAAGTTTCTGTGGAATCTCGACAAATCCAGGCTTATCTGAGATTAAACATAAAGAAATTATCTTGATACAAAGGTGGGTTCCGTGCTAATTACAAGCCTTGACCACTGTTACAACTCGAGCCTCAGTACAGAGCCTATTAAGTACCTTCATTCCACGGCGATGAGCTATGCATAAAATAGTCTATACCAATTTCCACTATCATACAGAAAAACGACCAAGGACAATCTTCTTTCCTTCTCTTGTTTTTTATTTTCGTCTATTCCGCATTGTTTTACGGGCCAGCAGGCTCGCAAAGGCCGACCGATACGACAGCACAAACTGGCTGGAGAGTAGCTATGAGGTCATGCAGCGATTGGAGGATGCCGGGGTTCGTATTGATATTTCGGGGATAGAAAATATTGTGAAGGCCAGTGGCCCGGTGGTCATCATTGGCAATCATATGAGCATGATGGAAACCTTGCTTCTTCCGGTGATGATTCAACCGATAAAACATGTAACCTTTGTCGTGAAGGAAACGCTACTTTCCTACCCCGTATTTAAGTATATCATGCGTTCACGCAATCCGATTGCCGTGACGCGAACAAACCCAAGGCAGGACCTGAAAACCGTATTAAATGAGGGTGTTGATCGGCTGACTAAGGATATTTCTGTCATAGTTTTTCCGCAGACAACCAGATCTCATACCTTTGATGAAAAGCAGATGAGCTCTATTGGTGTGAAACTCGCCAAAAAAGCGGGTGTGGCCATTGTTCCCCTGGCGCTGAAAACAGATTGTTGGCAAAACGGCAAGAAGTTTAAGGATTTTGGCAAGCTAGACGTAACCAAGACAGCTCATTTCGCCTTTGGAGAACCTCTTGTCGTTGACGGGAAAGGTGATGCGGAGCAGGCGGTGATCAATGCATTTATCGCCAAAAAACTCAAAGAGTGGGAGTGAGAGCAGGCTTTTCTAGAAGCAACCACAGCCGTCTGTTGAACGGCTGTGATTTTTGCATGCCGGTTGGATTTTAGAGGTCATCATCAAGGTCGAGTTCTTCCTCGTCTTCTGTTTCCTCATCCAGGGAGTCATCTGAATCGTCATCTTCCTCTACTTCCTCTTCCTCTTCAGGGTCTTCTGCTTCCTCTTCCTCAGCGTTTTTCTGACGAACAGCTTTGGGGATTTTCGACTCTGGGAGAACCAGTTCTGTAATTTTTGAGATTTCTTCTTTAAGGTCGGGGTCTAGTCTACAAATATCGCAGCTGATCGCATGTTCCTCTATGAAAGATACCATGCGAGCTGGGGCCATGGTTTCTTCACGAACATGGGTGTACCACAATTTAATCATTTTAATAAGTCTTTCGCACTGCATGTGTTTTGTTTTCGCTATTTCCTAAATTGTTAATAATAAACGGGGCCAGATCATAATAAAATATGCGATTGCACCAATAAAAAGCTTTATCATAATAAATAGTTGTTTTCAAGGTCAACACTTATTAGTATAGTAGCTCTCTTTTTGCTGCATGTTGGGAAGTGGATAGGGCACTGGTGGCTCTCCCGGACTTCAAATCCGGTGTAGCGGGTTAATAGCCCGTTAGGTGGGTTCGATTCCCATGCACTTCCGCCATTTATCCCGCACTGCTATTTGATCAGTGGATGATTCATGCTTTCCCGCTGTTCAACATATGCTTCTGCTACCTTCCTGGCAATATTTCGAATACGGCCAATATACCGTGTGCGCTCATTTACACTGATTGCTTTGCGTGCATCAAGCAGATTGAAAGTGTGAGAGCACTTCAGGCAATAGTCATAGGCCGGAAGAATAAGTTTTTTCTCTACAAGTTTGAGTGCTTCTTCCTCGTAGGTATCAAAAAACATGAGAAGTTTCTCTACATTTGCTTCTTCAAAGTTGAAGGTGGAAAATTCAACTTCTGCCTGGTGGAAGATCTCCCCGTAACTTATTCTGTCGTTCCAGGCTATGTCGTAAACACTCTCAACACCCTGGAGGTACATGGCGATACGTTCCAGACCGTAGGTTATCTCGACAGTTGTCGGATAAAGATCAATGGAGCCGGCCTGCTGGAAATAGGTGAATTGAGTGATTTCCATTCCGTCAAGCCAAACCTCCCAGCCGAGACCGGAAGCGCCGAGGGTTGGAGATTCCCAGTCGTCTTCAACAAAACGGATATCGTGATCGAGAAGATTGAGTCCGAACCGTTCCAGGCTTCCCAGGTAGAGTTCCTGCACATTGAGCGGCGAAGGTTTAATCACTACCTGGTATTGGTAATAATGTTGCAGTCGGTTTGGATTGTTGCCATACCGTCCGTCTGTTGGCCGTCTGGAAGGCTGTGGGTATGCAGACTTCCATGGTTCGGGACCAAGGGCACGGAGCAGTGTGGCAGGGTGGAATGTGCCTGCGCCAACTTCCATGTCGTAGGGTTGCTGGATGACGCAGCCCTGTTCCGCCCAATATTTGCTCAGTTCAAGGATGATGTCTTGAAAATTCATCTCATTTCCTCATGCATTACGATGATGTTCCGGGAATGGTCTTAAGGTGCAGGGGAAGGTGAAACCAGCCACCTGCCAAACGTCCCCGTACTATATAATTGCTATCTTGACTTTTGTCTATGGGATCATCATTATATCTCGACAATAAGTACTCAATTTTGGTTCGATTTTTCTTTTAAACATTCTTCTGGTTACTTTCAATCGGTTGTTTATTAATGCAAACTCTTAACGAACTTCAGCAAACATCAGAAATATCTCGACTCCTTAAAGAGACCAGAACCATCGCCATTGTCGGTCTCTCCCCAAAAGAGAACAGACCCAGTAATATGGTTGGTCGATATCTGCTTGATGCCGGTTTTACCATTTATCCGGTTAATCCCGGGCAGAGTCAAATTCTCGGGGAGACATGCTATAGCGATCTGGGCTCGATTCCTAACCCTATCGATATCGTCGATATTTTCAGAAAATCTGAGGATGTGCTGCAGGTCGTTGAGCAGCTCATCGAATTGGACCCGCTTCCTCGAGCTGTTTGGATGCAGCAGGGCATAGTCAACGAGTCCGCGGCTGTTCTTGCCCGCAGGAAAGGGATTTTTGTGGTTATGGACCGGTGTATAAAAGTGGATCATGCCACTCTCCTGAACAGATAACTGTTAATATAATTTCATTTCTTTCCCCCGCTTTTCTATGGAACCACAGACACTCAGCATTCGTGGTGCACGAATGCATAACCTGAAAAATATCGATGTCGATCTGCCCCGTAATAAATTAGTTCTTTTTACCGGTCTGTCCGGTTCAGGGAAATCAACGTTGGCCTTCGACACACTGTATGCAGAAGGCCAGCGCAGATATGTTGAGTCGCTGTCAACGTATGCCCGCCAATTTCTCGGTCAGATGGATAAACCAGATGTTGACTCGCTGGAGGGACTCTCGCCGGCTGTTTCCATTGAGCAGAAAACGACAAGCAAAAACCCCCGTTCAACTGTTGGAACGGTAACGGAGATATATGACCACCTCCGTCTGTTGTTTGCCCGGTGTGGTCACCCACACTGCCATCAGTGTGGCAATGCTATAGAAGCTCAATCTATTGAAGATATGGTGAACGCACTCATGCTGCTCCCGGAAGGAGAGAAAATTATTCTTCTGGCACCACTGGTTACCGAGCGAAAAGGGCGCCATGAACAGCTATTGACGAGAATACGAAAAGAAGGTTTTGTTCGTATCCGTGTTGATGGTGATATACTCCATGCCGATGATATTACCTCACTGGATAAGAACAAAAAGCATTCTATTGAAGTTGTCGTCGATCGACTGGTTGTTAAAGAATCCATCAGAAGGCGTCTGGCTGATTCGGTGAGTACAGCTGTAAAACTCACCGACGGTTTTCTTCTTGTGCTCTTTCCTGATGATAAATCTGAACGTCTTTTCAGTGAACTGGCAGCCTGTCATAGCTGCGGTATTTCCATGCCGCCTATCACCACACAGCTTTTTTCATTCAATAATCCGCAAGGGGCATGTGTTGAGTGCGGGGGGCTTGGGGTTAAGCAGTTTTTCGATGCCTCATTGATTGTCCCTGATCTGGAAAAATCTATCAGTAATGGTGCAATTGCTCCCTGGGGGTGGCGTAACGAAGAATCCTATACCGGTCACATGCTGGATTCTGTCGCAAAACACTATGGCGTCTCACTCGAAACACCTTTCGGTACGTTACCTGAGAAGGTGAAAAATGTCTTCCTGTACGGGTCCGGTCGCGAGGAGATTCAATTTCATTACAGCAATGGCCAGCGAAGTATGTCCGCCGTCAAGCGATTCGAAGGAGTAATTCCTCAACTGGATCGTCGATTTCATGAGACCCAGTCTGCGATGATTCGGGACGAGTTGGGAAAATACATGAACGAGCAGCAGTGCCCGCTCTGTTCAGGTGCACGGCTCAAACCCGAGGCTTTGGCTGTTCGTGTAGGGGAGTGGTCCATATACGAACTCACATGTATGTCGATTGAGACAATTCTTGCGGAACTGCCGCTCCTGCCCTTGTCCGATAGAGAGAAAAAGATAGGTGAGTCGATATTGAAAGAGATTGTCGACCGGCTCTCTTTTCTTCGGGATGTCGGGCTTGGCTACCTTTCCCTGGAGCGCCGGGCAGGTACTTTATCGGGTGGTGAGGCGCAGCGTATCCGCCTTGCCTCGCAGATTGGATCGAGGTTAGCAGGCGTATTGTATATCCTGGATGAGCCGAGCATCGGGCTGCATCAACGTGATAACCAGAAACTTATCAATACCCTGCTTGAACTTCGGGACTTGGGAAACAGCGTTATTGTCGTTGAACATGATACCGATACAATCCTGGCAGCTGACCATGTACTGGATATGGGGCCGGGTGCCGGAGTCCATGGCGGTCATATTGTCTATAGTGGTAATGTCCAGGGGTTATTAACAAATAGCTCATCTACAACCGGAGCATATCTTTCCGGCCGACTTGAGATCAAAAAACCTGAGAAAAGGCGGAAGATACGTGTCGGTGTAAAACATTGTCTGCGGGTAAAACATTGCAATGTGAATAACCTAAAGAATATTACCGTCTCGTTTCCACTTGGGGGAATGACATGCGTGACGGGAGTATCCGGCTCGGGGAAAAGTTCACTGGTTATTGAAACTCTCTTCCGATTGGCAAAGGCGGGTTTGAATAAAAGAGTGACCAGCTTTAGCCAGGAGCAAACTGTCCTGACCGGCCTGAAGCTGATCGATAAAATCATTGATATAGATCAAAGCCCGATCGGCAGAACACCCCGCTCAAATCCGGCGACCTATACAGGTGTATTTACCCCGATACGGGACCTTTTTTCACGTTTACCTGAATCGAGGTCCCGCGGTTATAAACCCGGACGATTCAGCTTTAACATAAAAGGGGGGAGATGCGAAGCATGTGAAGGTGAAGGGGTCAACAAGATTGCCATGCATTTTCTCCCTGACATTTATGTAGAGTGTGAAACATGTAAAGGGCGAAGGTACAACAGTGAAACCCTGGAAATAAAATACCGGGATAAAAATATTCATGATGTGTTGACCATGACCGTCGAGGAGGCGCTTGATTTCTTTCAGAATGTGCCAGTGGTAAAAAACAAGTTGCAGACACTCTACGATGTCGGGCTGACCTATATTTCTTTAGGACAATCTTCGGTCACGCTGTCTGGTGGGGAGGCACAGAGGGTAAAACTCGCAAAAGAATTGTCGGGAAGAAGCAGCGGGAAAACCCTGTATATATTAGATGAACCGACAACCGGTCTGCATCCGGCAGACATCCAGCACCTTCTGAATGTGCTCAACCTTCTTGTAAATCAGGGCAATACTGTTGTGGTAATCGAGCATAATCTTGATGTGGTTAAAACAGCCGATTGGATAATAGATGTGGGGCCTGAGGGTGGTGATGGTGGTGGACAGATTGTTGCCGTCGGCGCACCGGAAGATCTCATCAAAGTCGAGAAATCTTATACCGGGCAATTTCTGAAACAGGTTTTACCCTAATTGGAGAAAAACACACCCAGAAGACTTGCCTCAATTGGCGAAGTACGTTCTAATAGCCGTGCAGGAATATACATTACCCTAATGTGTACCGCTGACAATGTAGGAAATTCCCGCTGCTAGGGTGCCAGCGGTTATTTTATCCATTCCACAACAACATCGTTTAATTTTATTGAGGAGTATCATGGCAGAACAAACAGACAATGGGACCACAGCCAAGCCGGAATTCAGAATGCAGAAAATGTATATCAAGGATCTTTCATTTGAAAACCCAAATGCACCTGAGGTATTCACAGACCGCCAGAAGATGGATCCTGCGGTCGAGGTAAATCTTCAGCTTAACAATAAACAAGTTGACGGGGATCATTGGGAAGTTGCTCTACAGATTACCGCAAAAGTTTCCTCGAAAGAGGACAGCAAAGTCCTCTTTATTATGGAGATAGAGCATGCGTCCATTTTTTTGCTGAGAAATATTCCCAGTGAACATATGGAGATGCTTCTTGGGGTGGATTGCCCGACTCTGCTCTTTCCTTTTACCAGGCAGATCGTCAGCCAGGTGTCTATAGATGGCGGATTCGTGCCATTTCTTATGGAACCTGTTAATTTTATGGCACTCTTTCAAAATGCAAAGAAGAAGAAGGAAGAAGCCAAGAATTAACCCGAATTTCTCATGAACATTGTGTCAATGAGCAGGGGGGCAGCTGATATCTTGATACGATTGTCAAGTTTCTTGCGGTCCCCGAAATGTACACAATGTTCACCAAAGGCCAGCCGATCTCACCGCGCCTGCAGCGGCGCTGAAGCGATGGGCATAACCGATTATGGCTCATCGCTTCGCTCTTCTCCCATGCACGGTAACCTAGGCTGGTGAGATATCCGGGGTAAAAAAAAGCAGCGATGAAAAAGCACAAAAAAGGGGTGTTGGCTGGTATGCCAACACCCCTTTTTTGTGTTCAATGGAAGGATGACGTATAAAAACGGGTAGTTATAGACCGTAAGCGACGAAGTGATCAACAAGGACGGTAACGCCCTGCTCAATAGCTGTATTAAACAGGGTGTCGTACTGGTTGTCAGCAACCACCGATTCAGGAGAAACCTGTACCTGTATTCTGTTGCTCCAGACGACATTACCCGTAGCGGCTTCCTGCACCCACATTCTCATTTGAACTGCTCCCTCACCATCAACCGGGCCGCTGTCCATCATTGTGTGAGAATTATCAAGCTCGTCATAGGAATCAGTACTGACATAACCAAAAACAGATCTCCCTATACCCCCAAAAACGACCGGCAGAAACCCTCTTCTTGAAGGTGCCCATGATGTGCCCTGCCTGGTTTTGAATTCAAGGATTCGGCCTCTTACGATATAATCTGCGTTAAAATGGCGACCGATTTTGTTAACCGTTCTGGTGTCAAGTCCGTGTGTTCCGGAAGACTTTTGGTTACTCATGGATGCACCATTGTCGACCAGTCGCATATAGGCCTTGATCTCCGATTTCATCGTTTCGGACCAGTCGTTGTTCAGCTCAGCGGCAAGCACATTTGTTTGGACACCAATCACATTCTCTTTGATAAGATAATCAACAACGTCTTCCTGGACAGGAAGGTTGAATCCATTGACAAGCAGTCTATCTGTGAGTGATTCCGTAACGATTGTGTTTCTGCGCTGGGAAGATTCGATATTCCCCTGAGAGTAGTCTGCAAAAGGAAGAATAACGATGCTTTTACCCATTCCTGGTGCTTCAGCCCTTGGCCCCTCCGCAACATGAAGGGTTTCTCTTACTACTTGTCCTGGACCGCAACCAGCCAATAAAAGTGCTAAAAATCCGAAGACGAGATATTTCAGCTTATCCATATTTGCTCTCCCTACTGAAAATAATAGATTCATATT
>JBARUU010000055.1:0-4496 GCA_049645925.1 Desulforhopalus sp.
TGACCTCGCAACTGGGTTGTACAATTGGTTAACAAGGCATTGTACCATTCCGCTTTTTCTTTCAATTGATTAATGGATCGCAGGTAATCGAGGAAGACCTGGCGGAACAGTTCTTTGCTGCCCTGAATCCGATACAGGTAGACAGTTTCTCCCTGCCGGTAATTAGTCCGTAACCGAATTATATCCCGCTCATCCGCCACCACATATGTCAATTCATATTGGCGGAAAAATCCCTGTACAGTGGAGTACCCTTCGCCCTGCTCTTTGCGGGCTTCAATGGAAACGGCAATATAATCTCGGTCGTCAAAACCAAAACTGACCATAGTATGCACCAGGCTTTTCAAACCCCAGTCAACCAAGAAAAGATCGACGCTGGAGAGCGTATCGAGATCAAAACTCTTGTCATAATATTGTAGAGTGAAATCGGTTTCGGAACGGTAGTCAGAGTTACGGATATTGTGGATGGTAATCCTGTTGTCCTCGATGGTAGCGTGGGGCAACAGTGCCAAATCCGGCTGCCAGTCGCGATCATTACTTGGCTTTTTCAGGAAAAATGCCCCGAGTACCAGAACAAAGAGTACGGCAAAATAAGCTACCGCTTTTTTCCAGGTATCGGCCAGGAGGAAGATTATGAGTGACCCGAGTATAAAACCCACCGCGGCTACAGAAGGTAAAAAATTGGGCAGCCCGGAATAATACAGTGACATACCGCCCCAACCAATTAGGGGGAGAATGAATATCAGGACCAGGAAAAAGCGAATTTTACGCATATTTTTGATAATGTCCTAAGTTTAGCAAAGCTAAAATTTCCACTCTGGTAAGAGTAGTACAACAAAGGTATTCCTTCGTATTGCAAGCGTCGTTATTCCAGCTTATGTTGGAATAACGACGAAGAAGCGTATGACACATGTTCAAAATTTTATTTACTCTTGCCATGCGCCTTATCCAGGGTCACTCTCAACCTCTTTGCCCAGAATTCGAAAGCATCTTTGGCGGAACCCAGCTTGGTAAAACCACTCATTTTCGAACCATGGAAGGTATCTATTCCAGCACCCAGCCGCTCGTTCGTCATTGAATCGAGGATCTCCAGTTCCAAGCTCGCTCCACTACTCCTGTAGCCTCACCGGTTGTCGCCTGTTTAACGAGGCTGATGGCCAAACCGACCGGCACAACCGTCGTAATCCGGGTCATTGCAGGATTGCTTATCTCGATATGTCTCTATGGCGATTTTTCCTTTTCGTATTTCCTCCCAAGATTTACACTGAGCTATCTCACCTAAAGCAAAGGCCATTAAGACTTGCTAAAAGCGAAACCCAAGGCCCATCACAGGACCGCTTAATTCGAGATCCTGCAGCGCCTTATCCTCATCCTGCTCATATTTCAGATAGCGGTAGCCAAGCCGGATGTTACCCCAGCTGAACCGATAACCGATTCCGGTAAACAATTGCCAAGTCAGGTCGGAGTCGCCGGTACCTATGTCCCCATGATAAGGTATGTACCAATGCTCACTGAGGTTGATTGCGCCTCGAAGTCCTACTATTCCGTCCCACAGATCAGCTGATTGAGATCTTGCCACCGTCCTGGCCGGCAGGGTAATACTGGTATCAACATCCGCGTTCAGGTAACGGGCACCGCCGAAAATGGCAACAGTGCCACGGTCAACCTGGATTATGTCATAGCCGACACCAGCACTCACGATCCAGGTAGTGAGATCAAGACTGGCAGAGGCGGTGATTGGCACTCCCGGTCCCACAATTACCGTGGTGCTGTCGTCGGCGCCAGCGTCCATATAAATGCCATCTGCAATAATCGACCAGCGATTACGGCGGGCTTCAATACCGCCCATGAGAACAAACTCGAGGTTGTCGACAATATCTGAAGCATCGACCGATATATCACCACCACCTCCGGGCCCACCGGGCACTTCAACAGTACCGTCCAGCCCCGTATACCAACCATAAAGAGTAACCTCAAACTGCCATCCATCTGCTTGCTCGGCTGCGGCGTTTTGAACACAGAAAAACAGCATAGATACAGTTAGGCAGCCGATGCAGCTAATGCAGAGCTTTTTCTTTAACAAATTATTCCACTGCATGATTAACCTCGAAAATTATAAGAATAATCTTAATGATTCCGCGAAAGGAGAAACACCATGGTTTCTATTTCCAGCCAACATCCTGCAGTGCCTGATTGCAGCGGCTGCTTACCTTTGCTTCATTTCGGTGGAGGCAGTCGAGCAGACGCCCTTCACCCGGCTTGATTTCAGTGCAGTTCGCCTGCAGATCATCACCACATTCCTCAATAGCATATGAAGCATTGGCAAGGGTTCGGTTGAGCTGATAGATCGAATCATAAAGAGCGAATTGGCAATCTACTGAAACTTTGTCTTCAAATGCATAGAGACAAGCAAGGAGACGACCTTCTCCCGGGTTGACATCCTTGCAAAAAGTATTGAGCTCGTTCTGACAACCTTCAGCAAAGGTTTCAACTGCTCCTTCAATTCCTTTCTCGACTGGATCACTAGCGGCAAATACCGGGGATACCAGACCGAGAACTATGATTGACATGGTGACAATGAGCTTTTTCATGACATTTTCTCCTTTTTCATATTGTATGGTTTCATTTTGGGAACAAAAAGGTGAGCTGAACTCGTGCTCCCCAATTCTCCGGCCCATTTTCCGGTGCATGCCCAGTAGCGTACGCCTGCTGAAACCTGCACCGGCAGACCCCCGATTTTGAGCAACTGGGCTACGGTAAGGTTGATAGGCACCGACCACTCATCGTTTTGCCAGTCATAGGTCGACTCCGTATTGAGGCCAAATGTCGTTTGTGTTGATGTAATATACGACAGGAATGGCTGCAGGAAGGTGGCGTTGACCTCTTCCCGGTCATCGTCACCGGCCACCGACCAAATGTGGTTCGCCAGAGCGCCGTAGGTCCAGGGGCCCTGCTGCTTCAGCGCCACTGCAGTCGGTCCCAGACCAAATTTCTCCCCGCCGAGCGCATCATCCGTCGCGGTCGGCAAAAGCCATACCGGCCCCACTCCCCAAATCCAGCCTCGATCTGTTGCAGCCTTGGGAGAGAAAAACTGGCTGGCAACGATGTCCCCCAGACCTGACTCTCCCTGCCCTGAGACCGGGATATCATTCTGATCGATCAGCGGCAGGATAGTCCGGGTGATGAGGTTCCAGTTTTCGCCGATGGAGACAGGAATGACGGGTTGAATATTAACCCGCCACTGCGATCCGTCTTCGGCCGGGCCGATGTTTTCGTCATAATTGGCCTGAATCGGAACGCTGATCAAATTGGCGATGGGATTGGCCAGTTTCTTCGCCAGGTCAGTCTGTCCGTCAACACTACTTTCCGCCCATAAGCGTATCGGCAGGAATGTTAAAAGAGTCGCCATCAGTACTGCTGTCGGAAAACGTGTCGGCTTTATGTATTTATCTCTACGCATGGCGAAGCAAAAGACGGGAGAGAGCCGGAAGATTATATTGGCAGTTTTCATGGTTTCCTTTTTTTTACAGTTAATTGAACGTAAATTTCTTTTTGCTTTTACAGAACTGACGGCGAAACATAACTTTTACCCTTTTGAGCAGTTTCTATCGCCTGAGCAAGGTCGTAGACTGCGGTTCTTTTGAGCACAAACCCCACAGCTCCCGCATCAAAACATTCCTTCATCGCAACATGCTCATCGTGCACACTCAGGATGATCACTTTGATGTCGGGAAAAACCTTGTGTAACAGACGGGCAATATTGATCTCCTCTGCCACCGGAAAGGAAAAATCAGCAACGATGAGATCAAATTTAATTTTCTCGGCCATCTCAAGCAGCGTGGCTTCATCAGCAACCATAAATACCTTTTCAAAGAGACTCTCCAAAAGAGATCGTACACCCACGAGCATATTTAGATGAGAATCCACCAGAAGTACCTTGCCGTATAGCAACATAAAGTTCTTCCTCTTCCAAGGCTCAACTTATGAAGGATAGCAGAGCTCTTTTCCTGCGTCCCGTGAGTAACACAAAACCACAATGAGTTTAGCGGCGATATGAGGCCGACTGAAAAAATTCATCGCACTTTTTCGGCCTTGGGCATGTTGTATGAGCCGTTCGTAAGCGGGGCATAAGGCCCATAGAAGCGCGCTGTGAATCTGAACCCGTCCGCCGGCGCCGGAAGCCAGTTCTTTGCTTGATCAGGATCGCTGGGCTTCTCATGCTGGACGAAGATCACCAGCTTGCCGTCCTTGGCCACCAGGTCACCGGCCGCCAGCATGAAACTGTTGACTGTATAGCGATTGATCTCATTGGCAACGAAATAGCCGTTAGCGTCATAGATCGGGATCGACCAGAACTGTGTCACTGGCGGTAGGTCGTTCATGTCGAAGGTGAGCGTGTATGTGTTCTTGCCCGTCAACGGTTTGCCATCCGCATCGGTGAACAGGAACGCGCCGCCATGCGAAATGTTCTTGTCTGGTGCCGCCCAGGCGGCATCGGC
>JBARUU010000056.1:0-65068 GCA_049645925.1 Desulforhopalus sp.
TGGTGCCGGGACCAGGAATCGAACCAGGGACACACGGATTTTCAGTCCGTTGCTCTACCGACTGAGCTATCCCGGCACCTCATATGGAGAGGGATATTTACCCGACTTCCATATCGCTGTCAACAGATTTTCTAGTCTTTTTTTCCCTTTCCTGTATTATTAGGCGTCTTTATGAATTGAAAGCCCGCCAAGATCAAGGTCGAAGTTTAAGTCCTCATCCATGTCCATATTTCCGGACTTCCTGGAAGAACCTGAACTGCTTTCTGCCAACGTCTCTGAAAAATCAATTTCATCCAGGGCTAGGACGGCCTCTTTCGATATTCCCGGTCCGTTCGATTGCTTCCCGTCCAGAGCATCCAGACCTAAATCAAAATTAAGTTCGTCCAGATCCAGGTCTGCGAATTCATCATCGTCTGAACTCTCAGATACTTGTGAGCCCCCTCCGCTCCCTTTTGCCGATGCAACAAGGTCGGAAAGCTCCGATAACTCTTCCGGGGTTGCAGTATCCATGGATTGTTGTACCGCCGGTTCCTGAAGTGTCTCCTCTACTTCATCCTCACCAAAAAGATCCGACTCATGGGAACCAGAATCCTCAAATTGACTGAAATCGATTTCGATCTCTCCAGCTTCTTCCAGCCCGTCTTCTTCTGAAAGCCCCATATCAAGAGGCTCATCTTCGGTATATTCTTCTTCTCCAGCTGCGCCGGAGTCCTCGTCTTCAATTAGGATCTCGAGTTCTTCGTCGACATACTCCGCCTCTTCGATAAACTGATTCTCTCCCTGAAAATCCAGTTGTTCAGAAGATTCCTCCTTTTTTTCCTGAGGCAATTTGAGAAAGGCGGGTGCTTGGACACTATAGGTAGAACCGTATAAACTATTGGATGTCGCCTCGATATTTTTATTACATTTGCGACATGTTTCTAGATGATCGAAGGAAATAAATCCACATTTTGGGCAACGCATGTGCTGGTACCTCTTTAAATAAACTACCGATTAAATTTTACTGATAACAAGTTGATAGATATGCATATGTATCGAGTATCGCATATTTCCACCATAATAATCAAGAAATATACGTAAGACGAAAGACATAACTCAAGCTATCACAGAGAAGCGTTCAAACCTGACAGGGAGATGTCGTTGCGATTACCTCTACGGGGGGGATTTCTCTTCATAACACCTTATGGAGGCCACGTATCTGCAAGGTACTAAAAAGACCAGTCCATTCCTATATCGCAGGAAGGAGCAGAGTGGGTCAAAGCCCCGACGGAGATTATATCCACACCGCTCATTGCAATGGATTCGACCGTCTCAAGGGTAACTCCACCGGACGCCTCCACCATGGCACGGCTATTGATTTGTCGTACTGCTTTTGACATCATTTCAGGGCTCATATTGTCAAGCATGATAATATCGACGCCGCACGCCAGACATTCTTCCACCTGCTCCAGGCTGTCTGTCTCCACTTCCACACGGATCGTGTGTGGAATCGTCTGTCGCACCTTGTCAACTGCCTCCCGAATAGAACCGCAGGCTGCTATATGATTATCTTTAATCAATACCCCATCGGCGAGATTAAAGCGGTGGTTAGCGCCCCCGCCGACCCGCACTGCATATTTTTCAAGGACACGCAGCCCCGGTGTTGTTTTTCGGGTATCCGTGATACGGACCGCATAGACCTTAACCTTTTCAACAAACTGAGCAGTGAGCGTCGCAATGCCCGACAGTCGCTGCAGCAGATTAAGGGCAACCCTTTCCGCCTTAAGCAGATCAATGACAGGCCCGCTGACCGTGAGCAAACCCATTTTCGGCCTGGCCCAAGCCCCGTCAGGAACACCATCAACGGTGATAATCGAAGGGTTCTGGACTTTAAACACCTCTGCTGCGACACTCTCTACCCCTGCGACAATGAACGTATCCCGGGCCACCAGTCTGGCGCTGCCGATTTCGTGATCGGAGAAGATAGACTCACTGGTCAGATCTCCCCGCCCCACGTCCTCTTGAAGGAAGTTACGAATCATGCCATGAAGAAGATTTTTATCCATTCCCATTTCTCTTCCCTAAGCTATGTTTCTCAGGCGCTCTTCAGCTTCCACAATTTTGGCCATTTTGACATCAAGACCCGCCTTTTTCTCCTGCTCTTTAGCGACGACCTCATCGGGAGCGTTGGCAAGAAATTTCTTATTGGCCAACTTCCCATTCACCTGGGCAAGCTTGGCTTCAACCTTGGTGCGCTCCCGCATCAACTTTGCCAACTCATTCTCAACATCGACCAACCCTTTGAGTGGAACAAAAATCTCAATATCATTATAGATATAGGTTGCGGCATCCGTTGGTTTGTCTCCCTCCTGCCGGATGGTCAGGCCGCTGAGCCGTGTCATGTCGGAAACAGCCGCAGCAAACGATGCAATAAACTCAGCTTTTTCCTTGTCGCCACATATAATGAGCGCCTCAATTTTCGCTGAAGGATGCACATCGGCCTCGGAGCGGATATTCCGTATCCCGGTAATAATCCCCATTAACATTTCCATCTGAGAGACAGCTTCAGTGTTCACCCAGCTCTCCTCAATTTCCGGAAACGGGCTGGTCGCCAGCAAAGACCGTTCCCCGGGAAGAACCGACCATATTTCTTCCGAGACAAAGGGGGTAATCGGATGAATAAGTTTCAGAATCGTCTCCAGCACGATCAGCAGAACGCCTTGTGCCTGCCGTTTCGCAACCGGATCATCGCCGAACAGATCGGCCTTAATCCATTCAAGGTACCAGTCGCAGTATTCATGCCAGATAAACTGATAGCTCGTTGAGGCAACATCATTAAATCTATATTCATCAAGCCCCAGCCGCACGTCGGCGATAGCTGCTGCGGTCCGGCTGAGAATCCATTGATGGGCCAGAGGCAGCTCCCGAGGCTTCTGGACAACATCTTTTACGGAGTGGTCGCAATCGCTGACATGCATCAGAGCAAAGCGTGCCGCATTCCAGATTTTATTGATAAAGTGCCGATATCCCTCAATCCGCTCCTCATCGAGTTTTATCTCTCTTCCCTGTGCGGCAAAAGCTGTCAGGGTGAAACGCATGGCATCCGTTCCATACTCTTTCATTACAACAAGCGGATCGATAACATTACCGGTCGACTTCGACATTTTTTTACCATGCTTGTCTCGTACGAGGGCGTGAAGATAGACGTCCTTAAACGGCACTTCTTCCATAATGTGTAATCCCATCATCATCATCCTGGCCACCCAGAAAAAGAGAATGTCAAAACTGGTAATCAGCACGGAGGTGGGATAAAAGGTTTTCAACTCCCTGGTGCTCTCAGGCCAACCCATGGTAGAAAATGGCCAGAGTGCCGATGAAAACCAGGTGTCGAGAACATCCGTTTCCCTGGTAAGTTTGCCGGACGAACATTTCGGACAGCTTGTCGGGTCTTCGGATTCAACGATTAGCTCCCCACACTCATCACATGTCCAGGCTGGAATACGATGTCCCCACCAGATCTGCCTGGAAATACACCAGTCACGAATATTATCCATCCAGCTGTAAAAGGTATTATACCAGGTTTTAGGGTAGATATTTATCCGACCGTCCTGTACGGCAGCCACTGCTTTTGCGGCCAGGGGTTTGACTGAAACAAACCATTGCACGGAGGTTGTCGGTTCACTGACCGTTTTACAACGATAACATTGGCCGACAGCGTGATCGTACTCTTCAATTTTTTCAATAAAACCGAGACGTTCCAGGTCTTCAACCACTTTCTTGCGGCAGGCAAAACGGTCGAGTCCGCAATATTTGCCGGCCGCCGCATTCATCACCCCCATATTATCCATTACCTTCAGCCGACTAAGCGAATGCCTGAGACCAATTTCATAGTCGTTCCGATCATGTGAGGGAGTGACTTTCAGAGCGCCTGTGCCAAAGTCACGATCGACATGCTCATCAAAAACTACAGGAATGACCCTGCCCGTAAGAGGCAGGTTGATTCCCACTTCAGCCAGGTGTTGATATCGCTCGTCGTCCGGATGAACCGCCACAGCTGTATCCCCCAGCATTGTTTCGGGTCTGGTGGTTGCAACAACAACATGGCCGGATCCGTCGGCATAGGGATAGCGAATATGGTAGAGTTGCCCCTTCTTGTCCTCATGCTCCACCTCGTCGTCAGCCAAAGCTGTCTGGCAGCGGGGGCACCAGTTGACAATGTAATCGCCCTTGTATATGAGCCCTTCCTTAAAGAGGCGAACAAAGACCTCCCGGACCGCCTGGGAAAGACCCTCATCCATAGTGAACCGTTCACGGTCCCAGTCGCAGGAGGCCCCGAGTTTTTTCAATTGGTTGATGATCGTGCCGCCCTTTTCTGTGCGCCACTCCCACACTTTTTCAATAAACGCATCACGGCCGAGATCATCACGTGTTTTTCCTTCGGTCGCCAACTGCCGTTCGACAACATTCTGGGTGGCAATCCCGGCATGATCAGTCCCCGGCACCCACAGGGTGTTTTTTCCACGCATGCGGTGATAACGAGTCAGGATATCTTGCAGGGTATTATTCAGTGCATGGCCAACATGCAATACTCCGGTGACATTCGGCGGCGGAATAACTATTGAAAAGGCCGACTCTCCCTCGTCCATTTTTGCTGCAAAACAGGCCGACTCCTGCCATTTGCCAAGCCATTTCTCTTCCACTTCTGCAAATACGTATCCCTTGCTCAACAGCTCTTCTTTCTTCTGCATAATGTACAACTCATTTATATTGATATTTTAAGACTCCACCACGAAGGCGCACCGTTCTTGAGATTAACTACGAAGGCGCCAGAATTCAACCGTTTTCCCAGTAGCCTGCCAAAAAAGGCCACCCCTTCAAGAGGATGAAGTATTTCATACCCGGACCGACGAAAACAGAGTCCAGGCTGCCCAAAAAAGGGCATGCACGTAATGCTGTCATGTGATACTCCACGGTTCAGGCAAAAAGATGTGTTTATAGATAGACAGGGCGTATCGATCAGTCATCCCGGCTACATAATCACAAACCTTTCGGTGGGCCTTTTTCTCATCGGCCCGGCTCTTTTCATCAACAGCATATTCCCACTTGTTATCCCTGAGCCGCACTATCCCATTCTCCATGAAATAGTTATAGAGATCGGAGATTATTCGCTGTGCTTTCGTAAACTCATTATGTACCTTGTAATAGGTATAGACATTATCGTAAAGAAAGGACCGTAAATCAGTGATTGCCTCAAGCATCCCGTCACTGATATGCAGATTGCCATCGTCTGCCGACAAGGTCTCGACAATCAGATCGCGAACCATCGCCCCAATGCGTTTTGAATGTCGTTCGCCGACCACTGCCCTGATCCTTGCTGGAAGATCCGCCTCAATTAAGATCCCTGCCCGCAAGGCATCATCGAGATCATGATTGACGTAGGCAATTATATCGGCAAGCCGGACCACCTGGCCCTCAAGGGTCACAGCACTTTCTGTTTTATCTTTCGGCAGGATATCGGCACGTCCTTTTGAGTGCCGAACGATGCCGTTTCGAACCTCAAAAGTCAGATTGAGACCTTTCCCGTCATTTTCCAAAAAATCGACAACCCGCAGGCTGTGCACATAGTGCCGGAACCCGCTCGGGTGCAATTCATTTAATGTTGCTTCCCCGGCGTGCCCAAAAGGAGTGTGGCCGAGATCATGCCCGAGGGCAATAGCTTCCGTGAGTGGTTCGTTCAGGCAAAGGGCTGACGCTATGGTCCTGGCAATCTGAGAAACCTCGAGTACATGGGTCAGCCTCGTTCGGTAATGATCACCGGTTGGGGCAAGAAAAACCTGGGTTTTGTGCTTGAGCCGCCGAAACGTTTTCGAGTGCGTTATTCTATCCCGGTCACGCTGGAAAGGAAGACGAATATCGGACATCTCCTCCTCTTCTTCTACGTGCCGACCGGAAGAATTCTTATTCAGTGCTGCAAAGGGCGAGAGGATTCTTTCCTCTCTTTCCTCAAGCTGTTTTTTAATCGATTTTCCAATAACCGGTATAAAAGACATAATCTCACTCTATTAACCGTGATAAACCCGCATAAATATAAAACCTGGATGGCTAAACCAAACTTTATATGCGAAGACTTCGGATGAAACGTTTTTACGACACCATTCACCCCTGACAATCAAACATCGGTACTCTGCCATATCCCGATGCAAATGGCCCAAAAACAACCCACCTGTTTAACCATGACCGGTTTATGATTTCAATACCTTACATCTTCACTGATACGACATCTTCTTGAAGTGTTGCACATGCAAGCCAGATGCTTGACATCGGATTTTTAATCATTTCAAGAAACATATTAAGTAGTTACAGCAACAACCAGTACCCTCGACACCACCTTACCAACAAAAGAGGTAAAAACACCCAGAGTAAGAAAAAATCAACCCCGCGACTGAAAGGATGTTCACAATTCCATTCCCCACCCTTCAGCCACCCGAAATGTTTGGTCTGCTGCAACGGATATTCAGCGGTTATCTGCTGCATCATTTTATTTTCATCCGAATGGTTGACAACTATTCAAAGAGTAAGAACTTCTATCATGTAATTCATTATCAACCAGAAGTAGCCGAACTTACTTTGAACCATAGACCTTAGCTAAAATTTCAACCCAAAGGAAAAGGAGACAAAATGGCCAAGATTACCCTTAAAGGCAATGAGATTGAAACCGTTGGTGCGCTTCCCGCGGTCGGATCCGCTGCTCCGGAATTTACTCTGGTGAAAACTGACCTTTCAGAGGTTAGTCTCTCAGACTACCGAGGAAAAACCGTCGTACTTAACATCTTCCCCTCTATTGACACAGGTGTTTGTGCCGCGTCTGCACGAAGATTCAACAGTGAGGCAGGCAACCATGCAGACGCTGTCGTTCTCTGTGTTTCCGCCGATCTTCCTTTTGCACACGGAAGATTTTGTGAAGCAGAGGGACTAAAGAACGTAATTCCAGCTTCTGTCTTTCGGTCCGCTGCCTTTGGAAAAGACTACGGCCAGACCATTACCACCGGTCCGCTCGCCGGGGTTCTCGCCAGGGCCGTCGTGGTCATCAGTCCGGAAGGCAAAGTGAAATATACTGAACAGGTTCCCGAAATAACTCAAGAACCAAATTATGAGGCTGCTCTGAACTCTCTTGCAGCATAAAAGCACATGATGGTGTCGTAAAAGGCCGATCTCCTGCGTTGCCCCCAAGGGCATTTCCTGCGGGGCATAATTTTTGGCAGACCTTCGACATACTACATGTATAGTCGCGACCCTGCCAAAAACACTACGCCTCGGAGTCTCCCTTAGGTCGCTTACCTGTATATCAACCTTTTTAGCTCGAGATTTTAAAGCGTTTTACTGACATTTTACGAAAAAAATAATCATATGACAGAAAAGAACAAATGGGATGAGCGCTATAGTGAATCGGGTTTTGCCTACGGTACAGAACCCAATGATTTCCTCGCTGCATCCCTGCAGAAGCTGCCAAAGACAGGAAAAGTTCTCTGCCTGGCTGACGGCGAAGGCAGAAACGGAGTTTTTCTGGCCCAGCAAGGCTATGCGGTCACAGCTGTTGACTCCTCCTCTGTCGGTATGGAGAAGGCAAGAAAAATGGCCTCCATACGAGGGGTTTCAATGACGACCTGTGTAGCCGATCTGGCGCATTATCAACTGCCCGAAAACACATACGATGCTATAATTTCGATTTTCTGTCACCTCCCTCAGCCTCTTCGCAGGCAACTGCATGGCCGGGTTCATTCAAGCCTGAAGATGGGAGGTGTTTTCCTCCTTGAAGGATATACCCCCCGCCAGCTCCTCCATGCCACAGGCGGCCCACCAACCCGGGAGCTGTTGATGGAACTTGCCGAGTTGAAACAAGAACTGCATCTTCTGCATATCATCCATGGGATGGAAATGGAGAGAGAAGTCCATGAAGGGCGGCTGCATACCGGGCTTGGGGCAGTTGTTCAACTCATTGGTATAAAAACACCAGACCTCGCTACAGAAGGGAGATAACAGTGAAACACTATTGCCACTATCAAAGTCCCATTGGCAAACTGCTTCTCATCGGCACTGAGGGTGTGCTGGAGTCACTCCGTTTCGCCAACTCCTGGAGCCTGGAGGATATTGCAGATGAGTGGCAGTATGATCGGGTATCTTTCAGTACGGCTCTTCAACAGCTCACTGAATACTTTGCCGGCAAACGGCAGGAGTTCGATCTGGACATCGCACCTAAAGGCACAGCCTTCCAGCAAAGTGTATGGCGGGAGCTCCGGAAAATTCCCTTTGGACAAACCGCATGCTATGGAGAAATCGCTGCCCGGCTTGGCAATAAAAATGCAAGCCGGGCAGTCGGAATGGCCAACGGCAAAAATCCGATACCGATAATCGTTCCATGTCACCGCGTCATCGGCAAGGATGGATCTCTTACCGGTTTCGGTGGTGGCCTTGATGTGAAAAAACAGCTCCTCACCCTGGAGAATATCCTTTAGCCCTGATTTCTCAAGAACATTGTGTCAATGAACAGGGGGCAGCTGATAGCTTGATATGGTCAAGTTTCCAGCAATTCTGAAATGTACACATTTTTCATGAGATATCCGAGGTTGACAAGCGGGTAAACCTGCCGGAAACAGCAATGGAGAAGAAAACAATCTAATGATAAAAAGATAGCCAGTAAGCATTCCAGCAGACAGCTTCATAACTGACAAGGAGTTTGCCATGTCCGGAAATGACGATCAGATCACTCGTGGTATGCAGGAATATATTGACAGGAATAACCAATATCTTGCTGAAAGAGCTGTCTATATTGACGAAACCGTAAAGAGATGGAAATTCGACACCATCGCCGTTCATGGTCTCTATTCGGTGACCGACGCCCTCAAAGATTATCAGGGCTCCATTATTGAACCTGTGTTTATGAGCAGTTCCCAGGCCTACAGGGACTCGGACGAGATGGCCGCTGCCCTGGCCTACAAGATTCCGACCTGGTGTTATTCCCGCATCGCCAACCCGTCAACCTATTACTACGAATGGACCCTGGCCCTGCTGGAAGGCTATGGCTTTGATGGCACGACCTCCTGTTGTTCGACCTCTTCGGGGATGGCTGCGATCATGACTGCGGTCCAGCCCTTTCTGAAAGTTTTGACAAGAGCTGGTGAACCTCGCAATTTCGTGGCAACAGCCCAATGTTACGGTGGTACGTTTCAACAGTTCAGTGTCCGGCTCATGCAGGAGAGAAACATCGAGTGCCGCTGGGTAACCGATGCCACAAACCTCGATGAGTGGGCATCAAAAATCGACAAAAACACCCGTTTTCTCTACGGGGAGCTGCCAAGCAATCCTCAACTCGGATTCTTCGACATAGAGGCTGTCGCAGGTTTGGCCCACAGCCACAATCTGCCCCTTATTTGCGACTCAACCGTCGCTACCCCTGCCCTCCTGCGCCCCATCTGCCATGGCGCCGACATCGTAGTCCAGTCGGTAACCAAAAGCCTGACCAGTAGTGGTTTTGGCATCTGCGGTGCAGTCATCGCCCGGAAAAATCTCGTTTCCAATATCGATGATGAAGGACTCAAGGAAGACTTTTCCCTTGCCGTAAAATATCTGCAAAACCGGGATTTCGGCCCCAACCTCCACCCGATGCAGGCGGTGATGACCTTAAACGACATGCGGACCATCCGATCAAAAATGGACCTGATGAGCAGGAACACCGAAAAAGTAGCCGAATTTCTGGAGGATCATCCGGCGATAGAGAGTGTGCAGTATCTCGGATTGAAGAATCATCCCCTTCATGAGCTGGCTTCGAAATATATGTGGCTTGTCGATGCCGAATTCGATGACCTGTACAACCGTCCGATCAACCGCTACGGACACCTTATGTCCTTTTGTGTCAAAGGGGGTGTGCAAAAAACCAGGAAATTTTTCGACTGCCTGCAGCGGATATGGCGAGCGACTGACCTTGGCCGCATCAAAAGCGTTGCCACCATCCCCTCGATTTCCACCCACCAGCAACAAGGTGAGGAAGGCAGAGCCCTGGCAGGCATTCCGGCGAATATGGTACGACTCTGCGTTGGCGCAGAACACCCGACAGACATCATCGCCGATCTTGATCAGGCGCTGCATGCAGCAAAAAACATATAGTACAGGCAGAAAGAAAAGGAATAGATGTAAGGCAACGGGGGAAGGGTTTATAGTTGCCGGGCGGTGGTCGTTTCTGGTAAACAGGGGTCTTTCTGTAAAATTTATTCGGAAATGGACTCCATGCATATATTCACAATCCTGGGAATCGCCGTTGCCCTGGCTATGGATGCCTTTGCTGTCGCCATCGCCACCGGTGTCAGTCTTAAACAGGTCAGCTTTCGACAGACGTTTCGGCTCTCCTGGCATTTCGGCCTGTTTCAGGCCTTTATGCCAGTCATCGGCTGGGGACTTGGCTCTTCCATTCAGGGCTATGTGGCAGCATATGCCCATTGGGTGGCATTTATTATGCTGGCCCTGGTTGGTTCCAACATGCTGAAAGAAGCCGTTATGACCGATGAGGCCGAAGAAGAGTCACGGCCCCCAAAAGACGCAACAAAAGGCATGACCATGGTTATGCTTTCGGTCGCCACCAGTATCGATGCCCTGGCAGTCGGTCTGTCCATGTCGATGCTGCAGGTATCGATCGCCTATCCCGCTGTGGTGATAGGTGTGGTTGCCGGTCTTTTCACTATTGCCGGACTTCATCTGGGTAAACGGGTCGCTCGTCTTACCTGGCTTTCCGTCTGGGCGGAAATAGTTGGCGGCCTCGTTCTCTGGCTCATTGGTTTAAATATTCTGCGGGAAAATGGCGTCTTTAACGCTCTTTTTTAATAAGACGTCGTACAAGATCTTGAATTTTGGTGTAGCCATCCAGGTTTTTATGTTTTTGTGGGCCTGTCTTATAGAAAATCGATCAGCAAAAATTAAATGACCATGTATTGCATTGAGGAATGAAACATCCATTTGACCTGATCCGTTGAGTGTTTATTATTTTCACCTCATCTCAAAACGGACATTTCCAGTACTGAAATACCGAGGCCTTGGTTACACACTACCTATGACACATTTGACCCGCTATTTTCAGATGGGTACCAACTCAAAACAGGGGAGCGACACATGAAAGACACAATCACAGCTGTAGGGGGAATGGAGATACTCGATTCCCGGGGCAACCCGACGGTACGGGTATTTGTTGAGCTGAACGACGGGACAAAAGTTTCCGCCTCCGTCCCTTCTGGTGCCAGTACCGGCGAAAACGAGGCAATTGAGCTGAGAGACGGAAACAAAGACCGCTACCTGGGAAAAGGTGTTTTGCAGGCAGTCGATAATGTGAACACCATAATCAGTCCTGCACTCATCGGCATGCCGGCTTCTGAGCAGGTAACGATTGATTATAAAATGCTGGAACTTGATGGGACGGATAATAAATCAAATCTCGGTGCCAATGCCATCCTTGGCGTCTCTATGGCGGTTGCCCGGGCAGCTGCGAAGTCTGTCGGATTACCTCTCTACCGATACCTGGGCGGAGCAGGAGCCAGAAGAGTTCCGGTTCCGGCCATGAATATAATCAACGGCGGAGCCCACGCCGATAACAGTGTCGATATTCAGGAATTTATGGCTGTCCCGGTGGGAGCCCCAACGTTTGGCGAAGGACTTCGATATGTAGCTGAGACCTTCCATGTCCTGAAAAAACTACTGAAAGAACGTGGCCTGGCAACCAGCGTCGGCGATGAGGGTGGCTTTGCTCCGAACCTCGCCAGCAATGAAGCGGTTATGGATATTATCATGGAGGCCATCGAAAAGGCCGGGTACACTCCTGGAAAAGATATTTCCATTTCTCTCGACAGTGCTGCCAGTTCTTTTTCCACAGACCTCACCAGCGCCTACGATCTCACCTGGTCGGGCGGCGGAAAGATGAAATCTGATGATCTCATCGAAATGGGCGCCAAGTGGGTTGAAAAGTATCCCATCGTTTCCTGGGAAGATCCACTTGCGGAAAACGATTGGGAAGGGTTCAAGAAATTCACCGAACGGGTCGGCGATAAGATCGATATCGTGGGAGATGATATCTTTGTCACCAATACCAGGTATATTGCCCGGGGCATTGAGGAAAAAACAGCCAACTCGGTCCTGATAAAACTCAACCAGATCGGAACAGTCTCCGAGAGCATTGATGCTGTACGGATGTGTCGCGACGCGGGCTGGAATTATTTCATCTCCCATCGTTCCGGCGAGACAGAAGACACCTTTCTGGCAGATTTCGCAGTAGCCATGGACGGTGGCCAGCTGAAGACCGGATCCGCCTCCCGAAGTGAACGGATCGCCAAGTACAACAGATTGCTTGAAATTGAACATGATCTCGGTGGCCTGGCACTGTATTACTGGTAACCTGCAGCCAACTAAACAACTCCGCCTGCACAGGTACTTTTCTTGCGCAGGCGGAATAATTTGAGTCTCCAGACATCCCCTATGAAACCCATCGGAACAATCCATACGCCATTTGACAAGTTAGAAGATATGCCGATCCAACCGAAAGGTGCAAGTGAGGTAATCGGAACCATTGAAGTGGAAGAACAGTACATCAAGGGGTTAGCAGATCTGAGTGGATTCAGTCACATCTATCTGTTGTATGAATTTCATATGGCTAAACGAACCGCCCTGACAGTAACTCCTTTCATGGACACCGTTCCCCGTGGAGTTTTCTCCACCAGATCACCGCTGCGACCAAACCATATCGGTCTCTCAATTGTCCGGCTTATCGGTGTCGAAAATAATAGTGTCATCGTGCAGGGTATTGATATTCTCAATAACACACCGCTCCTGGACATCAAACCATACATCGCCGCCTTTGATGCGGTGCAACACAGTCGATCAGGCTGGATGGACTGTTCTGAAGAAGAGGTTGTACACAAACGGTCGGACCGAAGGTTTGCTGGCTAACTTTCCGGTATTCACCGAATTTTGTAAAAAAACTCCTTTGTCCATTGACAGAAGTGTCAATCACATGCAAATTATGATATTATTGCACCGCATTTGCCCGGAAAGCCACTTGTCGGGGAGAACGGTTGCAAAACAAAGGGAGAGTTACACTGATGGCAGATACACCGAAGGAAAAACCGGATCCACAACGTGTGGCAATATTACGTTCACTCCCCGTTGAAGTGAAAGAACAGATAACCGGCGAGGAGGCAGAGGCATTTATGTTCAATCGTGAACTACCCGAATCACTTCTGGAAAAACTTAAAGATTACCTCATCGAGGAATAGCGTTAACGTTTTTTACGTGCAGTACAAGCAAAGATGCAATCGTAAAAACATACAAACAAAAGAATCATGCTAAAGGAGAATTACATGACCGAAGAAAAACGTACCCCATGTCCAACCTGCCAGGGCAAGAAAGTTATCGAAGGTGTTTGTGAAGTCGCCTCGGAATGGAGTGGGACTCAGGAAGATACTGATGATATGCAGTGCACTCCCGATCAGACATGCCCAACATGCAACGGCACAGGATACGATGATTAATTCCTGATACCGTTTTTCCGCCTATGCTGTCATCGTACAGGTAGGCGGAGCTGTCTGCTCCCGCTTTTCCCACCACACTCATTTTCCAGATAGTTCCCACAGTAGTCCATTGCCGTCAACGCAGCAGCCGTACTGAATGACCACCCCGTCAACTCCGCTCACCAGAGAGTTCCGCTTGCTTGCTGTGATATTTTTATGGTATTAGTTTGACAATTCACTCCACCCGAATAATCGTCAATTTATAGGAGGCTGAATTCCCACCATACAGGAGAACGACATGCGCGCCCACTACTTGCAACATGTTCCCTTTGAAGGTCTCGGCAGTATACAAACCTGGCTGGATATGGCAGGATACGACATAACCACAACCAGACTCTACGAGTCTACGAAACTGCCAAACCCCGACCAGCTTGATCTGCTCATCCTCATGGGTGGCCCCATGAGTGTCAATGATGAAGAGCGGTTTCCATGGTTACGGACGGAAAAACAATTCGTCAGGCACACCATCGAATCCGGCAAGGCGGTGCTTGGTATTTGCCTTGGTGCCCAACTCATTGCCAGTGCCTTGGGGGAATCAGTATACCCCAATCGTCGGAAAGAAATTGGCTGGTTTCCGGTGGAGGGCATTCCCCAGGAAGACGAATCGACCTTCACTTTTCCACCTTCACTCGATGTATTTCACTGGCATGGGGAAACCTTCGACCTGCCCGAAGGTGCAATGCTTCTTGCGAGAAGTGAAGCATGCGAAAACCAGGCCTTCCAGTTCGGACAAGCGGTTATCGGACTGCAGTTTCATCTCGAAACCACTCCGGAATCGGCCCGTGCGATCATCACAAACTGCAGACAGGAAATTTTACCATCAAAATTTGTCCAGCCTGAATCGGTGATACTGGATCAGGCTCCGGATAAATACCTGGCAACCAATACCCTGATGTCGGAAATACTTTTCTTTCTAGCTGACAAGTCAGCAAAATCTCCATCATAACCGCTCTAACGTAACAAGAGTCCACGACTGGTTTTACGCCCATGTTGATCTTGTCATAAGAGATACATATAATAGTTGGTATATCCAGCTGTCCCGCCGATAAAATCCGGTGAAACCGCTGACACATACTGCCCGAATTTGAAAACTCAAGCAGGTGATGGTCAAGTCAAAAGCTTCATCTGCGAGGCGTGTGAATTTCACTATTATTTCGGCTTACAAGGGTTCGTCACAATGATAGTGAAATTTGCAACAACGAAGAAAAAAGATTTTTTTACGACACCGACACCATTAGATTATCCGAACAGGCAAACAATGATACCGACTATGGAACTGGAAATTTTTTCTGACTATATCTGACCCTACTGCTATTTCATTACCGGGCGTATAGAAAAACTACAAAGAGAATACGATGTGACTGTCCGCTGGCGGACCTTTCCCCTCCACCCTGACACACCAGACGAAGGACAGCTCCTGGAACATCTGTTCAGAACAACTCCGGAAAAAATTGGGGCAATGATACGTCATCTGCAGGCCACTGCCCAAGAACTCGGGCTGCCCTTCGGTCCAAGAAACAAAACCTACAACAGCAGACTTGCTCAGGAGCTGGGGCTCTGGGCGGAAGATCAGGGTAAAGGGGAGCAGTTTCACATGGCGGCTTTCAGGGCTTACTTTGCCGATGGTTTGAACCTGGCAGAACGCCCGCTGCTGATTGAACTCGCCAGCAATGTCGGACTGCCGGGAAAAAAAGCAGACGAAGTCCTCACCAACCGCACATACAAAGAAAGAGTCGACCAAGACTGGGCGGATTCACGGTTCAGATCGATCAATGCGGTTCCAACCTTTGTCATGGGTCAGCACAGGCTGGTTGGTGCGCAAAGCTATGAAGCCTTGGTGGATCTTGTTGCCTGTAACGGGGTAATGGAAAGAAAAGCGCCTGCAGAGTCAAAGCACACAATTCACAAGAGAGACGATGATCAAAGTTGAAGGGGACCTGGTCACACTTGCCGTCAAAGGCCGTTTTGATATCATTGTCCATGGTTGCAACTGTTTCTGCACTATGGAAGCCGGGGTTGCCAGAGCCATTCAGGACGAGTTTCCCGAGGCTTATGCAGCAGATCTGGTAACCATCAAAGGTGACAGAAACAAGCTCGGTGATTTCAGCTTTGCCACAGTGAAAAGGGGCGGGCACGAAATCACCATCGTCAACGGCTACACCCAGTTCCATTTCCATGGAGAGTCCGTTCTCGTCGACTACGATGCGGTTCAAAAACTGTTTTGCAAGGTTAAACAACACTATTCAGGCAAGCGGATAGGATATCCAAAGATCGGAGCCGGACTCGCCGGGGGTGACTGGGAGAAAATATCCAGGATCATCGACCGGGAACTGCGCGACGAAAATCACACCCTTGTACTCTATACCCCCTGATTGTAAATTGCCAAGTGTCTGTCCATCGTTGATGATCAGGTACGGGCTACTCCCATGCAGGCTTACTGGCCTCATCCACCAGGTAGAGGATTGACCGGTATGGAATTCCGCCGTGCAGGGACAAGCCTATTTCACAGGTCTTGCTGGTCGAGTATCCCGCCTCGCAGGTGCAGACATGATCTCTCAGATCCTTAAGTGCCGCCTCATTCAGTTCGGGGAAATTAAACCCACGATCCCCTGCAAAGCCGCAGCAGTACACATCCTCCGGCATAACCACCTCTGTGGCACAGGCTCTCGCCAGCTGCTCAAGTTTGCCTTCCAACCCCAACTTCCTGGTAGAACAGGTTGGATGCACCGCCACTTTCACATCCATTTGAGTGAAAGTCAGCTTATCCATCAGGTATATGAGAACGAATTCGATCGGCTCAAAAAGCTGCAGCCGTTTATCCAGCGTCGATCTCATCCGATAAAAACAAGGACTGGTATCGCAAAGCACCGGGATCTCACCATTGTTAGAGGCCGCGAGCAAAGCATCGGCAAGTTCTTGGGATTTGCTGTCGGCCTGAGCCATAAACCCCTTACTCTCGAATGCCTGCCCACAACAGAGCCCTCCGAGATTTTCCGGATAAATAATTGCATACCCGGCTTTTTTTAACAGTGAGTGGGTTTTTTGCGGTAAAGGATCCCGCTCTCTATCCTCCCGGGCAGGACCGCTCATGGCACGACTGGCGCAGCTTGGGAAATACACGACCTTCAGTTGGTTACCATAATCCGCAGGCTCGGCCGTGATTTTCGGCACACCGGAGGGCATCTCTCTGTTCCAAAGGGGGAGCTGATCCAAGGTCGCTTTTCTCGCCAGGGTTGAGGCAGTTTCCATAAACGTGGTGCCGGTCGCCTTATGTATGGAATCGACCACGTTGAGGGTGGTACTGATGGTCTTGGCCACCCCGCCAAAATTTCCCGCCACCCAATCTGCCACCTTGTTACCGAGCTTGCCGTTTGATTCCTCACGCAAGGCTTTGATCATCTTGCCTGTGTCAATCTCGACAGGACAACGAGTGGAACAAAGGCCGTCTGCAGCACAGGTATCCTTGCCCTGGTACTGATATGCCTTGATAAGTTCTTTTATTTTTTTCGAATCGCCGACTGCGGCAAGCTGCCTGCTGATCTCGCGTCGCCCGACGATGCGTTGTCTCGGGGTAAAGGTCACATCCTTAGATGGACATACCGGTTCACAAAATCCGCATTCGATACATTTGTCAACTATGTCGTGGGTGGCCGGTAACGGTTTCAAATCTTTAATGTGCGCCTCGGCATCCCCATTGAGAATAACTCCTGGATTCAAGAGGTTATGGGGGTCGAAAATGGCCTTTATCTCGCGCATCAGGTCAAAGGCTGCCTCGCCCCACTCCTTTTGTACGAAGGGGGCCATGTTACGACCGGTACCGTGCTCCGCTTTCAAAGAACCGTCATACTTCTCAACCACAAGTTGAACCACTTCAGCCATAAAATCGCGGTAGCGGGCCACCTCCGACTGGATGGAAAAATCCTGAGTGAAGACAAAATGCAGGTTACCATCAAGGGCATGTCCGAAAATGATTGCTTCGGTATACCCATATTTTTCAAACAATCCCTGCAAATCAAGTGCGGCATCGGCCAGATGCTCCCCTGGGAATGCCACATCCTCAATGATGACGGTGGTGCCGGTCTTTCGGACAGCACCAATTGCCGGAAACAACCCTTTTCGGATCTTCCACAGAGCGTTGAATTCAGCAGGAACATCGGTAAAAGAAATAGGCCGCACCGTCGGCAGCTCCTGCAGCGCCTCCTTCACCTGGACGATCTGAGCTTGCAGGATCTCGGGTGATTCTGCTCTGGTCTCAACCAACAGGGCAGTTACCGTACCAGAAAGATCTTTTAGATAACCAGGCATTCCATCTTTATTCTCCACGGAGCGCAACCCTGCACGATCAATTAACTCAGCTGCAGCCACCGGCTGTTTCTGCAGAACAGGGATAGCCTGACAGGCGGTTTTTACATCAGGATAAAACAGCAGGCCACTGGCTTTATGTCGATGTTCAACAACCGTCCGGTAAACCACATCTGAGATAAACCCCAGGGTACCCTCACTGCCAATCATCAAATGAATCATTATATCATAGGGATCTTCGAAATCGACAAGGGCATTCAGACTGTAACCGGTGGTGTTTTTTATTTTAAATTTGTAACGAATACGTTCTGCAAGGCGCTCGTCTGCGAGAACCCGCTTCCTCAGGGCGCTGAGCTTTTCTAGAACTGTTGCATGATGTCGCTCGAACTCCGCCCTGCTTTTGTCTTCAGCCGTGTCAACTGCAGTTCCGTCGGCCAGCACCACCCGCATACTGTCAAGCGTCTGATAACTGTTCTGCTCGATACCGCAACACATACCGCTGGCATTGTTGGCAAGGATGCCGCCAATTTTGGCACTGTCTATTGAAGCCGGATCAGGTCCGATTTTTTTATCAAATTCGGCAAGAATGGAATTGGCGTGACTGCCGATCACTCCCGGTTCAAGCTGTATCTTTTCAGCGTTATCGAACACTCGGTATTTTCGCCATCCCTGCCCGAGTCGAACCAGGATGGAATCGGTAATAGCCTGTCCTGACAAGCTTGTCCCCGCCGCCCTGAAAGTTACCGGAAGCCGCAGCTTATTCGACTCTCTCAGGATCAACTGCACCTCTTTTTCGTTTTCCACATTAATGACTATTTTCGGAATGAGCCGATAGAAACTGGCATCAGTTCCAAAGGTTGTCGTTCTGAGTGGATCGGTAATGATATTCTTTCTTGGAATAGTGCGGACAATCTTCCGGTAAAATTTCTCATATTTTTCAGGGAGCATGGGCGTCCTCTTATATTGACTTAGAAATGACCTTCAGGTTTTTGTGGAAATATCATTTCGCAAAGGAATGTATATCCCCCAGGGGGCACTGAAACGAACACCTCTCTTTCCAACGGACCAGGAGAGTTATTCTTAAATGATAACTATACCCATTATTACTCTTGTTTTCATCGGAAAATCATAGCATCACCCCTCCGCAAAGGTCTACCCGCAAAACCCGCCACCATAATTACAGAACATTATATGTAAAAACGGCTAGATACCGGAGGTTCGACAGCTATCAGTGGCTGGTTGATCCCGGTTTTTCCACTCCCCACTCTTATTTCCTCAGATGGGTCATGATTATACCAATGGCATGAGCACTCATTTTCGGCTAAAAGCAAACAATCAGCGCACAAAAACCACCCTATATTTGTAATAATTCCCCAAAGGGGCTACAATCATGTCGGATTTACCCGCAATAAAAAAGTTATCCTACAGATCAGCTGTTTTAGAAGATTGACAAATTACTTTAGGGGAGGACCGTATGGTCACATCGATTATCCTTATGAATGTCGAACGATCAAAGATTAATGAGGTGGCGGAAAAGCTGGAAGGAACCCCGGGAATATCCGAGGTGTATTCGGTGAGCGGTAATTATGATCTCATCGCCATCGTCCGTGTTGCAAGTAACGAAGATTTGGCAAATCTAGTGACAAAAAAGATGCATGCAATAAAAGAGATCTTAAAAACAGAGACAATGCTTGCCTTTAAAGCATATTCCAGGCACGACCTGGAATCCATGTTTTCTGTTGGAATGTAATGAGGCAGCAATTATCATCAATTGCTGCCACTGATCACAACCTTTTTTTTGAAATACTGAACACCTTACAGATTATTTTTTTGTGCAGCCGGGACAGGTTTTGACGACAACAGGAGAATCAACCCGATTGTTGACTATATCATCAATACTGTGCCACTCCCCATCATATCTACTGAATATTTTTCGACAAGCTCCACAAATTTCAACCCCGTTCTCAAGCATTTCAAGCTGATTCAGTACTTCTCGTAACTCGCTCACCGTCTCGGAAAGTGAGGATTGAGTGCGCACCAATCTTTCAGCAACCCGCGTCCGCGCCCTGAGTTCGTCGTTATTAAAGGGCTTGGTCATATAATCATCTGCTCCGGCATCAAACCCCCGGAGAATATCTGCTTTAGTATCCCTGCCGGTCAGCAGGATGATATACGGAGGATTCTCGGTCTCCAGTTCCTTCACTCGACGACAGACCTCTATTCCGTCAAGTTCGGGCATTTCCCAATCAAGGATGGCAATATGCGCCGCATCCGGCTTCTGCAGCTGAGCCAGGGCCTCTTGCCCATTTGTCACACTCTCAACTCGATATCCCCAATTTTCAAGGCTCACCTGAACCATCATTCGCGTTGTGAATTCATCTTCAGCTATCAATATTTTCACGTTCCCCCCTTAAAGAGTATAATTCAGCCATTTCCCATCAGGGGACGACTATTCTCCTGTAATTATCTCGAATCTTTCGCATTTTGTCCAACCCAAAATCAAAAATGGCTTAAAATGATGTAATCAATAGACATTCAACCATCAGTCTTGACTTTTAACCATTGGAATGTCAATACATCAACAGGTAACAATAACCTTCCAGCACTTTCTATACGAGAAAAGCATACTGCATCTGATCAGAGGTGTCTCTGGTCAGGGAGATAATGCTTTTCCACATTCACCATGGATGATAACTATTATTTTTCATTGAAAACTCGGTTCACGCCCGGTGTCAAGTCTGATGCATCGGCATCGTCTCCCAATGTCTGGTTCATTTTCCAGGATGAAAAGCTGTTGGTAAACATCACTGCAGATGGCAGAAAAAATATATGCACCGACTCTCCGAAACAATTGGGTATTACACCGATCTTCAGTCAATTTCTTGGTCTCTATGGCGAAACCCATTGTTTTGTCGCCGAGGTCAAAGATCGCACAGCTCCGCCGAGGGGAACACAGTTCAGAGGTCTGAGATCCCTCTTCGGAGCAGTGGGTGATGATCTGTTCATCCTGGCAGGAAGAGCCGTACAGATCCTTCACTGGCATAGAGAACACCAATATTGTGGAAAATGTGGCACCGCCATGCAAAATCGGGATTCGGAAGTGGCCAAGATCTGCCCTGCCTGCAGCTTTGTCAGTTTTCCACGATTATCACCGGCAGTAATTATGTCAATTACCAGAAAAGGTCATATTCTCCTTGCCAGAGGAGAGCGATTCCCACCTGGGATGTATAGTACGCTGGCCGGTTTTGTCGAGCCGGGAGAAACCCTTGAGGAGGCGGTCAAACGAGAAGTTCGGGAGGAGGTCAATATCAGGATAGGGAACATCAGGTACATCGCCAGCCAACCCTGGCCCTTCCCTCATTCAATTATGATCGGTTTTTCCGCAACCTATGTCGATGGAGAAATTGAAATCGACAACAACGAGATTGAAGACGCCAGATGGTTCTCCGTGCGGGATCTCCCCACTCTACCCTCAAAAATCACCATTGCCCGACTGCTCATTGATACATTCATCAAAAGTTGTTCATAGAGATTCTAATGAAAAAAAACAGCCACCATTCCAGTTATGCCAAAACATTACCAGCCCCCGTGACCAGTACAACACTTATCGGTCAGGACGTCGTTCACCAGGTGATAGAAGGTTCAAGGCTCAGTCCAAGAAAACGAATCATCCTGCCTTTTCACAAGGGACCTGAATCGCCAATGCACAGAATGCTCAATGCGATGCAGCCGTATAGTTATATCCAACCCCACCGTCACCTGCATCCCCCCAAAGCAGAATCGATCCTTGTCCTGCAAGGTGCCATTCTCAGTTTTCTATTCAGTCCCGCAGGCGAGGTGAACGAGGTGCATACCCTTGCTGCGGGCGCTGATTTTTTTGGGGTGGACAGCGAACCAGGTGTTTTCCATACCTTCCTTGCGCTGACAGCGGACACCGTTCTTTTCGAGGTAAAACCCGGCCCATACAAGGAAAGTTCCGATAAGGATTTCGCCTCCTGGGCACCAGCTGAAGGGGCAGCGGAGACCAAAGAATATATGGAATATCTTTATAGTTTCGGGGAAACTGCTCCACCACTTTTCTGATCTGCCGACAGCTGCTTGCAGGTGCTAACAGCCCCTCAAGGAGGTACTCTTTTTAGTCCCCGTGCTTTGCGGGGATAAGTGCCCTGGAGGTTATTTTAACATCCTGATTTTAAAATTATCTCAGGATTTGTTGTTTTTATTACAGGTTTTATGGAGTAAGGCACTAAAAGCCGTCGATCATTCGAATCAATTGGAAATTCTTTAAAAAAGCCGTTCTCAATACAGCCACATAATTATACTTGGCCCGGGAGAGACTCGTTATCGCATCGAGTAAATCGGATTCCCGCTGCAGGCCCTCATTGTATTTGAGCTGAGTGATCCGTAAATTTTCTTCAGCCTGTTCAATGGAGCGTTTTGCAACCTCAACATTATCCAGACTCACTTCAAAGTCGATATGAAGATTGCCCAGATCATTGACCAGATCGTTCTCCAATTCATCGAGTTCATATTGAAGGGATCGCGTCTCAAGTTTGGCCCGGGCAACTGTTGCCTCAGTGGTGAACCCCTGAAAAAGATTCATTGACAGAATCAGCTGAGCCCGCAATTCATCATCGTCCACAGTAATATTGCTGTTCCCGTAGTCATTATCATAGGTGCTATAACTGCCGACCAGATCAACCTGCGGATAATAATCGCTTAATTCCGCCTCGGACCTGGCAGTGCTCGCTGAAATAAGTGATTGCAAGGCCTTAATTTCACTTCTTTTAGCTAACATTTCTGAAGTATATTCAGTTTTATCCATGAGCGGAGGCAGGTCTTCAAAATCAGCAAAATCCAGCTCTTGAAACTGAATTGCACTGCCCACCTGTCTGGAGAGATCATTGACACTTTTCCTCAGTCCGGCATCAGCCGCTTTCAGTGTGATATCGGCATTATCGTAATCAACTCGGAATTTCAACAATTCATTCTTGCCGATGAGTCCAACCTGATACCTGCTCTCTCCATCCTGATAGACCTTTCCCAGGGTCTGGAAAGCGGCCTCGGCCACATCGCGGTTAGCCCTCCGCTCTGAAACGTCCAGGTAGGCAAGCGCTACATTTAACTGAATATCCTGCTTGATTCCCTGCAGCCGATGCTCCTCGACCTCTCTTTGTTTTTTCGCCGACAACAGGTTGTACTTATCACGAAATCCTGCAAAAATATTCCAGCTTACCGCGCCCACAACCGAGGAATTCTCTTTTTCTTCAAAAGTGCCCGCTTCATCAAGGGTATTGAAAGTATACCGGAGATCGACCGACGGATAATACCCGCCTTTGGCCCGCACGATATCTTTTTCACTTTGCTCAAGAGTGGTAACGAACCGGCGAACGACCTCTCTGTTTGTCAGCGCCATTGCCTGCATTTCGGCAAGATCTATTGCACACAAATTCGGGGGAAAAAGCAAGAGTGTGACAACCAAACCCGCCCCGCTGAAAAGCACGGATTTCTTTATAATACCTCCTCGGAGGGTGCTCTGTTTATTACCCCCATGAGGGGTGATAGACGAGAAAATCATTTCTAAATCACGCAACAATTTCATCTGTTCGACTCCTTTCAAATCGTATTACAAAAGCTAACAGCGAAGGGATAACAAAAAGCGTAAACATCGTCGACACGGCCAGCCCCCCGAGGAGGATACTGCCGAGACCGCGATACAGCTCACTACCGGATCCGGTGGAAACGACCAGGGGGGTCATGGCCAGGACACTGGTGGTGGCACTCATAAAAATCGGCCGAATTCTGGTCTGCACCGCATCAGAAATTGCCTCCAGCCCGACCATTCGGTTATACCGTACGTTATTGAGGGATTGGTGAACAATGAGAATGGCGTTATTGACAACGGTTCCGATTAAAATAATAAATCCAAGCATGGCCAGGACGTCGAAACCCTGACGGGTAATAAACGCATTCACCATCGTCAGACCAACGAAACCGCCGGCAGCAGCAAGAGGTACGGTGAAGAGAATAATCAGCGGGTACAGGAAGTTCTCAAACAGCGCTGCTAAAAGCAGGTAGGTAATCAGCAAAGCCAGCAGGAGATTCCACTTCAGGGCGTCACCGGTTTCCACAAGCTTATCGGCATTTCCTCCTATGGCAATCGTCACCCCTTTAAGTTTCCCTGCCTGTTTCAGTGGCTGAACGAGCTCATTTTCGATAATTTCTATGGCCGTTTGCAGTGGCAGCTCCGCTGGTGGCGTGACTTGCAGAGTAATAGTCCGCTTCCTCTCCAGGTGGTTGATCTGCGGCATGGATTGACTGTACTTCAGATCAGCCACGTCGCCGATCTTGATCAGGTCACCGAAATTATTGACGATGGTTGCTTCCAGGATGTTTTCCGGGCTGTCGAATTCCTTGTCACTGCCTTTCACCACCAGGTCGATCTTCTTCATCCCTTCCGGGCTGTAATCATCAATCCTGCGACCATCCATAAGGATATCCACGTATGTCCCAAGATCTTTTTCGGAAAGACCGTTGGCGGCAAGTTTCTCCTTATTGGGAATAACCAGAATCTCCGGGTAACTTGTCTCAAGTGATGGAATTGGCCTGACCTGCGCACCTTCTATTTTCTGTTTAACACCACCAAAGAGTGTCATCGCCGATCCGGCTATATCCTCAATTTTTTCTCCGGAAATGTTGACTTCGACTGTACGCCCCTGGCCAAGTCCCTGTTCGAAGATGCCAGCCTGAATGCTGACTCCGAAAATACCCGGAATCGCATTCATGATTCTTGAAAAAAGTGGAATCAACTCACCTGCGCGTGTTTCATGTGAAGAGATGGCACCAAAAAGAGTAAACCGGTCGGCGCCGACAAAAAACATCTGCTTTATTTTTGGAAAGCCTTCTTTCCCGTCCTCAGTAAAATACGGTTTGGCATTATCATAGATCCCCGCTCCCATTTCCCTGAATTTATCGACAGAATAGCCGGGAGGAGGGATGAGTATATTGAGTATGAGATTTCTGTTGCCTTGAGGCAGATACTCTGCCGGTGGTTTCAGAGTATAGATAAGAAAGATCGACATAAAGGTAAAAACCGTCACCGTCAGCGCTCTGGTGAAAATGTTTTTCAGACAAAAACGAGAGACTGCCATTAGACCGGAAACCAGCCAGGGGCCAAGAAAACTTTTCTGAAACCTATTCTGTTCCTTCACCTTTGAGTTTTTATAAAGCAGATTTATCAGGGTTGGGATAACCGTGACTGATACCACCAGACTTATCATGATGGAAAAGGTGATGGCAATGGCAATATCCCGAAAGAGCTGTCCAGCCTCCTCCTGCATGAAAATAACCGGCAGAAAAACCGCAACCGTGGTCGCAGTCGATGCAAAGACTGCCCCCCAGACCTCTTTGGCTCCATCAAGGGCTGCATTATAGGCACTTTTACCGAGCTTTCGGTGCCGGTCAATGTTCTCCAGAACAACAATCGAGTTGTCCACCAACATCCCGACGGCAAAGGAAATTCCGGCCAGGCTGACGACATTGAGATTTCTGCCGGCCAGCCAGAGAAAGATGAAGGTACCGATAACGGAGATGGGGATAGCGACAGCTGTCGCCAGAGTGGTGCGTACGCTGCGCAAAAAACTTATCAGCACAATAATTGCAAGGAAAGCACCGATTAAAACATTTTTCTTTACCAGGTCAATGGCTGTATTAATGTAGGACCGCTGGTCGTATACCAGTTCGATGTAGAGGCCTTTTTCGTCCAGTATTTTCTCATTGAGGCGATATATTTCTGCCTCGACCCGGTCGCTCATCTCAAGGACATTGGCCCCCGTTTCCTTACGTAGGCCGACCACAAGTATCTGCTCGCCGTTATGCAAAACTGCCGAAGATTCTTTTTTGTAATCTTTTTTGATGGTGGCAATATCGCGCAGATATACCCGTTTTAACCCATCATCAAAGACAACCACGTCCAGTGCATCGGCGGGACTCTGGAATTGGCCAAGGGTTCGGATACGATAGTTTTTCCGGCCGATCCCAAGGATTCCTGCAGAAGTTGTGATATTGGCCTGTTGAATAATACCGGATAACTGGTTAATCGTTATTTTATTCTGGGCCATCTTTTCCATGTCGAGGGTGATATGCAGCTGGTCCTCGGTGCCACCGAAGATGAACATCGAACCGACCCCTTTTATCCTCTCAAAATGTTGGCGAATATTATCTTCGAAAAAGGTCATGTAGTGGGTGATGGATTCGGGGTTGTCTTTCTTAGGTTTGACCACCATCCAGATGATAGGTGAGTTGTTTGCTCCTGCTGCCTCTATCAGCGGTCTGTCCGCATTGTCCGGATACCCCGACACCTCATTCAGCTTGTTGGAAACCCGGAGTAACGCATCCTCTACCACCGTCTCCAGTTCAAACGATAGAGTGATCTCGCCAAAACTGTTGTAGCTGGCACTCTCCATCTTGGTCAGTCCCTGCAGCCCCTTCAATGTCTCTTCCTGCCTTTCGATAATCTCCTTCTCAATCTCGAAAGGGGTTGCCCCGTTCCATACAGTCTGGACAGTAATCTGGGGCGTTTCCACGTCTGGAGTGAGCTGCACCGGCAGCTTGTTCAGACCAATAAGTCCGAAGGTGGCCACAAGAATGACGGCCACTGCCACCGACACCGGTTTTTTTAATGCATATTGTACGATGTCCATTCTCATTCCCCCGCAATGACTACCGCCTGGTCCGGTCTCAGCCGTTCATTTCCCTCAACCACAACCGGCAAACCTGGGACAATATATGGATTATCAACAGCAATCTTCCCGCCAAGATAGGCAACTATGTTCACCGGGAGAATCGATGCCTTCTCATCTTTGACGGTATAGACAAAATCTTTTCCTTGAAATTTGATGACCGCTGCCCGGCTGAAGACACTGAGATTCCGCTTTTCACTGCTCGGCACAAAGACCTTGGCAGACATATTTTGGGCGACGAAATCCATCGGCGGTATCTTAATCTTCAAAAATATATTTTTGGTCTTTAGATCAGCAACCGGATCAAGAGCGATAACCGTTCCTTCTACCTGTCGGTCAAAAGCATTAAGTATGACCTGTACCGGCTCACCGAGCTGGATGAAGCGCAGATGATCCTCGGCGATAGGTGCCCGGACAAAGAGATCACTGCTCGAACCTATGCTGACCAACAGCTTTCCGGGCATGACCCAGGCCCCGGAATCGACATTTTTATTCAACACAACACCGCTGAATGGTGCCGTAATAATTGATCTTCGCTGCTGAATCATCAGCTTGGCCAAAGTATCTTCCACTACCTGCTTTTCTTTGCCCGCATCCTGATAGGTGTAGAGGGCGTCGTCATAATCCTTTTCGCTTACCCCGGAACTTTTATAGAGTCTTTCCAGCCGTTGATAATTCTTTTCCGTATTTTTTATACGTAATTCGATCTGTTCGATACGGGTTTTCGTCAGAGCAATCTCCCGTTCCAGGATCTCGGTATTGAGCCGAACCAGAGGATCACCTTTTTTGACCAGATCTCCCTGACTGACAGCAACTTCCTCCACGAGCCCGACAACTTCAGTGGAGATCTCGCTTACCCGCTCGTAATAGAGGATGCCGGTCACCGACTGGGTCGTGGAAACCTCTTCGCTGACCACCTGACCGACAACAACCTTGGCCGGCGGTGGTTCTTCTGCGTGAACCATCGGGCAGAACACCAACATTCCAATAAGCAGCATTACTCTTTGCACAGTTCTCTCCTCTTCAATTAATCTTCCGACATTCTTTTTATATTTTGTCTGATTGCCCTCAACACTTCAATGGCAACCAGCTGCTTTTCCACCTCGATGCCATCAACCAGCTCGGAGCGTAATCCTTCGAACAGATTTATCACATCATTTCTCAGCATTTCCCCATCCTGCGTCAGGAAAACCAGAATTGATCTCCTGTCATCGGGGTTTCTTTTCCGAACAATTCTGTTTTTCTTCTCCAGCCGGTCGAGAATTCTGGTCATATTAGCAGGACTCTTGCCGGTAAGCAGACTCAGTTTATTCTGGGGCTGCCCAACATCCACATCGGTTTGTTTGAGCACCTGCAGCTGTTCGACAGTGAGAGCGTAGGCTTTTAACCGCTGATCAGCATAACTGCGCATCGCCTGACCGGTAAGACCAATCAATCGCCAAAAAGATTCTTCACAGGTAGAATTCATTGTTGCCTCCTTGATAGTTAACGAGGCAACAATCTACGCGTTATAAATTAGCCTGTCAAGCAGTTAAGAAAATGCTATTACTTTTTCCGGTGATTGTGGACACCGACACAAAGAAGCACTACTGTAACCTGCGAGAATAAAAAACAAAGCGACTGTCAATAACAGACCACTTTCCATTTATGGACAGGAGGAATCATGCAACACCTCACTCGATTGATCGCATCCTTTTTCACCATACTTCTTCTTGGCGGATGCGGTTATAACTCCCTGCAGGTACAGGAGGAAGGCGTTTTTAAAGCCTGGGCTGATGTCGAGTCAACCCTCCAGCGACGTGGCGACCTCATTCCTAATCTTGTCGAGACAGTCAAGGGGTATGCCAGCCATGAAGCCGAGACTCTGGAAGCGGTAATCTCTGCCAGATCAAAGGCAACTTCAGTACAGCTTTCCCCGGACGACCTCAGCAACCCGGAGGCCATGGTTCAATTTCAACAGGCCCAGGGCGGTTTACGTTCAGCCCTCAGCAGGCTTATGCTGGTGGTTGAACGGTATCCTGACCTTAAGGCCAACCAGAACTTCCTTGACCTGCAGACCCAGCTGGAAGGAACCGAAAACCGCATCAACGTCGCTCGCCAGAGATACAACCAGGCGGTCGAGGCATTTAACAGTGCTATTCGGAAATTTCCAGCCAGCCTGACCAACAGCCTGCTGCTCCATCTTGACAGGAAAGAGTATTTTAAAGCAGACGAAGAGGCAAAAGCCGTCCCCAAGGTTAAATTTTAACGTGTAATGCAGATAAGATCAGGCAAGAGAAATGGCTGGTGCCGGCTGCTGATCGGCCTAGCACTGCTGACAGGAGTGATGTTTGGAGCCGACCTGACATCAGCCAGGGAGGTTCCTCCTCTGACAGCGAGGGTCAATGATTACGCAGCCATGCTCTCCCCCGCAACCAGGCAGCAGCTTGAGAGTGTACTCGCCGCATTGGAAAAAGATGAATCGACTCAATTGGTTGTTTTGACCATTAACTCTCTTGACGGTGAGAATCTTGAGGAATATTCCCTGAAAGTTGTAGAAAAATGGCAGCTCGGACAAAAAGGAATCGACAATGGTGCTCTGCTTCTTATTGCCAAGAACGACAGGAAGCTGCGCATCGAAGTCGGCTATGGCCTTGAAGGTGTACTGACCGACCTGACCAGCGGACGCATTATTCGTGATATAATCACTCCAAAGTTTCGGAACGGAAATTTCGATCAGGGGGTAATCGATGGCGTTTCGGCTATGATCGCCGCCGTCCGGGGAGAATTCAGCGGAAAAAACATTATTCATTCCGGCAAAAGTTCAGACAATGACCTGGCCGGTTTTGTGGTGTTTCTTTTTTTTATCCTGTTCAATATCGGAAGAGTTGTCGGGCGGCACAAACTTCTGGCCGCAACCATCGGTGCAGCCATTGCTCCGGTTATCGGCGGTCTGTTTTTTGGTTTTCAATGGGTACTTCTCCTGGCACTCATTCCCGCCGGTTTTCTTGCCAGTTACCTGGCGAGTCTTTTTCTCGGCACTATCGGCAGCTCGTCCGGCAGGCGACCCGGCGGCTTCCGCGGCCACTCATCGGGAGGTTTTAGCGGAGGTGGCGGATTTGGCGGAGGAGGTGGTGGATTTGGTGGCGGAGGCTCCTCGGGAGGATGGTAAGATGGTGAAAACGAAGACCCTGGCCGAAAGATTTCTCACAGCAGCGGAACAGCAAAAAGTGACCGAAGCTGTGCAGGAAGCAGAACGCCACACCTCGGGCGAAATTGTCCCGATGATCGTCTCCCGCAGTCATGAATATCCGATGGCAGCAGTTACCTGCACTGTCGCAACGACTCTGCCGGCAGCCCTGCTCTTCTCTAGTCTCATTGGCGAACAAGTCTGGATCGGATCCCAGAACATGTGGCTTTTTCTTGGCCTGTTTTCTCTATTCTATGCACTGCTTTACCCGCTGGCGATGCGCTCAGATCGGTTGAAGCGTTATTTTCTGAACCGCAGGCAGGTCGAACAAGAGGTCGAAAAAGGCGCGTTGTCAGCTTTTTATTCAGAACAGTTGTATGATACAGAAAATGCCAACGGCATCCTGCTGTACATCTCAGTAATGGAACGAAAGGTCTGGATACTCGCCGACAGCAGTATTAATGCCAAAATTGAACAGCAGGAATGGGACTCAACGGTCAATGATCTCACAACGGGTATACAAGCCGGACACGCAGCAGAAGCCATCTGCGAGGCAATTCACAGGACAGGTCAGATCCTGCGGACCCATTTTCCATATCAGAGGGGCGACAAGGACGAACTCCACAACCTGATTGTTCGCTAGCCTGTGCTCGGTTACATGCAGGAAATATAAGCAACCCTGCGAACGCAATAAAAATGCGCTCGCAGTCAACAGTACAAGGCCAAAGACAGATTATTCCCCACCCTCACCTTCAAGAATATCACGACACCAGGAGATAGCCGCCATGGCCTGAGGAAAACCAATGGTTGAAATAAGGAGCATTAAGGTGTGATAGATTTCCTCCCGCGTAGCCCCGGCTTTTTTAGCCCGTCGGGTATGGGAGTGGACGGACCCTTCCGACTTAGCTGCCGCAGCAGCAGCTAACTGTATAAGGTGACCTGTTTTTTCGTCAAGTGGACCAACTTCCCGCACAGTCGTTCCCAAGTTCTCCAACGCCTTGATAACTTCAGGATACCGCTTTGAAATATCGTGGTAGGTTCTGCTTGGGGTATGATGTTTTGCCATGATTCATCCTGTTGTATTCAATTGATAAATCCCGGCCCTGTTCACTCGAAAACATTACCGGGCTCGAAGCCTCACTCCACTACATCATATTGAGCGGAAAAAGAAAACCCCTTTATTGATTTTTTGCATATATGCGTCTTCCCCTTCTTTAAACGACCATCTCCCAAAGGAGCACCATCCTCACATCAAAAATATCTGAGCGTCTCGGCTTGATGGAAAATGTTTCAATTTCAAAGTTATCGACAGTAAAGGAGTCCGCCAATGCGCATACCTCTTTTTCAACCTCCACAGCAAGTTCCTGAAGGTCGCTCCGGGCGTCCTCGACATTTTTTTCAGCGCGTTTCACATCGTTCTTCTCCTTGGCAACACGGCCGACACTGCGCATACCGGTTGCCGCCTTGCCGATATTGCCGGCGGAAAATGTCTTCCGGCCGAAGAATACTCCCATTACAGCAACGCCAAAGGAGATCAGAGAATCCGTTGTTTTTGATTGAACATCTCCCTGTTCTTTTTCCAGCCTCTCCAGTGCACTGCTCAGTTTCTGTTCCAGGCGGTCCTGCTTACTCTGATATTTTTTCCGCAGTTTCTCCACCGCCTCTTCTTTTTGCTCTCGCAGAGAGTCGCTGAAGCGAACCTTGAAATCAGTCAGACTCTCATCGGGATGTGACTCATAATCGATGCCTTTCGCCCGAAAAAGCTCCAGCTTTTTATTCTGGTAGAGGTAATCGGCGAACCCCTTTGCCAGCCCGCGAAGATCTTTGAATTGCCCAAAGCTTGGCGGCAAGGGATAATAGAAACTGCCTGCAGGTGGATTCTGTGTGCATTCGGCCAGGTTATATGCGCCGGTTTCCGCAGCCTCCCAATCAGGTCGGGCAAAGGATTCATCCAGAGAGATGCGAAGATTAATATCACGGACAATATCAATATTTCGTTTTGCATTAAACAACCTGACCGACGCCACAGCCCCAAGCCAGGGCTCAAACCGAACCGCTTCGCTGATGATATTTTCAAGATGATAGAGCTGCTCAATACTTTGGGGTATAACCGGTGCAAGACCAGCATCACCCTTCCCTTCTGTTGGTTTTGCAGGAGACGGCACCTTCCCTGCGGCAGAAGCATCGGAATACCCTTTTTTCTTTGAGGCCATTAACCGCTTGATATCATAATTGGAGATGGGACCTTTGAGGTAGGACATGACCCAACGAGTCTCAAACAGCAACGGTTTGTCAAGGTGAATCGAATGCAGCAGAAACTGCCGTCCCTTCATGTCTGATAGCAACTTTTTCACTTGATTCAGGTTCAGGGTTCCGCCACTTCCGCCAACGATACCCTCCACGACTTTTTCCCGGTCCTGCCGGGTCTGCAGTCGTCCGACAAACCAGCTGCCGATATTGGATAAGCCCTTATAATCAAGATCGACCGGGTTCTGCGTAGCGAGTACCACTCCTATACCATATGCACGGGCCTGTTTGAGCAGAAGCAGCATCGGCTTCTTTGACGGCGGGTTGGCGATCGGCGGGAAGTACCCAAAAATCTCGTCCATATACAGCAGTGCTTTGAGGGATGAAGCGCCCTGCTGCTTCCTCATCCAGCCGACAAATTGATTGAGCAGCATGGTAACAAAAAACATCCGTTCGGTTTCACTGAGATGGGCGATGGAGAAAATAGCGGTTCGCGGGCCCCCGCTTTCGGTATAGAGAATCCGTTGAATATCGAGGGGGGGGCCCGTCGTCCAGGTCTGGAAAGTCGGACTGGCAATAATATTATTCAGACGCATCGCCAGTGACATCCGCTGCGACTGGGGATAAAAGGTGTCGAGTGCGAAGACACCGACCTTGTCAAAAGGCGGATTGGCGATATTGCCAATGAGCCCCTCCATTGTGAGATCCTGTCCGCTGCGCCAGAAATACAGGAAGAGTGAACTCAGCAGAATGTGCTCGCGGCTTTGCAATGGATCGCCCTTGATATCGATTAGAGCCAGCAGGCTGGTGGTTGTGGAATTCACCAGGCCGTTCAACGTATCAGTATCGCTTACTATTTCTTCGGCAGGAGCCAGAAAGCTGCTGAGTACCGAAACAGGGATACCGGCACTGCTGCCCGGAGTATAGATGGTCATATCGGTTTTTGACCGAAGAGCGGCGATACGATCGACTCCCTGCCCCCAGGACAACAGCCCGCTCTTCCATGTTTCGGCAGTCTTTGTTGCAAACTGCTCAACCGTCATCCCTTTTTTCGCTGCCTCTGCAGGATCGATCCAGGGCGCGAAATCCTCTGGTGCGCAGTCCGGAAAGGTCAGCAGCAGATTAGCCATATCCCCTTTGGGATCTATTATTATCGAAGGAATATTGTCCATGATGGCTTCTTCGACAAGCCCGACACCCAGTCCGGTCTTGCCGCTCCCCGTCATGCCAATAATAACGCCATGGGTCGTCATGTTCCTGTTCTGGTACAACAGCGGTTTTTGGGTAGGGGCGTTACTCTCTATATCCAGCTCCCGCCCAAGATACAGCAGGCCTAATTTTTCATACGGGTAGGTCGTGTCCATACATACTCTCCTCTATGAAGACAGTCAAATTTCCCTGGGCTGGGTCTTTCTCTGGCTATCTCCTACAGATAATACGAAACCGTGATATTTCAAATGTTTGTTATAAGGATACCGCTCCGGTGCCCTCTTCTTGCCCTCAATCAGTTATTCTGTATTTACATTTGCCGGGAAAAATGGTTCTGTTTATAATAATCATTAACGTATTATTCAGGGCACTTTCCCTGGCCGGCATTTCCGCAGAGGATAGAGACATGGATAGAGAGATAAATAAAAGAAACACACTGGGCAGGCGCGATTTTTTAAAGATTATCGCCGTTGCCGGTACAGCAGCCGGTTGCTGGAAACTCGGTCTTTTAGGTTCATCGAAATCCATTGAGATGGCGAGACGGAGCCAGCCGATCATGGGCACTGTACTCAACCTCACTGTCTACGGGCCTGACCGGGACAGCTGTGAAGACGCTCTGAACCAGACCATCAGCAGCATGACAAAACTGGAAGGCCGGTTGAGCAGACACATGGCGGACAGTGAACTATCGCAATTGAACAAGAACTCCGTTTTGGAAACGCCAGGTGAAGACCTCCTCAACGTGCTTGCCATGGCGCAGGCCCTGAGCAGAAAAAGTTCGGGCGCCTTTGACGTCACAATCCTGCCACTCCTCCAGTTCCACCAACACATCCGGGGAAAGAACAACCACCCCAACCCTCTCCAGCTCGACTCAGCCCGCCGGCTCGTCGGCCACGAGAAACTTCAACTGACAGGTAAATCAGTAAAGCTGGTGGAAGCCGGGATGGGGATCTCACTCGACGGGATCGGCAAGGGATATATTGTCGATAGGGGTGTTGCGACCTTAAGAGAGCTTGGGTTTAACAACGTTTATGTTGAAGCAGGCGGGGATTTGATGGTTTCCGGTCAGAAAGAAGACAGGGAACCATGGCGGATAGGAATACGGAATCCACGACTACAGCCGGGCCAGAAACTGGTGACTGTCGCGGTAAGCGATAAAGCAGTTGCCACCTCCGGTGATTACATGCAGCCCTTTACCACGGACCTGAAACATCACCATATAATCGATCCAAGGAGTGGCTTTTCACCGCCGGAGCTTGCCAGTTGCACGGTCACCGCTCCAAATGTTGCGCTTGCCGACGGCCTGGCAACGGCGATCATGGTGCTTGGTAAAGACGACGCCCTGGATCTCATTGAACCCATGGAGGGATGCGAGGCCTATATGGTGGATAAGAACCTACAGAACGTTAACACCTCAGGTTTTTTCAGCTGATATGAAAACAATTTCTATAAACAAAGGGCTGGACATCCCCGTTTCCGGCAGCCCTGAACAAAAAATCAGGCCAGGCAATACGATCAGACAGGTGGCGCTGATTGGTGATGACTATGTCGGTATGAAACCGACCATGCTGGTCAAACCGGGGGACAGAGTCATTGTCGGTCAGGAACTGTTCTCCGACAAAAAGAATGAAGGCGTTGTTTTCACCTCTCCTGGATGCGGAACGGTCGACGCTATAAACAGAGGGAATAGACGGAAATTCGAGTCACTCGTCATTAATCTGGACGGAGAGGAAGCCGTCACTTTCTGCGACCAGGCAAGCAGGCCTGAAGAACTTGAGCCACAACGCATCCGTGACCTGCTTGTCAATTCCGGCCTTTGGACCGCTTTTCGGACCCGACCTTATGGGAAGACTCCGGCCATCAAATCCGAGCCGGTCTCACTCTTTGTTACCGTAACAGACTCCTCCCCCCTTGCGGCCGACCCGGGTGTTATCATACACGAGTACCAGGAACCATATCAGCTTGGCCTGAAAATCCTGAGGCGTCTGGTTTCCGTCCCCATCCATTACTGCACCGGGGCTGACAAAATACAACCGTTCGAAGAAGTCGACGGGCTGGAATACTGGTCGTTTCAAGGCCCCCATCCAGCCGGGTTGCCCTCTACCCATATCCATTTTATCGATCCGGTACATGAGAATAAAACAGCCTGGCATATCGGTTATCAGGATGTAATCGCTATCGGTCACCTGTTTATGACCGGGCAGCTCCTGACCGAGCGGATCATCGCTCTTGCCGGATCGGGGGTCATCAAACCATCTCTGATCAAAACAAGAGTAGGTGCATCACTTGTAGAACTATGCCTGCGGGAACTGTCCCTGGAGGAGTTGCGGGTTATCTCCGGATCGTTGCTCAGTGGTCGGGAATCTACGGGAAATTACGCCTTTCTCGGTCGGTTTCACGATCAGGTCTCGGTCATCGAAGACTCCAGTGGTCGGTCCATCTTTAATTGGTTACTGCCGGGTAAGGACCGTTTTTCCATCAGACCGGTTTTTGCCTCGGCATTTCTGAAAAAAATGAAATTTCCGATGAACACGGCCCTCTGGGGCGGCAAACGAGCCATTTATCCACTCGGCACCTATGACGAAGTGATGCCACTCGATATTATTGCCACCTCGCTGCTCAAGTCCATTTCAGTGGGTGACACCGAAAAATCAAAGGCCCTTGGTGCCCTCGAACTCATTGAAGACGATCTTGGCCTCTGCGGCTTTGTCTGTCCCGGCAAAAACGAGTTTGGTCCGGTACTGCGTGAGGTACTGACAGCCATCGAACTCGGGGGATAATCTTCCTTTCAGTTATGCCATACCACTTTAAAGCAAGGTGACAGGTTACAAATGAAACTTTTAAGTAAAATCATGGAAGAAGCAGGGCGCTATTTTGAAAAAGGTAGCCGCTTCGAACGCTGGTATCCGCTCTACGAGGCCTTTGACTCCTTCCTCTTCGGCTCCAACCAGACGACTAAAATGGCTCCGCATATCAGGGATTCGATAGACCTGAAGCGGATTATGACCACGATGTTGATCGCTCTTTTGCCCTGTACCCTGATGGCGATGTGGAACACCGGCTACCAGGCCAATATGGTCATAGAAGCAATGGGTCTTGCAGGCCCTGATGGCTGGCGGGGTGCTATTATGGCCTTGGTCGGCTGTGATCCGGCAAGTCTTGTTTCCAATGTTCTCCACGGCGCCCTCTATTTTCTCCCCATTTACATGGTTACCATGGTCGTCGGCTCCTTCTGGGAGGGGGTCTTTAATCTGGTTCGAGGGCACGAGTTTTCAGAAGCTTTTTTAGTAACCGGTCTCCTCTTTGCCCTGACGCTGCCGGCGACAATTCCGCTGTGGCAGGTGGCGGTGGGAATCAGTTTCGGACTGATCTTTTCAAAGGAAGTTTTCGGTGGAGTCGGGCGCAATTTTATGAACCCGGCTCTTACCTCACGAGCTTTTATCTACTTTGCCTATCCTGCGCAAATAACCGGTGACATGGTCTGGACCGCTGTTGATGGTGTCTCCGGGGCAACCGCCCTCACCCAGTTTAGTGCAGGGCAAACGGGTCAGATAATGGATGCGGTGAATTTCACCTGGGCCCAGAGTTTTATTGGTACTATTCCCGGTTCCATGGGAGAGACATCGACCCTGGCCTGTTTAATCGGCGCCTTTATTCTGCTCGTCACCCGCATTGCCTCATGGCGAATCATGACCTCAATGCTCATAGGAGCGCTGCTGTGCGCCTCGTTTTACTATTTTTCCGGCAGCGATGCCAACCCTCTGTGGGGAATCCCTCCCCACTGGCACCTCGTTCTGGGTGGCTTCGCCTTCGGGCTGGTCTTTATGGCCACCGATCCGGTCTCAGCAGCCCATACCCATGGCGGTCAGTGGATGTTCGGCTTGACGGTCGGGGTGTTGGCGATCATGATCAGAGTGTCAAACCCCGCCTATCCGGAAGGGGTCATGCTGGCTATTCTCCTGGGAAATGTCTTTGCCCCTCTTTTCGATTTTTTTGTTATCCAGGCTAATATAAAGAGAAGGATGTTACGCCATGGCTGAAGAAAACGCTGCCAAACCCTTTTATTCAGTGCTCGTTTTGGCCTTTGTCTGTTCGGCGCTGGTCGCCGGGGCGGCGGTTGGACTGCGACCGATGCAGGACGCCAACCGGGTCATAGACCGGAAAAAGAACATTCTCTATGCCGCAGGCCTCTTTCAGGAGGGAAAAACCATTGAGGAGATGTTCGCCCCCATCGAGACGAAAATAGTCAATTTGTCCACCGGAAAATTTGTGCCGGAAGAGACAATAGATCCCAAATCATACGAACAACTTAAAGCGGCCCTGTCCGATGAAACCGGTCGAAAGCTGAGTGAAGAGGAAGACATCGCCAGACTGCGCCGCCAGGAGAAATACTCCTTTGTCTATATGGTTAAAGATGGCGACAGCACCAGTCAAGTTGTCCTGCCGGTACGCGGCAAGGGGCTCTGGTCGACCATGTACGCCTATGTCGCCCTCGACAACGACCTGACCACCATTCAGGGAGTGTCTTTTTACGAACACGGCGAAACCCCAGGCCTGGGCGGTGAAATTGAAAATCAACGATGGCAGCAAGGCTGGCAGGGGAAAAAGGTCTATGACGACGGTGGAGCAGTAAAACTCGAATTTGTACAAGGTGGCGCTGCGACTGAAGAACCGGCCAGGCTGTATCAGATTGACGGACTTTCCGGGGCCACCCTTACCACGAAAGGCGTCGAAAATCTTATGGAATTTTGGTTTGGAGAGCACGGCTTCAAACCATTTTTTGCTCAATTGAAAAACAAGGAAAACGCCAATGGCTGAGACCAATACCGAGCTGATATCCCGCTCTATTTTTAGACGTAATCCCATTGCCCTGCTGGTCCTCGGTATCTGTTCTGCCCTTGCAGTCACCGGTCAGATGAATACCGCATTTGTCATGTCGATCTGTGTCACTTTGGTCGTAGCCTTTTCCAACCTGACAATCAGCATTGTCCGCTATCAAATACCGAACAATGTGCGGATCGGTTTGCAGATCATGGTTATCGCGACACTGGTTATCATTGTCGATCAAGTCCTGAAAGCCTTCTATTTTGAATTGTCCAAGCAACTTTCGATATTTGTCGGGTTGATTATCACCAATTGCATTGTCATGGGTCGTGCCGAGGGTTACGCCATGTCCAATCCGCCGATAGCGAGCTTTTTTGACGGCATAGGCAACGGCCTCGGGTACGGCTTTATTCTCATGTCGGTGGCGTTCGTCAGGGAGCTTTTCGGGTCAGGCAGCCTGTTTGGCATAGAGATTTTCCCTTTGACCACCAACGGCGGCTGGTATTTTCGCAACGGGCTTCTGATTCTGCCGGCAAGTGCCTTTTTCCTCATCGCCATGCTTATCTGGCTTTTGCGGACCGTTGATCCAGAGCAACAGGAGAAAGACTGATGTCCCAATATTTTGACATAATTATCCGTTCGATCTTCCTGGAAAACCTGCCCCTTAGTTTTTTTCTGGGCATGTGTACTTTTCTGGCTATCTCCAAACAGGTGAAGACCGCCACCGGGCTCGGAGCGGCAGTATTGTTCATCCAGATCATAACCGTCCCGATCAACAATTTGATCCTCACCTACCTGTTGAAACCGGGCGCTTTGGCCTGGGCCGGACAACCGGATCTGGATCTCAGCTTTTTGGGTCTGCTCACCTATATCGCTATAATCGCAGCGGTCGTACAAATACTTGAGATGTTCCTCGATCGTTACATACCTGCACTCTACAATACATTGGGTATCTTCCTGCCGCTGTTGACGGTAAACTGCGCCATCTTCGGAGGAACCCTGTTCATGGTTGAACGGGACTACACTTTTGGAGAATCCGTCGCCTACGGCTTTGGTTCGGGAGCCGGTTTTTTCCTCGCAGTTGTCTGCCTGGGAGGAATCAGGGAACGACTTGAATATGCAGACCCTCCAGCCGGACTCAGAGGCCTCGGGCTGACCTTCATCTCGGCAGGGTTGATGGCTGTCGCCTTTATGGGACTCGCCGGCATGGAAATGTAACCGAACCGGACATATAGTATCGTGTATAAATACAAGTCATCGGGGAGAACAGACAATGGCTGAAATATATTATGGCGTGAGCTGCTTTCTGGCTATTCAGCTTGTGCTGGTTACCATCATCGTCGTTGCCAAAAAGAAACTGCTGCCCAGCGGAGAAGTAGTCATTCAGGTCAATCAGGATAAGAAGTTCGAGGTTCAGCCAGGCGGAAAATTGCTGACCACCCTTTCCGGTGAGGGAATTATTCTCTCATCTGCCTGCGGAGGTGGTGGCAGTTGCGGCCAGTGTCGCTGCATCGTCAATGATGGCGGAGGCGCTATCCTGCCCACTGAAAGAGGGAAGATCAACAACCGGGACGCCAAATTGGGCGTCCGTCTCTCCTGCCAGGTTCCAGTAAAAAGGGACCTGGATATCGAAGTCCCTCCGGCAGCGCTCAATGCCAAGAAGTGGCAGTGCAAGGTGGTTTCAAACAAGAATGTTGCCACCTTTATCAAGGAACTGGTTATCGCCCTGCCCGAAGGAGAAGAGGTTGACTTTAAGGCTGGTGGATACATAGAAATTGAAGTGCCGCCCCATAACCTGGAGTATAGAAATTTCGAAATCGATGAGCGCTTTCTCTCCGACTGGACGAAGTTTAAGATGTTTCAATATAAATCCCATGTCTACAATCCGGTCACCAGAGCGTACTCCATGGCTAACTATCCAGGTGAGAAAGGCGTCATTAAATTGAATGTCCGAATCGCCAGCCCTCCTCCCGGAAAGGACACCCTGCCCCCGGGACAGGTTTCTTCGTACATTTTCAATCTCCAGCCCGGCGATGATGTCACTATAGCCGGCCCCTTTGGCGAGTTCTTTATGGATGACAAAGATTCCGAAGTCGTTCTCATAGGCGGCGGTGCCGGAATGGCACCTATGCGCAGCCATGTTTTTGATCTCTTCAAAGCAAAAAAAACAGACCGCAAGGTCTCGTTCTGGTATGGCGGCAGAAGCCTCAAAGAGGTTTTCTATACTGATGAATTTGAAGAAATAGATAAAAACCACGAAAATTTTTCTTTCCATATGGCCTTATCCGATCCCCTTCCCGAAGACAACTGGGAGGGACCTTCCGGTTTCATTCATCAGGTCCTGTACGATCAATATCTCAAAGACCATCCGGCCCCCGAGGACATCAGCTACTACCTGTGCGGTCCCCCGATGATGAACCAGGCGGTTTTCGAAATGCTCGACAGCCTCGGTGTAGAGGAGGAGAACATCCATTTTGACGACTTTGGCGGATAAGTAAAAGGAGATTTACGCATGTCCATATTAACTTTCATCCTGACTCTGGCTATAACATTTTCTCTCTTGCTGGTATCTGCGGTGCTGCTCAGTTATTGCAAGAGACGACAAAGCCGCACCAGCCATGGATTGACCGGCATGTGCCATGAAAGTGGCGGGACCATGTGTGGCTGCTGCAGTTCTCAATTGCTTAAGCAATCCATAAACACGGCCAAAACGACCAGTTGTCCTCTTCCCGGCAAAGACAAGTAAGCTTCAGGCATCATTCCTGAAGTGACCGTTCCCACAACATCGCCGATCCAGCCAATTTTTTCCTTCACCAACCGGGTCCTTCTGAATCCTGCGCTCCGGCTCCCCTTTTTTATTCTGACTGCCCTCGCATTCCTATGTCCCATATATTACCGGGAACTAAAGAATCTTTACTCAAAGACGGCAAATTCATTGTCATACGCCATCCTCGCGCAGCTCCACTTGTTGAGGTTTTTACAAATATTTTTTATTTAAATTGACTTTTTCGTAAGTATTAGTTTTAAATATTGTCAATTAGCAAATTATTTGATTTTTTTAAAGGTATTCCCGCGACGGAGTCGTGCGATCATATGGACATAGACGAAACCAATATCGAAATACTTCGACACCTCAAAGATGGGAGAAAATCCTACAAACTCATCGCCGAAGCTTTATCCCTTACCGAAAATACTATCCGAAGCCGTGTTAATAAGCTCACTGAGGAAGGTATTTTGAAATTTTCGGGCAATGTACAAATCGATGCCCTAACCGGCCACAACCTGCTCTATCTTGGAATTAAGTTGAAGACCATGGAGCTGCAGAGTAAAGCACAGGAATTCAGTCAATTAAGAGGCGTTATCTCAGCCGGAATAGTTACCGGCAGATATGACATTATCCTTCAGGTTCTGCTTGGTCGAGACTACAGCCTTCTTGAATTCATCACCGAACAGGTGGCAAAAGTTGAAGATGTTCAGACAGTAGAAAGCTTCATAGTATACAAAGGATACAACCTTAAAGTTCCGTATATACTTTAAGAAACTACCGTTCTTCCCCATTGCCCTTGCTGCGGACGTCTCCTCCCTCCGGAGCGGGTAAAGTGGAAAAACCATTTCAGTTGTCAACCACAGGAGAACAATATGATTGTCGGAATTCTCAAAGAAATTAAAATTGCTGAAAACAGAGTATGCATGACCCCTGCCGGTGTTGAGGTCATGGTCCACAACAACCATCAGGTATTGGTCGAAAAAAACGCCGGTAAGGGCAGTGGCTTTGCCGATGCCGAGTACCAGCAGGCTGGTGCCACCATTGTTGACACCGCTGCAGAAATTTTCAAGAAGGCTGACATGGTCATGCATGTCAAGGAGCCCCAGCCACAGGAATATGACCTTATCCGTAAGGACCAGATTGTCTTTACCTACCTGCACCTGGCGGCTGACGAGCAACAGACCAAAGCCCTCATCAAGGCCGGATCAGTCAACATCGCTTATGAGACAATTCAGAAAAAAGACGGTTCGCTGCCCCTTCTCACCCCGATGAGCGAGGTAGCCGGCAGGATGGCCACCCAGGAAGGGGCCAATTACCTGCAGATGACCAAGGGCGGTCGCGGCATTCTCCTCGGTGGTGTTCCCGGCGTTGAACCTGGAAACGTTGTTGTCATCGGCGGTGGTGTGGTTGGTATCAATGCTGCACTTATGGCCTGCGGCCTCGGTGGTAAAGTATATCTGCTCGATACGAACCTTGATCGTCTCCGTTACCTGAGAGAGGTCATGCCCAGCAACTGTTTCCCAATAATGAGCAGTGTGCCGAAGCTGCGCGAACTCCTGGCCAAAGCCGATCTGGTTATCGGAGCTGTTCTTATTCCCGGCGCCAAGGCTCCCAAGCTGGTCACCAGAGATATGTTAAAAGTAATGAAAGAGGGTGCAGTCATGGTAGATGTGGCAATCGATCAGGGTGGCTGTTTTGAGACCTCGAAAGCTACAAGCCATGACAATCCTGTCTTTACGGTGGATGGTGTTGTTCACTACTGTGTTGCCAATATGCCAGGGGCTGTCGCCAAAACCTCGACCCTGGCACTGACGAACGCGACTCTCCCTTACGCTCTGCAAATCGCCAATAAAGGCTGGAAAAAGAGCTGTCTTGACAACAAGGAAATTGCTCTTGGTCTGAATATTGTCGGAGGCAAAGTCACCTATAAGGCGGTTGCCGAAGCTTTTGAACTTGATTACACCCCTGTTGCTGATATCCTGAAATAAGAATATCAAAGAAAAAAGGAGCCGGTGCATGAATGCCACGGCTCCTTTTCTTTGCCATCAGAGTACAACAACAGCTTCCCCCGTACGTTAAGACTGATAGTCTCGTAACAACTTAAAATTCGGGATGTATAAGTAAAAACTCATTTGCCTAAAAGCAAGTATGCCTTGATAAAAGGATCAAGGTTACCATCGAGAACCGCATCGACATTACCGGTTTCATGGTCGGTCCGGTGGTCTTTAATGAGCCGATAGGGCTGGAGCACATACGAGCGAATCTGGCTCCCCCAGGAAATCCCCTTCTTATCTCCCGACAGACCTTCATGCTGTTCCGCCTGTTTCTCTTTTTCCATTTCATACATCTGAGCGACCAGCATTTTCATCGCCGTCTCCTTGTTTCTGTGCTGAGAACGCTCATTCTGGCATTGAACAACTATGCCGGTGGGCAGATGAGTAATACGGATAGCGGAATCTGTTTTATTGACATGCTGCCCTCCCGCCCCACTGGCCCGATAGGTGTCAATCCGCAAATCCTTTTCATCAATCTCCACCTGTATTGAATCGTCCAGCTCGGGTAACACCATCACCGAGGCAAAAGATGTATGACGGCGACCGCTCGCATCAAAGGGCGAGATCCGCACCAACCGGTGAATCCCAAGTTCCGAGCGAAGATACCCATAACTGTTTCTGCCTTTGAACATAATCGTGACACTTTTGGTGCCGGCCTCATCGCCTGCCAGATAATCCAGAATAGACGTTTTAAATCCCCTTATTTCCGCCCAGCGAAGATACATCCGCATAAGGATTTCCACCCAGTCCTGAGCCTCTGTCCCCCCTGCTCCGGCATGGATAGAAATGATGGCATTACTGTGATCATGCTCCCCGTTGAACATACACTCCAGCTCTGCCAGAGCCAACTCCTTCTCCATGGAAACGACTTTCTCGGCGACTTCCTGTTCCAGTTCTGAGTCCTTTTCCTCCATGACCATCTCAAGGAACATTTCGGTATCTTCCAGTTCCTTCCACCGTTCATTCCAGCCGTTAATGACATCCTGGAGCTGACCATGCTCCTTCTGGATCATCGTCGCCGTTTCGGCATCATTCCAGAAACCAGGCGCAAGAGTCTGCCGTTCCAGTTCATCCAGCCGGTCTTTCTTTGCGGCTAAGTCAAAGATGCTCCTTGAGAGCGAGTAAACGAACTTTCAAATCAGCGAGTTTCTGTTTTGATACTGCCGCACCTGTTTCAATAGCCATATTTTTTTACCTTAACTTTTTAAAAATTTTCATGATTTTTCGTAATCGCTCACGCCCATCGCCTAACCACGCCCGCTGTCAGTCCCCCCAGAAGTCCGAAGGCCAGACAAATCGGTGCGAACAGATACCCATACCGCACCCAGACAGTCAGCTCTCCATGAAGAACAACATCCGCAGCTTCGGCCCAGGGGACAAACAATCCTGATTGTTTGGTAATTATGCCCGCCGGTGTGACGAAGGCGGAAACCCCTGTATTTGCTGATCGAACCAGACTTCTTCTGCTTTCAACCGCCCGCAGTACCGACATGGCGAGGCTGTGAAGAGGGGCACTCGATTTACCATACCAGGCGTCATTGGTCAAATTAACCAGTACATTGGCTCCTGCCAACACCCACTGACGAGATAATTCGGGAAAAACAGACTCAAAGCAGATAAGTATTCCAGCCCTGGCCTCCTGCCAAACCAGAGGTTGTTCGATCGTCCCAAAACTAAAATCGCCGACAGCCTCGACAAGTGGTGCCAAAAAAGGCAGAAACTTTTTAAGAGGGATATATTCCCCGAAAGGAACAAGGTGAGTTTTATAATATTTACCGCCAAACCGGCCATCCGGCTCCAGGAGAAGTGCGCTGTTATAAAATTTCACCTTTCTTGCTTCCCGGTCAACAATTTCATACCAGGGCGCACCGGTGAGAAGAGCAAAATCGTTTGCCGCAACCAGTTCCTTGAGGGGAGACATATGACCATTGGAAGGCGGGTAAAAAGGAAGCGCCGTCTCCGGCCAGACGACAATCGACGGTCTTCCTGTGACAAAAAGCGATTTTGTCTGTGAAAGATAGTTGTCCACTGTGCTCTGCTGCTGCGATGGCGACCACTTGACACTTTGATCAACATTACCCTGAACAATGCCCACGTTAATGCGCGACACATCCGTGCCTGACATTGCACCCTGCATTTCCTCGAACCGGTGTTTCGAATACACCCCCACACTGCCAACAAGACAGAGGGCCGGAAGCAGGACAAGCAGATACCCGAGAAAAGAACGTTTTTTTACAAGAAGAAGCATCAGGAAGGTATTGACAAAAACAACCAGAAACGTCACGCCATGGTGCCCGACAAGATCAGCAATCTGGATGAGATAGGGCACCTTATACAAGGCATACCCGAGATCCATCCATGGAAAGCCGGTAAGAAAGAACCCTCGAAACCAGTCGATACCTACCCAGAGTGCCGGCAACAGCCACAGGGAGACAGCTGCAGGAAATGTCAGCAGCACATACCGTCCAAGCACCGCGAAAAGGACAAAATAGAAGCCCATATACAAGGCCAGCAAAAGAAGAGCCTGTAGAGAGATAAACCAGTCCAGCCCTCCATATTTACCCAGGACAATAATTATCCAGTACAGGAGCAGGACGAAATGAACAAGACCGCAGGACAGACCACACAGGGCAGCTCCCCTGGCCTTTACACCGTTCAGAACATAGAGCAGGGGAATGAGAGCGACAAACAGCAAAGGCCAGAACGCGCCTCCACCTGGAAAGGACAACCAAAGCAGCAGGCTGGTCAGAACGGGTAGAAACAAGAAACTGCTGCGAAAGAACACCACGATCTTTACTCACTCTCGATAATTTTTCTGACCCGCATCATCTTGATCTGTCTGGAATTGGCACTTTGAACCTCAAACCGAACTCCGGCAATTTCGATGCTGTCACCGGTGACGGCCAAACGTCCGAGCAGGTGGATCACCAGACCACCCGCCGACTCATACGGTCCCTCAGGCAACTCAACATCAAAATAATCCTCAATTTTTTCGATATCAACCCAGGCATGGACCTGGATAGTATGCTCATCGATCACTTCGATGGTATGCTCGTCCTCATCGTACTCGTCGTCGATTTCCCCGACAATCTCCTCAAGGATATCTTCGAGGGTAATCAGGCCGCGAACCGTGCCAAACTCATCGGTGACCATTGCCATATGCAGTTTTCGTTTCTGAAATTCCCGCAATAAATCGACAATTGGTTTTGATTCCGAGATAAAATAGACGGGGCGAAGGTAACTTGCAAGGTCAGCTGATTCTCCGTTGGGACGGGCGCAAAGCCGGAGGAGATCTTTGGCATGTATTGCGCCGATAACTCGATCAGGATTTTCTCTGTACACCGGTATTCGAGTAAAACCGCTTTCAATAACGATTTCGATAAGTTCGGACATTGGTGCGGTCTCATCGAAGGAGACAACTTCCGCCGCCGGGGTCATGACCTCTGAAGCATATGTCTCCCTGAATTCAAGGATGGAATTAATCATCCTCTCCTCAAGGCTTGAGATCAGACCATGCTCCTCCCCCTCTTCGAGAAGTTCCTGAATATCGTGCTCCAGATCTTCCTTGGTTCCTGGTTTTCTGAAATTAATCGATGATAATAATTTCCTTAAAAAACCCTGTTCCTGGTCCGAGTCCTGTTCTTCAGATGTTGTATCTTTGTCCATCGTGTTGATTAAATGGCCTGGATGTTGCTGACCGCCATCGGTTAATGTTAGATATCTTTTCAATAAGAAACGCCGCTCTGGTAAAATGGAAATTATCCCTAGATAATTAACATCACGAGCAGAAAAATCAATATTCTGACGATAAATCTATAAGATCATTATCGTTCAAAACGGGTACCAGGTGTCAAGCAGAAAAAGAAGATCTTCGACGGTTGTCGTGTTGTCCAGTGTAAAACCGGTCCGAAATGTATAATTTTTCTTTTCTATTCGGCATGGCATGACTATAGTAGCGACGATTTCTGCTTGCATATATTATAAATAGTGTGCATTAGCAAGAAATTACAGGAAAACAGCTGATAAACAATCATATTTAGACTTAACGAGGAACAGTTTGGAAGGAAAGGTTCTTATAGCCAACCGTGGTGAAATAGCCATCCGAATCATGAATGCCTGCAAGGATCTTGATCTCGACTATGTCGTGGTCTACACCGAAGCGGATAAGGATTCGGAGCACGTGCGTCGTAATATCACCAGTGGACCGGATCAAAACGCCTGGCGCATAACCAGTTACACCGAACCCAATGACATCTTTGCTGTAGCCGACCATACCGGCTGTACTGCCATCCACCCCGGCTACGGCTTTTTCTCAGAAGATTTCCGTTTTGCCAGACGGGCGACCATTCGTGATCGGGCACTCACTTTCATCGGCCCGAACTGGGAGGTGATCAGGGATCTTGGTGACAAGATCAATACCAAGCGGATCGCCAACAAACTTGGCATCCCCACTATTCCCGGTACAGACGCTCCTATCTATAATGAGATGGAAGCTGAAGAAATCGCCGCAGGACTTCTTGATGATCAGAGACAGGCTGGAATCGAAAACCCCTCAATTCTCGTCAAGGCAGCCGCCGGTGGCGGTGGCATGGGCATTGAAGAGGTGACGGAAATTGAACAGTTTCGAAGAGTATACCGGCAGTTGCAGAACTACGCCAAGAGACAGTTTGGCGACGGTGGTGTACTTATTGAACAATGCTTACGGGATTACAACCATCTTGAGGTACAGCTGGTTTGTTCCAAACATGGGGAACGTATCCATTTTAGCTCCAGAAACTGTACCATCCAGTCCACAGGCCGCCAGAAGCGTGTGGAAGCTGCCCCCGGTTTTCACGAGTCCTGCTTTGAGTACGATTTTGATGAAAAGAAACTCCTCGACCAGATTGTTAAATACTCCCTCAAACTGGCAGACTATGTAAAATACGACAATGTCGGTACCTGGGAATGGATCGTCAGCAGATCCGGCCAACCGTATCTGCTTGAAGTAAACACCCGTATTCAGGTGGAAAACGATATTTCTGCAAGAATCAGTTATATCGGCGGGGAACAGCCGAACTTGATTCGGGAGCAGATTCGCCTCGGTCTCGGCAACAAGATCGGCTACAAGCAGAATGCGGTAAAGTTCAAGGGTGCAGCGATAGAACTGCGTATTGTAGCGGAAGACACCCGCCGCGGTTTCGCACCCTGGATCGGCACGATAACCGAGTTCAATTTTCCTGACCATCCCTGGTCCGTGGTCTACTCGCATGTCCCAAGTGACCGACCTTACCCTATCCCCAGTGATTTTGACCCAAACCTTGCACTTGCTCTCGTCTGGGGTGATTCCATGGATGATGCCAAAATGAAAGCGGCCCGTTTTATCGATGAAACCGTTATCCGTGGCAAGGATTCAAACAATAATCCCATTATCACCAATCTCGATTACCTAAAAAATAACCTTGACCGCCTGCTTGCATTCTAGCGACGGTACGGAATAAAAATAGTTTCAACATGAAAGAATTAGTCAAACAACTGCTGAAAATTGAAGAACGAATCAATTATCTCCTCCAGGTAAAGGATTACTCCAACTGGGGAAATCTGGATGGCTTCAAGAAAACCTGCGACCACCTCAAGCTGACCATTTACGACCATACCGAGGAAGACCTCTCGTCAGAGATCCGTAAACTCAACGAATCGATCAGTTTCCTGGAAGAACGGGCAGAGGAACATCTCACCCCGATGGAGAGGGTCAGAATTGTCCGATCCATCCAACGCTTCAGTCTGAAGGACATCCTCGAAAATGTCTATGAGGATTATACCGAGCTTGGTGGTGAGGGGGATGCCAATGTCGACCCGGCGATGATCTGTGCCAAGGCCACCATAACCAGACGGATTAAGAACAAACCTTATACCGCCTCGGTCATGGTCATCGGGCAGGAAACCGGACACGGCGAAGAATTCCGTAACGGTGGATCCTGTAAACCCCATGGAAACGAAAAAGCGCTCCGGTACATGAAGGTTGCCGAGACGGAGGGCATTCCCATTCATTTCTATGTTTTCACTCCCGGCTCCTACCCCGTCGAAGAGGGTTCCGGCGCAGCCCAGCAGATTGCCAGAAACATCTATGCCATGACCAAGCTCAGGGTGCCGATGATCTCCCTGATCTCCGAGGGTGGTTCAGGAGGTGCCGAAGCCATTGGTCTCTCGGACTACAGGATCATGACCTCCCATGGCTATTACTCAGTTATATCCCCTGAAGGTGCTGCAGCTATTGAGGGGAAGATTCGCGAGGGCTCCAAGGTCCCCAAGGAACTCATTGAGGTCTGCGCCGACCGACTCAAACTGACAGCCAAGGACAATCTTGAAAAAGGAACTATTGACCGGATAATTTACGAACCTCTCCTTGGTGCAAGAAGAGACGACTTTGCCTTTTTCGCCAAAATACGAGCTGAGATGTTGCGGGCAACTGATAAGGTCGTCCTGTCAACCAAGAGTTTCAGCACCTGGCGAAGTTATGAAATAAGGCGGAAGAAGCATAAGCCGGCCACGGAAGAGGAACACCAGATGGAGGTGCCTTGGGATCTCAGCAGAGAGGAAATCAAAAGGCTGCTCTGCTCGCGATCCAAAAAATATCTGGCGATGGGAAAAAACGGCTTCATGGGCCAGGCCGAAGCAGAAGAAGGTATCTATAACCTGGCCAAAGTAAAAACCGAAAAGGTCTACTACACGCTGCGCTATGACATTATGAAAAATCACAAGCGCCAGGTCAGGAAGGTCCTTAAAGACGTTTCTGGAGAGGGTTCCGTTATGCTGAAACGCATTACCGAGCCAATAACCGCTTTTATAGACATCTTTGGCAAGAAAAAGACCGAAAAACCTCAGCGGCTGATCACCTACTCCGGAGGTGGGAGCCAGCAGGAATCTCAGACACGCCGGGTGGATCCGCTCGAGCTTACCGACACCTACACCAGTCCACTGGCCAACGCGGATCGTACGGTCAGTTGTCCCAATGCTGACAAACACGGCTGCAAAGATCTCTGGATACCGGACCTGTATGGTCAATTTGCCGGAGTCTGCGAGACATGCGGCCATCATTTTCCGCTGGAACATCAGTGGTATCTGAAAAACATTTTCGATCCCGGCACGATACGACAATTCAACACAGAAATATCCTCCGGCAATCCTCTCAATTATACGGGATTCACCGAAAGATTACAGCGGGCAAAGGAAAAAACCGGAAGACGCTCGGGCAACATGACCTTTCATGCCAAAATAAACGGTATTCAGATCATAGTCGCCATGCTCTATTCCGACTTTCGTAATGGGACAGTAGGCTCGGCTGAAGGCGAAAAATTTGCCCAGGCCTGTGCCCTGGCGAAACGCAAAAAACGTCCTTTCCTGGCTTATATCCATACCACCGGCGGCATCCGCATCCAGGAAGGCACCCTGGGCGTCACCCAGATGCCGAAATGTACCATGGCGGTTCGTGAATATATCGATGCCGGCGGCTTGTATCTGGTGGTGTATGATAACAACTCATATGCCGGACCTGTCGCCTCCTTTCTTGGCTGTTCCCCCTACCAGTTTGCCATCAGATCAAGCAGGGTAGGTTTTGCCGGCCCACGTGTCATTCGCGAAACAACTGGCTCCGACATACCGCCCGATTACCATTCCGCAAGAAACGCTCTGAAACGTGGACATATTCAGGGGATATGGGATCGCCGGGAATTTAGAAGAAACCTGCACAAGGCCCTTCTTACCATGGGAAGCCCGAGCCTGTATTATCGTTAATGAAAAGATGAGTTCAGCAGCCGTCCCTGCACACAGCGGCGCTGAGCTCACAGTCGACAGGATCTACAGGTTCAGCATTGCCCAGAATCAAATGGGCAAGACGAATATGGCCAACATCCTGCCATTTTTTCCCGAGCAGCAGCGCCCCATAACTATCTATCGCCACAGGGTCCCAACCGCAAGCAAGCTTCCCCACCGGCGGCTGGCAGTGTCTTCCCCAGAGATGATTCTGAACCATACCGACGGTCGCATCCAGAAGAGTGAAGTCAGGAGAACGATACCTGTTTAAGTCGAAGATCGCTGCGTCTATTCCGGAATGAAAAGCCGACTTTCCCCAGCTGTTTCCTCTTCTATAGTGGGATGGAGGAACACAACCCATCATATTTTTCATGGTGAGGGTGACACCAGCCAGACTGTGTACTTTCAGGACCGGCACTGACAGCAAAAAGGCAGCGTCAAGAATTGCAGGCAAAAACAGTTCCGGCCAGCGACCGCAGTCCGGATTGTTCTTTTTGAGTAAAGGTGCCGCATTCAAGTCGATTAATTCAACCCGCCTCACGGCTGCCATCCTCGTATATCCCAGACTCTCGAAGCAGTGAAACGTATCATAATCGATTGCCCCCGTGCCTTCGGCGACAATAATCCGGGAGCTCGGACTTTTTTCCTTCAGATATCCGATCAGGGCATCAACCAGCCCTACCGGCGTGGTTACCGGCGGCGGCAATGATTCAACTAAATTAGGTTTAACGATAACGAGTGGACTGGAACGAATTCTTTCGGGCAACCCTGCTGCATTGAGCAGCTGCTCCAGGGAATCCCGCCAGTTATCCTTGCGGATTGTATAGACACGATGATCCATTGCCATGACCGAACAGGGGAATACAGGAATGACTAAAAAAGATGTTTTGCCATGTAACACCCCACAAGGGGGTACTAAACTGAGTGACAGGAATTCTGGAGTAAGGCACTCATGGCAGTTTTCCTCACCACACAGCTTTTTTTCTTTACCCTCTACCTCATTTTATTGGATAGTTCACTTTTCGTAAAGAATTTTGCGCTCTCATCTCCCACATAACTCTGAGCATTCCGCCATCGACATTCGACTCAATTGAATTTTACAGGTCATCTCATAGCGCTTTTTTAAATAGGAACTATTATTATCAATATGCAGCTGGTGCCATTCACATTGTATCTTCTTTATAATGCATTGATTGTCGAGTACAGGAGGACAACCCCTTGAAACGTTTTCAAAACATACTCTATGTCCTGGGCAGCGACAGTGCAAGGGAAGCAATGGTCGCGGATAAAGTTCGTGATTTAGCCGTTTTAAATAAGGCGCGAGTCACCATTGTCCACCTCGTGCAGGAGAACTTTATCGAGCATTTTGGCAAAGTTTTTTCCAGCCGTCTCAAAGAGTTGACGGATCTGGCCAGACAACATCAGCAGGAAGATCTGGATCAGTTCCTTGCAGACGACAGGTGGGCCGGAATTAATATCTCCGGCACCCTGCTTCAGGGAAAAGCATTTATTGCCATAATTCAGAAGATATTGAAAGATCAGCATGATCTTGTAATAAAGGGCAGAGACCCTGTTGCAGAAATTGATCAGCTTGCAATGCGTCTGTTTCGAAAGTGCCCCTGCCCTGTATGGATCATCAGTGACAGTCCGACCGGTGACTTCAAGAATATTTTAGCTGCTGTCGATGTCGGCGCTCAGCTTGAAGAGACGAAAAGACTTAATGAGAAAATCATCGAATTATCCTCTTCTCTTGCCCAAAGAGAGCAGGGAACAGTGTACTACCTCCATGCCTGGCGCCTCGAAAATGAGACGACGATGCGAGGTCCACGCTTAAATATGAGCGCGGCAGAGATATCTGAGATAAAGAAGGAGCTTTTTCAAGCGAGAAAGGCCTCAATGGTTGATTTGTTGCAAGGGAAACAAATCCAAATAACTCCGACAAACCTCCATTTAGTGGAGGGTGAAATCAGCAACGTTGTTCATCGAGCACTGGAGGATTTCAATATTGACGTTCTGGTTATGGGCACAATCGGCAGATCGGGTGTGCCCGGACTTTTAATCGGCAACAAGGCTGAAGAAATTCTCACCAAGATTAATTGTACGGTGCTGGCGGTAAAACCTGACGGATATACTTCACCGGTAACACTATAAATTGAAGTTTTCCATAAAAAATCCATGCTGTCATCCGCAACAGAGTACTGACGAATGACATTAATTAAATTAAAAATCAAATGGTCGACTCTCGGGTTGCAGGGGGTTTCGTTCTCGCTCATCTGGTGGGTTCTCACCGACGGCGTCACCTCCTCCTGGTGGATCGGTGCACCGGCAGTGCTGTTGGCGATTGCTGCCGGCACCGTACTCCAGTCACCTGCGTCTTTTATCCTGCACGAACTTCTAAGGTTCGTTCCCTTTTTCCTTTTGCGTTCCCTGCTTGGTGGGGCTGATGTGGCATGGCGTGCCTTTCATCCCACCATGCCCATCGCTCCAGGTCTGGTTGAATATCAGCTGCGGCTGCCGCCTGGACTGCCACAGGTGTTCATGGCCAACACGGTCAGTCTGCTGCCCGGTACACTGAGCGCCGGGCTAAACCTGAATCTCCTGAAAGTTCACGTACTTGACAATCGGAGCAATTTTCTGGCCGAACTCGAAGCAGTTGAACAAAGAGTGGCTCGGGTGTTCGGTATGTCCCTAGGCCATTCGGAGGGGAGTAAATGAGATCATTCAAGGATATTTTTTGCATGGCCGAAACCGATCAAGCCCTCATGGCCGCGGCAAAGCGCCCTGCTTCACAATGCATGCTGCAGTGGAGGGTTGAGTAGATATGCAGTTCCTTTACCTCGCATTGACGACGTTTCTACTGTTGAACCTCGGCGCCGGAATGTGGCGTGTTGCTCGCGGTCCAACTACAGCTGACCGCATGCTTGCTGCACAGTTATTCGGTACCATCGCGGTGGCCCTGCTTCTGATTCTTGCAGAAGCCTACGGAAAAACAGCCCTGTTAGATGTGGCGCTGGTATTTGCCCTGCTGGCCGCAGTAACTGCGGTGGCTTTCGTGCAGCGCGCGTGGCCGAACAAGGAGACAGACTATGATTCTGGGTGAATTCTTTTCCGCAGTTCTGCTGATCGCCGGGGCTGTCTTTTTTCTGGCCGGAACTCTGGGTTTGCTGCGCTTTCCGGATATCTACACCCGGCTTCATGCACTTACTAAAGCCGATAACGTGGGCTTAGGTCTTTTCGTGCTGGGGTTGGTCTTGCAGTCGGAGTCATGGGCCACAACTGGCAAGTTGTTGTTGATCTGGTTATTGGTTATGCTCGCTGGAGCAAGTATTGCCCACCTTATCTCCCGGGGGGCGTTGCAGAGGGGCATTCAGCTTTGGAGACGATGAATATTTTGCAATGGACGGTCGATATCCTTATGGGTTTGGGGTTGTTGGGGTTGGCCTGGCGGGCGTTAACCAGCCCGGATCTTTTCAGGGCCATCGTGCTGTTCATCTCTTTTGGCCTATTGATGGCCCTGGCCTGGGTACGCCTGGATGCGCCGGATGTCGCCCTGGCCGAAGCGGCCATCGGCGCCGGTCTAACAGGCGCCCTGCTGATGGCCGCCCTGGCACGACTCCGGGACACCAGTATAATTGCGCCGGACGACGATGATGATATGCAGTTATCCATTCACGATGATTTCAACGACGACTCTCAAAAAGTTGTGAAAAAAGATGATTGATTTACTGAAAAAATTCGAACGTATCGTTACCGGAGTGTTACTTGTGATGTTGGCTCTGGTGATCGTTTTAGCCTTGGTCGAGCTCATCTGGCTATTGGCTCAGGACATTTTGAAGCCCCCGTTATTCATTCTTGAAGTCGGAGACTTACTGGAGATATTCGGAGTTTTCCTCCTGGTGCTCATAGGCCTCGAACTACTGGAAACCATTAAACATTATTACCTTGATGGCAGGATTGAGTTGAAAGTGATATTTGCCGTCGCACTGACCGCCCTTGGTCGCAAAATCATAATCTTGGAGCCTGAAAAAATCGGCAGTCTGACACTCATCGGAATTGGCGTCATTATTATTGCCCTCGTAGCGGGTTACTTTGTTGTTTCCAATAAAGATCTGAAATATCCACAACACAAGACCAAACCTGGTTCCCCGGAGACGTGATATGGATAGGAATCGATGGTTGCTGATGCCGCTTTTTCTAAGCTTAACTATCGGGCTCGGTTATACCGTGCTGTCATTGCCTGAGCATACCGAGGGTCTCCAGGCAGTGGTGAGCGGAAAAATGGAGGTGAGCGGTGTAAGCAACCCGGTGACCGCAGTGCTGCTCAACTTTCGGGGCTACGACACCCTGCTGGAGATGATGGTGCTGTTGCTGGCGCTGCTGGGTGTCTGGTCGCTTGGCATTGCACCATTGCGACGTGAGACCAGACCTGGCCCCGTGCTGGACACCCTGGCACGCATCTTGGTACCAGTGTTAATTTTAGTAGCTGGTTACCTGCTGTGGATCGGTGCCCATGCCCCCGGCGGTGCTTTTCAGGCGGGTTCGGTGCTGGGGGCGGCAGGGGTGCTGCTGCTGTTGACCGGTTGGCGCCTCTCCCCCCGCCAGGCAGCATTGCCTTTACGTTTTGCCCTGGTGGTCGGTCCTGGTACCTTTCTGGCAATTGCTGTGTTTACCCTGTTAAATGAAGGGAGGGTGCTGGAATATCCCCAGGCGCAGGCAGGCATCCTGATTCTCGGTATAGAGACAGCGGCAACGGCCTCAATAGGTGTAACACTGGCTGCTCTGTTTCTTGGCAACCACCCTTCAGACGACGGTAAGGATCTTGTATGAGCACCGCGTTCCTTTACGCTTTGGTAGGCGTAGGACTCTTTTCCTTAGGGCTGTACTCCCTGATCGTTCACGCGCACCTGCTGCGCAAGATCCTGGCACTCAACGTAATGGGAAACGGGGTTTTCATGGTGCTGGTGGCTTTGGCCAGGCGCACAGGCGAGGTTCAGCCGGATGCCGTGCCCCATGCCATGGTCATCACCGGTATCGTAGTGGCGGTGTCAGCCACAGCCTTGGCCCTCACCCTCATGTTGAAGCTGACCGCGGAGACCGGGCGTGCCGAACTTAATGACAATCAACGGGAATCGCACTGATGGCCGTTGTGTTCGCGGATATTCCATGGAGTGTCGTGCTGATCCTACTGCCGCTGGCTGGTGGGATGATCTGCTTTCTCTGGCCCGGTGTGGCGAGGATAGTGGGACTGGTTACGGCCTTTACCCTAGTACTGTCTGTCACAGGTCTTGGATATCAACTCCTCGCTGCAGGTGTCTATCGTCACGCCGTGGGCGGCTGGGGTGCACCCCTGGGCATTGATCTGCATGCCGATGGCCTGAGCCTGTTGATGCTCGCGGCAACGGCTCTGGTCGGGCTCGGCGTCAGCGTTTATTCGGCAGGATATTTCCAGGGGGGCCAATCGACCCGATTCTGGCCTTTATGGTTGTTCTTGCTGACCGCACTGAACGCCCTGTTTCTTTCTGCTGATATTTTCAACCTGTACGTTACTCTGGAGTTGATGGGGTTGGCGGCGGTTGCACTGACGGCGTTGCCGGGCGGCAGAGATGCCCTGAGCGGGGCCATGCGCTATCTGCTAGCAACCCTGTTGGGATCGCTCTCCTATCTGTTTGGCGTTGCGCTGCTCTATCACCACTACGGCAGTGTAGACATCACGATACTTGCCACCCGGGTCGAGCCATCTCCATCGGTCTGGGCGGCGCTGGGGCTTATGGGGGCCGGCCTGCTGCTCAAGACGGCTCTGTTCCCGTTACACTTCTGGCTGCCGCCTGCCCACGCCAGCGCTCCGGCACCGGTGAGTGCGCTGCTCTCTGCGCTAGTGGTGAAGGCCTCTTTCTATATCCTGCTGCGTTTCTCGCTCACAATTTTTAGTCCTCTTGGGGTAGGCGTCGAAGGATTGTTGGGACTGCTCGGTGTGGCGGCTGTACTTTGGGGTTCGCTGCAGGCCTTGCGTCAGGCCCGACTGAAGCTGCTCGTGGCATATTCCACCGTTGCCCAGATCGGCTACCTGTTTCTGGCGTTTCCGCTTGCAGCGGCCACCGGTATCACCGCCTGGAGCGCGGCCGTGTACCTGGTGCTTTCTCATGCCATGGCGAAGGCGGCCATGTTTTTAGCGGCCGGTAACCTCTTGCATTTCGGCGGGCATGACCGTATCGCCGATCTGGATCGGGTGGTTCAGCGTCTGCCGCTCACAGCGAGTGCCTTCGCGCTGGCTGGTGCAAGCATCATGGGGCTGCCCCCGAGCGGTGGCTTTATCGGCAAATGGCTGCTGCTTGAGGCGGCAATGGTACAGGGACGATGGGACCTCGCTGCGGTCATGATCCTCGGCGGCTTGCTGGCGGCTGGCTATGTGTTCAAGGTGTTGGGTCACGCATTCACCAAGGCTGCCGTATCGCACGAGTCGGGAGCGGTAGCTGCAAGCATGGAATGGGCGGCACTGCTGCTCGCATTTGGAGCAATCCTGCTTGGCTTTCTGGCACCTTCTGTTTTCTCACTGGTGGGTATCGGTGATCCATTCGGTATCGGTGAGGTCAGCCCATGAACTGGAATCCCCTGGTACCCCTGCTGGTGCTTGCCGGCTCGCTGTCGACAGGCTTGATCATCTTCAGTCTGGCGGAGGAGAGGGCACGCCTGCGCACGGTGCTTAATCTGGCTGGGGCCTTGATTAAAATCGCACTGGTCGGCTGGATGCTCTGGGGGGTTTACCATGGGCAGCACTATGAAGCCCGACTGGATTTGTTGCCGAATCTGGAGCTGTTGCTGATTGCCGACACACTGTCGTTGTTCTTCCTCATCCTGTCTGCCGGGCTCTGGCTGGTGACTACCGTCTACGCTATCGGCTACCTGGAAGGCTCGCCATATCGCAGCCGGTTTTTCGGTTTCTTCAGCCTGTGTGTCACCGCCACCTCCGGCGTGGCTATGGCCGGCAACCTGATCACCTTCGTACTATTTTATGAACTCTTGACCCTGGTTACCTATCCGCTGGTCGTCCATCGCGGCACTGAAGTGGCCCGCCGTGCCGGGCAATCCTATCTCGCCTTCACCATCTTCGGCGGCGCGCTGCTGCTGCTGGGTACGGTGTGGCTATATACTTTGACGGACACTCTGGAGTTTACTCCCCGGGGATTTCTGGGCGGTTTGGGCGACCAGCACCGCCCAGGCCTGATCTCCATCTTCGCCCTGCTGATCGCCGGACTGGGTGTAAAGGCGGCACTGGTGCCGCTGCACGGCTGGCTGCCGCAGGCCATGGTCGCACCGGCACCGGTCAGCGCCCTGCTGCATGCGGTGGCCGTGGTGAAGGCCGGTGCGTTCGGAATCGTGCGCGTGGTGTATGACGTGTTCGGGGTAGAGTTTGCCGCGGGATTGGGTGTGTTGGGTCCGCTGGCCTGGTGGGCGGCAATTACAGTTGTCTACGGCTCGTTGCGCGCATTGTTCCAGGATGACCTTAAGCGCAGGCTGGCCTTTTCCACGGTCAGCCAGGTCTCCTACATTGTCCTGGGTGTTGCTATCGCAGGACCTGTCGCCACCATTGGCGGCGTGGTACACCTGGTACACCAGGGCTTCATGAAAATCACCCTGTTTTTCTGTGCAGGGAATCTGGCCGAAACCTTAGGAGTTCACAGAGTCAGCGAGATGAATGGCGTGGGCCGGCGCATGCCCTGGACCATGGCAGCGTTTACAATCGGAGCCTTTGGCATGATCGGTGCGCCGCCCTTTGCCGGATTCATCAGTAAATGGTATCTGGGCTTGGGTGCACTGGAAGCGGGGCAGAACTGGGTGATTTTCATACTGGCCGGCAGCAGTCTGCTCAATGCCGCCTATTTCCTGCCCATACTGCAGGCGGCCTGGTTTCGTGAACCTCCGGTCGCCTGGCCGGAGGAACACGACTTCGGCCGCAGGGAAACAGCCTGGGCACTGTTACTGCCCCCGGTGGTGACGGCCGCCATGGCGCTGGGAATGGGGTTATTGGCCTCAATGTCTTTCAGCCCCCTTGGGTGGGCGGAGATCATCGCGGCACGGGAGTTTTATCAACAATGAACGAAACATTCCCTCCATTGGTTTTATTGCTGGTTGTGATCTGGCCTCTGCTGCTTGCCGGGACCATGGTGTTTCGTGCCACACATTCGGCGGTTTTGCGACTTGCGTCGTGGGCGGCCCTGCCTGCGTTTCTTTTTGCCATCCTTGCACCAGAAAACACTTCACTCCATCTGCCCTGGGTGCTGCTCGGCACCGAACTGGGCCTTGTGGACGACACCGGTCGCGGGTTCCTGTTGTTCACAGCTCTGCTGTGGTGGTTATCCGGCATGTATGCGCGGGCTTATCTGTCAGACCAGCCCGGTCACAGTCGTTTCTTTGGATATTTTCTACTGTCCATGACCGGTAACCTGGGGCTGATCCTGGCGCAAAACTTGACGAGTTTTTATCTGTTTTTCGCCCTGATGAGTTTTGCCTCCTACGGCCTGGTAATACATGAGCGCAGCATAGAGGCCCTGCGTGCCGGGCGGGTCTACATCGTACTGGTAGTCGTAGGTGAGGTTGCACTTTTTGCCGCCATGATTCTGGCGACCATCGCTATGGAATCAACAGATTTCGATATCGTGCGTCACGGCTTGGCACAGGCCGAGTCCCGCCACCTGATCCTGCTCCTGGCGTTTATCGGCTTCGGTATCAAGGCCGGAGTGCTGGGACTGCACATGTGGCTGCCGCTGGCTCACCCGGTCGCTCCAACCCCCGCCAGTGCAGTGCTGTCTGGGGCTATGATCAAAGCGGGTCTCCTGGGCTGGTTACGTTTGCTGCCGCTTGGTGAGGCGGCGCTGCTCCAGTGGGGTGAGGCGTTTATGCTCCTAGGATTGACTGCCGCTTTCTATGGAGTATTGGTAGGACTGACGCAACGGGATCCCAAGACGTTGTTGGCCTATTCCAGCATAAGCCAGATGGGGATCATGATCATGGCCGTTGGTTTGGGGCTGACGGCTCCGGGAGCCTACCCGGAGATCCTGCCTGTCATCATCCTCTACGCCCTGCACCATGGCCTCAACAAAGGAGCGCTGTTTCTCGGTGTCGGTGTCGCCAGGAGGTGCAGCGGTGCACAACGGCACTTGGTCTGGTTTGCCTTATGGCTGCCTGCACTGGCGCTTGCAGGTGCACCGCTGACGAGTGGCATGGTAGTGAAGGTCCTGCTGAAAGCGCTGACAATCAACGCACCTGGTCTCTGGATTACTGTATTGCAAACGCTTTTGCCCTTAAGCGCCGTTAGCACAACATTATTAGTCGGGCGTTTTCTTTTTCTGTTGTATCAGCCCAACAAAGGGGCCTCCGGCCACCTTTCAACCGCCGGGCTCGTGTGGCCATGGACACTGCTGGTCGCGGCGGCGATAATACTGCCCTGGTGGTTCGTGCCGAAGGCACCGACACTGTGGTCCCAAGCTACCGTTTGGGGAAGTCTCTGGCCGTTGCTGCTTGGTGCAGTATTGACATTGGCTGCGGTTTTATGGAGAGCAAACCGGACCCGGCAATCCGGAGCAATGCTGCAGGATAACGGGCAGGTACCGGTTAAATTCCACCTTCGGTGCATCCCGCCGGGTGACCTGTTGGTGCCCATAAGCCGCGGTTTACTTCCAACCTTCACTCATGTCATCCGACTAGCCAACGAACAATTACCGCGATGGCGGGTTGCCTGGCTGGCCTCTTTGAGGCGCCCCTGGTCTAATGTGAATTGGAGGGAAATCATGGGACGACTCGATTCAAAATTCAATCAGTGGCCAATGGCGTTAGTGATTCTGGTACTGTTGGGTTTGGCCATGGCAGCGCTTGGTACGTTAGACTAAGTTCATCGTTTCGAATTCTTCATCGATATGAAATTGAGTGGTAAATGCCATGGTTTTAGTCTGTTGGGTTGGAGCCAACAGAGGTACTCATCTGCACAACACCCTGTTTTCCTTTCGGGGGGAGGTTCTGCCCAGCAATAAATGCTTACCATTGCTTCTCGTACCCTGCGAAACCATTGAACTCCACATCCTTAAGGCACTTGGTCTGCAAATGGTTGCTGCCAGCATGTTCTGATGTGATTGATGTTGACTGGACACTGTATCAGAGGCTTATTGCCAATAACCAGTTCCGCAGATCAGGCAACCCTCAGTGGCTGTCTGTCACCGAGGCTGCAAAACCCCATTTCCGGCCAAAAGTTTGGAAATTTCATTTGGCGGGATGGGAGGAGAGAAATAGTATCCCTGACCTTCATCTGCTCCATATTCTTTGATTAATTCATACTGTTCCTCAGTCTCTCTACCTTCAGCCAACGTTTTTTTAGGGGTGGGGTTGCCGAGGACAAATTATTACGCCTTGAATAAAGGTACCATAGTTAAGAACCACTTCGATATTTTTGGCACATACATCTTTTCGAGAAGGAAACTCTATCACTTACAAGGACACAGAATACAGTTCCGCTCATTTTCTAGGGCAGGTTTTTTGTAGACCTACATCCCATTATGCTTAAAAGATATAAAAAGATAGTATCAGGAAGGGAAATTGAAAGTTAAATTTTTCAACAATAAATAATATAATTACAAATAGTTGAGGTTCAGTCACACCAGTGATTCCAATACTCCCAAAAGATTTCCAGTAAAAAACTGCGAGTATCTTTCAGGAACCAGACAGCAGCTCACTCGGTACGCTGTCAATTCGATATTGCGGAATATGAAATGACCACAAGGATACCGACAATGGATAACAGAAGGATGAGTTCAATCTGGGTGAAGCCAGTCCTTCTGGCTAAACGTTTTATTACTTTTTTTTTGCAAAGCATGCTATGCCCTCTAGGTCTTTATTTTCAGCTCTATGTGCAAATGGAGGGCCAAGGTTTATCGCAACACAAAATAATAATATATTTCAATTATTCCAGAATGTTAATCACCAAACAACAATCGAAATAACTTTAAACCCAATACGAATTGCACCAAAAAGCAAAAACAATACACAAAAACAATGGTAGTAGATGACAAATTTTGTCAATTATGACCATTTTGGGATATTAATTATTGGGCTGAATGTGTCTTAGCCCAGATTGGTCACGACCATTTTGTCAATGGCAGGAGACTGCTGATACCCTGATAAACCTCGGTTGCTGAGATATCCGGGTTAGCGGTAAGTGGTGCCTGTCATCCAGCTCGCTGCAGGAACTGCGAATACCAGTGATTGTGGATATCTCAAGAACGATCGCTTCAATCCAAAATCGACACCACTGACACTATTACTTCCATGAAAAAAACTCGACTACTTTGTGGCACTATCTATTTAATCTAAAAGGAGAAAAAACTTGACGTGATGCCAAAATTTCACCTTCTGTTTTTTATGTGATATAGTTTGATACGTCTTTTTATTTTGTGGTTTAAGGCTTCTTCTTTTATCAGCCAATATTTTGGTGTCGCACTCAACCTAAACCCGCTTTGCCTACAATTATGACTGCAAAAAAACTTTCGAACGCATCTGACACGTCACAGCAGATCTTTGATCAACGCTTTAAGAAACTGGTTAATGAGATACATTCCTCTTCATCACCCAACGCCATCATGGTTGGGCTTCGAAATAAAATTCTCAACATTTATGATGTTGAAATGGCAACGATTTTTCTTGTCGATGCCAAGCGGAGCATTCTCGTCTCATGGGTTCTATTATCAAATGCTTCCCTGCACAAGATCAGAATGGAGATCAACCGTTCCTCCATCGTGGGGTTTGTGGCAGAGACAAGGCAAACACTCAACATTTCAGATGTTTACGACAAGAACGAGCTACAGAAGATCCATCCAACCCTGACCTTTGATTCCTCCTGGGACCGGAAAGGCGGCAGTCTTACCAAACAGGTCCTTGCCTGTCCGATCGTCTACAGGTCGAACATGATGGGTGTTATCCAGCTTATGAATAAAAAACATGGTGCTGCGTTTAACACCATCGATGAACAACGTTCGAAGGAACTGGCTGATACCCTCGCCATTGCTCTCTTTAACCACTATAAAAGTGGCAAGAAAATTCCGATGCGCTATGAAGAGTTAGTTAACCGGAAAATCATTTCAGTCCAGGAAATGGAAAGAGCACTGGTTATCGCGACACAGCAGGAAAAAGAAGTTGAAACAGTCCTGATTGAAGACTTTCTCATTGCGAAACAAATCATCGGTGATGCACTCTCCTTTGTCTATAAAACACGTTTTGTTGATCTTACCAAAGAGCACCACTCGGCCCATAAGCTTATTACCGAGAACAACATTGAGGTCTTCCGACGAAACCTCATCGTACCTCTCAAGTTGAAAAACGATGACCTCGTTATGGCCGCCAACAACCCTGCAAATCGCAATGGCGTGCTTGAGGTAAAGAATCTATTCAAGGCAACAAGAATCAATGTTTTACTCTCTTTTGGTCAGGATATCAGGGACCTGCTTGAATCAATAGCCCCGTCTTCGGAAGGTCTGGATCACGACCCGGGAAACTCAGATGAGATCCCGGAGGAAGAACAGTATGACCCAAAAGATTACGCGAAACCGGAAGAAGCGCCATTGGATATTAAGATTGACGATACCCCAGCCATACAACTTGTAAACAAAATCATTGAGGATGCATACTATAGCGGTGCGTCCGACATTCACATTGAACCCTATGGCAGAATAAAGGATGCAGAGGTTCGCTATCGCGTGGATGGTACATGCTCAAATATTCTCAATATCGCCAAAGACAATGTCAAATCAATCATTGCAAGAATAAAGGTTCTTGCTGACCTGGATATCTCGGAAAGACGAAAACCCCAGGACGGTAAGATCAGGTTCACGACATCAAAAGCAGATAATATTGAACTCCGTGTTGCCACACTGCCCACCGCAGACGGCAACGAAGACGTTGTTATGAGAGTGCTCGCCGACAGTAAACCCCTTCCCTTAAATGAAATTGCTCCCGAAAGGCTGTTAAAGCGCCTTGTGCCCGTCATTACAAAACCATATGGAATCTTCCTCGTCGTTGGCCCCACGGGTTCTGGTAAAACAACGACACTGCATTCGGTACTTGACTATATTAATACCGCTGACAAGAAAATATGGACCGCGGAAGACCCCGTTGAAATCACCCAGTACCGATTGCGCCAGGTTCAGGTTAAACCAAATATTGGTTATACCTTTGCCGCAGCAATGCGCGCCTTTTTACGTGCCGATCCCGATGTTATCATGATTGGTGAGATGCGTGATCAGGAAACCACCAAGATGGGTATTGAGGCTTCGCTTACAGGCCATCTTGTCTTTAGCACACTGCATACAAATTCCGCAGCTGAGACGATTATCCGCCTGATCGACATGGGCATGGACCCATTTAACTTTTCAGACGCGCTGCTCGGAGTTCTTGCCCAGCGACTTGTCAAAACTCTGTGTGACGACTGTAAAGAGCCATACAATCCCAGCAAACAGGAGTACGACCATCTGGTACACCATTACGGTGCCATGTTTTTTGAGGATATCAACATCGCCCACACCAGCTCGCTTACACACTACAGGGCCAATGGCTGTGACAGTTGTAACGGCAGCGGCTATAAAGGACGTCAGGGTTTGTTTGAACTGTTAATCGCCACTCAGGAAATCAAGTCCATGATTATTCAGAGATCCCCCGCTGAAGATATCAAACTTGAGGCAATCAATGATGGTATGTCCGTTTTGCTCCAGGAGGGTATCCATCTTATCTTCGAAGGTAAAACTGATCTGAAACAGGTTATGAGTACCTGTATGCTTTAAAGAGATTTGATGTTACACGGCTCGTGGGGCACACCCCTTCGCCCGAACGGCTTGGCAGGTGAGTTTTTACGTGTGACGGAGCAGACATGGCGGAGGAGCAGTCCGCCATAATCGTGTATCACCCTGTTAGTTCTTAACCATTTTACTTTTTTTATCAATTAATTATCCTACCTAACACCCTCTCTGCTGTATTATCCTGTTGCAATTGATAGCACATAGTTGTATCTTTTATGATGGGCTAGATGATGGTATAGAACATAACGCTAAATCATAAATTTAAGAATAGTTAGATTTTCAAAGTGTTCGCCATAAAAAAAGAGAGGAACAGGATGCCGAAAAGAGCAAAAGCATTGTCAGCCATAGAAATAAAACGTCTTACCAGTCCTGGCTTTTATTCAGTTGGAGGCGTCGCCGGTTTATATATCACAGTCTCAAATACTGGATCAGCTTCTTGGATATTGCGAATTGTGGTTGGAGCCAAACGCCGAGATATCGGGCTTGGCGCCTATCCTGAAATATCCCTCGCAGAAGCACGAGAAAGGGCGCGCAAGACACGAGACCAGGTAAGGC
>JBARUU010000057.1:0-97145 GCA_049645925.1 Desulforhopalus sp.
ACAGCTTAGCTGTCCGGGGCTTTTTGCCGTCTGGAGGAATGTCGTCCCCCTCTTCCCCCGGCTCCCTGCAACATCTGTCCTTCTCTTCCCTCCCCCAGATCCGTCATTTGGCATTGGCAAAGTAACATGAACGCTTTCTCCCCTGATCTACCTTGCAAAGAGTCAACTCTCGATTATAAATTTACCTTGATCAAATAGTACATATGTGTACTATACCATCTGCAAAATGTATTTTAAGAACATTTAATTTAGGTGATATTAAATGATGTAAGATACCTATCGACTATTTCCAGGAGGCGACACTATGAGTCAGTTACACGAGCTGTATAAAGCAGTTGGCAATGAAATTTTCAGCAAAGAAATATGTGACAGAGCACCATATTTCTCGACGATTGCACCGCAGTTTGTAGATCTTAAACCTGGGTACAGTGAAGTAACAATGCCAAATACACGAGCTGTCCATAATCATCTTGGAACTGTACACGCTATCGCCATGTGCAATCTCGCGGAAATTGCAGCCGGAATTATGACCGATGTTTCCATCCCTGAAACGTATCGTTGGATTCCAATCGGAATGAGCGTTAGATATCTTGCCAAGGCTAAAACCAACCTGAGAGGCATTGCCGATGGCAGCAATATCGACTGGGGTACCCCGGGGGACAAAGAAGTTCCGGTCAGCATAACCGATACTGAAGGAACTGAAGTCTGCACTGCATTTATTACAGTAAAAGTTAGTCAAAAAAAACGGTGACCGATAATAGTGAGTACCAGCTCTTTCTTAAACTCAATTTAGCGCAACGCGTCCTGATGAAATCCGTGGACCGGGATTTGAGAGATAAGTTTGGTACCGGCGCCACTCAGATTGCAGCCTTACTCTATCTCGACCAAAACAACGGATGTCTTTTGGTCGACTTGAGCCGCGAACTTCTCCAAAATAAATCGGCAATCACTACCTTGGTTGAACGAATGGAGAGAAACAATCTCCTACAAAAAATACCTTCACCAACAGACAAGCGAGCGACCCAGCTCTTTATCTCCTGCAAAGGGAAGTTTATGATAAAACAAGCCATCCCCTATGTTGCATCGTATAATCAGGATATCGTGAAGGCATTCAAATCTAACGAACTGGAAACAGTAACTCGCTTTTTAGACACTATAATTGACAAATTTGAAACGGAGCCGAACAACTTTTTTAACAACCAAGTTGATCTCCATACCAATGAAAGGGGACGTTGAGGTATTATATTACAAAATAAAAAATATTTTATATGGATTTCTTTAATAATTGAGAGAATTTGTGATATCCTTCTTGTGATTGATATGTCATTTAAAAACAGAGTCAGAATTATTTGTTAGATATGCTTATAAATAGAAATCCCAAAATACTGAAAAAACCGAGGAACTCACCGGAATTAATCGATCTCCTTGCAACTCAACCTTCGCCTAGCCCTTTTTCCGAACGAGTCCAGGAACTTCAACTCAGCAAACACCTCGAACAAAAAGTATTACAGCAGCAGGACCGGCTACCAAGCCGTCGATGCTCCCTTCCGCCTGAACCACTCCTTCTAACTGCGGATGACGAGAAAGAACTGGGAACAGAAATGCTTCTCCTTCGTCACCGTTTTACTGAACTCATTATAAATTCAAGAAAGTTCAGACAGGCAGCCATGACTATAATTCAGAATATTTACCTGTTTCGAAATAGAAAAATATTCTTTGGTACAAACAGCTTGACGCCGTCGGAACAAGAGAGGCAGGAAGCACTTCAGCTGTTTTGTGCAATCCCCTCCAGGGCATCAATCACTCTGGCAAAAACTTTCCAGCACCTGATCCTGGCCCGAGTCTGGAACCGTATCGTTTTTTGCTCAACTGAAACAGATTTTCAAGACCCAAAATTTATTGAACTCCAGGCTGTTGTCGAAAAACTCAATACTATCAGAAATATCTACATTATGTTGACGACTGGCCTGGTAAGAAAACTCGCTTGCCGCATAAACAACATATACAAACAATCTATCACCTATGAGGATGCAACCCAGATTGGCAGTTTCGGTATCGGCAGAGCAGCTTATCGATATCATTCTTCCTGCGGAATTCGTTTCTCGACTTTTGCAGCAAACTGGGTATTCAAAGAGATTCAACGCCAATCCCTTGAAGGGCGACTTGTTCGGCTCTCCACTAACAGCGTGGAGCAGTACACCAAGGCAATAAAAAACGAAGACACAGAGAATTTAGCTAAATTCTCAGAACACATTACGCATGCAATGACCACCGGCGAAGAGACTTTTCATGGGGAGACTTCTGCGGTTGCGATACAATGTTCTGGTAATTCTTCTATTGTCAAAAATTTTGAATCACAAGAGACCTACGAGAATCTACTGTGGGCAATCAATCAACTGCCGTCCGCAAAAAGTCGTGACATTATCAAACGCAGATATGGTTTCCCCCCCTATCAGGGCAGAGAGCAATCTGTCATTGCCATTAGTAAAGAATATGGGGTTACGAGAGGAAGTATATACCAACTTGAACAAGCAGCATTAAAAAGACTCAATCAACACCTCGAATCTGAACGTATCTGATCCAGACGGGGCGTTTTATTTTTAGCTCATGAGGTGCGCACAGTCATAAAAAATGTATTCAAACAGCCAGAAAAATAATCTCCAATTCAGTAATCGGATTCAAATTATCTACGTACCGTTGCCATTGCCAGAAGCACAGTTTTGTATTATTTTTTAATATTGTTAGACTATTCTAAATTTCATGACATCTAATCTCAATTGACAAACGGCGTTTTGATGGAGGGGGAATTATGCGAAACTGTCTACCGGTGCTAGGCTTCCTCGTACTTTTCGTCACCTCTACTGTCGCGACCTCGATTGCAGGTCCCAGATACTACGGCACTTCATATCGCAACCACCGTTACTCCACACCATACACATATCATCGCCCTTATTATCGAGGATACTCATATCACTCAGACCGAATCTGGACACATCTGGGAATCGGTCTGCTAACTGGCGCAGTAATAGGATCAGTACTGTATCAACCGCCAAGAGAAAGGACTATTGTCTACAACACGCCTCCGCCGGTGTATGTCTATTCAGATCCTGTCGTTGTTTATAGACAATACACCGCGGCCTACCCTCAATCCCCAGCTGTATTGCGGCAGGTGATAACAACCCCTAAGATACTTAATATTCGCTCAGGTCCCGGTTTAAATTCGGCTATCTCCGGTCAGGTACAGCAGGATACGGTTCTAGATGTTTTAGGTGCTGCTCCAGAATGGCTTTATATCAGAACCAAAACAGGACAGTACGGTTGGATTATGACCCAATATACACGAGGCGCTGAAGGACCAGTGGGATAATAGTTACAACATCTTGTCAAGTACGCTTGAGACCTTATCTTCCATGGTCTGGATACGATCTATCCTTGTACCCAGCTTTATTGTTGTCGTGATTCGCGGGGCTCCCATCCCATGAACTTTTTCATGGCAATCCTTAACCGCAGCCATAACTTCGTCCCATTCTCCTTCAATATTGGTACCATAGGCATGTAATTGTGTTTTAAACCCTGCATTCTTCAATATTTCATGGCATGCGACAACATACTCAGAGACAGAAACTCCCACGCCCATTGGTATAATACATAAGTCCATGATCACTTTCATAGCTCTCTCCATATGGTTATTTACACAACACAAAGTCAGATCAACATCTATATTCTTATTACAGGCATAATACGTTGAAAAACGTTTCATGTCTACAGCCCTCTTTTCTGGGTCCAGCAAAGTTTACCCGTTCTCGTTCACAGATGTTCCTTTTGCTATTCCAACAATACTCTACAATTTCGTTCAAATTGCTTCTTTTGAAAGAACATCTTGACACACAGAACTGTAGGTGTATCTATTGCGGGAAAAATAATCAATCAAGTACTTATCTTATCCTCAAGGAACCAATCACAGGTAATTCTATGAACGCAAACCACTCGGTCATCCCTGTACTCTGGAACATTCTGCTCATCACCCTAGGCTCTCTTGTTTATGCAATCGGCGCTGAAGCCATTCTGGTCCATCATAAATTTATCATTGGGGGGATTTACGGCACAGCCCTCCTCATCTTCTACAAAAGTAACCTTCTCTCCCCTGGAATGTGGTATTTTCTACTCAACATTCCCTTCCTCATTGCAGGCTGGATTTTCCTGAGCAGACGTTTTTTTCTGTACAGCACATATGGCGTCTGTGCACTCACAGTTTTTGCAGAGTTTCTGACTCTCAATTTTGCTATCCAGGATCAACTGTATGCAGCAATAGCAGGTGGAGCGATTTGTGGAGTGGGCGCGGGCATCACCTTGCGATCAAGGGGCTCCGGAGGGGGATTGGATATTGCGGCTATTATTTTAAATGAGAAGTACAATTTTGGCGTGGGGAAATTCTTCATGCTTTACAATGTAGCCCTGTTCTCCTTCGTTTTCAGCCAATACCAAGCGGATCTCGTCATTGCCTCGATAATCCTGACTTTTATTGCCTCACTTACGTTGGACCAGGTCCTGGCCATGTTCAACCAAAGAAAAATTGTCTATATTCTAAGCGACTACCACGTAGAGATAGTCAATAAAATAACGGAAGACATGCGCCAGGGAGCAACGTTAATTGAAGCAAAAGGGGCCTACTCAGGCAAACAAAAACAAATGTTGATGACGATAACCAACAATCTTCAACTCAAGCGTCTTGAAGCAAAAGTGTTTAGCATCGATCCAAATGCTTTGTTTATTGTTGAAAACAGTTTTAATGTTATTGGATCCAATTTTGGAAAACGAAAAATGTATTAATGCTTTTAATCTCCTTTACTGTCTATAAAAAATTATGCAGCAGAAGAAGCCTCGCAATGGGGGGAACGTTTTTTCTCCCAACATGGTGGGTGTAAAATATTTTTACTTTAAACTGAGAATCACAGCAGTTGGTGTTCCTTTTTCAGTTCTTTATAGACCAGCGTCGAAACCTCTCTGATAACCCGACTGCGTGAATTCATCCACTGTCCGTAATTTCTTGCCTTGGAACGTCTTTCAATGATACCGACAATAACATAAGGAAACCGACCGCCGTTTTTTGTTTTGGGTACCAGTATCCCCATATCTCCGCATAAGTGAGCAGTGGATCCGGTCTTATTATAAACCAGAGTACCTCTGGGTATAGGTGTTCCATGATATAGCCGGTCACGTCCAGGCAAAGCCATCAGTCTCCTCATCTCCTTATGGCTTGGTAACTCCTTATTCCAAAGTGCTTTTAAAAATCGAACATAGTCTGAAGGTGGGGCACTGTTCAGATACGTACGACCACCAGCCGGAATATATTCTCGAATTTCTGTCTTTTTGAAAATGCGACCATAATATTTTTTTAAAATAGCCTCACAGTTGGCCGGTCCCCCGGCCTGCCGCATAACCCAGTTTGTTGCTGAATTACTGCTTCGCTGTATCATGGCTTCCATTTTTCTGCGGCTCTTGGGACCGTACTTTAGCTTGCCAACCTTGACCTGATGAAAAAAAGCCAGTGCAACGAAGGGTTTTATCATACTCGCCGCTTGAAACTCCTGATCGGCATTGATATCTATAACACTCTTATCCTTCTCAAGATCATAGACCACCCACCCGGTAGACTCATCTCTGGAAATCCGACCTTTTCTTCTTAAAGTGCTGATGTATTCTTCAATCGACTGCTCAAACCTCGATATAACTTTTGAAGTAATTACAGGACTTGTTGATCGTTTTTCTTTTATTACTTTTGGAGTCGCTGCAATTATCTCTGGAACAGATGGTTTCTCTGGAACAGCCTTTTGGTTTTCACCCCCTGAAAGCTCACATATTATTGGCTTATCCGGTCCTGTATCGTCAATCAGACTGGATTCACCATACATCACCATATTATTATTTTCCCTAGTGATTGACGTCCTGATCTTTTTTGATCGCAGGACCTTTGCATGCTTTTTAGCGACCCGCGTTGTTGATATCTTGTCACCTCGACGGCGATAGATCAGCGTATAATTTCCAAAATCAGTCTTTTCGATAAAGAGGTCGTTCTTAACGTCTTCGCCCAAGCAACCATAGATGACCTCGTACGTTTTTTTCAGCGGTTCCAGGTTCGGCCCCATCCCATAGCTGACATTATACAGACTATGAAAATCTTGTTCTTTGGTAGCATAGGGCTCATCAAACCCTGCTTCATCTAACAAACCGGCGTGTTTTATCAGTGTGTGTGTAACGGTTCTGGCTGAATCGTTGCCATCATAAATCAAAGCATACTCATCACCGCGGCCAACAACTTTTAGTTTCTTTCTTACCTGAGCATCGAAAACAGACTCAAGGTCTTCCTTATAATCTAGTACCCTGTCCAGGTCTTTGGTCAAAATATAGATAATATCGTACCTATCCCTTTTCGCAGCTAATGCCTCAGAGTGGCAAACGCAGGAAATAAAAACAACATATAAAAGGACAATGAACGGCATTCTAGAAATAGACGCATCGAAGAACTTCATAACTGAATCGGAACCACCCGTGCTTGAAAATTAGAGGTAAAAATATGAAAATCAATCAGGTACAGGATTATATTTTTTACTCAGCTTGCACCTGAATTGCAAGTCAGACTTCACAAATGAGAACAAATCTCATTTTTTTGATCAATGTTGGAACCATGAATAACGATAATGCTGGTAATGCGGCTCAATCTACTGCAATGATTACCATTAATGTTGCAACAATATGTTATGCTTCCTATAGTATGCAGAAGCAATATGATTTTTGGATAGTATCACTTATAGAAAGATCCGCTGGCCTCATGAATGACCTTGGAACACTAAAAAACGATCGGGCTTAGTATCTGCCATGACTTTCTTTGACAATTTTTCAACATTTCGTCTCATTGCTGCACACAGAGGGTTTCGCGCTCATCATCCTGAAAACACCCTGTCCGCTTTTCTGGCAAGTATAGGGCGCTGCCATTTCATTGAGCTGGATATCCAGATGAGCAAAGACTTTATACCCGTCGTCTTTCATGACCCAACCCTGGAGAGAACCAGCAACGCGGAGATGAAAAATGAGCAGCTCGGGTTGCAATCGCTGCATGTCAGTGATTGGACTCTTCTTCAACTCAAGACACTCGATGTCGGATCATGGTTTATTGATACAGATCCATTTGACACTATCCTCAACAATGAAACGTCTTCCGCGCAGCTCATGAAAGAGATGCCGCAGACCGTAATGACGCTTGAGGAAGTGTTGCGTCACCCCTCTATAAGAAAAACTCCAATTAACATTGAAATCAAAGATCATCGAGGAAAAAAGCAGGGTAAAAAAGTAACTGAAAGTGTCATTGAGATCATCCAACGTACCCGTTCAACCTCTAGAGTTCTTATATCATCATTTAACCATGACTATCTGATTATAGCAAAAAATTGTGACCCGGATGTGTCAACCGCAGCACTCCAGCAGCGATCTCATCCGAAAAATCTTGTTGAATATTTAAAGTCCATTGGGGTTGCAGCATATCACCCTGCTGATGATATTACAGACATGCCCCTTATAAAGAAGTTACGCGCTGCAGGGCTGGGAATTAATGTCTTTACCATCAACTCAGAAAGACGGCAGCGAGAACTCTTTGCGATGGGCGCAACAGCAATTTTTACCGATTATCCTAAATTATAATAGATCGACCATCGACTGTTTTATACCCTCCTTAACTATCAGACACTCCTCATTCGGCCGTCGTGAACTTTCTGCTGTTCATTCAGTTCTGTTTTTATTATAGTTGTTGCCTCACTGATTACCGCGTGCACAGCAAGTCTGAAAAATTACGATGCCACACTTCATTTACAGGTACTCTTTTCCCATCAGAATACTGGTTTCTTTCTATTGCCACCGGTTAGACTATGGAGACTGAACTAACTTGTAATGATGATACAAATTGGCTTATTAGTGACTTGGAAATGATTGTCTTCTTCCTCTGAATATCATTTCACAAAGGAACAAACCCGGCTCTTTGGAGTGGGGTTGGAAACAAAAGCCACAAGGAGATAAAATGGAAAGTGTTAAAGCTCTTGATCCGGAAATCTATTCACTGGTCAAGCAGGAAGAGAAACGGCAGGCCAACAAGATTCGCCTGATCGCTTCAGAAAACTATGTTTCTAATGCTATTCTTGAAGCTACCGGGTCTGTCCTTACCAATAAATACTCCGAAGGATACGCTGGTAAACGATATTATGAAGGTCAGCAACTTATTGATCAAGTGGAACAACTTGCAATCCAGAGGGCAAGGCATTTATTCGGAGCGGAACATGCCAACGTCCAACCCTATTCAGGATCACCAGCAAATATTGCTGTATTCCTCGCTTTCCTCAATCCAGGAGACACCATCCTCGGCATGGCTCTTCCCCATGGAGGTCACCTGACACATGGAGCCAAGGTGAGTATGTCCGGTCGATATTTTAACGCCCAATCCTATGAACTTGATTCAACAACCGGACTCATTAACTATGACGCAATTCTCCAAAAAGCAATTGAAGTACAGCCTAAAATCATCATCGCCGGCCACTCTGCCTACCCAAGAATTCTAGATTTTCCAAAATTCAGGGAAATAGCAGACAAGGTTAATGCATTACTCATGGTTGACATGGCCCATTTCGCCGGACTCGTAGCAGGTGGAGTCCATCCATCTCCTGTACCTTACGCTGATGTCGTCACCACAACGACACATAAATCACTCAGGGGTCCCAGAGGAGCAATTATTCTATGCAAAGCTGAGCATGCACAAGCGATAGACAAGGCGGTCTTTCCCGGGGTCCAGGGTGGACCACATGACAACACCACAGCCGCAATCGCCGTTGCCTTAAGGGAAGCCTCACACGAATCTTTTAAAAATTATGCGGCCCAGGTCATTAAGAATGCAAAAGTTCTGGCAGACTCTCTTATGGCTAAAGGTTTTAATTTAATCACTAAAGGTACCGACAATCACTTGATGCTGGTCGATCTCACCAATAAGAATATTTCCGGGAAAGCAGCAGCCAAAGCGCTCGACAAAGCGGGCATTGTTCTTAATTACAACGCTGTCCCATTTGATAAACGGAAACCATTTGATCCAAGCGGTATACGTATAGGAACCCCTGCTGTAACCTCCCGTGGATTCAAAGAAAATGAAATGCTGCTTATCAGTGACCTCATCGAAAAGGTCATCGCCGATCCCGAAAACGAGGATTTCCTGAAACGAACAGCAGAAGAGGTTAAACATCTGTGCGGTCATTTTCCTGCTCCGGGCCTTGAGCACCTCTTTTGAGAGGTCGCCCAGAGAAAGCACTTAAAAAAGCCTCTGATTCGAACACCATAATGATAGAAAAATCTTACGTCCCGCACTTGGAGTTTTTCGATGTCTATGTCTATAGGAAGCCAAGCGGCTATCAACTCATCACCGAGTAAGGGGTAATCAGTGCTGCACTCTCTTTAACAGAACTGTTCTGCGGAGCTGCTGACCTCATCTCAAGAACTTCTCTGCACTATTTTCAATATCAGAGAGGAAACTTGTCCACCTTTTTATCGCTAATTCCTTACGGCCCCTGGGTGTCTTACTCTGCTTCTGGTTACACAACCACTATTCTTCACAACCCGGCATGCCAAAAAGCTATCGTCTTAATATCTATTACCTGTATCTTATCAAGCTCTCTAAATGGCTGATGCTTATTATGCCCATCGTGGCGCTTTTCTATAATGAGAACGGCCTTGATGATTTTGACATTTTCCTTCTTCAGGCCATTTATTCGATAAGTGTGGCTTTGATGGAAATACCATCAGGGTATATGGCCGACATTGTCGGTCGTAAAAAGACGCTGGTTGTTGGTTGTCTGTTAGGCACTGTTGGTTTTCTGGTTTATTCAATATCTTATGATTTTTACGGATTCCTCCTGGCAGAGGTAGTTCTTGGAATCGGGGGGAGTTTTATTTCCGGCGCGGACTCTGCAATGCTTTTTGACAGTTTGGCGGCAACACGTCGCCAACACCGGTACCTCCAGTTTGAAGGACGTATCACCTCACTTGGTAATTTTGCCGAAACGGCAGCCGCAGTCTGCGGCGGACTTATCGCTTCCTTACTATGTTACCGCGCGGTTTATCTCTCTCAAGCAATGGTAGCTGCACTTGCCATCCCCGCTGCCCTGTTGCTCCTTGAACCGCCAAAGGATCCATTCATCGTACGCCCAGGTTTACCGCATATATTATCGATCTGTAAAAATGCCATCCTGACCGATAAAAAACTCAGCAGTACTATTTTTATCTCCTCGATAACCGGAATAGCGACACTGTGCATGGCCTGGAGTTCACAGATTTTTTTCGTCGAAAACGGCTTCACAGAAGTGACGATAACTCCCCTTTGGGTCAGCCTCAATCTTACCGTTGCTCTGTTTGCAGCTTATGCCTCGGCGGCTATCAATTTTCTAGGCAAAAAGACGTCACTTCTCCTCATCATCATATACATTCCATCTGCATATATTCTCCTAGGATGGCTGCCACTCATCCCAGCCCTTATCTGCCTGTTTGTTTTTTATGGTGTGCGGGGATTTGCCACTCCTGTACTCAAAGATCTGATCAATCAAAACTGTGATTCCTCTACCAGAGCGACGGTTTTATCTATAAGAAGCCTGATTATCCGTTTCGGCTTTGCTCTCCTTGGACCGTCTATTGGATTGCTTTCAGACCGATTCACCCTTTCCTTTGCACTTATTCTTGCAGGAGCTATGTTGCTCATATTGGCAATTTTCGCCGGAAGCCGTCTCATCTACTACATGCCGGGACTTTTACTTCCCAAATCGTAGAGATTCGGCTTACATCTCTGTATACATTCATTATCATCAAATCGATGGGTTATTACTTTAGAGCCAGACATATATTGATATCGAAGTCTTTTTCTGTATACTTACCTCCGAGAATTAGATGCTCAGATGAATGCCAGAAGAGATTATTCTGGCGAAATTTATTCTTCTCAGTAAATGAAAATCCCCCACCCACCCCGCTGTATCCCATATTCAGCACTCGTCTCCAATTCCCTCATCTATTCGAAATCTTTTTCATTTCGATTTGACTCTCAGTAAACAAATACAGTAACATCTTACTGACGTCCGTATTCCTTACCTTTTATACCAAAGAATTATAACCGCCATAAAACGTGCCGTGTAGCTGATCATGTCCTCACAAAAAATTGCGGAAATCCAGTCCGAACTGCAACAAGCACATAAACGTATTGCGGAACTTGAGAGGCTCATCTCAAATCAATCCGGAGAGGTCATAACTACTGTTCATGACCTCTCCGTTTGCGGGCAGCAAAATGTGGAGCTTGAGGAAAGCCGAAACAAGTATCGTAAATTATTCAACTACGCAAACGATGCGATGTTTGTTATTTCTCTTGATAAAAGCAGCCCGGATTACGGATATTTTTCTGATGTAAACAACGTCGCCTGTAAACGACTTGGGTACACCCGTGAGCAGTTGTTGCAGAAAACTCCATTCGATATCAGTCAAGACAAGGATTTTGAAGACAACAATAAATTGGAAATCAAGCTCAACAAGGATGGTAACGCAACATTTCAAACGACCTATATCAAAAAAGATGGAACCGAATTACCTGTTGAGGTAAGTGCCCTCCGCCTGACCATTGATGGGAAAGACCTTTACATGGCCATTGCCAGGGATATTACAGAAAGAAAATATGCAGAGGAAGCATTGCGCAAAAGTGAACACCTGTATCGTCTGCTGGCAGATAATGTCCATGATGTTATCTGGACCACAGATGACCAGCTCACGCCCCGCCATGTCAGTCCGTCATTTAACCATCTAACCGGTTTCCCTCAGGAAGAGGCAATCACCGTCATTCATCGGGACATTATTCTCTCATCTCCTTTCACCAACGATCATTTCCAGCTGCTCATTTTAACAAGAGACAAATCTCTCCACTGGGAATCTGAAATAAAAACCGCAAACGGAGAGGTTGTATGGGTTGAGAGTATAGCTTCACCTCTGCCGGAGAGCTCGAACCACTTTACCGGTGTTATTGGCGTTACTCGTGATATTTCCTCCAGAAAAAAAATAATGATGGAACTGGAGGCGGCCAAGGAGCAGGCATTTGCTGCCAATAAGGCAAAATCGGAGTTTCTCGCTAACATGAGCCACGAAGTCAGAACACCGATGAATGGAGTCCTTGGTATGCTCCAGCTCATGACCATGACCTCTCTTGACGACGAGCAACTTGAATATGTTGAAACTGCCATGGCATCAGGGGAAAGTCTGCTCACTATAATCAACGATATCCTCGATTATTCGAAAATTGAGGCAGGAAAATTACAAATGACTCCTGAAGAGTTTCAGATCAGAGAAGTCGTTAAAACGTTGATAACCTCATTTAAAACCGCAATAAACCATCAAAAAGTCCGTATATTAGGTTCAATTGACCCGGATGTTCCCAACATTCTTGTTGCTGACCATGTCCGTATCAGGCAAATTCTTTATAACCTCGTTGGAAATGCAGTTAAGTTCACCGAGGAAGGTGAGATACACATCGAAATAAAAAAGCTGGAGACGATTGACGATCACTGTGTGAGACTTGAATGCACAATTGCAGATACCGGTATCGGCGTCCCTGAAGACATTGGCGATATTCTCTTTGAGCCCTTCACTCAGATCGAATCACCGAGACAGAAGAAGGTTAAGGGAACAGGCCTCGGTCTCAGCATCGTCAAACAGCTGGTCACAAAGATGGATGGGACCGTGCAGCTCAAAAGAAACAATGAGCATGGCACGACAGCCACCTTCACCCTGGTGGTAGGCAAGGGGGAAGCCCGCCCGGAACCTGAACAATCGACCATACCGGCGCCAATTTTGACCAGCCCGAACCGCCGACTTTCCACATTGGTCGTCGAGGATGAGCAGATCAACCAGCAAATACTTCAGGCAATCCTCACAAAACTCGGTCACCGATCAACAATCGCCGGTGACGGCCATCTGGCCCTTGAACTCCTTAAAACCAATCAGTTTGACATTGTTCTGATGGATGTGCAGATGCCGGAATTGGACGGCATAGAAACCACCAAAATTATTAGAAGTTCGGAAAACTACCGCCACGTCCAGGATATTCCCATCATCGCCCTGACAGCTTATGCAATGGCCGGGGATAAGGACAAGTGCCTTGAAGCTGGCATGGACAGTTATCTTGCAAAACCAGTAGATATAAAAGCACTTGAAAAACGTTTAAAAACCCTGACGGCATATTATTAAGCCCCCACGGATTCATTACGACAAATCCTCAAACAACCAAGGACAAGTCTCTCGCCGCTGTTTTTCATATGCCTTTATAAGATCTGTTTTATCCAGAGTCAGACCTATATCATCAAGACCTTTCAACAGGCACTGCTTCCGAAACAGGTCAATGGCAAACTCCAGCCTTTTGCCGTCAGGCAGAGTTATCTCCTGTCTTTCCAAATCAATTGTCAGTTGGCAATGCTTTTTTATTTTCGCTTCAACAAAGAGCAATTCTATATTTTCTTCCGGCAGTACAATCGGCAGGATTCCATTTTTAAAGCAGTTATTATAAAAGATATCAGCAAAACTTGGCGCCAACAGCACTCGAAAGCCATAGTCGAACAAAGCCCAGGGAGCATGCTCTCTGCTTGAACCACAGCCAAAATTCTCTCTGGCTAGAAGAATTGAAGCCTCACGATATTTTTCCTTATTGAGCACAAAGTCAGGATTTATCGGTCGAACCGCATTATCCATCCCCGGCTGCCCCTCATCCAGATATCTAAGCTGGTCAAAGAGATTTTGTCCAAACCCGGTTCGTTTTACCGACTTTAAAAACTGTTTTGGAATGATCAGATCGGTATCGACATTTGCTCTATCCAGAGGTGCAACAACCCCCGTATGTATTGAAAATGGTTTCATTATTGTTGACTCCAATGACGAATATCCACGAAGTGTCCGGCAATTGCCGCAGCGGCCGCCATCACCGGGCTTACCAGATGTGTGCGCCCGCCAAACCCCTGTCTTCCCTCAAAGTTTCTATTTGAAGTGGAAGCACAATGTTCACCTTTTCCAAGCTTGTCACTGTTCATTGCCAGACACATGGAACATCCGGGTTTCCGCCATTCAAAACCGGCATCGGTAAACACCTTGTCCAATCCCTCCTGCTCTGCCTGCTCACGGACTAGACCAGAACCAGGAACAACGAGGGCCTGCTTTATTGATCCAGCCACTTTTTTCCCTCGAACAACTGCGGCGGCGGCTTGCAGATCTTCGATACGCGAATTAGTGCAGGAACCAATAAAAATTCTGTCGAGCATAATCTCAGTGATCGACTGGTTTTCATTGAGTCCCATATACTTAAGCGCCAGAGCCAGAGACTTCCTGGCCATTTCATTCTTCGCACTCTGTAGGGTTGGCACCCTGCCAGTTACTCCGGTCACCATCTCCGGCGATGTCCCCCAGGTCACCTGGGGCTCGATCTCTACGGCATTTATTGCTACAATCTTATCAAACACTGCATCGGAATCAGAAATCATAGACCGCCAATATTTTTCAGCGCGGTGCCACATTTCGCCCTTTGGAACATAGGCACGTCCCCGAAGATACTCTATCGTTTTATCATCAACAGCAATCAACCCGGCGCGAGCACCGGCCTCAATAGCCATATTGCAGACAGTCATACGGCCAGCTACAGACAGGTTTCTTATCGCCGGGCCATCGAATTCTATAGTACAGCCGGTGCCACCTGCTGTTCCAATTTTGCCTATGATATAGAGGATGAGGTCCTTGGCAGTCACTCCAGCTCCAAGTTCACCGTCCACCTGTACCAGCATGTTTTTCATTTTTTTTTGGATCAGGCACTGGGTGGTGAGAACATGCTCAACCTCCGATGTACCAATTCCCTGCGCCAAAGCTCCCAGGGCGCCATGGGTGGAGGTATGGGAATCTCCACAAACTATAGTCATACCCGGTTGGGTCAAGCCCTGTTCAGGACCAATTACGTGGACGATACCCTGTCGTTTATCCTCCATTCCAAATTCAACAATTCCCTGTTGGCGACAGTTTGTGTTGAGTATCTCTACCTGCAGTCGGGAAAACGGATCTATTATTCCAGCTATTCCGGCCTTGCGTTCATCTTCAAGGGTCGGCACATTGTGGTCAGGTGTGGCAAGATTGGCATCAGGCCGCCAAATTTTTCTCCCTGCTAATCTTACACCTTCAAAAGCCTGGGGAGAGGTTACCTCGTGAAGCAGATGCCGATCGATATACAGAAGCGACGTTCCATCTTGGCGGTCTTCAACAATATGGCTCTCCCACAGTTTGTCATACAGTGTTTTTCCTGCCATTCACCTTCCTCCATAGTAACTCCCTCTCACGAGGTATCATACAAAGCCCGTTTTGGTGGGCACAGTTCACAGCATCGTATCTACTTTTCAACAGCTGGTACACATAGCTTGAAAACGCTATGCCCAACCTGCCAATCCTCCAAAATAACGAAAGAATACATACCTCTGTAAATGGGAGGTATTGAAAATACCACAATCGGTCACTGTAAAATATCCACTTTTTGATACTGACAACAAAGCCTCTTTTCCCCCTCTGCATTCTCATCCCTAACACTTTTATTCTCTTGACCGGATAAATGAATAACGATAAGTTCCAGAGGGTGTATATACACATATTAAGATTTCAGCCATATGAATCAACATCCGAGTGATCAGAAATAACTGCAGGACAAATCTACAATTTTTCCTTTGACAAAACAAAGGTTACGTTCTAATCTATTTAACCTTAACATTAAATACCATGACTTTTGATATTGAAGGTACCCAGAAAGGACAACTGATCAAATGAGAGGATACACTTTTTTCTTAGTTCTTTGTCTCTTAATCGATTCTGCCTTTGTCTATGCGGCTGATAATAGCGCGGCAACAGGTCCCCTGAGGGTATGGACTGCCGAGCAGGCCGTGGCTTTTGCAATTGAGAACAACCCAGACAGTACCATTGCCCGCAATCGCATTGAGCAGGCATTGGCAACAGCCTCCATGGCCAAAGCTGTCGACTATCCCCATGTTATTTTTTCCACCGAATACGGTCAAACCAATAATCCCATCCAGTCATTTGGCAACATTCTCAACCAGGGTGCTTTTGACAACAATATCAACTTTAATGATCCTGGCAGAACAGACAACCTCCAGGTAAGAGCAGAAATCAAATACCGGCTGTACAATGGAGGAAAGGACCAGGCCGACCAGTCAGCAGCAAGTGCACATATCGACGCATCAAAGACCGAACTCATCGCTATCCACCAGCAGCTTGGATTCGAAGTGGTGAAAACATTCCAGGCCATTATTCAAGCTGAAAAAATGGTCACCGTCCGTGAAGAAGCTCTTGCATCTATCATTACATCATTAGAGGTTGGTAAAGCCAGATTTGACGCCGGGGACATGCTGAAACAGGATCTGCTTAATCTTGAATTACAGCAATCACGTGCCAGCGAAAATCTCATCCAAAGTAACCATACACTGGAAATCACCAAACGAATCTTTCTTAACCTCCTTGGTCTTCGGGAAGGCGAAATCATGGTAGATGCGAGCAGCGGATTAGATCAAAAAATCCCTGAAACATTCGATTATCGTAATCATCACGAGATGAAAAAAATTAATGCTGCTGAACAGGCAGCACTTGCTGAACTCAAAAAAGCCAAAGGCGAAAAACTCCCATCGGTAGACACCTTTGCAAGTTATCAAATCGATAGTGGCTTGGTTCTTGACGAATCTGGTGATTCCTGGATGGCTGGACTACGGATGAACTATGTACTTTTCGATGGTCAGAGGAGCTCTTCGGACATAATCAGAGCCAAGTTAAAGCTGCAGGAAATTGAAAGCCTAAGAAATAAGACCGAACTTGCTCTCGATCTTCAAGTCCAGCAGGCTCTTCTCGATTATGAACAGGCAAAAGAAAGAATCAGTGTCACCGAGAAAATGGTCTCGGTTGCTGAGGAAGTTACTCGCCTCAGCCGGGCCCGTTTCAAAGAAGGGGTTATTCTTGTATCTGATTTAATCGATCTCGAAATGCGCCTCTCCGATGCAAAAGCCAGGCACCTGGCAGCCAGAGCCGTTTTTCAGGTAGCAATTGCCAACCTGCGAAAGACTGCTGGCCTACAACAATTTTCTACGGAATAAGGGTAAAGGAGACCTAACAATGCAGCTCAAAAGATGGGGATCCAGACTCGTCATCATACTCACCCTCACTTCTCTTCTAAGCAGTTGCGACAAGGATGAGATAGTGTCCAAGAAGGAAGTTTTTCCTCTACAGTCGACTGCAGTGACTGTGAATAAGGTGTCAAAGCGGATTGCCGATAATCAGGTTGCACTTGTCGGTACCGTCCAGGCTGTCGAACGGGCCGAGATTTCCTCTAAGATATCAGGCAATATTATCACCCTTCAAGCCGATCTGGGCTCAAGGGTCAGACAGGGGGATCTTCTTATTGAGCTGAGTGCAGGTGAAATTTCAGCTCAGGTACAGCGAGCGAAAGCCGAACTCGAACAAACCAAACGGAACCTCGCAAGAGAAGCAGGGCTTCTAAAGAAAAACGCTGCTACCCAGGAAACCGTGAAATCTCTGCAAGACAACGCCAGAATAGCAGAAGCCGCATATAGGGAGGCAGTAAACATGCTCAATTACTCGCGTATCACGGCTCCCTTCTCGGGGATTGTTACTAATAAGTTGTCAAATATCGGCGATCTTGCGATTCCGGGTAAACCGCTCTTGTTTATTGAAGAGGAGAACAACCTTCAGGTTCTGACGGATATTCCAGAGGCGATGATCCTTCACATACAAAAAGGTGACAGGCTGTCTGTATTCATTCCCTCAGTTAATCTGACGACAGAAGGGATTGTCGATGAAATATCACCGGTCGCTCATCCGTCTTCCAGATCTGCACCTATAAAGCTTCGCATCGCACCGGACCACCGACTTCGCTCGGGTCAATTTGCCAGGGTCACCCTGTCACTTGATCAGTCGGAGACTTTGACGGTTCCTGATTCGGCAGTGTTACCCTTTGGTCAGATGAACAGGGTATTTGTTGTAGATGACAACAAGGCCAGACTTCGGCTCGTCCGGACAGGAGCAAAACAAGATGACTATATCGAGATTCTGAGTGGGCTCTCCGAAGGCGAGACGATTATCACTCAGGGCAACCGGAATCTTTTGGACGGACAACCCGTAATTATCCAGCAGGATATAAATGGCTCACCTAACATTCAGAACAACTAGTACCTTACACATAGTTTTCTTGTTTTCACTGCAAGAAGAGTTTCTGTCTCGTGGTACTTATATCCCCCTGGGGGGTGTTTACTTATGAATTCGTCTACAAAAAATTCGACAGGATTTGCCGGCAGCCTCGCCCGTGCATTTATCAGTTCTAAACTGACCCCGCTTGGCATTATTGCCTCACTTCTTCTCGGTTTTCTCGCAATCACTTTGTTGCCGAGAGAAGAAGAGCCGCAGATCAAGGTACCAATGATCGATGTGATGGTCTCCATGCCGGGGGCCACTCCTAAAGAAGTAGAGGAACGGCTGACCATTCCAATGGAAAAACTGCTCTACGAACTCCCCGGTGTTGAATACATCTACTCAACCTCTCTGCACGGTGAAAGCCTTCTGGTGGTTCGCTTTTATGTCGGGGAAAATCTTGAAACGTCCATAGTCCGGTTAAATCAGAAATTAGCCACCAATTTTGACCGGATCCCCCATAGCGTCGGCCAACCTATAATCAAGCCGCATATCATTGATGACGTCCCCATCATGGCCTTAACCTTTCACGGGAAAGAGTATGACCATTATACACTTCGTCGGTTAGTCGCCCAGACTGACGATGCCATCAAGAGTATTAAAGAAGTGGCCGAGACCAAAATCATCGGTGGAACGAAAAGAATATTAAACATCCATTTTGATCCTCTGTTGCTCGCTTCAAGAAACCTGACACTGACAGAGCTTGCTCCCAGGATTCAGGCGGCAAACAGTCAGTCCTATTCCGGCAGTCTCGAATCTCTCAACCGGGACATTCTGCTCCAGACAGGTACTTTTCTCCAAAATTCGAAAGAAATAGGCAGGATAGTCGTTGGGGTTTATGGAGGGAGACCTGTATATCTTCATGAGGTTGCGGAGATTACGGACGGACCTGCGGAACCGACTGACTATGTCCTCTACGGCACGAACCATATCGCCGGTCAGGATGCAGCAGTCACTCTGTCAATTGCCAAACGACCGGGAGCGAATGCCGTCAGCGTCGTTCGCAATGTACTTGAAAAGGTGGAAAGCCTTAAAGGCAACCTCATTCCAGCCGATATCGAGATAAGTGTAACACGTGACTATGGTGCCACCGCCTCGGAAAAATCCAACGAACTCCTGCTGCATATGGGTATTGCCGTTTTTGGTGTAGCCCTGCTCATTCTTTTATTTCTCGGCTGGCGTGAATCTGTCGTTGTCATGCTTGCCATCCCATCGACTCTCGCTCTCACCCTGCTGGTTTTTTATCTCTATGGCTACACTCTCAACCGAATCACTCTTTTTGCTCTGATCTTCTCCATAGGGATTCTGGTGGATGATGCTATCGTAGTGGTGGAAAATATTGTCCGCCATCTCCGGTTACCCGGCAACAGAAACCAATCGATGGTGTCAGTTGCCATTAATGCAGTGGCAGAAGTCGGCAACCCGACCATTCTGGCTACCTGGGCAGTCATCGCAGCAATTCTGCCCATGGCCTTTGTTGGTGGGCTTATGGGGCCGTATATGCGGCCAATTCCCATTGGTTCTTCTGCGGCCATGCTTTTTTCCCTGATAATCGCCTTTACCGTTACCCCCTGGGCTGCCACACATATCCTGAAAAACCGGTTGTCAGCAAATGATCATCAAGAACAGGAAGATAAAGTGCCGGATGACTGGTTCACCCGTATCTACCATAAAATAATGGATCCCCTTCTGGCACACAGAGGTTGGCGTGTACTTTTTTTTGCCACAATTACTGCATTACTCTTTGGCGCAGGAGCTATGGTCTATTTCGGCCTGGTTAAAGTGAAAATGCTGCCTTTTGATAACAAAAGTGAATTCCAGGTAATCCTCAATATGCCCGAAGGTTCTACCCTCGAGCATACAGCAAGGGTGGCAATGGAAATGGCTGACCCGATCCGGCAGGATCCCGCGGTCACTGACTACCAGATCTATGTGGGCACGGCCTCCCCCTATAATTTCAATGGTCTTGTCCGCCATTACTTTATGCGGAGCGGCCCCACGGTAGCTGACATTCAGGTCAACCTTCTGCCAAAAGACCAGCGTTCTCTGCAAAGTCACGACATAGCGACCAGGATACGACCGCAGCTAGCCCAGATAGCTGCCAAATTCGGAGCCACTGTTGCAGTGGCTGAGGTCCCCCCGGGTCCGCCGGTTCTACAGACCCTTGTGGCTGAAATATACGGCCCCAACGATGCCGCACGTGTAAAATTAGCAGCTGAAACGAAGAAGATATTTTCCGAAACCACCGGTGTCGTCGATATTGACTGGTTCCGCGAAGCGGATCGTCTTCGCACTATCTTCATCGTCGATAAGGAAAAGGCAGCCTTAAACGGGATTTCAGAAAAACAGATAACCAGAGCTGTCGAAATAGCCGTTCAAGGATATCCACTTGATCTTTATCATCAGCCATCGGACAAGGAAGCAATCGAAATAGTACTGGAACTGCCGCCCAGGTATCGAGCGAGGGTTGAATCAATCCTGAACATTTCCCTGCGTTCTGACACAAACCCCTCTGCCCCGCTCGTCCCTCTCCGTGAATTGCTTGTCGTTTCCGAACAAAAGGTTGACCAATCTATTTACCGAAAGAACCTGAAGCATGTCGTCTATGTTACGGGTGATGTCGCTGATGTGGTTGAAAGCCCGGTATATGCAATTCTTGAGATGAACAAGAAAATCAAAGAGCTAGATGGTCGTAATTTCGGTGGTCGGCAGGAAGAAGTTCATATTTATAACTTAGACCAGCCATTTTCCGAGAACGAACCGGCAATCAAGTGGGACGGCGAATGGCATATTACTCTTGAAGTCTTTCGCGATCTCGGCCTTGCGTTCTGTGTGGTCATGGTTCTTATCTATATGCTCATGGTCGGCTGGTTCAAAAATTATATCACCCCACTGGTGGTGATGGTCGCTATACCATTCTCGCTCATCGGTATTCTGCCCGCCCACTGGGGATTCGGCGCTTTTTTTACAGCGACGTCGATGATCGGCTTTATGGCTGGGGCGGGCATTGTCGTTCGTAATTCGATCATTTTGGTTGATTTTATAGAGCTTCGCATACAACAGGGTGAGCCGCTTACCAAGGCAGTGGTCGACGCAGGAGCAATCCGTTTCCGGCCTATGCTTCTTACAGCGCTGGCCGTTGTCATCGGTGCGTCAGTGATCCTCGCCGACCCGATTTTTCAGGGTCTGGCACTCTCTCTCATGTTTGGTGAGATCGCCTCCCTACTGATCAGTCGCATGGCGGTGCCTGTTCTCTATTTTGTCATTAAAAAACATCAACATCCAGAGCAAGCCGTGGTATAGTATTTTTTATTACCATTGCAGAACATCGCTCCATCAGTGCCACTATCAAAGTATGGTGTAAGACTATGACAACCCAACTCTTTAATCCTTTTGAAGATCGACAAAGCCGTGATATCCGAAACGATCTTTCGGAAGGATTGGCAGAAGCGGTCGAGACAGATAATTCCGAAAAACTTACGAGGATTGTTGAAAACTACCGGCAGCAAGCACTTCCTGATTGTTATAATGATTACCTTGAGGACCGATACAGCAGCTACAAACAGGCACTTGAAACCATTCAAGGAGGGATAACCGATCCGATTCAACGCGGGGTGGTCCTCTGGAACCTTCGGCTTTTCTTCGAGGTCCACGAAGTGCTGGAGCATGTCTGGTACAATGCGGAAGGGAATATGAAAGAAACCCTCCAGGCTTTGATTCGTGCTGCCGGAGTCTATATTAAACAGGAATACGGTTTTAACGAAGCAGCTGCAAGAATTGCCGCAAAAGCGATTCCGGTACTTGAGGCAAATCGAGATATTCTTGAAGTCTATTTTAAACCTGACACACTCACTTCGGCTCTCAAAAACCTGGATAATTCGCCTCCCGTACTGAGCTGACCCCGCTGCAAATTTTGATGAAATGCTCCCTCAGGCATTCATAACAAAACGGGAGATGTAGCTGGATAAATTTTGTTCAGAAGACCTCTGCATCGTTTTTTCTACAAATTCAACTTCCCCCTCACCGGTTACTGTAATGACAGCAGAAGATCTGGTCCCATAATCCGTTCCGTCAATGAAGATGGTGCTGAGTAGTCGCTCCCACTCAAGTCCAACCTGGGTATCCGGTAAATCGTCATCAGGTGGACAATAGGTGTCTTCAAGCAGACTAAGTATCTCAACAGGTTCAATTTTTTCAGTTTCAATCATGTGTGACCGTAACAGCTTTTTCCCCCGCACAACCTTAGGCCAGGCCACATCAAGCAGGTTATTGCTGAGACCATAAAACCCAGGGCCCAATTTCTGCGGCCCAACGGATATATTGGAATAATAATAGAGTTCATCCTTATCCCCTAAGATAAGGTTAAAACCATTATATCTGCTGCCATACTCGGCGAGATTATGAATATATTGGCACGCATCAAGGTCACCGGCAAGGTAGTGCTTCAGGATCTCACCGCGGGAGGGAGCATCAGGTTTGTGTGACTGGGGGTCCCGATAATTTGTAATCGCTGCAAACTTCAACTGTGCGGTAATCCCAAGCCAGGTTCCACCACCATGAAGATCCTGCCCGGCCAGGATCGTTTTTTCTTTATTGAGAAACGCTAGCGGGGCGGTCGGTCGGGAGAGGAACTCATCACGATTTGCCGCTACCACCAACCGGTAACCCGGAGTGACTTGATATGAAAAGAACAGCAAACACATAGTCTTGGCCTGCCTAAGACTCTTGGGGCCAGGCGACCTCTTTTTCTTCATTTACCAGATAGCAGAACTTCGTCCATTCAAATTCTTTCTTAGAAACTGGACATTTCAGGGTTATCTTATGCTCCCCGACAGCACTGATTTCCCAGTCTCCTTTTCTGCGGCAATCTTCGATACGAATCTTCTGGCCGACTTGAAAGGAATACGGTTTAAAAACAGCTACATCATATTTCATATTTCTCTCCCTTTGCTCATGCTTTTACTCTATTGTTTGTTCTTTGCCGGAAGGCTAGTTGTACTATAACTACTTTTAGACGCATTTCTATTGCCCGGTCTCAAGGCTCATTTTTACCCCTCCCTGATTTGCATTTCTAGTCAAAAGAAGTACCATGTTGAAAAGTGTCCATTACCCTGGGGGACAAAGAAGAAAGCCGCGACAAGCACTTTGGAATAGATTATCTTTTGTTATACTAAAAAAGATCTATACTGTACTCATTTCTTCAACGAACCTGCATCCAATGTTTTTCTTCCTGCAATAATATGTCGAGCACTTCTCAAACTGGTTCTGCTGCCGTCGCTATCATTAGAAGCAGTGCCCCCCATGACAGTTTTCTCATCCTCAGAAGAGTGACCCACCCAGGGGATCCATGGTCCGGCCATTTTTCTTTTCCCGGAGGCAGAAAAGAAAAGGAAGATCAAAACCTTCTCGCCACCTGCATCAGAGAAACCAGAGAAGAAACGGGCATCATCCTTCACCCGCATCAACTGCAACAAAGCCTTCCTCTCGAACCAGCTGGTCTGAATCTCCGGCAACCTCTCTGGGTGGAACCTTTTTTGTTTACCATAGATAATCATCCACCCCTTACCCTCGGTCGACAGGAAATCCAAAGTGCGTTGTGGGTAAAATCTGAGCTGTTTCAAAAGATTGAACTGCATCAGAAGATAGAAATGGTACCTGGTCGAATTTTCCCGGCTTACCCTCTTGATGATTATTATCTCTGGGGATTCACCTACAGACTGTTACGAGCCATCCTCCAAATGGATAATTCATAGAAATATGTTTGCCATTTCATCGTAATTACTTACTAATATGTATACGGGTTTCACCTCAAGCGAATCGGCTAACTCAGAATGACTATGAAGTGAGGGCGAAGAGTATGACTGAATATAAAAATGTTCTCGGCACCCCTTTGGAGATCTGCAGTGTAGAACCAATGACCGGTTTCACCAGAGAAGGCAGCTGCAAGGTGACCGCCGATGACTTCGGTGTTCACGGTGTCTGCGTTCAAGTGACCAAAGAGTTCCTGGAGTTCTCAAAAAGCAAGGGAAATGATTTATCCACTCCCATGCCAATGGCCGGTTTTCCGGGTTTACAACCAGGAGATCGCTGGTGTCTGTGTGCTTCGAGGTGGAAGGAGGCTCTTGAGCATGGTGCAGCTCCACTCGTCAATCTGGCCGCGACGCATGAGATTACCCTTTCTTTTGTCTCGCTCGTGGATCTCCTTACCCATTCACTTGATAATGGCCATAGCTGAAAAGCAGATAGCTATAGGGTGAGAACAGCGAAGAGTCTTATGAATATGTCTTATGCTTGTCTGTCATGGGTCGATGGCCATGCCATTTGCGACCTCCTTCCTTTTTTCTTCTCCCATCAGGATACCAACCAGTTCCAGGCCAAATTCGATTGAAGTTCCGGCGCCTTTTCCTGTAACACAGTTTTGATCAACAACAACACCTTCCCCTGCTCGTTCCCGGGTGCTCAACCGATCGACAAAAAGTGGATGGCAGGTAGCTTTCTTCCCCTCAAGCAATCCGTGATGTTCAAGAACCACGGCGGGTGACGCACAAATAGCTCCATACAGTTTTTCCTCTTTATTGTGTCTATTTAAGAGTTCTGCCAGGAGAGTCGAGTTCTTCAGGTTTTCAGCACCCGGAATCCCGCCGGGAAGGACAATTAGATCATATTTTTTGTTCCTGCAATCAAAGAGAGTGCCGTCTGCGATAACCTGCACGTTATGTGACGATGTCACCCGAAGATTATCACCGACAGCAGCCAGGTCGACATAAGCCCCTGCACGACGAAAAACATCGACAATAGTGAGCGCCTCAATCATCTCGAAATCTTCGGCAAGCGGTACAAGAATTCTTTTTTTCATAGTATCTCCTCTTCTGTGGCCTGGAAATATTTCCCCTGTTTCAAATAGTCAGGCACCCTTTCTGCTGGATCATTTGGTTCCTGATTTCAAAAAAAGTATAGTAACCGACCTACCCTTCCCGTCAATTGCCGTTGTTCTCATGCCATCTCCCCCCTCAACGTACTCTCCAGTCTTTTATAAGGTACTCATGCATCAAAGAAATATTAATGGAAACGTGTTATACTATGTGTTTGCAGTGTTTTACCTTCTGCTCTCTTAAACAGTCACTATCTAAACAAAAATTATCGGAAGGAATTATGACAGGTGAAATAACGAAACCAAAGCGAAGCTTTTCGGGAATGCAGGTGCTGGGTATGGTGCTTGCCTCCATGTGTATCGCTATCTTAGCCACCGGGATTGTCCTTAAACTATATCTTTTTCCCGCCCCATTCAAACCAGTAGAACTCTCACAAAAGGAATCTCAACATCTCGCTGAAAAACTCGAAAGATTCGAGAATTTCAGTCATCACTCAGCACCTGAAGATAAGGACTTTGCCAAGGATGGGACATTGATTCCGGAAGCATATAATGAAGGTGGTGCTTCACGGGATATTAAGTTCACAGAGCGTGAACTCAACGCAATGGTTGCGAAAAACACAGACCTGGCAGAAAAGCTCGCTATCGACCTTGCTGAAGAGATGATCAGCATAAAGCTACTCATCCCGCTTGATCCGGATTTCCCCATACTAGGCGGAAAAACACTCAAAGTGAAAGCCGGAGCAGAGTTGGCCTATCGCAATGGGCGGCCGGTAATAAAATTAAAGGGAGTCAGTCTCATGGGTGTCCCTGTGCCAAATGCCTGGTTGGGTGGGATCAAAAACATTGATCTCATAAAGGAATTCGGTACCGAAGAGGGGTTCTGGAAAACATTTGCAGACGGTGTGGACTCCGTCAGCGTGGTAGAAGGCTTTCTGAAGATACGGCTTAAAGAGTAGAATTTACAAGGCCGCTTTAGTCTGAAGCAGCGGCCTTGTTTTATTTTCAGCAAATGTGACTACTGATTGAGCGATGTATCCAGATCGGTTTCAATAATAGGAGTCCGATCAATCCTCTTTGAAGCGGGGACCGAAAAGGCATCTTCGATACCCGCATCTCTGCCCCTTCTCATATCTTGTTGATCAGCCATAAACACAAGATTAGGATCGATAGCATTCATTTCCTGTTCCACCCTCTGAATATTACCAACCACCTTTGAGGCAATCTCTACATCTGGGTATTTGACCAGAATATTTTTCAAAAGTTTTCTGGACTCCACGAGGAGTTTCTTTTTACTCTCTGTATCCGCAGTCTTGGTAAACCTTATAAAGAGATCTGCCGCTTTTCTCCTGTCCGCTTTTGCGGCTTCCAAAGACAGTTCTTTAATCTTTGTTTCAGCCTTGACGGAATATTGGGTATCAACCAGATTGGTAAAAACAACAATAGCCTCGTCGTATCGACCTCCTTTTGCCAAAAGCATGCCGTTATTCCATTGGTTCTGAAGATCCTGCATTTTAGCCATTTTGTCTGTTTCGCTCTCAACGGCCTCTGCCAGAAGCAGTTCTTCATTTTTAGCCTTGAGAACCAGCTGTTTTTCCGCACTGATAATATCAGTTGGTATTGTTTCGAGCATTCGCAGAGCCTTGACGAATTGCTTTTCATCACCCAATGCATCCACTTCGGTCATAAAGCTGTTGAACCAGTTGTCAGCTGCCTCCTTGACCGAATCTTTGATAAGAGTAACATTAGAAGCAACGGGCGAATAGGGATAAGCGGTCTGAAATTTTTCCGCCTGCCATACTATTTTGTAGCCATCCCGCTCAGGGATGAATCCCAAATAGTTTCTGAGCATTTCGGAGAACTCTTTCAGTTCCGTGCTGCCAGTCGGAGATCGATCCAGTATAGACAGCTGGAGTTTTGACCATTCTTGTAGTTGACCAATTTTCTGGTAATCTTCAGAGATATTTTTATATTCTGTTGCCGCTGAGCTATAATTGCCGGAGGCGGTGTAGAGATCCGCCAATACTTTCCGCAAAGAAACCAGATCAGTCGCCTGCTTGTCGGAATCGGACATCTGATCAACTACCTGTTGATATATTTCTGCAGCCTTCTCTTCCTGATGGAGGTACATCAACGCATTACCATAGAGGATTTTAGTTCGGACATGGACTCGCCCAACCTGAGATTCAGGAATTTTCATCCAGACCTGGATTATCTCTTCATATTCCTTGTTGGCAGCATACCTGTCTATCAGGGTTTCAATCTGCGACAAATCAGCCCCAGCCTCCCTCTGATTCCAGCCAACGCTCTTATCCTCTGAGTCGGCTAATAAACGGCCACATGTATTCTCGAGAAAGGATATATCATTTTTTTGGAGTTCAAAAATTTCCTCATTACTGATTTTGGTTGCGACATCCACCTTCTGAGCTTGAAGCATTTTATATCGCAAATCGCTGTATCCATTCAGTATGCCCTGTAACCGACGAAAACAGCGTACCATCTGTTGGGTTTCCTCCGCTTTCAAATTCATGGACACCGACTGACTATCCAATTCTTTCCAGCGATCCAGTTTACGTCCGTACTCAAATATTCTGTCATTAATATATGCCATTGACGGCAAGACAGCCTCTGTACTCTTTTCAACTACACCTTGCTGAGCAGTCTCAATATCCAGCCCGCCTTGCTGGTCAAAGCTATTGGGGTCTCTGCTGTCTTCTACAAGGACAGGTGACGACTGAATGGGGGAGACTGTTGAAGAGGGATGACTCACCCTTTGTTTTTCCGGAAGGGCGCAGCTACTTAGATTAACGGCACAAAAAGCAATAAACGCGCCCCATGCAATTTTTTTCATAATGTTTTCTCGATCCATTTAATATTGATGTTTTATATGCTAGTTCCAGTATCGAAAACAGGAAACCAATAGTAAATAATTATATAAAATCATGAAGCATGGGGGTAGAATAACCTCTCACTGTGCAGTACTGGAGGATGTTCTCCAGAAAGGTTGGAATTGTCGCTCCATCACAAACCGACCTGTCTCCGTCTTTCGACCAAAGGTCACGATTGACGGCTGAGAACGAGCCATTTCGCCTACCTGGGCCACTGGTTCAACCACCTTACCACCCTGGTTCGGATCTACCCTGACATTCATCTGACCAAGAGTCTCTCTTTTGATTCCAAGACCATTAAACGAAAGATCGATAGGATCAAGTCGGCTGGCATAGTGCTGCTCGTGAAGTAAGACATTTGCTATGTCACTCCATGCCGGAAGCGCACCGGAAGCGCCACTGATGCGATTAGAATTTTGTCGCATGGGGTCATTATTGTCAAACCCGACATACACACCAACTGCATAGCCGTCATGAAGAGTCATGGCAGCGCCGTTTTCTGCAATTCCCGGCAAATATCCAAAAAAAGAAGCGTTGGTGTATCTGTTCGCTGTACCAGTTTTTCCAAGCAGGGGCACAGAAAGATTCAGCTCGGCAATTTTCCCTGCATTTCCTTCACCATCATTACTTAATTTCACTTCCTTCACTGCATTTCTACCTGTGCCAAATTTTACAACATTTTCGAGGATATTACCAATCGCCATGCTCGCTTTTGCATCAACGATCTTTTTTGTTGCCGGCTTGGGTTGAAAAAGAACTTCGCCGTCAGCTGATTCTATTCGATCAAGAATCGCCATTGAATCATTACTCTCCTCCTGTTCCGTGTCGCCAAATATATTGACCTGTCCTGTAACCAATCCTTCATACATTCGTGTCGCTTCAAACAGGGTTACAACATTAGAGCCCAGCGGAAAGGAAAGCACAGGCTCTAGATGACTTTTAACTCCGAGTTGTTCGGCCAATTGGATAAGATAATGAAGTCCAACAGTAATGCGAAAATCTTCCACTTGAGAGAGAACCTCAAAGCTGTAGGGCAACGCATCATTTAATTTCTGATATTCAAATTCAACCTGCTCGGTCACTGTGTCAAATGCTGCGACCGTCAAGGTTGCGTTCAACCTGATGTCGTCCCAGAATCTGATTTTTTCCATTTCGTCCAGCCATATGAGGCGACTTTGGAGTTCATTCTGGTCGATACGAACCAGATTATCCTTTCCATAAGGCTGTTTCATGAAATGGAATTCGCCGGACAGCCTGTCCATATATATGGACGCGTTGTCCGGCGAGTCAAAAAAATCGCCTGTACCAAAGCCTTCTGCTGGTTCTATCAGTGATCGGTAGGTTGTCAGTTCTTTTCTCAGTGATTCAAGCAGAAGATAATGATTGCTAAGCAGATTTTTACGTAATCTCAGTTCATTGATTTCGCTCTCGGACATCTTTTCTTTAGGGTTCTTTATTTTTTTCTGTTTTTTTAGTTCTTCATCAATTTCCTCGGTAAATTCTGCATAGTTAAGCCCATAGGATAAATCCTTCAACTGCGCATATTCTCCCATCATTCCGTCGAAAATAAAGTCAGTTTCCAGGTTTTTAACTGCTATACGATAAGCTGTAGCTTGCAGAACTTCACGGTTAATCTGGATACCAAACCTGTCACGAACTCTTGACCGATAACTCCTGTAAGTCTCCTCTTCGCCATCTATTATTGCCGGAGCCAACCCTAGCTTTGCGGCGACCTCGCCCAGCTGCGCAAAGTTCAGTTGGTCACAAAGGTGAGACAACAGCCAAACAGAAGCAACGTTTTCAGAGTGCACACCAGCCCAACTCATGGAAACCCATTCGTATGGGCTGGTATGGTCGGGTCTTGGAAAATATGGTTGATCATGATAAACAAAGACACTCCGACTGTTTCTTAAGCTATCTGCACTATTCCAGCCAAGTTGGAGGGCGGCGGTATAGACAAGTGGCTTGAAAGCCGATCCCATTGTTCTTCTCGCCTGGACAGCCCGATTGAAGAACCGGTTCTCCGTCCCACCAGCCATTCCTTTAATGGCGCCGTTTTTTATAACCAGTGCCCCACCCTGCACCTGAGGATATTTCTGCAAATCGAGCAACGTGAGTTCGTTGTCCGGTGATTCCCGCACACTCACCCACACCTTATCACCAGGTTGTAATTGGGCCACAAGTGCTTCGAGGTCTCCCTTGCCAACCTTACTCCATCTGTTTTTCTGCCATCTTTTTCGTGCAAGAACAAGGTGGGAGAGTCCCGCCGAATCAATAACCCCCTGACCAAGATTTTTATCCAAGGAAACAAAGATATTGACTGCTTCGCCTTTGCCATCAATCTTTTCAATTTGGCCGAAGAGAAAAGCTCCCTTACGGAGAACAGAATCACCGCTATAGTCAAGGTCAACCAACTCCTTTTGTACCTCCTGCCGCTCATACCCCCTGAGACGAACATCCAGCCTGGACAGTTCTCGGCGCAGGATGGCAAGGGTATTCTCTTGAAGTTCCCGGTCAATTGTGGTTATCACCCGCACCCCGGCTGTCGAGATGTTTGGCACCTCGTGAGCCTCCAGGGCTTCCAGGACTTCGGTCGAGGAAACCGCATCCCTGACCATTTCCATGGCATAATCAAGATCATAACCAACCTTACCTTTTTTAAATTCAATCTCCTTGTCCAGTGATTCATTATAGGTAAAGACATCGATCATGCGCAAATCCTGCATTTTATCGAGGACGTACCTCAACCGAGTTTTTGCCCGCGCTCGGGCAAGATCTGATGCCTGCTGAGTCTTTTTGATAAATGGATTGTAATAATTAGGCCTCTTGACACTTCCCGCAATAAAAGCACATTCCACGAGTGACAATTCGCTCGGGATTTTATCAAAATAGTATCTGGCTGCAACTCCCAGCCCATGTCCATTGCCACTCACATAAAATTGATTGGCATAAAACTCAAATATCTTCTCTTTTGGATAATAGTATTCCAGCCGCAAGGCAAAGAGCAGTTCTTTGAGCTTAGCTTCAAGTGATCTCTCTGTTCTCTTAAAAAGATTCTTTGCCGTCTGCTGCGTAAGGGTGCTGCCACCCTGAACAACTCGACGCGCCTGAATATTCTTAATAATCGCCCGACCAATCCCGACAATATCGAAACCGATATGGCTAAAAAATCTGTTGTCTTCGGAAGCCACCATGGCATTAACAAAATTTTCGGGGATGTCTTCGTATGCAACATACTGACGATGTGCCGTGTCAAAGAATACACCCAGTTTTGTTATACCGTCGCTGTAGAATACATGGCTTTCCTTTCCGAGGATTTTATGGATATTCTCCACTTTAATCTCATCACCCGGCTCGACAACAACGAGCCAATACACACCTCCCAAAAGGGCTGCCGCCAGAAGAAAGCAAGTAACTGTCATTAAAAGAAATAGCTTTTTTATCATGGTTTCAAAGATTTTTTTGTACAAAAGGCACCTAACAGGATATAAGAAATAATACTGTTAGTGAACGGGGTATAAACCTTGCAATTACATGGCAGTTCGGTTTTAAGTAATCGGCAATTACATTATCAACAGGACAGGTAAGAATGTACATGGTTAGCCGATATATCTCAACAGGCTAATTATGAAAATCGCCTGTCTTTTTCACAACATCTCCTGTCACAGACGACAATCACCTCGACAAATGACTTATACAACGAAATTACTTGTTAAAGGCCTTACACTCTCGTTCTTTGCAATCTTCCTTTCAAGTTGCGCAAATGACAAGAATTTTAGTCTTATTCCAGATTTTTACAGTCAAGACTCAATCGAAAACTCAGATCCTGAAATGGATGACATCGAACTCGAAAACATTGAGCCACAGATATGTCTCGAAGAAGAGCTGATGGCCCTTAGCCAGACAGGAAACTGGGACAAGGAGGTTTCTACCGAAAAGGTCGAAACCAATAATAATGTTGTGTATGATTTTCCGGTAGTCATCAATAAACAGGTCGATATGTATTTGGATCTCTTTCAAAACAGACAGAGAAATCAATTTGGCAGATGGCTTGCAAAATCAACAATATATCGATCTATGATGGAAAAAGAACTGGAAATTGCGGGGCTCCCCAAGGACCTGGTGTATCTGGCGATGATAGAGAGTGGATACAGTCAACTCGCCTGTTCCAGATCAAAAGCTGTTGGACTCTGGCAATTTATGAAAGCCACCGGCAAACAATATAATTTGCATGTCGATAAATATGTGGACGAACGCCGTGATGCGCTTAAGTCCACCAGAGCTGCAGCCGCTTATCTTTCTGATCTGTATAAAGAATTCGACGACTGGCATCTTGCTGTTGCAGCTTACAATGGGGGGCCTGGAAAGATACGGGCCGGACTGAGAAGGCATAAGGTTGATAATTTTTGGGATTTAGCCGGTAAAAAACATCTTCGTCTCGAAACTAAGCATTATGTCCCGAAACTTATTGCAGCATTGATAATAGCCAAAGAACCTGAAAAATATGGTTTTACAAACATTGGGTATCAAGAACCTCTGCAATATGAATCTCTTACTGTAGGCCCGGGAATGAGCCTGGATGCCATTGCTTTGATAACTGACAGTGATATCGATGAGATAAAGAGGTTGAACCGGGAGCTGCGGCTCGGAAAAACGCCAGCAAACAGAGATAAATATGAAATTAACATTCCAGAGGCAACCTCTGGGATCGCCGCCAAAAACCTGCCACGTCTGCACAGTATTGTCAGTACCGGTTACAAGACCCACAAAATTGCAAAAGGAGACACTCTATCTAAAATTTGTAAAAGATATGGTATCAACAAAACGACTATCCTCAAAGTAAACGATCTGCATAGTGGCAAACTCGCACGTGGCCGGAACCTCAGAATTCCCTATAGTACTATTAGGTATCAACTCCTTCCGGAAGGTTCCTCTGGAGCTATGGCGGCATACAGCGACAGTCTGATCCTGCACCGGGTAAAAAAAGGAGATACGTTATCGAGAATAGCTAAAAAATATAATGTACCTTCGCAAATGATTGTTGCATGGAATGGTCTTAAAAATGCTCATTCTATAAGGGCGGGAGAGCAACTGGCTTTATATATTGATCAATACAATAAAAAAGGTAACAGAAAGACTCTCGCCTCTGTAGCGACCAAGAAAACCAATACATTAATCGCATCTAATGGCTACAAAAAGAAACTGGAATTGCCTGAGACCGGTTCCCCGTTTCAGTTGTACAATGTCAAAGACGGTGATTCGCTCTGGACAATATCAAGAAAATTTAGTGCTTCAACTGCTGATATAAAAAAATGGAACAATCTGAAATCTAACCTGATTCACCCTGGGTCACAGCTCAAACTAAAAAAGGTGTAGCCCGACAGGACATACCTTTGCTTAAGCAAACAACCCCCTCCGATAATGCATGACAAACGATTGAATAATGTCTACCTTGATGCCTGCCGAAAGGAATCAGGCTGATTAAAAGATATCTCTCAATTCTAAAATATGCTGTCCGACTGTATTTTTCTATCGGGCAAAAATAAATACATTATGCCAATAACTGATGCACCTTTTCCTGCCCAGCAATATGGGAGTGATGTCCATGTCATCGCCTGCGATGACAAAACAATCATTCTGATAGGTACTGCTCACATTTCTCAGGAATCTGTAACCCTTGTCAAAACAGTCATCGAACAGGAACTTCCTGATTGTGTCTGTCTTGAGCTCGACGACAAACGATACCAGGCACTCACTCAGAAAAAACAATGGGATTCTCTTGATTTAAAGTCCATTATAAAAAATAAGCAGCTTGCTACGTTACTCATAAGTCTGCTCATGGCCTCCTACCAAAAAAGACTTGGCGGAAAGCTAGGAGTTGTTCCAGGAGCGGAACTGCTGATGGCTGCGCAGACCGCTAAAGACCTCAACATCCCACTTTCTCTTTGTGACAGGGATGTCCGTATCACTCTTCGTCGAGCATGGAAATCCACATCATTTTTTAAAAAAGGCTATCTACTCACCTCCCTCCTGGCCAGCCTCTTTGACAAGACAGAAATATCAGAGGACAAACTGCGGGAGCTTAAACAAAAAGACGTACTTGTCGATCTGATGGAAGAGATGGGCGAGGCATTGCCCGATCTGAAACGTGTGTTAATAGATGAACGGGATCTGTATCTCGTAGAAAAGATCAAATCGTCACCAGGAAAAAGGATAGTTGCTGTTGTCGGTGCTGGTCATGTTTCCGGTATGCTCGCAAAATTTAACGATGACAACAAACATAAAATTGCAGATGTCACCCTCATACCACCAGTATCAACTGGATACAAAATTGCCGGTTGGACCATTCCCCTCTTGATAATCGGTTCATTAGGCTTCATTGGTGTCCAAAAAGGTGCTTCAGTTGCCGGCGACAATATCCTCTTCTGGATTCTGGCAAATGGTATTCCTGCCTCCATTGGATCACTGCTGGCCCTCGCCCACCCGTTGACAACATTGAGTGCTTTTGCCTCTGCGCCTATAACCAGCTTGACGCCGATTATAGGTGCCGGCTATGTCACAGCCTTTATCCAGGTTCTCGTATGCCCGCCGGTCGTCAAGGAGTTTGAAAATGCCGGGGAAGATATCGGCTCAATCAAAGCCTGGTGGAGAAACCGACTACTCAGAGTTTTTCTGGTCTTTATCCTCACCGGTTTGGGATCGGCAATAGGCACCTGGGTTGGAGGCTATGAAATTTTCAAGAATCTGATCAGCTGACAAATGGCAGCATTTATTCCCAGATGTAATGATGGAATACCCACTCAGCCCGATACCTCCCCCCTAATGGTACCCCCAGTGATATTGAAACACATCCCTCTGGCAAGTACTTATCTCCAAAGGGTATAAAAAAAAACCCGTTTTTTCGGGAAAATATATATGAAAAGGAAAGATCAAAATGTCCGACAAAAAGACTCAAGCGGCGCCAGACCTGACAACCCGACAGAAACAATTTCTCAAAGGGCTTGCTCATCCCCTCAGTCCATTTGTCCAGATCGGCAAAGAAGAGCTAACCCCCGGCATCATTGAAACAATCAAGACTGAGCTCATGCACCATGAACTCATCAAAGTTAAAATAGGAAGTAATTGTGGACTGGAAAAACACAGCTCTTCCAAAGCTATCGCCGAGCTGACGGAGAGCGCCCTGGTTCAATTAATAGGAAGAACGATGATCCTCTATAAACCCAACCCCAAAAGAGCGAAAGAAAAGAGAATCATCCTGCCTAAACAAAAATAATCAGTATGTAATAAAGAATAACGGACAGTTAGGGTGAAATGGCAGTTTCGGGATAGAAACTGTGCTACCCCGAAATCTCTCCAGCAGAGGTTGCCGAGCATGGGAGAAGCGAAGCGATGGGCCACAATCGGGTATGCCCCATTGTTTCGAAGCCGCTGCAGGCACGGTGAGATCGGCTGGCCTTTGGTGAGCATTGTGTCAATTTCGAGACTACAAGAGACTTGACCATATCAGGATATCAGATGACTCCTGCTCATTGATACAATGTTCATGAGAAATCCGGGCTAAATTTCCTGGAGCATTGTTGCTTGATCCTGCGGAGCTACAAGCAAGACAGTATCACCCCACTCCCTCACAGAGAGATCAGCTGCTTTGCGGGCCAGGGCAGGAGTATTATTTGTTTCACTTAAATGTGCTAAAACAACCATTCGAAGATGGTCTCCAATGAGTCCGGCCAACAATGTCGCAGCATCCTCATTGCACAGATGTCCTCGACTGGAGCGGACCCTCTGCTGAAGAGGTAACGGGTATGGGCCATTCTTTAGCATTTGCAGGTTATGATTAAACTCCAGAACAAGACCATTGCAACGCGCCAGCCGTCTGGCTATCAAGTGAGAGATTTTTCCGGTATCGGTACAATAACCGAGACTCGTCTTCCCATCACTGACAACGTATCCGACTGGATCGGCGGTATCGTGGGAAACCTGAAAGGATCGAACCTGCAAGTCTCCAATCTCCAGCAGATCTCCGGTTTCAAACTCCTTTAAGAGAAAAAGTCTTCCCATTCGTTTTTCACCGGCAAAATGGGTACCACCATTTAGATACGCGGGGATCTTACACCGTCTTGAAATCACACCGACGCCACGAATGTGGTCGTTATGCTCATGGGTGACACACTGAGCACGGACATTGGACAAATCTCGCCCAATTGATTTCAAGCGGGTCTCAATCTCTTTACCGGAAAATCCGGCGTCAATAAGGATACCGGTTTTCCCACTTTCAATATAAACGGAGTTCCCCTGGCTTCCGCTACCCAAAACAGAAAATTTCATCTCTTTCAAACCCCGGTATGCCCAAAACCACCTGAAGCCCGTTCAGTCATGTCCAGAGCGGTTATCTCCACCAATTTTGCCCGGATGACCGGTGCCAGAACGAGTTGGGCGATCCGGTCCCCTCTGTTTATTATATACGGAGTATCGCTAAGATTGACCAAGGCTATCTTTACCTCACCACGATAGTCTGAATCGATTGTTCCGGGACTATTGAGGATGGTCACACCATATTTTACAGCCAGCCCGCTTCGAGGCCGAACCTGGAGCTCGTATCCATCAGGTAGCGAAACCCCAAAGCCAGTGGGGACGAGAGTTCTCTCACCTGGTTGTATAACGAGACTTTCTTTCACGTCTGCCTGTACATCCATGCCTGCCGCCCCTTTTGTTTCATACCCGGGAAACTGCAGGTCGCATTTATTTTCTGGAACAAGCCAGCATATTTTCACTTCTTTTTCGTTCATAACAGCCCCCAGCTCTGTTTATTAAGGACGTTTAATAATAATTACTGATTACCGGGAAATATCTCGTTTTTGTCGTTTTAGTTCCAGTGTCATCGGGGTACGCACTCAGTTACTAAAATGAGGGGTACAACAGCAGGAGAATTGTTTTAAGGTGGATAATAAAAAAGCCGATATCCCAGATAAGGATATCGGCTTATTACTAGCTGTATTACACCCCTCTGATATTTTACTTTTACTCTTCCATCAATGCCTTGCGGCTCAGACGGATCCTGCCGCGATTATCAACATCAAGGACTTTGACTTCGATGACATCGCCTTCTTTCACAACGTCTGTGACTTTGGCCACGCGTTTAGTGTCCAGTTCCGAAATGTGAACCAGTCCATCAGTACCTGGAAGAATTTCAACGAATGCGCCGAAATCTTTGATGGTTTTCACAGTTCCCGTATAGACAGCACCAACTTCAGCCTCGGCAGTAATTGCTTTTACCTTTGCCACAAGAGCATCGGCGAGATCACCACTTAGAGCGAACATTTTTATAAGTCCTGAATCATCCACCTCAATTTTAGCATCAAATTCGGCTGACAACTCTTTTATGATCTTTCCACCAGGTCCAATAATATCACGGATCTTGTCGGGGTTGATCTTGTGAACCATATATTTTGGAGCATGGTCAACGACCTCTGAACGAGCTTTTGTGATACCTTTCTGCATCTCTTCAAGAATGTGGACACGTCCTTCTTTTGCTTGTTCAAGGGCTTTCCCCATAATGGCCCGGTCAACACCATCGATTTTAATATCCATCTGCAGGGAGGTAATACCATCACTGGTGCCTACAACCTTGAAGTCCATGTCGCCAAGGTGATCTTCGTCTCCTAGGATATCCGAAAGGATAACAATTTTTTCCCCTTCTTTTATCAGTCCCATAGCAATACCTGATACAGGTCGCTTCAAAGGTATACCGGCATCCATCATTGCCATGCTGCCGCCACACACTGTTGCCATAGAGGAGGAGCCGTTTGATTCAAGGACCTCTGAGACAACTCTGATAGAATACGGAAAATCTTCTTCCGCTGGCAAAACTGCTTCTAGTCCACGAGTTGCCAGGGTACCATGTCCGATATCACGACGAGATGGACCACGAAGGAAACGTGCTTCTCCTACACAGTACGGAGGAAAATTGTAATGGAGCATGAAACGGTTGTGTTCTTCCCCATACAGGGTTTCCACCCGCTGTTTATCTCGTTCGCTCCCAAGAGTTGTTGTTACCAGTGCCTGGGTCTCACCCCGAGTGAACAGAGCTGAACCATGAGTCCGCGGTAAATATTCTGTTTCGCACTTAATATCGCGAATTTCATTAAATTTACGCCCACCGATCCTGATTTCGTTATTAACAATCTTGTCACGCATGAAAGATTTTTTATAAGAGGAAAGCAACTCTTTGATTTCCCAATTATTTTCTCCTTCAGGATCAAGCTCCGCGAGGACGTCTTCTTTTAAAACATCATAAACAGCGCCCCGTTCAAGTTTGTCGGATGTATTGAAAACTTTCTCCATCCCTGCCGCTGCAACTTCACGGATCTTAGCGAGGAGTGCTTCGTCAATTTGCGGTGCAACAACTTCAGCTTTTGATTTTCCTGCCGATTTCTGTAACTCTTCCTGCAGGTCAATCAGTGGCTGTAATTGCTCAAAAGCATAAAAAATACCAGAGAGGACTTCATCCTCACTCAACTCATCAACCTTGCCTTCAACCATAACGACAGCTTTTCGGGTACAGGCAACAACTATATCCATCGATGATTTTGCCAGTTCGACAACCGTCGGATTGATTACATACTCTCCATCGACGAAGCCGATCCGTCCGCCTGCAACCGGCCCGGCAAACGGTACATTGGAAATTGTCAACGCACATGACGCACCTGTCAAAGCCAGGACATCCGGCTGAATGTTTTGGTCTGCAGAGAGAACAGTTGCAATGACCTGAGTCTCGGCAGAATATCCTTTTGGAAAGAGTGGACGCAGCGGACGATCAATTATTCTACAGGTCAAAACCTCGTTGTCGCTCGGTCGGCCGATCTCGCGACGAAAATAATTTCCGGGAATCCTTCCTACGGATGCGAGTTTTTCCTGATACTCAATAGTCAAAGGTAAAAAATCAGCGTCAGGCTTGCTTTTTCCCGCTCCGACAACCGTAACCAATACCATTGTCTCCCCTGAGCGTATAACAACTGATCCTGATGCCTGTTTGGCAATTTTTCCTGTTTCGATGGATATTGTCTTTCCACCAATTTCGGTTTCTACTTTATTAAACATGTTTTCTCCAGATGTGTAGCATCAGGGAAAGGCGCAGCGCCATTTTTTCCGACTGGATTATCCACCAGCCCCGTATGCTTTATTTTCTCGGACTTCCTTAAACAACAAAAACCTCAAACAGTACCAATTCGAGGCACTGTTTGAGGTAAAAAGATGGCACTATGCCCAGGTCAACATGTGAGCCTGCCGGCAGGGATGCCTACTTACGTAGACCAAGCTCCTGCAGCATCGTTCTATATTTGTTGACGTCTTTCTTCTTTAGATAATCAAGCAGACTACGTCTCTGACCAACGAGTTTGAGCAGTCCCTGCCTTGAATGGTGATCCTTTTTGTGCACCTTAAAATGCTCAGTGAGATACTGAATTCTATCGGTGAGAAGAGCAATTTGCACTTCGGACGATCCGGTGTCTGTTGGATGGATCTTGAATTTCTCGATTATTTCATTTTTATTTACTGCTGTCTGTGCCACGACAATCCTCCTGATACTGTATAAATAAATACCTGATAGTTAAAAATCATTGTTTTACAACACTTTAAACTCTTCAACAAAGTTCATCTACTCTTTGCAACAATTTGTCTGCGAAATTGGTGGCGAAACCTGCAGACCCTTTAGATACTTTTTATTTTCTTCCCCTCAAGGTGGAATAAAGAATCCTTTCTAGGGGGCTACTATAAACATCACGCACACACTAGCCAACTCGTGTGATTATTGCAATAGTTTACATACCTCTTCTACGGTAATCATCTTACGGATACAGCGATTGAATGGATCATCGCTATGTAAATCATCCCAGTTCAAACTTTCGTTAACTGTAAAACAACCACTCCGGGTTCTTCGTAACTGTACGAGATGCGCCCCGCAGCCGAGACTCCTGCCGATATCAGCTGCAAGTGTCCGTATATATGTCCCTTTGCTGCAGACAACCCTGATTCCGAGTTCAACCTCATCCCCTGAGAGGGTATGAGTTCCATCGGTTCGTTCAAGTAACGTGATTTCAACTTCCCGTGGTTCTTTGGCTATTTTAATGCCTTTTCGGGCATAATAGTACAAGGGTTTCCCCTTATGCTTTAAAGCCGAATATGCAGGTGGAACCTGCATTTGCAGGCCTCTGAACCTTTGCAGACATTCCTCGATTTGAGCACCCGACAGTTCGCCAACCGGGCTTCGACCAACGACTTCACCTTCCGTATCAAGGGTCTCAGTCTCGACTCCGAGCCGCAGAGTTGCCAGATATTCCTTTTTCCCCTCCATGAACCTGGGGATAAGCTTGGTCGCTGGTCTTCCTGCGCAAATAATGAGCAAACCGGTCGCGAAAGGATCAAGGGTACCGGCATGCCCGACTTTTTTCATTTTCAGAATTCGACGCAACCTGGCAATCACCCCAAAAGAGGTGATATCTACCGGTTTATCAACAAGAAACACACCGGCATCAAACTCAGTTATAATTTCAGGGGTCATGACAGTTAACAATCGAGTCAGCGAATCAGTAAAAACGCGCTCAGTTTTCCTTATTCAACGCCTTAGCGAGTGCATCTTTTACTTCACGCCGCACTTCATCAATTGATTTACCCAGACACCGAAACCCGGCGGCGTTCCGATGACCGCCACCATCAAACAGTTTTGCAACTTCTGCTACATCGCACTGCCCTTTAGCCCGAAGACTGACAGCCATAAAGCCGTTATTGCTTTCTTTTATTAGAGCTGCAACCTTTACAGAACGAAGAGACCTGGGAAAGTCGATAAATCCTTCAACATCCTGCAACGTAGCCCCACTTTCCTCCAGCATCTCATCAGTCACGTGAATAAATGCGACTTGTCCTGATTCACAGAGTGTTATGGTCGACAGGACCAATTTCATCAAGTGCAGCCTTTCTTGGCTGAAATTGTCATACAGGTGCCTGCCCACTATTTCTGGTCGAACACCTTTTTCAAGGAGTTCCGCAGCTATCCTCATGGTCCTGGGTCCTGTAGCTTCATACCGAAAAGACCCGGTGTCTGTACAAATTGCTACATAGAGATTGAAAGCACAATTGTAACTAATCAATGCGCCAAGACCAATTGCAAGCTCGTAAACCATCTCGCCGGTAGAGGAACAGTTTGTCTCAACCCACTGAGCTGTACCGAAATCTCTATGGGATGTATGGTGATCGATAACTATAAATGGTTTAATCTTAAGAAATTCCTGTTTTGATCCTCCAAGCCTATCATCATCACCGCAATCAAGAGCAATACCGAGAATATTCTCGCCGGCCTCGGTGACAAACCCCCAATACTCCTCAAGACTGGTGTGAGCTTTCTCAATGTTCGGGAGAAAATCATACAGATAAGAGATCGGTTCCTCAAGATAACAAAAGACATTTTTCCCAAGAGATTCCAAAATATCGGCTAAACCGAAGAGCGATCCGAGAGCATCCCCATCAGGATGGGTATGCGTAAAAAGCACGACATTATCGGAACGTTGGATAGTATCTATTATCTGCTCAGGAATCATCCTTCCTGGAGTCTCTTTCATTGGCGATTTCCTGGAAAATTTCATCAAGCTCCGCGACCTTTTCTCCAACATTGTCATAGCGAAACTGAAGAGCTGGGGTAAATCGTAAATTGAGCGTTTTTGCTATGTGGCTGCGCATGAATCCCTTTGCCCGCTCTAAACCGACTCCTGCCTCTTTTACATCTTTTTTGTCCCCGAGAACCGTAAAGAAAATTCGGGCGAGACTGAGATCATCAGGAACTTCAACCCGGGAAATGTTCACTCCGTGAAGCCTGGGATCTCGAACTTTACTGATCAAGAGGACAGACAGTTCATTTCTAATAGCCTCAGCAACACGTGATGAGCGCTTTTGTTCACTCTTCTCACCTATACCTATAGAGTCAAATGTCTGCTTTGGATCCCAGTTTGGCACAATAAAACCTTCCTTATGACAGCGTCGCTTCAACTTCGTTCATAACAAAAGCCTCGAGATTATCCCCGATTTTTATATCATTAAATTTCTCGACGCCTATACCACATTCATAGCCGGACGTAACTTCTTTTACATCATCTTTGAATCTCCTCAAAGAATCTATTTTTCCGGTATAGATGACGACACCTTCTCGCAATACCCTGACCTTGGCTGTCCTTAGAATCTTACCATCGAGGACAAAAGAACCGGCAATGGTACCGATTTTGGGAACACTGAAGGTTTCTCGCACTTCTGCAAGGCCGATAACCTCTTCGACAAAAGTTGGTTCGAGCATGCCAACCATAGCTTTTCTGATATCATCGAGAGCGTGGTAGATAACGTCATATGACCGCAGATCAACACTTTCCATTGCTGCCAGCTCTTTGACTTTGACGCTCGGTCGAACATTAAACCCTATGATAATTGCGTCTGACGCTGACGCAAGTAGAATATCGGATTCAGTGATCGTCCCGGTACCCTCGTGTAGGATCTTGACCTTAATCTCTTTCGTAGAGAGGTCGCCTGCAGCCTTGGCAAATGCCTCAAGGGTACCCTGAACATCCGCCCTGAGTACGACTCGCAACTCCTGCACATCCCCCTCACTCATCTGTTCGAACAGTTTATCGAGAGAAATCTTACTGTTGGCACCAAGCTCACTTTCTCTTGCCTTCAGAGAGCGTACCTGGGACACACTTCGAGCCATCTTCTCATCGGTTACGACGATAAATTCATCACCGGCACTCGGTACACCTGATATACCCTGAACTTCAACTGGTTTTGATGGTCCTGCTTCCTTTATTGAACGTCCTTTGTCATCAAGCATCGCTCTGACCTTCCCGCTATACTGTCCAACGACAAAGTGTTCGCCAGGCTGCAGTGTGCCGTCCTGAATAAGAACCGTCGCCACCGGACCACGCCCTTTATGCAGCTGGGCTTCTATAACACGACCTCTCGCTTTTCTGCTACGATCAGCACGAAGTTCAAGGATCTCTGCCTGGAGCTGAATAGATTCCATGAGGTTATCGATGCCGATATTTTTCTTGGCAGAGGTTTCACAATAAATGGTATCACCTCCCCAGTCCTCAGGCATAAGGTTGAGTTCTGAGAGTTCACGCTTAACCCTATCAATATCCGCATTATCCTTATCGATTTTATTGACCGCGACAAGAATGGGAACACTGGCCGCCTGGGCGTGATGGATAGCTTCCCTGGTTTGGTCCATAACCCCATCATCGGCAGCAACGACCAGAACAACGATGTCGGTTACTTGCGCGCCTCTGGAACGCATCTCTGTGAACGCGGCATGTCCTGGTGTATCAACAAAAGTCACATCTCCAGATGCCGATCGCACATGATATGCACCGATATGCTGGGTAATCCCCCCGGCTTCACCTTCGGCCACATCAGTTTTTCGTATTGCATCAAGAATAGAGGTTTTGCCATGGTCAACGTGCCCCATTACCGTCACAACAGGTGACCGCGACTTTTGCACCCCGCCTTCCTCTGCCTCATGAAGCAACTGCATCCCTATTTCCTCAGTGACTCCCTGCTCGACCTCATAGCCGAAATCGGAAGCGATGAGTATCGCCGTTTCAGTATCAACGGATTGATTTATGGTTGCCATTACGCCAAGTCCCATAAGTTTGGCAATCACATCACTGGCTTTAATTTTCATTCGCTGAGCAAGGTCACCTACAGTGATGGCGTCGTATACTTTGAAACGTTTTTTACTGGCCTTCATTTCAGCTGGCGGCGACACGACTTTTGATCCTTTTCTGCTTTTCTTCCCACGTCTTCCACCTTCTCTCCCCTGATAGTCCTGAGAAAAGTGAGTAAATTTAACGTTCTTCTGTCCTTTCTTTCCACCTCTACGGCCTTCGCTGTTTTTGTCGTCTTTCTCAGGGATATTTCTCTTCCCTTTTTTCTTGGCCCGGCTGGTGTCATCAGCGCTTGGAGCGACAGGAGTTCTGGCAGGTGATGGAGACGTTGATCTCTGAGGCACTGATTTGGCAGCCTTCTTCTTTGTTGGGCGGGAAGGTGTTCCTTCGTTAACCATATCAGGTAATTCGATGGTACGCACTACTCTTGCCATCGGCTTTCTCGCCGGGGGTTGTTTTTCCTTCTTGCCTGGCTTGCCAGCTGCAGTTTCCGCTGCTCCATCTTTGGTCTTCGCTGCAACAACTTCTCCTTTATCAGCAGTTTTCTCTTCAGCTGGAATAGTAGTAGGAGCACTCTCCTGCTTTTCATCAGAGGCTTTCTTTGCAACGGATGAGGTCTCTACTTGATCGCTTACTGAAGCGGAATCTTCTTCGGAGCTGGCCTTTGAAACCGATTTTTCGGGTACTGGAGTATCAGTCGGCTCTATATCGCTGACGGGAAGAGTTTCTTTCATAGTCCGCTTCGGGGTCTTTTCTTCAGTAACCTGAGCACTGACAGGAGCCTCCTGAGCATCTTGAACCTCTTGAACCTCTTTGGCCTCCTCTACATTTTGGAGCTCTGTCTCTGGCTGTGCTTCACTCGTTTCGTCCGATTGGACTTCTTCCGGAGCAACCTCTACAACTTTCGCCCTGCGTCTGATCACTGTCGCTCTTCGCCGAATCACAGTCGGACCATCCTTGTCACTGTCAATACGCTTTTCAACAAGCTCGGAATTAACCGATTTCAGAACAGTCTTCCGAATGGCCTCAGCTGTTTCGTCATCGACAGAAGAACTATGACCTTTGATTTCAAAGCCGAGTTCAATCAGTTTATCTGTCAACGCTTTACTGCTCATGCCGGCCTCCTTGGCCAACTCATATACCCTGATTCTGCTCATCCTTTACTCCCGTATTGCATCGCAACTGTCATTTCATCCATCAATAACAAAAGTGGTTGCACCAACCCAACCTTTGATGAATCATTTTAAAACTCTACATTTAAAGACGAAACAATCTTTTCCACTTTTTTTTTCTATCAAAGAAGAGCCGAACACATTCTTCATCTTTACAACAATAAGCACCTCTTCCTGGCAGTAACTGCCGGGGATCAGACTCAACCATATTTTTTTTCCAGACAAAACGCTGGAGCGAGTATTTCGTTTTTTTCTTACCGCATGAGCAACAGGTTCGTAAGGCGGCTGTCATTTATCAATATTATTGACGGTTCCCGTCTCTTCTGTCTCGCTATTCTCTTGTACAGATTCTACCGAAACATTATCCTCTGTGACGATTTCGTCGCCCCCGGACTCTTCTTTTGTTGCACTCGTTTCATTTCCTGCAACAATATCCTCCTGTACTGGTTCTTTCGGTACAAAGGGACTTAACTTCGCTTCCTCGATCAATCGTGTTGCAAGATCTTCATCAATAGCGCGAATGACCACAAGGTCGTCCACACTCTTTTGGGCAAGCACCGCTGTTGAGAAAATATTTTTACCAAGCAACTGGTCTGCAAGGGATTCATCAACCCCAGTGAGTTTCAGAAGAGACTGATATCCCTCATCCGACAGATTGTTGTATCGCTGTTCACTTTTCACATCAATGCGCCAGCCTATGAGCTTAGAAGCAAGTCGAACATTCTGACCCTGGCGGCCAATGGCAAGAGAGAGTTGATCATTGGGAACGACAACCAGCAGCGAGTTCGCTTCTTCATCGGCCATGACCATACTTACGTGGGCAGGAGCAAGAGCGTTATATACATACTTGGCAGGATCAGGACTCCAGGTGACAATATCAATGCGTTCCCCCTGTAACTCCTGTACAACATTCTGTACGCGGGATCCTTTCATGCCGACACAGGCTCCTACCGGATCCACATCACCTTCAGAAGAGCTGACGGCAATTTTTGCCCGAAAGCCTGGCTCTCTGCTGACGCCCATCACACGTACAATCCCTTCAGCCATTTCCGGAACTTCCAACTGAAATAGTTTTCCAAGAAACTCATCACAGGTTCTTGAAAGTATAAGCTGTGAATCTCGACTGGTCTGGCGCACCTCTTTCAGATACGCCCTGATCCGATCTCCCTGCTTAAAAGAACGTTTGGGAATTTGCTGGTCTTTCGGCAGAATGGCATCAGTCCGTCCAAGGTTGACAATCATGTTTCCCCTTTCAAAACGCTGCACAATGCCACTGACGACCTCACCGACACGATCTTTAAACATGTCATAGATGACTTCCCTTTCGGCATCCTTCATTCTGTGAATAATCACCTGCTTTGCGGACTGCGCTGCGATTCGGCCAAGATCGGAGATATCCTCCATCTTTTCACCGAGTTCATCACCAATCTGTACCTCAGGATCGAGTTTTTGAGCTTCCTCAAAAGAAATTTCAGTCTGTTCGTCTTCCGCCTCTTCGACAACTATCCTGAACTGAAACACTTCGACTTCGCCAAATTCCTCATTGTACCGAACTTCCATATCTCGACGGCTACCGAATTTTTTCCTGGCAGCAGACTGGACCGCTTCTTCAATGGCCTCTATCAGTAATGTTTTATCAAAACCTCTATCTCTGCTGATCTGGTCGATTATGCGTTTCAAATCTGATAGCATTCTCTTACTCCGTCATTATGACTTTCAACTCCGACTAGCGGAGAACATTGCATTGTTCAAAAAATGTAGACCAGTTCTGCTCAGATTGCCAGCCTGGCCTTGTTTATCTGTTCAAAAGAAAATTGGATGGTACGGATATCATCAAGTTTCAGGTGTATAAGGCCATCAGCAGCAACCTTTGCTATGAAACCTTCAAACACCTTCACACCATCAATTGCGTTATGGAGTTTTACTCTGGCTTTCTTGCCGCAATATCGACTAAAATCTTCCATCGACCGAAGCGGTCTTTCCAGCCCAGGCGAGGACACCTCTAAATGGTATGCATGATCGATAAAATCTTCCACATCTAGATAGCGGCCAAGTTCACGACTGACGTCACTACAATGCTCCAGGGTCACGCCCGTTTCTGACTCGATGAAGACACGCAGGACCCACCCATGTCCTTCCCGGCGAAACTGAACATCAAAAAGTTCCAGTTCCATGGGCGGCAACAAACTCTGCAGAAATCCCTGCAGTTTATTAATAATTAGTTCGCTCATTTTTTCACCTTAGTCGCTCCGGACTCACAGCCCTATGGAAATTGTGTTTTTTATACCGTCAACTGCAGCGACCAATATGCGGACATAAAAAAAAGCGGGCAAAGCCCACTTCCAAAAGCCGTCCCGCAACCAAACACAGCGGGAGGTATAGCCGGTTACCCTCGACCTGATTCAGAAACAGCAATCTGCCTGCTTGAACAGTCAGCTACCCAACGTTTCTAAAAATAGTTCAAAAGTAGACTACCGACGAGCAAACTAACCATATATTTCATCTACTGTCAAGCTGAAAGACTGGCCAATCACACCAATATTTACCTCAATCAAGGCAACTTAGTTGATTTCCGCAACCCACCCACAGCTATTCATTGTCACCACTCCACAGGTCATGAAAATATCTCGGATCAAATTATTGACCGGTCATCTCGTTCTCTCTTTCTATACGCGTCCAATAAAAATCTTACTTTTTACCCATATTCCATAATGTTACATCAACACATTTTCTGCTTGATTCATGACTTCCATTTACAGAAGCCACATCAAGATATAAAAAATTATATTTGACAAACCTCGGTTGGACCTTTATTTAAACGACAGTTCCAAGTACCTTCCAACGTAAAACCGTTTATTGCGTCTCAGGCTAGCAGTATCAATATCCTTTTGTAATCCTAAGAAAAAAAACACATTACCCTTAGGATTCTTATTAAGATGGCATGACCGCTATAGATAATATTATTACTAAATCAAACCATATTCTACGGTTTATCTAACTCGCTCATATACCGATTTCATGACAGACAAAACTCTTATAATTGCTGAAAAACCGAGCGTCGCTGCCGACCTGACCAAGGTGCTGCCTGGCACATTTAAAAAGGAAAAAACCCACTTTGAAAGCGATGCATACGTTGTTTCATATGCTATCGGGCATCTTGTTTCTATCTGCTACCCTGAGGAGATCGATCCGATCTACCAAAAATGGGATATGAACAATTTACCCATCCTTCCGGACACCTTTCCCCTTAAAGGACTCGATGGGACTAAAGGACAGCTGAATGCCTTGCAGAAGCTGATTCGCCGCAAAGATATAAACCGGATTATTAATGCCTGCGATGCTGGTCGTGAAGGTGAGTTAATTTTCAAGTATATTATCAAATACGTTTGGAACAACTCCGTCGCCAAAAAATCATTTAAACGGTTATGGCTGCAATCAATGACCGCTGATGCAATAAAAATTGCTTTTGCATCCTTGCGTGAAAATGACGAATTACTGCCGCTTGAGGATACCGCACTCTGCCGCTCTGAATCAGACTGGCTTATCGGGATTAATGCCACCAGAGCGCTCACCGGATACAATTCCCGTCGAGGTGGATTTTTCCTTACCCCATGCGGCAGGGTACAGACGCCAACCCTTTCGTTGCTGGTCAAGCGTGAACGCGCCCGTCATGAATTCATTTCACGCCCATTCTGGAATTTACTTGCACACTTTACTTTCAATGACGAGTCATATGACGGTAAATGGATAGACACTTCTTTTGTAAAGGATCCTCAGGATCCTTATAAGAGAGCAGACCGGATATGGAAGATCGAAGATGCAGATGCCATAATAGCTGACTGTACCGGCAAACCTGCCAGCATCAAGGAGGAGAGTAAAAAGACTACTCAAAGTTCACCACAACTTTACGACCTGACGCTACTCCAGAGGGAGGCCAATTCACGGTTTGGTTTTTCAGCAAAAAACACTCTGGGAATTGCCCAGGCTCTTTATGAACGACATAAAGTGCTGACCTATCCAAGGACCGACAGCAAGCACCTGCCCGAAGACTACATTACCACCGTTAAAGATACTTTAAAAAGCCAAACAAACTGGAAATTGGCCCAATTTGCCAAGGAGGCTCTGGATAAAAATTACGTTCGTCCCAATAAACGTATATTCAATAACGCTAAAATTTCTGATCATCACGCTATCATCCCGACTACCCTGCTGCCGTCCAACCTTTCTGAGCCAGAGTTCAAAATTTATCAGCTGGTAACTCAACGGTTTTTAGCGGTATTTTTTCCACCAGCAGTATTCCAGAACACCAAACGTTATTCATACGTACATAAGGAGACTTTTCTTACAGAAGGTAAAATTTTGCTGGAGGCCGGCTGGAAAGCCATTTATGGCACGATTGAAGGTGATGGTCGGGATAAAATTCTTGCTTCTGTCCCAGACAAGGCATCGATTTCCTGTGTGAACATACAAAGAGAAGACCATGAGACGACACCACCGGCCAGGTTTAATGAGGCAACTCTCCTCTCGGCCATGGAAAATTCTGATAAATTGGTAGAAGATGATGACCTTGCTGATGCAATGAAAGAACGGGGCCTTGGCACTCCCGCAACCAGAGCCGCCATCATCGAAAAGCTTATCAAGGAAAAATATGTTGTTCGGGAGGGAAAGGATCTTACCCCGACCGGCAAGGCCTTTGAGTTGCTGGCCCTGCTGGAAGCCATGAAAATAGAAGTTCTTGCTTCTCCTGAAATGACCGGCGAATGGGAATTCAAACTCAATCAGATCCTAAAAGGTGAATTCACCCGTGACAAATTCATGGATGAAATCAGAGCTATGACACGGCATATTATTGATCAGGTGAGGAACTTCGAAAACGATGAGGTCCGACAGGAGGCTCCTTTCAGTCCTGTCAACAACATCCGCATTTTCGCATCCCCGACTGCTTATGTTTCGGAAGATCAAAAAATAAGCATTCGAAAAATCCTTGGGGGCCGCATGCTGTCTGACGAGGAGGTTGTTGCCCTGCTTAAGGGGGAAACAATCGGACCTTTTAGTGATTTTCGATCAAAGAAAGGCAAGTCTTTCACAGCTTCGATTCGACTTGCAAACAATAAAATCGAGTTTATTTTTGCAGATTCAAACGCGGATCTTGACATCGACCTTATAAAAAAGGAGTCTCCTCTTGGCATCTCACCTGTTGACGGAACCAGAGTATTCAGCACACCAATGGCGTATATGTCAGAATCTGCTCTCGACGGTGACGAAAAGGGTTTAAAAATCAGCAAAACAATCCTTTCCAAGGAAATCTCTGAAGAGAACATCACCCAGCTGCTGACACGGGGGAAAACTGATTTAATTCAGGGCTTTATATCCAAGAAAAAACGGCCGTTCGATGCGTATCTTCTGCTCGCAAAAAATGGGAAAATTACTTTTGAATTTCCTCCAAGGAAATCAAAACAACAAAACAAAAAAATTGACAGCCCTGAAAGAAAAGGGAACAAATAATTATGAAACAAATTAAGAAAGAATATCGTGAGAAAAGTGGCTATGAATTGGCACAAATATGCGCCCAGGCTGCACTCGACACAAAAGCGGAAGAGCTGGTTATCCTGGATGTACGGGGTCTGACTACTTTTACTGAGTATTTTTTAATCATGAACGGCAAGTCAACCCGGCATGTCCAGGCACTTGCCGAGACGATCGAGTCCAAGTTACGTTCAAAACGGATAAAGGCATCCAGTGCTGAAGGACTTCGTGAGGGCATGTGGGTTCTCTTGGACTTTGACGATGTTGTGGTCCATATTTTTTACCATGAACAACGGAAATTCTACGATCTCGAGGGACTCTGGTCTGCCGGCAAGCTCATTGAGATAGAAAGCACACCTGAAGATTAATGCCCTTGGCAAAACTCTGTTGAACATAACGAGAAAAACGAGGATTATGCAATATTTAAGCACCAGGGGGGGAATATCCCCCATTCCTTTCACCCAGGCAGTAATGATGGGCCTCGCAGATGATGGCGGACTTCTCCTCCCTCGCACCATTCCACGAATAGGGAGCGAAACTTTTAATTCCTGGCAAAAACTGAGCTATGCCGACCTGGCCTTCGAGGTCATGTCGAGGTTCGTCGATGATATTCCCAGCAGCGACCTGCAAGACATCATCATTCGGTCCTACACAACTTTTAATGCAAAAGAAGTCACTCCGCTGGTTCACAAGGGAGATCTGCATATCCTCGAGCTGTTTCACGGTCCCACGCTCGCCTTTAAGGATGTGGCACTGCAGTTCCTCGGCAATTTATTCGAGTATCTGCTCGCAAAAGACAAATCGGTACTCAATATCCTTGGCGCAACTTCCGGTGATACCGGTTCGGCCGCGATATACGGTGTACGGGGCAAAGACAGAATAAACATTTTCATTCTCCATCCGTACCAGCGAGTAAGCGTTGTTCAAGAAAAGCAAATGACTACCGTACTCGATGACAATGTTTTTAATATTGCAATCCGTGGTTCTTTTGACGATGGCCAGACAATTATCAAGAAAATATTTAGTGATATTGAACTCAAAAACTCACTTCACCTTGGAGCAATAAACTCCATAAACTGGGCACGCGTCCTCGCTCAGGTTGTTTATTATGTCTACAGTTGCCTGCATGTTGCCATGCATGAAAAAGATTCTTCCGTTGATTTTGCGATACCAACTGGCAATTTCGGTGACATTTTTGCAGGCTACATTGCCAAAAAAATGCTTCCTGCCGGAACCATCCGTCAGCTTGTTCTAGCGACTAATGACAATGATATCCTGACCCGCTTTGTCAACAACGGCGACTATTCGCTTGGAGAAGTTAAGATAACATCAAGCCCTTCAATGGATATCCAGGCCGCTTCCAACTTCGAGCGCTATCTCTATTATCTTGTGGACAGCGATGCGGTCCGCACCAAAGAGTTAATGGAAGAGTTCAACCGAGATGGCAAGATTGATCTCTCCGGCTACCAGGACCAGATTCGTCGTGATTTTGTCGCCGCATCAATCTCCGAAACAGCGACAGCTGAAACAATTACATCGTTTCATCAAAAATATGGTTATGTGCTTGACCCACATACAGCAATAGGGGTCAGTGCCGCAAAACAACATAAGACCGCCGGGGTCCCAATGGTATGCCTTGCCACCGCCCATCCAGCAAAATTTGGCGAAGTCGTGGAACAGGCCATCGGCACCCAGCCCCATATCCCAGGCAATCTCGTCGACATTACTGACAAGCCGACCCGCTGTGAGATCATGGATGCTGATATAAATAAAATTCAGGAATTTGTGTCAAAAATGGCACTGCATGTATAGGTAAAGTAAATATGTCCGCATGTCAGGAAAGCCAATCCTCTTATCTATGGGGACCTTGACAAGTGCAGGCGACTACTCTAATGTCATTTAAATAAATGATATTTTAACGGGGCTTTCATTTAAAAAAGCTCTTGTTTATTCACAGTATTTTGGATGAGGTAATGTTATGTTTGGATTAGGAATGCCGGAACTTATCGTTATTCTGGTGATAATAGTTATTATATTTGGAGCTGGCAAATTACCCGAGATTGGCTCTGGCATCGGAAAGGGAATTAAAAATTTCAAAGAAGCTACCAAAAAAGAAGACGATCCAAAGAAAATAAACGAAGAAGAAAAAGAACATGACGACAAGGCATGATACTCCTCAGAAAAGGATGGTGAACAGAGCGCTTGTTTTAGTTTTAACAATTGGAGGATTTTGAAATGTTCGGTCTTGGAACCCCGGAATTGATAGTTATCCTAGGTATCGCATTTCTGATATTTGGCGGGAAAAAACTTCCTGAAATCGGAGCTGGTTTAGGTAAGGCGATCTCATCTTTTAAGAATGGGCTCAGCGAAGTTGAAGAAAGCGGAAAAGAAATCATTAATGACCTCCCCGGCGTAAAAGAAGCAGCTGAGGTCAAGCAGCACGTTGATCAGGTGAAAAACCTCGGCAAGATTGAAAATATTCTCAAATAATCTTCAACTTTCTGCATCCATTACTGCCATAATAGTTTAGCAACTCCGGATGGATTCCAGGAGTTGCTGAACATTCCCGTCTCCTGCAAACGCCAAAAAAGTGGAAGGTATTTTGACCTTTTTGTGAAGCGCTGCGCTCATTGCCTCGCCAACAAATGCATCCAAGCAGGCCAGTTTTTTCCCAAAAACACACAAAGAGCAATTATTTAACATACCGATATTAAAAAAATATGTTTCCATGAACGTATGAGCCGTTACGGACATGAATCCTTTAACGGTTTTTTTTTGTCGCAAGCTCCCCACCGCCAGATAGCGTTTCTTACTCAAACGTGACTTCATCCAGCAGATCATTGATTTTTGGTGCCAATGACATAATTGACATCCCGGTGTAGAGGGTTGCGGGGGTACTTCTTGCAATAATCTTGACTTTTTTGTCACAACTGGATAAATAATTTGTCTCGGTCATACGTTTTTGTCTTTGTTTATCCAGCAGGAATCCCCCAGCAGATCTGCATCCGACAGACGTTTATCTTTTCTACAACTATTTTAGTCTAACATCAGGAGAGCAACATGTGTCGTTTAGCTCTGAAAACAGCCGATGAACCCTTTTCGCCATACGAGGTTCTCACAGCCATGGAGGCCATGCAAGAGGGATATGATGGATCCGGATTAGGTCTGTTACTTCGTGGTATGGAGTTTGAAGACTTTAAGTATAATCCAAGGTTCCCTATCCTTTCCGGAATAGCCCATACCGAAAAAGCGTGGAAAAGGGTTACTGAGTACATGGAAAAACGTGGCTATGAACTGAAATATGATCACCGCTTTGCCATGAAACCTGAACTCATCGAAGCCGAAGACCGCCATCGCTATTTCCTTCGAGCCTACAGGATGCCTGTTGCCTTTCGAGATCAAAGTGAAGAAATACGAGAGGCAGAGTTACTTCGCACTCGAATGGCACTGAGAAAACTCGGTAAAGATCAAGATAACATCACCGTCTTTTCATTTTATCCTGATGTCGCCATGATCAAAGAGGTAGGCTGGCCGTTGCAGATTGGGAACGCCCTCTGTCTTCATGATGGTCAGATCAAATCCCGCGTCTGCATGGCTCAGGGAAGGCAAAATACGAATTACGGCATTAACCTCTATGCCTGCCATCCTTTTTTTATTCAGGGCATCTCAACCATGACGAATGGTGAGAACACCGCTTTTGTCCCTATTCGCGACTGGCTGGTCGGCAAAAACATTCCCGGGTATGCCGGTTACCAGAGCGACAGCGAAGTCTTCACACACATACTTCATTACACCCTGAAGAAATTAAAACTTCCCCTCCAGGCGTACAAACACATCATAACTCCCCTCAGTAATACTGAACTGGCGCATCATCCGCAGGGAGAATTTCTCACCGGGCTTCGCCAGGTTTGCAAACGGTTGATTATTGACGGTCCCAATGCAGTGATAGGAACTCTTCCCGACGAAACATGCCTGTTGGTTATGGATCAGAAAAAACTCCGACCAGCCACGGTCGGCGGCCGGGAAGGCGCATGGGCCATCGCCTCCGAGATATGCGGTGTCGATGCGATGGTACCGGACAGGGATCCATCTTTAGACTTCCAACCGATGCGTGAACATACAGTTATCATCCCCCCACATAGAAAGGAATTAGAAATATGGTCTCAGCACGATCCGTTTCCATTACCCCTAGCAGCCTAACCCCTACAGATCTACCGTGGATTATTGAACACCGGGAAGATCGTTGTACTCTTTGTGGCCAATGCACATCAGTTTGTCCGAAAGATGCCATCCGGCTGGCGCATATGCGGCAGAGAGTTCCGAAGCTTGATGTCTTTAACAAAAAACGGGGCAACGATTACAGAACGTTTACCGGTATCCGTCAGGAAACAGATCCTGCAAAACTCTGTATCGGTTGCGGCATGTGCTCCATGGTCTGCCCGAATGAGGCAATAACTCCTGTCCCCGGTACCAACGAAAACCGTACTATCTTTTTCGAAAACCGGAAGGGTGAACCAAATAAGCGTGGTGGTCGAAGAAATACCACGGGCCCGACCCTGCTCGACCGAATCATGTTTAACCGGATCTCCATGCTCACCGACCCCGCGCTTGATGCAGGCAGACATGAGTTTACCGCAACCACAACTATTGGCCGCATACTCTCACCTGAAGATTTCCTGGACCGCACTCTGATTGGAGGATGGATTCCGCCAACGCGTGAGGTATTCCCCTTCATCATAGGTTCCATGTCTTTCGGTGCTCTTTCACCAAACATGTGGCTTGGCCTGTTGCAAGGGGTGGCCTATTGCAATGAAGTCCTTGGCATTCCAGTTGTCATGTGCACTGGAGAAGGCGGTTGCCCTCCCTGGGTTCTGCGGAGTCCTTACCTGAAATACATAATTCTGCAGATTGCTTCCGGCTATTTTGGCTGGGATGAGATCATTCGGGCAATTCCGGAGATGCAGTGTGACCCCGCCGCAATCGAAATCAAATACGGTCAGGGTGCAAAGCCAGGTGATGGCGGCCTGCTCATGTGGTATAAGGTTTCAAAGCTCATTGCCCGCCTGCGAGGGGTCCCAGAAGGTGTTGACCTCCCATCGCCTCCGGTGCATCAGACATTGTACTCCATCGAAGAAAGCGTCATGAAGATGATTCAGACACTTTCAACAGCCTTTCAACATAAGGTGCCGGTGTATCCAAAAATCTCTGCCTCAACATCTGCTAAATCGGTTTTGAACAACCTGGTTCGCAACCCGTTTGCCGGCGGTCTGATGATTGATGGCATTGATGGCGGTACCGGTGCAGCCTATAATGTGTCCATGGATGCCACCGGTCACCCCATCGCCTCCTGTGTCCGGGACTGCTATCTCGATCTGGCCGCTCAGGGCAAGCAGAATGAGATCCCTATCTATGCAGCAGGCGGCATCGGCAAAAATGGCAACGTTGCACAAAACGGCATGGCCATGATCATGCTTGGTGCCTCAGGTGTCCATATTGGGAAGTATATAATGCAAGCTGCCGCAGGATGCCTGGGGAACGAAAAAAATCGTTGCAACGTCTGCAATCTCGGCATCTGCCCCAAGGGAATTACCAGCCAGAATTCGAAACTTTATCGCCGGCTCGATCCAGACAAAGTTGCAGAAAGGGTAGCCGACGTCTTTATGTCTATTAATACTGAAGTCAAAAAAATAATGGCACCTCTTGGCAGATCTCAGAGTCTGCCTATAGGCATGTCCGATGCCATCGGCATTGCCGACAAAGCTGCCGCAGACAGGTTGCAGATTAGATATGTATGTTAGTGCTCAATTAATTTTTCGTCGTTTTTAGAATGAAAACCGGGAATATGGCTATCCCCAAAACACGGTTGGATTGAAAAACATTTCGTCATATTTCCCGTTTATCCGGTCGGGGCAACAAAAGTAATCAAGTGGTGGTGCCCGGAAAGAGAACCTGAACTTTCCGCACTCCCTGTAATAAGGAGTTTCCAGTGACTACAACGGTTGTAAAAGGTCTAAATGAAAAAGGTGAACGAATCGGCTCAATGGAATTTGAGAAGATGGTGCGACACGCTGCCACCTCGGCGGTCGACCTTACGCTTCAATCCTTTGGTCAACACAATATCGGCATCCGGTTACAACGGGAAGAGGGGCTGAAAATTACAGTCAAAGGCCCTTCCGGGCAACGGCTCGGATGTATGGGAATGCCTGGTACCTCAATAATTTGTGAAGGTTCAAGTTCCGATGACGTTGGATATCTCAACATTGGTGCAGAAATAACGGTTCTGGGTGATGCCACCAACGGTGTCTGTAATGCCATGGCTAACGGCAAAGTCTTCATCGGGGGGTCAATCGGCGCCCGTGGACTGACCATGACGAAATGGAACCCGGAGTACGAGCGACCGGAGCTTTGGGTCCTAGGCTCCACAGGAGATTCTTTTGCCGAATTCAATTGTGGAGGCATCGCCGTCGTCTGCGGAATAAACCCAAAGACTCCAAACAACATTCTTGGTTACCGCCCCTGCGTCGGAATGGTCGGTGGCACTATATATTTTCGCGGAACAATTGACAATTCTTTCTCCAAAACCAATGCCAAACTTACAATCCCTGACGATGAGCAGTGGCAGTGGCTTCAGAGCAATATAGGCAATTATCTCGATAAAATACGTCAACCAGAACTCTTAAAAACACTGACGAAACGCGAAGAATGGAGCGTGCTGTTACCAATCAGCCCACAGGAAAGAGCGCTGATGTTTTCAGGGCCAATGCCAATGGCCGAGTTCAGAAATGAACACTGGAACAAAGCGTTTGGCGGTGATCCTCTGAGAGATCTGGCTCCCGGTCTTGACCGCAGTGTAATTGGTACCGTCGTCACCGGCGATCTACGTCGAAAAAAACCATACTGGGCCAACTGCAAGTCAGCCGCACCCTGCACCTACTACTGTCCGGTGCACATACCAACAGTTGACCGGCTACGGTTGATTCGCGAAGGACAACTTGACGAAGCGTATGAAATGCTGCTCCGCTATACCCCCTTACCAGCTTCGGTCTGCGGCGCTGTTTGTCCTAATCTCTGCATGGAGAACTGTTCCCGGCAAGGTGTCGATGACCCTATCGATGTCCAGGTTCTCGGCAAATCGGTAAACAGTGTTGAAAGACCTGCTGCAGCTGAATCACTTGGCAAAAAAGTTGCTGTTATCGGTGGCGGCCCTGCCGGAATGAATGTTGCCTGGCAGCTGGCTCTGGCCGGAATTGAAGCCCATATTTTTGAACAAGATGACAAAATCGGCGGAAAGCTGGCGCAGGTAATTCCGTGGGAACGTCTTTCCCAGGCAATATGGGACCAAGAAATCCAGCGTTTCATGACGACACCCAACATCTCCGTCAATCTTGGCGTAGAGATGACGAAGGAAAAATTTGCCACATTGCAAAAAGAGTTCGACTATATTGTTGTTGCCGTCGGAACGCACGTTCCTCGCAAATTGACCTTTCCTGGCAGCGAAAAGGTCCTTACTGCACTCGATTTTCTCAAAAAGGCGAAAAGTGACTCACCAATGCCAGTTGGTAAGGAGGTTGTTGTTATCGGTGCAGGAAACGTCGGATGCGATGTTGCATGCGAAGCTTATCGTCTTGGCGCCGAGAATGTCACTCTCGTTGATATTCAAAAGCCTCTCGCTTTTGGTAAGGAGAAAGAGGCAGCCGAAGCACTCGGAGCGACATTTAAGTGGCCGGTTATGACCAAAAAGGTGACTGGCAGTGGGCTGCTCACAACTGAGAATGAACTGATTCCGGCCCAGACCGTTATCATTTCCATTGGAGACGTTCCCGCTCTCTCCTTTCTGCCTGATACGGTCGAGACCATCACCGTGGGGGGAGCTGCCTGGGTTACAACAGACAAGGCCCATCGTACATCAGATGCACAGGTTCTCGCTGTTGGCGATGTTGAAAGACCCGGTCTTGCCACCCATGCTCTCGGTGCCGGCAAAACTGCAGCTGAGTATATTATTGCTGAAAGTAAAGGACTTGACTGGAAACCCTTCGACAAACAGGTCATCCCTCAGAAGGCCCTGACCATCACCCATTATATACCGATTGAAAGCGACAAAACCGAAGCAAACCAAGCGGAGAGGTGCCTCTCCTGTGCGTCTTGTCGTGACTGCCACCTCTGTGAAACCATCTGCCCCACAGGAGCCATCAGTCGGAGGGACCTCGAATTCGGTTCCGAAAGCGGCTATCAGTTTGGCATGGAAACTAATTATGACTACGTCTCAGACGATAAAAAATGTATCGCCTGCGGGTTCTGTGCAGACACCTGCCCCTGTGGTATCTGGACTATGAACGCTTTTTAGTGTTTTTTATTTACTGCCAATCAGTTTTATACCTTATATACAATTATTTTTTTCAGCAAAGCCCTTTGACTACTGGTCAAAGGGCTTTCTCATTTGAAAATATATGTGATCTTTCTTTTCGGTCGAAAGGAGTGTATATTTCGCGTTATTTTGATGCGTTCTGTTGCATCTTGGATATATATCCTGTTCCTTGCTCTCCCCTTTCTTCATCATTTTTATTAGATACTCCTTGTAAGATGGCCGATCCTCTTAAAAAGATTCTTGAACCGATCAATGAACTCCAGAACATTCGTGGCATTGAACTGCCCATTGGATTGGAATTTCTGCAGCTGGTCGTCACCGGTCCTCCTGGGGCAGGTAAATCATATTATATTGAGCAGATACGGGGATGGCCGAACGAAGGATACCTTGACCTCACCCAGAAAGGCTGGTGGAAAGATCAATCCCTCATTTTCCGCCCCCGGGAAGTCCATCTCGGACTGCCTTTTCATGGCCACAAAGAGGCCCTCACCGTATTCGATAAGGAATGGCTGATCAGCAGTATCCCCCTGGAACTTGAATTCAATAGAATCAAAATACCACCTCCTAAAGAACGATTCTGGCAGACCAACTGGCAACACAGATATATCTTCGAATTTCTGATTCCCAGCCCATCAACCATTTATGAACAGCGGGCAGCCAGACAGAGTCAGGGATATTTCCCTGTTGACGAGAGACTCAGTCTGGATATGGTACGACACCAGGTTGCGGTGTACAGGGAAGTCGCTCTTTATCTACACAGAGCAGGAATGAACGTCTATGTTCGCAAAAGTCTGGATAAACCACCCATGCGCATCGCGGAGAAAGGTGTGGCCAACATCCCACGCTGGACTATCGATCGAAAGTCCCGGCAACCCAGCCTGAAGCGCTGGATGGGATGGAAATGGCTCTTTAGCCGACGTTACCCTACCCAGTGGCTGACGCTTGACAGCAAGCCACAGGACTTGGTTCGCGCCGGCAGAATTGCCCATGATGGGAAATGTTTCGAACTGATTGTCGGAGACATCCATTTACGATTCCAACCTGAGATAGCACTTGGCATCAAGAAACGAGCAGCTCACAAAAACTGGATTATAAACACCGAGCAAGGTTGCTCAACCAGAAATATCAATGGTTTTGTCCGAATTCGTATTGGTGAGACGATAGTTATCGGGCAAACCAATAGCGTGTTCAATGAATTATTTCATTTTGATTATTCCGTGGCCAAGCGGCATGTCAGTGTCACCAATCGAAGAGGTGACCTGATCCTCACCCCCCTCAGTCCCGAACGGAAAACAAGAGTTATCAGACTCGATGATCTTGACTATCGGGAACGTTTGGAGCGTGGACGGCACCAAGCTCTCCTGCAGATTCGCCGGATCTATGGCCAGAAAATCACCCCGTTTCACACCGATGAGGCGTTGCAAACAATAAGAAAAGTCAACGCACTGCTATTGCAGGAACCTTTTCGCCCCAACAATAGCTCTGGTAACCCAGGCGGTTTAATAGAACTCTCAAGCAAGGCTACCCCGGTCATAGTTGGTGATCTGCATGCCCAAGTTGACAATTTACTTAAAATCCTCAGTGAAAACTGCTTGCTCGACTGTTTGGCAATGAAGTCTGCAAACCTCATTATTCTTGGTGATGCAGTTCATTCCGAGAACATTGATGAGATGGATAAATTCGAGACATCAATGCTTATCATGGATCTGATTTTTCAGCTCAAACTCAGGTTTCCTGAGAATTTTTTCTACTTACGGGGAAATCACGACAGTTTTGACCCTGAAATCAGTAAGAATAGTGTTCTCCAGGGTACCCTCTTTCAGGAAACCCTTCTGAAACATCGAGGACCTGAATATGTCAAAGAAATGCAGATGTACTATGACAGGCTGCCGTATATCATCTGTTCTGAGACATTTATAGCCTGCCATGCCGGACCGCCACGATTCAAAGTAACAAGAGACGATCTTATCGATATTGTGGACAACAAGAAACTTGTAAAAGAATTGACCAATAACAGATTGCAGAGAACAAATCATCCGGCCGGCTATTCCAAGGGAGATGTCAAAAAACTGAGGAAATCTCTCGGGTTTTCCCAAAAGTCCAGAGTAATTGTCGGCCACACCCCCATGGATCCTTTTGGCAGCTTCTGGCTGCACGCAGGTGCCGTCAAAAACCATCATATAATCTACAGTGCACACAAAGAGGGTCCGAGCGTCTTTATCTGGACAGGCACCAGATTTCTGCCAATAAGTTTTCCTGCTGAACCTCTCACGGAACTGATAAACGATCTTAAATAATTATGGATCTTCTTTCGTTAATTAAGCTATCACACTACAAAACGATTCCGTGAAAGGATCCGGATATTGTTCATGAAATAGTCGCTCCAGCTTTTTATCCATCTGATTGTTGTCCAATTGACAACTGCAATTGCACAACAAAAGTGTTGACTTTCCTGGTAAACCTAGTATTGAACCGGACAAAAACCAATACTCGTTTAACGGTGAGCTAACAGAGTACTAACAATGCAAATGTGCGGGTTTTTTTTCACTGAAACCGTTCTATAGAATGCATTACCAACAATCCGAAAGACACATGCTGCTCAGGAGGTCGCTTTCTTATGCCAATCATGTCCAATCGCCATCTCTCCGGACTGTTACGTGGATCGCCATTTAAACCAATTCAGGAACATATGAACGTTGTCTTCTCCTGTGTCTGTTTAATTCCACCTCTATTTGATGCTGTTTACCGGGAAGATACCTCAGCCGTTTCCGATTTTGCCGGACAAATCAAAGAACTCGAAACCAAGGCAGACAAACTGAAATCCACCTTCAGGCTGAATATGCCAAAATCCCTCTTTCTCCCGGTAGATCGAAAAGACCTCCTGAGCCTTATCGGTGACCAGGATAAAATCGCCGACACGGCAGAAGACATAGGTAAAACTTTTCTTTACAGGGATATGATCGTGCCGGAGGAGATAAAGGCACTGCTCGATGAACTGCTGGAGGGCACAATGGAGATCACCGGTGCCGGCAAGGAAATGATCGAACAACTCGATGAACTGCTGGAAGTAGGTTTTGCCGGGAGGGAAATAGACAAAGTATCAGAGATGATCGCCGGTGTTCGTCGAAGCGAACACAATATCGATGAGATTATGCACCGAATTCGCAGGAAACTGTTTTCCATTGAACAACAACTCGATCCGGTTTCAGTAATATTTTGGTATAAGATCATCGATATGCTTGGACTCATTTCTGATCAATCGGAAAACCTGGCCGATCGGCTGCTTCTCTTTCTCTCTAAATAATCGACGAGGACTTCAATGGAAATTATTGCTGCATACGGAACCGCCATGATGATTTTGGCCGTTATCTTTGGCCTCTATATGACCTGGGGTATCGGGGCGAACGATCTTGCCAATGCCATGGGTACCTCGGTGGGTGCGGGTGCCGTATCGGTGAAACAGGCCATCATCATTGCCATGATCTTTGAGTTTCTTGGTGCCGTCCTGGCTGGTGGTCATGTCACTAAAACCATCCGAAAAGGGATAATCGATCCGAGTGCAATTGTTAACAATCCGGAAATCCTGGTCTACGGCATGCTGGCTTCCCTGCTCGCCGCCGCTGTGTGGCTGATGATTGCCTCCACCAGGGGATGGCCTGTATCCACGACCCATTCAATCATCGGTGCACTCATAGGCTTTGCAATAGTCGGTATCGGTCCCGATGCAGTAAAATGGGGGAAAGTCGGAAGTGTTGTGATGAGCTGGATAGTCTCGCCGGTTATTGGAGGCACTATTTCTTTTTTGTTGGTGATGAGTACGAGAAAACTCATCTTCAACACCGACAACCCTCTTAAGAATGCTAAAAAATATGCCCCTGTATACATATTTTTGGTAGGTTTTGTCATCTCCCTCGTTACTCTCTTTAAAGGACTGAGCCATCTCCACCTCAAACTGACTACCATCGAAAGCTTTGTCGTGGCAATAGCCTTCGGATTGCTGACCGCTGCCATAGGCTGGTCCTTTATCCGCAAGATCAAGGACGATCCCAGTGCCAACAAATCATTCAGTTATGCCAGTGTGGAGAAAGTTTTCACCCCCATGATGCTTTTTACTGCCTGCTCGATGGCCTTTGCCCACGGTTCGAACGATGTTGCCAACGGTATCGGACCGCTGGCCGCAATATACAGCATTATCAGTTCCGGTGGTGAAGTGATGCAGACATCTGCTTTACCTTTATGGATTCTGCTCCTGGGTGGAGGTGGGATTGTTCTCGGCCTGATTACTCTTGGATATAGAGTTATGATGACGGTCGGTAAAAAGATTACCGAACTGACCCCCTCCCGTGGCTTCTGCGCGGAACTGGCTGCGGCGACAACTGTTGTAATTGCCTCCCGTACCGGACTTCCGGTCTCCACTACCCATATTCTTGTGGGATCGGTTCTCGGAGTTGGCCTGGCACGTGGTATTGGGGCACTCGATTTGAGAGTTGTGCTCAATATCATTATTTCCTGGCTGGTAACCCTTCCAGCAGGAGCTATTATGGCAATGCTTTTTTTCTTTACTCTAAAAGGTATATTTGGTTGAAGCAGAGAGTTTCTGCAACTATTGAACGCCCCTGGTTTTTATTGTAAACAGGGGCGTTTGCATTGTGATCGCTGAGTACGCAATTTCTCCAGACGCCTTTATCCTCTTTTGCTCCCTACAGCCGGCAAATAGAAAACTTTCATCTTGATGCGTAGTCTGCTCGTCATGGACCTCTTTCTGCAGCACAATGCTTCATGTCAATACAGTTTACTCTGATTCAGGTCGACTTCAACCGATTGATCTTTTCTGTATGCGGACACCACTCCTCAGTTTTTAAAAGCCATGGATGAAGCAGAGGATGATAGCATCCGGTTATCTTAGCGGCATACATTTCCAATGGCTCAAGCGATGTTTGAAAACGGTCTTTTTTTCATTCTCTGTTTTCCCATTTCTTCAACAGACTTACAAGATTCAAACGGTCATCTCCCCGCTTCGTCGTTTTTTTCCACTTGAAAACGAAGGTCAATAGACGATATAATTAACTGTGGAAAAGTTCTCAAAAGTTTCGTAGAACTTTTAGTGTTTCGAGTGATCACTGGCACTCTGATCAGACTGATAAAGAGACAGAGAAACGGGTGGTGATGGAGGAAGCCGATGCAAACGATGCAATCTCATCGGAAAAACCAGAAGGAAGAGGTACATTCCGCCTCTACAGAAAATAGACGAAACCAGAACCGTCGAAAGAAAAAACGTGAGGGGTATACTTATATCCCCATGGTTGGCTGGTATTGTCGGCGAGAAAGATCTCGCCGTGTCGACAATAATCAGTAACAATCCGCATCAAAGCTATCTTTCATTTACCTTCAGCATAAAATCTCGCCAGACAGGTGCCGCAGTCGAGCCGCCGCTCTCGTGTGTCCCCATAGACTGATTTCGATCATTTCCAATCCAGACACCGGTCGTATACCGTGCATCATAACCGATGAACCAGGCATCACGGTTCGCATTTGAAGTTCCGGTTTTCCCACCTCTTACGCCCGACACATCAGCAACCGTTCTGCCAGTACCATTGGTCACAACGCCCTGAAGCATATTCCTCATTCCGTTCATAACCTCCTGCCCGGCAACGGTTTGTCGACGTCTGTCGTTTTCCGGAAAAATAACTGTTCCATCGGCGAGAACAATTTTTCTGATAAATGAAGGTGGAATAAAACTACCGTCTCCTGCGAATGGTGTATATGCTGCGGTCATCTCAAGAAGTGTTACATCCGCCGCCCCTAGCGCGAGAGAGAGATCCGGTGGCAAGTTGGACGTAAACCCAGCCTTCCTCGCCACCTTATGCACCTCTTTATATCCGGTTTTCTGCATGATCCGAACAGTTGCAGCGTTCAGAGAATGGGAAAGGGCATCAGCGAGCGTCGTCTGACCATGGTAAATATCGGAGTAATTTTTGGGACTCCAGCTTTTTCCATCCTTTCCGGAGATGGAAAGTGGACTGTCCTCAATAAGAGATTGTGGCGACCAACCTTGGTTCAGAGCAGCAGTAAAGACAAAAGGCTTAAAGGTCGATCCTGCCGGTCTTTTGGCCTGACTTGCACGATCGAAGGGTGATTTTTTAAACGACGTCCCGCCGACAAGGGCTCGAACCCTCGCTGATGCTGTTTCAATACACACCAGGGCCCCTTGAGGAACGGCTTCAATGGTATTCCCGGCCAATGTCTGACGACTGAGGTTCGCCCTCACCCCACGGCGTACCGCTGCGTGCCCATGTTTCTGCAACCTTGAGTCAAGGTGGGTATATATCCTTGCTCCGGCTGTCTGCAGCGGACCACCAAGGATTGCCCGGGCCTGCTTTTTGACCACCTCCAGATAGTAACCGTTTTCTTCAGTTGCATGCTGACTGCGCCGGTTCAATGTAACCGCAGAGGCATAAGCTCTCTTAGCCTCTGCTGCACTGACATAGCCATCTGCGGCCATTCGGTTGAGAACATATTTTTGTCGCTCAACCGCCCTGTCGAGATGATCAAAGAGTGAGTAGCGATTCGGTGCCTGGGGTAATCCGGCCAGCAGCGCACATTCAGAAAGAGTAAGTTTCCCCGCGCTTTTACCGAAGTAGATCTGTGCCGCCGCTTCAATGCCGTAGGCCCCCTCCCCGAGGTAAATCTGATTGAGATAGATATAGAGGATTTCATCTTTACTGAGCAAATTATCAATTCGCCAGGCAAGAATCGCCTCTTTGAATTTGCGCACATAAGTCTTTTCTGGAGTTAACAGTAAAGACTTGGCGACCTGCTGAGTAATAGTCGACCCTCCCTGCCCCCGAGCTTTCCCTCGAAAGTTATTTATTGCCGCTCGAAGAACCGAAAAAAAATCGAGTCCGGGATGTTCGTAAAAACGACCGTCCTCGGCTGCGACAAAGGCCTTGGGTAATAAAGGTGACATTGCCTCAAGAGGTACTACTGTTCTGTTTTCGGTAAACATCCGCTCGGCGATTATCTTTTGGCTATCGTATATAATAGTCGCCTGTGCTGGCTGATACCTTGCCACTGAGCTGATATCAGGGATTCGCAGGCTGAAGAGAATAAAAAGCAGACTTCCCAGGAAAGCGGTCTGGATCAGGCAGATTATAATCAGAAAAATCGAAATGTGTTTTTCTGTGTAGACTCTGCGGCGAACAGCAGGTTTTCGCGCTGGTTTCTTCTTGGTGGTCTGTTGTTTAGGACGTGACACTTTCTGGACACTCATGGTAATGTTCAACTGCCGGGCAAGGCTCTGATCCGCGTCTGTTCGTAAAGAAGAGATTGAATGCTCACTCGAGGTGCTCAGTAAATTTATTCGCCAATATCTCTTTGATATTCAAATGATTACGGTATGAGCACAACGAAGAATAAGGACACAATAGCCATTCAGGGACAGACACTGGTTAACTCGTCTGGAGCACTGTAACATCTGCCTATGAACTATCAACAGGAAAGTCGCTACAATGTCAAAAATCCGTATACTCCCCGAACAACTCGCTAACCAGATAGCTGCAGGTGAAGTCGTTGAACGTCCTGCATCAGTCGTCAAAGAGCTCCTTGAAAATAGTCTGGATGCAATGGCAAGTCGCATCGAGATCGAAATCGAGGGAGGCGGGACCAGGCTGATCCGCATCATCGATAACGGCGAAGGAATGGGCGAAGATGATCTGCTCATGAGCCTTGAACGCCACGGCACATCCAAGATCCAATCAGAAGAAGACCTCGGTGCTATAGGCACTCTTGGCTTTCGGGGAGAAGCAGTCCCTTCTATAGGCTCTGTTTCCCAGTTCACTATCACCTCCCGCCCTGAGCATGCTGAGCTTGGAACAAGAGTTGTGCTGCACTTCGGTAAATTAACCAAAGTGCATGAAATAGGATGCAGCATCGGCACAACAGTTGAAGTGCGAAATCTCTTTGGTAACACTCCTGCTCGTCGAAAATTTCTGAGGACCGTTCGCACCGAAATTGGTCATATCGATGATGTGGTAAAAAATTATGCCCTCGGGTCCCCAAACGTCACGTTTATTTTACGAATCGACGGCAGAGATACTATCCACCTGGATAATTCTCTGTCTGTTGAGCAGCGACTTGGCCATATCATGCGCTATGATGGCCCTTTTATTCCAATCGGAACAGTCGGCCAGCCGAAGGCTCTACGACGGGCATCCGGCTTTCTCGTGCCACCGGAAAAAGTGACCATCGGTCCAGCAAAAATGCGCATCTTTGTCAATGGTCGCGCAATTCGGGACAGAATGATCATTCACGCTGTGACGGAAGGTTTGCGCGGTTTTCTGATGAAGGGGAAGAACCCGTCCGGACTGATACATCTGAGTCTTCCATCCGAAGAGGTTGATGTCAACGTGCATCCGGCGAAGCATGAGGTTCGATTCCGTAATTCCCGGGATGTCCATACTCTGCTCAGTCAAGCAGTATCCCAGGCCATGCACGAGCATCAACTTGCAATGAAGTCGACGTTCTTTGGTACTGGTCGTATTGCTGAAAGAACGCCAATTCCTCTGGAGCCTGACTCAAATTATGTGCCTTCACTTGGGTCACCAAGTCATTCCGATCAGCAGGCAGAGGGAGAATACACGATAAAAGAAAGCTCTCTTTCCGTACCGAACAAAGACCTATCTTTTTTGCCAAAACCTGACATCGCCAGGGCGTCCACCGAGCCAAAACACAACCAACCACTGTTTTCCACTGCTGAGCCGATGCAACAATTGTCTCCTGTTGTCGAAAGGCCAATTGGACAGGAGATTTCGGCAGAGGCTGGAAAATCGGTTAGCCACAACCTGTTGGTTATCGGCCAATATGATGACCTTTACATTTTCTGCAAATCCAGTGAAGGACTGCTGGTGATTGACCAGCACGCTGCCCATGAGAGACTGCTGTATGAAAAATTACGGAAGCAATACCTCGCTAATACTGTTGTCCGGCAGACACTGATGTTTCCTGAGACGGTTGAGCTGTCGCTTTTTCAATCCCAGCTCGTGGAAAAAAACGGAGAGGAAATCGACAGGATCGGTTTTTCTATCCGTGAGTTCGGTGGAAACACCTATATTATCTCCGCAGTACCTGCACTTGCCGGACTTGCCAATCCACGAGATCTTTTTCTCGATATTTTGGAACAATTCGGCAGTGAAAACAACAGTGGGAACAAGGGTGGATTTCTTGAAACTATTCTGGCAACAATGGCGTGTAAAGCAGCTGTCAAAGCAGGAACTTCTCTCTCAAAGCAGGAAATTGACACCTTACTCAACGACATGGCGAAGGCAGATTTATTTTCACATTGCCCCCACGGCAGGCCAGTTGTCAAACAATTCACCAGAGATGATGTAAAAAAGTGGTTTTATAGAACGTAAGACCAGATAGCCTTCTCTGCCTCCGACTGTGCAACAATTGCTGAACTGTGGGTAAAACTTGCTCCATTTAATGCGCTAGATGTTTCTTAAATAACAATTACATGTATTATTTCAAACAGATAATCCCCTGGCATGTGTTTTGCGTTGTAAGCGTCAAAGCTTGATGGAGTCAATGCTTATTGTACAGATACGGAAAACACAGGGGGGATTCAAATTATGCGGAAAACATTCATCATCGCAGTTTGTGCCAGCTATCTCGCAATATCCAGTCTTGCCACAGGTACTTCCACTCCGGCAAAAACCGATTCACTTGTCCAGGATACCCTTCAATCGTCTCAGGCAACTGATAGAACGGTTTTTCGGGGTATTGTACAAAAGCTCGATGAGGGTGATGAAGGGACTGCACTGTTCACGGACAAGAAAGTTTACCCGCTTCTCGGAGGGGATTTTAAGACGATAGTCGGCAAGGAGGTTAATATTATCGGAAAAGTCGTGTTAGAAGAAGATATCGAGAAAATTATTGTTGCCCGAATACAACTTGATAAGAGATAATCCTTTGCATAATCCTTTGTATTGGCTCCGATAATATTTCAATAAGCACAGGAGGTTGGAACTCAGCCTCTTGTGCTTATGCACGTGACCTCTCCTTCTCTAGAAGAGATGCGCCCCCTTTCCTGCCTGCAATTTCCAAAGAGACACTCATTCCCAGACAACATTACCACGGCAGGTCGCCTTTTGGAAACAAGGCACCACGTGAGTACAATTGTTTCAATTCCCCTCTCGTCTTTTGGAGCGAGTTCGTTTCATCACTGGACACAGTGTTTCATGTTATATAAAATAAGAGCGAGTATAATTGCGGCCTTCCAGCGATCTTCGAAACATGGTATCGTATGGATACATAAAGATTTCCAATGTATTATTCTTGACTTCCTGCCACTTAGTTTATTCTCCCTTGAGGGAGTCGAAAAGCAGGAAGATTTGAACGTTTTTTAATACAAGAAAGGTTACCTCCAAGCCACCTACACCTCTCAGAGGGGGAACAGGATTCCGATATCCCACATGACATGGGGACTCATCGGCTACCAGTAGAAACGACTCATCCATGTTGAAAATTACCATGAAAACGAAAGAACAAAAGCGTATCAATTCCCACCGAAACCGTTTATATCAAGCCGCCCTGTTTGTATCATTTCTTGCTACATTGTTACTCAACGGCTGCGCTAAACCACCGGTCGCCAAGGTAATGGAAGCCACGGCCTACTGCGGCTGTTCTTCATGCTGCAGCTGGGAACGTGGCAGCTGGCAACTACTTAAGCTCGATTTCTGGAACCGATATGTCAGCGCCGGCCCCGATGCCGGCAGAGCGTACAGCGGACTGACAGCACGGGGTACGGTTCCCTACGAACCGGAAGAGGGACTGCTTTCAATGGACTCTGTTTACCGGCCCTGGATGATCCCGGTCCGTCTTGTGCTTTTCCCCTGGTATCTGCTTCCTCGTGAGGGCACTATTGCCGCAGACACCAAATATTATCCATTTGGAACCCATATGTACGTTCCGGGGTATGGATGGGGGGTAGTTGAAGACAGGGGAGGTGCCATCAAAGGGCCAAACCGAATCGACCTCTATTATAATTCCCATGATGACGCACGCGCCTGGGGGAGGAAAAAAGTTAGGGTTATCGTCGAATATCCCCGCTAACTATTGAAAAGCTGTGGCAAGATCTTCGATGTATCGATTACTATGAAAAATCAGCCCTTGACCATTTTCCGGGTCTTTCTTCCCTTTGCTGCAGGATATTTCATCTCTTACCTGTACCGGGTGGTGAACGCGGTTATTGCACCTGACCTTGTCGCCGATATCGGCGTGAGTCCATCGGCCCTTGGTTTGCTCACAGCCACTTACTTCATTTCCTTCGCCTCTTTCCAACTCCCGCTTGGTGTCCTGCTCGACCGATTCGGCCCCAGAAAGGTTGAGGCCGTACTACTTATTTTTGCCTCACTCGGGGCAGTTATCTTTGCCCGGGCGGAAAGCCTCACGGGCCTGGTTACTGGCCGTGCCCTCATTGGATTCGGTGTATCTGCCTGTCTCATGGCTGCATTCAAAGCATATACACTTTGGTTTTCAAGGGATAAATGGCCGTTGATCAATGGTTTTCAAATGGCCGCCGGTGGCCTTGGCGCCCTGGCTGCAACCTCCCCCGTCGAGGCAAGCTTACAGTTTACTGACTGGCGAGGCGTATTCATTGGGCTGGCTGCAATGACCTTTGTGACTGCAGTTGTTGTTTTCTCGATTGTCCCGGAGAAAAAAATCGAAGGCACCGGGGAAAACCTGCAAAGCCAGTTGCGTGGTATCCGCGAGATATTTACAAGTAGAGATTTCTGGCGAACCGCTCCTCTAACGACCATGTCTCAGGCTACATTTTTAGCGATCCAGGGGCTCTGGGCCGGACCATGGCTTACGTATGTTGCCACTTTTGATCGGGCGGAAGTTGCTGCTCTCCTCTTCTGGGTTGCCGTTGCGATGATTGTTGGATTTATTACTCTCGGCATCATTGCAGAACGTCTCAGTAAACGAGGTGTTTCAGTCGCCACCACAGCAGTGACCGGCATGACACTTTTTATCATCGTACAGCTTGCCATGATTTTCGGCCCTATAGACTGGTGTATTCCCGTCTGGCTGGCCTTTGGTTTTCTCGGAACGTCCGGCATTATTGCCTACTCTGCCCTTTCCCAATCTTTTCCAATTCACCTGTCAGGAAGAGTAACTACCGCAATCAATCTGCTGGTGTTCATCGCTGCCTTTGTCGGTCAATGGGCAATTGGCGGCATGATCGATTTTTTCACCAGCAACGAAACAATGCTCTCCCCAGATGGGTTCGCCGCTGGATTTGGCCTGATGCTTCTTCTGGAATGTGCAGGACTCCTTGTTTATTTATTTGTCAATCCGAAAGAAATTGACGATGCATGAGGTATGCTTACAATCTCTCCGGTACTCGATAATTCTCCTCTGCAACCTTTAAAAATGACATATTCCATGGAAAAAGAAGATTCAATTACCATTATCGGCGGCGGACTCGCAGGCTGTGAAGCTGCCTGGCAAATTGCCGAAAGAGGCTGCAAGGTTCATCTTATAGACATGAAGCCCCATAAATTCAGTCCTGCACATCAGTCTGAAAATCTTGGCGAGCTGGTCTGTTCCAATTCTCTCAGGTCAAACGACCAAACATCCGCTGTCGGGCTATTGAAAGAAGAGATGCGTCGCTGCAACTCCCTGCTGATCAAGATAGCCTATGAGACGGAAGTACCTGCCGGAAAAGCACTAGCGGTAGACCGAGAAGCGTTTGCTGCAAGAATCACCGAAACAGTGGAGGCACATCCCAACATTGAGATCATAAGAGGTGAGGTTCAGGAGATTCCAGCACCATCGGGTACTCCTGTAATCATTGCAACCGGACCACTAACCTCTGATCCACTTGCCGAATCGCTGGCCAATCTCACGGGAAAAAAGCGACTTGCCTTTTATGATGCCATCGCGCCGATAATCGATGCTGATTCTCTCAATATGGACATTATCTACTGCAAGTCCCGCTATGACGATGGTCCTGGTGATTATCTCAACTGCCCGATGGATAAAGAGAGTTATTTAAGATTTATCCACGAGCTTGGCAATGCCGAGTGCATGCCTCTCAAAGACTTTGAAAATGTCAAATATTTTGAGGGCTGTCTGCCCATTGAAGTTATCCGTTCTCGCGGCGATGACACCTTACGGTTCGGGCCGATGAAACCCGTCGGACTTGCCGACCCAAAGACAGGGGAAGACCCGTACGCCGTGGTCCAGCTTCGCAAAGAAAATCGGGCTGGCACAACGTACAACATGGTCGGTTTCCAGACCAAGCTGACTTACCCGGAACAGGAGCGGGTTTTCCGACTCATCCCGGGATTGGAGCATGTCGAATTCGTCCGGCTGGGCTCCATTCATCGCAACACCTTTGTCCTTTCACCTGAACTGCTGCAACCAACCCTGCAATTCAAAATCAGGGATGACCTGCTGCTGGCCGGCCAACTCTCAGGAGTTGAAGGCTACGTTGAATCCACCGCAATGGGCCTGCTTGCCGGGATAAACGCTGCCCGCCTGGCAATGAATCTCCCCCCGGTCGTTCCTCCCCGTGAAACAGCCCTCGGGTCCCTGGTCAACCACCTTACCGAAACTGCGTCCGACCGTTTTCAACCATCTAATATAAATTTCGGACTCTTTCCCCCATGGGAAAAAAAAATCAGGAAAAAATTCAGGGGACAGGAGCGGGCCGAAAGAGCACTGACGGCGTTGAAAAAATGGCAGGATGAAGAACAACTTTGAGGAGGGAACTTAGCAGGACCGAAAAAAAATGGTGTTGAACAGATTTTCAGAAAATTACCTCTTCAATCTGCTCACTCCTCCAGGGGAGATTGACCGAAGCCCGACCGGTTTTCCGTTTATTGGAGTCAGTCTGATTCTGGTCTTGGCCGCTCATTGAAACCCCAATAGGGAAAATCCAGTTGATAGTCTGCTACCCGGCCGGGACTGTGTTCCCGACTTGCAACCAGACAGAGCGTGTTCCCTTTTTCGGCAAAATCGAAGGATCCCCCGGGTATTTGCGGTGTCGGGTGGAGAACCATGGCATTATCGGCACTGTATTCAATATCCCCGGACCCCTTGAAAACGCCGAGATGGGGTTCATCAAGGTATGAACCCGCTGCACCTCTGGATAATTCTGAGATCACAAGAAAAGATACCTGCAATTCATCACGAATAGATTCCATCTGGCGCAACCAGGCGTCAATTCCGGTCCGTCTCTCAGTAAATTCGTTAAATGGCAGTTTGTGCAGGCTGTCGATGACAACCACGGTATACTCACTTTTTGTCTCGTGGCGAATGAAATCGATATGTTTACGCATCAACTCAGGGGTGACTTTTCGGTCATTGATCACACGCCAGAAAAAAAACATTTTCTGCAGTTTACGGCGAGCTGTCTCATAGTTTTTTTTCAGCTCTGCCGATAGCCCCTGATCTCTCAATTGAGAGGTTGACAGGCGGGCAAGCCGACTCATTGTTCGTTGATAAATTTTTTGGCGACCATTTTCAAAATCATAATAGAGAACCGGAATTCGCCTCAACGCCATCTCCGATCCAATCTGGATCAGAAAGGTTGATTTTCCAACCTTGGGGCCACCCCCGATTATATTGATACCATGGACGCCACCAAGAGCCTGATCAAACCGGGGAAATCCGGACGACAGGTTCAGGTATTCCTCTCCCTGTTCTTTTTCAAGAGTTTGTAAAAAACAATGATATTCCCTCAGAGGCGATGAAAAAGGTGAGAACGCCCGGGATGTTTTGACCATTTCACCGACCTTTGCCCCAAACGTTTTCCCGGAATCCTTAGCCAGCTGCCAAAGATTATATTTTCTTGGACTATTCAATTGCCAGGCAAGAATTCTTGCCTTGTAACCAACTCGGGATGCAAGATTTCTAGCAGCATTTTCCGATTCCAGACTGTTATTGACGCAAATATACAGAGTTGTTACTTTCTCAAACAACTGTGCGGAGAGTTTTTCCAGCGCGTTGTAGTGAGAGACTGCGACACCTGGAAATCCGAGTTGTTTCAGCGCAAGAAGATTCTCTTCCCCCTCACAAATAAAGAGCGCCCCATTTTCGCAACGTTTCACATCCTGAACATTAAAGAGGTTAAACGGCTCTCTGCTAAATTCCTCATTACCGTACCAGAAATAATCTTCAGACCTGTCAGGATAGACACAGCGTGCTGAGTAACAGTTACCATCGTCCTGAATATATGGATAGACGATATACCGACCATTAAATCCCACTCCCATTTCCAGAAGTGTAGTTTTTGAAATAGTACTCTGCTTAAACTGTTCGTACATCGCATCGGTAATTCTGTCACGAAACGAAATAATTTCATCATTGACGTTTTCCACGGGGTAATCGGGCTGTGCGGTGACGCCTTCCTGATCAGGATCATATCCAGGGACCTCATTCAGTGGAATGGCTGCAAGACGCGCAAACCAGAGCGGAAACCCCCCTGGTACGCAACGATTGAGGCAACGGAAATATCCATGGAAAAAGCTGTCTCTGTTCAGAAAAGCAACCAGGCGACCGTGTTCATATCCATGATCCTTACAAAAAGGACATTCGGAAGTGAATTTATCATCCCATTCACCCCCAAGATGCTTGAGATAAAACTGAGAAATGGGGTCCTTGTCTTCGGTCATACAATACTCCGGACGAGATGAGATGATCGGGTCGGATCGATGTTACCTTTCACTATATCACCCGCGATTCCCGTCGCATGATCATGACAATACCATGCAGTTCTTTCCTGTCAATCCGGCGGTCAAATTTCATATGGAGTGAATAGTCATTTTCGACAGTGTAGGTCTTTTTCACTGCCAGAACTTCTCCGATAAGGGTGAGACCATCTTCTGAACTCGAAGTCCCCGGAAGGCTCAACAGCATCTTCCTTCCCAGCAACAGGCGACCGCTTTCTTTGTTGGAAATCCTTGCAAGAAATGAGATCCCACCCTCAGAAATATCCGCAAGCTCAACATTGAAGCTGGTACCAACAGTTCGACTGCGGTTATCGAGTAATGTTGCAACGACTCTTCCTGCAATTCTATATCGCTTGTTCAAGCGCCGATCAATTAAGGACCGCTTTATGCTCTCTTCAATCTTCTCAAATCGTTTACAAAAATCATATAATTTGGCTTCAAGCCCCGGAAATTCATCAGCCCATGTTTCCAGTGTTTCCAGATGTAAAAGGGATATTTCAGATGTTTCAATGGCTGCGACAGAAATGGTCCAGACAGATGCCTCAAAAAATGGACCCCACCCGAATATTTCGCCGCCCTTCATAGTTTTCACCAGTACTTCATTGTCATTATCATCAAAATGCAGCTTGACCTTCCCTGAATTGATGAAAAAGAGTGTACCCTGCAAGGTACCCTGGGTAATAACACGCTCCTCATTCTGATATTTTCTGTGTTCCAGAGCACCATAAACGGCCCTGAACTCATCAGTGGTCAAAACATCATAGAGTTCGCTCCAGATCTCTAAATGACTTGTATCAATGGCAGCAATTTTTTCACGATCAATGATTTCTGCAGCCTGAAGTATCTGACCAAGAGCTGCCGGATCGATCTCAATAATCCACTCTCTTAATTTTTCTGCCTGAACAAAGTTGCGATGCCGAGCGACTCTTTCGATAAGTTCCAGCACTTTTTTTATAGCAGCTGATTTATTTCCCCGGGATAAAAGGGATCGTACAGCCTGTTCCTGGGGTAAATCTGAAATAACCTGCTGGGCAACAGAAGCCTTTTTAATTTTTGCAGCCTGCTTCAGTGCGTTCTTCCGCAACTGGCTGGCCTGAACATGTTTTTTTCTGCCCTCCTGAAGTTCACTCTGCAAAAAGCCAGCAACCCTGTCAGCTGCATCCCAGACCTGATCCGATATTCTTCGGGTTGCTCGCTGCCCCCGGGTCTGTAAAAAAGCATGGACACCTTTATGCGCAGCCGGCCATGGACATCGACCAATTGTCGCTAAAAGTTTCAGCAGCAGGTCATTGCGGTTCTGCTCTTCGAATTGCTCATGAAACGCCAGCAAATCGGTGAGTTTTCCTGCCACCTCCGCATCACAGTAACCGGCAAGGGCCTCTACGACCTGCCCTTTTATCGGTTCAGCAGATTCATCCAGTGCTCTCAGTAACAATTTTTTCTTGTTATTCCCGCTTAACTTATAGATAGTGAGGAAAGTTTCCCGCTGAACCCGGAAATCTTCATGGCGCAGATATGGTAAAAGTATTTCTGCATCTTTCTCTGTGCCTGTTTCTCCAAGAAGCTTGATCAGATTTCGTTTTCCGTACCACGGCATATGCTCCTGCAGCCGCTCCTGAACAACGGATGGAAGAAAATGAGAGCTGCAGGTAAGAAGATCAATAATTGTAAAACGATCGGGTGCCTTATCTTCGTTAATAAGAGATTCAACGAGAAAACGAAGAGCAACCGGTCCCTGAAGTATCAATCGAAAAATGAGTGCCTTATCCTCGGGAGAGGCCAGGCAACCGGCAAGGAGTTGCGGTAAGTCGACCCGCCGTATCCCCCTGTCCTGCACTTTTGCTGCGATGGCACGTATAGAAGCTGGGTGATGTATTTTTCCTGAACGAATCTGATAAAAGAGAGAGAGGATGCGATCACCTCGATCGTTATCTCCATCCTTCCAGCTCTTCTGCATTATATCCTGCAAAAGAGTAAGAGTTTTCTCTGCCATCAAAGCGCCAAGATTCCCATTTCGCAAGTCTTCCATGAGCTGCTCACTAATGAGATCAACATGACTCCATTGGCTGTCAACGAGGAGGTTTTCACCTATTTTCAAAACACTTTGCAGCAATGATTCCTTTACCGTTTGACCTCCATCCTTGAGAGAGGCGAGCATGCCTTTTATCAGTAAGGTAACCTCGGCTTCACTGTTTTGGCTCTGTATTTGACGAACAGCTGCAGGCAGGTAATGAACGATTTCTTCGCTTTGCAGCAGGTTGGTATTACCCTGGAGAAATCCTTTAATACCCGCCTCAAGACGTCGTTTCTTTCTTTCCTTTTCACCTTCGTGGATAATTGTTTTGGCTTTTTCTGCGCTTAAAAAATGTTTCCCTTTCTCGCTGTTCACCATCAGGGTCAGACCCTGCTCAAGGAACTGCACATGGGATACGTTTATTTTTTCCGATCGTTTTGCCTTTGCAAGCTGCTGCCTGAAAAAAACTATCATTCCAGCAAGATTCTCGCCGGTCAGCAAACCAATGAGTCCATCATACAATGAGCTGCCAAAACCTTCAGGATACTCCTGCACAGACACAACACAGAGAGCAGGGTCTTTAAGGCGTTGCACCAGTATTTTGGCCAGCCCCACTGCAACCTCTTGCCTCTCCATGACCTCGATAAGAGTTTCGGCCTTTTTCAACATGAGGGGAAAATCACTCGACGGGACAATTATCTTCTTTTCTTGGATGTCCTTTAGGATATTGGCGATACACGCAAACAGAATACCTATTGCCGTTTCTGTGTCTGCCATTTTTTTCTGCAGCTCTTCTTCTATAAGAGGTCGACTCTCCCTGCCCAAAAGACAGTCAATTATTTCCGGTCGTACCTTCACCGGGGTATGGGGGTGCAGTAAGTTGCCTGCGCCATCTCTGCCCCCCCCATGTTCGTCCGGTGCTTCCTTCTCATCTGGGAAATAGTCAGCCAGCCCAAGGCTGGTTATGTACTCAAGTCCCCCGCCCGCTTTTCTAACTTTTTCAACAGAGGCATTAAAAACCGAAAGGAGCTGGCTGAATGCAAATCGATCCATTTCCGGAATGACGACCAGTTGCGGGAGATCAAGTTGCCGCAACTGACGATAGACGACAAGATTTGGGAAAGATTCCACTACTTCCGGTTGCAGAAGCTGTCCACAAATAAAAAGTTTTTCACCTTTTCTGGAAAATGTTAATTCACCATACCGGCCCAGAAAGCTCTGAATACCTTTATATCCTCTGTCCACTGCATTCGCGACCTGTGGAGCTTCCGGCGGATACAGGCGGCTCGTCACAATAGTGCTGTTAAATGATTTCAGTGCTTCGATGCTTTTTCCCTGCAGCTCAATCTCGTTCATTTTTTGACACCGCTTTGCAGAATATTGATGCGCTTCACCACAACTTCGCTTCTCCCTTACCTGGCACCCTTTTTAAAAAGGACTGTCTTCACTGTCTTGAAAATGACCAGCATATCAAATGCAATTGATAGATTTTTCATATAGTAAAGATCGTACTCCAGCTTCTTCAATGCATCCAGCTCTGATGCTCCATATGGATAACAGACCTGGGCCCACCCAGTCACGCCAGGCTTCAATTCATGACGAATATTGTAATAAGGTATCTTTTTTGCCAGCTCATCGACAAATATCTGTCGCTCCGGTCGCGGACCAACAAGGCTCATTTCCCCTTTCAGTACGTTCCAGAGCTGGGGTAATTCATCAATTCGCAGAGTACGAATCACCTCTCCTACCCTGGTGACCCTATCATCATTTTTTCTCGCCCAAACCGCTCCGTCTTTTTCGGCATCTTGATACATGGAACGAAATTTTATTATCCGAAAAGACCTGTTACCTTCCCCGACTCTTTCCTGCAGATAAAAAACCGGTCCTTCCGAATCCAGTTTTATAAGCAGAGCAGTAACCACCAGAACCGGCAGGCTAATGGCCAGAAGAGCTGAAGAAAGAAAGAGGTCCATGAGTCTTTTTACCCGATACTTCCATCTGCTGAGCGCAAATCCATCTGAAAATATTATCCAGCTCGGTGCAATCCCCTCAACAAGAATCTTGCCCTCAACCCGCTCGTAAAACGTAGTACTCAGCTCGATGGGAATCCCCCGCATCTTGCAATTTAAAAGAGCACTTATGGGAGTTGCCCCCCTTCCATCATCAAGAGCTACGATGATCCGCTCAAACTCATGCTTATCAAGGAGTTCTTCAAAATCTTCGATACTGGGCCGGATGGGAGCCCCGTGGGGATTAAATGCCGGTTCCCCTTCCCCGACAAAACCTTTAACCCTGTAGACAGAGTCCTGCACTCCCTCTATTACCCTGGCGATGTCGGACGCAAGCGTTCCGGTACCGACCAATAAGATATTTTGTACAAAGAGCCGTTTTCTCAGGATGAGATAATAAGCTCCACGCCATAGGGCCACAGAAAAGCAGATCACCACATAGCCAAGCCAAAAAATTCGTGTGGATATGATCATGAAGGGGAGCGTATAATATACCCCGGCCAAAAGAATACAACCGACACCGAATGCCTGGGTCATACGGGTAAATGTATTCGGCAGCGATCTTTCGTCGCGGAGATCGTACTGATCAAAAAGGTATAGACAGAGTTGAAAGATGAGGGTAACCAGAAGCGCTCTGGCGGAGTTAAGCAGAAAATCAAGAAAAAACAACCCGGATCCCAACATGAACCAGTCCACTGCCAGAAGGGATAAAAAAATGAGCAATCCTTCGCCAAAAATGAATACTATCGTTCGTATGGGATAATATTTATTGAACAAGATCGGCATTTTTTATTCTCGTCTCTCTCTCAATATCAAGGAACAATATTCAGTGTCTATTCCAAGTCGAATTATACGCCAAAACGAAAAAAAATTACAATCTTCCCGTTCTTTAGTCAGGAAATAGGATCGGATGGTTCTATTACACCATTCGCCTGTAAGACCTCAACAAGCTCATACAGTGGTAAACCGACAACATTCGAATAAGATCCTTCGATGGTCTTAACGAGAAAAATCCCTTTTCCCTGAATGCCATACGCTCCTGCCTTATCAAGAGATTCCCCTGTTGCAACATAGGCACGGGCCAAGGATTCCGGGTAGTCGGCAAAAACTACCCTGGTTGTGACTGACCGAACAACGTTAATTTTGCGAGATCCGTGCGCAACGCAAAAACCGGTTATAACATGATGCTCCCGGCCGGAAAGTGCCATAAGCTGCGAAACCGCTTCCTTTTTGTCAGCGGGCTTGCCAAGAATCCTTTTTCCAAGGCAGACAACTGTGTCGCCACTGATAACCCAACAGTTCTGGAGCTCAGAGCTGATTGCAGCAGCCTTTTCCTGGGCCATCCGCTTCACGAAGTCCACTGGATTTTCAAAATCCAAGGCGCTTTCATCAACGGCAGCAGTCTGAACTGTAAAGCGTAAGCCCATCTCCTTGAGATACTGTTGTCTGCGAGGAGAACCAGATGCCAGAATTATTTTATCTCGATTGCTATACATTTTTATCACAATATATTTTTCGCCGAAAAGCTACTACAAATATCAAATTATAGCTTGGAAAACCAAGGTGTCTATTCGATATTTGACAGATAATTCACGATATCCCTCCGGGAGGAGGCTCAATTCGGCAAATCCCGAGACAATCCATTCACATTATTTTTGGTAATGGCTATACTCTTTCTATGAAAAAATTATCTTTAAAACTTTCAAACATCTTAAGGTTACTGATTGTTACCATCTGGGGAGTATTATTTATCCTGTTGGTGAGACGTGATGTATATGTCAACGCAATAGACTTGAGTGAGCAACAGACGATCAGACAGGCTGCATCAACAGAATACCAGTCAATCTATTTTCGAAACGATAAAATTGGCTTTATTGTCAACGACTTCAAATCGAGACCGGATAACACCCTGTTACTCAAGCAACACGCTCTCATGCACCTCAATGTTGCAGGAGCTGTGCAGACCATCGAACTCAACCTCAGAGCAAACCTTTCAGCGTCAAACCTTTTAAAAAACTTCAGTTTCTCCTTTCAATCACCTTTTTACAGGATGCAGACAGAAGGAACCGTAAACGGCAATGTTGTGAGCTACAAGCTTGCCACCGGAAGCAACACTATCCGGGACACCATAATCTTCACAACCCCGCCGCTACTCTCCTCTTCCAGACGGCCGTATCTCCTGACCGCAGGGGTCAAGACCGGCGAGAAAAGGAAAATTTCCTGGTTTGATCCTGTGTCACTTACCGGAAAGGAATCAATCGTGGAATATCATGGCAAAGATTCTGTCCTTATCAACGGCAGGGTACATGCATTACACCGTTTTACTGAATCATTTTCGGGTATACGGGTTAATTCCTGGCTGGATGACTCGGGAATTGTCATCAAAGAGGAATCTCCGGCCGGTTTCGTTTTTCTGAAAGAACCTCAATTCAAGGCTCTCAACCTGCCAGATACCGGTGAGGAAATACTTGCTTCCGTCTCTATAAAAACACAGACCAAGATTCCGGAAGAACTAGGGAAATCGATGCAATATCGCTTGTATTTTCCACAGGAGATCAAATTTGATCTTCATGGTGGCAGGCAACAGTATCAGGACAATATCCTTACCATCACCCGTGAAAATATTCCAGCAGACAGCACTATAGCGACTTGCCCTGACATCGGAGACAGCCTCACTCCTTCAGCCTACATTCAGTCCGACCACCAGGAGATCAAGGAGCTCACCCGGAAAATAACCTCTGGAGCGCTCAAGCCGACGCAGCGTGTTCAAAAACTGTCTTCCTGGGTGTATAAAAATCTGGATAAGCGATCAGTAATTGGGTTGCCGGACGCCCTGACCACTTTAAAGAACAGGCAGGGAGACTGTAATGAGCACGCGGCACTCATGGCGGCTATGGCGAGGAGTGTTGCTATCCCGACCCGAATTGCCGCAGGCGTTACCTACCATAAAGATGCTTTTTATTATCATGCCTGGAACGAGGTCTGTCTCGGAGACCGTTGGGTGAGTATCGACACTACAACCAATCAGTTTCCTGCCGATCTAACCCATTTGAAATTTATCCAGGGCGAGCTACAGGAACAGGTACGAATTAGTGGACTGCTTGGCAGACTCACTATTGAACCGATTCTGCAAGAAATTAATCATGAGTAAATAAGGTATCATCAATGGATCATTTCCTCATCGACAGGATGTAATAATGCAGGGACCCCTTCTAACAACATCAAATTTGAGCAAATATTTCGGTAAGTTCGCTGCCGTAAGCGATATCAGCATGGAACTGGCAGCCGGTGAGATTTACGGTTTTCTCGGACCAAACGGTGCAGGTAAAACAACAACTATTAAAATGCTTGCCGGGCTTCTACAACCGACGACAGGTGCAATCAGTATTTGCGGTAATAAGCTCGATTCACACCCTGCGTATTGTAAAAGTAAAACCGGTTACATCCCCGATCGCCCCTATCTCTATGAAAAACTGACCGGGGCTGAATACCTGGGTTTTATCAGTAGTCTCTATACGGATTCCGGAAAAAAACATCAGGAGGAGGCTGAACATTACCTTGAACTTTTTGATCTGGTGGAATGGAAAGACCATCTTATCGAGGGATATTCCCACGGTATGCGTCAAAAACTTATTATGACCTCCATCTTCATGCTCAACCAGCCGCTCATCATCGTCGATGAGCCCATGGTGGGGCTTGATCCCAAAAGCGGTCGTATCGTCAAGGAACTCTTCAAATCCAAAGCAAGATCCGGGACTGGTATTTTTCTTTCCACCCATTCCATGGAAATTGCCGAAGAGCTGTGCGATCGCATCGGCATCATAGTCCACGGGAACATCAAGGCCACCGGCACCCTCTCGGAACTGCGCGTCCAGGCTACAAACAGCAGTACCAATCTGGAAGATATATTTCTCGAATTAACCGGTGCTTTTGAACTGCAGAATATAATCCACGCCCTGCGGTCGGAAAAAGATACGTTAACAGCGGCAGACAGCCCTGCACAAAGAGGATAGGACTATGGTGTCCCGTCTTTTCAAACCCTGGTTTCAGACGAATACAAACCGTTTTGTTTCAAGCAAAAAGGCAAGGATACGAACCAGTGCCATCGTTCTACTCGGTGCTGGGGTATGCCTCATTATTTATTTTGGAACCTATAAGGTACTCAGCTATTTCCATGCCCAGAATGAACTTGGCATTATCCTGAGTCTTAAGATTTTTCAGATGATTTGGATTATGCTTTTTGTCATGCTTATATTCTCAGCCATTGTTACATCTGTTTCCACTCTGTATCTATCCCAGGATAACGAAATCCTTCTCGCCGCACCTCTAAATCCCCAGGAAATCTTTCGGATGCGGTTTGTCACCACCGCTGTCAGCACATCATGGATGGTCCTGATATTCTCACTCCCCGTTTTCGGCGCATACGGTCAGGTATTTAATGCAGGACCACTTTTCTGGCCTTTAGTTCTCTTCTCAGTCCCATCAGTTGCCTTGACCGGAGCGGCCTTTGCCATGTTTTTGACCGTAGGTATTGTGTATATGTTTCCGGCCAGAAGAACAAAAGACATCGTTCTCTACCTGTCACTCTGTTTCGGGCTGTTTCTTTACCTGGTTTTTCGGTTAATACGCCCCGAAGACCTTGTGAACCCAGATCAATACGGCCAGTTTATCGAATATTTCGGCGCAATTTCTGCCCCGGCAGGGCCATGGGTTCCGGCTGGGTGGGCGGCTAATTTTCTCTCAGACTACCTTCTTGATCGCGAAATTGACTGGCTTCTCGGTGGGTTGCTGCTGACTACTCCATTTGTCCTTTATTTTGCTGGTGAAACAGCCATGAAAAAACTCTTTATGGATGGTTTTTCAAAATCCCAGGAATCTTTTGGCGGGCATCGCCGGTTTCGTCCGGTCCGGCATTTCCATGGTCGCCTCGCCTGGTTTTTCCGTAAGGAATTTCGTCAATTCACCCGGGATTCCGGAGAGTGGTCGCAGTTTTTCATGATCGGCGCTTTAATTGTTGTCTATCTCTACAACTTTAAAGCACTTCCCCTGGACCGCACCCTTTTTCCTACGACTTATATCAGTAATCTTATAGCTTTTGCCAACATCGGTCTTGCAGGATTTCTAGCCGCTTCGCTTGCCACTCGCTTTGTCTATCCGTCTGTTGGTGCAGAAAAGGGCGCCTTCTACCTCATCGGCGCTTCCCCGTTATCACTTGCCAGGTTCCTCTGGTACAAGTATCTTTTCTATTTCGGTCCATTCACCGTTCTTACCCTCATTCTCACTGCAGCTTCAAACAACCTGCTGCAGATATCGGGCCCTATGGGGTGGATCTCACTTTTTGCTGCCTTGATTATAACCTGGACTGTTCTTGGGATGGGGGTGGGATTCGGTGCCATGTTCGCTGATTTTCAATCCGAAAATAAAACAGCTGCGATGGGACCGGGGGCAATACTCTTTCTCTTCTGCGCAGTACTGTATGAATTATTGGTAATAGCTTTAGGAATCATCCCCACCTATCGAATAGTACGCAGTTCTGTGAGAGGGCAGGCCTACACTCCTGTTGATTTAGCGTACCTCTCTGCCTGGTCGGCGGGAACGATCCTGCTCTCTGTCCTCATAATCCTGCTCGTCTGCCGTGCTGGTATTCACAAATTGAAACATTAAAGGGATTTTAAAAAATTTGCTTTTCAAAATCCCTCCAAATGTTGAGCCCAGACCCACACGCCTGGAGATTTCCCAAATTAGTCATTTTTTCAGGCATAGCGATGAGTTTGGTAAAAAATATCCTTGGGAGGCTCCTTATCCTCTGATGGCATATCCTCCATCCACTGTAATGACCTGACCCTGGATCATGGCGGATAAATCACTGCAAAGAAACAGAGCAATATCTGCAACATCCTGAGGTGTCGTCAAACGCCCTAAGGGAGTCCGGTCCATTGCTGCACGAAGAATTTCATCACGGTTAGGAAAGTGTTTGAGGGCATCTGTGTCAACTGCACCGGCACTTATTGTATTGACATTGATCCCCTGAGGACCAAGTTCTACGGCCAAATGGCGGACAAGCGACTCTAAGGCAGCCTTTGAAGCTCCCACTGTGGTATAGTTTTCAATAGCCCGAACCGATCCAAGACTCGAAACAGCCATGACCCTGCTTCCGCTGTTCATCAAAGGCAGTCCTTGTTGCACAAGCGTCAGTAATGCTCTGGCATTAATATCCATAGCCCAGTTCCAGTGACGTTCTGTCAACTGAAGGGCCGGTTTCAGAACACCTGAAGCAGCGTTACTCACTAATATATCAAGACGCCCAAACTCCTCAGAGATACGCAGGAACATTTTCTGGACATCGTCATTATTGGCGACGTTAGCTTTTACAAGAAGACATCTTCGGCCTAATTTTTCAACTTCCGTGGCGGTTTCCTGGGCGTCTCTTTTGTGACGAACGTAGTTGACAATTATATCAGCACCATGTTCCGCCAGACGAATAGCAATGGCGCGACCAATGCCGCGGGAGCCTCCCGTTATGAGTGCAACTTTTCCCTGCAGATCAAACATATACAATCCTTTTTTTAGTAATTTCAATTATGGTGAAGTCGGGGTGCAGCTGTTTTGCCTGATTCACATAGTCACGCCAGGTTAACGACAAACTCTCAAAAATACTCTCTTTACCATTCCACCCAGGAACCTGGCAGGATGAAAACGAATACCATTCAGGTGACCTGGAGCTATGAAACCTGAATTTTGAAAATCTTCCGGCGATAGCAGTGGATAGGTAATGTTTCTCCTATCACTGCCCGCCATCATTCTCTTGGAGGCAAGCAGCCACAGAGGACTTTTTCTCAGGTCTAGCTCTAGCAGATCAAGTATCGCTGTGTCAAGAGCTACCGGACAACGTGCTGCAGCCATACAGTTAAGAAGCAATGAACAACCGTCAAGGGGGCCCGACCTGTGCATGGCCTCTATGCCATCCGCCAGATGTAGCTGGGGCGGTAAAACAGACAATAGATCAAGTATAACAGCGGAAAACTGTTCATGTGAAGCACCATGAACCATATGTAATTTCGCTTTATTGGCCCCTTTAACAATGCCGAAAATGTTTTTAACAGCCAGGGAGACAAACATCTGGTTGTGTGCTTTTATCTTCGGCATATTTACAAAAAGATCGCATTCCAGCGCTTCACGGGCAACTGGAACAGTGACACCACCAGCAAGTTTTTTCTTGACCGGTGTCACAAAATCGACGAATCTGACATCCATCCCCCTTAAGCCCTCAACAATTCCCAAAGCATGGCATACTTTTCCAGTTTTGCCAAATGCCGGAGAATCTCCAAGGAAAACCCTCGCTCCCTGATCTAAGAACCAGCTTGTGACACCCGCAATAAACTCGCTGTGGGTACATACACAGGGAGTACGACTGCTGCTGATGAGATTAGGTTTCAACAGTACAGTTGTTCCATATAGAGGGCCGAACCCTCCGAGGCGGTCAGCTACCATTTCGACATGTGCAGCTATGGCAAAACGATCATAGCGGTCGCATTTCTGCAGTATCACCTGCAAGGTTTCATTATTCATTCATATGTAGAAAGGTGGGTTTCGCGGAAAAAAAGCCTGAAATAAGAAAAACCGGACCCTAGCAGGGGAGTCCGGTTTTTCCAGGAGAAAAGAGAGAAGAGATAAAGCATAATAAACATTGCATATCACATGCCATCTTTCATCAAAATGACTATAGGTGTAAATTCAACCGGTTACAAAATATTTTTTCACGAAGTATTGAGTAAACAACCGAAGTATGTACAATTTTTTATACTGCTTTTTCCGGATCAACGCAAATATTAACATTCTTACTAACAATATCAGAACAATAGGCTGTCTAATTTTCTTAACCTTGCCTAATTCTTTTTTTTACTACTGTTTGAAGGTAATGACACGGGTACGAATGACATCAGAATTACTGGCGATTTTCTCAAGTACTACCGCTGGAACTGCCGACTCCACATCAATTATGTTGTAACCGACTTTGCCGTTGGACTGGTTCAGATAGCTGGCGATGTTTACCTTGTTGTCGCCAAAAATATTTGAAACGAAGGCGATCATTCCCGGAACGTCCCGATTGATGACAATCAACCTCGAATGTACCTTGTCACTTGGAGTAGATTCGATATTCGGAAAATTGACACTATGGGTAACGTTCCCATATTTCAAATAATTGGATATCTCTTTGACTGCCATGGTTGCACAATTCTCTTCAGATTCCGAGGTCGATGCTCCCAGATGAGGCGTTGCGAGTACCTTGTCGTGTTTAACCAGGGCCGGACTTGGAAAATCACACAGATAGGCTTCCAGGTAACCGCTGTCAAGCGCGGCAATGACAGCATCTTCGACGACAATTGGGCCTCTGGAATAATTTATCAGTACTGCCCCCTTTTTCATTCTGGCGATAAATTCAGGATCGACCAAATTCCGGGTCTGCTCAAGGAGGGGCAGGTGAAGGCTGACGACGTCGGCATTCCCCACGGCATCTCCAAGATTACGGCATACCCGTACCTCCGGCGAAAGCTGATGAATATTTGCCAGAGAGGGTGCAGGGTCAAAACCATTTACTTTCATGTGCCTGAAAACTCCACCATTGGCAAGCCGCACACCAATCTGCCCAAGACCGACTACTCCCAGCGTTTTGCCGGCAATTTCCTCCCCCTTAAACTGAGATTTCCGGGCCTCGACCTCTTTACCGACTTTGTCAGGCGCCATAGTCGCCAGTGATTTGCAGAAAGCTATTCCCCTATAGATGTTTCTATTCCATACTCCCATCATCGGAAACACCAGATCGACAACGGCATTGGCGTTTGCTCCAGGAGTGTTGAAAACACAAACACCTTTTTCCGTTGCCCTTTCAACATTGATATTATTCGTACCGGCTCCGGCCCTCGCGACAGCCAGAAGCGTTGGGTAATCATCTACATTCAGAGAGGAACTCCGGAGAATAATGCCGTCGGGGGATTCTTCATCTGCGGAAACCGTAAATCTCTCACCAAAGAGCTTCAATCCCTGCTTTGCAATGTTGTTTATCTTCTTGATCTTATACACTGGCATTAAGTTCTCCCTCTTCCGTTCTTATAGGTTTCTTCGGTTTCAGTAGTCGTTGTACAAAAACAGCTGCTAACTATATAACGACCGTACCGAAGGTCAACTTTTTTTCCATTTTTCTTTATTTTCATTATAATATCATGATTTTGTTATAGGCAGACACAGTCAGTTCACGTTCCTGCAGAATACAGAGGCAAGGGCGGACAGCATTGGTGGAAAGACCAATTTCATTGCATGCATCCTTCGATATCCGTAAAAAATAGGACTTCCGAAAAAACTGATTGCGGCTGCTTCTGCTGTATACCCCATCAAATTCGGCAGGCAGGCTTTGATAAAGACCGGACTTGGTCTCTTCAGGCTGCTCTCGGCTGCTGTCCACTTTGAGGCAGGTGGGGAGAAATCGAAAGCCACAACGAAGCCAGTCGTATCGTAAAAGCTCAACAACCAGATCTCTATCTTCTCTCCGGGCAAACAACTCGACGAGTTTTGTGCTCATCAGTTCCTGGGTCGCTGCAAGTTGAAAGAAACCGCCGGCTTGACAAAGCAAGAGTAAATCCTGAAAAAATTGGTACACATCTACTCCATTCTTACGTAAATAACGCCAAAGACTTACAAAATAACGGTTATTGTGAAATTTCTCAACAAGCTCTGAAAACCAGTATAAATTGCGGATTGTGGGGTGGTCCATCCATCTTGTCCGGAGGATGGAATATGGTGGTTCGGAACAGTGTGCATACCCGAATTCATCAGCTCCATGACAGATGGGGGTATCCGGCAGGATTTTCAACAATCCCATCTGAATATAGTGGGCTCCCATAGCGAATACATCCCTGAAAGAAGCGGCAAAACTATCGCGGGTTTCATAAGGCAGTCCAAGAATGAGATCGACATGGAGATGTATATTGCCAAGCCTTGCCAGACGGCTGATAGTTTGACGTGTTTCGAGTGGATCGACTCGCCTGTTGACGGCTTCAAGTGTTTTGTCGTGGGTTGACTGAATTCCCAGTTCGAATTGAAAGCGACCAGGTTCAATTGTCCCGAGAAAATCGAACATCTCCTCGGTAAATCGGTCCGGTGCCATCTCGAAATGAAAAAGAGTCTCACCTCCCTCGGCGGCAAGAAAAGTCCAAATCGCAAGAGCCCTGTCGGGGACATCATTGAAGGTACGGTCGATGAATCGGATAACTTTCGGCCGGTGACTGAGGATGTCACGCAACTCAGTTTCGACTGCCTTAAGCTCTTTATGGTACAATCCCTTTTCCCCGGCAGAGAGACAGTAGGTACAACTGAAAGGACAGCCCCTGCTGCTCTCGAAATAGATATGTCTGTTTTTCAGGTGGTCAGTGAAATCTGCCTCACGGTAGGGATAATCGAAACGCCGCTCTTTCATGGCAAAAAAGGATGCGCTGTATCGTGGTCGCAAACATCCTGCCTCCAAATCGCGGTAGAAATTCTTTTCTATCCCTTCAATCTCACCAAACACTATTGTGCAGATGTCTGCGCCTAAGCGTTCACCCAGCACCGATGCCTGGGGACCTCCGATGACCACCCGACAATCCGGGAGGCAGATCCGCAGATCAAGGGTTAGTTTTTCAACAAGGCTGCTGTTCCAGATAGCCGCTGAAAAGAAGATATAGCCGGGGTTTCCCCGGCTCAGCCGGAGCAGCATCTCGTAGTAGTTGTCATTAATGGTAAACTGAAGCAATTGACGATGGTAATCAGGGCAATTTTTCTCGAGCTCATTCCGGACATAAAAAAGCGCCAGACAGGAATGCGTAAACCGGGCGTTGAGGCCGACTATTTTTATCTTTTTATCTCTATTATTCACCTGAAACACCTGGCTGCGGATTTGAAATTGAAAACTGTGTTTATTGGCTGCCCTGACAACAACTTTCTTTGTCTTCAATCATAAATTATTGTCCGAAGGTATTAATTCGCTGTAACGGAGTTAGCACGAACAGACTTTTGATATTACTCTATACAGGACACAAATAAACCACAGGTCTGAGAGGTTCGCCAGACAGAAAAGTATATTTATTCTTCACAGGACAGATCAAATGGCATATTTTTCAAATCACTTTCCAACCGCGACTGTTTTCCTTATCCTCATCCTGATTTTTTGTAACTGCTGTCTGTTGACCGCCCTGGCATCAGGTGCTGAAAATCCAAACTACGAGCTCTCCCTTTTCTTTGTCCCCGAAGAAGGCAGATTGACAGGTACAGCCAGGATTACTATCGAGGCAAACCAGGAGCTCACTCTCTTTTTTCACGGGCTCGAAGTTACGGGAAGCCTCCTGCGGGATGAGAGCGGCGTGGAGCATGAGCTTCAGTCGATACCGGATGTGCTGGTTCTTCCCTCCGCGGAAATACACCGCACCCTATATCTTTCGTATACCAGATTGATTACACAAAGTTTTGATAACATGATAAGTCCGGATGGCATATCCCTCACCAGCAACTGGTACCCCCTCCCCAAACAACCTATGCGCTTTTTTCTTACAGCCACCATCCCCGGTAATTTCACTGCGATCACAGAAGCCGACAGCTTTCCACTCAAAAAAGAAGGCAACATTGTCAGTGCGCGTTATTCCAGGCCGGTTACCGATATTCACTTCGTTGCAGGCCCCTATTCCGTTCTAAAACGACAAGTCCGCGATGGGCTCGTTGTCTATTCGATGTTTTTTGAAGAAGACCAGGAACTTGCCGGAGGATACCTCAAGGCGGCGGCAGACTATCTCATCAGATACGAGAAAGAGATCGGCCCTTATCCTTTCAGCCACTATGTCATAGTCGCCAACCGACTTCCCACAGGCTACGGTATGCCAACCTTCACCCTTCTCGGCCAGATGGTCCTGCGCCTGCCTTTTATCAAGGACACGTCCCTTGGCCACGAGATTGTACATTCCTGGTTCGGTAATGCTGTGGAAGTTGACTATTCCCAGGGAAACTGGTGCGAAGGGCTGACCTCTTTTCTGGCAGACCACATGTACAGGGAGGAGAAAGGAGAAGGTATTGCCGATCGACTCGAGAGTATTACCCGGTATCTCAGCTATGTACATAAAGATTCATCTATCCCTCTGGCCAGCTTTACATCGGCTAGCCACAACCAGCCATTAGCCAAAGCAAAGCGGGCCGTCGGCTACACCAGAGGCGCACTGTTCTTTCATGAATTACGTCAGAAAATCGGCAATCGACCTTTTTATGAGGGAATACGCCTGTTTTATAACAACAACAATGGCAGACGTGCAACCTGGAGTGATTTGCAAAAGAGTTTTGAAACTGTTTCAGGATCCGATCTCGGGGCCTTTTTTTCTGAAAGACTGAATAGAAATGACATTCCTGAACTGGATGTAGAAAATATCAAAATCCAACATTCTCCTGCTGGTCCTGTACTCTCTTTCAATCTTCTGCAGCTTTCGAAGGAACCCTTTTCTCTCATAGTCCCCATCCAAATAAAAACAATGGCATCAACCTTCCTTGTCAAAAGAGAGATAACGACAACAAATAACAAAATTTCCATCCCGCTGAGTAAAGGTCAGTTGCCCCTTGAATTTACGATCGATCCAGAACATGCCTTTCTCAGGCAGCTGGCAGATGAAGAGCTGCCTGCGGTCTGGTCGCAGTTCATGGGTGCGGAGAAAAAACTGGCTGTTCTTGGCAGCGAGAGTGACCGTGACCTCTATCAGGCTCTGCTTGACAGCTTTGGAGAAAAAGGTTTGTCGCTGACCACTGCAGCAGAGGTTACCAACCTCGAACTGCAGGAGCATGACCTGCTCTTTCTTGGTATCGAACACGCTCCAAGCAGAGCGCTTTTCGGTATGCCGGACCACCCGGGGAATGGATTTACATTAGATGTTCGCCGCAACCCCCTGAACAGCGACCGTGTGGCTGTACTGGTTTCAAGCAGTGGAGAGGACCAAACAACGTCTGTCGGCAGACGACTCAGCCACTATGGGAAATACTCATACATGGAATTTAAAAACGGACGCATTTCCCAAAAAAGTATCCACCCGACCACCTCCGGCCTTCGTTATATTCTTGAGGAACTCCCTGCAGGAGGCAGTACGTCTGCCCTGTCGCCCTTTGAAAAAGTCGTTGAGCAACTCGCCGACGCCCGAGTGGTGTACGTGGGAGAGACCCACACTTCACTCCCCGACCATCTGTTACAGCTTCGAATTATCGAAACTCTGCATAAAAAAAACCCCAAGCTTGCCATCGGGATGGAGATGTTTCCCACCTCCTCACAGGCGGCACTCGATCGCTATACTCTCAGTGATGAAGAGGTTAGCGAGCAGACGTTCATTAAAGAATCAGATTACTATAACGTATGGGGCTACGACTATCGTCTTTTTCGCGACATTCTTCGATTTGCCAGAGAACACAAAATCCAGGTTGTTGGACTCAACCTGGACCGTCGGATTGTCTCCGAAGTTTTCCGATCAGGCGGCACGGATACATTAGACAACGAAGCAAGAGAGGTACTGCCCATAGACAGAAAACTGGACATGGAAGGCTATGCTGAACGACTTTCCTTGGTGCATGGAGTCCATATGCAGGGAGGTCACGGCAGCGGAGCTAAAAGTGGCTTTATTCAGGCCCAGGGGCTTTGGGACGAGACCATGGCTGAAAATATCACCAATTTTCTCTCCAGTCAGCCAGATTATCGAATGGTGATCCTGGCTGGCTCCCAACACACCCGCAAGGATTTCGGCATTCCTCCCAGGGTTGCCAGGAGGTTACCGGTTCAGCAGGCATCAGTATTGAATATCTATAACGACAGCAGTCCGGCCAATTTGGATCAGGTGGCTGACTATTATTTTCTTGCTGCTCCCGCAGAGCTTCCCGAGTTACCCAAAATAGGCATCGTTCTTGTTACTGAAACCAGAAATGGACAGACCTTTCTGGAAATCGAGCAACTCAGCCCCCACGGCAAGGCGGCTGCGGCAGGAATGCTCGAGGGCGACATACTGAAAGAGGTCAATGGGTATCCGGTTTCCGATATGACAGACCTGCGTATTGCCATGCTTGCAACCAGTGCCGGCGATATAATCGATGTTAAAGTTATCAGATCAAAAGGCGGCGACGGTCGGGAACTTCTTTTGAAAGCAGAACTGACCCTTCCCCCGTCCTCCCCGTCACAACCATAATGAGCGTCGAAAGATGTTGTGCTGCCGCACGGTTACAAGAATCATTGTAATTTGTGGCTGTAAACCGTTATAGTGTCGGCAAATGAACAGTCCGGCAATTTGCGGTGCGCTAACTGTCGGATGAGCATATGAATTGATATACTCACAAACTTGAATCATTTACCTATAAAACCATTGCAAAAGGAGAATCTATGTATAGAATTTGCACTCTGTTTGTACTCTTTTTAACTTTCACACTACTATCTGGAGAATCAGGAATGGCAACAACAAAGCTAAAGGATGGGTTGTACGCAAAATTTGACACAGCTAAAGGAGAAATTCTCTGTAAGCTTGAATTCGAGAAAACGCCCCTGACTGTAACCAACTTCGTCGGCCTTGCCGAGGGGACAAAGGATCTTGGCGGTGGTGCCAAGGCCAAAGGTGATAAGTTTTACGATGGACTGAAATTTCATCGTGTCATCCCCAACTTCATGATTCAGGGCGGTTGTCCCCTGGGCACCGGAACCGGCGGCCCCGGCTATACCTTCCCAGACGAGATTGATCCAAGTCTCACGCATTCCGGACCCGGAATATTGTCCATGGCCAATGCCGGACCGGGAACCAACGGCAGTCAGTTTTTTATCACCCATGTCGCCACACCATGGCTCGATGGCAAACATACTGTCTTTGGCCATGTTGTATCAGGTCAGGATGTAGTCGATAAAATCGAAGGTAATGACGCCTTGAATTCCGTTGAAATTATCCGTGTCGGTGCGGCAGCCGAGGCCTTTCAGAGTGATCAAAAAGCCTTTGACAAACTTCTGAACAACTTCGAAAAGGGCCAAAAGGAAAAGGAACTTGCTGCAATGGAAGCTGAGCAAGCACAGATCAGCGAGCGGTGGCCCAAAGCCGTTACCACCCCTTCCGGGTTAAAATATGTGGTGGTGGAGGAGGGTGCCGGTGAAACGCCAAAGCAGGGCTCGATGGTTACCGTTCATTATACCGGCACCTTACTCAACGGCAAAAAATTCGACAGCTCCTACGACCGTAAACAACCGATTGATTTCCCCGTCGGACGAGGCCAGGTAATTAAAGGCTGGGATGAAGCTTTACTCGGCATGAAAAAGGGTGAGAAGCGTGTATTAATCATTCCACCCAACCTCGGATATGGTCCGTCAGGGCGCGGTCCGATTCCACCGAATGCGACCATGGTTTTCGATGTTGAATTAGTGAATTTCCAGTAACGAAAAGCATTCGATTTTAATAGTATAAAAGGGGTAACGGAACACATTGTTCCGTTACCCCTTTTGGCGTTTTATTGATACAATCGCGATCCGACTTAACAGGTTTTACATACCAAGTTGAACCACCCCTTGCTGATTATCTCACATAGCTATGGACTGGGAATTTGATAGTGTCGTGGTAGCAAGCTTGGAGCATGACAGATAATCTGTTACTATCAACCACGTCGCCTGACGCTTCTGTCGCAGTGACCTGCAAAACTTATTCTTAATTGTTTTGGATTTCAAAATGCTCCATTTTGGACAATTCTTCTAGCATGATCCCGGTGGCATTTTCAGGAATAAGCTCAGGTATTCCCTCTTGCTTGGACGTGTGCCGGCGATTGATATCATACGCACCCTCCAGGTCGGCAACCGACCGACCCGGCTGGCACAAGCCATTGCAGAGTTCGGTCGGATCAGCAAGACGCAGCATACATTGACCATCATCGACGACGAAGCCACACGCCGTAACACAATGATACAACTTAATCGTGTTGAGGGGCGTCACAGCGTGGCCCGTGTCGTATTCCACGGTAAGCGCGGCGAGTTACGCCAGCATTACCGCGAAGGACAGGAAGATCAACTAGGCGCTCTCGGCCTGGTACTCAACATGATCGTCTTATGGAATACCATCTACATGGAGGTTGTGTTGAACCAATTGCGCGCAGAAGGTTACCCGGTTCAAGAAGAAGATGTGCTACGACTATCGCCGCTGATACACTCACATATAAACATGATGGGACGCTGCTCGTTTTCAGTACCCGAAATAGTGGCAAATGGCGAACTGCGGCCATTACGTGATCCAGCAGATCAAACGTAGGCAAAAAGCTTATGTATCTTTTTCGTTCCGTTGCACCCCAAACCCCTAAGTCAACTGTATCCCATAAATAATCCTGGTTTTCTTGGACTCAAAGGCTTATGCAACAAAAGTGTCGTTTGTTTAAACGCACCCAACTTCAATTTTCACCGCTTCCTTTGTCAACTCGACGGTAATTGAGGCTTTGACATAATGGGCAGCATCGCCACTGATGATATTGCCGATGAACTCTTCAATATTCACCATCGGGCCGATTTGTGATTGCTGACCGATTGCTGGCATCGGAACTTGCTGCCCGGGGTCTTTTACCTCCTCAGGAACTGGTTTTTCCTTCAAGAAGAACCAGGTTACGAATCCACCACCTAGCAAGAGAATCAGAACCACTGCAACAATTATATTATAAAACTTTTTTTTGGCACCGGATCTTTCATTTTTTTTGGCACTGGCTCTTTCAACTTCAACGTCGTCTTTTTTTTTCTTTTCAGCCATGTATTCCTCCCTTGATGCCAGAAAATAATCTGGTTTTATGTAATCAATACAAATTCTTCGAGACAAACAGTGACCTTTTCAGAACCCCCTCGCGGACAAGCTCCCAGGGGACTAAGGTACTAAGTGTGGTAGCTAAACAATAACATGGCCAGTGGTAAACACACAACGGCATAAGGAGCAGTAACGAAATGGCTGAAAATGGCCAGGTTATTTCGTAACAACTCCTAAAGGAGCATGGTGCCGTTTGTTATTGGCGACTTAGCTTGTGATCCGTTGCGTTTTTATTTCAATACAAAGTCAACCCGTCTGTTTTGTGCTCTGCTTCCTTTATCTTTATTGCTTACTATTGGTCGATCTTTGCCGTAGCCAACAGCGGCCATTCGGTCAAGGGGAAGCAAATCACTCATGGAAAAATATTTTAGAACTGAAACGGATCTTTCGACCGAGAGATCCCAGTTGCCGAATTGTGAGCCTTGAATGGGTATGTCATCAGTATGGCCTTCAACTCTCAGATCCATTGGCAGAGGGAGGATAGTCTCGGGATTGTCTCTCAAAATAGGCAGAGATTTAAGAACAATTTTCGATTGGCCAGGACCGAAAAGTACAGAATCGTTGATGCTAAGAATAATCGATTCATCATCTTTTTTTTAATAGACCTATATCATCATTCAGCCACGGAGAATCAATTTGTGATTTAATCTTTTCATAAACTTTTTCGGTTGACTGTATCTAAACGGGGGAAATGGAGCTATCTGTTGAGAAGGAAAGACGGGAAGAGAAAAATCAACTTTGGCTGATTCATTATACATGCCAAAGGCCTCTTTCATTGAACTGGAGGCTGCAAGAAATTTAACCGGGTCCTTATTGGCCATGGAAAGCAGTAGGACAAAAAAGGTCAAAAGCAAAGTAACCAGATCGGAGTATGTAACCTATGTCTTTGGAGGTTATTGCTCCTGTTTCGATTAGCTTTTCTACTATTTCAGCGAGCCTTGGGTGCTTTTTTAATGCTGAGAAATAGCTATCTGAATCACCAATAGGGTACTTGTGTGACGATACCCGAGTGTCAGTTACTATCTTGCAGGTTGCCTAACGTGCAGTCTTTCTGTATAACACTCATTTTGGAGTGTTTCATAGAAACTGCTGAATAACTTGTGCAGGAACAAAACATGAATCATCAACTCGTCATACAGGTCCAGGTACCTGATGAATCAATCGACGATCTCGACTCCTTGATCCAACTCGAGGATGATCTCATCGAGGTAGTTGGCAGCTCTGCCGATGTTGACGGTCATGATTTCGGCTCTGGCGAGGCAAACGTATTCATCATCACTACTGATCCAACCAAAACCTTCATTCGAATCAAAAATATATTGAAATCCAAGGGCATATTGGACAAATGCACTGTCGCTCATCGAAAACTTGAGCAAGATAGCTACACTGTGGTTTGGCCAGAGAGTTTCAATGGGGTGTTCACAATCTCATAAATGCTGCACAACCAGTGCATGAACAACGGATTGGTTTCCAGCGCGTCCCGCGCTTCCAACCAGCCGGTTATGCTGTCGTTCTCCCCTGCTCCATTCCTTCAAATCTCAAAAGTTGATATTACTTTCATAGCAGTATCTCAGTTACTATCAATCAGGCTGCCTAACGCTTCTGCGGAAGTGAAATATACAGGAATACCTTAAATTGCAGTTTTTCTTAAATGGTGAATCTTTCCACTGGAATAATTT
>JBARUU010000058.1:0-69723 GCA_049645925.1 Desulforhopalus sp.
CTGTCTGTCTTGAAGTTCAAAGCCAAGCTCGGAATATCGATTTGCCAAATTCTTCGGGTTCTTCAGTTGAATCTCTTTGACAGAAGATCTATTTGGGAGATACTAAAACCTCCGAATAAACCTCAAATGACTGTTTCTCCACAGCTTTTACTTTGGAACTAACTATGGGACAGCAATGATTTCAGATACAATAATACTTTCTTCTGTTTCCTTCTGAAAGTCAGACATGTAAGTCTCTATTGAACTTTGGGCATAGTCTGTCAGCCTTGCTTCAGCTGTGTCTTTTGCCCTAAGCAGCACACCGGATGGCAGTTGTTTGTACCAATTTTTAACATCTAATTCTGATGGACCTTCTCCAATATTTTTCTTTTTGGTGCTTTATCCACTCAATTTTTTGTTCTTCAACAACTGCAAAAGCGACCAAACCGAGTAACCACTCTTCATTTTCTGGTTGATCTTCAACAAGTTTTTTATAAATATCTTCTGGCCCTAAATATTGTTCCATAGTTACTATTTTTGATTGCTAACGAGCCTGTAGAAAAAGGTCTCGATTTTCGGAAAACTACGATTTTTGCCAATTCTTTTGGTGGCAAACAAGCCAGAATCAACCATTATCTATGTAAAAACATACACCTAAGTGTGTAAAAAAATATTCAACCTCACATTTTTGTGCAAAACAACGCAAAATTACAGGTAGTTAGGTCGACTTTTGTTCTAGTTAAAGTGGTGTTTTACCTTAAATATCAAACTACCAACTATAATTTTCTTGTAAATTCGGCCTTATGAAACAGGCAAAACACTTATTCTACAGGCTCAACGGTTAGCTAACTTACAGCGGGGCTTTTCTCGATGTAAGTGTTTAGCGCTTGGTTCGACTTTATATTTTCGTAGATTCGACTAGTAATTTATTTTCAAGTTCAAACTCCAATGGTTTTAAAATATTGAGCACTTCACTTTTTTCGAAATCAATATTTACATTTCTGTTTACATATTGTTCGTATATTTTCTTTTGAAGAGTTTTGTCGATCCTCTCAAACCACTTATATGTCTTAATGAAATGAAAAACTTTATTTCTTGTTCGTATACGACTATTAGTCATAGCCCAAACATAATTTTGTAAGCAGATCCACAGAATTCTATTAGCATCTGTATCTGAATATTTTGAATCGCCAAGTCGATTTATTGCAGTTTTTAGCCCATATTCTGGGGTATTTAGTGCTAATTGTGTCCTTTCATGCTCGACTAATAAATCTGTTGGATATTCGATAAATTCATCTATGGAATTGTTCCCTTCCGAATATACCGTATACAAGGATTCGTCAAAAATTGAGAATCCTAGGAGCGGTCTTGTTAAATAATAATCTTCTTTGTGTTTATGTAGTTGAATATCTATATGTATCGGTTTTCTCCTTACGTAATACTTGTTTTCCATGTTTGACCATTCTATTGAAATCTGCTTATTTGAAATGTTTTTTTCATACTCAACTATATCTAACATTAGTTCCTTAAAATCAGATGGCTCAACATGGTCCTTAAGTACAACAATGAGGTCAAGATCTCCCTCTAATGATGGTTTTTCGTTTGTTTTTATTCTTTTTTGACGAACCATTCCATGACGCCCAAAAACTCCTATATACTCAATGTCTCGATTTTTGTATCCAACTTGCCTTAGTTCTTCTATGATTCTTGTATAAACACCTCCTATATAATCATAACCATATCCTGTAACGCCACTTGAACTCTCTATTAACTCAGCATCATCTCTATAGGTTGATACTAAATTCTCAATACCCTTACATACTCGTCTATTAGAGGTTGAAATGCCAAAATTAGAACTAATTTTCTTTGCTCTAAATCCTAAATAAACTTTGTAAGGTTTATTATTGTCGCGAAAAAAAATTGAAATGCTAAACTTTGGTATTGAATTAGCGATGAAAGCGCCAACTGATCTATTTACAGGTTTGACTTTTAAAACTCTGGTTATTAACTTGTTCGCAGGAGATTCTTCACCTAAATACAGAAACTCTCGAATCCATTTTTGCTCTAAAGTAGGATCAGTTAGAAAAACAAATCGTTCAAATTCTACATCAGCTTCAAATTTGATATTCTTAAGTTTCTTACAGATTTCATCTCCCTTTTCTACATTTTCTAAAAGAGCAGTAGTATATATTTTTCCTCCCTTTTTGGCAACCTTCTCTATTTCTTCAATTACGTAAGTAAAACCGTCTTTTATAATTTTGAATCCATAGATAGTCTTATACAACTGAACTATTAATAGATTCGTCAAAATGAAAAATATTACCGTAAAAAGAAGCCTTAATGTCAAAGTATCTATATACTGACCTTCGCTAGTCAATCTTACTCTTTGCAAATAGTTAAAATCGACACCGAAAAAACCAGATATAGTTAACAATGAAGAAATAACTGTAAGAGATGTCAAAATAATTATTTTTGTTTTTTCATTCATAGATAGTTAACATTATGGATGTATGCGAAGGGTGCACTTCATTATTTTATGTTGTCGAACGAGTCTGTAGAATAAGCCATTTCTCAAGGTTGAAAATCTTCCTTCATCGCCAATTCTTTCAAAAAAACGAAAGGGATGTCAGCTAATATTCTCAGTACCATGAAAAACCTGTTTCTACGTTATTTTTTGCCTTATTTTGTTGATAGTTAAATATTATCCTGCCACAACATCCACTCTTTGCATATATCCAATTCCATGTGAGTGGATCTTTTTCAGATTATGGACAATACAGAACAGGTTCCATTGATTGTTGACCTTCCTCTTTCCTCTCAGAGAGTATTTATCAAGCCTGAGAACTGATATAATATGGGCAAAGGGAGGTTCACCAACAGCTAATCTCATGCTATAGATTGCTCTGCCGATTGCTGTATCAATATTGCGCTTCATCTTATCAGTAAAGCACTGCTTGCCTTGACCATTTTTTCCGGTAAAGTAGGCGACCTGCCTGCACTCTGTCCAGGCTGGATGGCGGAGACATTCTTTTCGGAGCTTACAGGGAAGACAAAACTTTTTCGGTCCTTTGAATTTAAATGCCTGGAGGTTTTTCACCTTAACATTACAACCACTTCGGTATAGTTTTTTCCCTGCCGGGCAAAGGCAGTAGCTGAAGTCTTCAGCAGAGATAAAATCCTCTGGGGCGAAAAGTTTTTTACGATTCTTGCCTGGGGTCACATCCCGCCGTTTCCGATCTTTGAAACGATCATAGGCTATAAAACGTCGGTCACGTGATCGGAACCTCGTATCAGCAATGTAGCCATCAATATTTTCTTTAAAAATGTACTCCATATTCTTCTCAGAATGATAGCCTCTATCAGCGGCGACCTGCGCTTTGGTGAGCACATCTACATCAGCGCCGATTTCGGAAAAATTCCTTCGAATACCTTCAACCATAGGTATCAGGAGATTATGCTCCTGTCCCTGCCCAAATGCCTCGACTCCAACAATGACCTGATGTTTTTTATCAACTGAAGTTACGCCAACATAACCCTGGATTACTCCCTTGGAGGTCATCATCTTCGCCGATTCATTGTCGGTAATGTTGCTCTTTATAGCTTTACCGCCGCAACCTGTCCTGTCTTCGTTATCCTTGAGCCACTTTTTGACCTTGGCCGCCTGTTTCTGCAACTTGGCTAGATATTTCTTCTCCTTTTCGATGACTTCAGGTTCTACCAGAGAGTCGTCCTGGACCCTTTGTTTAGCAATCATCTGTCTGAGAGCCTGTTCCATCTTCTGAACTTTTTTCTCGAAGTCCGCTTTAGTGCCACTCCACTCCTTGGCAGCATTGCTTGGAAGTTTGCAACCATCTATGGCAAACATTTCCTTACCTATCAGTTTTTGCTGATCGCACACCAGCAGAACTTCAAGAAAGAGATGGGCTATCTCCTGATCCATCGATGAAATGAAACCGGCAATGGTGGTGAAATGAGGTCTGCAGGTTGCCGAAAGAGCCATGAAAAGAACATTCTCTTCACAACAACGGGCAAACGCCCGACTTGACGTTATTTTTCGGGAATAGGCAAAGAGAACTACTTTAAACAGGATACGTGGATCATAGGCGGGAGCCCCGGTCTCGTCATTATTGAATCGATTATCAAAGATCGACAGATCCAATTCGTTATCAACCAGATAACTCAGTGAGTACTCAAAGGTACCTTTCTGGATCTGTTTGTTGAAGAATACAGGGATAAACTGACCTTGTGCGTAGGAATAAGGCTTATATTTTGCCACTGCTTCCCCCACTTTTGTCATGGTTAAGTGGTCAAATTGCTGGTTTCACACAACAACATACCTTTAACTGTGAGTTTTTACTATACTTTATGCTTTTTTCTACAGGTTCAACGTCGCAAATAACCGGTGCAAATGGAGCGCAGCGGAATTTGCATCCGAGTTAATTTGCATTATTGGGCTTTCTTCCCCATAAAAATGGCAACACGTTCCAACCCAGCATCGCGATGGACCTCGCCTTTATGAGTTTCATCACTTTCTATCGTGGCTAAAAGGTTTCTACGCTGAGGATATCGAACAAATATGAAGTGATCCCAGCGATCTGTTAACATACAATCCTCGTGACTGCCAAAGAGACAAATGGGCTTTCCACCATAAACTGGATATGCACCTCTGCGCAGTAGTTCAAAGCCAGCAACCTTAGCATAACGATCATAGGCGTCTTTGCCGCTGATCTTCTTGGCGTCTTCGTCAAAATCTTTATAGCCGGCAACCGGTTTATATTTGTTCAAGTTGTAGACAAAGAGCGGTTCGTCAAGATCTTGGGTTCTTGCCACCTTCATTTGATTTTCATCAGGCCACACAGCGAAATTCTCAGCTTTCAAATTCGCAGCAGGGAGTACCTATATCATTGACACCTTTGAACAACCGAACAAGCCATGAGATTCCCTTAACCAAATGAAAAGTAACCGATGGTTCAGGCAGAATTGTAAGAATGGTATACTCAGAGCAAACCTGCTTTAGAGTATCATCAAAGGTCGACATAAAACCGAACGCCTCTTGGGTCGATGGAAATTCGTCGATCACAATCTCATCCATCAACATCCCTTCCCGAGCGACAGGGTCGGCCTTAACTCGAAACAACCTTTTGCTACTAAAGCTATTTTTACTCTCACTCAGCCACTTGTTGTAGCCATTTGAATCTCTAATTTTCAGGTGGTAGACAAAAGCAACCTTTCTTGCACCTGCCTCTTCCAATGCTTTACGGCATGATTTTTTATCTCTTGAGAATGACATTTTAATTGCGATTTTTTGTATAAGCCTAACGTTGGAACTCAGGGGCCGCCGGAGATTTGCACCACTGAGTCTTAAATAACTTGTGAATTTGGTAGCAATGCTGAAATTCGAAAAACCGTGCCACCCGGCGGACCCTTGCAGCGTTTTGTTATATGTTAGATTTCAGTGCGTTATCTTTTAATTGTGTTATGTCTTTTCTTTTAATTTCCTCGGCGAGCTGCTGCAAGACCAAGCCCAGCTGCTACCATCAAACCACCTGATGTTCGCGAAACTACTTTTAGTGCCTTATGGCTACGTAAAAACTTACTTCCTTTTCCGGCTGCTAATGCCCATAGAGATGTAACTGTGAACGTTATAAGTAAAAATGTTGGCACAATTATGACAAATTGTACCCCAATGGGATTTGCTGTATTGATAAATTGAGGTAGAAATGCTGCAATGAAGATCAAGCTTTTAGGGTTAGGTATTGTGATAACAAGCCCCTGAAAAAATAGATTTTTTTTCGATACTGATGATTTTTCATAATATAGAAGATCGTTAGCGCTTCGCCATTGTTTGATTCCGAGATAAATGAGATATACAGCACCTGCCCAGCGAATCCATTCAAATGCTTGGGCAACAACATTTAGCAAAGAGGTTAAACCAATTGCGGCAATAATTAACTGAACAGCAATTCCCATCGTTGCTCCTGCCACTGTTACGATGCCACATTTCCAACCAAAAGATATGCTATGAGCAACTGTCAAAAGAACACTTGGGCCGGGAAGTGCTATCATGATCGCAGTGGCAAGTACAAATGCTATAAATACATGTAGTTCCATATTGAATGGCTCCTATTTTTTTCATATAACGCTTGAGATAAGCGGCGACGACGCGCCGATTCAATTTCGCAGAGACCTTTTCGAGCACAGCCGCTCCCGGTTTGAAGCCGAAGGCCGGCCAAAATTGATTTTCGTACCATCGGATTTGAATTTACCGAAAAACCAAACAACATAATGCAGTTTATCGGCCATACCATGTTAATCCCATGGAAACCCGCCGTGTTGTTGGCGTCTTTTGGACGCACCAATCCATACGCCCTTGCCGGTATTTTCTGAGCAAGTGGCTGATCTTTGACATCAGTCCGAATCTGCCCTCAGTATTGCAGCGGAACCGGGTTATATACCAAGAGGGAACGATATAAATCCTCCATAGTCTCGATGTAAAATGCATGGAATTTACCCCGTACCTTCTCCCAGAATGACCGCCTAGTCACAGATCTTTTACAGGCAGCCTGAAATAAGGGACAACAAAGCTGCTGGATCTGGTCGATCAAAAAAGCGAGCATCATGAGCAGGACAAAAACTTCACTCAGGTGTTTCTTGCCAAGGCCGAAATTATGATCGAAGTGATAGCCTTGGTTTTTCAGGGTATTAAACGTCTCATTCTCGATCTTCCATCTGGCGCGAGCGCCTCGCATAAAATGAAAGACATTATCTTCAGTGATCGTCAAATCGGTGATCCAGGTGAAATGCTGTGTTTTCCCGGTCTTGCTGTTTTTTCCCAGTATTCGACAAAGGTTACTCGTTTATCTTGATGTGATTTATTGAGCGGCGCGTTGTAAACGACATGAAAGCAGTGGGTTATATGGGGTGCATCCTGTTTGGTTACCCGTAGCTCCATGAATTCTCCCCTGGCCACGGCATCGTCTACGTACTGGAAAAGGAATTTGTGATCCCCCTCTTTTGCGCCCAGAATATAATGCAGATTATTAGCCTCAAGGTCTTCAATGTGCGGGGCGTTGGAACTCAGGGCATCCTCGTTGACAATGAATTGCAGATGTGGATGATCCTGCCGCAGTTTGCCGAGAAACCGCCTTACGGCATTACATTCACAGTCCATTTTGGTCTCGCCGTCCTGTTTCCTGATGGTCTCCGGCGGCAGGACAATTACCTCTTTATGATCATGGTGGACAACAGCTGCGCCAACCGTTTGCAGGTAATAAGTGACCTTACCGGTCTTCTTATTCATTTTTTCCATACAGGCGTCGGAATGCCTTGAATCTGAGGAAAAATAACCGGTGCCGTCGAGATTGAGGAGGTAGCAGCCTTCCATAAATACAAATCTCTCCAGCACCTTGCCGCGCTGTAATTGCCGGAAGGTATCCTTGAAGAGCGGTCGGAGGTCATTGGGATCGACTCCATCGAGGATCTCCCGCATTGAGGTATCGCAGGGAATACTGCCCATCCCGTAAATGGTCATGAGATTATGGGGGCCACTGTATCTCCTTTCATCAAAAACGAGTAAGGAGGGGTCTTTTATCGAGAACATGGCGAAGCCAGCCATAAGAGAATCGGCAAGAGTGTGGGTGACATTACCGGCACGATGGTCGCGAATACCTGTAAAGCCAGTACGCATGGTGTTAAATAGAGCGTCGGCATTGAGGTGTTTGCGAATTTTTATTTCTTCCATTCGGGCCATTTCTCGTTTACGTTCTTTGATAATTGCCTTTATGTAACTGGACATTGTCGCCTCCTCGTAAGTACATGATATTACTTACAAAAGGCGAATTCTAACTTATCGGAATGTCAAGATAAATTTTGGGTTAATCTCAATTTTTTTAAAATGTTTACGAAGACGCCATTTTCAAATTACGTTATTACTGGCTTTCCGGGGTGGCCGGGAATTGCTGTTTCGAGCACAACCCTGCGCTCAACTCGTCCGCTTCATTAATTTATTAGCTATTTTAGGGTGAAACGGCTCTCTTTAATTTCACGATAATGGTCTGTTGAGGTTTGGAATACCCTTCTAGGTTCACTTCGACGTCAAAAATACCTTGGTCACCTTGCCACATATCGAGAGGATCGTCTATTGCATAAGACATACCATAAATAACTCTGCCTCGGTATCGTGGATTTATCGTCATGACCGTTTTGTTGAAATCATTGAGGGGCGTCAGGCCAAAGAAATGCAGGGCCTTCGCCTTGGTAGTCTCGTGCTTTTTATAAAATTCAGGGATGAGGTCGAGGTTGATAACCAGATATTCAGCTTGTGGATATTCATCGCAGGTAAAGTCATAGGTCTTTTCGGGAAACCTCACCCGGCCCAATTCGTCAGAGACGTCCGAATTCAACCAAACACTGGAGTCGGTCGGACACATGGCCATCAAGAAGCTCCAGCAGCCCCCATAAATATCGGTTTCAAATAGTTGATACACCTGAATATTGGGTAAGGGATCTCCTGTTTCGTTATCGATAATGGTCAGATCAACGGGACGGAGAGTCACGTCTGGCTCAGAAATCGGAAGTGAGCATGCGGACAGTAGGCCCCCGAAGAGACATGTCACCAGAAATCGTACGCACAATGAACGCATTGGGAAAATAGCTAACGAGCCTGTAGAAAAAGCCAATTTTCAAAATTTTATATTTAGCCAGCAGCGTTAATTTTCACATTTCCATATGAAAAATCAATTTATCCGGCATCCAAAGAAATAAAAAAGCTCTTTCTATCCAATAATCTTAATATAGGTGGTATTTGGTCACCGAATATCCATTTCCACTCTGCCAAGTATTAATTTAAGCGAACCCCTGGCCATAGCCATGGATCTTTTTCAGGTTGTGAACTATACAGAAAAGATTCCATTGCGTATTCACTTTCAGCTTTCCTCGCAAAGTAAATCTGTCCAGACCGAGAATCGAACGGATATGGGCAAACGGTGGTTCACCGACCGCCAATCGCATACTATAAATAGCCCGGCCTGTTGCTGAATCAATCTTCTGTTTCATCTTCTCGGTAAACCGTTGCTCACCGATTGCAGATCTTCCTGTAAAATAGGCAACCTGACGTATTTCTGTCTTGTCGGGTTTCCGTAGGCAGCGGTTGCGAAGACGGCAGGGCAGGCAGGACGATTTGGCACCCTTGAATTTGATCGCCTTGAAATTTTTGACCATCACATTATAACCGCTACGATAAAGGCGTTGGCCTGCCGGACAGATGCAATAGCTGAAATCTTCAGGGAAGCTAAAGTCTGCTGTGGTGAAGAGCTTTTTGGAGGGTCCTTTACCGGACAGTTTCCGCTCCTGTTCCTTGTAACGTTCAGCACTGACAAATCGTGGATCTCTCTTGCGGAAGTTCGGATCGGCTACATAAGCATCTATCTTTTCGCCAAAAACCATTTCCATATTTTTTTCTGAATGGTAGCCACTGTCTGCCGTAAGCTTTGTTTGCTGAAAGATATCTCTAGCATTTCCTATTGACTCGAAGTTATGACGAATGCCCTCAATCGTCGGGATCAGAAGATTGTGTTCCTGTCCTTGGCCAAAGGCCTCGACATTAACAATGACCTGATTTTTTTCGTCTACCGACGCAACACCCACATAGCCTTGAATCACGCCTTTGGAGGTCTTCATCTTTGCGGATTCATTGTCGGTGATATTACTCTTGATCGGTTTTCCGCTGCTACCTTTTCGGTCGTCATTTTGAGCCAGCCATTCTTTGATCTTGGCGGCATTCTTTTGCAGCTTTTCTATATATTGTACCTCTTTTACCTCTTCCTCAGGACTGACTTGAGATGTGTCCTGAGCGCAATGTCTGGCCACCATACGCTCAATGGCCGTCTCCATCTTCTCGACCTTCTTCCTGAAATCCGCTCTGGTGCCGCTCCATTCTTTCGAAGCATTACTTGGCAGCTCTTCACAGTATCTGGCAATCTTTCTACTGGAGGTAATACCTCGGGAGTAAGTGAAAAGAATGATCTTCAGTAGAATACGTGGATCATAGGCCGGTGCACCGGTTTCATCGTTGTGAAAGCGGTCGTCAAAAATCGACAGCTCAAGTTCGCTGTCTATTAGGTAACTGAGGGTGTATTCGAAGGTGCCTTGCTGTATTTGCTTGTCGAAGAAGACAGGAATGAATTGGCCTTGGGCATAGGAATATGGCTTGTATTTGGCCATCGTATACTCAATTTAGATAGGTTAAGCGGTATCTGCCTGAAATTTAAATATATTATACCAGCAACAAGCTGATTTCGCTACGCCTTTTACCTTTTTCTACAGATTATCAAGGTAGAACGGCCAGTTACCCGACCGTCCCCTCGCAGATCCCTGCGTGCGGTATTCTCGCACAGAGCTCCTCAGTATTATTCGTTTCGTACAAAAGCATCTCAGCTCCAGTACCCTGTTATCCGAGGTCGGAGAATTGGGAAACTCCGTAAGAGTTCTTCAAAACCTCGCCAGTTAAAGCTTTTCCGCTGACTCCTCCTGTTCAACCATTTATACACTATCTTGCAACTCAGGTTGTGGAAGGAACCGATCTTCTCAAAGTTACCACTGACACCATAATAATTGTAGTGTCCTTGCAGTTTTCCCGTAAATTGCTCCATAATTTCGGTGAGTCCAGAAGCACACCGGTTGCTCTTGATCCACGTCTTTATGTTTAACAACGCCTGCTGGAATTTCTTCCGGGCTGTAACCATTTTTACCAAAGGTTTCTTTTTTCTGCTAAGAACCCAGCGATATTCAAAGCCAAGAAAAACAAAACTCTTGCTACGTTTCGTTTCAAACCTACTGAACCGTATAGCTTTTGTTTTGTCGGCAGCAAGTTCCAGGTTAAATTTGCCCAGGCGTTTAGCAAGAACGCGAACTACCTTCATCAAGTCAGCGTGATACTGAAAACAGCACACATAGTCATCAGCAAAACGAATCAGGTAAGCATCACCCTCACATCTTGTGTTTGACAACTTTCTCAAACCAGAGATCAAGGGCAAAATGGAGATAAACGTTAGCCAGGACTGCGGAGATTACTCCACCTTGAGGTGTTCCTGTAACAGGTAGTATTACCTTACCGTCAACCTCAAGGATACCTGCTTTGAGCCACTTCTTCACAAGATGGAGAAATGACCGGTCATTGATACGCTGCTCAAGCATACGCAGGAGCCAATCATGATCAAGATTATCGAAAAAGCCTTTAATGTCTGCATCCAGTACCCAACCGAACTTGCCCCGATGAAGACGTTGACTCAACTCAAGGGCCGCTGAACGAGGGCCTTTACCCTGCCGATATCCCTGACTGCACGGCAAGAAATCCTGTTCAAATATGGCTGACAGGATCTGCGCTGCGCAATATTGCACGAGTTTATCTCCTGTCTCAGGGATTCCTGGAGGACGTTGTTTGCCTCCTGGCTTTGGTATATATTGTCTCCGGACAAGACCAGCCTTATAGCGTTTATCTTTCAGCGCTTCTGTTATCTGGCTAACGTTGCCATCCAAATCAATTCCAAACTCTTCCCAGTCCACACCGTCAACTCCGGGAACTGATTTGCGGTTGAGTTGTCCATAGCACCACCGAAGGTTGCCTTCGTTGAGCAAACTGTACAGATTACCGAATCGGTATTTTGGAACTTCCTTTGCTCTTTTTGCTATTCCCCGCAGTGAGGTTTGCATATGTTTATCAGCCTGTCTTATCTGCATATGTTTCCTTTACGGGCGATATAATACTGTCATTCCCTTCCCCATGTGATCGGCCCTGCCGTCTCGGAGTACTATGGAGTGATCTGACTCCCTTTTACCCATCAGATATTCTTCTTTTGGTTGATACATCTTACCTCCACGAGGAGGAGGTAAAAGGGCCTCCCAGGTTCCTGACACTTCTCTCATTACATGCCACGCTCTCTGACCCCGGCAGTCCCTTCAGAATCTTGCCTTAGTGATTCTTTTGTTCTGGCTTCTGATACGTTAAAATCATCGCCAACTGCATTATACTCTGACGAGGCTGAATTGCTTGAGGGAGGTACGTCTCCCCTGCGGCCTGCAATGTTCCCTGTGTACGCTTCACGACTGTTGTTCGCCATACAATGGCTCCGCGAGTCGCGCAACACTCGGTACGGGCTGCTGGCTAGGCTTTGCCCGACAAGGACTTCCTGCTTTATAGTAGCGCACCCTGCAAGAAGCGCCAAGCTTCGCCTGGCGCACTAACGATGAGTTATCATTTTACATATTAAAGGAGCGAATCACCATCAATCCAAGGTCGCCCCCATTCTCCGGATTGCCAGAGTACCCGAAAGTGTTTAATTTCGTGTTGGCGACCATAGTTTGAATTGGCACGATTAACGGATCACTTTCAGGGGCTCACCGATGTCAAAGCTGTATAAAGACGAAAAGATCATCTTGGCCGAGGTCGATGAACTGCGCCGGCAGGTTAATAACTTAAAGGAATTTGAACAGCGCTGCCGGCGCGCTGAGGCTGCACTCAAGGAGAATGAAGAAAGAAATCAAATTCTGGGTGACAGCACTCCGCTGGGGATTTTCACGGTCGATCTCCAGGGCAACATAACCGGGATCAACCGTAAAATGCGTGAGCTCTTTTCCCTTACAACTGAACCCCAGCCGACGACACTGGACCCATTGGTCAGCCAGGCAATTGCTGTATCGGGGATCTCCAACGATATTCAACGCTGTATCGACCGGAACAATCCGGTCATAGTCGAACACCCCTATAAAATTGACCATGCAGACACTATTCACCTGCGATATAATCTGAGCCCAGTAGCTACGGGCGATGGCGCCATCAGTGGAGTTATGGCCATTGTCGAAGACTATACCGATTTGAAACGGGCCGAGGAGGCGATCAGGGAAAGTGAACGACGCTATCGCCAGTTATTTCAATCGGCCCCCATCGCAATGATCGAATGGGATGTCTCCCGTTTGAAAAGTTATCTGGACCAGTTACGTAAATCCGGAGTTGCCGATTTCCGGACATATTTCGAGGAACACCCCGAAGAGGTGCACCACTGCTGGGAGTTAATACAAACAGCCGACTTTAATGACGCATTCCTGGATCTGATGGGAATTCCCAAAGCCACCATTCCGAACGGTGCCTTTCTCCCGACGGATGCCAAGGAGTTTTTTGAAATGGCTCGTGAGGTCATTCTGGTGACTGCCGATGGGCATACCGCTGTCGAACGGGAAGAAACCATCGTAACCACCAGCGGTGAGACTAAAATCGTACTGGGCAAGTCCTTGGTCGTTTCCGGCCATGAGGATACCCTGGAACGGGTTGCAATTGGCATGGTGGATATTTCCCAGCGCAAAAAAGCTGAGAAGGCCCTACGGGAAAGCGAATGCCGGTTTCGGGAGCAGGCTTTCCGAGATGGATTGACTGGTCTTTACAACCAAAGATATCTGTACCAGTCACTCAAAAATTTGATCGATTGCACCGAAGCGACCAACTCCCCCATATCCCTGCTGTTTATGGATATGGATCATTTCAAGAAGGTAGTCGACACCTACGGCCATTTAAACGGCAGTCGCGCCATCCTAGAAGTTGCGCGAACCATCGACAGCTGCCTGATAGAGCCGGCATATGCTGTGGCCTACGCCGGAGACGAGTTTGTAGTGGTCCTTCCCGGGATGGATCAAGACCAGGCGTTCCAAAAAGCATCTGAAATACATTGCAAGGTGAGGGATACGACCTACCAGTTGGCCCAAGACATTGAGGTCAGACTAACAGCCAGTATCGGCATCGCAACCTTTCCCCAACATGCCACCGACCTGCATGGCCTGATCGCCGCTGCCGATCACGCCCTTTTTGCCATCAAGGCTATCGGAAAAGACGCCATTGGCCAATTTCAGCCATCCTAAATTAAACTCTTACCTTTGTTGAACATCCAGTCACGCATAAAGTTACACACAACGGATGCCAGATAAAATTAGCATCAGTTCTTAAGTAACGTTAGATCGGGTTTTGTACAACTCGCTGTCTTGAAAGGATTAATTCTCCGCATATTTTGCCAGTTTTCTATAGAGCGTTTTTCTGCTGATTCCGAGAGTTTCAGCTGTCTTTTGTCGGTTTAAATCAAAAAAATGGAGCATTTTCAGAATATGATTTTTCTCCACAGACTCAAGGGTCAGAGTTGCCTGGCTCTCTTCAGGTACGGAGACCAGTTCGCGGGGGAGACAACGCTCGGTAATGATATTATTTTCCGCCAGGATGATTGAGCGTTCAATAACATTTCGCAATTCCCGGACATTTCCGGGCCAGTTGTAGCGGAGGATACAATCCATGGCACTGTCAACGATTCTGTATGGCGTGTGGTCCGGGCTTAACCTCATCAGGAAATAGTTCACCAGCAACGGCAGGTCCTCCTTTCGCTCGCTGACCGAGGGTATTTCGATATTAAAGGCGTTGATCCGGTGGAAGAAAGCCTCATTAAAACGCCCATGCTCCACCTCCTCAGCAAGATTGCGATTGGTTGCAAAAAGAAAGCGAATATTGACTTTTCGTTCTTCTTTTTCTCCTACCCGCCTGTAGGTCTGGGTCTCAAGAATTCTCAACAGCGACGCCTGGACCCCCAGGGGAAGTTCACCGATTTCATCAAGAAACAGGGTACTGTCGTGGGCGTAGGCCATCAGTCCTTCCCGGGACTCGGTAGCCCCGGTAAACGAACCTTTCATATGGCCGAACAATTCGCTGCGGGCCAGATCCTTCTGAAGAGATGCACAGTTTTTAATAATCATTGAGCGGCCGGCACAGGCCGATCGCTGGTGGATCAACCTGGCGACAACATCCTTACCGACCCCGGACTCGCCGGTCAGCAGAACAGGAATAGTAGCTGGAGCCACTTTGTTAATCAGGAACTTGATATCTCGAACAGTCTGAGAATTACCAATAAACTGGACCGGCTCCTGGTCATGACCGCTGTTGTGACGAAGAATGGTGTTTTCGCGGGAGAGCAGTACTCGTTGATGGGCTTTTTCGACAACCAGTTCCAGCCGGTCGAGATTGAAAGGTTTCCGGATAAAATCACAGGCACCAAGTTTCATAGCCTCAACGGCGCTGTCGACATCACCGTGTCCGGTTATCATAACCACCTCAATGTGAGGTACGGTTTCCTTAATTTCTATCAAAAGATCCAGGTCATGGACATCCGGCAGTCGCAGGTCCATGATGATGACATCAACCCAATTGCTTCTGAGCATTTCTCTTGCTTCAGATGCGTTGCCTGCTGTCAGGACTTCTCTCTGATCAGTAGCGAACTCCTTCTGCAGCAGTCTTCTGATCGGCTCCTCGTCATCAATGGCCAGGATGGCGTATTTTTCTCGTTCCATTAGACGGCAATTCCCGGTAGAGACACCTTGAAAGAGGTACCCTTCCCCTCTCTGCTGGTCACGGTGATCTCACCATAGTGGTTTTTAACGATTGAATAACAGGTGGACAGGCCGATACCAATACCCTGCCCCACCGGTTTCGTGGTAAAGAAAGGCTCAAAAAGCTTAGTATGTAATTCCTTTGGAATACCGCAGCCTGAGTCCTCTACTATCAACTCAACTCCCCCATCTTGTCCGTTATCGGTAATGATACGGATAACATCGCCTTCCCCCGTTGCATCAAAGGCATTGGTGAAAAGGTTGATTATGACCTGTTTTATCTGCGATTCATCGCCCATGACAGGCGGCAGATTTTTCTGCAGATCGGTCTGCACTGCAATATTATGCTGCTCTTTAAAATGATGTTTCAGAATAAACAGGGTATCCCGGACGCACTGGTTCATATCCACCGGACTGAGGCTTGAGGCAATCGGCCGGCTGAAAGTCAGCAGCGTCTGGACGATGTCACGGCAACGAAGGCACTCTTTGATGATGGTGTCTGTGTACTCAGTGAAATCCTCCAGAACATCAGCGTCAACTTTATCCTGTATACGGCCTATTCTCCGTTGAAGCCCCTCGGCAAAACCACTTATTGCGGCCAGGGGATTGTTGATTTCATGGGCAACTCCTGCAGCCAGGGCGCCGACCGTCGCCATCTTTTCCGCCTGATAAAACTGGGCCTGGAACTCTTTTTCAAGGGTCACATCACGTTTGAAAAGGAGTACATTGCGATCGCCGGTAGGTCCTGTCTTGAGTGGCGAGGCGATGATGTCAAAGTGTCTGAATTCCTCATTTACCTTATAAATACAAAGGTCTTTGACTATTTCATCAAGATCGAGAGACCGCTGGGCCGGGCAATCCTCACATCTGCTTTTTTGGCCCCGGAAAAGCTGATAACAATATTGACCAATGGGGTCAATCCCAGGGAACCACTCGGAAAACACATGGTTGACCCGTAGAATTTTCAAGTCCTCTGAGAGGACCAGCATCAGATCGGTGATACCATCCAGCACCGCCTGGATCTCCTTGCGCTTTTTCTCCAGCTCCTGATTGGAGGTTCGCAGTTGTTCCACCTTCTGCTGAAGTTCCTGATAAAACCCAAGCTTGCAATGCTCAATACCCACCAGATCTTCCAGGGTCGTGATTTTCATTACCGTCACCAGACCTCCTCACAGATGCTCAGAAGTTCCTGCCAGGAGGCAGCCCGAGGATTAGTCAGGTTGCAGGCATCATTGACTGCCATCTTACAGATCGGCTCCAGAAAGTGTTTATCCTCCTCACCTATTTCTTCTCTCAGCTTCTGCACCACATTGAAGGAGGCGAAAAATTCATCCAGCTTTTCAATTCCGGCAAGGGCAGTATCCCTCGCTGTACCTACCTTGCGATCGAGAATCACTTGGCCGATGTCTGCAAGCTTTGTCTCAGCACTGTCTAAATTATAGCGCATAACGGCTGTCAGCAATATCGGGTGAACCACACCATGGCGCATGTCAAAATGCCCACCCAAGGAATGGGCCAGGGCATGTTCTGCACCAAGACTGGCATTGCTAAACGCCATCGAGGCAGCGACGGAGGCAATGCTGAGCTTCTCCAGGCAGTTGAGAGACCTCGTCTTGACGGCGCAGGGAAGATGCCTGATGATGAGATCAATAGCTTTCAAGGACTGCATCTCGGTGAAAGGCGAGGAGATTGTCGAGGTGTAAGCTTCGATTGCGTGGGCAAGTGCATCAACCGCCGATTGAATGATGAGTGTTTCGCTTTTTGTCCGCAGGATGAGGGGGTCAACGATGGAAATATTCGGGACCAAGGTCCGGGTAATAATCGACATCTTCACCGCCCGCTGCACATCTGTGATAATACAGAATTGGGAAATATCGGAACCGGAGCCGGCGGTAGTGGTAATCAGCATCATCGGTGGCAGGGGCCGCTTTACCCTGTTTGCCCCCTCATAATCCCTGATCTTCCCTCCATTACTGGCAATGATGGCAATTCCTTTGGCCGTATCCATAGGACTGCCGCCGCCGATGGCAATGATCACATCGGCATTGTTTTTCAGATAGAATTCTGCTCCCTTCTCTACCTCAAAATCCCTGGGATTGGAGGTGACTCCGGGGTAATACACCCATTCCACTCCTTCTTTTTTAAGAATATCCATCAGCCGCTGCACCCAACCGGCTTCTTCTATACCCGAGTCACTGACGAGAAATACCTTTTTTGCCCCAAGCCGCAATGCACACTGTCCGGCGTAATTCAAGCTTCCACGGCCGAAAATTATCTCGGGGATGGCAAATTTGGTGATGTCCATAGTCAGTCTCCACAGATTGATTCAACGCTTATATACCGTTTAAGAAAAGAGATTTCACTGGAGACTCTTCTTAAAGAGTATCCCATGACAAAATTACCTCCAATAGATATCAATGCAATTTTCACACCTGATTGTCATTTGAGCATGACCTTGCTTTTCGAAACCACGGCAACCTCGACTGTGGGTCAAAATAACACACTCCAGCCAACAATCTCACTTCTCTCACCAGAAAACAGTCTGTAACACGTTCCTGGAAGTCTGCAGTGGCTCTCTATCGGAGCAGGCTATAGAGGGCAAGTTGACTGGGACATTTTGTCACAACCAAACGACACTGGCGAGACAAAATGACCCATTCCATCGAGAATTCGTGGAGGGAATGTCAAACAATTATGATTTCTTCTCTCCGTACAATCGTGCCTGGAATGCTCTTTAACCAGAGATTCCCATTTAGTGAAATTGACAGGCCGCCTTGAAACACTGAAAAATTGATTATACACAAAGGATAATAACACCTCATCTTCAATGGTCTTCTGCGCCTCATTCCGAATTATGTAAGATATTTGTAAGAAATCCTGACAATACTCTGACCATCGCTGGCTAGAAGAGTAATCTGTGTCGTACCATCTTCGGTGCATGGGCACCAATCGAGGCCAGTACAAATGCCAGAAGTACCGCTGCCGGCGCCGATACAAAATCATGATAGGCAGCACCAAGCAGCAGCAGTTTGACAGCGGTAGTCACACCGGACAACTCTCGGCAAATCTGGCGGTGTCTCATCCATTCAGCGAAAAACAACGCCACACCGCTGCTAAAAACGATAACCAGATAAAAAGAGGGTGGATGCACTATCTCATCAAGCAGATACGTCGTCAGAAAAACAGCAGCCCCGACCTGATGCACGGCCCTGATAAGGATCGAGAGATTCAAAACCCAAAAGGGCCGGTGGCCAATCCGCCCCATTTTTTTTCCCTCGCATTCCGATTTTTTCCGCATCTCAGCCATTATTCACGAGGCTCCTCTTCTCTAAGAATTTGTGACTATTTTATTTATTTCTTTAACATATTAACACAATACCCATATTCAATCACACGATCCAAATAATAGCTATGTCAAGAAAGCAATAATTTGAATCAAACTGAAAAACAGAAAATCGTGGTTCACCAATCAATAATCCTCTGAAGATGTTGTTTTAACTTTTAAAGAGATTTTTTAATATGGCAGAAACAACTGACCACTTGGCGAAAGATGTATCCTATAGACATAAACTCTCGATCCTGATGGCCATCGTTTTCCCTTGCCTGGTTCGGTTGATGTTACAGGGGTCAGGGATCGAGCATGAAATAGTCAGGTACGCTATCCCCTTATTCTTTGGAGGAATGTTCGGATATGTGATCGGCGGCCACCTCGACAACCGGCAAAAAGAACTCGATCTGAGCCGGAAAACCAATATCAGTTTACATAAAAATATAAAAGAATTGAAGATACTTCAGGGGATTATCCCAATCTGCTCACATTGTAAACAGATACGAGATGAGAAAGGAGAGTGGCTGCAGATAGAGAAATACATCCAGCAGCATTCAGAGGCCCGCTTTAGTCACAGCCTCTGTCCAAGCTGTATCCAAAAGCATTATCCAACTTTTCACGAATGTAAAAAGTGAATGAAAGCAACCCCGCTCTGTTCAGCGGGGTTGCTTTACAGTTTACATCAAACCAGCTTCTTTATAATACTTTGCTGCTCCATCATGCAGCGGTGCAGAAAGACCGTCTTTGATCATCTCTTCTTTTTTCAGGTTTGCGAAGGCTGGATGCAGTTTTGTGAAATCATCAAAATTTTCGAACACAGCTTTTACAACCTGGTAAATAGTATCTGCGGGAACCTTAGCGGAGGAAACAAAGGTTGCGCCCACACCAAAAGTTTTCGTATCTTCATCAGATCCACGGTACATGCCGCCAGGGATGACTGCGGTCCGGTAGTAAGGATTATCGGCAATAAGTTTATCGATTTCCTCTCCAGCCACACTGACAACTACTGCGTCGCATGCGGTGGTTGCTTCCTTAATGGAACCGTTTGGATGACCAACCACATAAACAATGGCATCGACCTTATTATCACACAATGCGGAGGACTGCTCAGAAGCCTTCAGTTCGGAAGCCAGTTTAAAATCATCCATTGTCATACCGTATTTGCCCATAACCACTTCCATGGTTGCACGGGTACCTGTGCCGGGATCGGTAATGTTAACTCGCTTGCCCTTAAGATCTTTAAAATCTTTAATCCCCGAGTCAGCCCTGGCGACCACAGTGAAAGGTTCCGGGTGAATAGAGAACACCGCACGGAGATCTTTGTCCGGACCTGCATCAGCAAATTTACCCAGACCTTTTACAGCTTCAAATTGCATGTCGGACTGGGCAACACCCATATCCAGTTCGCCACCGGCAATAGCATTGAGGTTATAAACCGACCCTCCGGTGCTCTCTACCGAGCAACGAATCCCGTGCTCTTTTTTACCTTTATTCACCAACCGACAGATAGCGCCGCCGGTCGGATAATAGACCCCGGTTACCCCGCCGGTACCGATAGTAACAAAGGTCTGTTCAGCCTGAACATATTGCGGAACAGCAGTTAATGCGAGAGCAAAACAAGACAACATGGTTACAGCCAGTCTGTTTCTAATCTTCATACAGTTTCTCCTTTTGATGATGATTGATGATGGATGCCCCTGATGGACATAATTTCTTACAGTGCGACCACTTTTCTATGGTTTTAAACTGGTCCCAAAAAGCATGGGCTTTTGCTGCTGGGATAGTATTGTAAAAAAGCAATCAGCACAAAGGAAAAAAGAAAGAATTTGAATTTTTTCAGATACTCATGCAGAAAATCACCGTTTTGGCCGAAGATTACAGCCACATGTAGAAAATATTTGGTCTTCTGCATCACAGCAATCCGAAACGACTCGAATTTTGACATAAATATGCAACAGGTCTACCAGCTATACCATACCAGCGAATTTTTTTCCATATTCCTGACAGGACGCAGCGCCCTCTTCATCCGGTGCCCAGATGACCCGCAGTCCTTCATCCATCAATTCAAATCCGGCATCGGCGAGTTTTGTCGACAAAATTTTCACACCCTCTCCACTCCATCCATAGCTGCCAAACGCTCCAGCCTTCTTGTTTTTGAACTTCAACCCTTTTATTTCCTCAAGCAGCCCCGCAACAGACACCAGAATACCATTGTTGATGGTCGAGGATCCCAACAGGATGGCTTTTGATTTAAAAATCTCAGTGATTGCGTCATTCTTGTCCGTTTTTGCCAGGTTAAACAGTTTCACCGTCACCTGATCGTCCGCTTCACGGATTCCTGCCGCTATCTCCTCGGCCATTACCCGGGTACTGTCCCACATGGTGTCATAGAGAAGGGTTATCTGGTTTTCCTGATAATTATCCGCCCATTCCATATATTTTTCGATAATCTGCGCCGGATTGTCCCGCCAGATAATCCCATGGCTTGTGCAGATCATGTCAAGCGGCAGGTTAAAGCTCAATACCTCGTTTATTTTTCTGATAACCATCGGACTGAACGGGGTCAGAATATTAGCATAATACTTTATACACTCCTGAAAAAGCTCCGCCTGGTCCACCCGGTCATTGAACATGAATTCGGAGGCGAGATGCTGGCCAAAACCATCATTGCTGAACAGCACTTCATCTCCCGTCAGGTAGGTGAACATGCTGTCCGGCCAATGCAGCATGGGAGCCTCAACAAAAATAAGCTCTTTGGTTCCAAGGCTCAATTTGTCACCTGTCTTGACAATCTGAAAATTCCAATCCTGGTGATAGAGTCCTTTCAGGATTTTCGCCCCATTTTTAGTACAGTAAATCGGTACATCAGGGATATGCCGCATGAGTTCGGGCAAGGCGCCACTGTGATCATTTTCAGAATGACAGGCAACGACATAATCAATGCGGTTCAGATCAATCTCTTTTTTTAGATTTTCGACATACTCGCGGGCAAAAGGGCCCCAAACAGTGTCAATAAGAGCGACTTTTTCTTCTTGTATCAGATAAGAGTTATACGACGAACCCTTATGGGTGGAATATTCATCACCATGGAATTTTCGCAGCTCCCAGTCGGTTTTTCCGACCCATTGGATATTGTTTTTTACTTTTATACTCATCGTTGAATCCCTCCTCGGACTCTATTCAAAATATTTAAAATACTGGTTAATCCTCTTTTACAACATACATCACCAGCTTGTCACACTGCATTAAAAAAACTCTGTTTTACGCAACATTGTGATACGTCACCATAGTATCAACCATAAGTGCAAACAGAAAAACCGGTTCATTTTATTACGTTCAGTGCATACTGTTAAGAATGGACACGAGCAGAAGAGCCCAGGTGTACTGATGATCCTTATCCCGGTACGCTTCCTTCCTGAAATCGTGTTGCGGGTGACCTGGTGCTCTGGAACTTTATACTTTATCTATTATACGGCCTGGCTTTTTTCACGCTTGGGGTGACGATCCTCTCAAGAGACATTCATCAGAGCGAGCTTGGAATTGCCAAAATTATCTGGCTGCTCGCTGTTTTCTGCATCATTCACGGGTTCCACGAATGGCTGAACTCCTCGAACAACTCAATCCTGATATTACAACCCCCGGCTTCGCCCTTCGCCGCCTGAACGTTGTCAGCATCTCCTTTCTTTTTCTTCTCTACTTTGGGCTGTTTTTAAATATAATCAGCCTGTACGGCGATCACGCATTAAAGACTACACCTCAGAGTATAAAATTGTTGGTGGGTATTGCAGCGCTTTCTTTGATTGCTGTCGCAACATATCTCGATTCTGGCAGCGGCACAGATATCAAAACCCGCCAACTTCTGGCTTTTCCAGGCGGCTTGCTGTCAGGAATCGGCCTTATAAAGTATTCCAAGGTCGTCCGAGCCTTTTCCCGGGATGTAGCTATAAACTTCATCCTGGCCGGCATTTTCATGATCTGCTGTGCCTTCTTGACAGGGGTGGTGCCATCTGATGTTATCGTGCCGTTTTTCAGCGTTCAGATTGTGCTGTTCAAGGGAGTAAGTACTCTATTTATTATGTTTTTCACTATCAGGGGCTTTCAGTATTCAGCCTTGAACAGCGGGAGCTGATTAATGAAAAGTTATTGCGCTTCTCACAATCGGAGAAGCTGACATCCATGGGCATACTGGCTGCCGGCATCGCCCATGAAATCAACAATCCTTTAACAAATGTCTCTCTCAACGCAGGAATGCTCAGGGAGCTGGTGGGCGATGATGCCAGAATCATCAGAAAACTATCGGCGATAGAACGCAACACCGAGCGAGCATCAAGAATAGCCAAAGAACTTCTCCATTTTTCCAGGGAAAAAGCTGGCCAATAAAGATGATACCGGTCATGACAACACCTATTACGAAGATAAGCTGGCCATGTTCTGGAATATCAATACCAAAGGTTTTGAATCGGAGGGCTGCATGGTCTCCTGCCACCTGAACGAACCGGGAGACACCTCTGCCGGTCGGAAATATACCGAAACCGCTGGCGAAACTATCGATATGTGGCATGCAAAATACGTCCGTTCAATGCCTATGGGTATGTTTGACAACCAGTATGTCGACAACAACACCGCCCCCCAAGAAAAACAAAGGTTGGGGCCGTAAAGATGATACGGGAGCCGGAGGATACAAAAATAATGATAATGCAGATAAATCGGCGCCTGCATTCATGAATTTGAATGGGACGGAAGACGAAACGTATTACGTCATACCAAGTAAAAAGGTCCCCTTTGTTGATAATTTCAAGGAAGGCGATGTTATTCCCGGTATCGAAATAGCACCGATGACGGGTGGCCGTGCGGACATCCTCTCCCGCAGCAATTACGCGAACGGCACCTGGACGCTAGAGGTTATGCGGTCGCTCAAAACCGAAGGTGAAAATGCTGACACTCAGGATGTGCAGTTCACCGACATGACCAAGAGTTACCCCTTCGGAATCGCTGTTTTTGATAATTCACAAATCAACCATCTCTTTCATGTTGAGACACTTGAGATGAAGTTCAAATAGGAGGGTTGCATCGTCGGAATAATCATGCCGAACCCTACAGTTCCCAGACAAACCATGGAATAGAAAGTGTAATAGTAACCCTGCGCCACCAGGCCGGTGAGAAAAAATAAACTGATATTGAGGATAATAATCAGCCCGTTCAAACGGGAAAGATTCGACCAGAAGAGCACATGTTCTGCACCAAACCATTCTTTGCTCTTATGATACCCAGAATCTTCCATGCCCGGCCTCATTTCCTGCCATTGTCAAAAAAACATCCCCGGAGCCTTCCTATGGCAGGGTGTTCAATTTCCAGTCATAGTCGAGGAAATCTATTTTTATTTTTTTTGCTAAAACCTGTTCTTTCTCTTCCTCCGTCAACTCTAAACTTGCAGCGTGGTCCGCAAAAAATTGTTCAAGGGATGTAACGCCCCGCCAATTTTTCTCGAAATCCTCACGGTACCATTTAAAAATTGACGACACCCTCAACACCCTACCGTCGAGCCTGTTTCTGCTCCGATCTTGCAGAAACAGGTCTGTCGCATCATCCAGCTGGCGTTGCAGATCATCTCCGCGATAGGGTTCTGCACGGAGGTCAGGGCAACCGATACTCGCACAGTTGACTGCGAAATGAATCCTTGGATCGTTATACCGGCCGGACCCTCGTATCAGTCCGTGTTCCACATCATCAAGTGACTGTTTTTCTCCGAGCAGGGGGATAAAACGCTTTTTCCAGGGAGACTGAAACAGGGAGCCAAGATCTTTTATGGAATCAAGATCGGGGTATTTTGTCAAAATAAGCTCTACGGTCCAGCTGTTATAGGCATTGATCAGAAATGCCAGCTGTTCATCGCTTGACCACGAGTCAAATTCCTCTCTTGTCACGGCCGACAGTTTGTTCAAATAACCGCCCAATATGTCTCTCTTCTCTAAAAAACCTGCATAATCAACTCGATTCGTGTTCCCATTTTCTATAACATGTACATGCTCTTTTAGAAGATCCCCCCAAACACTGTGGTCAAAGCCTGCAGCCTGACTGTTCGGGACAATGAATAACGTGCACAGCAGCAAAATTATCCGATACATAATTACCCCCTCTTCCACCCATGATACCAGTGCATCCAACCGAGCACTTTTTCTGGTGCATGGGCTTTTTTCCACTCTCCTGCAGCATATTTATTGGCTTCGGAGAGGGTTGGATAGGTATGGATGGTGTTGAGTATCTTGCCCAGCCCCAATCCATGTTTCATGGCCAAGACAAACTCAACCAAAAGATCGCCGCCATGTTCACCGACGATCGTCACCCCAAGAATCTTGTCTTTACCGGGTACGGTCAGCACCTTGATAAACCCTTCTGTTGCACTGTCGGCAATAGCCCGGTCAAGATCGTCGAGACTAAAACGCGTGACTTCAAAGTCGATACCCTTTTCCTTGGCCTCCTGCTCATTCAACCCAACCCTGGCCACTTCCGGATCGATAAAGGTTGTCCAGGGAATGACGGAATAATCGACTTTGAATTTCTTCCACTCGCCGAACAGAGCATTCACTGAGGCATACCATGCCTGGTGTCCGGCAGTATGGGTGAACTGATAAGGCCCGGCAACGTCTCCTGCTGCAAAAATATTCGGATAAAGGGTTTCCAGGTACTCGTTGGTTACCACTGTGCGGTCCGTCGAAATGCCAATTTCTTCCAAGCCGTATCCCTTTAAGCGGGCGGACCTGCCCACGGCACAGATCAAGGCATCGTAATCAATACGTTTTTCGGTCTCATCGTGCTTTACAATGATGGCCTTGCCTTTTTCGTCCTGCACACAGCGGACTGCACTGTGCCCGGTCAGTACGGTAACTCCATCTTTTTCAAGGGATTTTCTGGCGGCTTCAGATACCTCGACATCTTCCCGTACCATGATTCTGTCGACCATTTCAACCTGTATTACCTCTGAACCAAGACGGGCAAAACTCTGGGCAAGTTCGCAACCGATGGGACCGCCGCCAAGTACTACCAATCGCCCGGGAACTGTGTCATGGGCCGCAAGTTCATCCCAAAGGGTGTCACTGGTCAAATAACCCGACTCTTCAATTCCCGGCAGAGGTGGTACAAAGGGTCGGGCTCCGGCAGCGATGATAATTGATCTGGTGGTTAACTGTTTTTTTTCACCGGTCTCCAGTTGCACTTCGACGGTCCAGGGGTCGACTACCTTGGCATACCCTTTCAGGACGTCGACTCCAAGACCAGTATACCGTTCGATACTATCGTGGGGTTCCACTGTGTTGATTACCCTCTGCACCCGTTCCATGACCTTTTTGAAACTGAACTGGGGGTCGACGTCTTCAAGTCCGTACCGATTGCCATTTTTCATATGGTGCACCAGCTTTGCACTCTTAATCAATGCTTTGCTTGGAACACAGCCATAATTGAGGCAGTCTCCGCCCATCTTATGCGCTTCAACCAGAGTCACTTTAGCCTTTACCGCTGCAGCGATGTAGGAACTGACCAACCCTGCTGCTCCCGCGCCGATTACGACGAGGTTGCGGTCAAATTTTGCAGGTTTGGTCCAGCCGGCATAGACCTTTTTCTTCTTTAACAATTCGGTCATTTTCTTTGCAAGCAGCGGAAAAATTCCCAGCAAGGCAAAAGACAGCAGCAGGCCAGGTGACAATATCCCGCCAAGACCCTCTATCTGTGCAAGCTGCGTTCCGGCATTGACATACACCACCGTCCCGGCGAGCATACCCAGCTGACTAACCCAATAATAGGTGAAGGTCTTGATGGGAGTTAACCCCATCAGGATATTAATCAGAAAAAATGGAAAAATGGGAACAAGACGCAGGGTAAAGAGATAGAAGGCCCCCTCACGTTCAATACCCCTGTTGATCGTTCCGAGTCGGTCACCAAAACGCTTCTGCACACTGTCACGGAGCAGATAGCGGGAGACGAGAAAGGCAAGTGTTGCTCCAATGGTCGATGCAAAAGAGACAATCACTAGTCCCCATACCAGCCCGAAAAGACCACCGGCAGCAAGAGTCATGATCACTGCACCCGGAAGGGAAAGTGCGGTGACCAGAACATAGACTGTAAAAAACAGCAGACTGACCAGAATAGGGGAACTGTCCCGCCATTGCTGAAAATCAGCCAGATTGGATTTGATATTTTCAAGAGTTAACAGCTGGTTGAGATCAAATGCAAAGAAGCCGATGACGGCGGCAATTATCACGAAAACGATGAGGAGTTTTTTCATAACGTTATCTTCTGGTTAGTTTTTCGGTTTCAGTTTAACGGTTCGGTCCATACAAGTGTATGGTATCTCAGTCGCCGGCCAGAGGGAATTCCTTACACTTTTTTTATTGTTCAAGGAAAAAATTTATGCTTCTTTTCCATGGTGTCTTTCCATGAGATTTTTTTTGAGCTTTTCCTTCGTTTTACTATCCATGGTCAGCGACGGGATTTTTTCCTCCTTCTGTTTCTGGATAAGTTCTCGAATCCGTGTCAGTTGAAGTGCGAATCTCGCACAATACCTGCACATCAGACAATGAAAACGAATCCCCAGCTTTTTAGGCAAGCTCAGCTCCCTGTCCATCGATTCTGAGACCAGACGGGAGACTTCCCGGCAGTTAAACATCCACGTTTTCATACCTTTTGCCACCAGTAATAAAGTTTAAAACCAGTTTCGTTCCAGACACTTTCTGATTACAAGGCGGGCCCTATGAAGCAACACCCAATAGTTCGTCGCACTGATTCCCAAAACCTTACAGATTTCTTCGCTCTCGACATCATCAAACTCCCTGAGTGTGAAGGCATCGTTCTGTTTCACAGGTAGTCTGCCAAGGCATTGCTGCAAAACCGTCATGAACTCCAGCTGCTCATAATTCTGTTGCGGGGTTTCACGCCACTTCCCAGGTTTTTCCAGCCACTCCCCGCGTTCGTTAAAAAAATCCAGTGCGAGATGCTCCGGCATATTGTCCAGCGATTGGAGTTTTTCCCGATATTTTCGACGTATCCGATCGACGATCTTGTTCTTTAAGATAGCAAAAAACCAGGTTTTCTCTGAAGACTCTCCCTTGAATTTCTTCCTCGCAGCCAATGCCGCAACAAAGGTTTCCTGGACCAACTCTTCAGCGAGGCTCTTGTCCCGAACCCTGAAATATGCATAACTGTACAGACTGTCGGCATAACACTCCACCCAGGTATCTGGATCAAGCTGGATGTTTTTACTGGTCATATTCTGATTTGATCGGTATCAACCCGACAGTTATTATGGTTTTTCAGTTTTAGCTTCCAAAAGCCTGAAACAGAAAGAATGTCGGAACTCCCTTTTAAAGGTAGATAAGTACCTTACAGCGTAACCATTCTTTCTAAAATGAAAAGTTCACGGTCATATTGCCGGACAACCGGTATATCCCATCCACCAGCCCGCAAGGTTCGACAAAATGTGCACGTTTCTGGCGCAATACGGTAAAAATCCGCCCACCCAATATGACCGGGATCTTATTTATTTGTCATTTGATAGTAACAGTTTTACTATTGTATTTACCGACAGGACGGATTTGACCTTTTCGGTCTCCCGAGAACCGGGGTACGACAACCAGTCCACTATTTTCTGCTGTCGCTGACGCCAGCTGGAACACAACACGAAAAAAATGAAAGATTATTATAAAATTCTCGGTGTAACTACAACCACCGGAGAAGACGAAATAAGAAAAAACTACCGAAAACTGGCTATGCAGTATCATCCTGACCGCAACCCGGATGATCCGGCGGCGGAGGAGAAATTCAAAGAGGTCGCCGAAGCCTATGGGGTGCTGACCGACCCGGTAAAGCGGCGTGAATATGATGCCTGCAGGGTAAGCGGCAACACTTTTACAGGCGGCCAGGGCAGTGGCGATGGTTTTACCTACAGTCAGGAGGACATTCTTAAAGATCTCTTCAAAGATCCTCGCTTTCAACAGATGTTCACCGGTTTGTTGCGCGAGTTTCAGCGTTCCGGATTCCGGCACAATCCACAGTTCATTAAAAAAAGCTTTTTCGGAGGCAAAGGTGGTTTTTTTATCAGTGGAATTTTTCTCATCGGTTCTATGGCCGGCCCTCTCCTGACAGGCGCCGCCCGTAAGGGTCTTTCAGGAAAATCCTCTTTGCTCAAATCAGCCGGCAACGCTGTTGGCTCAATGCTTGGCATGGGTAAGGGAAAAAATATCCAGGGGTCGAAAGACAGCACACCATCTCAGCCCCACTCACCAGATATCGACACCACTTACCATACTCCCCTAACCGAAAGCGAACTGAGGCGTGGAAAGACAATCCAGGTCCTGGTTTACGGCGAAGAGGGTGAACAAACCCTGAAGGTCACCATCCCTCCCGGCAGTAAAGACGGCCAGAAACTGCGTATCCGGGGTAAAGGACGTCCCAGTCAGCTTGGAAGGGGCGATCTGTTTTTACACTTGGTAAAAAAGGATTCCTGATACGCTCGGATACCGAGTTCTTATGGTTGAGTATCCTTTGTACTCTGCAGGACAACCATGGCCACAAGGACAATGAGGACTCCGGGAATAACTCGCAGTGGCGGGAGCCCGTGACCAAGTACAAATTCTATCACAAGCACCAGACCCGGATAGAGATAGGAATAGGCCGTCACCTGGGTGGGACCCAGATAGGGGACAGCATACTGGGTCAGAAAAAAGGTTATGATAGTGGTAAAAACAGCGAGATAAGCAACCCCCAGCCAGGCAAAGGCCGGAACAACAGCCCACGCCACTGTGGTCAGTTTGCTGCCGGTTAAGAGAAGAAGCCAAAGACTTCCAGTCACCAGCACCCAGAAGGTCATAATCGCCATCGCTTCTCCCCGGTGCAAAAGTTTTACCAGAGGTGCGTAGAGTCCCATGGCGAAACAGCCGCCGAGAAAGATTGCATCTCCCTTGTTCCACTCCATAGCCAAAAGCAGCGAAAGATCTCCCCGAAAAATCACCCAGATGGCCCCAACCATCCCACAGGCAAGAGCAACAAACTGCTCTTGCTGCAAGCGTTCCCCGAGAAAAACAAGGGCATAAACACCTGAAATAGAGGGAACAAGAGCAAAAATGACACTTGTATTGAGGGCACTGGTGTAACGAAGTGAGAGAAACATACAAAAGAAAAAAATCACCATACAGGCACTGATCAGAGCGCAACGAAAAAAGAGCGCAAAGGAAAACCCTAAACCATATTTAAAATACACAAAAGGCCCGAAAAGACAGGCAGCAAGGGTAAAGCGCACCAGAGTGAGGATGGCCGGATCAAGCTCTGCAGTTATTGCCGCCCCTACCGTGAAGGAGGTGGAAACCAGGATTGCCGCTATCACCATCAGCAGGTGAATAAATGGGAGGGAACGGGTTTTCTTCTTTTTCCCAGACCGGATTTCTCCGCCTTTTCGAGTGGGGGGCAAACTGAATGAACTCAAATTGAACAATCTCGTAAGAACTTCATATTGGAGATACTTAAGTAAATAAGCGTAGACTTCAGATGAAGAAGTATTACGACACCATTAACCTTGGAAACGAATTTCCGGTTCATCACCGGTGGTGTCCGTTCCTTTTTTGACATGCTGGAACGTTGCCATTGCCGTAGCGACCATACTGCTCATATCAGACAAATTGCCAGGCACAATCATTGTATTGTTTTCTTTGGCGAGTTTCCCGAATTCCGACAGATATTGCTTGGCCACCTCAAGGCTTGCTGCTTCTTTTCCTCCTGGAGAAGCAAGCACTTCTGCAACTTTCCTGATGCCTTCTGCAGTCGCCTCAGCAACTTTCAGAATCTCCATCGCCCTGCCTTCCGCTTCGTTGATTCTTTTTATTTTTTCACCTTCCGAAAGATAGATAGCTTCGCCCCGATCACCTTCCGCACGGTTGAGAGTGGCCTGTTTCTCACCTTCGGATCGTGCTATCTCAGCCCGTTTTTCCCGCTCGGCCTTCATCTGTTTTTCCATCGCTTCAAGGACTGTTCTTGGCGGCTGGATGTCTTTTATTTCATAACGAAGCACCTTGACACCCCAGTTGGCAGTCGCCTCATCGAGTGCCATAACAACCTGACCGTTGAGACTCTCCCGTGCTTCGAAAGTGTTATCGAGTGAGATCTTCCCAATTGCTGATCGCAGGCTGGTCTGGGCCAGCTGAGTGGCGGCAAAACGGTAGTCGTCAATCCCATAGGCCGACATTTTGGAATTGACCACCTGAAGGTAGAGGATACCATCCACCTCCAGCGTTACATTATCTGCAGTTATGCAGGTCTGCGCGGCAATATCTATCGGCTCTTCCTTTAATATTCGTTTATAGGCCACTACATCCAAGAATGGAAAGAGGATGTGGAAACCAGCTTCCAGGGTACTGCGATACTTACCGAGCCTCTCTATCACATATTCAGAGCGTTGCGGCACAACAACCGCCGTCTTCCACAGGACGACCACGACCAACAACAGGATGATGCCAAGAGCTATAAGATTCTGTTCCATATGTTCCTCCTCCCCGGTGGTGGGGTTCTGGTCAGGAAATGGTGCTGTACAATGGATCTGTATATAAATCAGATTTTTTCCACATAAAAGACCTGTCCTTTCTGGCCGACAATGGAAACGATCTCTCCCTCATCAATTTTTTCATCGGCTATTGCTCGCCAGGAAGTGCCTGAGTACTTAATCCGTCCTTCGGCAGGAGGAGCAATAGTCACACTGACAACTGCTTTCTCGCCGACCACTGCGTGCATAATATCCTCATCTTCTTTTTCATCAGTTGAGGTCGGGGTGAAATATTTTTTTTGGATAATGCCCCGTAATGACAACAGAGAAACAAGAGAAATGGCAATAAAAAAAGCCAACTGCCATGCAATGGCGATCGGGGTCAACCAGGCCAAAAGAGCTGTCAACAAGGCTCCTATTGCAAAAAAGAAAAGTATAAAGCCGGGTAACGCCAATTCGAGAAAGAACAACATTACACCGATGATCAGCCAGTACAGTGCAGGATCTATCATCCCCATAGCGACTCCCTTTTTAAAACCCCGCTAAAAAGAGCGGGACCCTATTTTGTACCCCTCTGAAGGGTGTACGTTACTCAACGAAAAAAGGAGGGCAATTCGCACATCAGCCCTCCTTCCATCACTTGTGTCTCGCCGTAATTAATCTACAGCCTTTTCGCTTCCGAAGAGATAGCGATACACAACCCCTGCCAGGACGATAAACATCGGCCAGGTCCAGATGAGCCCTATTCCCAGTGGAACAAGAGAAACCAGAAAAATCAATCCCATGACGATTAGCAGGCCGGCCATTTTCCACCAGATCTTATGGATAGCCTTTCTTGATGTTTCCATTGCCTGCCATGGTGACAGTCCCTTATCAAGAATAAGCGGCAGAGTCATGGTGTATCCGATGGTAAGATATATGCCGGGTAATATGAGGAGCAGAAAGCCGATGGTAACAAGTATCGACTGCAGGATGGTCGCGACAATTATTTTTCCTGCACTGGAGAATCCCTCAAATACCATCTTCCAGGAAATCTGATGTCCTGCCACTTTTTTTATGCCCATAAGGAGAAGCCCTGCAGTGAAAAGGACGGAAAAAACATTCGTGACAAATTGAAAGAGCATGCTGCCGACGACCTCGGTCATGTTCGTCAATTCGCTCTCCGGTGACGGCAGCAGATAGGCTCCCCCGGCAATAAGGACCAGGATGACAAGATACATAACTGCGCTGCCGGCCCAGATGGTCCCTTTAGCCCCTTTCGTCATTTCCCAGGCCTTGCGAATTGCATCTCCAATGGAAAGTTTTTCAGAAGGTTCAGCGGTTGCATCATCTGCCAAATCGATGTTTTCATCTTTTAGTCCCGCAGCATAAAGGCTCTCTTCCTGGTCGTGATCCAGGTCAGTATCAGCAGTCGCTGCAGGGTCTTCAATCGATATGCAATCGGCACAGTATAATCGACCATCTTGTGCAATAAAGGGATCGTCGACACTGCTCTCTTTCCCACACTGCCAACATTGTTCTTCTTCGATCCCATAGGGTTCCAGTTCTATCTCATCGAATTCCTGTTCCAAACGGCCATCATCCGCTACGCCCTCTTTTTCGTCACTCTCTGCCATCTCTTCGGCTACTGCAAGATCACCTTCAAACTCCTTTTCAGAGCTTTCAGGATCTATAAAATGAACAGGGTCAAACATAGAGGATTCTTCATGGAGACCTGCTGCCTCGGCCGCCTGAGCATCTTCTGTGTCGTGATCCGTACCGGTGTCGACGATCTCTTCCGAGTCTTCAATCGACAGGCAAGCGGCACAGTACTTCCGACCATCTTTTTCGACAAAGGGATCATCAACACTGCCCGCTTTCCCACACTGCCAGCATTGTTCTTTTTCAATCCCAGAGGGCTCCAGTTCTATCTCATCTGATTCCTGTTCCGAACGGTCATTTTCTCCTGCACCCTCTTGTTCGTCATTCTCTGCTATTTCATCCACCTCAGGAAGGTCGCTTTCAATTTCCTGTTCAGAGCTTTCCAGCTCTGCAGAATCAATAATTGCAGATTCTTCATGGAGGTTTTGCACCTCTTGCGCAACATCCTCATCCTCAGCCCATATATCATCACTGAACATTTCGTCAGGGATGCGGTCAGATTCCACCGCCACCTCAGGGTCGCCATCGGATGCCTCAAAATCGCCCGGGGAATCGCTTAAATCTGCCGGACCGCCCTCCATTAATTCCTCAGGCGATTCACCGGTCTCACTTTCAACCTGTTGCAGATCAATCTCCGAAGCAACATCCTCCCAGTCCAGTGCTTCTTGCTGCTCAGTCGTTTCAGCTGTTTCTTCTGGTTCAGGGCCGGAAAGGTCTTTCATCAGTTCTGCTGTTTCCTTAGCTGTTGTGACGAATGAAGATATGTTCAATCCGGCCTCCCCGGAATCTTCATCCTCATCAAAGGGAGCTTCGTCTGCAGAAACAAGCGATTCGGTTGATGTGGACGGTGTTGACAATGGAGAAGGGTCTTCGGACAGATCAAAAGCCACATCAGGTTCGAGCACAAACAAACCATGACATTTTGGACACTTAACTTGTCGTCCGCTGTACGAATCATCTGCAGAACCTTTAACTCCGCAGTGGGGGCAATGTAATTTCATCAAACTCCTCCAACTCCATTATTCTTTTACCGCTGCAAGCTTCGTTCTCAACTTACTGATATGATCAAGAGCCACAGACATCTTTTCCGACAATATCTCGACTCGTTTGAATAAGTGACCCCTAGCCTCTTCATTCAGGATTATTAAACAGTGCCGAATATAAATAAATTATCGCGAATGTGTCGTATAAAATGAATTGAATTATACGTATAATCTTCGTATTATTAAATAGAAGCTGATGCAAATACAATATCTTTTTCAGTTATTCTCCCGAAACACCTTATTATGGAAATAATTATCATAGCTGCGATGGCCAGGAACCGTACAATAGGCAAGGATGGAAAAATGCCTTGGCATATTCCGGAAGAACTCCGTTTGTTTAAGAAAACGACAATGGGATACCCAATGATTATGGGACGGAAAACTTTCGAGTCCTTCCACGCCCCTCTTCCTGGGAGGCGCCATATTGTTCTCAGTCGCAATAAAGACTACGATCCAAAGGGTGGTGAATATGCCCCGGACATGGACGCCGCACTGCAACTTTGCGGAGATGTCGAGAAAATATTTCTTATCGGGGGGGAGGAAATTTTCAGGCAAGGCTTGGTGGTGGCAACATCGATAATCCTTACTGTTCTTGAAAGAGACGTTGACGGTGATGTGAGTTTCCCTGACTTTTCGGAAAATGATTTCATTGAGATACATCGACAACATTATCCTGATGGATCCGAACCCTACACTATAATTACCTATCGGCAAGCGGTGAGCAACCCCTCATCCTGAGCAGTTCCCAATCCCCAGCGTATTCGATTTTTTCTTCCTTCACTGAGGCGAAATGTGACGGCTTCAGGCTCAAAGTTACTTTTTTAGGATATTGACACACTCAAGCGTCGCTAAAAGCACAGTCGCTTTTCAGGACCACTCTTTTTTTCCAGCCCGATAATGATGATTGTATTGATCAGGGTGTGTTGCAACAAAGGAGACAACCATGGATGACCAGATGACCATCACGACATTTGAGCCCAAAAAGAAACAGGGCCTCATAGTCATCATAACCGGCAACGGCAAAGGCAAAACAACCTCCGCCATGGGTATGGCATTGCGGGGCTGCGGACATGGGCTCAAGACCACCATTGTTCAATTTATGAAAGGAGACCTCTACTCAGGAGAATGGGACGGAGTAAAAAGACTGGAACCGCTGGTGAAACTCTACCATACCGGAAAAGGGTTCTGCGGTATTGCAGGGAATCCGTTTCCCCACTCCGAACACCGAAAAAATGCACAGGACGCAATTCGGTTAATATTCAGCATTCTCAAAGCCGATGACTGCGACACCCTGATCCTCGACGAGATCAACAATGCACTGCAACTCAAATTGATTGACCTGGAGCAGGTGAAAGAAATAATCTCTCTTCGTCCGAAACACATGCATATGATCCTGACCGGAAGAGACGCTCATCCCGATCTGGTTGATGCCGCAGATACAGTCAGCGAGGTACGAGAAATAAAACATGCCTACCGAAAAGAGATCGAGCCTCAACCGGGAATCGATTTCTGACCCAGCCGATGCCTACAATGCAGCATACTACAATGTGGTAATTTCTAACTATTTCAAATAATTAGACAATAAAAATAATTGATTTTTGCTTGGAATACAGTGACAGGTGTGGTACTATTTAAGATATTCCTAACACACCAGCAGTACCACAATCAAAGCAGGAGGTGAGCAATGACAACTATGACAACTATCAGTCACTACTTGGAATTGAACGGAAAGCGATATCTCCTCTCGGACAGCAACCACCTGCTCGACCTGACTTCATGGGACGATCAGATTCGGGATTATATTGCAGAAGAACTCCACATAAAGCTCAGCGAAGATCATATTAAAGTCATTGAATTAATAAGAGAATCCTACAAAACAAGAAGAAAACACCCGTTTGTCCGAGTGGTTACTGCAGACATGGCAAAAAAAATGGGTCAGGAAAAAGGTACGATGCGATATTTTTACGACCTCTTCCCCAAAGGCATCCACCAGGCCTTCCAGGTTGCCGGTCTGCCAATGCAGGGATTCTGTTTTTGATGGTGTGGCAGATGGCCACCTTTCAAAACAGGGCATAAAATTCGAATTCCGATAAGCGCGGACAAAGAGAAATCTTCACCTGCTCAACCATCCTCGTTGCTTGTACGATTTTTATCGCTCTCAGCTTCCACAAAAACATAACAATGGCCGGTTCGCATTGTGGACCGGCCATTGTTATTGTTACATCCAATCGTGTATCAGGAAATTTCAGATGGTTTACAGAGTTCGGATCCATCTGCAGCAACCCTGCCGCAGGATTGACAGGAAAATTTCATTGCTGCAAGCTTTTGTTTACACACATGAGAAGCGCCGACGTCTGTTGCTCCGCAGTACGTGCATGAAAGTGATTCTACAGTAGGATTGCAGAGATGGCCAGGGTCATCCGCAACTGCCCCGCAACTTTTACAGGTATGAGCCATAACAAGCCTCCTTAGATAGGTAGTAGTGCATCAGAAATTATTTTCTTGTTTTTTATACAGGAGAATAATTTTTCGGTAACACCCATCCCGATTATCGGGACTAAAAAAAGGACGATACTGCTTTTATTTTGAGACCCTCCTTATTCTTCTCGAAAAAAATACCAGGAATGATTACATAGACAAATCATACGCAGAGAAAACACGACTGTTTACAGCAGTACAATGGAGGCATCCGATAAAGAAACTAAGCAAACTATGGTGGTTGTCAATGTCCCCGCGCACCATACTTTTCTCACTCCCTTTACTCTCCAGTCTGATTGCCTGCACTATGACACCACCGGCAGGCGAGTTGATAGATGGTCGCCTGCGGCCATGTCCGAATCGTCCAAACTGTGTGACAAGTGACAGCAGTGTCACCGATTCAGACTATTCGGTTTCACCAATCAGTTTTCACCGCAGTCAGGCAGAAGCCTGGCAGACAGTTCAGACGGTACTAATAGAACTCGGCGGGCAAATAATTGAAAGCGGCCCGACATATGCCTGGGCCACCTTTAGCTCTACAATTTTTCATTTTGTGGATGACGTGGAGTTAAGAATGGAACCACAAGAGAATCGAATCCATGTTCGTTCAGGCGCTCGAATAGGTTATTGGGATCTCGGAGTAAACAGGAAACGGGTTGAGAAGATACGCAAACTCTTTTTGGAACTATCGTCGGAAAGCGCCGAGACTATAACCAGGTAACGCCTCCTTTTTTATCATGCAGATACTCTCTTCAAAATTAACTTTTTTTTACAAATATGTTTTCATTTTTATCTGGCTAATCGGTTTCGGTGTTGGCACCAGAGAAGTCATTTTTGTTCATCCTCAATTTGACACACGCTGGGTGCAGTACTTTCTGTGTTGGACTATTATTGCGGTCTTTATCTATTTCGCAACAGGGACGATAAAGGTTGTTGCTCTCAACAGGAAAAAAAAACAGATCGAGATCTCCAATTTTTTCAAAACCGTCACTATCAATTTTTCGGAAATCGAAGATATTGACGGTTCCTCTCTGCTCAGTCCGAAACTGGTCTGGCTCATCCTGAAGGATAATTGTATTTTCGGCAAGAAAATCAGTTTTATGCCGGCAAACCGCCCGACACGGAGCATCGGTAAACATCCACTGGTCATGGAACTGCGGAAAGAATTCAATCTTGACCGCTAACCCGAATCTCTCATCAATTCATGCGGGCACCTCTGGTGAGCACATTCTTATTTTTCACTGAGAGCCTCAATGGTTACAAGAATTTCTACATCTTTGCCGACAATCCCTCTCTCAAAGAATTTACCGGTACCGACTTTATAGTCAAGACGGTCAAGGGTAACCACACCATTTAACCCAATGACTTCTTTGCCTTTTTCAAAATGATGGTCCTTTATTCCAGCCAGGGTTAGAGGCAAGATCAAATCGTACGTCTCTCCCTTGACAGTAAATGTTCCCTGAACCTCGAAGACATTATTGCCGACATCGGTGATTTTTTCAGACTCGAAAGTCATCGTTGGATATTTACCAGCATCGAAAAAGTCTCTGGACTGAAGATGCTTGTCACGTTTTGGGATGTTTGTATCAACCGAGTCTGTCATAATTTCAAAAAACAACCTGCTTTCGGCCAGGTTCTTTGGATCAAAATTCACCTCGGCGTTATAATCGTTGAACTGTCCTCCAACCTTAGAAAAAATATGATCAACACGGAAATAAAAATTGGAATGCGGCTTGTCAACCTCCCACTCACGAGCCGCCGCCAATACGGTCTGACTGACAAAAACCATAAAAAACACTGTTATTGTTATACACCTGAACATTCTCATAGCATCCTCCTCGGAATGAGTGGTTGTGGAGCTAATCTCTCTAAAGGGTAAAAGAAGAAACCTCGAAGAGAGTCCTGCCGCAGATAGTGAAAAAACAATAAAGTCAGAAGAATACGCACCACGGACCGGATAACTCTCCAACCCATCAACATTATTTATATTTTCACTTTTTACTTAAAACTACCGACACCACGACCACAAAAAGAGTAGTCGCCAAGGCTGCTCCCGGAACGGCATACCTGAATGAATCAGTCACAAAAAACACATGTACGGACAGAAGCATGATAACAAGGTAGCCCAAGAATTGATGGATGACCTTCCATCTCCTGTAATCCAAGCCCATCTTTTCCCTGAACTGCGAAGAAATCACCATTGAGAAAATAATCCAGAGCAATAGACTTCCAACCATTTCCGGCCAGAATTTTATGCCGATCGGCAGATTCATCAATCCTTCAGGAGCCAGAACCAATATAACATGACTGAAAGCAGTGAAAAATATGATGATTCCATTGACCCGATGCCAACGAATCAGGACGGTCTCACCGAAGAGTTTTTTCAGAATTGTCCCCCGCGTTGCAAGCAGAATCTGGACAAACAATAAAACTGCGGTCAAAAGACCCGCCATTTGTCCCCCCCGCAACATCGTCTTATCTATTCCAACCTTGTACCAGAGGGTCTGAGATTCATAAACAAATGGTATCGACAGAGCCCCGCCAATAAACAGGAGAAGAAAGCTGATACACAAAGCGCGATACAACTTTATCCTTGGAGAATCGGCTCTGACCGGGGAACCCATCACTTTCGTCACGACTGTAGTCCTCCTTTAACACATTATATATCCGACAATAAGACATGGTGGGCAAGATGTAAGCTTGGAAATCGATGGAGGAACCTCTCCGACCCTGCCGTAAAATGATGACAGGCAAATACTCTTAAGAGTGGACTTCTTTGTCTCCGTTTAAAACGAGAAATAACTAAATCGGTGCTTATGCCCTGTTTTGAAGGGTACTTAGCGGTTCTGAATCAAGGCGTTCGATACATTTATTCCCAGAAATATTATTAATCCTCCCGGGATTAATCCTTGTGAGCAACAAAGAGTCAGGGAAAAGAATAATTCTCAATGGACACTATTTTAGACCTGGATGAGCGCTAATTTCCTCTTCTATCAAGTCAGGATCCTTGGCATTATAGCGAACGATGTTTTGAAGGTGAAAAAGGTTCTCCGGTGTAATCGTAATAAAATTGAGGCTCACCTCTCCATTTCCGGCACGGACTATTTCACCAACCACATCGATACCTGACGCAGTTTGTGGCAGGAGAATGGTAAATGTACAAACACTGCCCAGAGGAAGGTCCTCTTCAATCTCCAGCAGACATCCGCCAACACTGAGATTGACAATTTGATCGACCGTGTACACAACTCCACCTACAGTGATCTTAGCCTGTACTTCAAAAAAAATCCGACTGAAACGTCTCTTCTCTTTTGTCATATACCCTCGTCATGGTAGCGCTCATAGCCTGCCAGGTTTTTACAGCAACTATCACAATTGTTGAATCAATAATAAACTATATCGACCTCAGTATAAAATTCAAGTTATCATTATAAATGGTTACCTCCCTTCAACAGGGCGTAAACCGATATTCTTTTTTCGATTGAAAATTGAGGAGGAGCGTATACACTGAACGTCTGGGTTGCCCAAACTACTGTGCGCCCGAGACTGCAGTGGCCAGGGAAAGAAAGTAGACTGAACATGCGGGCACTGCCTCAGACACTATTTTATCATCATGATTAGAAAAATGTCCCCACGAGGAACACATCCGATGGAAGGAAATAACCGTCCCAAAGGCAGTCTTATTCTGCGAACCCTTGCCATGCCCGCTGATACCAACCCCGCCGGTGACATTTTCGGTGGCTGGATAATGTCCCAGATGGATATCGCCGGAGGAATTCTGGCCCGGGAAAGTACTTGCTCCAGAATCGTAACCGTAGCCGTTGACTCCATCACCTTCATCAAACCTGTCCATGTTGGCGACGTTGTCTGCTGTTACGGAGAGGTGGTCAAAATTGGGACAACTTCTATTACTATCAATCTTGAGGTATGGGTAAAACCGATCCTGGACAAACCGGGAGACGAGAATCTGAAGTTCCAGGTGACGAAAGCGGCTTTCACCTACGTCTCTGTTGACAGTGATGGAAAAAAGCAGGTGATCAACCGCAACTGTATTTGCTGAGATACTGCCAGGAAGTTGCCCGAGAACAGTCCTCCCCGACTCCACTTATTCCAGAGCATTTTCCCGCCGGTTAATAAAACGAAGAATAGAGGTCCAGTAGAGAGGATACATATCAATCGTGCCATGATCAGCCTGTTCAAGATAGACAACCTTTTTTTCACCCTGAACATGGTCGATAAGGTTTGTCGTTCTTTCCGGAGGAACCACTTTATCCTGGCCACCATAAATGATCAGAAGCGGACTATCAATTTGATCCAGATATTGTATTGAATCAAAGCGGTGTTTGAGAAGCAATGAGACCGGTAGCCAGGGATAGTTCGACCGGGCAATCTTTTCTATGCTGTCATAGGGTGTGATCAGAATGACACCCTGTACCTCTGTTTTGGCGGCAACATAACAGGCAACTCCCGATCCCAGGCTTCTGCCGACTAAAAAGATCTCTTTTGGTGAATAACTTCGGACCACATCATTGATCACCGCCAGAGCATCACCAAGGAGCTCCGCTTCACCGGGAATCCCGTCACTCGGCCCATACCCACGATAGGCGACAAACAGTGAGGCTGCTTTAATGTCACGAAACTCGTCAATATTCTGAAAGATATCTTCCGCATTCCCACCATAATAGATAAGCAGTTTATCCTCCACCAGGTCCGGATTCACCAACCATCCCCGCAACGTAGCTGTCTTTTGATCGAATCGATAATCGACGACATCCCCATAGCCATGGTCCTCATGACGTGCGCCAGAAGGGAAAAAGATGAAGGATTCCTGTCGAACATACATAAAAAGAGTACAAAGCAGGTAACCGACTAAAAGATAAAGGAATATCTGGACAAACAATGACATCTTCACTCTCTCCCGATCACATTGAAAGATTGCTCTCCACCGACCTTCCCAGTCTGCCGCATCATGGCGACCACCAGGCATGAAAATGATGGACAGGGCCATGCCCATGCCCGATAGCCATCCCCGCCCCGGCATTGAGCGCCTGGCTGACATACTTCTTCGCTCTTTGAACTGCTTCGGGCAAAACAAGCCCTCTCCCCAAAAAGGCAGCAATGGCTGAGGATACGGTACACCCGGTACCGTGGGAATTGACGGTGTCAAAACGCTCACTTTCCAGCTCAAGCAATGTGCCGGTCTGACCATCGAAGTAGATATCTATGCAGGTACCACCCGAAAGATGACCGCCCTTGAGGAAAACTGAGCGGCAACCGAGTGCCCCTAACTCTCTGCAGGCATCCGCCATCTGATTGCGTTCAGTCACCTCCCAACCAAGCAGCACTGACGCCTCCGGCAGATTCGGTGTGACAACCGCCGCCATGGGAAGCAATGAGGACTTCAGGGTATTGACAGCATCTGCCTGAAGCAGGTGATCGCCACTTTTCGCCACCATCACCGGGTCGAGGACAATATTGCTGCATTGATAACGGCTGAGCCTGTCTGCGACACAGGAAATCACCTCTGATGAATGGAGCATACCAATCTTCACGGTATCGGCACCGATATCGCTCAAGACCGCATCTATCTGAGAGGCGATGCATTCCGGCGGCACGGGGTGAATGTCGGTTACAGCAACGGTATTCTGAGCGGTAATGGCAGTGATCGCCGACATACCGTAACAGCCGAGGGCCGAAAACGTTTTCAAATCCGCCTGGATGCCTGCGCCACCGCCACTATCAGATCCGGCAATAGTAAGGGCCCTACAATAGTTCATCATCTGCTTCTTCCTTCTGAACGGCACCCAAAAGTTCTTCTTTTGCAGAGCCTGTCTCTTTTTAATGTTCTTAGACGCCCATCTGGCAAAAAGTATAAATACATTGCAGCACTTCCATTTACTCTGCAGATTGACTATATTCGAGGACAAATTGTTGTCGATGCAATCACCTAAAATACCATATTTGAAACAAAAGCACATCTTCTGCAGTGTTTTGGCAGCATCCACAGTCTACTATGGTTAACTGCCAAAAGCTTTGAAGATGACACCGCCTGACCTGATGAGAAATGCGGGTTAACACGTAACTGAAAGAACCTTATGCTTTCTATAAATGGCTCTTTTCTCCACTTCCTGGTACCTTCACTTTTCTATAAAAAACAATAATCTTGCCGGGTTCTGCACCCGGAGGCGAACGGTAAATCTTCAGAGACCAGAATGCATATAAAAAATTTCCTACACAACGACCTGCAAATAGATGAGCTGGCAACTTCACCTGGAGAAGCATGGTGTGTCTTTGGCGAAAACCACTCCGGCATTGACTGTTTGGTTGACCTCCTTTCAGGGAGATTACATGACTTCTCTGCGGATGTTCTGCATCTACCCAATCAACTGGAAGTTCTTTCTTTTCAGGCGCAACAGGAGATATTTGAAGAAGAGCTGCGAAATGATGACACTGATTTTATTGGAAAATTAGACCCGGGCACCCTGGTTTGCGAATTTTTACCCGATTATCGTAACCAGATCGCTCTCTTAAAAACCTTCGGAATGGACCATTGTCTTCAATTGGGGTACCGTCAGCTGAGCTCCGGACAAAGCCGAAAACTGCTTTTCCTGCAAAAACTGACCGGAGGAGCAACAACACTGGTATTGCAAAATCCATACGACGGCCTTGATGAGCGGAGTTGTCATGAACTGAACCTGGCCCTGCAACAATTGCCGGCCCGCGACATCGAACTGATACTGGTTGTCAACAACAGAGCGGACATACCAAAATGGTGCAGCCATATAGCGCTGGTCAGATCAGGACGGCTGAAGCCAGCCGGCCCAAAGGCCGGGGTACAAGCTCTGCTTGACGGATGGCAAGAGGCCAGCAGAGCCACTCCTGCTCCCATAACCAAAGATGGGATGGAAACGGCAAAAACCGAGCGGATCCAGCGTGATGAACTCGTTTATCTAAAAGACGGGTTCGCCGGTTATGGTGACAAACAACTTTTTGCCGGGCTTGATCTCACAATATCTGCAGGTGATCATACCCTGATTACCGGTCCCAACGGCTGCGGCAAATCGACTTTTTTAGATATCATTACCGGTGATAACCCAAAATGCTATGCCAACAGGTTGCGAATTTTCGGAAAGGACCGGGGCTCAGGTGAATCGATATGGGAGATAAAAAAACTTATGGGCATTGTCTCACCTTCACTCCACAGGGAACACCGGGTTCCGGGCAGCGCTCTCAATGTCATTCTTTCCGGACTGTACGATTCAATCGGTTTGTATACAAAGGTTTCCAGTACCGAGGTCAAAACTGCAAGGCACTGGCTGAATTGGCTATCGCTTGCCGGAAAAAGCGACACTCCATTCAGAAAACTGAGTTTTGCCGAACAACGGCTGGTCCTCATCGGTCGGGCGCTTATTAAATGTCCAAAGCTCCTTATTCTCGATGAACCAACCCAGGGACTGGACGATACCAACAGAAGGAATCTCCTTGATCTTCTTGAGGAAATAGCAGACAAAAAACTCTCTACAATCCTTTTCGTCAGCCATCGAAAAGATGAACAACGGGCAGTTTTCAGTCAACAAATCCAACTCGACGCATATGCACCTTGATGGTACACTGCCAGGGTATTTTTTTAACAATTCATCACTATCAACAGGAAAGGATTATAGCTTATGGATACGGATGACCTCAAAATCAAAGGATACCTTGAAGAATTGTACAGACAAACCGGCGGAGACAATGGGGTACAGGTTTCCATGTATGACTTGGGCGCAGCAATCGGGTTCGAAAAATCGGAGGCAGGCAGTCTTGCCGAGCAGCTCATGGTGGCGGGGCATGTTGAACTAAAAACCCTTTCCGGCGGTATCAGCATCACCTCGGAAGGTTTAGCCGCACTCGGCATTTCTACCGCCTCTGCTCACTCTGCAGAAGGCGGTTACACCCTCAGCGATGGTCCGATCGCCGATGATTCTGATCGCCAGACGGTGCATGTTCTCACCGAGGTGATTAAAAAAGAACTTCCCGGCCAGGATCTTGATTTCGATCTGCTCGAAGAGATCGTACTCGACCTCAAGACCATCGAGGTGCACATGCTCTCTCAACGGCCGAAAACCGCCGTGCTCAGGGAAATATTTCGCTCGCTGCATAATGTTTTTGAAACAGCCAACGTCGGCAGGACTGCTCCTCTGCTGAAATCTATCCTGGATTAATAATTCGTTAAACCAACGTAATCTGCGCCTCTGACTGCCGGTGGTCGGTTGTCTTCTTTCCAATTTTTTCGGGTGGACGATGAAAAACATCTTCTTTTACATGATGACTGTGTTGATCTGGGGGTCTACCTGGATCGGCATCAAGTTCCAGCTTGGTATCGTGGACCCGATGGTATCTGTTGGTTACAGGTTTGCACTGGCAGCCTTGCTCCTGTTGTTATGGTGTCGGTTACGCAGACTTTCCATGCGTTTTACCCGCAGAGACCATCTCTTCATCGCCTTGCAGGGTACATTTTTATTCTGCTTGAACTACCTGTTTTTTTATCTTGCCGAGTTGCATTTGACGAGTGGACTTGCAGCTGTCATTTTTTCAACAATCCTGCTCATGAATATGATCAACGGCGCGATTTTTCTTAAATCTCCTCTTGATATACGGGTCATTGGCGGTGGTTTTTTGGGACTTTTCGGTATTGTTTTAGTCTTCATGCCAGAGGTGAGCTCGTTTTCCTTCAGCTCGGCGAACCTGCGGAGCACACTGCTTTGTGTACTCGCAACCTACCTCGCATCTCTTGGCAATATACTTTCAGCAAGAAACCAGACACACCACCTGCCCATTGTCCAGACAAATGGCTTCGGCATGGCATACGGAGCATTGATAATGCTGGCCATGGCCTTTCTGACCGGCAAAGATTTCCAATTCGTCCAAAGCTTCGAGTATATAGGTTCTCTTGTCTATCTCTCAATCTTTGGCTCGATTATCGCCTTTGGCTGTTACCTCGCGTTGATAGGCAATATTGGGGCAGACCGCGCTGCCTATGCAACTTTGCTGTTCCCTCTCGTTGCCCTGGTAATTTCAACCATCTGGGAAAGCTACATATGGACCGGCTCTGCGCTTTTCGGGGTCGGGCTTATTCTTTGCGGAAACCTTTTGATGATACTGCGACGGAAGCATCCACAGAAAATCGACCAACCAACTGAATCGCTCCGCGTACCTGTCGCGGAAGAAATCTCGCCGGCATCACACAGGTAAATCCGGGCTAATGAGTGATGAAAAGATAATATTCCTTTGACGGGAATGTGCACCATGCTTGGAGACAAAGAATGAAAACTATCGGACTGTTGGGAGGCATGAGTTGGGAGAGCACAGCACATTACTACCGACTGTTGAACCAATCCATCAAGGAAAAACTGGGTGGACTTCACTCTGCAAAAATTGCCATGGTAAGTGTCGATTTCCAGCCGCTCGAAATACTCATGCAGCAGGGTAAATGGAATGAATGTGGAGAACAGCTGGCCGATAACGCGCGTAAGATCGAGAAAGCCGGAGCTGATTTTCTCCTTCTCTGTACCAACACCATGCATAAAGTGGCCGGGAGTATTAGCGAAGCGGTCGATATCCCACTTCTCCACATAGCCGACGCCACAGCAGAACGAATCAAGGCGGAAAAAATACAGACCGTCGGACTGCTCGGTACCAAATTTACCATGGAAGATGATTTTTATACGGGAAAACTGAGAGAGGACCACGGACTCAAAACGATAGTTCCCTCTTTGAAAGATCGAGAGATAGTCCACAACGTTATTTTTAATGAACTTTGTCGGGGAATAGTCAGGACCGAATCTCAAAAGAAATATCTCAATATTATTGAGACAATGCGCGACCAGGGGGCCGAAGCGGTGATTGCAGGATGTACGGAAATAGGCATTCTGGTCAAGCAAAGCGACACAACTGTCGTCCTGTTCGACACGACTGCCCTCCATGTTGAACAGGCGCTCAGTTTCGCGTTGGCAGGGTGAGAAAGAGTGTCAGAGAAAAAACAGGTCAACCGGAGAGGAGAGTTGAACTCCGGTTGACCTCCCCCATTTTGCTGCGATCAATTACTAATCTTCACAGCAAAAATTGCTTCATCTCTAATCACCCCTGTCACCCGCACATTTTGGCCGACCAGATCGCCAAGCTCCATCCCTTTGAGCAGAAATGTTCCCCGATTGGTGGTGATGGCAATCCCCTTTTTCGTCTCAAGCACAAGGCCTGAAAAGACGCATTGCTCCTGGAGGATAAGGCGACTCATTGTCTCACCATATACTCCGGAATCAGCAGAATCGACTTTTTCAGCCACAGCCATCATGCCAAACGCACAGAGACTTGCAGCTAGCAGAGCAGTAACAATGTGTTTCATAGGATTATTTTTTACAAGACGATGTGTATCTTCTCCTGCTCCCGCAGTACCAATCAGTTAGATATAAAATAAAGAAAGCAAGGGTTATGCCACAAGCTCTTTTCTATTTCGTGCCCTGCAGATCTTTTCTTGATTTTATACACAAAAACAATCTATCTGAAGGAACATATCCTGGCTTTTTTCTTGTTTACCGGGGTACGTCTCAGACTTGTTACCCGCAATAAAGTGAGAAGCCAGGCGACAGTACGGGAAAAATATTCCCATTTTACTCGATCCGTGTGCAAAATTTGCGCAAATCATTAACGAAAAGGCATTTTCATCTAAAACAAGTCCAATCCCCTGCGATACACACCGGCAAAGAGAACAGTGATCCGCTGGTTATTCACCTGATCGAATCAGTCAGTTGGTGACAGCTGTTGTCTCGTTTGCTAAAATTAGTGAGCGTACAATTTGTAATGATTTAAAGAACAGGGAGAATGATGGGTTCAAAACTTGGCATCAAACAGAAATTATCTCTGATTTTTTTTCTGTTTTTCCTCATCTTTTCCGGAACAGTTTACACGCTTCTGTTCAATGTCCAGAAGATGGTCGAAACGACTGAACAAATAGTTATAAAAAATAATAGGATCGACGAACTCACCGAGACGTTGATGACAAATCTTCTTGATATGGAGGCTAATCATAAGAAGCTGAGAATCTTAAAAAAGGATCTTTATTCTCAATATTTCAACGACGCTAAGGACAGTTTTGAGGAAGCACTGAAACAAGCTGTACTGCTTTCTGCTTCAACCCAAAGTAAACAGACATGGCGGGATTTCGAATATAGTTACCGGCGCCACCGAACGGGGGTGTGGGATAAGGCCACCCCTCCAAAAATAGGCGAGAAATGGGTCACGGAGCAGGTGGTCTCCACCTGGATTAATGGCATCAGCCAGGCTAAACGTCAAAATCAGAGAGAAATAGAAACCGCCCTGCGGCAGCTCAATGAGCGAAGCAGATATAGCGCAAATAATGGTTTCTATGGCTTTTGTCTCAGTATTCTTGTCGGAATAACAGGAATTTGGTTCATCTCCCGATCAATTTTTACGCCCCTGAAAACTCTGGCCAGGGCGCTGAAGCGGATATCTATTGATAAATTTCATCGACCCATCAGCCTCAAAGGCGGTGAAGAATTCAACGAACTGGCGACATCGTACAACGAGATGAGCAGGCAGCTCAACGAGGAGGAAAACATCCGTAATGAGTTTATCGCTACCCTGAGCCATGAAATCCGAACTCCGCTTTCTTCCATTCGTGAGTCAGTCAATATGATTATTGAAGAAGTGTTCGGGTCAGTAAATGACAAACAACGAAAATTTCTTCAAATTGCCAGTGTTGAAATCCAGAGAATCAATAAACTCCTTAACTATCTGCTCAATGTTTCAGTCCTTGAATCCGATGTGCGCAAAAAAAAGTCCGCTCGGCTTGATACCAGACAGCTGGTATTAAGTAGTACCGAAATCTTTGCTTCCTTTGCTGAAAAGAAACAAGTAACCTTAGCAGTGAATGAAACCACTGAGTGTCCTGATCTCTATGGAGTGAGGGAAGAATTACAGCAGGTATTCGTCAACATCATTGGGAATGCTGTCAAGTATTCGCCGGAGAGAGGTTCTGTAATGATCTCCTGGGTGAAAGATAAAACGAAGAATTTTCTGCTCTTTCAAGTATCTGATACCGGCCCCGGTATCGCCGACGATGAACTCTCTCTCGTCTTTACCAAATACTATCGGACTAAAACAGTGAGGGGGCATCTTGATGGTGTTGGCCTGGGACTGGCAATTTCCAGGAAGATAGTTACCAGTTATGGCGGAAAAATACAGGTCACTAATAATAATGGCAGAGGCTGTACCTTTTCTTTTTCACTACCAACTCGACCTTAGGGAGAGTATGATTACCTTAACTGTCGTGCTTATTTTTAATACCTTACCGATTATTTTCTTGTTTTTTACGCAAGAACATAACCCGTTTCAAGGTACCAACCCCCCTGCGGGGTGTTAGATTATTCGGAGGACTCATAGAGTCATGCGTACATGCCAATCAATCGCAGTTCGGCACCTGTATTTGTTGTTTTTGTCCTTATTGTTTCTCTTGTTGTTCAGCAGTTCCTGCACAGTAATGAAACTGCCGGTACTGCCTCAACCTGCTGAGCGTACTCAGGCGTATGCTGAACAATTGTTTATAAACGGTGATTTTGAAAATGCCATATTAGAATACGAACAGATTTATGAGACCGCTCTGTCACCTGAGGACAGAAACCAGGCACTCTATGGGCTCGCATGTACGCAAATGATGTTGGCCCAAACCGAGGATCAATTGGTTGAGGCGATCAATAATCTTCAAAAATGGGATGCAAATAAAGGGAGAGCTCCTTTTAATGAGAACAGACATCTCATCGTACTATCACTGAAACGGCAAAGTGAGTTGCTCCAGAAAAAGAACAGGGAGTTCCAGCAACGGGAGTATGAACAAAAATGTTTAATTGCTGATCAGGAAAAAACAATTTCCCAAATGACGGCCGACGTTGAAAAGCTGCAAAACCAGATTGAAGAGCTCGAAGCAATTGACAAGAATGTCCAGGAAAAAAGAAAACCTTTATGAGCAAAGTAATGCACGTCCTTATAGTCGATGACGACCCGTCTATACTTGAGGTTTTAGAAGCCCGGTTAATGGCTTCAGGTTTCACAACCTATAAGGCGGCCAGCGGCCCGGAAGCACTGGAAATCCTCCAGAATAAACCAGTTGATGTGCTTGTCTCCGATATTAAAATGCCGGAAATGAGCGGTCTGGAATTGCTTGACAAAACCAGAACCATTTTCCCCCATCTTCCGGTTATCCTGCTTACTGCCTATGGAACAATCCCCGATGCAGTTGATGCCGTCAAGGCTGGTGCGGTTGATTACCTTACCAAACCTTTTGACGGTAAAGAACTTGTCCAGAAAATAGAGGGTATAGCCGCCACCGTTCTGGCAAAGCCGGTTGACCCTCACCCGGAAGATGAGGACGGCATTGTCTGGGGCAAAAGTAGTGCCATGGTTGAGCTGAAAGAATTGCTCCTGAAAGTTGCAGCAAGCAATGCCAACGTACTGATTCTCGGTGAAAGTGGTGTTGGTAAAGAATGTGTTGCCAGGATGTTGCACAACGCCAGTCCGAGAAAGGATAAACCGTATATCGTTGTAGATTGTGGTTCCACCCCTTCAGGCATACTGGAAAGCGAACTGTTTGGTCATGTCAAGGGATCCTTTACTCATGCCATTCAGGATAAGAAAGGGTTGATAGAGGCTGCCCACGGCGGGACGCTTTTTCTCGATGAAGTGGGCAATATTTCACAGGAAATGCAAAGCAGACTGCTCCGTTTTCTCGAGGAGAGAACTATTCGACAGGTTGGGGCCATTAAGGAAAAAGATGTTGACTGCCGGGTGATCTCGGCGACAAATGCCGATCTCAAAGCAGATGCAGATGAAGGAAAGTTTCGACTTGATCTCTACTATCGGCTGAAGGTTGTAACACTCAACGTTCCTCCGCTCCGTGAGAGGCTCGAAGACATTCCGCTTCTGGCCCGGACTCTCGTCGACAGTTACACTAAGAATAACAATCTCCCCAAAATGGAGTTGCCGCAGAAAACCCTTGATTGGCTTCAGACTCTTTCATGGCCGGGCAATGTTCGAGAGTTGAAAAACGCCCTTGAAACCGGGATCATCCTGTGCAAGAATAACCAGATTCTTCCTGAGGATCTTCAACTGGATAACGAGCCTATCCCACTTGCGGCAAGTACCGACTCCAATTTCTCAATTGAACAAAGTGAGAAAGAGGCCATTATCCGGGCATTGAGACAAACCAAGGGAGTAAAAAAAGACGCTGCGGAACTTTTGGGTATCAGCCGACGAGCCATCCAGTATAAGAGCAAAAAATATGATCTCGATGCTTCGGAATTCAAGAGTTAATCATCTTTTCAACAGCTGAGGCATAATGGAACCACCGTTTAGCCTGGCCTATCCGACAAGAGCGGTATGCTTAGTAATTCCTGATTATTGAGCCTGTTTCTCATCCCGCATCTTCGCAGCATACCAAGACAATCTGATCACAAAAAAAGGGAGTAACCTCTTCAGGTTACTCCCTTTTTTATTACAACTCGATGCTCGTATAGTTTTATACCTGCCACCCTTTTGAGTGACTATTCTCGCCATTTTTGCTGATGACAAAACACTCACAACCAGGTTGATTGTTGATGAACTGAATACCAGCCACAGGTTCCATGACAAACACACTGGTGGCCAGGGCATCGGCATCCATCACTGTGGGGGCAACAACGGTCACACTGCTGGACAGTTGCGGAGAATGACCGGTCCTGCTGTTAACGATATGATGGAACAGTTTTTCGTTATCATAATAGATTTCGTAATTACCGGAGGTGGCAATTGCTCCATCTTGCATAGTAATAATATCGGGATATTCTTTCGATTTAGCCGGATCCTGAACCGCAACCGTCCATGCTTTTCCCTTCGCAGCCAAACCACTGGTACAAATATCGCCGCCGGCATTAATGAGATGGTTCGTCACCCCGCCGGCCCTGAGAATCTCGGAAGCCTTATCGACAATGTAGCCTTTGGCAATACCGTCGAGGGTTATGGCCATTTCACTGCCTGCGAATTGAAGAGAACCGCTTTGAAAACGCAATTTATCACTGCCGACTAGTTTTAAAGTGCGGTCAATCTCAGATTCGGTCGGTGTATGGCTGTTGGCAAAGCTGTCTTTATACAGATCGATAAGCGGTTTCACCGTGATATCAAATGCACCGGCGGTCTCGCGGTTATAGTAGAGCGAACGAGCCACTAACTCCAGCACTTCCTGGGGAGCCTGTTCAAGTTTTCCAGCTGCATTAAATGAGCCAACGGCAGATCGCTCTTCGTAATGCGTTAATATATCACTCAGGCGATCGATTTCTTCAAATGCAAGCCCAATAGCCTGCTCGGCTTCATCACGTGAAGGATGGATTGCGGTCATTGCCACAAAAGTACCCATCGCCAACCGAGTCTTTGTCACTTTATATTCTTTGCTGCCAAAGAGAAACGCTTCAGCTTTCTCTGCGGGCAAAAGGGCAGCTGATGCAGCACCCAGACCTAAGAGGCCGGAGAGTTTCAAAAACGATCTTCTTTTCTGATCAAAGGGAATCTCTGGAGTTTTCATATCTGTTTCCATCTTGAATTATTAACCAGCCATCTTCAGGCCGCCAGCACTGCTTCTGGCAATCGCCTTGCGACCTTCATAGTGTCTGAATATATCACGTGGACATTTCGTCACACAAGCCGTTTCGCAACTCGGTCCGTAGGCAATACATGCTTTGTGATCGATTTTTACCACATTATCTTCATATTTAACAGCGTCTGCCGGGCAGGCCTTAACACACATCTTGCAGCCTATGCAGCCGACCTCGCAAATTGCCTTTACAGCCTTCCCGAGATCCTGGGTCGAACAAGGAACATACACACGCGCCTTCAAGGTTTGAAGCTCAATGATCACCTTAGGGCAGGTCTTCACACAAACCCCGCAACTGACGCATTTGTCTGGATTGACAACTGGAAAGTTCTCAACCATTTCGATTGCATCAAAGGGGCAGGCGTCAGCACATTCGCCCAAACCTATACAGGCATACTGGCAGGCTGAAGGTCCACCAAAACTGAGGTTAGCCGCAGTACAGGAGGCAAAACCATAATACTCATGCTTATGACTTACCCTGCCCTCAACCCTTGAGCACCGTACCAGTGCTATCTGATCCTCAACCGCAGCCATTTTTTTCCCAGTCAGTTCAGCCACCCTGTTGGCAACTGGCTCTTTTCCAGGAAAACAGAGATTCGGTGGTACATCCGGATCGTTGACCACTGCTATGGCATAGCCTTCGCAACCAGGGTAGCCACAACCACCGCATTGTGCCATTGGCAAAGACTCAACGACCTCTTCAATGAGAGGATTAACCTCTACTGCAAATTTGTGGGCGGCGATAGCCAGCCCGATGCCAAAGAACAGTCCAATGCAGCCGAGCAGAACCAGACCACCTAATGCTATTTTTATTAATGCCGGATCCATATTTTTTTACTCTCAAATTATTTCTACGTTTTAGGTGCCTTACAGAATATTTTCGTTCACTCTTTTTAATCCCCCCTTGAGGGGGTATAAAAACAGAAAAAGCAATCTGCGTGAGGCACTTATACCCCTTGTAGGGTGTTATCCTTGATGAAGGGTCTAAAATATCTGCAAACCCGAGAAGCCGAGAAAAGCCATGGCGAACTGCCCGGCGACAATAAAAGAAATTGGCAGCCCTTTAAAGGTCGGCGGAATATTTGCCAGCTGCATACGCTCGCTGACGGAACTCATCAAATAAAGTGCAAGAAGAAAGCCCCCACCAGCTCCAAGGGCGAGCATAAAGGTTTCAAATACATTGTAGTTGTTATTTGCCAAAATCAGCGGAACAGCGATAATGACACAGTTAGCGATAACCAGAACAAGAAACACTCCGAAGGAGTTAAAAAGAATCGGATTCACTTTTCTAAGAATTGTGTCAACCGCCTGAACCGTGAGCGAAACAAGGCCTATAAAAACGACAATCTGCAGAAAATTTAAATCATATGGGATCAGGATGAAGTTATAGAAAAACCAACTCATTATTGCCGAAACAACCATGACCATGGTAAAGACAACACCCATCCCCTTTGCGGTATCTTTTTTCTTCGATGTGCCGAAAAAGACGCAGAGCCCGAGATACTTGGTAAATACAAAATTATTAATGAGAAGAGCCGAGATGAGAATTCCGAATAGATAGCCCAGATATGACTTACTGACCGTAAAGGTGGTTTTCTCGATTCCTGCGAGACCTTTAACTGATATTACATGAGGTATGGCCGTATTCAGCGGCTCGGCAAAGCGAAGGGTGAGACGCTTCCCGCCCTCGGCAAGAGTGGCTGAACTCAGTTCCAGCAGGATATCAGGGTCCGGCTCCTCAAAGACTGTGTAGTTTGCAGTTTCTTCTGCTATAGCTCTATCGACCGGGCCTGAGAAACTCACAACGATTTCGTTATCCGCCTTAAAACTCTGATCGACAATAAGTCCCTCAGCCTGGGCCAGGACGGGAGCTAACCAAAAAAACAATGCTGCCAAGACGACATTTTTTATTTTTGCAAGAGCCATCATTTTAACCCTTTTGAGCGTTTATAATATATTTCAATCCAGTTGAAAAAGGCCATCATCAAACCAACCACGAAGAAACCTGCACTGGGGAGGATGAAGAAAAGCAATGGTTTGAAACCTAGAACATCGTACCCAAGGATGGCACCGGACCCGAGAAGCTCCCTGAAAAACCCGATAACCATCATCCCGACCATAAAGCCCAGCCCCATGCCTAAACCGTCCCAGAAAGAATCATTGACCGACTCTTTACAGGCGAACATCTCCAGGCGCATGGTAATAATAGCAAATGCCACAATCAGTTTTACAAAAATACCCATCTTGGCATAGGCTTCCGGCAGATACGCCGCCAAAACCAGGTCAATGACCGTCACCCAGGTGGCAATGGTCAGTGTATAAGTTGGAATACGAATTCTCGGGTGGATGACATTTTTAAAGATTGAAATCGTCACACTCGAGAAAACCTGTACAAAAAGTACAGCGATTCCGAGCATGAGACCATTCATTACCGTGGTTGAAATACCAACGGCGGGACACATGGAGAGCGCCAGCTTGAAAATCGGGTTTTCACTCAAGATGCCTCTGGAGATCAGCTGCATACTGGATTTGTCATTTGCCACGTCGACTTCCTCTTACAAGAATTAACCCCGATAAACGGGACTCTTTTCAGTACTCCCTTGAGGGGTATAAGTTCCTTCACGAAATGATTTTCTTGAAAAAAAAGCAAGAAAATTATTTCTAAGTCACTAAAACGATACTGTGAGCTGTTGATCTTCTAATACCTTATCCAAAACATTCACCCGGTAGGCAAATTTCTTAACAATGCCTTTGACCCCATTGGAGACAGCCTTTGTTGAGATAGTGGCTCCGGTAAGTGCATAGATGTCTTTATCTTTATATTGTTCACGAAAGCTCAGGATATCTTCTTCACTGACCTTGCCGTTCAGGGCCTTAAGATAATCATCCGGGATGGGTGCTTTCACGACGTCAATTGTTTTCAGCGCCTCAAAGGGTTTACCTTTAAACTGGTTTTTGAAATAATCCTGCTCGATTTCCGCTCCAAGCCCGGGATCCTCCTCATGTTCGAGAATTTCCATCCCTACGAGTGAGAAAGCCGGATCAACTGCCAGCATGACATTTATAAAGGTCTTGAAACCCTGGAACTTGCCGCCGATAAGATACGCAATTCTGCTGCCGTTATCGGTCACTACGACGGTCTGATCAGCAAAATCAGCCTTATACCCGGGGCCGACTGCTGCCAGAACAGCCTTGTTGCGGGTTTCCGCTTCCAGAGCTCCGCTTTCACTCAAGTCTACTGGTTTGGTTTCTATCAAGGCCCCGCTGAGGTCAATATTGACAAAGAGAAAGCCACCTTCCTGATTTTTTTTCTGTGGTACCAGATAGCCAATCGACTGTTTTTCACTGCTGCTGATGACATATCGATATACCTCATGCATGGCAAGCGACGCTGGTATTTCCGCACCATCTTTATAACCGAGGAGCTCATACATGACCTGTTGTTCTTTCACATGTTCATTATGCTTCTTGGCGTTGCTGGTAAAGATAAAACACAACCCCATGACAGTTGCAGCCAACAGACAGGATACAGTAAGGCGAACGATAATCGTTAGTATATCTTTCATTCTGCACCTCCTTCGGGAAGAGCAAAACGTTTTGGTTTAAACCAACTGTCCAGAACAGTGCTGAGAGGATTCATAAGGAGTATTGCATAACAGATACCTTCAGGATACCCGCCTTTTAGTCTGATAAGCACCGTCAGGGCACCGATGCCTATTGCGAAAATGATCTGTGCTGTTTTCGTTGTCGGACTGGTGACATAATCCGTGGCCATGTAAAACGCACCAAGCAGGGCACCACCGGAGAGAACAGCAAGGAGCGGGTCACCACTGAAATATGTTTCTCCACCAAAGATCCAGGTCAGGCCTGCAATTGTTGCAAGAAGTGAAACAGGGATATGCCAGGTGATATATCCCCGGTAAATGAGATATATCCCGCCAAGGACCAGGAGAAAACCGGAGGTTTCTCCGATGCAGCCCGGACGCCAGCCAAGAAAGAAACTGGTATAGAGACTTGCGCCGCTGCCAAACATAGCGGTGAAGGCCTCCATCCCCTGTTCTTTCATTACTGCCAAAGGTGTCGCCGTTGACACCGCGTCGACAGAACTCCCTAGATAAGTAAAGATTCCGAACCCTTCAATTGGTGGCAACCAGGCAGAGGTCATGGCCACTGGAAATGATGCCAGTAGAAATGCCCGGCCAAGAAGTGCAGGGTTAAAAAAGTTATAACCAATCCCGCCGAGGAGATGCTTACCGATATAGATGGCGAACACCGCAGCCAGGATTGGCAGAAGCGGAGAAACACCCGGAGGAATGACAAAGGCAAGCAACAGACCGGTCAGAACGGCGCTGCCATCTTTAATAGTCACCGTCCTGCCCAGTGCCCTTTGACTCATTGCTTCAACAACAACGCAGCTGATGACGGAAACTGCCGTTATGAACAGTGTCTGAATGCCGAACACAAAAACCGACAAAATCAACGGCGGCACAAGACAGGCCACAACAGTCCACATGATTTTCTCGACCGACTCACTGCTTTTCAGGTGGGGCGAAATGGATACCTTCCAGACGTCTGCCGCTGCAGATACCTGGTCGCCTGAAGCTTGCTGATTGCTCACGACTCTCCTCAAAAAATCCTATTTAATATGACCAAAATCAGGACCAACTTTTAATTAAGCAGTTCCCTAATGTGACAATCCCGTAAATGCTGCCTCTACGTTCACAAATGGCTTTGGCAAAAGTTTCATCCACTAGGCGCGCGTTTTGAGCGGTGACTCTGCCATACATTCGCCGGATAAAACCTGCACTAGAGCAGACCGGCCTTTTACGACGCCATCAAAACTCAACATGCTATTGTGGTCTCTTTGCCTTCATCTTTGCCAAACGCACAAACTGCACAAGGGGGCGCTTGGCCGGGCAGACGTAAGAGCAGGAACCACATTCAAAACAGTCAAAAACACCAAACTGGGCAGTATCCTCAGCCCTGTTCGCTTCTACATAAATACCAATTTCTTTCGGTTCCAGCCCCATCGGACATGCATCAAGACACCATCCACAGCGGATACACTGAGAGTGCGGCCTGGTATCAATCTCATCTTCTGATAAAAACAGAAGAGCAGAAGTGGTCTTCATCACCGGCACATCCAGGCTCGAAATAGCAAAACCCATCATCGGGCCGCCCATGATGACTTTGGCTAGGCCTGGCTTCAAACCTCCCAGGTAATCGACAATATCTCTTATTTTCGTGCCGATTTTTACCTGCAGGTTGGCGGGTCTTGCAATACCTTGCCCGGCGATGGTCACGACCTTTTCATATAGTGGTTTGCCATACACCACCGCATCATATATGGCCTTTGCAGTGGTAACATTCTGTACGACGACCCCTACCGAGGAAGGAAGGGCCATCGCCGGCACCTTGCGTCCGGTTACTGCATGAATGAGTTGTTTTTCTGATCCTTGCGGGTACTTGACCTGCAGGGTTCGAACCTTAATGGTGCAGTCCGGGCCGCTGGCATCCTCGGCAGCTTTACTCATCTCCCTGACAGCATCAGGTTTATTACTCTCAATACCGATATGGCACTCGCTGATACCGAGAATTTTCAGGATAATTTTCGCACCTTCAACTATCTCGGTTGGATTTTCGAGCATCTGGCGGTGATCGGCGGTGATATACGGTTCGCATTCCGCACCATTCAGTACCAGAGTATCCACCGGTGAATTCGCCGGCGGATTGAGTTTTACATGAGTAGGAAAACCAGCACCACCTATACCGACAATGCCTGCATCGTGGACCTTGGTCAACAAGTCGGAATTGGAAAGCTGATGCCAGTCACTCCACTGATAGTGAGCAGACTCGGCTTCTTTATCCACCACCAGGGTAATAGAAGGGGCACTTACCCGGACAGGATGTACCGAAGTTGCGAGATTCTTGATCTTTCCGGTAACCGGTGCGTGAAGAGGAACACCCAGTCCTTTCTTCACCTCACCGATCACAGCACCCTCCATGACATCAGCACGTTTGTCGACAGTCGGCGTGCATGGAGCACCAATGTGCTGACTAAGAATGAGCTCAAGTTCATTTGGGACAGGCATCGTTTCTATGCCTAAGCCTTGTGTCTGCGACTTAAAGTCAGGTGGATGAACACCACCTTTTGGAAATGTCAGCAAAGATTTCATATACATTTAAATAATTTAGTGACCTGGAAATAAGCTTTCTTGTTGCAAAAGAAAACTCATTTCGTTAAGGAACGTATACCCCCTCAGGGAGGTACTGAATAATGTCCAGCTCTCTTAGCGGGATAAATCAATGCAGTACAGACGATCTATACCCTGAATCTGTTTCACTATTCCATCCCAGGTTAAAGTGTAGTCATTCAGGACAATCCGCCATAATACTTCATAAATTGAGTTCGTTCAAATACCGCCGGCTCCGTTGCCTGTTCGTAGCTCAGTTTGCCTCTGAAATCAGCAAGATTTGCATACGACTTCTGTTCCATCCACTGTTCAAGACCATTAAGAATGGTTGCGATCTGGCCGGTCCCGTTTTTGTATACAGTGGAGACAATCTGGACTGCGGTAGCGCCTGCCAGGAGCTGTTTAATGAGACCCTCACTATCATGAACACCTGTGGACGCGACCAGGTCTTTTTCTATCAGTCCGGACATCAGGGCAATCCAGCGGAGAGGGCCGGAACCCTCCGACGGACTGCTCAATACATCTGATGATTTAACGACCATCTTATCGATATCTATATCCGGAGTATAATAGCGGTTAAACAAAACAAAGCCGGAAACCTTGTTGGTCCAGCTGAGTTTCTGGATAAGGTTTGCAAGAGATGCGGAATAATGGCTCATCTTCAGAGCGATAGGGATGGAGACCATCTCACTGACACCATTGACGATCTCTATGTACTTCATTTCGTTTTGATCGCTGGTCATTCTAGGATTTGAGGGAAGCAGCGAAATATTCAGCTCCAGAGCATCTGCCCCTTCCTGTTCAATTGATCTGGCAAAAGAAACCCACTCACTAGCGGAAACACAGTTGATACTTGCTATTACCGGAATATCGACACTTTTTTTTGCCCCGGAAATGAGTTTGAGGTAGGTATCAACTTCATTGCCTCGTGTATATTCTCGGATATAATCGGTTGCCCCGGGATAATCTGCAGTATAGTTCTCAAGATTCGAGGACAGTTCAGCCTGAATCTGCTCCTCGAAAAGAGATTTCAGAACAACTGCACCGGCGTTGTTGTCAGCCAGTTCTTTTATCTTATCAACCGAATTGGTAAACCCGCAACTTCCGACAATAAGCGGATTTTTGAGGTCCAGTCCAAGATACTTCGTTGAGAGATCATTCATAATGCCCGAGGTGTTCTCCATAGAAAAATGTATTCAACCTGTAAATCGGTACACAGTCCACACCCACCGATTTACAGCTGTGCATTTTATGCGACGCAAAACTGTATTAATAAATTTCCGTTATATATTCCGGTTAGAGATTTACTAAATATTTCTGAAAATTCAACACCATTTCAACGCATTTTCAACCAGAAACACACAAATAACTGTTATTATATGGTTTATTTTTGAATATATTTTCTGTTAATTCATTGCGACGCACGACAACGGCCCAATTGTCTATTCAACATATTGTGCAAACAGACGCCAAAAAACAATTCTGGCTATTAAAAATCAAAAAGCCCCGAATGGTTTTTAGAGGCAACAATCCAGACTTTCTGGACTACATTTTAGCCGGTTGTTATACCTCCGGCCAGACAAAATGTGCACTATTTTTTTCAACAGCCATCGCCCAGTCGGGCACAATACCAACTTGAACACAGAACATCGGCAGGATTATGAGATACCTAATTACCACCGTAATAACTATCCCGATAATCTTAAGCCCAAACCACTCTTCACCATCTGCGGAATTGCGACACAGCCTGACTCAAAAACATTGCATTAGGCTGCGTGGTCACCGGTCGCATAACAGCACGGAACACCACTTTCAGCCAGTTGGCAAAAGTGATCTCATACCCATTTGTTTTCTGGAGGTATCCGGCGAGTACAATATTCGGTGGAGTTCCAATACGAGCAGAAACTCCACCTATTGATGCCATAAGACAGGCAACGGCAGCCATTTTCCGGGCTGCCGGCTCCATGCCTGATGGAACTTGTATAAAAAGCAGAACAAGAAAAATTAGCGGACCAGGAACCAAACCAATTGTTTCTGCAAGCGGAGAATATCTGGTGCGAAAGCAACAAAAGCCAATTATCATACGCTTGTTATTGCAACATGGACCCGTGACTGAAACCGGATACCACCTTTTTTATTGAAAGCAGCCCCCCACTTCCCTGTGTTCATGCTATGAACTATGCCCACTTCCGGCATATGCCGATTATCCAGGTACTCTCTGGCGCCTTTCTCATTAGTTTTTCTGGAATATTTGTGAAATTGGCAGATGTTTCCCCTACTGCATCTGGTTTTTATCGGGTTTTCTTCGGCTCGATATTTCTTCTTTGCGCCACAGTCTGGTTCAAAGAATTCAAGAAACTAAATTCAGCGGAGTTGCTCCTTCTCTCTTTTTGCGGATTTGTTTTTGCGCTTGATCTGTACTTCTGGCATGAGAGTATCATATACATTGGTCCGGGGCTGGCGACAATTCTTGGTAATTTCCAGGTCTTTCTGCTTGCCGCAACAGGGATCTTCTTTTTCAAAGAACGAGGGCGTCCCAGGTTCTTTGCGGCGATACCTCTGGCCATAATCGGCCTACTGCTGGTTGTTGGGGAAAGGTGGGGCAATCTGGAGGATACATACAAGATGGGCATCTACTTTGGATTGCTTACCGCTGTCTGCTATACCGCTTTCCTTCTCAGCCTGAGAAAGATCCAATCCAAAGAGAACCATACACAGTATTTTTCACTTTTCATTGTCTCGGCAAGTTGTTCCATCTTTCTCGGAATGAAAATAATATATGCCGGCGATTCATTTGTGATCCCAGATCTGAAAAGCCTCGCTTCCCTCCTCGGCCTTGGGCTGTTCAGCCAGACCATCGGCTGGGTGTTGATAGCCAACGCCATGCCTCAAATCCGTGCATCGTTTACGGGGCTGATTCTACTTTTGCAACCGACGCTGTCTTTTATCTGGGACGTCCTCCTTTTTCATCGGCCCACTAACACCATTAACTGGATAGGCGTCCTCCTGACCCTTTCTGCCATTTACATGGGCTTGACCAGCAAGGTCCCGAGAACGCCTTCGTAAACAGTTGCATTCTTTTTAATTCGCTATATTATTTAGAAAAGTAAGTCGTTATTTTTTATAAATTATGAGAGCTATGAGACTATGATGAAAATTTTGAACTACAAGGATTCCCCTTCCCATAAATTTGACAGCGAGGCCGTGAAGGGTGTGACCGGCAGAGTTGTTATCGGCAAAGAGGACCATGCCGATAACTTTTGCATGCGGGTCTTTACCGTCGCTCCAGGTGGTTTTACTCCACGACATTCACATGAATGGGAGCACGAAATATTTGTCCATTCAGGAAAAGGGCAGGTTTACAAAGACGGCGAATGGCGGGAAGTCACCAGCGGCACGGTAGTTTTCATACCCGGAAACGAAGAGCACCAGTTTATGAACGGCGGCGGTGAAGACTTCGTCTTTATCTGTCTCATCCCATCCGGTGTTACCGAAATATAAGCATCGTTCAGCCCTATCCGTCCATAGGCAACAGACAGTTGGGCTGGATTATCCAATCATGTCAGCAGCAACCAAAAAAGCAGAGCGCCAGACAGCCCGAAACAGAGAGAGGGTGCAACGAGCCTGCGCCATGCCCCAGTCAGATCTGTCTCAAAATACTTGCAGGTAAGAACAAAACAGATGTGAATTGGTGAAATCATCACTCCGGTAAAACCGGAAAACGAGCCAAGGATCAAATACGGAACGATCTGCTCCTCCATGCCCAGAGAATGGAGAAGACCAATGAGCAGGGGGAAGGTCGCTCCGACAAAAGCAACATTTATTCCCGCAACCATCCCCACCAAAAACGGAAGAAAAACAGCCGCAGCAAAAAGGGCAATTCCGCCACCGGCGCTTGCCGCCATCGCCTCGACAATTCCTGCCGCCTGCATCACATCTTTAAAGATAAAAATTGCCGCAATAACCATGAGCATGGTCCAGAGGCTCTTTTTTTTCAACACTGCAAAAAGAAAACTCCCCCCCAGTTGATTTTGCACCATTATACAGATAATGGCACCAACCAAGGCACAGATAACGCCCCACTCAAATGAAAGAGTCGGGGCATATCCGGCAAGCAGTGTTTCAAGCCCAATTGCACCGACAATAGCAATGATCAACGGCAGTCCTTCCGACAGGACCTTTCTTCGACTTCTTTCAGGAACGACAGTCTCCTGTTGCTGCACCTCCGTTTTTAACACTCCGGCTCTCAGAAAAAAAAACCAGCCTATGCCGAACATGGCGACGACTCCGGGCCATGAGCGGGCAATGAGTGCGGTGACCGGAATATCGGCTAAGGCTACTGTCAGAATTATACCTGGATAGAGCGGCTAGGCCATCTCCCAGACATGCCTGAACCAGTAGTTAATAACAACCTTGTCCTCATTTCCGAGTTTCATGTTGACACTTACCGCCTTGACCATGGGAGCAGAGAATATTGCCCCACCAGGCATCGGTAGAAGACCGATCAGCGCGGGGAAAAAAATCAGTCGCAGTCGCGGTCGCGTGAGATAACCGGATAACGCTTCCATTAACCGTGCCGACTGCCCCGATCTCTCGAGGGCATCGGAGAGAATCAGTATTGAGCCGACAATAGCGACCAGAAAAAGGAACTTTTCCTGAACAAGCGCAACAACACCGGTTTTTGCCACTTCTGCAACCGGCAGGCCGAAAATCAGCCCCATAAACAGTCCGCCTGCCAAAATAGAGCAGGCAAGCCCCAGTCTGTTTCTGATACCAACCAGCATAAGGCAAAAGGCGCCTATCACTTTCACAAACGGCAAGATAATTGCAATAAATTCCATATTATATCTCAAAAGAAAAAGAGCATTATACACACAGACAACAATATTGGGGATACAAGCAACCGGAAGGAACGTTACGATTTGTTGTTTACTATCATAGAATTGACAACCAAACAACCATGAAACCTATGCAGGTTCCATCCAGAACGGAGACATTTGGTTCGACATCGAGGCGTTCGACAAATGTAACCGCACGCATATAATTGATATTCCATGGATTACATTCTGAGAACAACGAAGAGCGAGGGCAAACTGGCCGCTTCAGGATGAACATTATGTAACTACTTTATACACCTTTGACATATAAAAATTATTTTTGTCTTTTAGATCATCAATTTCCTCAAACTCAAAGGTATTATTCAGAATTGAATATGTCTGCCCTGACACATAGATTATTCCGCCGGGACATACCGACTCAAGCCTGGAGGCGAGATTGACTCCGCACCCGAGCACCGTATAATCGCAGAACTCTTCTGAGCCGATTGTTCCTGCAACCACTTCATCGGTATTGATGCCAATACCCAACATGATATCTACCCCGAGTTTTTGTTGCCATTTCCTTTTCAGACTCTGCATCATTGCCTGCATTTCCACAGCGGCTTCAACTGCTTTTTCCGCATGATCCTCCATGGGAATCGGGTTACCCCAAACCACCATCATTGAATCACCAACGAGTTTATCTATCGTCCCACCATTGGTTCTGACGATGGAAATAAGCTTACCGAAGCAATCGCGCAGCATCGCAAAGAGCTGTTCAGGAGCTATTACTTCGCAGAGCTTGGTGAAACCGCGGAGATCGGCAAACATGATGGTCACCGTTTTTCGCACACCCTCTTGTTTGAGCAGATCCGGATTTTTGAGAAGGAAGTCAGCGACGGTAGGCTCGACTAAGGACCCGAGAGTTTTTCTGATCTCGTCCTTCTCCTCTGTCAGAAAACTGTGCTCCCAGGCAAGTACCCTGATAATGGAGACCATGCACCCAATCAACGGAGCCGTTAACGGGATGTACAGTGAGAAAGTTGACGTGTAGGAATGGATGAGAACCGCGTAGAAAAACCATGCAACGACGGTATAAATCACCCCTTTAATTGTGCCCTCTTCAAGGATAATAATTCCTGGAAATATCGTATGAAACAAGATGATCAAAACCATTACCACAGTAGGCAATGCACTGTACTGTTTATCTGGATCGAAGGTGAGTATAAGTGAGTCGAAATTGCGAAATATATCGACAAACTGCAGAAAACAGAGGGTGAATGCAACGAGAAGCGAAACAACCAGAAACATTTTCAGGCGGGAGTAATTGTGCTTCAAATCGAGATGCATAATGGTGAAACCTTTATATAATTATTTTGTTGCGCAGGTTATCTCTTGAGGAGATCAACCACTCCGGCAACATTATTCAATTAATCATTGGACGTTCAGAGCATTTTCTCATTGTTTCTCCATACAAGAGGATCCACAACCTCCGACAGGATACGGTTTGGGGTTATGCCAAATAATGAGAAAAACCCAACAGAACCAATCGGTCAGACTCTATCACCACAGGCTGACAGACAACATGCTACATACTATCAAAGCAGCCAGTTAGAAGTCAAATTTCTTACAACCAGCCGGCAACGGCTTGCCAAATGAAGACCCAATCCCCACCAACCCAGTCGCCGAAAAAGGATACTCTCAGGTGCATCTGTCAAAAAGAAACAGGTTCTTCAGTGAGTCATGCTGTATCCCTTTTGCTATTCACTTCCATTGCAGGTATTATATTTTTTTCATATTAAAAAACGACCAATTCAATACATTATGACAGAAGATCGTGGCCTCCGGCCCTGTTGCGCCAAATTTATAGTATTTCTTGCCTGTATCCCCATCTGCTTTTCCATAACTCTGCCACCACTTTGTCTTGCCGCCGATAAAGAGAAGAAAAGCGTCCTCTATCTCAACTCATACCACAATGGCTACCAGTGGTCAGACGGCCTGCTTGAAGGCGTTCGGACGATTCTGAATAAAAGCAAGTATAAGGTTGATCTGCAGATTGAGTACATGGACGCAAAAAAATACAGTTATGACAGTATCTCGAACAATCTGCGGGCACTGTATAAAGAAAAATTCAAAGACGAAGTTTTTGATATTATTATATTATCTGACAATGACGCTCTCAACTTTGTCAACAACAACAGGTTCGATCTGTTCAAAAACATTCCGGTGGTATTCTGTGGTGTAAACGACCTGCAGGAGACCGACACTGCCGCCGGCAATATTACCGGAGTTGTCGAAGTATATGACTTTATTGCGACCCTCAATGTGGCCAAATCTCTTCACCCGGAAAAAAATCGCCTCATCGTCCTTATCGACAATTCCACTGCCGGTACAGCGATCCGGCGTCAGGCTGAAAAGTTACTTCGTGACAATGATACTGGCCTCCAGGTAGAATTCTGGATTCAACTCAGCCTTGAGGAAACACAGCGACGGGTCAAAAAGCTTCCAGACAACACCTTTATCTTCATTGCTCCATATTATCAGACAATCAATGGTCATTTTTACACTTCGGAAGAGGTAAGCGAAGCAATTTATAAACACAGCTCTGTCCCGATATATACCGGCTGGGAATTCATGGTCGGCTATGGTGCCGTCGGCGGTAAAGTCCTTTCCGGTATTGAACATGGTAAAACAGCCGGGGCAATGGCACTGCAGATTCTCGAGGGTACAAGGGCTGACGACATCCCTATCATCAGGGAACCCGGAGGCATCAATCTATTTGATTATAAGGTGATGGACAAGCTTGGTATCAACCAGCAGTTTCTTCCTGATGGCAGCATAGTCATCAACGCTCCGGAGGCTTTTTATTCCCTGTCCAGAGAACTCTTCTGGACTATAATGATCAGTTTTATAATCCTTCTCCTGGCCCTGATATCGATGCTGGGAGCGATGTTTGAGCGCCGCAAGGTCGAGTTGAAAATCACAGACCAGCTTGCATTCCAGGAAACCCTCATGGATACCATCCCTCAGCTTGTATCTTGGAAAAATGTAGAAGGGAAATATCTTGGTGCCAACCAGGCGTTCATGGATTTTTTCGGTATTCAGGATACCTTGCAGGTTGTCGGCAGGACAATTTGGGAAGTTCTCCACGACAGGGCCTACTGCGAATGGTCTATCAACATTGACACTTCCGTCGTAGAAGAACACGAGGCATTTCGCAAGGTGCGCCGCAAGGTCATTGATAAAGACAATAACGAGGCATGGATTGAGGTCAACAAGGTACCGCTCAGAGGCCAGGGTGGACGAATAGTCGGTATCCTCACAACCGCTGAAAACATAACCAAGGAACAAAATCTGGAAAAACAGCTCCTCCAGTCACAAAAGATGGAAGCAATTGGAACACTTGCCGGTGGCATCGCCCACGATTTCAACAATATTCTCACCTCAATTATCAACTCGACCGAACTGGCCATCGGTGATCTGGTTCCCGGCAGCCAGACAGAGGTGGATTTACAACGAGTTCTCAAAGCCGCCAGAAGAGGAGGCAGAGTTGTCCAGCAGATACTTTCCTTTAGCCGACCGTCTCGAGAAGGATTCCGACCAACTGACATGAGCCTTGTCGTACAGGAGGTCGTTCATCTGATAGAAGCTTCCATGCCTGCAAATATCACTGTCTCCAGCAACGTTGAACCAGGAAGAACTTTTTTCGTGAATGCTGATCCCACACAGATGCATCAGGCGATTCTCAACCTCTGCACCAACGCCTACCATGCTCTTCGGACCAACGGCGGCCGCATTGACATCCATCTCTCTCATACAACAGCAAGCCAAGAGACATCGATGGCCGAGGCGGCATCCGATGCCTCAATAAAACTCTCGGTGGCCGATAACGGGCCGGGCATACCTCCTGAAATCATAGACAATATTTTTGATCCGTTTTTCTCTACAAAAAGCAAATCGGAAGGAACCGGGCTTGGCCTGGCGGTTGTCCATGGTATTGTCAAAAGCCATCAGGGTACAATTCAAGCAACCTGCGGTGAGGAAGGAGGGGCAACTTTTGAAATCTTCCTGCCGGAATCAGAAGCCGGAGAGGATATTGTCTCCAGCAGTCCGGGAGGAACGCATGAAACCGGTGGACATATCCTTTTCGTTGAAGACGATGAAGACCAGTTGCAGACGACCCCTCGCCTTCTCGAGGAGATGGGCTACTGTGTCACCGCACTCCGTGACCCAAAAGCTGCATTGCAAATGGTTTCGACAACAACGCATCACTTTGACATATTGATTACAGATTTCGACATGCCGACCATGAGCGGTGCCGTGCTGGCCGGACTCCTCCCCGAGCTTCCGGTGATTCTCATTTCCGGCCGGGACGATGCAAGGGTTGCAGCGAAAGAGTATCCAAACATCCTCAATGTTATAATAAAACCATATCACAAACAAGATCTCATGGATGGCATCCATGCGATAATCCAGAACGGGAAAGAAAATGACTCAAATCCTCATAATCGACGATGACATTGAAGCCTGTGAAACCATGGTCAGTCTCGTCACACGGCTTTCCTACAGTGCCGACAAAGCCCACAACCTGAAAGACGGTCTGCGTCTGGCCCAGACCTCCAGTTATGATGTCGTGTTTCTGGACGTCTTCCTTCCCGACGGTAACGGCCTCGATATCCTCCCTTCTCTGGTGGCCATAGACGATCCTCCGGAGGTGATCATTCTCACCGGAAAAGGCAATCCCGACGGCGCAGAGTTGGCAATACAGGGTGGAGTCTGGGACTATCTCCTGAAACCAACCTCCGTTCGTGACATCACCCTTACCCTTAACAGGGCACTGAAATATCGAACTGAAAAAAAAGGCAGTTCTTCAATTGCAAAACCGGAGATAAGAGGAGTGGTTGGCAGCTGTCCGGAAATCGAAGCAAGTATCAAACTGACTGCAAAAGCAGCCAGCTCTGACTCCAACGTCCTGATAACAGGAGAAACCGGCACTGGCAAAGAGCTCTTTGCCAGTATTATCCATAAAAACAGCAGCCGGGCTTCTGGTAACTTTATTGTTGTCGACTGCACTTCGCTGACGGAGTCCCTGGTTGAGTCAACACTCTTTGGGCACCTGAAGGGATCATTCACCGGTGCCCAGCTTGACCGTCAGGGACTTATAAAGGCCGCCGACGGAGGCACACTGTTTTTAGATGAAGTGGGTGAACTGCCGCTGTCAATTCAGAAGGTATTTCTTCGCGTACTCCAGGAAAGACAATTCAGACCGGTGGGTGCTGTCAAGGAGCAGGCCAGCAATTTCCGGCTCATTGCTGCCACCAACAGAGACCTCGACCAGATGGTTGAAAACGGTCAATTCCGCAACGATCTGCTTTTTCGTATCAAGACAATGCGTATCCACCTGCCTCCTTTGCAACAGCGTGCCGGTGATATTCAGGAACTTGCAGCGATCAGAGTCGCCCGACTTTGCGAGGAACTCGGCCTGGAGTTGAAAAATTTCGGCGAGGACTTCATCGACACCCTGTCAGAATACAACTGGCCGGGTAATGTCAGAGAACTGTTCAATATTCTTGAACGCGCCGTAATCGACGCGGGCAGCGAAAAGACCCTCTATGCCATGCATCTGCCAAGAAGCCTGAGGATTCAGGTTGCGAAGTCCCAGATTTCGCAACTCACCGGACCTGAAACCACCGTGGATTCCATCAGCAAACTCAACCCCCTGGTACAGAACATCGGTCAAAAAATATTTGAAGATATTTTCGACAGCCCCCTGCCACAGCTCAAAGAATTTAAAAACACCGCCGAGCAGACGTACTTGGGTGAACTGATCCGTCAATGCCAGGGTGATATTCAAAAAATATTAAGTGTTTCTGGCCTTTCTCGTTCCCACTTCTACTCACTATTAAAAAAATATAACCTCGCACTCTAACCCTGTCCGAAAAAAGTAACCGGGATACCCTTACCGACAAGGTCTCTCCTGCCACCCAGAAGGGAAAGCAAAACAACCTTGTCCTTTTTTTCAGAATCAACATAAACACATTATTTACGTGTAGTTATCAACATAATCGATGATGAATATACGAGGTGACAACTACAACCACACTATGTTATCCGTTTTTTAAGACATTATTGATAATCATATATTTTATATTATTATCAATATGTTAATTACAAGAAAAACACCTGGATAAAAGGTATGAAGTCGAGACCACTCACCTCTCCAGCAACAATCTGTCTTTTTTTTCAGACAACCCCTGCCTGCCTGCGTTAATTCAACGATCAACATTATTAGAAACAACTGATATTTCTTAGATATCTACTACTCGGCTTTAATGGCATGGTAGTTGCTCAATCAACTGGGTTCAGACAATGAGCCCTACCAGATGTTGTCATGTTCGGAAATGGCGTTTTAATGCGAACGCAAAAAATTATCCTATCAAGGGAGGAGATTATGAAGAAACCACTTATTCTCGCAGTGATTGCCGCTCTGGCACTCGCTCTCAGTGTTGGTTCAGCCAGCGCAGCCAAGCGTGAGAAGTTCGGCAGTGACCCCCGCAGTGAAGAAGCCAAGCGGGTAAAGTTTAAGCCGTCCACCGAGAAGATCCGCTGGAAGATGGTTATGCCATGGTCGAAAGG
>JBARUU010000059.1:0-67979 GCA_049645925.1 Desulforhopalus sp.
TGAAAAAGATCCACTCCCATGGAATTGGCTTTGCCTAGGTTGGACTCAACGGACAGGAAATAAAGCGAAAATATCAACAAATAGGGCTAAATATGACGTAGGAAGACCTTCCTCACCAAAGTGAAAAACAGTCGACGCGCCGATATGATTTTTTTGAAATTCGAGCGCAAAGGGGACTTTTTAACTTTGTGAAATGGCTTTTTCTACAGGCTCGTTGTGTCTCAAAAAAGGCATTACCACTTGATAAGTGTGCATCCTGAGTATATACTAAATACATGGATAAGATACACATAAAAACATTAAGCCAATGTGAAGGTTTTGATTGGGACGAAGGAAATATAAATAAAAATTGGATTAAACATAAAGTCAGTCCTGCAGAGTGCGAACAGATGTTCTTTAATAGACCTTTGGTAATCCAAGACGACCAAAAACATTCAGAGGTAGAAAAAAGATTCTATGCACTTGGTCGAACCGACTCAAAAAGAAACCTCTTCATAGCATTTACTGTTAGAAATAAGCGTATTCGTGTCATTTCAGCAAGAGACATGAGTCGAAAAGAAAGGGAGGTATATAGTAATGAGTAAGCAAATACCAAAATTTAAGAACGAAGACGAAGAAAAAGAGTTTTGGGAAACACATGACTCTACTGACTACATTGATTGGAACAAAGCTGAAAAAATCACATTTTCAAACCTCAAGCCTTCAGTTAAAAAAATATCTCTACGTCTTCCAGAAACCATGCTTGAAGAGTTAAAACTTCTAGCAAACAAAAAAGATGTTCCATATCAATCTCTTTTAAAAATATTTCTTGCTGAGCGTATAGAAAAAGAACTTAGCGCACACTAAGAAAGTAAAACTATCATCAATAAAAAATCTGGCACAATCGGGTAGCCGGGGGTTTTTCTCCCCCAGCCCCCACAACACCAAGCATTCGGGTCCGCACTTGGCGTTTCATGAAGTTACCGAGCCGTAGCCGGGTAGTGAATCACACTCCACAATTTCTTGATTGAGACAAGCCCTTGATCAGCCAACCATTGGTTCGTCAAGCCTGACTGTGTGGCCAGGGTCCTTGACATGTGCCAATAACTTTTACGACTCAAAGCAGATAGGATGGCATGCCGTTTATTGGTTCCGAGTTTCAGGAGGTTCCGTACCTTGGTTCTGGCGTAACGCCACTGTTTCCAGTAACACATACGAACCCGACGGCGAATCCACTCATCAATCCCAGGAATAGGACGGTAGTACTCTGCTATTCCAAAGTAGTTTATCCATCCCCGGATATGCTGTCGTAGTTTCATCATCCTGTAATCCATAGAAACTCTCCAGCTCCTGCCGGTCAGTTCCCGGATACGCCTCTTAAACTTCTGAAACGATTTATCGGTCCAACGAATAGTACCGCGCTTGAAAGTAAAGCCGAGAAATGAGCATTTCTCAACAGGTACTACCTTACTCTTCTGTTCGTTTACGAGTAATTTCAGTTTAGATTCCAGAAAGTTGTGAATTGACCTCATAACCCGTCTACCTGCACGAGGACTTCGAACTAATATGATGAAGTCATCTGCGTACCGACAGAAGCAGTGACCACGCTTCTCCAACTCTTTGTCCAGATCATCGAGCATGATATTGGCAAGCAACGGTGAAAGTGGGCCACCTTGTGGAACGCCAAGTGGCGTTACCTCAAGGCGGTTGTTTATAACCACCCCTGCCCGTAGATACTTGCCTACCAGTTTCAATACTCGTTTATCATCTATCCGGCGGGTAACTCTCGCCATAAGGACATCATGCGAAACTCTGTCGAAAAACTTTGACAGGTCTGCATCTACAGCAATCTTTCGCCCTTCCTTAATGAATGATTTCACACGGCGAATTGCACCATGTGCCGATCTGTTCGGCCTGAACCCAAAACTCGACTCTGAGAAGTAATAATCAAAGTGGGGTTCTATAACCTGAGTTATGGCCTGTTGAATGACTCGATCCAAAATAGCGGGAATACCGAGCGGACGAATTCCTCCGTCCGGTTTCTCGATTTCCACTCGCAGGACCGGTTTAGGGGTGTAGTTTCCTCCAAGAATGGCAGTGCGTATCTCCTGCCAACATTCACGAAACTGATAAGGAAAATCTTCAATGGTTACTCCGTCAATACCGGGAGCTCCACGATTAGATTTTACCTTCTTCCATGCCATCGCAATGTTGTCAGTTGCTACGATACGCTCAAGTGAAATGGATTGTGAAGGTAGTCTTCCCACAACGCGCACAGAAGCTGCTCCCCCGGACGAGGTCGACGCAGCCCTATAGCTTATGAGCACTTTTCCTTCGTTCTTCATGTTCGGCCCTTCAGTGGGGTGAGCCTTCCCAGCTTTTCTATTCACCGAGCTCGTTTCCAGTCGCCTGTCTACCGTTGGCAACGTCCTATACCTACTATGGCCTCTGCTGACTCCTGCCCAAACACCCTGCATGTTACCACACAAGGCGCTGCCCAAAAACATTGGCCGCCTGTTGGACAGGTCTCCCCGGATAAGAACATGAACTTCCCTTGTGCAACCGCGCCATTTACCGTATCCCATGTTCCTTGGGCGTTGACATGTTGTGCTGCCTTACCCAGGGACTCGGCCTTGTATGACGTTTCTGTCCGTCAGCTCACAAGTTTGCACTCCCGCTTCCTTCAGACCCCACCTCACGGTAACGCCCTTGCCTTCGGCGAGTAATTTGTGCTAAGTTATTAACTTAACAAGGAACACTTACATGGGACTTTAACCCCATGAGTTCACGCCCATGCCGGGCGTACACAAGGCGTTTCACACCACTCCGCTACGCTACGCTCGGACTCGCTGAAGCTCGCTGGTGAACTTAAACGTTCGGTTTGAAGAAGGAGTCTTGAAAACAATGAAAGCTATAAGATACACCGAAATAATTTTTTCATTTATGATTTTCCTGTTAGTTACTGGAGTTGCATTCAGCGATACATATTTCCAAGTGCCAACAGCTTCTTTTTTGCCTGTTATTGAGATAAAAAATCAATTATGGCCAATCTACTTAACATTTTGTTTTCTGTTGATTGCTATTACTTTATATGAAGTCAATTTCTTACGCATTCTTGACATATTTACACTGCCTGGAATCATAATTGCCCTTGTACTCTCTTATTATTTTGATAATACAAACTTTTTTAGTCATTTTTTTGGTGTCTTTGCCGGAGGTGTACCACTTTATTTGGCGGCTGTTATTTATTTACATTTCACAAATAAGGACGGAATTGGAGGTGGTGTTATAAAGCTAGCAGCAATGGTTGGAGCCTTTGTTGGTGTGTTTAATGTAATAGTATCCCTCGTAATAACAACAGCGATCACAATACCCTATTTTTATATTGGGTATCGCCTTAAGGGCAAAGATATCGTAGAAGTTGGTCCATTACTCTCGATAGCATCTTTAACAACTATAATATTTCCTTATGACAATCTGATCAGTTTCATAATAAATTAACCGAACCAACGGTTTAACTTGACCGCGTTAAACGTTGGTGGCGCGGACAAATTAACCGAAACGTTGAGCCTGTAGAATAAGTGTTTTGCCTGTTTCATAAGGCCGAATTTACAAGAAAATTATAGTTGGTAGTTTGATATTTAAGGTAAAACACCACTTAACTAGAACAAAAATCGCCCTAACTACCTGTAATTTTGCGTTGTTTTGCACAAAAATGTGAGGTTGAATATGTTTTTACATAGATAATGGTTGATTCTGGCTCGTATGCCACCAAAAGAATTGGCAAAAATCGTAGTTTTCCGAAAATCGAGACCTTTTTCTACAGGCTCGTTATGCTTTTAAAAATGAAAATCCATCAATACCCATTTATTATTGCAATTATAAGATTTTTCGCATTTGTGATTTCATTGCTTTTTGCCATATATGGGGGCGCTATATTCTTTACATCGCCGACCTTTTTCTTGGTTTTTTTTGCTTCAATAACAGTAATCTACGCAGTGGGAGCTATTACTCTCCTTGTGAAAACACACCCAAAATTCTTAAAGACAGAACAGATAAAAACACTGCAAAAAGCTAATATCATTCTATCAACTCTTTTGCCTTTGTCATGGTTCATAGGTTGTCTTGATACAGGTATTGTCAGTGGTCAAGAAATAATGTCGGTTTTAATTGTGGCTATTTGCTCTGCATATGTATGGTGGGGTGTGAGAATAAATATTAAGAATAAAATAAAATTTGCATAACACTTATAAGGCCACCCGATGTCAACAGAAAATAGTAGTCCATTACGATTATTAAAATGTAAAATTTCGTTTCCGTTGGCATCGTCCCTCAAGTAACGGCTGCGTCTAATCTGTCTTTGATTCTGACATCGTGGTTGCAGAAGAATCTGCACCAAACACTTATTGAGGTTTGACCAGAGTTGAGCAGACTCCCAAAAGTTGCTCAACGACCAGCTGTATCTATTCAGATACAACCTAGAAACTATAGCTGAAGACACAAGGCTGGGGTCAAGCATGGCAGAACTGGTTCTACCCTGGTATAACCGGGATATTGCGACTACACCCGTCTCGGTGATGCTTAATAACTGATACCGCTCGAAAAAATCTGGGACGAATGCTCCTCTTTGTTTACAGCCATCTCTTTGTTTTTAGGTCTCTTTCTCGAATTTATATTCAGCAATCCCGATTTTCTGTTACAGATACATCATGACAATACACAGCGCGTAACAAGATCTGCATGTATGTTTACATATTGTAAACTTCTAATGATATCGTTACGTGTGATCATCAAGGGGTTTATCCGCCAGGCCTACTTTTGCAAGCTAGGCCAAAGGCAGAACTACACGGACCTCAGTATGCTCCCCGGCAACACTGCTGATTTCTATCCTGCCGCCATGCTCTTCAACTATCTTACACGACATGGCTAACCCCAATCCCGTACCGTCATTTTTAGTTGTAAAGTATGGATCAAACACTCGGCCCAGATTTTCAGGGTCGATCCCCACGCCAGTATCCCGGACTGTAATGATTACTTTTCCCGGACCTTTTTTTGTCCGGACCGACAACTCCCCCCCATTTTCCATTGCCTGGATCGCATTCAGAAAAAGATTTAAGAAAACCTGATTCATTTTGTCTAGATCGACTGCAATCTGTGGAAGGTCATTCGCCATATCCATCTTGACGGCAATGCCATAGGATTGCGCATCTATCTCTATCAGAGAGACGGTTTTCGCTATAATTTCCTGCAGGAACACCGGTTCTTTTTTAAGCGTTCCCGGCTTGGCATAATCGAGCAGTTCCCCAATACTGCGGTTAAGTCTCTCGACCTCTTTGACAAGAATATCAGCAGTATCGGCCTCTTTGCTTAGATCGGAGAAATTTGACTTCAGCAATACCGCCAGCCCCTTAATGGAACTCAATGGATTACGTAGTTCATGGGCCACTCCTGCAGCCATTTTTCCTAGTGCTGCCAGCCGTTCGTTACGCTGTAACTCCCTTTCAAGGCCTTTTACTTTGGTTAAATCTCGTATAAGAAGGACCTCCCCGGCAAAGCCACCGTTATCATCCAAAACAACCATGGAGGCGAGCTGTAACGTCTTCTTTTTAGCAGGCAACAGGGTTAAAGAGACTTCAGTCTGACGCTCACCCTGCTCATCTTTTTTGTTACCGGAAAACATCTGAGCCAGTTCCGGGGGAAGGCAGATGTCCGGCATCTTACCAAGTACTTTCTCATCTTCTGTTCCTATAATCTCTTTGGCCGAACCATTAAAGACCTGGACGACACCACTGCTGTCGGTTGCAATTAAACCAACAGGCAAAGAAGAGACCAGTATATCGGTAAATGCCCGCATTTTGCCAAGACGTTGCTGGGATCCTTTCAGTCCTTTTAAAGTAGCAAAGGAAAGTGCACCACCTATTCCAACCAAGACGATGACAACCAGCAAAATGACAATTTGGAAAAACTGACGTTGAAGCGGGGAATTGAATTGCTCAAAATCGAGCTGGACAACATAGACTGGTTTTAAATCAACCAGTCTGTTCATCTGTTCCTGAACCGAAGCAAACTGTGGATGCTGGGAAAAACGGCGCATCATCTGTCCTCGCCAGGGCCCACGATCGCGAGGCCCGGCCATCCCCATGCCCATCCTTGGAGGTATATACCAGGATGCAATCTGGAATTTCCTCTTATCACCTTGAACATTATTTATGATGCGTGTAGCAATTCGACCGGACTCGCTCATTCTCAGAGTATCAATAAAAGCCACACTCTCAGCATCAACAATTTTTTCAGGCAGATTTTCACCAGCAGCCGACAGAATGGTGCCACCGGAATCTATAAGCAGAACAAACTCGACTCCGGGCTGTTCCACCGCCTGCTGCATAGCCTCCCGCATATGGTCTTGCCAATGACTCCACGGTTGGCCGGACCGGAGATTATCACGTATTGAGTTTCGAACAGAACTGTTTATAAACCGCACCAGCGTCATCCCTTTCTGAGCGAGCGCCTCGTCTATCAACTCTTTTTCGCGTTGATAATTACTTACGGCAAAAATAGAGAGCAACACCAGAAGAAGGGTGCAGGCGGTAACCAGAATCCAGGGAGAAAAATTAAGCAGCAGATTCAGGTTTCTTTCAGTCTTTTTGAGTATTGTCATGGTTGGTAATTTTTTCCAGTATCACCTTGGAAATCATATATGTTGACACGATGCCTTCATCCCCCATTGGCCCTGAAGCAAGAGACTGCCCGGATATCAGAGGATTATCAGAGGCATAATATGCATAACGGGTCTTTATATCGGCTGGAATGTGTCCACGTATAATCCCTCCACTTATAGCCCGTTGATAATGCCCGCCTTCCATCTCCAGCCCAATTGCACGCCAACTTGACGAATGGAAACGCTCAAGGACATCACGATTTTGCAGAGAGGTGCCGAGCACTGTAACCATCGGCCCTATATAGACCGTTATACTGTCAGAAAAATCAGTAACGGAAAGATCATTATTAACTATATAATTATCCCCGGCACCTTCTAATACATGGGCTGTAGCGAGCATCACATCGCCCTTCCTGCCGGGCAGCACCCCCGCTTTCCCCATTACGGAAATCGATTTGATATTCAGTGAAATCTGCTCGCCACCGCACTGGAAAGGGTTCAGCAGTTCATCCATGATATCATACGCCTGGGTGCCAAAAGCATAATCGATCACGATCATCACCGGTTTCGTTTCTTGCAACAGCTGAAGATCAATGTTCAGCGAAGGGTGTATATGACTCTGTTCGAGACAGGAAAGATCAATAATGTTCACATCGATGTTTGATCCGGATACATCCGGCAGGAAAACAAAGCCCTGCTCTTTGGCAAACAGTCCCATAGCAACGTCTTTGTCCCGAACGGCCCGCACCATCTCATATAGATCACCTGGTACCGCGTCTCCTGATTCTGCCAACATTCTCGGCCCGAAAAGCAGATTACGCATCGAGTGCATGTTCGAACTTATTACATGGACGGGCCTGTTCTGCAAGTGCAGTTCACACAAGGAATTTGTCAGATTTTGGGCCCAGAGGGAGGCGTACTTCTGATGGTCTATCATGTCGTGCAGGGAGGGCGTGAAATAGACAGTAAGCTCATTACTCGAGGTATTCTGCTCTGCCATAACCCTTTTACCGATCCCGTAAATTATTTTAAAAATGCCGTTATTGGTATCCGACTCTTGACGGTTTTTTTCTAGATAATCATATGTTTCTCTTGTTTCACGATAGGTCCTTCCCAGGATTATCGAGAGGTTCCAGATAGCCTGCTCCAGTTCCTCATCGTCCATAGCCTCATCATGCTCGACCATCCGCTCCAGTTCCGACCACTCCGGGCTTATGCCCTCTACCCTGTTACAGGCCTGTTGGTATATCTTTTGAGCTTCTATATTCAGAAAAGTTATATGCGTCAGGATATCATACACTTCACTCTTTCCAGTTGTTATAACAAAACAGATTTCATTATCAGAAACAGCATAGGAAATTCTTCGTCTTTTTAACGGAATAATTTTCTCAAAAGATGTGTCCTGAAAATCCTCCTGGGCTGTGAGAATGATTCTGGTGCAATTTTCAATGCCTTTTGGCATTCTGTCTATGACATACTCAAGTCCTTTGAGTTCGACTATCCTGCTGTCAGTCATTGAACCATATATCTCGGGACTGAGCTGCCGCAATGCTTCCGCCAGTTTTTCTCCGATCTTCCCCGAAGGCTTGTACGCTCCGTGAAGAGTCAAAGCGTCAGAGAGGGTTTTAAAAGTGCGTATGGCGTGTCGCGCCTTTTGGGATTTTGACAATTCCTGCATCGCTTCTCCTTATCCATGACAGTCATAGAAACCGGCAGATCGTCGTGGGATCCATTCATTGTTAAAATGAATTGTCGCTTCTTCCGAAACCATGTCGGTTTGTTGTTATCCCGTTACTTTATACCACTCTTATGTCTATCGGAACAAAAAAAAGAGCCCGCTTGTTTAAGCGGGCTCAATTGGGTATCAGTAGTTTTCAGAACGTACAGAAATGTGTCCCCCGAGGGGCATACCATCCCTGTGTTGCGTTAGGAATAAATCAGAGGATCCTCGTTTGCCAGGCAGCAAGATACTGTTCTGTGCTCTATTCAACAGTGAGGAATCTTTCCAGTGCGGCAATCAGTTGCTCACGTCCCTGGCCGGTTTTAGCAGAGAATAAAACTCTTTCGTGTGCATGAATAGTGTGGCCGACATCAAGAAGATTTGCGTTTTTTTCCCTGACACTCCCGGAAACCTTGTCAATTTTTGTATACACCGGCAGACATGGAATGGAGTTTGATCTCAACCATTGTATCAACTGTGTGTCCAGGCTTTTCGGTTCATGCCGTATATCCATAATAACCACGACACACTTGAGCGATTCCCGTTTCTCAAGGTAGGATGATATTAAAGACTGCCAGTTGTTTTGCATGACCTTCGGTACTTTGGCAAAGCCATACCCGGGAAGGTCGACAAGAAAGAAATGATCACCAACCCGAAAATAGTTCAAACCTTGCGTTTTTCCCGGACGGGCACTGACCTTCACCAAATTTTTCCGTCCGGTCAGTTTATTGATAAGGCTCGATTTACCCACGTTTGATCTACCGGCAAACGCTATTTCGGGGAGCTCAAGTGGAGGGAGTTGTTTGAGATGATGGACGCTGAGGAGAAACTCTACTTTGGAAAAATCCATGCCGTTCTCCCTTGGGGAAGATGTTTTTTTGTGATCGGGTCTGTTGCTGAGATGACAAAATTCATCTCAGCAACAACCCTCGTTCATGCAATATGAGTTTTCAGAAGGAAAAATCAGATTATTTTATTCAGTGCGTATTCAATAATACCTTCCGCCCCCATTTTCTTCAGTTTGGGAATAAGGTCCCTGACGATATCTTCCGACACAACGGTCTCGACCGAATACCAGTCCTGGTTATAGAGGCTGGCCACTGTCGGCGCATTGAGGGAAGGCAGAATGGCGACGATGTCATCAAGTTTGTCGCTTGCAACATTCATCTTCAGACCAACAATCCGATCTGCATTCAAAGCACCCTGCAGCAAAAGTGCGATGTTTTCGATTTTTTCCCGTTTCCACGGATCTGCCCAGGCTTCCTTATTGGCTATGAACTGGGTATTAGACTCCATCAGTTCATGGATGATCCGAAGTCCATGCGCCCGAATCGTGCTTTCCGTCTCTGTTACCTCGACTATGGCATCCGCAAGTCCGGATACAACCTTTGCTTCGGTTGCCCCCCACGAAAATTCAATATCCACATTAATATTTTTTTCTGCAAAAAACCGTTTGGTTACATTGACCAGTTCGGTGGAAATTTTTTTTCCCTCAAGATCTTCAAGAGTCTTGATATCAGAATCTCCGGCCACTGCGATCACCCACCGGGTCGGTCTTTTACTCACTTTGGAATAGACAAGATCACAGACCAGAACGGCATCGGACATATTCTCCATAGTCCAGTCTTTCCCGGTGATCCCGGCATCGAGTAACCCGTCTTCTACATAACGGGACATTTCCTGAGGTCGGCAGATGGAGCAATCCAGCTCATGATCGTCTATTTTGGGAAAATAATTTCTGGCTGCGGGCTTAATAAGCCATCCTGCTTTTTCAAAAAGTTCAATTGTTGCTTTTTCCAGACTACCTTTCGGTAAACCCAATTTTAGTTGATTCATTACAAAATCTCCCACAGCCTCAAATCATTTTTTATTAATAAATACTATTTCTTCCCGTAAACTTCGGCCGGGTCAAAAACTTTCTCTTCTTCTATCACAAGGTCATGACCATCAAGCTGCCGAAAGAAACAGGACCTATGTCCTGTATGACAGGCAGCGCCGCCGAGTTGTTCCACCTTGTACACAACCGTATCATCGTCACAATCGATGAGAATTTGATGGATGTTCTGCACATGGCCTGAGGTTTCACCTTTCAGCCATAATTTGTTTCTCGAACGGCTCCAGTAATGCGCTTTACCGGTTTCCAGAGTTTTTTCCCAGGCCTGCGTATTGATGTAGGCCAGCATCAAAACTTCATTGGTCTTGAAATCCTGTACAATAGCAGGTAAAAGCCCATCGGCTGATTTAGCGAAATTTAATGATATCATGGTAATTACGAGATGTTGATGATAAGAAATGAACCTCTATAACCTATTAGAGCAATATTTTTGATAATGCCCCTTCAGAGAGAGATCATTATTACACGAAATATTTGTCATAGTAAAAAGGAGTTTTTTTGTCACTAAAGCGTATCGAAAAGACGATTAAACTAGACAGCTCTATCAGCTTTGTCAAGATGCATGCCATGTTTTTGCTGTTTTTTTGGTATGCACTTGCATAAAGTTGATGATCTCCTATATTATGCCACGCAATTAACTTACCTTTAATCATAATTTACGTTCTCTCCAGATATTTTCAGAACAAGGAGTTGCTTTATGGCGCACCCAAAACCAAACGACACAGTATCAATCGCCTTCACAGGAAAACTTGATAATGGCGAAATATTTATTACCACAACTGAACAGGAACCTCTGCTCACCCGAATCGGTAACAATGACCTTCCACCCACTGTCGAACAAGCGGTCCTTCAGATGACTGTTGGCGAAAGTCGAAAAATCAGAATACCACCGGAAGAAGGCTTCGGACCGAGGCAAAAAGATCTCCTGCAAACTCTGAACAATCAGAAAATGGTCGATAAACTTCAGCCTAAGCCGGGTATGGTCCTTTCCCTCAAGATTGAAAAGGATGGTGTCGAACAGCAGGTTCCCGCAACCGTTATTTCAGTCGAAGGCTCTGAGATTACGGTAGATTACAATCATCCGCTCGCCGGACACCATCTGACATATGAGTTAACACTGCTGAATATCCAGTAAAGCTTTACCGAGTACCTTCGCTCCTGATCGTTGGTAGATACAGCCCACTTGTATTAATCGATCCGCAATCATTTTCGTTTAAAAAATGATTGCGGACTTTTTTTCCCTGTCTTCATACTCTCCCTGAACTCCATCTGTTTTCTTATTTTCATTATTTTTATATTTATTCCAATTGGTTAAACATAATATTTTAGTATAATGCAAAAATATTTTCCAACAGCACCTGTACATAACTATGCGTGTATGTATAACCATTAATAGTGAAACCTATATTTATCTATCACCGCTGACGGCAATGGGACTGTTTTGCCCTCCCCTTGAACGGTGAATAACACAAAAAGTATTTCTAAAGTACAAAAGGCATGGAGAGTAGCATGGAAATAGAAGATGACGAAATATTGCAGGGATTTATTGAAGAGTCACTCGAACACCTCGCTGATATTGAAAATGATCTTTTAGCCATTGAGGAAGGCGGATCAAATATCGATGAAGACCTTGTCAACAAGGTCTTTCGCGCGGCGCATTCTATTAAAGGTGGCGCTGGATTTATGGGCTTAACCACAATCCAGGAACTCTCCCATGCTGCGGAAAACGTTCTTGGTATGATTCGGAGTAAAAAGCTCATTCCCACGCCTGAGATAGTAAATATTCTGCTGATAGCATCCGACCAGCTGCAAAGTTTGATTGAAGATGTTCAGAACAGCAATAAGGTGGATATTTCATCACACATCACTCCACTGAATGCGATAGCTGACGGAACATTTTCCCAGCCACCGGCTGAACCGGAAGAAGCTTCGACAGCAGAGGTTGTCAAGCCTGCAGCTGCACAGCCAAAAGAAACAGAAACAATCGAACCTCCCCTCACCCTTGAAGAAGAAAGTGATCCTGTTCTTCAGGAGGTGGCAGTTGAAGAGCCCCCTGAGCAGTTTGAACCGGAAACCGTGGAGGAAGTGGATTTTGTAGCACCCTCCACCCGACAGGTTGCCTCCGTCAGTCCACAGGCCGGTCCGGATTCAGCTGCATCAAAAGACCAACAGACACCACCGGCAAAAGCAGAGGCCTCGCTCAGAGTTCACGTCAGTCTCCTGGATTCTCTGATGAATCTGGCCGGAGAACTTGTGCTCAGTCGAAATCAGCTGCTGCAGACGATCGGATCCGACGATCTGCGCAATGCAGAGGCTGTGGGCCAGCGCATCGATCTCATCACCTCGGAACTGCAGGAAGCTATAATGCTCACCCGAATGCAGCCGATAGGGAACGTCTTTAATAAATTCCCGCGTGTCGTAAGGGATCTCTCCAAAAAACTCAATAAAACCATTGATCTCACCATCGTTGGAAAAGATGTCGAACTGGATAAAACGATTATCGAGGCAATAAACGATCCGCTAACCCACCTTGTTCGAAATTCGGTCGATCACGGCATTGAAATGCCGGTCGAACGCAAGAAAATGGGCAAGGCCGAGACGGGACTCGTCATACTAAAAGCCTATCATGAAGCAGGCCAGGTTGTTATCGAAATCAGTGATGACGGAAAAGGTCTTGATGGTGATGCCCTTGCTGCAAGTGCTGTCAACAAAGGGCTTATCACTAGTGAGCAGGCCCAGGTTATGTCTGATAAGGAGAAGGTTAATCTAATTTTCCTGCCAGGTTTTTCCACCGCCAAAGAGGTAACCGACGTCTCGGGTCGTGGTGTTGGAATGGATGTTGTCAAGACCAACCTTGACCAACTCGGCGGCAATGTTGATATCATCTCTGAAAAAGGTGCCGGCACCACTATTTCGATCAAGCTTCCTCTGACCCTGGCTATTATCCCTTGTCAGATTATTGAAACCGGTGGTGAGCGTTACGCTATTCCACAGGTAAATCTGGAGGAACTGCTGCGTATTCCCGCCAGTCAGGTAAAAGAAAGGGTAGAGAGAGTTGGAGATGCAGAGGTTGTCCGGTTACGTGGAATCCTTTTGCCCCTCATTCGACTGGCCGATGTAATCGGGATCGAACGCACGTATTTCGATCCCGAGTCCGGCGAAATGAGACCTGACAGAAGAGAACAGATCTCCGACAGAAGAGGAAAACAGTCTCCGCTTTTTAAGAATGGGAGTGATTCGGAATACACAACATCGAAAGACTCCTTTGATCGGCCACGATCCATTATCGACCGCAGGGCCGCTGCCTCCAGCGCACTCAATATTGTCGTGGTATCAACCGGCTCCATGAAGTACGGCCTCATCGTCGACCGGCTTCAGGACTCTGAAGAGATCGTCATCAAACCTCTCGGCAGGCATCTGCAGCAATGTAAGGGGTATGCCGGTGCAACCATTATGGGAGATGGCCGCATTGCACTTATTCTGGATGTCAGCAACCTTGCCCGAATGGCTCATCTTACCTCCATCGATGGTTCTGACCGCGCATCGGAAGTCGCCAAAGCTGCTGAGGCAGCCAGTAACGCTATAAAAGACAAACAATCTCTTCTGATTTTCCAAAACTCCGAAGTTGAACATTTCGCGGTTCCACTTAATCAGGTTGAACGGATTGAGAAGATTAAAAGATCTGACATTGAGGAACTCGGCGGCAAACGTGTCATGAAATACCGAGGGGGAAGCCTCAGTCTCATCTGTGTCGATGACCTGGCCATGGTTCAGCCTATTGCCGATCATGACAGTCTGCTTGTTATTGTTTTTAATATCGCCAACCGATCGGTCGGCCTTTTGGCGATAGGCCCAATCGACGCCCTCGAAGTGAGTGCCGACATTGATGACACCACCCTCAGTCAGCCCGGAATAATGGGATCGATCATCATTAACAATCAGACGACAATGCTGGTCAATGTATTTGAGATGGTTGAGTCCCTTTTTCCGACCTGGTTTGAAACCCAGGAAAAATATGAAATTGATACTATAGACGAGGGGGAATCTCCAACGATCCTCATCGCCGAAGATTCAAAATTTTTCCGCAATCAGGTTAAAGGCTATATGACCGAAGTTGGTTACAACGTTATAGAGGCTGAAGATGGTGTCGAGGGCTGGACCAAGTTGATGGAGCACCATCACGAAATCTCCATGCTGGTTACCGACATAGAGATGCCTAACATGAATGGATTTGAGCTTACCCAGAAAATCAGAGGCGACAGCCAGTTTTCTGATCTTCCCATTATCGCCCTGACAACCCTGGCCTCAGCCGAAGATGTTGCCAAAGGCAAAGCCGTCGGAGTTGATGAGTACCACATTAAACTCGACAAAGAACGGCTTATGGTATCGGTCCATGACTATATAAAAAAAAGGCACTAGCCCCTCAGTAAGATAGTACTGACTGCTTTCCTCTGGAGAGGTGAATTTCTCTTAAGAAATAATACGACCCTTGCAGTGACTCATGACAGGCGACAGCCTTTCAAGAGTCACTGCAACGAAGAATAAAACCCATGGAATAGAAATGACTGAGAAAAAAACAACGGCAGGCAACAAAAATATTGTTGAACTTGCAACCTTTTATATTGGCGACGCACTATGCGGTATGGATATTCTGAAGGTTCAGGAAATCAATAAGCTTATGCAAATGACCAAGGTTCCCCAGGCGCCGGAATATGTGCTGGGCATACTCAATCTGCGTGGACAGATCGTCACCATTATTGATCTTGGCCGGAAACTCGGTCTTGGCGAGACGGATATCTCCCAGGACCCTCGTAACATCATCGTTAATTCCTCAGGTGGACATGTAGGTCTACTCGTACGAAAGATCAGTGATGTCGTTACAGCCGATATGGAAAAAAGGGAATCGGCTCCAGCCAACATGCGTGGCATTCAGGGAGAATATTTCACTGGAGTCTACAAAACTGAAACAAATCTTATAGGCATCCTGAATGTTGAAAGAGTACTCAGCATTGAAGATTGAGTGGTAAAATGATTGGTCGAAAAAATCTCCGTGTTCTTGTCGTTGATGATACTATTGTCTATCGCAAGGCTGTTTCCGATATCATCCAGGAAATTCCAGGTGTCGAGCTCGCTGGTGTCGCCCACAACGGGAACATTGCTCTGTCAAAGATAAAAACGCTCAAACCTGACATCCTGACCCTCGATATCGAAATGCCACAGATGAATGGCATCGAGTTACTGATGGAAATACAAAAGAACCGTCTCGATGTTGGTGCAATCATGCTTTCGACCTTGACTGCGGAAGGCAGTGATATGACCATGCGGGCGCTTGAGCTTGGTGCTTTTGATTTTATTCTGAAACCACAGAGTAAAAATCAAACCGAAGGAAAGAGGGAGATCAGAGCCGCCCTGGAACCAATATTCAGAGCGTTTGCGCGCTCGAAGTTTAGTTCTTCTCTCATTAACCGAAAGGGTCGACTTCCCTCATCAAATGCAAGCCTCAGGGGGACTCCTGCCGGTCGCTCAGCAGTTGTACCCACTGCCCCCCGACCTTCCCTGAAAAGATCGACAGCCACTCGGCGAGGAAAATCGGAAATCGTCACCATTGGGATCTCGACCGGGGGACCTAATGCTCTGAACCAGATGTTGCCAAGACTCCCTGGCGATTTGGGAGTCCCGGTCCTGATCGTCCAGCATATGCCCCCGGTCTTCACCAAATCACTCGCAACAAGTCTTGATAAAAAATGTCTGCTTACGGTGAAAGAAGCGGAAAATGGTGAAAATATTTTACCGAATGTTGTCTATATTGCCCCCGGAGGCAAACAGATGAAGCTGTTGGCCGGAACCGATGGCCAGCACAGGAGAATTAAAATCACTGATGATCCTCCTGAAAATTCCTGCAAACCTTCAGTTGATTATCTGTTCAGATCTGTTGGCGATTATTATGTCGGCAGGACAACTGCAGTAATCATGACCGGAATGGGCTCCGACGGCACCAAGGGGCTCGGTGTACTGAAAGATAAAGCGGCATATATCATCGGCCAGGACGAATCTTCCTGCATTGTGTATGGGATGCCCAAAGCACCAGCGGAACTCGGGTATCTCGATACCGTTGTTCCCCTCAGCAGAATTGCTGATGAAATAGTTAAAAGTGTGAAATGATATGAAGTACCCTCTTTTCGTTTTCCATAATCGACCTTCAGGCAAAGATGATTAAGATCGCACCCGCAGAGTTAAAACTGATTTCACAATATATTCAGACTATCACGGGGATATATCTTGATCAGAGTAAATCGTATCTGTTTGAAACCCGTCTCAGCGCAATAGCCGAGGCACAGGGTTGCAAATCCTACCAGGAACTCTATAACAAAGCGCGGCAAGAACCGAGCAAGAAAATTGAAAGGGACATAGTCGATGCAATCACCACGAATGAAACTCTGTTCTTTCGCGATAAAGGACCATTTGAATTACTGCAACATAAAATCCTGCCGGAGATAATCGATGCCCGTTCGTCCCATTCTTCGATAAAACCTCGAATCAAAATCTGGAGCGCCGCTTCTTCAACAGGACAGGAGCTCTATTCGATAGCAATAGTTATCAAAGAATTATTAAAAGATTCCTCTGATTATTCGTTTACCCTTGTTGGAACTGATATCTCAGATGCAGCTGTTACCCAGGCAAGTTATGGAAAATACAACCGATTTGAGATTGAACGAGGCCTCGACAGAAAATACCTTCAGAAATATTTTACTCTGTTAGGTGACTCATGGAAAATAAAGGATGAGATCAGGGCCATGGCCAACTTCAAGAAGCTTAACCTGATGCAGCCTTTCACAAGTCTCGGTAAATTTGATATAGTATTCTGTAGAAACGTTGCTATCTACTTTACGCTGGAAGATAGAAAAAAGCTTTTCAATAAATTGGCCGATAGCCTTGCCGACGATGGGTATCTCGTCATAGGATCAACAGAATCACTGACCGGGGTATGTCCAAGATTCATCCCCAAACGACATCTGAGGTCAATCTTTTACCAAAAGAAATAACTGAGGCTCCTTATGAAAAATCTTTCCATCCTGGTTGTTGACGACGATCCGGTCATCAGACATCTGCTAGAACAGAGACTGAAGAAAGAAAAGTACACTGTACAGGTTGCGGAAGATGGCTATATCGCAGAAAAACTGCTTAGAAATCATTGTTACGACATCGTCCTGACCGACTTAATGATGCCTGGGGAAATTGGTGGGATAGAGGTGCTGGAAATCGCCAAGGAAACGAACAGCCACACAGAGGTAGTCCTCATCACCGCCCATTCTTCAGTGGATACCGCCGTTGCAGCAATGAAAAAAGGTGCCAATGATTACCTGGAAAAACCAATCAACTTTGATGAGCTGTTTCTTCGTATTGATAAGATAGCCAATATGCAATCCATTTTCAGAAACGCTCAGGACCTGCAGGTAGCGATGGATACAGTTGAGAATGTTGCCTCTTCAACAATACAGGATCTTGAGATGCGGGTTGCTCACTTACAGGAGTCTCTTGATCAGGTCGAAACCACTCTTCGGGATGAGCAGCTCCCTGATGACAGTAAAATTTACAGGGCACTGGATATCCTTGCCGAATCCTGACAATTCCACCTACTACATGTCAGAAAGGACACTCCCTGACACGCCGTTTAATCGCTATTATCCAGCAAAACGGAGGCTCCATTCAAGCCGATGGCTTCCGAAACTTTAGCTCCATCAAACTGAGCGCCTTTTACATCAGCACCGGTCAAATCTGCATCGGTTAAATCGGCTTTATACAAATCCGCCCATTTCAGACTGGCATTACGAAGGTTGGCTCGTTGCAGTAGTGATCCCTTCAGATTGGCCTGGTCAAGATCAGCATTTTCCAGGTTACAATCCGAGAGATCTGCTTTTTCAAGATCTGCTTCCTCCAAATCTCTTCCTGAAAGATCAAGACCTGCGAGATCGCATTCGTAACACCGGTTTTCATCGAGCAGACGGGTCAAGTTGGCCTGTTTTCTTTTTTCTATATTCAGTTCCTCATCAGGCTTGCCAGCATCAGTTGGCGAATGTTCACCTCTCAGAAGACTGTTCTCCTGTGCTTCTGCCATTTCGACGGAGGGCTTTGCCGGCGTACCACCTTCTATTGTTTTCATTTCTTTTCGATTGTTCAGGCTGGGTAGAGTACCTGCCGCTGCTGATTCGAAGGTACTTTGACTATCTCCTACCGAATCTTCAGTCATTGTATCGCTGATGACTTTCTTCTGTTCTTCATTGACTGATATGTCTGATGCAACTGCAAGATGAGTTGTCTCGGTTTCCTCAGCAGCGACTGCGACAATTTTCGGGGAACCGGCATGGATGTCTTTGTCAGGAAATTTCTTTTCGTCGGGTTGTTTTTTGGCCGGCACCACTTCGGCCACAATATCCATGGAAGTTTGATTTTCTTTATTGATGGTTCTTATTTCAGAGTTTTCCAGGGGTTGATCAGGAGGTGGCGTGTCGTCCAACCCCACCTGTTGTTCTTTGTCAGAGCCTGTGTCAGCGACCGGTGCCTTACTGTCAATGAGTGCTTGTCCTAAATATGCATTATCAAGAGACGCACCGGTAAGATCTGCACCGCGTAAATCGGCCTCATCGAGATCAGTGCCTCCGAAAACTGCACCAATCAATTTGGTATTTCTCAGATTTGCTCCAGACAGATTGGTTAAATTAAGCTTGGCACGAGACAAGTCAGCTCCCTCGAGATCCATGCCCGAAAGATTCATTCTGGTAAAATTGAGACCGGCTAGATCACAGCCTTTGCAGCTTCCTGTTTGAATGAGTTGCTCCAAATTATCCAGTGCCGCAGCATTCGCCGCTGCAACAGCAGGCTCAACTTTTACAAGTGTGAATACCTGCAGACATATAATAAAGATTATAATATTCATGCATTTTCTGGTAACTATTTCCATTGTAGTCCCCTGCCCTAAAACATTAGTAAATTATGGAACGGTCTGCATCACCCAACCAACGATGAGAAAATTACAATAAGCACTTTAAAGTACGACACTAATTCTTTTGAATAGTAGGGTCCATTCAGTTTTCATGCTTTTCCCTCTTCCATTTCCAAGGAGGAATAGCTTTTGAAGTGCTCCACATACCCTTTTTTTTAGATCTTGCTGACTTTTCCATTTGTTGCCACGAACGACAAATTTTCTTGCGGCAGTATTGTGGATATACCCATGCAAGACCGGACCAGACTAATGCACCGTTTAAGGTGGTTTTTTCAAATTCGATGATGGCAACAAGCCTCTTATAAGAGTCATAATATTGCGGATACACTAAGACTTTTCTGTCATAGACTTTTTGTCTTACCAGAGCCTTTGCTTCATCCGAGAAAGGTTGGTTGTACTCTGGACAATCAATTCCGTATAGACGTATTTCGATCTTTTTATTTTCACAAATCACGACAAGAGAATCACCGTCAATAATCCTTTCTATAAATCCATAGAACGGTTCCATGGCATGAACCGGAGAAATAAGACACATTAGAAAGAAAGGTAAGAATTTGAAAACGTTGCGAATCATGAACAAAAAACTCCAAAAAAGTACCGTGCAGGATCAGCTAAACAGTCTCGCATTATTGAAATAACACTTTTTCTCCAAATACAGTTATTCATCTGAAAAATACAGGATTTACCGGAGAGTTTCCTCTTCGGTATTGCAGCTCTTCACAAGAAATAATCTGCTCTTCTCTGACATCGTCAAATGATAAAGATAGCTAATTCACAATTAAACGAAAAGCAGTATTGATCTTTTTTGCAGTTTAGGGGAGAATGCACCACTCTAAAAGGACCAATTCCCTGAGAAGAGACCACTGCTTAACACCAATAGAGACAGAGTCTGAGGGAGAGTACTATTGTTTTTTCCTCTCTTGGTATGATATGCTTATTTAGACATTTGTAGTATCACAATGAACCCCAAACAAGTGTTCTTCAGATTCTAGAGACGATACTTTTCCTTGAATACCCATGGTTATGCCACCTAAAGAAATGAGTGACAGTGAAGAAGAGACACGGTCTTTTCTTATAAACCTGCCGATTTTTTCAAGTTTCAATGTCGACGAGCTTTCCGTTTTTGCCAGACATATGAGCTTTATACATTTACAGCGCGGAGAACACCTCTTTGTTGAAGGTGATCAGGGAACGTTTATGGGGTTTGTGGTAACCGGCATTCTGGAGGTCCAGAAAAAAGCAGAAACTGGTGAAAATATTATCTTGGCCCGACTTACGAAAGGAAGTTCCATAGGTGAAATGGCACTGATAGATAAATCGCCAAGATCAGCGACTGTCATAGCTAAACAGGCTACAACCATGGTAACGCTTACTGACAAAGGCTTCGATCTTCTGGCGGAGAAATATCCGCCTCTGGGGATTAAGGTAATTCAAAAAATTGCCCGGCTCCTCAGTCTCAATATGAGAAGAACTTCCAGTAAACTCGCTGATCTTATGCAGTCTTCTCCCTGATCCGGACAGTCTGGAAAGTAGCCGAACGTTGTTTCCTGCCTCATCGAGAGGTGGAGGTGTGGCGAAACGTTACTTTTTCGTGTGAAAACTAGAAGACAAGCTGTAAGGTATACAAAGATTTTCCTGAATATATCAATTAATAGATGTTTCTCTAAATAATTACATGGTTTCTCCACCCACAATACTATTTGCTGACAAGGAAACAGACGGACTCGCCGCCGTTTCAAACAAGCTCAACTTACCGTTCAACTGTTCTATTGAACATGTATTTACCGAGCAAGACCTTGAAGAATCTTTACAGAACAATTCAATTGCAATCCTGGCAATAGATCTTCATTTTGGGGATACCGATAACGAACTGACGCTCCTCTCTTCACTCAAAGAGAAGCATCCCAACACAGTCATACTGCCAATCATTCCAGCAGGCCAGCCTCAGCTCATCAAACAAGTACTTGACCTGGACCTCTTTTATTTTGTCCACAGGCCCATCGATCCGGGAGAGACCGCCTTGGCACTAAAAAGAGCGTACGAAAGCCTTCCTCCGGACGCAAAGAAACCAAAAGTGGTGAGTAAACCTAAACATGTTCCATTTCATGGAATGATAGGTTCCAGTCCACAGGTTCGACAACTTTTTGATCTTATATCCCGAGTTGCCGAAGATGACATCTCCACGGTCCTCATTCGAGGCGAATCCGGTACTGGTAAGGAAATGGTTGCAAAAGCCATCCATGCACAGAGCAAAAGGTTTGATAAGAACTTTGTGCCGGTAAACTGTGCTGCGATACCCGACGACCTTCTTGAAAGCGAACTCTTTGGTTACACAAAAGGTGCCTTTACCGGGGCAACGACAAACAAGCCAGGGAGAATTCAGTATGCAGACCAGGGAACTCTTTTCCTCGACGAAATCGGCGACATGAAATCCGCGCTCCAAGCCAAACTGCTAAGGGTTATTCAAGAAAAAGAATTCGAGCCGGTCGGTGCTTTTAAGTCGATTCCCGTCAATACCCGGATTCTGGCAGCAACACACTGCGACCTTGAGCAACTTGTCAGTGAAGGGCGATTCAGGGAAGATCTATACTATCGGCTCAGTGTTGTTCCTCTTCACATCCCTTCCTTAAAGGAAAGGATTGAAGATATTCCTTTACTGATTGATGCGTTTTTTGAAAAATACGCCGACAAACGTGAGAGAGAAAGGTTTAGCTTTTCATCCCAAGCATTTGCAGCCATTTCACATTATGAATGGCGGGGCAATGTACGTGAATTGGAAAACCTTATCCAGCATATGACTATTCTTTACAGCGGCAGGCAGGTCGAGCTGACAGACCTCCCGGAAAAATTCCACAGTGTTACCATTCCGCCTGATTACCAGCCAACCGTCAGCGCTGACAGCTCTGATGAAGATTCAAAGACTCCGCAGAGCCAACAAGCAGTTGTCCAGAATGATACCTGGGAGAATGGAACAGTAGACTTCAATGAATTGATCAGTGATTTTGAGACGCAACTCATCCTTAAGGCGCTCAAGCTGACAGAGGGGAATAAAAAAGAGGCGGCACGGCTGTTGAATTTAAAGAGAACGACACTTCTCGAAAAGATAAAGAAAAAAGACATTGATGGGAGCTGGGACAAATAAGCTTCAAAGCTATCTACTTTCTGTTCTACCTCACGCTGCCAGTTCAAAAAGGTTGTTGCCCACGTTTTCTTCAATATCTTCCTCTGAGGCCGGCGTAAGCAATATATCACGTACACCATATTTTACTGCCTTAATCACCGTTGTTCTGGTCCATCTCGGGCCGGCAGCAATCAACGGTACGGAACAGGCGGAACTCACCTTGATGGCTACACCAAATGCCTGCTCGTTAACGTCCTGCATAACCAGATAGATTGCCTTTAAATCTTCCGTAATATTATTATGCAGATTATCTTTGAATGAGATATGTTTCACAGAATATCCCGTTTTCTCAAGTACATTGGCTATTTTTGCTGCCTCTGCCATATCATCTCCAACCAACAGAATGTCTAGAGATGTAAGATTCTTTTCTTCAAATCCCCGGAGTTCCTCCCCAACATGTTTTTCCTGTGAAAGCGAAGTCTGACTGGTTGAGCATATTTCATTATCGGCCGGAATCCCCTCCCCAGTTCTCAGACCACTGAGTTCCAGGAGGTCGGCCGGGAAAAGGATATTGAATCTCCCCAAGGCAAGATCGCCAAGGGTTATGTCCATCCTGCTTACATAATAATCCTGGTCAGGAAATGGTTCATCCGCATCAATATCGACTTTCATTGGAGCAATCTGGCGCAGGTCGGTTTTCACGAAACGAAGTCGTTTTGTATATTGCTCCTCAAAAATTGCAGTATATACTCCGGATATAATATTGGCGATTTCACCATAAGCGTCGCGAGTATCTTCGCTGAACTCTTCTTCCGCAACGACGGATTCAATTTCGGTTGCCGGGAGCATGATCAATGCACCACCGACTCGAATTGCATCACGCAGGCCGATGGAAAGATAGCTTTTTCCTTCCAGTTCCCCAAGTACATCCATATCGGCAATTACCTGCTTTCCGGATACCTCGTCAAAGAAGAACTCTTCCTTGCTGACAATAAAGTTTTCCGGTTTACTCAACCTGACATCGGTTCCAAGAAGGGCACTCACTTCATCGGCCATTCTACTTCTGCACCTGGAAAGAACTTTATCTACCTTCTTTTTATGTTTTTTAAGATCTGCTTGTGACTCAATGCCCACTCGGAAATTGCCGGAGTCTCCTGCCGGGGAAGGCCCTGCACTTTGTTGCTTTTCAGGCGTGGAGTCTTCTTTTGTTAACCCTGATTCCTGTCCTGTTATCTCTCTCAGTCCAGCCTGCTTTGCGTTTACTGTTGGGGTATCAAGGCCGAGCAGCTCTGCCGGAAAAAGCATATGTACCTGACCTAAGGGCTTCCCCTCCGCCGTCATTGGTATGCTGCTTGTATAATAGCTTTTATTCGGGATAGGTTCATCAGACGAGACATCGATCCTGGCGGAATGGATTTCTCTCATATCCTTTCGGATAAATCGGAGCTTTTGAGTATACATCTCCTCAAAGACAGAAGTTAACACGCCCGATATGATATTGGCAATTTCTCCATATGCATCTCTAGAATCTTCATTAAAGTCTTCTTCAATAACAACATTCTCAAGTTCGGCGGGTGGAAGCATGATGAGTATGCCGCCTAGATGGATAGCATCTTTTACACTCACGGCAAGGTAGCTTTTTCCCTGCATCTCACCAACGACTTCCATATCTGCTAAGATCTGCTTACCGGAAACGTTTTCGCTAAAAAATTCTTCTTTTCCAAGCAACCTGTTTTCTGGTTTGCCTAAGATTATATCAGCTCCGAGAAGGGCCGACATCTCCTTCTCCATTTTTTTCTGACAATCCGCCAACAGACGATCTACTTTTTTCTTATGCTTTTCTGTATCAAACTGGGAACCACCGGAATCCTCAGTACGATGTGGAGGAGCTGGCTGCTCTTTATCAATTGCCTCAGGTACATCCGTTACGACAGCTGGTTCGACTTGCTGTATCTGTTCCTGCAGTCCAAACGTAACAGCAGGCATCAGCATAATCATATCTCCCATCTGCCGACCATCAAGTACCATTGAGCAAGAGACCTGATAATATTCCTGATTTTCTATGGGGCTGTCTGTATCAATTTCAACCTTGACCGGGACGATTACTTCCTGTTCCTTTCGAACAAAACGACAGGATTCCGGATACATTTCTTCAAAATCCTTGGTAAAGGAGCCGGCAATAATATTAGCTATTTCACCAAATGAATCCTCAATCTCCTCACTGTACTCTTCACGACCTATGACCTCATCCAGTTCACCTGATGGCAGCATTATAAGTGTGCCACCCAAACGAATAGCATCCTTGATTCCTATCAGCAGGCAGCCTTTTCCGCTCACTTCTCCAGTGATAGCCATCTGGGCACAAATCTGCTTACCAAGCAAACTGCTAAAAACATCCTTCTTGGTCACCGATTTTCTATCACCACTGATCAGAGAGAATTCAGAGCCAAGCAGGGCTCCAACTTCGTCCTGTATACGTGCCTCAACAGCGTCGGCTATTTTGTTTATTCTTTTTTGCTGATTCATGAAGTCTTGGATGGAAAAAATACTTTTCGTTATACCGTCTGATCAATGAAGGTTCTCTGTTCTTATCGGCAGGAAAACATCATGGATTTATAAAAAAATTATTTATTTGCGACATACATAAGCTCCACCCAAAATGTGCCGTCACCCATGGCAAGAGGAACAGTTACGCGACGTGCATCGGCAACGCCACTCACAGAAAATGATTTTCCGACGATTGAAGTCGGGATAGCCAATTCAATATTGATGTCAATCTTGCCATAGGAAACCTTGAGATTACCGGCAACCATATTAGCAATTTCTCCTATTGCGTCTTTAACATCGTCATCGAGTTCGCTGACATCCATGCCAAGGAACGCTCCGGTGATCTCTTTTGCCACTGCCGCAGGACAGTGAATGGCCAAGACCCCACGAATACCACCACCCAGCCCGATCATACTGGTCAGATTGGACTGTATATCACACTTCCTGTTTTCGATTACGGTCTCACTTTGAAGGTCAACCATCAGCATGGTTGAAAACACATCCTTAGTACCGGTGATTATTTCTTCACCAATATCGAACTTATCGGCCATCGTCATATTCCTTGGCTATTCAAAGCAAAAAAGGCAGTATCTGAAATTTACGATGCTGCCTTTTTTATTGTTATTATTGAATATTTTCTATTTTTCAAGCTGCAAATCAATAGCAAATTCTCCGGCATCACAATTAAACGATATGATAATTCTCTCAGCCTCTTTGGTTGGCTGAAAATCATACTGCTGGCCGGTTATCGTTGAAGGAAGAGAAAGATCAATATCTCTCCCGTTATCAGACAGGATTGACTTGACATTGCCACCCAGCATGTTGGCAAGTTCTCCGACAGCATCCTCAACATCCTCATTTATCGTATCGACATCCATTCCGAGAAAGCTGCTGGTGATGGCCATTGCAACCTTGTTGGGTATGTGAATCGCCAGAACTCCTTTGTAGGTGCCTGCTAAACCGATAACCCCTGAAATACTATCCGTCAGTGCAATGGTTTTTGTTATATGGTCATCGTTTACCGAAATTTCCATCATCACCATTGTAGAAAATATTTCTTTGGCGGATTCAATGATTCTTGAACTTATCTCCAAAATCTACTCCTTTTTTCTTAAATATTATCTACAGCAGAGGACCAAGTACCTCATTGACCTTATCCGGAGTGAAAGGTTTTTTAATGGCACCCACTGCCCCCAGAGATTTTGCTTCTCCAATGATATCGTCGCCAGTTTCAGTGGAAATCATTAATACCGGTATGCTTTTTATCGCTTCACGATTTGCTTTTTCCCTGAGAAAAGATATGCCATCCATGTTGGGCATATTTATATCGCTCAATACAATATCGACATGCTCTTTTTCTAGAACATCCAATGCTTCAAGCCCATCGGCTGCCTCAAAGATATTATCGAATTCGATTCCGGCCTGTCGAAGTGATCGACCAATGATTTTTCTCATTGTGCTGGAATCGTCAACTAAAAGTACATTCTTACCCATTTGTTTCTCCTGTGTTGAGTGCCTGGAAAGGTTTTTTTTGCACCTCGCAGAAAACAACCTTTTCAAAGACACATACCCCCTTGAGGGGCATTAAAAAAAATCTTTTCGGGGGTACATACCGACATCGTATTCTACAACCCAAACTTCAACCGAACACAACGCCTCTATACCAAAATTATGACCTATGCCAAAACACTTTGCATAGATCATTCCAGTTAAACGTTTCGATCATAATATCAATAACTCCTTTCAAAAATCAAACGACTAATAGAAAAAATCGCAAATCGCTTCTCTATCAACTTGCATTAATTTTGAATTTGCCATTTTTTGTGTCATTATTTTGTCACAAGGTCGCAACATTTGCCAAATAAACCGAAGGATATTGCCCGCAACAGACCCGGGATCGGCTTCGGCAAAAAAAACAACAAATGGAATACATTTTGCAAAGATGACTTCATGAAACAACTAGTCTCTCATATATTGTTACTTTTATGCTTTCTGCCCTCTCTGGCCGACGCCGCAGAACTCATCAAAATATCACGAGTAAATACCAAGGATATTATCCAGTTCTATTTGAGTTTTGATGAGACTCCCGTGTTTTCAGGCAGCAGGAGCGACAGACGTATAGATCTTCAATTTATAGATACCACGCTCTCTCCTGACGTTTCCCTTGGTGAAGCAGACAGCAACATTGTCAAAATTTTGCCACGTTATGAAAATGGCAGATTTATTTTGTCGCTTTTCTTCCGGTATCGACCTCAGCACCATAAGCTGACAAAAAGTGGTGACGACAAAGTCGTCTTTGAGGTTCTGCTTGGCAATGAATACAGCAATTCCTATCAAGACCTCGCTGAAAGCCTCAAAGGGCTCACTGTTCTGGAGAGAGGTTCCTTTGATTCTTCCAATCCACGTTTAAGTTCCCCATATGCCAAAGACTGGATGTCATTTTTTTCACAATACGAATCACCTTTGACAATAGATGTACCTGTCAAATACACTATGCCTCCCTTTCCGGTTATCGCCCTGCTGCCGCCTGCAGGTATTGCAAACCTGCAGCTCATTTCACCCGAGATGACAAAATTGGCAGATCAGAACCTATGGGATCAACTGGCAGAAGAATTACTGGCTGCAATAGAAGTGGGTCACGAAATCGAGTCGAAGAAACTCCTCGCTCTCACTTATGGCGAAGTGTTGGGCAGAAGCGGTGATTTTGAGAATGCATTCAAGCAGCTCTATCTCCTGAAAGAGCAATACAGCGATGAGCTGCTCGGCATTTATGCAGAATATCTTCTCATTCGTCTTCGTGCAGTTTATGATGATCCATATGTCGCTGAAAATGAATTTCATCTCCTTGAGACATCAATCACTCATTCACTTCCACTTGCTCCATATTTTTATCTTTCACAAATCGAAGCGACCATTGCAACCACAAATCATGAAAGGCTTAATCACCTACTACTAAAAGATGATATCGCCTATCCAAAAAAAATTGCTGAAATAATTCAGATTCGTCAGGCAGACTACTGGTTTGCCATACACCAGCCGATAAAAGCAAAAGCAGCCTACCAGCTGCAGTCAGATTCTCCTTTACTGCAAACCCTTCCTTTTTCATTAAATGGCAATTGCACTATCTATTATGACCAGAAGAAATTTACTGAGGCAGTCATCTGTTACGAAAATCTCTCGACTCTTGTTACGGATAAAAAACTTCTGGGGCTCATCGAATATAGAAAAAACATGTCTAAACTTAAAACTATGGGTGGAATATCACTCATAGAGGAATTTGCACAGATTGAAAATGATTTTCCCCATTCCGAAGCAGGTTATCGGGCTGCGCTAAAAAGAAACGATCTGTTGTTTCTTGAGAATAAAAACTGGGGACTGCAGGCAATAGAAAATTATGGTGCCATTGCCAAAACCTCAATTTCCCGGTCAATCAGGGAAGAAGCACTTTTTAAACAGGCCCTCGTTTATGCGATGATTGGGGAAACAACTCTCTCAATTCAGCATCTGCAAAAATTTTTAAGAGAGTTTCTGATCGGCGATGTCAGAATTTCGGCACAGGCACTCCTTATAGACATTCTGCCTGGAGAAATAAAGCGGCTGATAGATAATCAGGAATACATGCAACCGCTGGTACTTGCCAAACAAAACAAAATTCTTTTTCAGAACAAATGGATAGAAAGTAAATTTCTTGTTGACATTGCAGAAGCTTACAATCGAATCGGTATATACGATGAGGCCCAGAAACTCTACCTCTATCTCATAGGAATAATGCCGGTCGGTCAAAAAGAAGCCTTTTTTCTCCCTATGATCCAGGCGACCTTTGACCATGGCAATTTCCCGCTGGTAGAAGATTATGCAGCTCAATACACCTATACGTTCCCGGATGGCCGTTATGCGGCAGAGGTGCTCTTTATTCGTCTGCAGGCCCTGGTGGCTGATGAACGACTGAGTGATGCACTCCGCCTTCTTCCTGCTTCCCTGCCGGAAAACGGGAGTATGTATGAGCTTGCGGCATCACTTTTTTTTAGGACAGATAATTATAAAAAATGTTCTGACGTTTTGGGTCAACTTATTCGTATAAAAAATCCTCTGTCTCAAAAAGAACAGTTTATGTACGCGGAATGCCTCTACCGGACTGGGCTTTTCGAAGAAGCGGAGCCAGCTTACATGGCTGTCACTCGTGATAATATATTCTACGAACAGAGTCTTTATCGACTGGCGGACCTTGCGCGCAAAAAAGGCAACGAGAAAAAAGCACTAAGTCTCTTCGAAAAACTTGTCGAAACAGAAAAAAACAGTCTTTGGAAAGAGTATGCGGAACGGGAATTGCAATTTGCAAAAGCAGCAGCGCGCTTTTAGCGATTATCTGCCTTCCACTTCTATTTAATTACAGCAGTAAGGAGTAAGAATGGATCCATTAAGACCTTTTGATACCAATATGCAGCTTTTGGGCAAGGTGCTGGATCTTCGTGCGGAAAAAGCCCAGGTCATTTCTTCCAACATTGCCAATGCGGAGACCCCTGGGTACTCTTCCACTCGATTTGATTTCGAACAGGATCTGGCCAGTGCGATAAGACAAAACAACGCGATTTCACTGAACACATCACACGAAACCCACATACCACTTGGCCCTGCCAATTTCAACTCGGTCAGTGGCAAAATTATTACAGAAAACGACTCAAGCGGTATCGGTGATGGCAATGGGGTAAGCGTAGACCAGGAAATGCTCGCTCTCTCAGAGAATGAATTGCTCTACGAAACTGCCGCACAGCTTTTGAAGAAAAAATTAACCCTGCTCAAGCATGTCATTTCGGGCGGACAATGATGCTGGGCATTAATGCTCATCCTCACAGGGAAACGTCATGGATATTTTAAATACTTTTAGAATCAGCGGATCCGCACTCAAGGCACATAGCTTGCGTTTGAACACCATTAGTTCAAATCTCGCCAATGTCGAAACGACCTCAACACCCGAGGGCGGACCATACAAGAAGAAATCGGTTCATTTTCAATCAACGCCTCTATCTTTTCAGGAACAGCTTGAAAGAAATATGAAGAAGGGTGTCCAGGGTGTTGAAGTGACGAAAATAACTGAGGATAAGACACCACCAAGAAAGGTGTACAACCCTTCTCATCCCGATGCCAAAGAAGATGGCTATGTCGAAATGCCCAACGTGAGTGTTTTGGAGGAAATGGTTGACATGATGTCTGCCACACGATCCTACCAGGCAAATGTGACGAGTATAAAAATGGCCAAAAGAATGGCTATGAAAGCTCTGGAAATTGGGAGATAATATAGCATGAATACCATTGACGGGCCAAACAGTATAACCCTTCTGCCCACGAAAACGCCTGATACCAGTGCGGTCAGCAAGAGTGCCACAGGTTTTGGTGACATGCTGACTTCTATGATGAGCAAAGTGAATGCATCTCAAATTTCAGGAGATCAGGCCATTGAGAAACTGCAAACCGGTGAAGCCACGCACCTCCACGAGGTTATGATTGCGGTGGAGGAAGCAGATGTATCTTTACGAATGCTTGTTCAGATGCGCAACAAAGCTCTCACCGCCTATGAAGAAATTATGAGGATGCAGATATAAGGTGAAGATCGACTGTTTGAAGGAATATATAGTTTTTTCGGCAGCCGGCAGATGACTTTTTCAAAAAACAGCACATTTTGCGAACAATCAATATTGGTAAACTCGTAAAAGCATAAGGTGTACGATGGCTAAGCCAAACTTCATATGCAAGGCGCATTATATTGTATCATTCTGGCTTACTAGAGTACGTCGTAATGATACTAATATTAACAACAGCGAAGCAGATAAGCACCCTTCAAAACAGGGAATAAACTCAGACTTCGGATGATTTTTTTTACGACGCCATCAATATTAAAACTTGACTGAAAGCTTTATAAAGGACCTGGAAGAAATGGAAGTAGAAGAGAAAGGAGTAGCAACCTCAACAAAGGCCCCCCCACCAGAGGTCATACAACCAGAAAGGAAAAACCTGATTGGTCTCGTTCAGGAATGGCCGATGTCGAGAAAAATTTCGACAGGGACAATTCTTCTCATCTCAGTTATTCTTTTTGCTTTTTTAATCCTCCAGGCCCGGACAGCCGATCAGCAGCTTCTCTATGCCAATTTGACAATGAGCGATGCCTCGTCTGTTTGCGCCTGGCTTAAAAACCAGAAAATAGATTACACCCTGAAAAATGGCGGTAAAGATGTATGGGTTCCAGCCGACCAAATTTACCAGACCCGTCTTGACCTTGCGGCCAACGGCCTGCCCAGTGGCGGTGATGTCGGCTTCGAAGTCTTTGACAAACAGAGTTTTGCCCTCACCGATTATGTTCAAAAAGTAAATCATACCAGAGCGTTACAAGGCGAACTTGCCAGAACAATAAGTTCACTTGCGCCGGTTGAGTCAACCCGGGTACATCTCGCATTGCCTGAGAAACGGCTTTTTAAAAATCAACAGAAAAACGGCACGGCTTCGGTTATCGTCACCCTTGTCCCCGGTAAGAACCTCGATCAGAACCAGGTCCAGGGGATAATACATCTGGTTGCCGGTTCCGTAACTGACCTGGAACCCGATAACGTCAAAATAATCGATTCCAACGGAGTCGTTCTTGAATCTCAGAAAAAAGCCCCCGAAGAGGACCTTCTTTCCGTTGATATGCTCGCCTTCCAACAGGAGGTTGAACATAGAATGGAGATGCGGGCACAGGACCTGCTCGACAAAACCATGGGAAAAGACAATGCCATGGTTCGGGTCTCTGCGACATTGGATTTTTCCAAAGTCGAAAAAACCGAAGAATTCTATGACGGTGATGAACCTGTTATTCGAAGTGAACAGATCAATCAGGAAAGCAGTGGTGCAGAAACAACCGGAGGCATCCCCGGTGTCCAGTCAAATTTACAGGGAAATGAACTGAGTCAGGCCACCGCCAGTATTCCATCAAATAAAAACTCCCGAATTACCAACTATGAAATAAGCAAGACCACCAGTAAGATTGTCAATCCGGTTGGGGGAATAACCGCACTATCAGTTTCAGTACTTGTTGCTGATAAAGTTCAGCTGAATGCGGAAGGCAAGGCGGAAACAGCAACTCCGCATACTCCTGAAGAGCTTAAGTCAATTGAAAACATGGTCGCCTCCGCAATCGGACTTGTAGCTGAGCGGGGAGATATCATTAATGTTATCTCAATGCCTTTTGTAGATACAAAACAATCTTCGCCGGAAGCAGATCTGGTCACCCGGGATCTCCTCTACCAATATTTGCCGCTGGTGAAATATGCCATGATAGGCATAGGCATGATCCTTATCTATGTATTTTTGGTCCGACCTGTTATTAAAACCATGAAAAGTGAAGTGAAACAGCATTATAAGACGGTTGAGCAACTTCAAAATGAACAACGGCTCATGCTTAATGAAGAGCCGGAAGAACCACCTCTTCCGATCGACGATGCCATCACTGCACTTCGCAGAGAAGTACACCACAATCAGGTACCAACAGCCTTTATAATTAAAAACTGGATCCAGGAAGGTTGAGCAAAAATGGGTATTGAAACACTTACCGGAATCAATCGTGTTGCCGTTTTGCTCATATGTCTTGGTGAAGATGCTACGGCCAGGATTTTTGAGGAATTGTCTGACGACGAAATACGGCAGGTTACCAGAGCAATGTCCACGATTGATCACATTCCTATCGACATCAAGGAAAAAGTCTTCTCAAGTTTTCGTGAATCCCAGGACCGTTTTGCCGGTCTCTTTGTCAAGGGCGGTGATTTTGCCAGAAATGCTATCGCAGCGACAGCTGGTGACAAACGATCCAAATTTCTCATGGATCAATTCCTGTCTGGAACCGAGACGAAATCCCTGGAAACAATCGCCCTGATGGCTCCCCGTATGGTTGCCGGTCTGCTGCAACAGGAACATCCACAGACCGTCGCCCTGATTCTTTCTACGCAACATATAGAGCATGCTGCAGAAATCTTGACCAATCTCCCGGAAGATATCCGTGCTGATGTTGCTTATCGTATTTCAAAAATAGAAAAGGTTTCTCCAGTCGTGTTGAGCAGAATTGAAGACGCATTGCATCTGGAAATAGGTCTGGTTTCCGGGAAAGCGCATAAAAAAGTCGGCGGTGTGGATGCAGTGGTCGGTATTCTCAACCATATGAAAAATAATCTGGATGCTGATATTCTCGAAGACATGGAACTTACCGACCCGGATATGGCGGAAGAGATTCGCAAGAAAATGTTTACCTTTGAAAACCTGGTCGCCCTTGACGGCAGATCATTGCAGATGATCCTGAGAGAAGTCAATAATGACTCTTTAACACTGGCTTTGAAGATCGCTTCCGAGCAGATGAAGGAAAAAATATTTTCCAACATGTCCAGTCGCGCTGCAGATATGATTCGTGATGATCTTGAAGCGATGGGGCCTGTTAGACTGTCAGAGGTGGAACTGATGCAACAGTCTATTGTCAAAATTGCAATGAAACTTGAGGAGGAAGGTAAGCTGGTCCTTGGTTCCGGAGGTGGTGATGAGCTTGTCTAAATATTATAAGAACTCAAATTCATTTCAACCTGAAGAGCTCATCAAACGTGATGGAAAAATTTCTGCGGGATGGCAGTCCTTGAGCCAAAGTGAGGGTTCCCCCTTTCAGTCAGAAAAGGTCCCCGTCGCTGCCCCACCGACTGACGAAACGCCGGCGCACGAACCAACTGAACCTACTAAAACTGACATAGTCCCTGATACTGTCAGCGAAGAGACCATAGAGACGAAACCGAACGAGGTCCCCAGCAAGTCCGTTTCCTTACTCCGGGATATTGATTTAAGTAACTACATGGAGCGTATCGAAGCAGAGGAAAAAATAGAAGCGGCATATGAGAAGGGACTCAATGAGGGAAAAGAAAAAACCGAGCAGGATTTCGAAACAGCAACCAGATCCCTGCTCAGTGCATGCCAACAGCTTGACACAGTTCGCGAGATAATTATTGGCAACAGCAGTAATGAATTGAAGGATTTTGCTTTGTCGATAGCTGAAAGAATTCTTCGTATCTCTGTTCGGGAACAGGACGAAACAATCATTGCAACTATTGAAGAAGCACTTCAACGGGCTGTAAAATCTGACGAATTTACCGTTTACATTCATCCGGATGATTTTGAGATCGTATCGGAAAATTCAACGGAAATTATTGCAGGGCTCAGCGGACTCAACAAAATAGTTATAAAAAAGGACATTACCATTGAACGAGGCGGTGCCAAGATAGAATCTGACAATTGTACAATTGATGCCACGATTGCCAGCCAGTTTGATGTGATCAGGGAAGAGATCAAAAAAAACCTTTCAATGCATACATGACTGAGTAATGATTTTGGGGGATTAAGGTTCTCATTTCGACAGGAAACATACTTCCTTGAGGGATACCGGCAATTGACACGATTAGCCTGTCCACCGTATCTATCCTCTTTCAGCGCATTACTCAAGAAGCTCTTTATCACCATTCCACTTGAACGGAGTTTCCACCGAATGTCATTTGATCAGAACAAGATAAGTGGTCTCAACGTCATTAAAGTATGGGGCAAAATCACCCGCATCGTCGGTCTGGTCATAGAGGGCTACTGTCCACATTCGAGCATAGGGTCTCTTTGTGAACTGACCACTATCGATGGAGAGCAGAAGATTTTCGCTGAAATCGTCGGTTTCAGGGATGGGAAAGCCCTCCTCATGCCACTGGGAGATTTACGTGGACTTGGCCCTGGAAGCCTCATCAGGGTAATACGCAACAGCGCAACCATCAGGGTCGGCAAAAGTCTGCTTGGCCGAGTCATCGACGCCATGGAAGTTCCGCAGGACGGACAACCCTTGCCGAATCTCTCCGAAGAAAAAGACCTCTACAGCCTCCCTCCCGGCCCTATGGAAAGGCAAAACATCACTGACACTCTCGATCTCGGAATACGGGCGATCAATGGTCTTATAACCTGTGGGATGGGGCAGAGGATGGGAATCATGGCGGGATCAGGCATTGGAAAAAGCGTTCTGCTTGGCATGATGTCTAAATATGCTAAAGCTGATATTAATGTCATTGCATTAATTGGCGAGCGTGGACGAGAAGTACGTGAATTTATTGAAAGGGATCTCGGTAAAGAGGGACTGGCCAGATCAGTTATTGTTGTGGTAACCTCGGATCAGCCTCCCCTTCTTCGCATGCGAGGAGCGTTTGTCGCAACTGCTATTGCCGAATTTTTTTGTAACCAGGGGAAAAATGTCCTGCTGATGATGGATTCCGTTACCCGTTTCGCCATGGCAATGCGGGAAATTGGTCTTGCTATCGGTGAACCGCCGACAACAAAAGGCTACACCCCCTCAGTTTTTGCCACCCTTCCAAAACTGCTTGAAAGAGCTGGAAGATTTCGCGACAGAGGATCGATTACCGGTTTATATACGGTACTTGTTGACGGAGACGACATGACTGAACCCGTCGCCGACTCGGTAAGATCCATCCTTGATGGTCACATCGTTCTTTCGCGCAATCTCGCGGCAAAAAATCATTTTCCGGCAATCGATGTCCTGAGCTCTGCAAGCAGGGTAATGCGCGATATAACCTCTCCCAGACACCAGGAACTTGCGGGCAAAGCCAGAACTGTACTCGCCAGTTACAATGAGGCGGAAGATCTGATCAATATAGGAGCATATGCAAAAGGTTCAAATCCAAATATCGACTATGCTATCAGTAAAGTCGACGGCATAAACACATTTTTACGACAAGACTTTACAGAGACTACTAATTTAAAAGAAACAATGGAACGGCTGGGGAGTGTCCTCAGCGACCGAAAAGATGAAGAACCACTGCAAAAGAATCGCAGGCAAAGCGATAGACAGAAATAATCTATCACAAATCCCTCCATGTAGATAAACTCGTCTGCCCAATGAAACCTTTTACTTTACAGTCTGTTCTCGACTACCGAAAGCGGTTGGAAGATATCGCTCAGCATCGCCTCATTGAAGCAAAAAAAATTCAGGAAACCATACGCCAAAGGTTGAGGGATGAGGAAACTACGTTAGTTCTCCTCATTGAAGAAACAGAAAGATTGCAGATGGAAGGGATCGGCATAACCGAGTTGATCAGGTATGAAGATCGGATTACCGCTCAAAAAAGTAACATTCAGGCGATTGAAAAAAATCTTTCTGAAAAAATGAAACTCGTACACAAAGAACAGGAAAATCTTGTTCACCGCAGCAAAGAAAAACAGATATTGGAACGGCTTAAAGAAACACAGAACAAGGACTGGCAAATTTATTTACATAAAAAAGAAGCGGCAATACTCGATGAGATCGCCACTACCAGGCATGAATCGGATGCCTATTGATAATATCACCCCTAATAACACTATGACGAATTATTACAAATACATCCTCATATGCATCTCTGTCGTTTTTTTTACACAAAATTCACACTCTGCGGATGCTGAAGTTCCAAAAACTTACGGGTCTGTAGAAGAGAGAAGGATCGATAATTCTATATTGCAGGAACGACAAAATATCCGAAGAGAACGAGAAGAAATCGCTTTACGAAAAAAGGAGCTAAAGACCCTTGAAGGTGGAGTCGATAAGAAATTAGCTGAGATGGACAAAAAGCTGGAAGAGCTCAGAAAATTACAAGATAAAATTGAGTTGCTGCTGGCAGACAAATCAGCAAAAGAGAACAAACGGGTCCAGGAACTTGCGAGTATTTACCAAAAAATGTCCCCCGCAAAGGCTGCTCTTGCCATAACAGGTTTAGATAAGCAGCTGGCGGCGGATCTGCTGGCAAATATGAAGGTTAAGGCCGCGGCAAAGATTCTGGACCAAATATCTAAACAAAAAGCGACTGAACTCAGTAAGACTTTTTCAACTTTGCAACTTGAGTGACACCTTATGCCACAAATGCTTAGTATCCAGCCAGCCGCACCCCAGGCTCCTCAAGTCGGTTCGCCGGCGAAAAAAAATCAGAGCCGGTTTTCACCCCATCTCGATAACGCTATCTCAGGTAAAAAGCAGCATCACCAGGCTTCGCAAAAAGATAAGAGCAGCAAGAGCAACTCCTCATCGCCCGACAAAAGCTCATCAACTGACAGCAACAATAATACATCGGAACCACAGGATTTACACAACTCTAAAGATACTGCTAACCTTACTGAAGGTGGTGTCAAAGAAGATGTTCCCCCCATGGAGAATGGTGAGCATACCAATCTTACGCCGCCCTCTTTTGAGACAAAAGGACCATCAATAACGGCTCCTGCTTTTTCCAAGCTGCAACAGGTCGAATCCCCGACCAGTGTATTCCAGACTGCAACCCCAGACATCGGTAGTAAAACCATTACCTCAGGGAATACTCCCGGCATGCATGGTAATCAATCCGACCCACAAGCTGTTCTATCGGACCCGGCAGTTCCTCTATCAGGACAACCAGTTACAGCAGGCAGACAAGACGCGCTTATCAATCAACTGCAACAGATCATTAACAACGCAAATGAAACCGGTACGGTATCAATTACCAGAGTTGGCAATTTATCTCAGCCCGCTTCAGCCGACAGCAATATCCATGGTGTTGCGACAGCAAACTTTTCAGGCAATTCTGACATCTCCTCTCTTAATTTCAATGAACTACTCGTGGCGGATGTAGATGGTATCGAAAAATCTTCCGGAAAAGCCGGGCAGCACCTGAATGGAATCAGGCACGATAACCAACACCAATATTACAACGCTAAAATTAATACGGTAAATATTGCCGAAAACAACCAGAATTTTCAGGGAAATCGATCAAGTGATGAATTTTCCCAGCAGAACATGACCTCCACCTTTCAAAATGGTCCGATAGGTGCTGCCGAACCAACAAACACGTTTTCCCAAATTTCAGGATTAGTTCAGGAAACCACTCAGCCCCAAAGCGACTCTGCGAAACCTGTTATCCTCCCCTCAGGAACCGTGGTCTACGAGGAAGAGGTTATTCAGCAGATGACCGAACGACTTCGCATGTCAAGCAGACAGGCAGATTCCAGGATAAACCTCAAACTCCATCCGGTTGAACTCGGACAACTCAAAATCGACCTGACGGTAAAAGATGGTGCCATCCGAGCAAATGTCGTTGCCCAGAGCCAACACACACTTGAGATATTGGAAAAGAATATCTCTAAACTAAAAACCGTGCTTGAGAACCAGGGTTTTACTATCGACCAGATATCCTTTAGTGCCGAATCCGATTCAGTGGGTGAGTTCGATCTTTTTGACCAACAGCTTTTCAGCCACAATGACTACACGCCGACACCGAACAAAGATCGTTTCAGCGATGAATCCGATTTCGTGCTTGAAGATAGTTACCTTGGTGTTCCCGAAATGAGCACCGGGGTAAACGTAAAAATCTAGGAGCTCCTATGAGCAGTTATATCGATTCCATAAACCAGGCTACCACGGCCTCCACAGGAACCGGCACCGTAACCAGTTCCAATGATGCGGTCATGGGCAAGCAGGATTTCTTGATGTTGCTCGTGGCACAATTACAAAATCAAGATCCGCTTAATCCTGACGAGCCTACAGAATTTACTGCGCAACTTGCTCAATTCAGTTCCTTGGAACAACTCTTCACCTTAAATGAGAGCATGGAAAACATGGTGACGTCTAACGCCAATTCCGATCGGTTTTCGACTCTCAATACCATTGGAAGAGATGTCGCGTATAACGGCAGTAGCTTTAATTTTACCGGCGATCCTGTAGAGATTGGCTACCAGTTGGATGGACAGGCATCTCAGGTGACCCTGTTTCTGCAGCAAAACGGAGTCACTGTAGCAACACTGAATGGAGAGGAGCTTCAGACCGGCAGCCATTATTTTACCTGGGACGGACAGTTGGATAACGACCAGGTTGCCCCTTCCGGTAATTATACAATGATCCTGGAAGCAAAGGCTGCCGCTGATGACAGTGTTGGAGCTGCGCCGCTTATCAAGTCTGAAGTCACTGGAGTTGATCTGGAAGGATCGTATGGTGGCGTTCTTATTACCAAAGCAGGTGAAGTCGCTTTCAACTCAATTCTTGGTGTTTATGAGCCAGGAAACAGCAGTACGACTTCAGCGACCAGCGGAGAATAGAAAGCGCTTTCAAAAGAGTTTCGACCATATTGAAACCGTTACAAAGAATGGATACAACAGGGCCAATACCCTGGACAATAGTTAAAATCTGAATTGACCGAGTAGTTTAAAATAAACTGACTCTTTAGAAAAAGGAGAAAGAGATGGGTATTTCGAGTGCGTTGTACAGTGGAGTCAGCGGCCTGAACACCAATGGCCAGGCTATGAGTGTTATCGGTAATAATCTTGCGAACACCAACACCCTTGGCTTTAAAGGCTCCCGCACCGTTTTCGCAGATCTGCTCTCCGGATCCATCAACGGTTCGGGTGGGCAATCCCAGGTTGGACGAGGCGTTGGAATGTCTAAAGTAGATCAGATTTTCAGCCAGGGGACCTTTGAGTCCACGGAATCAAACCTTGATGTCGCTATTGAGGGAAATGGATTCTTTATTTTAAAGGAGCCCGGCGACGAAACAGCCTATTATTCTAGAGCCGGCTCATTCAGGTTTGATCAGGACGGATACCTGGTAAACCCGGAAGGTTTACGGGTTCAGGGGAAAGCTTTTGATGCTAATGGATTACTTGCCGCCGGAGACGCTTCCGATATCCAGGTCGAAAGCAGTGGCCTGGTGCAGGGTAACGCGACATCCACTCTCCAGCTAACCACAAATCTGGACTCCACTGAACCGGCGATTTTAACGGCCTTTGACTATACCGACCCATCCACCTACAACTACTCATCATCAGTGCAGGTTTTTGACACCCTGGGGAACCCGCAGCTCCTGACCACCTATTTCACAAAAACTGCCGACAACACCTGGAATGCCTCCTGGAGTGCTGAAAAAGATGACGGTACCGGCACTATTATGAGCGGTACTTTTGCAGCACCTCTCATCTTCACCTCAGACGGAGTATTGACCAACGCAGCCGCCACCCCGCCAACTGACACAACCGCAACCATTCCCGCCGGTACTTTAGCCGGTCAATTGGATTGGAATAACGGCACAACACCAACAGACGTGGTCATTACCTTTGACACCACACAATTCAACAGTGAGTCGGTTGTTATTTCTCAGAACCAAAACGGTTCAGGGGCAGGAAACCTCACCGGGGTTGAAATTGATCCTGAAGGAATAGTGGTCGCTTCTTATTCCAATGGCGAACAGACCAAGATAGCTCAACTCGTTTTAGGAAAGTTTGTCAACGCAGGTGGACTGGCACTTGCCGGCAGCAACCTGTATACAGAGACTACAAGCTCCGGGACAGCCCGTACTGGTCTTCCGGGACCAGAACTGGGCAACATTTTCACCAACTCCCTCGAACAGTCAAATGTCGACATGGGTGCCGAATTTGTGAGAATGATCACCGTCCAACGCGGCTTCCAGGCAAACTCAAAGATTATTACCACGGTCGACGAACTGCTCGGAGAACTTATAAACCTGAAACGGTAATAGTCACTTTTTTGACATAGATCGTTATTCAACCAGGACTAACTCTGAGTTAGTCCTGGTTTTTTTTTCATACCCAGATTGCCATAGTTCACCAGGCTCTGTTTTCATTCATAAATGTTTTTATTTTTTTTAGATGGAATATTTTTTGCTAACTTGAGTTTTAGATTGCCAGAGTCTATGATACGAAGAGCAGTATTTGGAGAAAAGATGTAATTCCCTCTGGTACTTATAACAGAACGTACGGAAATAATATCGGGTCTCTTTTTATACCCCTCGACGTATCAAGGGCGATCACATGATATGCACCCGATGGAATACAATTATTAATTAGAACCTGTAATGGAGGATTTTGTTTGGATCTTTCTACCGTAATAGGCATAGGCGCTGCGTTTGGCTTAATGCTTATGGCCATTCTTCAAGGTGGCCCCCTCACAATTTTCTTTAATGTCCCGTCACTGCTCATTGTATTTGGCGGGACTCTCGGCAATACCCTGGTTCATTACCCCTTCGGTGACGTGTTTGATGCCCTCAATGTTGCCAAAAAAACATTTCGTTACCAGGAAATGTCTATAAACAGCCTCATTATACAGCTGATGGGTTTTGCCAACAAAGCAAGAAAAGAAGGGATACTTGCCCTGCAGGGTGCAATGGAGACAGTCGACGACGATTTTCTTAAAAAGGCCATGCAGATGGCCGTTGACGGTCAGGAACCCGAAACATTGCGCAATATGCTGAACACCGAGATCGAGTATATACAGATGCGACATGGGAAAGGCGCTGAAATATTTACATCGATTGCGGCCTACGCACCCGCAATGGGTATGGTCGGCACCCTGATCGGACTTGTGCAGATGTTACAGACCATGGACGATCCCGCCTCCATCGGTCCGGCAATGGCAGTTGCACTGCTTACCACATTTTACGGCGCGGTGATCGCCAATGTCGTCTGTGCACCACTGGCTGGAAAACTGAGAAACCGGTCGGCCTCGGAGGTACTTATTAAGACCCTGATAATTGAGGGGATGCAGTCAATTTTGTCCGGAGAAAACCCAAGAATTATGGAACAAAAACTGCACGCTTTTATAGCACCCAAGCTTCGCGAGTCAACCTTCAACAGATAAGGCTAGATGGTCATGGCGGAAGACAACAACCAGACACCCCCTAAAAAAGACAAATACAATGTTCGTCCCGCAGGTGCACCAGCCTGGATGGTTACCTATTCCGATCTGGTCACTTTACTTCTGACCTTTTTCGTGCTCCTGCTTTCAATGGCCAGCATGGACCCGGTTCGTTTTACTGAGGCTTCCAGTTCACTTAAGGATGCTTTTGGAATTCATAAGGAACCGGCCCATGTTGACTTCGCTATTCCTGTCCTGCCATCTACACCCATTACACAATTTTCTCCAATTCAAATAGAGACAACCGAAAGAGTGTATGAAAAGATAAAATCGCAAATCGATTCACTGCGACTGAACAATGATGTCGGGCTCATAAAAAAAGACGATGACTCAATTATTCTACGCATCAATGATTCGGTACTATTCGGTCAGGGTCAATCGAAAATTGTGCCTCAATCTCTTCCGATACTGAGAAATATTGCAGACATTGTCCGCCCTCTGCCAATGGATTTGAGAATAGAAGGACATACCGATGATATACCTCTGCGGCGATCACAATTTGGCAACTGGAACCTATCTGTCGACCGGTCAGTTTCAGTTTTGCGTTATTTTTCACAGAGTGACCTGCTTGCTCTCGACCGAATGGCAGCTGTCGGATACGGTAAAGACCGTCCGGTAGCTCCAAACGACAACGAAACGAACAGAGCACTGAACAGACGTGTTGATTTTGTTCTCAAACTGCAAAGCAACAGATCACAAATCAATCCATCCAGGGCAAATGGCACAATGCCTCTTTAGTACCATAGAAATCAACGTATCAAGGTAGGAACACATGGCTGAGAAAACTGAACCAGCGGTTGAAAAAGGCGGAAGTAAAAAAAAGCTCCTCATTATTGGAGCCGTCATTTTAGTTCTCCTGATAGGCGGAGGTGCAGGAGCCTGGTTTTTTTTACAAGAAAAACCAAAAAATCAGGCTTCACAGGATCCCAGCCAACAGGTACCGGTGCCCGCACTCCAGCAGCGATCGGAAATCGGTCCCATGGTTAATATCGATGAATTTATTGTCAATATAATCAGTGGTGAAGGTTCGCATTATGTAAAAGCTTCCATTACGGTTGAATTGACAAATCCAGAGGTGCAAACAGAAGTTGAGCAGAGAATGCCGCAAATGCGCGATGCCATTCTCCTCCTGATCAGCAACAAGACGTACGAGGAATTACAGGACCTTCAGGGAAAGAAACAACTCAAAGCCGAGCTTAGCAGCAAGATCAATTCCTTTCTCCAGACCGGTAAGGTAATATCCATTTACTTCACTAACTTCGTCGTGCAATAGTATTCATAAAAACATGAATTCAATTCTAAATAAATCAGAAATAAGTGATCTTCTGAATGCGATCAGGGAAGGAAAGGTCTCCCTTGAGCTGGACGATAATGAGCAAGAATCGTTTCTCGCATGCAGTGCGATCAATCTATTTCAGCTTGCAAGACCTGATAAAGAACAATTCCGGATCCCGAACTTTGATATAATCCTTGATTCCTTCTGCAGATCATACGCGACATCTCTGACGAACCAGCTGCAGCGCACCTTCTCCATTACCAGAACGGCCCTTGAGACCTATGAGTTCCAGAAATTCATGGCCGAAAAAAATCAACCGGGTGGTATCGGCATACTCGATATGCCTCCTCTGAAGCATGGCGCTCTGATCATTGTTGACCCAAAACTCTCTTTTTCAATGATTGAGATCATGTTAGGCGCCTCTACCGACCTGGAATCACCTCACCTTGACCGGCGCCTTACAACCATCGAACTTACTATCCTGAAAACGATACTTACCGATGCCTGCAGAGACCTCAACAAAGCCTTCTCTCAGTTACTGGAACTGAACACCTCTCTGATTAAGCTGGAAAACAACGCACGTCTGGTCTCAATTGTCGAACCTGACGCCGAAGTCATCGTCGGCACACTCCTCGTGAAAGTAGGCGAATATTCAGGCGAAATCAATCTCATTTTTCCCTTTGCAACCCTTGAGCCGCTGCGGGACCTCCTGAGAGAGCTACTTAATATTTCGACCACGACCAGAGGGACGTGGCAGGATGTCCTGGAGGAAGAAATTATGGAAATACCATCAGTTATCACTGCTCAATCTGGAACATTGACTCTCTCAGTAAATCAAATTTTGAACATGGAAGCTGGAGATATTCTTGATCTAAACTACGATCCGAGTGCTCCTTTGAAGGTTCTGGTTGAAGAAAAGGTGAAATTTTTTGCCATTCCCGGAACGCACAACGGCAAAAAAGCCATCAGTCTCACAGGCGTTATGAATTAAGGAAATAAAATGGAAACCACTACAGCTAAAAACAGTCGCCCGGACCCCGACGAGATTAAAGAACTTTTACAGGAAAACCCGAAAAGTATATCCAAACCCAAACCAACTTCTTCAGACCAGAAAGGTGGCAGGGGGCTTAACTTCCTCTACGACATTCCCCTGCAGATATCTGTAGAGGTTGGCAGAAGCAAAATTCTTCTTCGCGACCTGTTAAAAATGGGTGAAGGATATGTGATAGAACTTGATAAACTTGCCGGAGAGCCTCTGGATCTTTATGTTAATTCAAAGCTGATCGCCAAAGGTGAAGCTGTGATGGTGGGAGACAAATTCGGTATTCGTCTGACTGATGTGGTGAGTACCGCAGATCGGATCGAGAATCTCGGATAAGAGTGACAGACAATGCAACCGATCCCAAAACGTAACATCCGGTTTTTTCTTATTGTTCTCCTGTCCAGCTTTTTCGCCCCTTCTTTCACCCGGGCCGCCAGTGTTATTCAGTCAAGTGATACTGCAAACTATTTTCGGGTTATTTGGGGCTTACTCGTTGTTCTTGGAATTATTCTAATCCTCTATGGCTTATTAAGAAAACGTTTTTCACTCCTTTCAGCGGGCACAAGTCATGACATCCAGGTCGTTGAACTAAAACCTCTGATGGGCAAAAAGGCTCTTTGTCTGATTAACGTAAAAGGTCAGGAACATCTGCTTGGGATCAGCGGTGACCGCATCACCCATATTGCTGCCATCACTCCTCAACCTGAATCGTCATTTGCTGAAGTATTGCAAGCGACAGGAGTCCCCTCCCAGTCATGATCCACAGGCTCCGACCCGCTCTCCCAAGAGTATTATTCTTTTCTGTTCTTTCCTGGATTTTCTTGCTCCAGGTAGGTGACGCCAACGCAGTAGGTCTGCCAACAATTACTTTTGGTGTTGAGGATGCCAATACTCCCGGACAGGTTTCGAACGCCCTGCAGGTACTGTTTGTTCTCACTATCCTCTCCGTTGCACCGGCCATTCTGTTGATGACAACGTGCTTCACAAGAATTGTCATTGTCCTTGGCTTTGTCCGTCAGGCCATGGGAACACAGAACATGCCGCCGACCCAGGTTATTTTGGGACTCTCCCTCTTCCTCTCTTTTTTCGTCATGTCGCCGACATTCAACAGAATCAATGAAGAAGCTCTACAACCGTATCTGAATGAGGAGGTGGACCAGCCGACCGCGTTGGAAAAAGCAGTCGCTCCCATGCGCGATTTCATGTTCGGCCAGGTACGTGAAGATGAACTGACCCTGCTCACCGAAATTACCATGGATTCAGAACCGATGGATCCGGAAGATATTCCGACAATGACCCTTATTCCTGCGTTCATGCTGTCTGAACTGAAGCGGGCATTTCAGATGGGATTCATGATTTACATCCCTTTTCTGGTTATCGATATGATCGTTGCATCAATTCTTATGTCCATGGGTATGATGATGCTTCCTCCGGTCATTATATCAATGCCATTTAAGCTATTGCTCTTTGTCCTCGTCGACGGGTGGAGCCTGGTAGTCGGTTCACTTATAAAAAGCTTCGGAGTCTAACAAGTTATGATGGTGTCGTAAAAACTCCTCATTCGAAGTCGGAGTTTATGCCCTGTTGTGAAGGGTGCTTACCTGCTTCGTTGTCGGTTTTTTTTACTTAACCATCCAATTTTTTATCTTTTTACGATAATGGGAAAAAAATGAGTCCGGAACTTGCTGTTGATATCTGTCGCAAGGCTATCGAAACAATTCTCTTATGCGCCGCCCCTATGCTGATTGTCGCTCTCGTTGTCGGCTTGCTGGTTTCTGTTTTCCAGGCGGCAACTCAAATTAATGAGCAAACCCTGACCTTCGTCCCTAAAATTGTCGCCGTATTCCTCTCTTTGCTGATATTTGGTTCATGGGTTATCAAGACTATCACCATTTTTACCGTTGGTCTCTTTGACATCATAGCCACTCTCTGATACCAACGAATCTCAATCAATGAATGAGACGTCCTTTCTCAATCGAGGCACACTATGAATACAGCAACAGGCAGTAATTCAATACCCCATGGATCTCATTTAAAGGACATTGATGGGGGATGGGAAAATAGTCATTTACTGGGCACTCACTAGTGGACATCCAACTGATCCCGGTTGAACAGTTTCAAACCTTTCTCATTGTTACCAGCAGAGTTGCCGGGTTCATAGGTGCTATTCCGGTAATTTCATCTGCCCAGACTCCCGGCCGAATCAAAACTGCGATCGTTTTTGCCATCTCCCTGGCACTCTTTCCCGTCATGGCTGGGGAAGTGCCCAACGTCAGCTTTTCTCCACTGCCCTTTCTACTGTTATTGATATCTGAGCTGCTCCTTGGCCTCCTGCTTGGTCTTGTTGCCAGACTTATTTTCACAGCCGTTGAATTTGGTGCAACTGTCATCGGTTTTCAGATGGGCTTTGCCGCAGCTAACGTCTTTGATCCCCAGAGTGAGAGACAGGTTGCCCTTATTTCTCAATTTCAAAATATTTTTGCCATCCTCATCTTCCTTGCTATTAATGGCCATCATCTTTTTCTGCACACAACTGTGCTCTCCTACGAGCTTCTTCCTCCCGGCCAAATCGATTTTTCCGGCGAGGCGGTTCCTTTTCTCATGGAACTCGCTTCCCACATGTTTGCCATAGGAGTACAGTTCAGCGCTCCGGTTCTTGCTGTCCTTCTTCTTTCCGGCCTTATCCTTGGTGTGCTGGCCAGGGTATTTCCCCAGTTAAATGTGTTCCTCCTCTCTTTCCCAATCAACATCGGCACCGCTTTTATTGTCATTGCTTTGACACTTCCCATGGTTTCAATCTTAATTAGACGGGAATTTGACAGCCTCGGTGAACGCATCCTGATGCTTCTCAATTATCTCAACCCCTGAGATTGCCGTCATAGCTGTTCAACTGCTTGAGCTCGCCTATTATTATCTTTTTTCCCGGTTCATTTTTTGCAGCAAACCTATGGTGGCACTCTACTCAGGTCGAAAATCAAAAAAATCTGGAAAACCGGTTAATACGTTCTAATCATGGCAGAAGAAAGTCCCACAGGTGGCGAAAAGACAGAAGCTCCGTCAGCAAAACGACGGGAAGATTTTCGTAAAAAGGGCCAGATTGCCCAGAGCAAGGAGGTACAGACCGCTTCCCTTTTTACAATTATGCTTCTTTTCTGGATATTCTATCTCCCCACCTTCTGGAATGGCCTGACAGAGCTTATCTTTTTCGTCTGGCAATCAAGTGGCGGATATGAGATAACCCCCTCCTCTATCCTCACCCTGGCTGCATTTCTTCTGCAAAGACTTGGTTTACTCATTGCCCCCCTCTTTTTGCTGGTCCTAATTATCGGTTTTTTCTCGAGTTTCTTCCAGTTCGGCTGGTTACTAACTGCAAAACCATTGATTCCTGACTTCTCAAAACTCAACCCGATTACAGGAATGGGCCGTTTTTTTTCCAAAAAATCCTTTATCGAGGTGATTAAGTCACTTTTGAAGGTATTGCTGGTGGCCTGGGTCGCTTTTTCCACAGTCCTTGATAATTTTGAAGAAGCTCTCATTCTTGTGGATACACCTGTCGGAACAACAGTGAGCTATCTCGCCAGAATATCAATCATTATCCTTGCTAAGATCTGTGCAGTGCTCATTCTCATAGCGTTTCTCGACTTCCTGTTTGTCAAATGGGAACTTGAAGAGAAAATGAAAATGACCAAACAGGAAGTAAAAGAGGAATTTAAAGAAAGTGAAGGTGATCCTCATATTAAGGCTCAAATTCGTTCAATCCAGCAGGAAATGGCTCGCAAGCGAATGATGGCTGAGGTGCCGAAAGCAGATGTAATCGTTACTAATCCTACCCACATATCTGTTGCGATTCACTATGATTCCGATGAGATGGCAGCCCCAGTCATCATTGCGAAAGGTGCCGATCTCGTCGCTATGAAAATCAGGGAAATAGCCCGAAAACATGAAATTGCCATCATTGAAAACCCACCGGTGGCTCGGTTATTGCATAACCTCGACATAGGAGAAAATATACCGGAGGATCTCTTCAAAGTTGTTGCCGAGATACTCGCCCACGTTTATTCACTGAAAGGCAAGATGCACTGATGGAACTGACCAACGTACAAAACACCCTGAACAGTTTGCGTTTCAAACAGCTTTTTGGACGCAGCGACGTTGTCGCGGCTCTGGGCCTGGTGTCTATTCTCATGATCATGATCATTCCCCTGCCTTCGATCGTGCTCGACCTGTTTCTTTCAATGAATATCACCATTGCTCTCCTTATTCTGATTATCAGTCTCTATACGGTTAAGGCAACCGACTTTTCTATTTTCCCTTCAATTCTACTGACGACAACACTCTTTAGACTTGCCTTAAATGTTGCCTCGACCCGTCTTATCCTCATCCATGGCGATGAAGGTCCAGCAGCGGCGGGTGCGGTCATTCAATCCTTTGGCCAATTTGTTGTTGGTGGTAATTATGTCGTCGGTATCGTCATCTTTGCCATTCTCGTGCTCATCAACTTTATGGTTATCACCAAAGGTGCCGGTCGTGTAGCCGAGGTTGCTGCCCGGTTTACCCTTGATGCCATGCCGGGCAAGCAGATGGCTATCGACGCCGATCTCAATGCCGGTCTGATTAATGAAGACGAGGCAAGAAGCCGTCGGGAGAGTATCTCCAAGGAATCCAGTTTTCACGGAGCCATGGATGGTGCTTCAAAATTTGTTAAAGGCGACGCAATTGCCGGTATCATCATCACTCTTATCAACATTGGCGCGGGTTTCGTCATTGGTGTTGTACAGAAAGGGATGCCAATGGCTGAAGCTGCTGCCAACTATACCATCCTGACTGTTGGCGACGGACTCGTCGGCCAGATTCCTGCTCTGATCATCTCTACCGCCGCCGGTCTTCTTGTCACCAGGACAACCGGTGAAAAAGATTTCGGCTCAGACCTGAAGAATCAGTTTTCTTTAAACACCGTTGCACTCTGGGTGGTTTCCGGAATACTGATCGCCTTTGCCCTTATTCCCGGTCTTCCTTTTTTCCCTTTTCTGGTGCTTTCACTCTCTCTGGCCGCACTTGCATATCATATTGACAAGTCGAGAAAAATTATTGCCGAGGAGTTGACGGAACAACCGGAACAGCTTCCGGTCAAACGTGAAGAAAACTATGAACAGATGCTGAATGTCGACATGCTGCAACTTGAAGTTGGCTACGGCCTCATTCCCTTTGTTGATTCAGCTCAGGACGGCGAACTGCTGAACCGGATCCAATCTATTCGAAAACAGTTTGCCATGAATAACGGATTCATCGTTCCACCAGTTCACATCAAGGATAACCTGCAGCTTTCTCCCAATCAGTACACCTTCTCACTCAAAGGGGTCAAGGTGGCTGAATCAGAGATCCTGCCGGGACATTTCATGGCCATGGATCCTGGAATGGTAACAGAAAGGATACAGGGTATCTCAACAACAGAACCTGCCTTTGGGCTCCCCGCCCTGTGGATCACATCCGATAAAAAAGATCGGGCGCAGATCGCCGGATATACGGTCGTCGACTGCACGACTGTTATGGCGACTCACATCAGTGAAGTGATCAAACAATACTCCCATGAACTGATCGGCCGTCAGGAGGTTCAGGGACTGCTCGATAACCTGGCCAACAATTATCCGAAACTTGTTGAGGAACTTGTTCCGTCGGTTCTCTCGCTTGGGACGATTATGCGGGTCATCCAGAATCTTCTCAAAGAAGGCGTCTCTGTCCGTGATCTCCGCACTATTCTTGAGACCTTGGCAGACTGGGCAGCCACGACTCAGGACACGGACATTTTAACCGAATATGTTCGCCATGCACTGGCGAGAACCATCAGCAGCGAACTGGCTGTCGATGGGGTCATTCCGGTTATCACCCTGGCCAAACCGGCCGAAGATGCTGTCAGAAGCGGCGTACAGCATAAAGAAACAGGCAGCTACCTGTCGATAGACCCGATCATTGCCCAGAGAATACTGGATGGAATCGGCAAGGCGATCACGCTTTTTGACGGAGGTAGCCGTCCCACCCTGCTGTCTGCGCCCCAGATTCGACCATACGTTCGTAATTTAACAGAGAGATACTACCCGGCACTGACCATTCTTTCTCATAATGAAATTACTCCCAACCTCAAGGTCAGGTCTCTTGGAACGGTGAACTTAGATGCAAGTTAGAGTTTTTGAAGCAACCGACATGGCTTCTGGCCTGAAAAAAATAAAGGAAGAATTGGGTCCCGATGCCCTTATTCTTTCCACCAGAACTATCAGAAACGGTAAACTGGGTATACTTGGGAAACCTATGTTGGAAATTACAGCGGCCATCGACGCCGATTTCCCACAGCTCAAAAACAATAATTGTGCGGGCACTCGGAAAAATAGAGAGGCGACGCAACCTGCCGATGGTAAAACAACAGGCTTTCGTCATGTTGTTGACGATTCTGTAGATGCCTTTTTGATCAATCCACCAGCTGACACTTCAGTTGCCAATGACGAGGGTGTAACAAGTCGATCTTCTGCTCCCGTTCTGCCACATGACAACGGACTTCAAAACGAGGTCAATGAACTCAAGGATTTAGTGAAAAACCTTGCCGGTCAAATTACTCAGATGGCCGAGAAGGAGCCCAGGTCAAGACGAGATGGGCACCCCACCCTACAGATTAAAGATACTGAGTTCGCCGCGCGCTACGTGAATAATCCGATCCACGGGGATCATATTCTTTCCATGCTTATAGAAAGAGGAATCAATGTTGAGACATCCCGGACGATCACCGGTTTTCTCAGGCAAAGCCTCACGGATGAGGAACTAGCCGATCCATTCAATGTGAAAGAGGCGATACTTCAGACGATTCAGGATCTCATTCAAGTTGCCCCCCCTGTTTTTGAACCCGGAAAAACCCAGCACCGCATTGCCTTAGTAGGTCCGACCGGGGTTGGTAAAACCACAACACTTGCTAAAATTGCTGCATCTTACCTGAGTAAATATTCTCATTCGGTCGCTTTTATAACTATTGATACCTACAGGATTGCTGCCGTAGAACAGCTCAAGGTATATGGTGAAATAATGGGGTTGCCGGTGGATGTGGTCATCACGCCGGAGCAACTGGAGCAGGCACTGATCAAACACAGCGACAAAGATCTCATCCTGATAGATAGTGCAGGCAGGAGCCCAAGAGACAGTTATTGTATAGATGAACTTGCTTCATTTCTTAATCCCGAGCTTGGTATCGACAAACATCTTGTGCTGTCTGCAGGAACTCGGGAGAATGAGCTTCTTGACACCATTAATCGGTTTAACATACTCGGAATAAGCAATACCATTTTTACAAAAACTGATGAGTGTTCCAGCCTTGGGATACTTCTTAATATCCAGATTCAGAACTCAAACCCCATGTCCTATTTGACGAACGGCCAGCGGGTTCCAGAAGATTTATTAGAAATCTCACCAAAGATTGTTGCAGAATTGATCATGGCACAACATGAAGGATCCATTCATGACTAATACTTCACAGACGGCAGGAGACCAGGCAAAGACGTTGCGGGACCTAAACCCCCCTCGACCAGCTACTCTTCAGACCGATAACGAGCAGGCAACAAACGTATACTCAATTACCAGCGGCAAAGGCGGCGTTGGTAAAACAGCTGTTGTCGCAAATCTGGCCTACAACCTTGCCTCGATGGGCAAGCGTGTCCTGATACTTGACGCGGATCTCGGACTGGCGAATATTGATGTGGTTTTCGGGCTGTCGCCATCGTATAACCTGAATCATTTCTTTTCAGAGGAATATGATCTTCAGGATATTATGGTAGACGGTCCCCTCGGAATTAAAATTCTTCCGGCTGGTTCCGGCATCCAGAATTTTACCCGCCTTAATTCGCATCAGAAAATGCGCCTTCTGGACGGCCTTGATTCAATGCACAATCATTTTGACTATGTGCTGATCGACACGGAAGCCGGTATTTCGGAAAATGTGACCTACTTCAATACAGCAGCCCAGGAAATCCTTGTTGTTACGACTCCTGAGCCTACGGCGATCACCGATGCCTATGCGTTAATGAAACTCCTCTCAACCCATTATCACGAAAAAAAATTCAATCTGGTTGTCAATCAGATACGAACCGAAGATGATGCCCTTGATGTGTATCGTAAATTGACAATGGTCGCTAATAGATATCTTGATATATCAATTGACTTCCTCGGTTCCATCCCTGAAGACCGGCAGATGATTGATGCAATCAGGAAACAAAAGGTTATCAGTGAACTTTTCCCTGGATCAAAAACAACCGGAGCCTTCCGCCAGCTGGCCGGGAGAATCTGTTCCGAGCCGTCACAGTCGACGCCCAAGGGCAACCTTCAGTTCTTCTGGAAAAAACTGCTCAATCTTGGGGGTTGAGAAAAGATGCTTTACCATCAAAATCCTCACGCCGAAGATACGTCAAAGATAATCCGTGATCATCTTTATCTCGTTGACATTCTTGTTGGGAGAATGGTCACCCAGGTTCCTGCATTCATGAATAAAGATGACATGAAGAGTGCCGGTATGCTTGGCCTTCTCGATGCTGCCAACAAATTTGATTCTTCTAAAAACATCCTGTTCAAAACCTTTGCCGAATATAGGATCCGAGGCGCAATTCTCGACGAGATGAGGAAGTTGGATTGGTTTTCAAGATCACTACGGGAGAAACAGAATAGAATCGGAAAAACCATAGTCGATCTGGAACTCAAGCTTGGACGCGACCCTGAAGACCATGAAGTGGCCAAAGCAATGCAGCTTTCTCTTGACGATTACCGATCAATGCTAGGGGACGTCAGTCATCTTGGCTGTGTCAGTCTCAATGAGACTCTCGATAATTCGCAGGAGGGGCTTTCATTTCTCGATTCCCTTATGGACGAACGACCCGATAACATTCCCGGAGCGAGAATTGAAGGACAGCAACTGACCCAAAAGGTGGCAGACGTCCTCGCCCAACTCTCTGACAAAGAACGGCTGGTTATCTCACTCTATTATTATGAAGAATTAACACAAAAAGAGATTGCCGAAGTACTGGAACTGTCAGAGGGACGTGTATCTCAGCTTCACAGCCAGGCCCTCATCAAACTGAAAACCAAGCTGGACGCCAGACTCTATTAATAGAAAATAAAGATTATTTTCTAAGATCACTGAAGCAGGAGCACCTATGGAACAGTTACATCCTTCACTCTATTTTATTGTTATTGCTTCAGCGTTCTGTGTTCTAGCCATTATCATGTTTGTGATGGTTAAAAGGGAAAACAGACTGCTCTCCGAACAGTTGACCGAGACGACGGTTTCACTGGAACTGACGAGAAAAAAATTGAATGAACTCCAGGAAAAGCAGGAAAACATAGTAGAATTCCAAAACAGTCTCCAGGTCGCAGAACTGACAACAAAGCTGCAGAAGCCGCGTCTTAATAACCAGAGTTTTGATAGTGGCACCACCACCCCTGAAAAGTATCGTTTTTTTCAATCTCTCGCTCAAAAGGGCATGTCCGCAGAAGAAATTGCTTCCATCCTCTCAATATCCACCCATGAAGCACATCAACTACTCTCTCTGTCGAAGATAGCGCAGGGAAGTTTTGCAGCGAATAGTCCAGGATGATGGTGGCTTCCATACCCGGCAACCCGACAGTTTACACGAAGTCAAGGCGTGCGATACATTTACCCGCAGCCATATAATTGTTTAAGAAAAGACAACTACTACCGATAAGAACAGGAGACAGAATCTCCAACTCTCTATCTGAAGGAAGCAAACATGGTTTCAGGAAAATACAGCGCTCTTGCAGGTGCTATCTCACGAGAACAGGCTATAGCCAATCTCAGCAATAATCTCGCTAACATCAGTACAAGCGGTTATAAAAAATCGAATGTCAGCTTTGAATCAATCCTCAAAGAAGAGACACAGGTCAATGCTGCGAAAGGCATCAACTACGATCGTATTCGAAAAAACTACACCGATTTTTCTCCTGGTGCCATCCGTACAACTGAAAATCCACTTGACCTTGCCATTCAGGGCGAGGGATTTTTTAAGGTCCAGGGGCCGAGTGGCATCCTCTATACCAGACGTGGTGACCTTGCGATTAATCCTGAGGGTCAACTCACCACAAGCAACGGGCTGCCTGTCCTCGATGACGGAAACGCTCAGATCACTATTCCAGATACCGACACCAGCAAGGTAGCTATAGGAGATGGGGGCATCATTTATATCCTGGGTCCACAAGGTACCAGATCAGAAGTCGGGCAGCTGGCGCTTGTCGACATTGAGGATAAGCTGAAACTCAGGCGCGAATCAGACACGACCTTCTCCCTGGAAGATGGGGCACTTGAAGTGCCCAGTGAAAACTCCCGCATCATTCAGGGTGGACTTGAACTTTCCAACGTCAATATGGCAGAAGGCATGGCCCAGATGATCGACAATTACCGAACATTCGAGACCTACCACAAAGTGTTGAAAAGTTACGGGAGTATCAGTGAAGCCCAGGAAGAGCTGGGTACACTTGGTTAATAAAAAATATATAAACCTCACTAGAGAATGAAGGAAAAATCATGATCCGATCACTTTGGACCGGTACAACCGGCATGCACAGTCAACAGCTGAATATTGATGTCATTGCCAATAATCTTGCTAACGTCAGCACCACCGGATTTAAAAAAAGCAAAGCGGATTTCCAGGATCTTCTCTACCAGACAATGAAGGTTCCCGGTAGTCAAACATCATCGGATACCGAATCGCCTACAGGAATTCTTATCGGTTTAGGCGTGAAGCCTGCGGCAGTGACGAAGGTATTTTCCCAGGGTGATCTCATACTTACCGAAAACGATTTGGATGTCGCCATTGAAGGCGAAGGTTTTTTGCAGGTGGAGCTGCCTAACGGCAATACAAGCTACACCAGGGCCGGAGCATTGAAACGTGACAGCAATGGTCGTCTTACCAACTCCGACGGATATCCACTTATCCCTGCAATTACCATCCCCGACGGGGCTAAAGAGATATCAATTGGTGAAAGCGGCATCGTCAGTGCCACTATTGACGACGACTCGGTAAGCACCGAACTGGGTACCATTGAACTGGCAACCTTTACCAACAATTCAGGCTTGTCCGCTATCGGAAAAAATCTTTTTGAAGAAACCTCCGCCTCTGGTACAGCTCAAACCGGCACACCAGGAGAAGATGGCTTTGGCACCCTGCTGCAAACGTATCTGGAAGGTTCCAACGTCAACATCGTCGAAGAACTGGCAAGCATGATCACAACACAGCGGGCCTATGAAATTAATTCGAAAACCATCCAGACATCGGATGAAATGATGCAAACTACCAACAACCTGGTCTAATCATGTGCAGGGTATTTTTTATAATCTGTGTTGTGCTTGGCATGGTTCAATCAGCTGATGCATTGCAGATTACATTCAAAGCAAGTGGCGAAGTAGACGCATCCGTCGTCCGGCTTGGCGACATTGCCACGTTTGATGAAGAAACGGAAATGACCAGAGCACTCGCCACATTAACAGTTGGACAGTCTCCGGCTCCCGGTCAAAAAAGCTCCTTAAGCTCCTTGAGCATAAAAGATTATCTTGCCTCCAGCCAGTCCCTGCCAGCACATATTCGGTGGACCGGCTCCCCTACAGTCAAGGTCTTCAGGCGAGGCATCACTGTTGGTTCTGAATGGATACAAAAAATAATTGCAGCATATATCAACAGCAATAAGAACAATCTGCCTGAGGCCGAAATCCGTTTTGTTCCAAGTGGACTGCCCCTGCCGTTTACTATTCCAACAGGGGATATGACCCATGAAGTTATTCCTTCCAATCCTGCAATCTTAGGCAGTTCACGCTTTTCAATTATTTTCCGGGTGAACGGCAACGTTGCGAAAAACATGTCGGTTCGAGGTAAAATTGAAGCCCTCGCTCATGTTGTTGTCTCCGCCGAACCTCTTAAGAAAGGGAACGTTCTTCTGCCGCAACAACTCTCGACTTCCATGATGGACATTAGCTCGTTAAGAAGTCCCGGCTTAAACCTTGAAGATTTTGTGGGTAAAAAGCTGAAAAGAAGTCTGCGGGCAGGTTCTCCTGTTCTTCTGTCCATGGTAGAAGCCCTTCCTGTCGTGGAGCGCGGAGAACGGGTAAAAATCATCATCAATTCAGGTCCACTGCATCTCACTGCTACAGGTCTTGCCCATAGTGACGGTGCAATGAACCAGATGATTCGAGTGCAAAATATCAACTCAAACAAAATTATCCATTGCCGGGTTACTGGTCCCGGCCTGGTGGAGGTAATGCTCTGATATGAGAAATTTACTGCTAGCCGTTCCTCTTTGTCTGGTGCTCGCATCCTGTGCCACTAAGCAACAGCCGATAATAGCCATTCAGGAACCTCTCGAAGAGATCCATGATGCCGAACCAGTGCTTCAGGAAGCCGGATCTCTTTGGCAACACGGTAACCGCTCCATGTTTTCGGACAGAAAAGCACGTGATGTCGGTGACATAGTTACCGTCCTCATTTCAGAGACTTCAAGCGCTTCGAAGGAAGCATCGACGTCAACGGATCGATCTTCGAACATGTCTGCGTCGATTCCCAACTTTTTTGGCCTCGAAAAAAGTTCACTCTTCTCAGGTGATACCCCATCAGTGGATCTTAATAATCTGGTAAATGCCGAATTTTCTAACGGTTTTGATGGCAATGGCTCCACAACCAGGAAAGAGGATCTGAGTGCCTCTCTCACAACTCAGGTTGTAGGGCGTTATCCCAACGGACAACTTAAGATTCGTGGTGGCAAGGAAGTCATGGTCAACAACGAAGTTCAGATTATCTACTTGACGGGAATCGTCAGGCCGGTTGATATCACTGCGGCAAATACCGTTAATTCGACTAAAATTCTCAACGCCCGGATCAGCTACACCGGTAAAGGTGCTATCAGTGATAAACAAAAACCGGGTTGGGCTATGCGGTTGCTGGACAATGCCTGGCCATTTTAAATAATGGTTTTGTAAAAACTCTAAAAAACAGTATAGAACCCAGGTACTTTGTATGAAATTACTTATCTCACTCATCAGCTTTTTTGCTCTATGCTCAGCGTTTATCAACATAGAGGCTCAGGCCGCGAGAATTAAGGACATAGCTCAACTCCATGGCGTTCGAGGCAACCAGCTTTTAGGATATGGATTAGTCACCGGCCTCAACGGCACCGGCGATGACATGAAAAAATCGATTTTCACTCTGCAGGCCATTTATAATATGATGACCAGGCAGGGCATAACAATCGATCCCGACAATATCAATGATATCAAAGTCAAAAACGTTGCCGCGGTCATGGTGACCAGTTCCCTTCCCCCTTTTGCAAGATCAGGATCGACCATAGATGTTCAGGTATCCTCAATGGGTGATTCTAAAAGCCTTGCCGGCGGTACCCTGCTTATGACACCACTGCTCGCCCCGGACGGTAATGTATATGCTGTCGCCCAGGGCCCTCTTACCCTCGGTGCTTTTTCTTTTGGAGGCAAGGCAGCCCAGGTACAAAAAAACCACCCCACAGTGGCACGAATCGCCGGGGGAGCAATTGTTGAAAGGTCAGTGCCCGTTACCTTGGGCGTTGACGGTCAACTGCAGTATCAATTGCGGGATGCGGATTTTACCACCGCCTCAAACATGGCCGAATCAGTAAACAGAAAGTTCGGCAAGGGCACTGCCTTTCCAGATAGTCCGGGAACTGTGAAAGTTGCTATTCCTGACATTTATAAAGGCAATTTGATTGATTTTGTGGCCACTTTAGAAGTTCTGAATGTCGAAGCCGATACGCCTGCCAAGGTAGTTGTCAATGAACGAACCGGCACTATTGTCATGGGCAAGGATGTCAGACTCTCTACCGTTGCAGTCTCCCATGGGAACTTGAGTCTGATTATCCGTGATGATTACGAGGTATCGCAGCCCAGTCCCCTGGGTGAGGGGGACACTGTCATCACACCACAAACTGACATTAATGTGATCGAAGAGGATGGCCAGCTCGTGTTGCTGGATATGAACAAGGGTGTGTCAATCGGGGAAATTGCTAACGCTCTTAATGCCATCGGAGCCACTCCCAGAGATTTGATTGCTATCTTCCAGGCGATCAAGGCGTCCGGTTCGCTCTACGGTGAATTAATTATTCTATAAAAGAAAGGAAAAAATTCTCATGGATTTCAAGATTGATCCGCGGATTCTCACCAGTCACGCAACTCAGCCTGGCAATGACAGAAAGTCTCGAGATCTCGAGTCGTTAAGGGAGTCGAGCCGAGAGTTTGAAACACTCTTTGTTATGGAGATGTATAAGGCGATGCGTAAGGCAGTACCGGAAGGCGGGCTCTTTGAAAAAAGTGCCTCTACCGAAATCTTCACTGAAATGCTGGATATGGAAACCGCTAAAGCGACCACCCAGGGAAAAGGTCTTGGCATTGCAGAAGCCATGTACAATCAGATGGCTGACCTTATTGAAAAAAAGAAGTAAACCTGATACCCCGCTCCTCTCCTGCAATGACTCGTCCCCTGCCCCGCAGAAAAGTGCGGGGCTTTGTTCACTCCACTCCCTGTTGCCCGGGACACTCTTCCAGAAAAACATTCTTCACAATAAAACAAGAAAATCAGAGATAAGGCACTAACAGCCCACAAGGGTTGTACTCTTTTTAGTCCCCCCTCGAGGGGGCTATTGAACTGAATGACAGGTTTTCAGGGGTAAGGTACTAAAGTTTCTCTGAAGTCCCTCCGATAAGAACTATAAGAAACTATCATCCAGCAGTATCACAGTGCACGGAAGCACGAATACATGGCAGGCAGGGAGGCAGAATAAAATGCAGAACATTGTCGGAAACTCACATTCTTCTGAAAATTATTTAAATAAAAATCAGTTAATGAGTTCGTTAACATTTACAGACAAAGGTCGGACCATTCAGCAGGAAAAAATACAATTTACTACCGACCAGATAAGCTTAACGTATAGTTCAGAATCAGTTGCTACATATGATCGCACCATGTCTCTTGAAGCAAGTATCGGAGATGGATATGACCTCTTGAGAGGTCTGGTCCTGAACATTTTCAAAGAACAGGGTGTCGACTCTACTATTACAACTGACAATTCGGCAATTGATCTCAGTACTGTCACTTCCGAGGAAGCCCAGGAATTAATTGCAGACGATGGGTATTTTGGAGTAGAAAAAACCTCTGAACGTATTTTTAATTTTGCAGTAGGTATGGCCGGTGGTGATCCGGCGATAATAGATGCCATTCGGGAAGGGGTGGAAAATGGATTTAAGGAAGCGCTTGACGCGTTCGGTGGCTGGCTTCCCGACATTTCTTACGACACCTTCGATACTGTAATGAACAAACTGGATGATTGGGCCGGTGTTGATAACCGCCCACAATCCCAAAACCAGGTGAAGTCATGAGCGTAGAATTTTTCGGGGTCGGCGGACCGGGACAGATCGGCAATCTTAAAAAGTCGCAAAAGGTCCAGGCTGACAGCAAAACTGAAGGAGCAGGACAGGATAAGGTTCAGTTTTCTTCTGTTCTGCAGGACGTCAACAAGGCGAAAGCCACAACGCAGAGTGGTGATGTGGAAAGAGCAGAACGGATTCAGGAGTTAAAAGCGCAAATAAAAGAAGGTTCATATGAGCCGGACCTCCAAAAAGTTTCCGCCTCACTGTTACAATTTTTAGTCGAAGGGAAATAAAATGGATGCCAGGACCACACACGAATATCTCATTCGATTGCGCGACATTATATTCGAGGAAAGAGAGTGCGCCAAAACACTCGATATGAATGGAATGATCGCCGCGATGAATGCTAAAGAAGAGCTTGTGAAGGTGTTGGCACATGTCAAGGTTATCGATGCCGAGGACAGACCTATTGCTACCGAGATCCGAGAGGAGAACCGCCGAAATGCCTTCCTCTTCAAATCAACCCTCGGCTGGATCAGGCAAACCATGGAATTCTTCGGTCAAAAAACTGTCACCTCAACCTATTCTGCATCGGCCTACACTGTAAGCTCCCAGGTACACGGTCGACTTTTATCAGGAAAAATTTGATATGGCCGGTCTCCTCAACGCACTTAATTCCGCCAGGACCTCCCTTGAGGTTAACCAAAAATCCATAGAGATTATCGGTAACAATATCTCTAATGTAAATACCGAGGGATACTCCAGGCAAAAGGCCGAACTCGAGACCTACCCCGCCATGAATTTTGGCGATTTTTTCATCGGCCAGGGGGTTAAAATCACCGATGTCAGTCGTGATCACGATGTCTTCATTGACCATCAAATAAAAGAAAAAGCTGTAGATTTTGGATTCCAGGATGCTTTGACCCGCCCCCTCTCCGAACTTGAGAGAATTTTCAATATCACCGAAGACAATATTTCCACCGACATAGATAATTTCTTTGATTCTCTTCAAGAGCTTACTGCCGATCCAAGTGATCTCGTTCAGCGTAACAACGTTATTCTTCAGGGCGAGGTTCTTGCGACAAGTTTCAATAATACAGTTGATGAGCTGAATTCAATAAAAGAAAACATCAACGACACCATCCTTTCCAAGCTTGATGCCGTTAACTCACAAATTAACGAAATAGCCGACCTCAACGACCGGATTTACAGCATTGAGGTACGGGGCCAGACTGCCAACAGCGCAAGGGACCAGCGGGACATGGTGGCCAAGGAACTGGCCCAGACTCTCGGTGCCCAATCCTATGAAGATAACAACGGTATGCTGTCCGTTGCACTACCCGGCGGTATGCCTCTGGTCCAGGGTAATATGGCAATGAATATTAGTGCCGATGTCTCCGGTTCAGACCTGACGCTTATGCTCAATGCCGGTGGGGTCACAAGAGACTTAGAACTGAGAAACATGGGCGGTGAGTTTCTGGGGCTGTTTGATATTCGTGATAATTTCATACCCGATCTCAATGCAGATCTTGATAAACTGGCCTATGAACTCAGCGTCCAGGTAAATATCCAGCATCAGGCAGGTGGTGCACTCGACTCCAGTACCGGCAATCTTTTTTTCAGTATGCCGCCAAACTATGTCGCCTCTCCACCAGGCCCCAGTCCCACAGCCACTGAATATGAGGGTGCAGCCAGGCAGATAAGCGTGGCTATCTCTGATCCGACGAAAGTTGCCGCAGGTGCCGCCCCTGACCCCGGCCCGCCTCCTGGAACCGTGGCTCCCGGTGACAACACCAATGCACTTATCCTTTCAAATATCGGCGATAATTATCTGATCAACGGTTCGGATAATTTCAATTCTCTGTTCGGTAAAATGGCCGCCAAGGTTGGAGTTGAGAGCAACCAGAACCAACTCTCCCTGAAGGGAGCCGAAGATGCGCTTGTTCAGCTTGAAAATTTTCGCGACGGGTTGGTTGGCGTCTCTCTTGAGGAAGAAATGATCAGCCTGATCCAATATCAAAGAGGATTCGAGTCATCGGCCAAGTTTCTTTCAACCGTAGATGAAATGATGAATACGGTTCTCGGCATCAAAAGATAAAAGACAGTAAGACAGGTGCTCTATGAAAGTAACGGATAACTCGACCTACCGTTTAATGCAGACCAACCTTGACCGGATAACAAACGACCTGCTGGTGCTTCGCAACCAGGGAGCCACCGGCCTTAAACTGAATAAACCTTCCGATGATCCAGGCGCCATCCGTCCGGTACTCACAACAAGATCCCAGATCCAGCAAAATGAGCGGTATCTTGAGACCATGGGACAGGCTGGCGACAAGATGGCAGCAACAGACGGTCATCTGGCCCATGTGGAAAACATCCTGGTCCGGGTGAAGGAAATCTCCATCAACTCTATAAACAGCGCCCTGAGTGATTCGGACCTTGCCACCCTTGCAGATGAGGTTGCCGAGCTCAAGAACGAATTGCTTGATGCGGCCAACGCGGTTGTTGATGGAAAATATATATTTGGTGGGTATAAGGAAGACACCGTACCCTTTACCAAAAATAGCAGTTACGACCCTGCCCTCTATGATGTCAATGATGTCACCACCTGGCCGTACCTTTACAATGGTGACAATAATCCAACACGTCTGGAAATAACTCCCGGAGAGTATCTCGAAGCTAACCTGACAGGTAATGAACTCTTTATGGGGATTACCAATGAGATTGCCGCAACGGGATACGCAACACCCTATCAGGGAGAAACGATGACCTCCAGCCCAGTTGGGGTTGGAACCCTTGGAAACGACATCACCATAACTCCCGCATCCGGTCCTGCCGTGACGATAAGTGGCGATCCCGATCTGACAGATCCTGTCGGTGAGAATAACTATGCAGGAAAAGTAGCTGCCTTATTCAGCCAGCCTGGAACCGGTCTTGTCGGAACCGCTCATGCTGCAACAGCCACTCTCAGCTCACTTTCCACAACTGATTTTGTCGATACCGAGGATACTTATAGTCTCGATATCACTTCGGGTGGCAACAGCATCTCAGTAACCCTGGACGGACCTTCCGGCAGCTACGATTACACACTTGACGGGATGGCATCCGCACTGGCAAACAGTCCCGGTGCGACAAACCTCACCCAAACGAGCGGGACTCTTTCAAACGGTGTCAGCTATGACATATCCAGTGGTACTCTTGTCCTGACCGGCCCGGCAGACGGATCAGAAATTGAGCTTAATGAAACGGTTAGCGATGGTGTTATCACCGCTACAGTCCCAACCGGGGTCATTCCAGGTGGCAGTCAGACTCATTACGGAACCATCAATATTGCCACTAATTCCACAATTAATGTGGATATTGCGGGAACCGGACTGGCCAGTGTGGGTCTTACAGCAGATACGTTAAACGGGGCATCCGGCAGGATTGATCTGTTCACCGTCCTTACACGGACTGAAGAGGCTATCAGAGCCGGAAACGTCAGTGATGTAACTGGCCCCGGAGGATCGATCCAAAGCCAAATCGAAAACCTCGATATCGCAGCCGACCAGAATCGCAGCCAGCGAAGCCAGCTGGGGGCAAGGGCAAAACGTATCGACACGGCCATTTTACACCAGGAAGATGCCAACGTTGATCTTCAACAGATTCTTTCCAGATACCAGGATGCCGACGTTATTGAGGTCTACAACGACATTATGCAAAAAGAGAACGCCTTTAAGGCTGCACTCAATATAACCTCAAGGGTGTCGCAGATTTCGATTCTTGATTATTTTTAATTACATATTAATATCATTCACGCAGAGGATGTTGGAAACCTCTTTTAATAGTGAATGTTAGGCCGGTTGTGTTGGATTCGTTTGCTTATTTCCGGTCCTGATTTTCTGGGCATTCAAAGAAATGATATTTATACGGAGTCAACCATGCTGGTTCTCACAAGGAAAATCGGAGAAGGTATTGTTATCGGTGACGATGTGACAATTACCGTCGTAGAAATGAAAGGAGGGACTGTCAGAATCGGTATCGAAGCCCCCCAAGATAAAAAAATTTATCGTCAGGAAGTCTTTGACCGCATCGCTTCAGAAAACCGCGATGCCGCAAATTGGAACATGATCGATCTTGAAAGTTTGAGCGACAACCTTAAAACAAAAAAGTGAAACAATGGAAAAAATAGTCACACGATTTGGTGAAGTGGAATACGACCCGGAAAACCTGCTTAACTTCCCATCCGGGCTGATCGGTTTTCCCACCCTTCGAAACTTCGTTGTCATGCCCAACAAAAAAGAAGGGCCGTTGTTCTGGATACAGAGTGTTGATGATCCGACCTTCGCCTTTGTTCTCACTGATCCGACAAATTTTTTCCTCGACTATCTCATCGCTCCGGACAGTGATGAACGACAACGTTTAAATATTACCGAAGATGATCCCTGTTTTGTGCTGTCCGTAGTTACTGTGCCGCAGGACCAGAATATAAGCCTCAACCTTGCGGCCCCCATTCTCTTTTCGCCGAAATCCAATCGAGCCATACAGGTAATCCTTGAAAACGGGAAGTACAGTTCCAGGACCCCTTTGCCCCAGCCAAAAGAGACCAGCAGGGTTTAACAGATAAAAAGTATTCGACACACTAACCAGCCAGGAAACATTTTTTTCCTGGCCGGCAATTCAGACCCTCTCCTGTAGCAGACAGAAAAGAGCGGAAAAAATACTTTTACGATCCATACCTCAGCATAGTCGAGACATGAAGCCAACTGAAGGCTCTATACATACACCAGCGGATGGAACGAAAAGTCATATAACTGATATTGTGCTTTTCTTTGCCGAAATAACCTCAGCATACGCACAATTTGAGCAAAATATTCTTTGCCTGTGTCGTAACATCCCTGAACTTGCCCCTAAAAATATTCTAGACGAATCAAAAAAACTTCGTGATCAGAAAGCTCACCTGGAAATTTTAGACCAGCAGATGTTTGATATCATCAATCTTGCCGGCGAAAAAATTGCGCAAGAACCAATGATTCAGGATTACAGAGTAGCTCTTGCGAGAGCCAATACGGCGTCCAACGAGCTTTACCAAAAAATATCGGCTATAAAAGAAATACTTCAGGAACAACATGGTGAAGCTGTTGATTGAGAATACATCTTCTGAGGCTAAAAAGAAGTAAACCTTGGCTGGCGGGTTTGTTTTCGTTCAATAGGATCGCACTGCCCTACTTTAAAGGCAAATCTGAAGATCCCGTTTGCTACCTGATACTGTTAATAATTTTCCCCTGATTACCGGAAACATTCTTATATCCGTTTAAAGCCCTTCTTCCATTTTTAAGAGAATGCATCTCGTTTGCCAACAACGATTTGATACTTCTGGCTCTTGGCATCGACTTTTTAACTAACCCAAGGATCTTATCCCTCAATGAGGCACGCCTACCAAGAAGATGCAGAATACTTTCTGAACTTTCAGATTGACTGAGCAGGTCTGCCACATCCAAATCGGTTTGCTGTGTTTTTTCCTGCAGTGCAGCAAAGAGTTCATTGAATGTATCAATAGAATCGGTTGATTGTTCTGCGAGCTTTTGTTGCAAACCCACCAACAATTCAACCATCTCCTCATGCTGCCTAAGAGACTGCCCAATCAATTTCTCCAAATTATTATAACCGGTTGCCTGTATCACTCTCTTTCCTCAAACCCAATTAAACGAATAAAGGACACGACGACAGTTAACGAGAAACTGAAAGGGGTGTATAGGAATCCTGACTTTGGTTGACCGGCACCTCTGTAGCACTGAGCTCTTTTCTATTAAGGGCCACTGCCTCGCCCCAGGTTTCCCGCAGGTCCATCAGCAGTTTTTCAACATTCTTCAATTTTTCTATATCGTTATTCAGGTTGGCACTGGTGAGTTCCCGCATCATAAAGTCATAAAGTGCGTCAAGATCTTCTGCTATCTGTCCTCCTATCTCGTGATTAAGAGAATTGGAAAACTCAGCTATAATTGCCATGGCTTTCGAAACACCGGACATCTTAAGTTCAGGCTTGTTTTCTTCTATCCCTGAGATTGCCCGCCTGGTAAAACGAATTGCACCATCATAGAGCATAAGCAGAATCTGTTCAGGGGAAGCGGTGCTGACCTGATTCTTCTGATATTGGTTCATGTTGTATGTATTCATCATTTATTTCCATTACTAAGGTTTGAAAGCATCTCCATCTGTTGCGTCAGATAGTCACCCGTGGCATTCAAGTTACTTACCAGCAATTCCATGGCGTTAAACTGGGCCCGGATGCGTGCCTCAATTTTTTCCATCATTGGTTCTTTTTGTAGAATCTGCTCATCAAGTCGTTTTACCGCCCCTTCATAGCGATCACGTTTTTCAGCATACATCCCATCTGTTGTGGAAGTGGCCCCAACCAGATAGGAATTGAATTTTTTCATAACACCGTCGGACGAGTCCTCACCAGCCAACAGCTTGACGACATCATCAAATTTTGATTCCAGTGCGGTTGCTAATTCCGCGTTATTTAACAACAGAGTCCCGTCCGACTGGGTTGAAATACCGATCTCACTGAGTATCTGCAGGGAACCGTTGCTGCCAACAGCATCAGATAATACGGATTGAAGATTGCGTTTTATACCATTAATCGTCGCGTCGCCCCTGAGGTAGTCGGCCAGAGATTCCACTTCTGTTTCATCGGTATCATCACTTGCATCTTCAGTTTCGAGTATGTCTTCATATCCTGAAGCGATCCAGTCCATTATTTCGTTATAGCTTGACACGAAAGTGGAAAGCTTTTCTTTTAAAGCATCGGTATCCGCCTCAATGTTGACAGTCGTGGTCTCATACACAGCGGGATCATCACCTGAAGCAGGAGTAATAATCTCGCTTTCATTGTTGAGATTTATGGTTACACCTGCAATAACCCCGGAAAGTGTGTTGGTGTTACTGACGACCTCTATACCATCTACATAAGCCACTGCCTGTTGTGCAACCCGCACATCAGAGGCAGAAAAGGCGATTGGATTACCTTCTCCATCTTGAAAATCATAAGTAAGTGAGAAGCTGGTAGCAGCATCTTTGCCGGTCAGAACAAGGTGATAATTTTCACTGTCACTGCCGTCGTTAATAATAGAGGCTGAGACTCCGGTCTCTTCCGAGACAGCATTGAGAGAGTCCATCAGTCCCTGGAGCGAATTATTCGAGCTGTCAATATCAAGAGTGACATCGTTGATGGCAAAAGACCCTGTCCCAAGGATACCCTCGCTCTCGGAGTTAAAGCCATCTGTAACAGTCTTCTGAACCTGGGCAAGCTGAGCAACACTAATATCATAACTGCCGGTACTTGCACCATTGGAAGATGCCGATATGGACTCTTCAGAACTGAGTCGTGCGCTGGTTGTTCGCACTTCACTGGTCAGATTAAGCTTGCTGACCGCTGAGCGGAGATCGTCCAGTTTGGTATTAAACTGCCCATACGCTTTCAGGCGCTGGGTTTCATATTCCTTATCAGCCTCAAGACGTTCAATCGGTCTACGCTCGATTGCCATCAGGCTCTCAACCAGATCTTCTGTGGGCAGACCTGTGGCGAGGCCACCGAAACTTATCTCTGCCATACCAAACTCCTCAGCGTGTTTTGGCGACTAACTAATTAAATATATTGACAAAAAATACTTATCGGATTGTGTCTACAATTTTCCCGCGGAGCTCAGCCAGACTGGCTTTTACTCCTAAAACTTCTTCGGCAGGGACCTGCCTGATTACTTCATCGGTCTCGGTATCGACGACTTTCACAACCAGTTCATTGAACTCCCGATTGTTTTCGAAACGCACACTGTACAGTCCGTCTTCTGTCAACGACTTTATCTGGCTGAGAATTTCTTCCGGCTGGACGCCACCTTTGTCGGAACCACTGCTTTTTTCCAGATCCGCTTGTCCTTTTTCTAGCTCCCTCCGACCGGCATCGATGCTATCGCCGGCTTTAGGTAATTGCTGCAGTGATGATCCTGTTACACTAATAGCTTCAACTTGCATAGTATGCTCCTTGTACAAACAGCAAATATCCCGGTTAATCAAAACCCTCTGCCGGGGGCTGAGAGATCCAGCCCCCGGGTTAAGTTTTTATTGGATGATTAACCTAAGAGTGACAGGGCGAGCTGCGGTGCCTGGTTGGCCTGAGCCAGAATAGACACACCAGCCTGCTGCAGAATGTTGTTTTTAGTCATTGCCGAAGTCTCCATTGCGATATCCGCATCGAGGATACGAGAACGGGCAGCAGAAAGATTCTCTGCTACGTTATTCAGATTGGCAATTGTTGATTCAAAACGATTCTGCACCGCACCAAGACCACCACGGATGCCGTCAATTTCTGACAACGCCGCATCAACAGACTCGATAGCGATATTAGCGTTCGCACGTGTATCAACGCTTACATTATCGATGGTGGTTGTGGTAGAACCGGTTTCAGTCAAACCTGCATCAAGAAGACCTTGAGCTGTACCCGTGAAGACGATATCAGAGGCACTGTCAATGGAGATAGATCCATAATGTGTATCAGCCGAACCACTGGTAAAACCATTTCCGGCAACGCCGTCCAA
>JBARUU010000060.1:0-15744 GCA_049645925.1 Desulforhopalus sp.
CCCTCAGGCTACCTCCATTTGTTTTTCCAACTCCTGCTGCCTCAGCAATTGCATATACAAATAACGCTTATTGCTCCATTTCGTATCGGCTATATGGCGAAGCGGACAGAATTGATCGGAAATGGAGCAACTGCAAAGAAGAGCTTACCAAAGACAGTGTAAATTTGGTAACTGAGCGTTGGGCTTGACATTGCCAAGTCGAAGGTAACAAAGCTGGCCAATAGCTCCAACTTGAGGTGCTTCCAGTAAATTCAAACCGGAGCTTGATTCGAATTTTGTCCTAGGTTCGTCTGTTCAGGTTTACAAAATGGTGTCAGGCACCATGCAAGCTACTAACTGAGGACAAGTCGAACCTGTAAGCAATCCTTACAGGTGAGAGAAATTGGAAAGTATTATCTTTCATGTTGCCTAATAAAAACTTTCAACATAGACGAACCCTGAATCAGGTTCCACAATGCGTGGTATAGGGGTCAGGCCGCAGGTCGCAACAACCCGGGATCATACACTATAATTATAAACTGGAGCACCTGGTAATAGACAAAAATCGAACCATTGGATTTGTCATCTTGACAGTCTGACGTTGAGCGTTACATGTATAATCAATCATTTATATAAACGATAGGTTATTTATGTTCAGTGATGATCTCAATAGAATATTCTCGGCACTGGCCGATCCGACGAGGAGGGAGATCCTTGCCCGGCTCGCATCAGGAGATGCAACAGTTAATGAGTTGGCAGAGCCCTTCGCAATGAGTCAACCAGCCGTATCTAATCATATTAAAGTGCTGGAACGGGCAGGTCTCGTTTCCCGTGGCCGGGAAGCACAGAAACGGCCTTGCCATCTGGAGGTTGATCCGCTTGTCAAGGCCAGCAAATGGTTGGAATCTTACCGCCAGTTATGGGAAGGACGGTTCAATCTGCTGGATACTGTGCTGGATGAAATGAACCTCAAAAAGAAGAATAAGGAGAGGTAAAAATGACAGATATAGCAACTGAAAACAGAACCTGTAATGACCTGAAGCTTATCATCACCCGAATATTCGATGCACCTCGAGAGTTGGTCTGGAAAGCATGGACAGAGACCGATTTACTGGAACGCTGGATTTGCCCAAGAGATTTCAAAGTCACATTCTGCCAGGGTGATCTTAGGCCTGGCGGAACCTGGCGAACCGGAATGCGATCGCCTGATGATATGGAACATATTTGCGGCGGAGAATATCAAGAGATAGTTCCGCAGTTCAAGCTGGTGTTCACACATGCCTGGGAGGATGAAAATGGGAAACTTGGCCATCGAACAGTTGTAACTGTCACGTTCTTTGATGAAAATGAAAAAACGCGCATGCGTTTCGAACAGACCGGTTTCGATTCTGTTGAAACTCGTGATGGGCATGAAGATGGCTGGGCTGGAGCCTTCGATAATCTCACGACAGACTTTGGAAAGAAAAAAAACGGATGACTAAAACGGACATATTCTGTTGGAAAGTTCAGGAGTAAATTCAGTAGAAAAGATTACGGGGTCACGCTTTGCCTCGGTGGTTGTCAGATCAAGTCGAAACTATTTCAAATTAAGCAAACTGTCGCTTTGTTGCCAATTACTGCTTCTTGAGGAACAGGCTCAATCCAAAATTGATGACGGATATGATAAAAACAATGACAAATGCGAGATAAACACTATTGAGTACCGCATCCTGAAGCAGTGTTTTCATACCGTCGGGAACCATGGACTGGAATTCTTTTTGAAAAAGATTGGCCATACTCTCCTTCAGCATGCGTATTAATGATTCAGGCAGGTTCTGACCGGCAGCATTCAGTTCAGCAATCAGCCTGTCTGTTACAATCCCGCCGCAGAGCCCCACACCGATGGTGCCGCCCATGGTCCTCGAAAACTGATGAAATGATGTGGCCACACCCAAATGAGCGGGTTCGACACTGTTTTGAACCACCAGCAGCGTGGTTAAAGAAACAAATCCCATCCCGAAGCCCACGATCAGGAATGCAGCAAAACATTCGGTTATCCCGGTTGTCCCAGAGAATCCAAGCGTCATGCCGGTACCAATAACGAGTAGAGTGGAACCTGTTAGCGTTGCTCTTTTGAGGCCGATCCGGTCCATGCTCCTGCCGGCCAGCAAGGACCCCACTGACCATCCAAGGCTTAAGGACAGCATTGCATATCCAATCTGGAGAGGGGTTTGGGAAAGTGCACCCTGCAGTAATATCGGTGCGTATGCAAAGAGCGAAAAAATGGCAAAACTGGCAAAAAAGACCAGGACATTTCCTAAGGCATAGGACGGATATTTAAAAAACCTGAAATCGAGCATTGGATTTTCGGCCCGTATTTCAACGATAAAAAAACAGACCCCCGCAATAGCCGTCGCAAATAAAACCAGAATAAAGGGCATGGATGAGACCGGCAATTCCCGTCCGCCGGTCATAATAAGGGTTAAAAGTCCCAGGATAAACCCGGACAGGAGCAGCGCACCCAAGAGATCAATATTTCTTCCTGCCGTTTTTAGTCGAAACTCCTGGAAATAAACAGCAATGCCGTAAAAAGAAAGCACGCCTAATGGAATGTTGAGGAAAAAAATCCATCGCCAGGAAAACCAGGTCACAATAAAACCACCAAGCGTTGGGCCGACAAGGCTGGCAATACCCCATACAGCACTTGCAAAAGAAAGTGTCTTTGCCCGCCTTTCAGGGGTTGATACATCAGACAGGACCACATACACCAGGGCAAAAAGACCGCCACTGCCAAGTCCCTGGAGAACCCTGGCGCCCACAAGAAATTCCATCGATGGAGAAAGCCCTGCAGCAATAGATGCCGCTACAAAAATACCGATGGAGAAGAGGAACAGTGTCTTTGCTGAATACATATCAGACAGTTTGCCGAATATCGGCAAGGCCACTGCGCGGGCCAGGAAATAGGCTGAATAGGACCAGGCGTAGAGATGCAGGCCACCAAGCTCCGAGATGATGGTTGGCATGGCCGCAGACATGATCAATGCATCGAGTGCTCCCAAAAAAAGTGCCAATAATGCCGACCAGATTATCCAGTTTTTGTCTTTATCTGCTGCCTCCGAAACGGTCATTAATAGTTCCTCTTGTCACTGCTGTGATAGGTCTTATGCATCTGAACCATTTATGGAATCAAGTTGTGAGGGAAAAAATACCGATACTCTAAAAAAATGGGGGTTCCTGAACACTATAAAAAGAATATACATCCAGATCACTCATTAAAAAAAACTGGGATTTTCATTGAGATTGCCATGAGTGAGAAATGCTAAAATATCGATTCTTTTAGAAGGATTGTAGCAGCTGTTACAACATCCCTGTCGATGGTTTGGTATACTCACAGAAATATTAACAATAACGTTTATAGAGGAGCAGACGATGAAACCACAAGTAATTGGAATTTCCGGGAGTCCTATAAAAAACAGCAATACAGACCGAATTGTACAGGCAGTATTAAAAAATACAGGTCTTGAAACGGACTTTATCAAACTGTCTGCGCACAAGGTTCAACCGTGCATCGCTTGCCTTGGTTGTACCAAAGATAATGTTTGTAAAGTGAAAGACGACTTTCAGGAAATTGCTGAAAAAGTGAAACATGCTGGTGCGATTGTCGTTGGAGGATATCCACCCTATGCAACCATCGATGCTTTTACTAAGGCTTTTCTTGAAAGACTCTTTTCTCTGCGGCATCAAAATGGTCTCAATCGTGGAAAACTGGCTGTGACTGTAGTTACCGGTATTAGCCGGGGTGCGCCCGGGCTGGATGAGGCGAGTGCTCAAATAAGTCAGGCGCTGACCATGGAAGGAATGGAGGTACTGGGGCAGCTTAAAGTGGTTGGTAATCCGGAATGTATGATTTGCGGCTATGGCCAAACCTGTCCTATGAGCGCTTTGCCATGGGTTTTTGGTGACGACACTACAATCACCCCTGAAAAATTTTGTCAGGTGGAAGGCCAGAAGGAAACATGGCAAAAGGCTGAAAACCTGGGTAAAGAAATCGCGGAGAGGCTGAAAAAAGTATACATGATGTAACTTGAAGATTGTTCAGTCCGTGAAGAGTTGTCACCTTGTTTTTAGCCGTACCTCGTATCCCGGCAACATGTAACATCCGGCTTGCGGCTCGTTGCTGGCAGTTCGTTTCCTTTGGCAGCTAATTCAAGTCGGGGTTTGATAACAAAACAACCACTGTAATGTTCCGGGTCTGATTCCCCGACAATCCCCCTCAAGAATTGTACAGATCCCTTCACCGACACTTGGTGCCGTATCCAGCAGGTTGTCCATATGGGCCATACGGCCAGATGGCTTTTTGAATAACTTCGTTTCTATTAAACCGGGGCCTTGCCATATTTGTCCCTCGTTTTCCCTGTACTGCTATCCTGAACATTTAATTGATAGAGTATACAGCATGATCCCGGGATGATCATTCAAGGGGCTGTTGACAAGTGATTTCCTACGATATAGTTTGGATGAGTTCTTAAGAAAACCTTGGCTATAGCTGCTAAAGCAGCTGTTACGCTTCAAAAATTACACAGGGTGTTCGCCGCAGATAATTCAATGATGCGGCAGGAGGAATCGTGGGTTGTCTCTGTCAAGAAATCGCTGGACCTGATATCGAACTGTCACCAATCTGCCTTGGGCACTTGTGGATGTTTGAGAATCTTCCGCAATCGGAAGTAGCCGCATTAATTGGTGAAGCGGATCGCAAGAAACTGGCGAAGGGAGATCGACTCTTTATGCAGTCTGATCCGGCGGATGAGCTGTTTCTCATCAAGGGTGGCCGCATTAAACTTGTAAAAGTTTTTGAAGACGGCAGCGAACTGACTTTAGATATCCGAAAAGATGGTGATTTTGTCGGTGAAAACAGCTTTGCAGATCAGGGGCTGTATCCCGTAAGTGCAATTTGTCTGGAAGATACATTGACATGCGGATTCAACAGAAGTCAGTTTGAGCAACTTATTCTCAAACATCCGAATATCGGGCTTCAGGTAATAAAAAATTTGAGTGACAGGGTTACCTGGCTGACCAGCCAGGTAGGGAGCCTGGCGGTAACCAATATTGAAGAGCGACTCTACAGGGTTCTGTGCAATGTGGCTAAAGAGCATGGCTCAACCAGCTTACGAGGGGTTGTGATTCAATTCCCTTTAACCCATGAGGACCTGGGTTTTTTGACAGGAGCTCACCGAGTCAGTGTTACCAGGGCAATGACCTCTCTTAAAAATGCCGGAAAGATTCTTCTGGAAGACAAAAGACTTATCCTGACATCCTTGAGTTTGTAATATTGACCACTTTCTTCTCTTGTTGTCCGACAACTGTACAGGTACTGATTAATGTTCAGTTAAGTGGAGGTCATGGGGGCCAGGTTCAGGTATCTCAGGATTTTCCCCCAAAATAGCATTGTAACCAGCACCTCTTACCTCTTTCAGAAGAGTATCTTTATGGATTCCATCCTGGAACATCAGTTAAAACTACTGCAAAATCATGGTACACACTTACTCCTGAGAGGTGTATTGCATGGCATAGAAAAAGAAGGTTTACGTGTCGATGCCTCTGGGACCCTGTCTTTGTCCCCTCATCCAAAACAGCTGGGAGCCCCTCTGACAAACAGCAGTATAACGACTGATTTCTCAGAATCGCTGCTTGAACTCATCACCCCGGTGTTCACGAACCCAGCAGCAGCGTTAAACTTTTTAAAGACGGTCCACCAGTTCACATACTCAAGCATGGGGGAAGAATTTATCTGGGCCGCCAGTATGCCCTGCCGGATTCCTGACCCGTCATTGATACCAATTGCTCAATATGGTGAATCAAACATGGGACAAATGAAGCATGTTTACCGCGTGGGGCTTGCACATCGTTATGGCAAAATGATGCAGAGCATTGCAGGAATTCACTATAATTTCTCAATCCCCGACGAGTTTTGGAGAGCATACCAGGAATTGGAAAAAAATCAGGAGACCTTTGAGTCTTTCAGGTCGTCTTCGTATTTTAGAATGATACGCAATTTTCGCCGTCATTCCTGGCTTCTTTTATACCTTTTTGGCGCCTCACCAGCCGTTTCTCGTTCGTTTTTACAAGAAAAGCGCCACAACCTTCAAACCTTGTATACAGACACGCTCTATTTACCCTACGCGACTTCCCTTAGAATGAGTGGTCTGGGGTATTCTACCACGGCACAGGCTTCACTCAACATTTGCTTTAACCATTTAAAAACATATATACAATCGCTCACGAAAGCTATCCACACTCCATATCCCCTCTATGAAGAAATAGGGGTTAAGGTTGATGGCCGTTACCGGCAACTCTCCACTACTATACTGCAAATTGAAAACGAATATTACAGCGACGTTCGACCGAAAAGAGTGCCCAGAGGCGAAGAAACTCCGTTGCAGGCATTGAAAAAACGCGGAGTTGAATACATTGAAGTAAGAAATACCGATATCAACCCGCTGCTTCCTGTAGGAATCGACCTGCATCAGGCCATTTTTTTAGATACTTTTCTTATAAGCTGTCTGCTTATGGGTGATGCATTCATGACTTCAGGTGAATGCAAAAGAATCAATGAAAATCTACGGAATGTAACCACAAGAGGCCGGGAGCCTGGCCTGGATCTGTTATGCCTCAACGGTACAATAAAGCTCAAAGAAGCAGGCAGTCAGCTCATTCGACAATTCGAACTAACCGCGGAGTTGCTTGACCAATTGCACAACACCAGTATGTATAGCCAGGCGGTGAAGATTCAATCAGAAAAACTGCACACATCTTCTCTCACCCCATCAGCGCAGGTTTTTGATGCTCTCAGGACCTCAGGCTTAGAGTACACACAGTGGACACTGAACATGAGCAAAGAGCATAAGGAAACCTTACAAACAAGTGCACAAGATGATGAGGTATTAAAAAGCCTTGCCCTGCAGTCGAAGGCATCCGTTGCTGAGCTACAGGAAATTGAAGCAAGCGACAATATGGATTTTGATGAATTCTTACATCTTTACCGGACAGGGGAACCGAACAATCCGCCAGTCAGTGGGTAATCTGTAGAATTCCGGACTCAAATTGACGCATTCCATTTCCAGATCCAGGTCCTATCAGATACCAATAACGTATACCTGCCTCCAAGGTTTGCTGGAGGCACCTCGGATTCCAATATGTCTTTTTTCTGTCAGGAATATCTTTGTTTTCAATAGGTCAAAGTGGGTTTCGTGTGTTGCTAGGCTTTCGAGTCAACTTCGTTTTTCCAGATACAGTCTAAATACGTAATAGATCCTATTTTTTCTTTTAAATTGATATGTTAACTATATGCATTTTTGGTCATATGTTAGCCTGATGTCAATATTTTCTTCTGAGGGAGCGGATACTACATCCTCATCTCACTCCAGTTGGTTGATGCCTGTTTTCGCCATCACCGTCTCCATTGATGTGGGCCATTCCACACCTTCTTGTAATAATCGGTCGTTAAAACATAACATGATATTGGACCGATTTAAGGGGGGCAGGTCATGATGACTTCGTTGCTCAAAATCAACACTATTGATGATCAAGTCCGAAGAGAAGCGGCTGGTGCAGAAGATAAAACAGAACACTTTCAAACGCCCTGGTATCTCACTTCACCAATAAATTTCTATCAAGCACCGGGCTTTTCTCAAAAGACTGGCCCTGATAGTCAAACCTATGCTGTTCATGGAAAAACGAAGCTAACGGCCTGCTGACACCAGCGACCCCATGATCCCTTACCTGCTGCACATGGTCCAAGTCAATCATGGCGATAAGGTTTTCTTTGAGGTGTCCTGCCTGCTGCACCACAATGCCTTCCGGGCCGACGATCAGACTTTCACCCTTACCTCCACCACCTACACCATTTACACTGACCACATAACATTGGTTCTGGATTGCTGCCGCCTGGCTTAGCACTGCTTCCTGCCGTCGGTCCTGCGTGCCTGACAACGTTGGAATAACAATTATTTCAGCACCCTTGAAGACAAGATCCCTGATCAACTCTGGGAACCATAAGTCATAGCATATACATACGCCAACCTTGCCGATATCGGGGATATCGAAGACAAGGGTATTGCTGCCAGAGGTGACTTTTTCATGGGGCCGCCAGGGATACATCTTCCTATACCTTGAGACAATATCTCCACTGTCATCAAATATTACTGCCGTATTATAATAGTCGCTGCCATCTTTTTCAAACAGAGAACCCGCGACGAGATACACGCCGAATTCCCTGGCAATTTCAGAACATTCCTCTGTAACAGGACCGGGAATCTGTTCTGCGGTTTTCCTGAAATCTGACACTCCATAAAAACAGAGTTCCGGTGTGACAATCACCTTAACCCAGGGGCTGTAAAGCTTTATCAGCTTTATCTGAGCTTTTAAATTTGCCAGATTTGCCTTGAGGTCACCTATAACAACATCCATCTGGCAGGCACCTACGCCCAACAATCTGCTCATAACGACTCCCTGTCTGTTAGCAATCCCTGTTGCCATAACTTCTCATGAAAATGGCACCTCACCCAGCTTTTTTCAGCGGTGTGACTTACCTGCGGACTCTTATTACTGCAAATTTCATCCGCAAATTCACAGCGCGGATGAAAATGACAGCCCGGTGGCGGATCTGATAATTTTGGGACTTCTCCCGTCAATATCCCCAAGTCGTGCAGCGCTTCCGGGTCGGCAAGCGGAACCGCATTTTTTAACGCTCTGGTATAGGGGTGTCTCGGAGAGTTAAACAGGCTGGCCGCCTCCTGGACTTCTACAATCTCTCCTCCATACATCACGGCGACCCTGTTACACACATGCTCCATAATGCTCAAATCATGGCTGATAAACAGGTAGGTGAGATTAAATTTTCCCTGTAATTCGCCCATCAGGTTTATTATCTGAGACTGAACCGAGACATCAAGAGCACTGGTTGCCTCGTCAAAAACGATAAATTCTGGATCTGTGGCCAGTGCCCTGGCAATACTTATCCGCTGCTGCTGGCCACCGGAAAATTCGTGGGAATACCTATAAATATGATCAGGCCGTAAATCTACCAGATCGAGCAATTTTACCGACTCTTCAAGGTAGTCTTTTTTTTCCACTCCCGCATTGAGGTGCAAGGCCTCACTCAGAATCTGGAACACCGTCATTTTAGGATTAAGTGATGCTTTCGGGTCCTGAAAGACCATCTGCATTTTTGCCCTGAACGGCTTTAGCTGAGTATGGTCAAGCTTACCGATATTTTCCTGCATGAAAATGATTTCACCGGAGTAGAGGGGAGCAAGCCTCAAGATAGTTCTCCCCAGGGTACTTTTGCCACAGCCTGATTCTCCAACCAGCCCCAGACTTTCGCCCTTAAATATATTGAGGCTGACGTCATCCACAGCCTTTATCCAGGACTTGACTCGACCCAGAGGACTTTTAACATACGGATACCAGGTTCGTACCCGTGACAGTTCAATAAGAGATGTATTCATATTTAAATTTTTCACCCACGCAAATTCTCTTCATACAAAAAACATGACACTTCATGATTCTCACCAACCAGATATGTTTCCGGCCTTTTTTTACTGCAGAACTTCATCCGCGCATTGCATCGTGGATGAAAGCGGCAGCCCCCTGGCGGGTCAACCAGGTCCGGGATCATCCCCGGTACAAATGATAAACCATTACTCCTGCCGGGCCTTGGTACTGCTTGTAGTAAACCTTTAGTATATGGATGACAGGGCGCGCTAAATATCTTTTTCGTTTCTGCAATTTCGACAATTCTTCCCGAATACATCACAGCGACCCTGTCACACACCTGGGCAGCTATACCAAGATCGTGGGTAATAAAAAGGATAGCGGTGTCGTTTTTGGCACAGAGATCTTTCAAAAGTTTAAGGATTCGTGCCTGGACAGTAACATCAAGAGCTGATGTTGCTTCATCGGCAATAAGGATTTTAGGAGAACTTAATAGGGCCTGGGCAATCATAAACCTTTGGGCCATACCACCACTTACCTCACTGGCGTACGACTTGAAAATCCGTTTCGAGTCGGAGAGGCCGACCTCGTTGAGTTTTTCTTTGGCAATAAACTGAATGGCCTGTTTGGTAGATACTCTCTCGGAGAGTTTCATCCTGGCAATTTCGTCGCCAAGATAAAGACGAATCAACCTGAAAAGCTGTTCCCCCAGGGTGAATACAGGATTAATACAAGCCTGGGGGTTCTGAAATATCATTCCAATGTGCTTGCCCCTGATAGCCTGCAGTTCCTTGTTCGAAACTTTAAAGAGATCCTCGTCTTCAAAATAAACCTTGCCGCTGGTTTGTTTTGAGGCTCCGGGGATAAGATTGAGCAGGGATTTTGCCGTCACACTTTTTCCAGATCCCGTCTCTCCCACAAGGGCGAGAATTTCTCTAGGGAAGAGCTGAAAGTCCACCCCTGTAAGTATTTTGGCAGCACCCCTTGCAACATTAAAGGTCACTTCCAGATTGCGTACATCAAGGACGGGTTCTTTTTTATTTTCTACAGCCATAGCTTCCATCACAGACACAGATCAAATATTTTAGGAGCGATTGGGTTCCAGGATATCTTTGACGGCGTCACCAAAGATATTGAATGCCGTAACGACAATGAACATGGCGCAACCGGGCACGATGGCAATCCACCATTCCGAGAGTATATTCTGCGCCCCCTCCCAGACCATCAGTCCCCAGTCAGCTTGAGGTGCCTGGGTTCCAAGGCCGAGAAAACTGAGTAAACCAATTGCAATGATTGCGGGCCCCAGATCAAGCAGAATCATGACAATCACCGGGGTCAGGATATTGGGCAGGAGGTGACGAATCATGATATAGACCTTGCCATAACCCAGCATCTGCGCCGCCTCAACGTAGAGCATCCGTTTTTTAGAAAGAACCTCTCCCATGACCAGCCGGGTGTACCAGGGCCACCATGGGATTACCAGCGCCAGCAGTGCCGTAAAGGCACCAGCCCCTGCAACAATTGAAATGGCCATGGCAATAAGTACGGAGGGAAAGGAGAGAAACAGCTCTACCAACCTTGTAATAATAGCCCCAGGAATCCCTTCCGAGTACCCTGCCCATAGACCGAGAGGCACTCCAATAAGGGCTGCAGCAATGACTATAAAAAAACCTCCGAACAATGAAACCCGGGCACCACAAATGATTCGACTAAGGATATCCCTGCCATACACGTCTGTCCCCAGATAATGCTGAGCGGAAGGGGCCTGGAGCCTCTCAGAGACATTAACTTCACCCAATCCCTGCTCCGGGTACGGCGCAATGTTGGGGCCAAGAAGGGCAGCTACAATAGTTATCAGCAGAATAAAAAATGCCAACACCGCAGATTTATGCTTTAGGAATTGTCGCAGTTGATACATCCTCATCTTATGATGATCTGCCACGACTGTTGCAGCTATTTTTTTTAATGCTTTCTTTTCCATATGCTCAAACTTATTTGATTCTCGGGTCAATGAGTCTTCTGGCAATATCCATAAGAGTATTTGCTACAACGTAAACAGTACCTATCATTAGCGTCACCCCCATCAGGGCGGTGTAATCGAGGCTTAAAATGGCCGCAAGGGCGTAGTAACCGATCCCCGGCCAGTTAAAGATCATCTCTACGTAAAAAGTAGCCAGTAAAATGAGGGCAACAGATAGTCCTATTACCGTTAAAACCGGGGACAGGGCGTTTCTCAGACCATAGTGGAAAAAAAGCACCCGCTCACTCACCCCTGCGGCACGTGCTGCAAGAATATAATCCAACTGCATAACTTCAAGCAGAGACGATCTCATCAGCCTTGCTATCATGCCAAAGGGTCCGACAAGCAGTGCAATAACCGGCAATACCATATGATAAGCTACATTGAAAAAAGCGGTAAAATTGCCGGTAAGTAAAGTGTCGATGAGGCTGAACCCGGTGATCCGTTCTATCGGACTGGTAAATTCAAGAAATGTATCGATTCTCCCCTGCAATGGAAACCAGCCAAGCCAGTTAAAAAAGAGAAGCTGTAACAACAGAGCCAGAAAAAATATCGGAAAACTTACCGCTCCGGAGGTAATCCACTTAATAGTGCTGTCGAGCCAGGACCCTTGATACCAGGCGGCCATGACCCCTGTAAAAAGCCCAAGAGCGGTGGCCAGAAAAAGCGCTATAAATACCAGTTCAAGTGACATGGGAATTTTCTCAAGCAAATCCTGAAAGACCGGCCGATGGGTCCTCAACGACACCCCCATATCCCCATGGGCCAATTTGGCCATGTAACGGGAATATTGGACATGCAGAGGTTTATCAAGGCCCAATTCAATCCGCGCAAGCTCAATCTGCTCCGGTTTGGCATTTCCCCCGATATAGAGTGCGGCAACGTCTCCTGGCAGAGACCTGGTGAAAAAAAACACCAGAGTACTCAGCACAAGGAGTAGCACGATAAGACCAAGGAAGCGTTTACAGATAAAAACGAAAAGAGACATACAATCCAAATCTCCTCTGTCCCTTTCAGCCTCTCCCTGCTAATTGAGGCAGAAGCGAGAGGCTGAAGGTCCAGTTGCTACTAATTGTCAGTTTGCTCTATGAACATGTCATAGAAAAACGGTACGTTGGGGTAGGCCGGGTTGATTGTGAGACCTTGCAGTTTTTCGCTCATAGGCCACTTGCCAACAACATCAACAAGCCATGCAACCGGCATGTCTTCCTGAATCATGTTTTGAGCCTTGACGTATAGTTCAAGTGATTTTTCCAGGTTGGAACCTGTTACCTCGTACGCCTCACGGATCAGCTTGTCATAGGCTTCATTCTTGTAGTAGGCGAGGTTCCAGGCAGGTTTGTCACCTTCATCATGAAGGAGCGAATAGAGGGTTTCGTAAGGATCACTGTATGTTGGCCACCAGAGCAGGAGGAACATATCCTGAGCATTTTTCGGGTCTTCTTTCCCTTTTGCCCACTGGGTGTTCCATACGAGTCCCTTGATCTCAACATCTACGCCGATTTTCTTGAATTCGCTCTGAATTAGCGGTGCAAAACGTGCTTCCTGCGCATTTTCAGCAGCATAGGTCAGGATAAGTTTGAAACCACCATTAGGGTATCCCGCTTCTGCAAGAAGCTTTTTAGCCAGTTCCAAGTCGTGTTTATACTGTACGACATCTTGTGTAGCACCAAACTGGCCATTAGGAACCGGGCCGCGAGCCTGGGTGGCCATTCCGTTGAAGCCCAGTGTAATAATATCCTCATAGGGGATCGCATGGGCAAGGGCCTTTCGTACCTTGGCATTGTCCAAGGGCGGGCGCTTGGTGTTAAAAAATGCCATATAGTTCTGATAACTTGGGCCATAGATGACTTTGGTGTCCTTGTTTTTATCAAAAGAGTCGTAGCTGTCAATTGGCAGTCGGCCACCGAGCATGGCTTGTCCAGCCTGGAGCATCTGCAGTTGAATCAACGATTCCTTGGTGTATTTTACCAGGATATTATCAAGATGTTTGCCATTCCAGCCCCCCCAGTAATCTTCAAATTTGGCCAGCATCCAGCTTTCGCCATCTTTGAAGTTTTTGATCTGGTAGGGGCCTGTGCCTGCATCATTCCCTTTATCAAACCATTCCTTATCCTTGTCACCCACTGACGGGCTCATGATATATGAGGCGTAGGCAGAGGCAGCGATCTGTGGAAGGGGAACAGGTTTGTCGAGGATAAATTTAACCGTGTAGTCATCAACCACCTGGATTTCTTTGAGATCAGCCCAGATAAATGCGGCACCTTTACCAATCTTCTTAGTCCTGTCGATGGAGAACTTCACAGCCTCAGCATTGAAAGCTGTGCCATCGTGAAATTTGACCCCTTTTCTCAGCTTGAAGGTGTACTCAAGGCCATCAGCAGAAGCATTGTATGCAGTCGCCAGAACATAGCTGAACAATTCTTTACTGCCTGGGGGATTGACCTTAATCAGGGTCTCATAGACATTGGCCATGTATGTCAATTCTGTGGAATAGGAAATAGACGGGTCAAAGGTAGTGATGCCATAGGGCGAAGCAAACACCATGTTTTTTTCTGCTGCCCAGGCACTGGTTGCAAGCATTAACGTCATTAGTGTAAGTAAAACCATTTGTACAAAACGATTAATCATTTTCTCCTCCATGAATTTTCGGGTTACGATGATTGTTTCTGATCAGACTCTGTTTTCTATTTCTGCTTCCTTATCTTGTATCTGTTTCTATTGGCTGTGGAGCTCATATCACCAAACATGAACTCTTGTATCTTTACGGATTCACTCTTACTGCCCAGAGGAGTACCGAAAAATCATTTTCAACTATTGGTCCCAGTTTATTACGCAATGGGTATCTCTTAGGAAATCAGCCACCTGCTTTGCATCTCCCTGTTCAATCAGGTCGATAAGTTTCAGATGCTCCGTATAATTGAGTTCACGCACCTTTTCTATCCACTCACCTTTGGTACCAAATTTAAACAGTCGCTGGCGCAGGATATTAAGTTGGTTTAAAAGAAGATCATTATTTGACAAATTCAGATAAACATTGTGAAAGGCAGTATTGAGGTCGAAATATGCACCGACCTGGGTGCTGGTGACAGTCTTGTACATCTCTTCATTAATGCACTTCATGGTCTCAATGTGATCTGGAGTTATCCGATCAAAAACAGAGAGCAGAGCCTTTGAGTCGAGCGCGCCAAGCACTTCATAAATATTTTCCAGATCCTCCGATGACAATTCATTGATCTGGATACCCCGCTGCGGCAAAAAGGTCACAAAGCCCTCTGACTGGAGTTGCAGCAATGCATCGCGCAATGGTGTTCTCTTTATACCCAACTTTTCGGATAGCTGATTGATAGTAACAAACATCCCAGGCTTTAAATTTTCCGTTTTAAGCTCCTCACGCAAATGTTCATACACCTGAGACCGTAGAAGATGAAAGCTTGGTTGGTAGATCATATTTAACATTAAGTAATAATTTATAGTTATCGTTCGACCAATGATGTGGTGATTCCATCACTGCCAACTGATGCACTAATGTACTAGTGGTCTAGTGTATCAGTCAAGAATAAAAACGCTCTCAACAACCAAAGCCATAATCTGTAAACAAATATTTCTTTAGGACTTCCTGTAATTATTTTTTTTTTGCATTTGTCTCAACAGCAATATTTTTGGTCTCTTTCCTCGATCATCTTCGTTGAAACAGGAACAGGAACAGGAACAGGAAAAGGGGCTGTAGCAGCCATTGATCGCTCAGAGTTTATTCCCTGGACGCTATTATTTCTTGATGAAATAGGTGAAATGTCGCTGCTCGTACAGAGCATAATACACTCCATATCCAGCAGGAACTGCTCTATACCCCTCTGTTGGCAGTAATCGTCTACGACAATTCCAGAGAAGAGTGGTTGCGACCACAAATCAGGAACTTTAGGGTTTGAAGGGGGGCACCGCCTAGAGATGCACAGGCCTTTGAACATAACCGTTAAATGCATCCCCGGAGGTTCTTCCGAGGAACTGCTGACATTTTTACACGAAACCATAAATAAGTCTTTGCCATCAAACTATAACCGCTCTGACAGAAGCGATCCGTCACACTTTAGGACAATGAAAGACTTTATTGTAAGGTTTTCTGTTCCTCCGGAGTGACCAATGCAGCAAATTATTCCAGTGGAAAGATTCACCATTTAAGAAAAACTGCAATTTAAGGTATTCCTGTATATTTCACTTCCGCAGAAGCGTTAGGCAGCCTGATTGATAGTAACTGAGATACTGCTATGAAAGTA
>JBARUU010000061.1:0-8414 GCA_049645925.1 Desulforhopalus sp.
TTTTAGTTGTATATAGTTTAAGTGGGCCCTGTCGGTTCAGGGTCACAACAGTTAATACAAAACTGAGGAGGTAGTTGAATGCCAAGTTATGTAGATCCTGCCAAATGTGATGGCTGCAAAGGTGGAGATAAAACGGCGTGCATGTACATCTGTCCCAACGATTTGATGGTTTTAAACGTTGAGTCCATGCTGGCTTACAATCAGGAGCCAGATGCATGCTGGGAATGTTATTCCTGCGTAAAAATCTGTCCCCAGGGCGCTATATTTGTTCGTGGTTATGATGACTTCGTACCTATGGGCGGCCAGGTTCATCCCATGAGATCTTCTGATTCCATTATGTGGACTGTTAAGTTTCGTAATGGCAACATGAAGCGTTTCAAGTTCCCTATCCGCACAACTGCTGAGGGTGCTGCCAATGCTTATGCTGGTGAGAAAGGTGCCAATCTCGATGACGAATGTCTGCTCCTCGAGTCTGACCTTCCTACCCCTAAGTAAGCTGAGTTAGAAACTTTATAACTGAAAAATCTTTATTTTAAGGAGATTTGAAAATGGCATTACCTAATAAACCAAAAGGTGAACTCAACGCCGTTGTGAACCCTGAGGTGGTTGAGCATGATGTGGATATCCTCATCATCGGTGGCGGTATGGCAGCTTGTGGAACTGCTTTTGAAATCAAAAAGTGGGCTCCAGAAGATATGAAAATTGTTCTCGTTGATAAAGCTTCTCTTGAGCGTTCTGGTGCAGTTGCTCAGGGTCTGTCTGCTATCAATACCTACATCGGTGAGAATCCGATTGAGAGCTATGTGAAAATGGTCCGTAATGACCTTATGGGCGTTGTTCGTGAAGATCTTATCTATGACTGTGGTCGTCACGTAGATGAATCTGTTAAGCTTTTTGAGGAATGGGGTCTCCCTGTTTGGAAAAAAGATGCAGACGGCGAAAATCTCGATGGTGCCAAGCCTGCTCCGACCCTTCGTGAAGGCGGCCAGCCTGTACGTACCGGTAAATGGCAGATCATGATCAACGGTGAGTCTTACAAGTGTATCGTTGCTGAGCCTGCAGCTACCGCTCTTGGTGCAGATAATATCATAGAGCGTGTTTTCATCGTAAAGCTTCTGCTTGATAAGAACAAGCCGAATCAGATCGCTGGTGCTGCTGGATTCTCCACCCGTGAGAACAAAGTTCACGTTTTCCGCTGCAAGGCTGCCATGGTTGCCTGCGGTGGCGCTGTTAATATTTTCCGTCCACGTTCAACCGGTGAAGGTAAAGGCCGTGCATGGTATCCGGTATGGAATGCCGGTTCCACCTACACCATGTGTGCCCAGATCGGTGCGACTCTGACCATGATGGAAAACCGTTTCACCCCAGCCCGTTTCAAAGATGGTTACGGCCCTGTCGGTGCATGGTTCCTTCTGTTCAAAGCTAAAGTACAGAACGGTCTTGGTGAGTTCTATGCAAACAGTGATGCTGTTAAAGATGAACTTGAGAAATTCATGCCTTACGGCGCTTCTCCTGTTACTCCTACCTGTCTGCGTAACCACCTGATGATCAACGAACTGAGAGAAGGCCGTGGTCCTATCTACATGGCAACCGATGTAGCTCTCAATGCCTTCCTTGATGATCGTAAAGCAAAAGGAATGGATGAGAAGGCACTGAAGAAATTCTGGAAACATCTCGAGTCTGAGGCCTGGGAAGATTTTCTCGATATGTCTGTCGGACAAGCTGGTCTCTGGGCTGGTTCGAATGTTGAGCCCGAAAAGGTTGGTTCCGAGATTATGCCAACTGAACCATACATGCTCGGTTCACACTCCGGCTGTTGTGGAATCTGGACCTCCGGTCCCAATGAAGATTGGGTACCTGATGTACAGAATGAGTCCCGTGCTCATAAGTACAAGTGGGGTTACAACCGCATGACCACTGTTGACGGGCTGTTCACCGCCGGTGATGGTGTTGGTGCTTCCGGCCATAAGTTCTCTTCCGGTTCTCATGCAGAAGGTCGTATTGCTGCCAAGCAGATGGTTAAATTCTGCCGAGACAACGACTTCAAACCTGAACTGAAGCAGACTGCGCAGGAACTCGCCGATGAGATTTACGCACCAGTAAAGCGTTATGAAGAATTCAAGGATCTTTCGACTGCTGCTGATGTAAATCCAAACTTCTGCAAGCCAGCCGGACTCATGATGCGCCTGATGAAAGCTACCGATGAGTACGGTGGTGGTGTAGCGACCTACTACATGACCTCCGGCAAACTGCTTGGAATCTGCATGGATCTCCTCAAGCTTCTTCGTGAAGATGCTGAGAAAATGGCGGCTGGCGATCTGCATGAGCTGCTTCGTTGCTGGGAGAACTACCATCGTATCTGGTGTGTCGAAAGTCACATCCGTCATATCGAGTTCCGTAAGGAATCCCGTTACCCAGGTTTCTACTACCGTTCAGACTTCCCAACCTGTGATGACGAAAACTGGAAGTGTTTCGTCAACTCTACTTTCAATCCTGAAACCGAGGAATGGAAGTGCGAAAAAGTTGAATGTCTTAACATTATCGAAACCGATCCTTGGCTGTAATGGCTGCGGATGTAGTTGACCTGATGTAAAGAAAATCTCCAGGAGTCGATGACTCCTGGAGATTTTTTGGTATTGAGTGACTTTTAAAATAGTCTCATTAAAATGAAGAGACTATTATTTTTGTGACATTTTTCTGGTTTTCATACTGAGCATAAATGGGGGGGTTTTTAGTTTATGTTGGAAAGAGAGTATTGCAACTCCGGTCGACATAAGCTAAAAAAGTCTCACGAATTTTTTATGGCTGTTCTGCTGCGTTTAATAGTTGTCATCTTTTGTGCAGTTCTCTCAAGGACAAGCATCTATTGAAGATGACAAAAGTACAATATTTTAAGAGCAATTATGGAGGTTAGGTATGACTGACGAGCAAGGCACCTCTGGTGCAGTATTGGTCGTGGGCGGAGGCATCAGTGGATTGACTGCTGCCTTGGAGACCGCTGAAGTCGGAAATGATGTGTTTATTATTGAGAAAAGTGCATCTTTTGGCGGACGCGTGGCCCAATTAAACGAATATTTTCCCAAATTATGTCCCCCGAGTTGCGGGTTGGAGATTAACTTTCGTCGTGTGAGAGATAATCGCAAGATTAGAACCTACACAATGACGACAGTTAAGGCGGTAAGTGGAACTCCTGGGAATTATGAAGTCACTCTGGAGACTGCACCACGCTATGTAAACAGTAACTGCACAGCTTGTGGTGATTGCGGTGCTGTATGTCCCGATGAGATTGACAATGACTTCAATTTCGGAATGAATAAGTCAAAAGCTGCTTATCTGCCTCATGAAATGGCTTTTCCGAGAAGATTCGTCATCCAGAAAGAAAGTTTGAGTACTGCCGGTGCTGAAGCCGTTAAGGGTGCATGTAAGTACAATGCAGTTGACCTTGAAATGCAACCCCAGACCTTTACGGTTAATGTTGCATCAATTGTTTGGGCTACCGGCTGGACACCATATGAACCGACGAAGATGGAAAATCTTAAATATGGTCAATCGAAAGCAATTGTTACCAACATGATGATTGAACGCATGGCCGCTCCTAATGGACCAACTGGCGGAAAGATTGTCAGACCCGGAGATGAGAAAGAGATCGAATCAATTGCATTTGTTCAATGCGCCGGTTCACGTGATGAAAACCATTTAGAGTATTGTTCCCATATCTGTTGCATGGCTACCTTAAAACAGATGACCTATGTCCGTGAGCAATATCCCGATGCCAAGATCTATGTGTTCTATATTGACTTGAGAACACCTGGGAAATACGAGAAATTCAGAGAAGTTCGTATGGCCGATGAGAATGCCTCTTTCATTAAAGGAAAGGTTGCAGACATTATTCCTGAAGCTGATGGGGGAGTCTCGGTCGTTGCAGAGAATGCCCTTACAGCGGAAAAAATAACTCAAAAAGTCGACATGGCCGTGTTGGCAACGGGAATGCAACCGTCACTTGCCCTGCAAGGTGCACCAGCTGATCTGCAGATGGATAACAGTGGTTTTATCATTACAGATTTTGATAAGGCTATGATATCAGCAGGCTGTGCAAAGAAAGCCGCGGATGTAGTTACATGTACTCAATCTTCAACTGCAGCTGCCTTAAAGGCAATTCAGGTTTCCAGGAGGTAAAAATCGATGGATAAGAAATATTGCGCCTATATTTGTGCTGGTTGTGGCATTGGTGATGCGCTTGACCTTGAGGCACTCACCGAAGTTGTGACCGGTGAGATGTCCATGGAGTGCAAAACGCTTGATTGCCTTTGTGGAGAAGAAGGCCTCGGTCTCATAAAAAAAGATATCGATAGTGGTGTGAACACCGTGGTCATTGGTGCCTGTTCACCCCGCGTTATGACAAACGAATTTGATTTTGGAAAAGATAAAATCACTGTTCGTGCAAATTTACGTGAGCAGGTTGTCTGGTCTGAGGTTAAACCCGCTGATGGCGAAGAACCACATGCTGAAGCCGCTGAGTTTTTACAGGAGACTGCCGGGGACTATATGCGTATGGCATGTACCCGTGCGAAAAAAACCGAACTGCCCAACCCGTTTAAACTGGAAGTGCTCAACAGAAGCATTTTGGTGATGGGTGGTGGACTCGCAGGTTTGACTGCAGCAAAAGAAGCTGCTGATGCAGGATATGATGTGGTTCTTGTCGAAAAAGATAATGGGCTTGGTGGAAAAGCGGTCGGCTGGAGAAAGAGCTTTCCGACAAAAGCGCCTTGGAAAGATCTTGAAGAGAATCCAATCCAGGCTCTTATCTCGGCCGTTGAAGGAAATGATAAGATAACTGTGAAGACAGGTACCGAAGTTGCCCGTATCAGTGGGGCACCTGGTGATTTTGGCATAAGTTTTAAAGCTGTAGGTACTAAAACCGAATGGGATGCTCCTGCCAAAGTAACTGTCGAAGAACAGGAACAAATCGAAAAAGGTAATAAAGAAGATCCAAATACCGGGCTGAAGAAATATACCGAGGTGAATCCAGAGGCTGTAAAGGTCGGAGCTGTTGTGCTCGCAACCGGCTGGAAGCCTGCTGATGTTTCACAATACGAACATCTCGGTTACGGCAAGGTTAAAAATGTTGTTACCAACGCAGAATTTGAAAAACTGGCCAAGGAAGGAAAAGTTCCTGCTAATGTAGCCTTTATCCAGAGCCCCGGCGGAAAGGAAGACGATAAAGATTTTCCTTATTGTAATTCAGTGACCTCGATGGTCGCGTTGAAACAAGCACAGTACGTCTGTGAAGACAACACCGAAGGAAAGGCTTATATACTTTACCAGCATATGAGAACTCCTGGAAACATGGAGTTGTTTTATAAGAATGTGCAGAACAACGATGGTATTTTCATGACTAAAGGCAATGTCATGAAAGTCGAAGATAATGGTGCAGGTCTTACTGTTGATGTGGAAGACACTTTGCTGGGTGAGAACCTGAACCTTAATGTGGATATGGTGGTTCTGGCTGCTGGAATGGAACCGATGACCTTGCATGAAAAAAGTATAAATCTTGCCTACAGACAAGGACCGGGGTTTAACGATCTTGATCTCTTTGACGGATATGCAGATTCACACTTCATCTGTTTTCCATATGAAACAAGACGTACTGGTGTATATGCCTGTGGTGGTGTACGAAAAGCAGAAACTATGGAAGAAGCTGTCGACGATGCCACCGGAGCCGCACTTAAAGCGATTCAGTGTATTGAATCTGTAGACAGGGGCGTTTCTGTTCATCCTCGCTCAGGCGATGCGACCTATCCCGAATTTTTCATGCAGCGATGTACTCAATGTAAGCGTTGTACTGAAGAGTGCCCGTTTGGAGCGCTTGATGATGATGATAAAGGGACTCCGCTGCCTAATAATACAAGATGCCGTCGCTGCGGTACCTGTATGGGAGCCTGTCCTGAAAGAATTATCGGATTCAAGGACTATAACATTGACCTGATTGGTTCCATGATCAAAGCGATTGAGGTACCGGAAGACGATGATGACCGCTTGAGAATTCTTGTTCTCGTTTGTGAGAACGATGCGTATCCGGCGCTCGATATGGCCGGTATGAAGCGCAATGGTATCAGTCATATGGTAAGATTTATCCCGGTAAGGTGCCTTGGTTCAGTCAATATGGCTTGGATCAGGGACGCACTTTCCGCCGGTTTGGACGGTGCAATGCTGCTAGGGTGTACATATGGTGATGATTACCAGTGTCACTTTGTGAAAGGCTCTGAAATCGCCAACAAACGTATGGAAAATATCGGTGACACTTTATCAACACTAGGTCTGGAATCAGAAAGATGTGCGGCTAACCAGGTAGCTATTACAGATTATGATAAGATCCCACAGATTATAAATGATTTCGTTGAAGAAATTGTAGAGATGGGACCAAATCCATTCAAAGGCTTCTAATTCCAATAAATGGATGAGTACCTTCACGAAATAATTTCCAGAGGTGCTCATTTTTTTACCACCCCACTGGGCAGTTAATGTTCGAGTGGGGTATATAGCCAGAGAAACGGCAGATTTTGTTTGAATGATTTACGTTGATAATATACAGGAGGAACAAATGAATGTTCAACCCGATTTAAAGTTTATAAAATCTTTGAAGGAGGCTGGGGGGGATACACTGAAGACATGCTATCAGTGTGCAACCTGCTCGGTAGCATGCCCTCTTTCAAAAGAGGGGAAGCCGTTTCCCCGGAAAGAGATGATCTGGGCCCAGTGGGGTATGAAGGAAAAATTGGTAACTGACCCTGATGTTTTTCTCTGTCATCACTGTGGTGATTGTACTGCAAAATGTCCAAGAGGTGCAAAGCCCGGTGATGTTCTTAGCGCAATCCGTTCCTATGCGTATACCTTTTACGGATGGCCAGCACCCTTGGCCAAGTTAGCCTCAAGTGCCAAAGGGCTGCCAATACTTATCGGTATTCCTGTGTTGGTGATTTTCATTATGTGGATGATATCTGGTGCGATGCATATTCCGACGAAGGAGGAATTTGCAAGTCACGGCTATCAGCAATTTTTCGGAACCTGGGATTTTTATTGGTATGCTAAAAACATTTTCTTTATTGTTCTGATTATGGTGCCGGCTCTTGGGCTTGGTCTGTTTTCCGGATTTAAAGGTATGACACAGATGTGGAAAAGCATGGCAAAGGATGCCGGGCTCAATAACGAATACAGGCCTTCGGCGGTTCAGTTTACCAAGGAATTTCTCTGGCCATCCATTGTTGAGATCGTCAAGCATTCCCGATTTCGTGAGTGTACGGTTGAGGTCGACAGGGTTCGGGGCCATTTGCCACTCATGTTGGCGTTTATTGGACTCTTTATTGTCACCTGTTGGTCTTTGCTGAAAAACGATGTGCTTGGACTCATTTGGCCATCTCTGCACGGACCGCTGCCAATGACGGATCCTTTTAAAATTCTGGCAAATGTTTCGGCAATCGCCTTTTTATTCGGAATTGGTGTGTTATGGAGCAACAGAAAAAAATCTGAGAGCGAATTGAATACCCAGCCGACCTTTTATGACTGGTTTCTTATCTGGGAGATCACAGCTGTTGGTGTCACAGGTCTCGGTGCCGAACTTCTGCGCTGGGCCGGTATGCCGGTTTTGGGATATATTGTGTATTTTTTACATCTCGTATCCATAATGATGTTGTTCATGTATCTGCCTTATACCAAGTTTGCCCATCTGATCTACAGAACTGGTGCATATGCTTTTGAGAAATATCGTGACAGTGTTTATGGTAAAATCTAAAAGTAAAAGTCCATCAGTTGTCGGTTGCAAGTATTAACTGCGACTGTGTTGCACATAAAGCCGAGTCATACGACTCGGCTTTTTTGTTGTACTGTATTCTGAAATATTGATTCGACTGCCTACAGCTACCGCAACCTCTGCAATTTCTGATAATGAAAGATTCGAAAATGTGTTTTGTGAGCAAAGGGGGAGAGATCACATATTTGAATCTAAGGCAAAAATATAAAAAAATAAAAATAGAGGTTGATTTAAAAATTTGAAGTTAGTATATTCTCCGGTCTTGTAAGCTGGCGTAGCTCAATGGTAGAGCTCCTCACTTGTAATGAGGTTGTTGTGGGTTCAAGTCCTATCGCCAGCTCCATTAAAAAATTTACTTTACAAAGTAGTTGTAAGAGTTTAAAGAGTGTCTGTCTTATTCAGACATTCCCCATGGAGGGGTTCCCGAGTGGCCAAAGGGAACAGACTGTAAATCTGTCGGCTCAGCCTTCGGAGGTTCGAATCCTCCCCCCTCCACCAACTCTAGTATTTGTGAAGTATGTGATATTCTGAGCGGGAATAGCTCAATTGGTAGAGCATCAGCCTTCCAAGCTGAGGGTTGCGAGTTCGAGTCTCGTTTCCCGCTCCA
>JBARUU010000062.1:0-29423 GCA_049645925.1 Desulforhopalus sp.
GTTATTAACCGTCTATCATCAGGCGATTGCGATATAGTTAAGCGTCCCTGAAGATATCTGTTGCATCCCGGTCATAGATGCGTTGTAGGAGACTATTGTTGTGTAATTTGTGAACGTTTCAGGACTATGGGGGTGTAGATAATAATACGGGTATATCTCATGACTGTTGGTGTTCAATTCCAGGCCGACCCTTACGGTCTGAATGTTGGTATAACCGGTTAAAGAGATAGCCTGAGTAAAGTATCCTTCACGATTAACCCATGGCAGATATACGCGGGTTCTCCACCCATAGTTATCAAGAACATCGTAAAAAATTCTTGCACTCACCCACCCGGTGAAAACATGCTCAGACAACTGACCGTCATTATCTGTAACCCACTCAAGCTTGTAGATTGCATAAAACGAACAGGCCAAACTCATGGCTCCAACGTTTACCACCGGCAGGTTGAACTGAGCTGAAGGTGACCCCGTGACGTTTATAACGGTACCGACCGAACCACCGGCGATAACAGTTTTCACCGTTGGATAAAAACGGTATTGCCCTCCACCAAGAGCTTCAACAACAGGAAACGGACAATCAAGTTCCTGTGATTGATCACCATAACCAGCGTCGAACAGCTTAATATGGTTGGGTGCAACCATAACTGTTGGTGATTTTGCCCAATACCCGGGAAGCACTTTCCACACGCCATTGGTGCAGGTACCGGCATCAATATTCTTAAGCGATTTTACTGCACGATATTCACCGCCAAGCATTTGATAAAACTTGATATCACCGGCCAAAATCTCAACATAGTTCGTGGTAACAGCGTCACGGACCCGGAAACCGCCGCTCTCCGTGTCTATGGTCATATTGAGGAGAAAGGAGGAACCGTTAAACTCGGCTGTGCCGGTCACCGCATCGAACTTATATCCGGTCTCAAGAGGTTGATAATCAGACGACTGTATCCGCAGGGCATAGATATCATCGGCGGCCAGGGCATCGGCATGAACCGAACCTTTAACAATGACCGTGCCGTCAAATCCAATAGCATCACCGCTGATGACAAAGGGGGTTCGGGTTCCTGTGCCATCCGGCAGGCTGACGGAAAATTGATCAGCTATAATAGCCACAGCGCTCTTTTTACCGAATGGAATCAGCTCCCAGTTGTCAAGCGGCGGGATATTGGCAGCAGAAGAGAGATGATCAACCTTGGCCTTATAGACATTGCTGTCCGACGGCAGCCAGACATATGTCCCGGCGGTATAGAAGGTATCCGGTTGCCAGTCCGGATAGATGACTGCCCCCAGCCCGACCATATATGGAACGCCATTTATCTCCTGTATTTTAACGGTCCAGGAGTTTTCAAAGAATTGCTGCTGGTAGACAATGCCTTCGGTTGCGCCCTCGATAACGGTATTCAGCTCCTCACTCAGCTGACCTTTCCCAATTGATTCCGTGAGCATATCCAGAATGCGGGCATTGTCGGTGATCGGGCTGGCGGCGATGCCACCGGTCGCCGACAAGGGATACCATTCTGAATACATCGGCGATGCGGTGGTGATCGAGGTCCATGCCTCACCGCTTTCATCCACCCATTCATCGCCGGTCTCATCCGTCCAGGCCTCTTCCGTTTCCGCGGGTGGACCGGATACCTCGCCGACCGGCCCGATAACCCGGGCCCAATAATAATATTCAACACTCTGATTCAGACCGGTATGGCTCCAGATGGTGCCGCCACTGAGGATGGCCACCGGATCGCCGGTGTTACTCCTGTCGTTGACGCCGGGACTGCAATAGATTGCAATGCGATAGTTGGGCCTGAAGTCTGGCGGCAGGACCCAGCGCAGATCGTTCTGGAAGAGGTTGCCCTGGACGGTCAGGGAGAGGATCGCCGAAGGGCTGGGTGTACCGCTGACCTGGGTCACGGTCTTGAACACCCAGGCACTGACCCTGCCGCTGGCTGCCACCGAGCGTGCCCGGATCTGGTGGTCTCCAGGGGCCACATTATTGAAGACAACCGGATTTGACGGATCGGTCGAGGATGAACGGTCCCAGCCGTCGGCGGTGAGGATCTCCACCTGAATGGAACTGACCACCACCGAATAGCCCGAGGGGATGGAGATAATCAGGGTGATACGATTGGTGGTCGATCCGTCGGAATTGGTGACGGCGGACGACACCCCCGTTGTGACATGGGTAATTGTCGGCGGGGGCGGCGTCTCGGAAGAGGTGAAGACCGGCGTGCTTATGCCGGTATGGACCACCTGGTATTCCCCATTCATATAAGCCTGAATCTCATCCCAGGCATACATGACGGCGGTGCAGGTTGCCGAACCGTCTTCGTGGGGGGTCTTGCTGGTCATGATCACCGAGATGGTCTCTTTGCCCAGCTCACCCGCCGAATAGATATCTCCCTTGGTAATGGTCTGCGGTATATCCCCAACCCAGGTAAAGGTATCCGTCGTCCAGTCGGCTGCAAAAACCGGCAGGACAAAGATCTCGGAGGACTCAACCGAGGTCGGGGTGGTCCGAATGCTGATCCCGTAATCCGTCTGGGCCTCGATCGAGAACTGCTGGTCGAGGACAATCGTTTTGGTCGGATAGTCGACGCTGCGTATCCTGCCCTGGGCCAGGCCGACCTGAATGCAGGGATGGGCCAGGGCCACAAGATCGCCACGGTTGCAGATAATATGTTCCCAGTCGGTCTTCCAGGTAAAGACCTCAGATCGATGCTTTCTGACCCCGAGATGATATTTGGTGAGGTCGATAACCTGGTCAACATGAACCACTCCCGGCAATTCCTTTGCTTCCAGCAGGGTGGCATTAGCCTGGGAGTAGCCTTCCGCATAGACGATAACCTCGTCCTCTGCCGAATCGAGTGCGGCATTGTTGAAGAGGACCCGGTAGCCGTGGATATCATCGAGGAAGGTTTTCTTACTGGAAAAATTAGAGGCGTTGTCCGAATTAAAGCTCTGTTTGGCCCCGAACGGCCTGGCCCGGTCGATCACCACCGTGCGGAGGTTACCGATCCTGACAAAGCTTGACCGACCGGCAAAACAGATATCAAAGCAGATGTCATCCGTCGACATATGCGTATCATGCACCTTGTTGTACTCATAATTGCTGAGGGTACAGAACTCGTGCCATTCCTCAAGCGCGGCTATGTCGATATCCTCATCCGGCAGGGGCTTGGCCGTGGCCGGTCCCTGCAATACCAGCCGGACCAGGGAGGCGTTATTGCTGGTTGCCCTCTCGATCCAGGTGTCCGTTGCCAGGTCATAATCCAGGCAGATTGACTGGCACTCGGCGTTGAGGTCGTCGATAACCCCGCCAAGCTGATCGGTGGCCTTGATCTCGCCCTGGGTCTCGGCGATCGGGATATCGAAGGTGACCGGATCCTGCATGATTATCGACCGGATGATCGACCAGGTCAGCTCATCATAGATGGTGTCCCCGGTCTCCGGACTGTCTCTTTCGACCTTGATGTCGTACTGATCAGGGAAGTCGCCGAAATCAACCTCCATGCTGAACCGTTTCGGATAGGCGGCAAGATCGGTGACGATCTTGGTCTCCACCCACAGCCAGGTTGGGTCCGTCGACAGTTTTTTATAGACGGACAGCTGGACCGTGGCCTGCTGCCTGTTGCCTGTTGAGGAGTTGATGCCAAAGAGCCCGGAAGAGAAGACAAAATCAAGGGTTGCCTTATTGGTGCCCGCGACCGTGGTCCTGATCACCGGGACACCGGCACTGACCACCGTACCCGAACCGCTGCCGACGCTGGTCTCATCCACATCATAGGGATAGAGGTTCAGCTCCTGGTCGGTCGGATAGCCGTAATTGGTAGCCGTCCGGACATCCGAATAATTCGACAGCAGGGTATCCCCAAGAGACAGCGGGCCAATGGCCAGAGGGCCGTGGCCCCAGACCACATCAAAATGCAGATACTGGTCGTTGCCCTGTATTCTGGTATACGGCAGTGCGCCATAGGGCGGGGCAAATTTGACTTTTCCCAGGACAAGAGGAAGAGGTTTATAACGCGGGACATAATTTCTCATCCCGCTGATATTATAGATATCAGACTCGCCGGTACTGTCGTGCCCCAGTCCGGTATCGGACAGGGGCTTGATCGGCACCAGGGCATTGACGGCCATTCCGCCGACCAGCATTATTGCAGCAGCCCCGTACCCCGACCAGGCGGTACCTAAGAACCAGTGTTGCTGGGCAGCGATGGCCACGATGGTCACCACAATCATCAGGATAGTTCGGAGCGGGTTTTTCCCCTCCTTGCCCTTGGGGATCCTGAACTGAATTATCAGATTATCGGTTCTTTTAACAAAGGTGTGCGCAAAGTCGGTGGCGACGATCGGAGTGCCGTTCAACTCGACATAAACATCCTTGAGGTACCAGGCGTTGATCTCATTTTTCCCGGCAACAAAGTCGATGACGGATGCAATACTCTGGCCCTCAGAGGCCAGTTCAACCACGCACTTCTCGTCGAAGGGGTGCAGTTTGGCGGTGACCGGCAGCAACCTTTGTTCTCTATTCTCCATAGAGCCACCACCCCCTGAAACGGTCTCTCCATTCAATCGATCGAAGAGGCTCGATGGTGACGCTGGTGTCTTTCAGGATATGGATCATCTCCCGGCCGCGTCGGTCAAGGACCGTGCCCACATGAAAGAAACCGGCAATCTCAAAAAGGGCAACAGCCAGGACCTGTGGCCGCTCCAGCTGTCGCCATTTTGCCAGACAATGCTCCTTGCCGATCAGCTCCGAATACGGGGCTTTGTTCGAGGTTTCATATTCCGCCGACCATGACGGCATGAGGATCCCCGACTCATGGTACCGGATAAGCCTGGCCAGTCCCCAGCAGTCCACCCCGGAAAAGTCCCGGCCATGCTCTTTGTAGGGAATCGATTTATAACGTTCAAGATCCATCATTTTTTAAAGAGCCCCCTGGCGGTTGATGGTCCAAATGTTCTAAAAGGGCAGGACTCCCTTGATGTATCGTCCATTTTCAGGGCCCCGGAGATGTTCATCGTGTTTATATCCGCATCAAGGAAGAGCAGACCGGTGACCGATTGCTCGATCCGGTCGGTATTAGAGGCCAGGACGTAGTCCATTTTCAGGGACGGCGATGGCCCCAGGGACCTGATTGCGGCCACCAGTTCCCTGCCGATATTGGAGATAGTCAATTTGGTTTCCGGAGGGACCCCTTCCTGCTGTGCCGGCCAGGCAATGGCCATCGGGCAGAACATATATTCCAGCGAGTTGGAGACCGTCCCCCAGACTACCTGCTCATCGGTGGTCAGGCCGGGCAGCCGGGTGGTGGCATCGGTTGAGACACGGATATCGTTTGCCAGCCCCGGAGAGCTGAAGGTCATCAGGAAAATCGGGTAGTCACCGGACTCCTGGGCGTACACTTCCTTATTGGCGTCAAGTGAAATACTCATGGCAGGATCATAACGTTCAGGGTGACGATGAAATCGAGGCCGGAGGACGTGACTTTATAGAGCTCCTGGCTATCAGAAAAGAACCGGGCTTCAAATGAGATATCATCCACCGGGTGGCTATGCTCAAAGCGCAGGGCCCCGTCGCGCAGGGTTATATAGACAAAGTTTTTTAATATCAGGCGTTGCGCCGTGGTGAGCAGCATCGAATAGGTATAGGTAAAAGGCGGCGTGGCTCCTTTCGGCCTGACTTTACCGAAACCAGAATCCCCGGGGAACGCCAGGAGATTGTTCGGGTGGTTTTCCACATAACCGTCCCGCAATGCTTCACTGGGTAATTCCGGCGGATAGATAGCAATAGCCATGTTATCTCCTGATCAACGGTTCCTTGGAACCGGTTGCGGTCATGATGGCGGCATGCATCGGTGAGCCCTGCCTGGTCACTCCCTTGGCGGCGATGTTCTGAATCAATACCTCGTAGTCCACCCCGCCATCCTCGTTCTTTTTCTCGGTTTTAGTGAGGGTGGCATCGGCCTGGTTGATGATATAAATATTGTTGACCATCCTGGCCCCGCCGACCTTGGCACCCAGGGCGGACATCTGGCCCTTGGTAAATACCCCTTCCCCCTCTTCAAGGATGGCCGGATACTCTTTTGGCCGCAGACCGTCATGGAATCTTCGGGCTCCGGCAAAAACCGCCGAGGAGACAGTCCTTGAGGGCAAGACGTCAAGGCCGTAGACACCTCCTGTGTGTTGGGTGGCGGCGTTGAGTATGGCCGGTGTTGCCGTCCCGGATGCCAGGTTTGTTGATGAGGCAGCAGCTGCAGATCCTGACGACAAAGAAAACATGCCGAAGTTCAAGACAGAATCGAGGATCGGTTTAATGATCATGGCCTGGATAGCCATCTGGGTGAGCATCTTACCAAAGGAAATACCGATATCACCAAAGGTGGCGTCGGCATCCCAGAGCATATCGTTGAGGGTCCCGGAAAAACCGGAAGCCCAGCCACTTATTGCGTTCTTTGCCTCTTCGGCAAGGTCATTTGCCGAAGAGGAAAACTCGTTCGATGCATCGGCCGCTCCGGTTACCGATTCATCATATTCCCTGCTGAGGGTGATCAGAGTGGACCAGCTGTCCTCGGTTGCTTGGTTGGCGGCTTCGATACCGTTTAAGGCAAGAATATGGCGATTGGTGGCTTCCATTCTTGCCCTGATCGCCTCTTTGCTGTCTGCATCTTTTCCTGCGGGTGCCTTCTTAACTACACCGTCAGACGAGGTGGAGGAACCAGCGGTCTTTGGCGCAGCCGAAGGCGTTTTTGCCGCCCCTTGTTCGCTTTTCGCTTCCTGGATCCTGATAATGGACTTCAACTGCTCAACCTGTGCCTGGTAGACCTTGAGGGTTTTCTCTTCCGTCTCCGTCAGCTTACCGCCGAGCCGGTCACGCCGCTCAAGGAGGGCACCTATCTTTGCCTGATACTCTTCAAGCTGTTGCTGCGCTTCAGTTTTTGGGCCAAAGTTATCGAGCCACCCACCAAACTCAGCTAAATTTTCCACAATGCTGGCAGACAGGCCCAGCACTTTGACAAACAGGGAGACGATCCCCTCCCTGTTCTGATCGATCGTGTCGGCAACCTCGATAATCGATTCGGCGATTCTGCTGGTCCCGCCGGATGCCTTATTGGAGTCGTTGATAATGGAACCAAAAATCGTCTCCATATAGACTCCGGCCTGCTTGACTGTTGCCGGCAGCTGTTCAAATTCCTGCTGAATCCCGGCCGCACCGGCCTTGAAACCTTCCAAAAACCTCTCGGCGGTAAGCTCGCTGTCCAGCATCTCCTGGCGGAGCTGGCCCATGGTTATGCCAAGACCACTGGCAACAGCTTCCAGCACCCTGGGGGTATTCTCCAGGATGGAATTATATTCCTCAGCCCGGACAACCCCTCCCTGCAGGGCCTGGGTCATCTGGCGCAGTGAGTTGCCCGCCGCCTCCCTGGATGCTCCGGAGACAATTGTCGCCTTATTGAGATTTTCGGTAATAAAAAGAAGATCCTGCTCTGAGGTGCCAAGCTCTTTGGTCGACCTGGCCAGGCCGGTATACAGGGTTGCTGTCTGCTCATAGCCCTGGCGGGTATCAAGGGATACCTCATACAGGCTCTTCTGCACCCTGGCCAGCTGCTCGGTGCCGTCGGTCACCAGCTTCAGGCGGCCATCGACCAGGGTATAACCATCGGCAATCCCTGTCAGCTTTCCGGCCAGCAGGCCACCACTTGCAGCAAAAGCAGCAAGTGCCGCGCCGCCAATGGCCAACTTTTTGCCGAAGGCCGCTACGGCATTACGGCTGGAGAACATGACCCGGTCGACTTCCTTGCCAAAGCCGGTAATAACAAGCTTGCCCTTATCGTCGACAACCAGATCTATTTTAAGTTTGGCCATGGTCTTCTGTGGTGTTGTCTGCTATTTGTCTCTTTCCTGATTGATCAGATTGGCTATCTCGCCGACAATCAGCTTGACATCGTCTAGGAGATCCAGCCGCACCTGCCGGTCAATCCTCATGGCGGCAAGCACCACCTGGATATTGCTGTTATCAATGGTCAACATCCCCGTGACCTCGCTGAAGCGCCACTGGTCACTACACCTGTTGTATATCTCAACGGCCAGAGCGTTGTCGGGATGCAGGCCGGGCCGACACTTGCCGCAGGGTGGCTCTTTCTTCACCGGCTCGATCTTGTCCCAGCGCCGTTTCCTGTTCCTTGCCTCATAGGTGGCACAGCACACCCGGCAACTATCCCGCCCGATCCCCGACAGCCAGGCGGAATAGTCGATCAGTTTTTTCTTCTTTCCTCCGCTCGTTTCTCTGCGGCCTCCGCCACGATGATCCGGTTTTTATTTACAAATTTCATAAAGGCATTACTGCAGGCCCATTGCCGCTTGGCGGCATCGGTGCACTCCATGGCTTTGCCGTCGGGATCAAAAAAGTTCTCCCAATTCTTCACCGCCCGGCACACCGTTTCCTGCCGGTCGATCAGGGTGTCGGAAATAATCTCCTGGACCGGTTTGCCCCGGTCATTGTCGTAGATTGTCCTGGTGGTAATGCTTGCGGCGGTGATCTCAGCGACATCCTCTTCGGTGAGATTGGTTATCTCGACGCGGCCTTTGTCCGGATCGTCGGGGTAGTCAAACCACATAGTTATTTTTTCTGTCTGTCTGGGCATCGTTTCCTCGCTTCTCTCAATGGACTGACCTGTGGCCGGTTCAGTGGCCTACAACGCAAAAAACCTCTTTATTACAGGCTGCCGCCATGCAGCTCCATGCCCTCAACGCCGGCCTCGGAGTTCAGCAGGTCGATTGAGTTCAGGGTCAGGGTGCCGGCATCCACGGTCTTGACGGTGGTGGCAATGGGGTCATTAGTGGGCGAGTCAAAGATCAAGAGGGTCATGCCGACCACAAACCCGGCAGTGATAAAGCCGTTAGCGGTATCGGTGATGGTGTCGTCACCACCTAGTGTACCAGCGACAAAGGCAAGGGTCGGTACCGCCCCTTCGATAATATGGGCGGTATAGATGGCCATCCGCCCATTGGGCACGATCTTGCCGGTGATGGGAAAGGCGTCGTTTTTACCGGCCTCTCCGGAAGACATCTCGACCACCTGCATGGAACTGGACGGATCGTTGGCCAGATCGGTGGTAAAAAAATGGTTATAGTCCAGGAAACCGAGCAGCTGACGGCCAACCAGCTTGGTCTTGTCATAGGCATACTGTTTCAACCGGTTCTGACCGGCGGTATCACCGACCACCAGATTGCCGGCAAAACTGAGATCGTTGTAGTCACCACCGCCGGCAAACTTGCGGGCGAACTCATTGCGCAATTCGTCAATGGTGACGATCTGCCTGGAAAAGCCCGGGGGTGCCAGTTTGGTCAGTCCCTGGACAACGGCCTGGGATGACAATCCGTAATCGAGGACAATGGCTGCATCCGTCCCTAAAATGTATTCAAGTACTTTCGACATGAGGTCTCTCCTTGCGACGTGTTATTTCTCCCAGCGCCCGCGTAGTGGGGTCGGGTAGAGTATGGTGACCACCATATTGGTGGAAAAGATGGGAAATAATTCCAGCGGATCGTTCTCGATTTCTACGTCGCTGACATAGCCACCGGCCAGGTCACCGGCCTCGATCACCGCCACGACCAGCAATCTGAACTCCTCCAGATCTGCAATCTGTCGGTATTTTTTCAACCTGCCGGAGACCACCGGATCGGATTCATCAAGAATGCCGCAGGTGATGACAAATTGGGCGGACTGGTTGTCAACGGCCCTGCCCTCACGACCACCAACCACGCCCACCATGATGATCGGGAAATCACTTTCCGGCGGCAGGTTGTCAAGATCAACTCCCAGCTGCACCGTCTGCTCCTTGGAGTAGCGGGCCTGACAAAAGGAGGCCAGGGTCTCGCTGTCGGCCAGGGCCAGGGTCATGTTGTCGGTCAGACTCATATCCGTTCTCCCAGCATCTTGCGGTTAAAGTTAGAGATGATGTTTTTTTCTGTCTGAGACTCCTGGGCCTGCCAGAAGGGCTCGACAATCGGTCTGGCCGGAATTTGTAATCTGCTGGTCTTTTTACGCAGGAAGAAAAACTTGGCGATACCCTTACCCCGGCCCTTTTTATAGTCTCCACCGATCCTGGCCCAGAGTTTTCGCAAGGTCGAACCGAAGAGATACTGCCCAGGGTCTTTTTCACCACCTTCCTGCACTGCATGAGCGATCCGCCGCCACGACTTACTGGACTGCGGCCCGTCAAAACCAACCGACATATGGGTGATATCGCCTTCTTTTTTAACGCTGTAGCGCACGGCCACCGCCAATCTGGCCAACGGTTTTCTTGAAGCTCTGGTGCCGCGACTGACCACCCGCAGCGGGGTAAAAGCCTTGCCGGCAACCTGGCCCCGACGCAGCTCGCCCTGCAGGACCCTGCGCAGCCGAAAAAGTTCGACCTTGACCGCCGTTTCAGCGATCGGTCTGCGGCGTGAATCGTATCTTTTCAGCTGCCGGTGCAGCTCCCTAAGATTCCTGGCGACCAGCCTCGCACCCCCCGGCATACTCATGGCTTTAGCCTCCGGTTGGTTTCCAGCTGCAGCACATGCTTATACCAGGTGGAGCCGGGGCCCTCGCTCTTGACCTTCCAGGTCACGCCGTCCACCAGTACCGGATCGTTCACCGACCAGGCCGGTACCTGGCTGACCTTGACCTGCAGCACGGCGGTCGCCGACGAGCCACCCCTGTTGTTCCTGGGCTCGGTAGACATTCGGAAGATACCGTCCACCGGCTGGCCGTTGTACTCGATCGCTTCTCCAAGAAAATCAGGACCGAAAGCCTGGTCGACTGCAGCTGTTATCTGGTCGCGGATACTCATCTGCTGCCCTCTCTCCTATCAGGCCAGGGTACCGGTAACCAGCGCACCCGGTCGGCGGCACAGGGGCAGCGGATTCGACTCGGTCAGGATATCAACCCACTTGCCGGAGGGCTGCATAACCTGCTTGGCATAGATCGGCATGCCGTAGGTGCCGACGGTTTCCATATACTCAGCCGGGGCGTGATGGAGTTTGAAGGTTGACTGGGTGCCGACCGGGAAGAAATGGGCATAGCCGGCAGAGATAAACGACCGCATATTACCGTCGGCCGGATCGGTGGCCTTGCCTCGGTATTCCTCGAAGACGATGCCGCCGAAGGAAAATCCCTTGCGCGGATCCGCGCCGCCGCCAGCCAGCTCAACGGCCTTGGCATGACTGAGGTAAAACTTCTCCACATTCGGATGGGTGATAAGGGCATCGAAGAATGTTTCGTCGCAGAGACAGCGCACCCCCATCATGACGTCGCCAAAAAGGTTATCTTCAATATGCCGGACGACCTCACGGCATTTATCAGTTACCTCGGTGGTGTCGACATCGAGAGCGAACGCAACCGATTTACCGGCGATACCGAACTCGTCATAGAGGTTATAGATTGTTGACCCATCGGCATCGAGGATGATCCCCTTGACCGCGCCCATCATCAGATGTTCCTCGGTGATGGCGTGGGAGGACCGCATCTCGGTGAGGCGTTTGCGCATCTCTACCTCGAGGGTTTTTTCATCGACAGTGCCCGGTTCCCGGCGTCCCTGCAGATCAGAAGGCTTGATCTGGTCGTCATAAGGCACATGGGGGATGACAAAGGATCGCATCACGCCTTTGCCCTGCTTCTTTCTTGGGGCCGGAGCACCGGGGGGTTGGGACTGGAGCAGGGTGAGCACGCCGTTGACGTTCTCGACCAGGATGGTGCGGGTACGGACCGGCTCGGGGCTGAACAGACCCAACTGTCGCACCCTCCCGTAGTTATTGGGGATAAGGTTGACGGCCGTGGTCATGGTCGCCAGGTCGTATCCTGAATCGTCGAACGGATTGATTATTAATTCGCCCATAATAAAACTCCTGTAGGAAATGGATTAGGACAGTTGTCTGTCCAAAAATGTTTAAGATGTGTTACGCCAGATCCACCGCCTTGATACCGAGACCATCCAGTTCAGCGATCGCGGCATCTTTTTGACCGATAGTGATGCCATCGGGCCAGACCAGATTATCGGTGGCCACCAGGGCGTCGCGCTCGACGATAACCCCGGCAGTATCGGCAAGACCCGCATCGACATCGCCGATCATGATCCCGGCCGCTGCCTCGGTGCCGTCTATTGCCACTGGATTCAGGGGGGCGTATTTACCACTGGCGGTAATCTTGCCGACCACCTCCAGCAACACGACACTGTTGCCGCTGGCGACAATTATTTTTTTACGGGAGTAATCGCTGTCCTGTTCCCATTTCAACCCGTCTCCCAGGGTGTTCGGTTCTGTTTTCGTTGCCATTGTCTACCTCGCTCCATTGATATGATTCGTAAGTCGCTAAGACTGTTTGGTCTGGCTGGTGAAACTGCCGTTATTTGGTCGCCAGCTTTTCGCAGGACTCGATCAGCGGGTGTTTACCTTCTCTGGCCAGGGGGCTGATGGTGGATTGCACCGTGGTCTTTCTCGATTTTTCCGCCCGTAACTCCTGGATTTTCTCTCTTGCGGCATCAGGACTGATCCCTTCTTTCAACATGGTTACCGTCTGGTCGGTGGAGAGTTCAGCCAGCTGGCAGAGCTCGGCCACATCGTAGAACTTTTTCCTGAGTCCTTCTTTCGCTGCCTGCAGCCCGGTTTCTGCATCTTCTTTTTTGACATAACCGAGTTCGGCCAGGGCCTCGGGCCCATCTTCGGCTGTCAGCAGTTTTTCCATCCGTTCTTTGGTGGTCATCGATGAGCCTCCGTAGTAGGTTGATTCCTGTTGTTCTTCTATTTCTGCGGCCAACATGGCCACCGCCTCGTCAAAGGTTGCTATCTCGTCGGCCAGCCCGGCATCGATCGCTTCCTGGCCGTAATAAACCCCGGCATTCATTTTCAGGACCGCCTCGAGTTCCAGCCCCCGGAACTCGGCCACCGTCCCGGCAAACTGCATACCCATCCGGTCGACACTGCTCTGCAGTTTCTTTTTCATCCCGGGCGACAGTGGTTCATGGGGGGAGTAGTCGTTTTTCTCGGAACCGAAAAAGACCGCGGTGTAGACAATGCCATCCATCTCGTTTTTCATGGACTGGTCGCGGTGAATGGCGATACAGCCGATCGATCCAACCCCGGCGGTATGATCGGTGAGGATGATCTTCCGGCAGGCAGCAGCCAGATACATGCCGGCGGAAAAACAATTCAGGTCCACCACCCCATAGATAGGCTTGATACTGTCCGCCTCTTTGATAAACCGAGCCATCCGTTCGCAGCCGGCTGCGGTGCCGCCATAGGTGTCGAAGTCGATGAGCATGCCGCCGACACTCTGGTCATCTAGACAGGACTGGATGTCCCGTTGCATGGTGCGGTAGCTGCGCAGCCCGGAGCCGTCGCCGAAACCATGATTGCGGTAGACCAGGCTGCCCAGGGCATCGATCACCGCAAACGAATATTGCGGGGGGCTGCTCGCCTGGTTGACCTCCCTGGCTCTGGCCCGGACCGCGCCGTCGCTCTGGTCGGAACCGAGGGCCGGGACCAGGTCGGACAGGTCAATGTTGATCGGGTTATCCGCTTTTTTGTTCAGGACCCCGAGGATAACGTTCAGCTTGTCCGGGGTGATCAACAACGGCCGGTTGATGATTTCGGTAAGGATATGCTCCACGCCCATAAATTTCCCCCTGGCCTCTTGAGCTATTCTGTTTCTATTGAATCAAGGACCACCTGATCCTCGATCTTTTGCATGGTGCCGGACTTGTCGACCTGGGTCGGGTAACAGTCATAGACCAGTCCCCTGGCTTCGGCTTTCTGCATTTCCGCCTGGTTCTGCTTGTCGACCTTGTCGATATTGTCGCCGCGCTTGGCGATCTTCTGGCCGCGGGCTGCAACACCGTTTCTGATATCCATCAGTTCCGCCACCCGATCCTTGACCGGGTCGGTAAAGTCCCAGCCGTCCAGGTGCCAGTCAACCCGGTGAAAGGTTCGGGGTTTTTTGAGGTATTCGGAGACGGAAATGGTGCCGGTTGCCCGGTTGAGCACAGCGGTGTAGATCCAGCGGTTGATATAGGGTCGGCAATACTGGAAGATCATGGTACGGGCGATCAGGGTCTCACAGAGCCGCCGGAATTCGATCAGCCCGGCCCGCAGCGAGGTGTAGTTGACACCGGACAGATCGCCGGACAGCTGCTCATAGGTTATGCCCAGCCCCCGGGCAATGATCCGGAACTGGGTCCTGATGAAATCGAGGTAGTTGTTGCCGACGTCGGCGGTCTCGGAAAAAGCGACCTTCTGGTTATTGTCCAGGACCGGAAAGGTGCCTGGTTCGAGGCGAATAGACTGCACCCCGTTGGACCTGGAGAGAGGGTTGCCGCCAATGGTCCGGTCGCCAACCGCCTTGTCGGTGTAGATAAAACCACCCCAGAGCGCCGCCGCCTTTTTACGGACCACTTCGGCGTCGTCGTAGATATCTATATCGTGCAGTTTGACAAGGATCGGAGCCAGCCAGCTTATCCCCCTGGCCTGCCCAGCCCGGAGGGGCCGAAAGACATGGGTCATATCTCTGGCGTCCACCGGAACACGGGTCAGATCAGAACCGGTGAGAAATGATTCCCCGGGGTGGTCACCGTAGAGCCAGTATTTATACCGGCGGTTGTTTTTCCACTCGATACCAAAGCGGATCTCGTTGCCCTCCGGACTGATATCGCTATAGCTTGGATCAAGATGATCGGCCTCCAGAAGCTGCACCTGCAGGGGCACGATCAGCCCGAGCCCCGGCTCGACATCATGAAAGCGACCAAGCACCTCACCGTCCCTGACCATCGAACGACAGACAATCTCCTGGGTACCGTAGAAATCGGAGACCCCGTAGAAATCAGCCTCAAGCTGGCTATCCTCCCAGAGGAGCTGCAGCTCGTCTTTTTGATCCTGATTATCGAGGTTCCAGCTTGGTGAGATATCGGTACCGACCAGGTTGGAGACAAAGGAATCGATCCCCCCCTTGGCGGTCGGATTGTTACGCTCTGAATCCCGTGCCCTCTTGCGAAGGGTGGTAAGGTTGCGAAAGGCGGAGGCATTTGGCCCGGCAGAGGAACTACCGAAGGTGCCCATTCGGTCGCTGGTGGAGGCACCCTCGTAATCACCAAAAGTGCTCATCGATGAGGGAGGCAAGGGAGCGCCGCTCCTATCAAGGATTGTACCGGCCGGAAAGCTCATAAGCCCTTGCCCCCATGGACGACAAAGGCACTGATCCCGGACTCAGGGTCGGCGGCTGAAATCTCAGCGGCTATTTCATTACGGAGGGTGCGGAGCTGGGGCAGGGTGATCGGGGAAAACTCAAAGACGTCACCGGCAACCACCACCTTGACCGTCCGCTTGTTGGTCGCCAGCTCGATGATCGCCCGCTCTACATTGTCAAGATCCGCCAGGGTGTATGCCATATTTCACCGTCATGAAAAAATTGATCTCTCTTTTTCATGAGCATACACCCTGTTTTTTACGGGTTCCGTCTATGGTAACGTATGGCAACGTATGGCATCGCAGGGACTGTTTTAACCCTTGACAGGATAAAAACAGCAAAAGCCCGGGGATGTATTCCTGGGCTCTTTTCTAACTAGGCTGTAAAAGATGAAGGCAGACCAAAACGTGTTCTCAACAATCTGCTTGATAATCTTGAATAAAATCTAGTATCAGTTACCACTACATTCGGTTATGTGTAGTGGAAATATGTTGACTACCATCCAACACCTTCTCAGATATCGAAATATCTAAAAAGAACATTCTACACAGTACAAGAAAGTATACATAAACAGTTAATGGCGACATGGCTTGGCGTTTAATTAACTCAGAGTCGAGAAAACTACAGTTTGGTGGACAGAATCACATGATCTTGATATCATATAAGATATATAACAAGATGGATATGCACAAATACCAAAAACAATAGGTCAATATGGATTTCGATACTGGTGATTTGATAGACGATAGATTTGAGGTTAAAGGAAATTGCAACGATTCTGGAGGCATGGGACAGATCCTATTTGTTGAAGATACCTCTGGGGTACTGAAAGGTACCCTGGCCTTGAAGTACTGTAAGGAACTAGGAAATGAATATGTCAAAAGATTTAAGAGAGAAGTTAGGCTATTGGAAAGCTTCTCTGGCAACTCTAAAGTGGTAAAAACCTTATATAGTAATCGAAAACATGATCCTCCGTATTTTGTTATGGAGTATTACTCAGAAGGAGACTTAACATCCATTGTCGATGGAATTATCAATGATCTTGCTCAGCAAGAGAGGATTTTTAATCAGATGATTGTCTGTATATCTGAGTTGCATGCTTCAGGTGTTTTTCACCGTGACATTAAGCCTCAAAACTTTCTCCTCAAAGATGGAAACATAGTTGTTTCTGATTTTGGATTGGGTATGGAACCTGAATCTTCATCGAGGTTTACCAGTTCTTCTATGTTTTGGGGTACTCAAGGTTATTTGCCTCCAGAGTTTCATAGTGGTGGTTTTAAGTATGCCGATGCTACAAGTGATATATTTATGCTTGGCAAAAGCTTTTATGTACTACTTACAAAGCAGAACCCTACTTATTTGATGGATGGCTTAGTTCATCCAGCCCTATTTCATGTTATTGAAAGAGCATGTGAACTTGATAAGAACAAGAGATACCAGACCCTTCCTGAACTGAAGCAAGCTTTACAAATGGCGTATGACTCAATAATGGGAAGAGGAGGTAGCCTAGGTGAGGTAAATATATTAATTTCAACTATTAACGACAGGCTCGAGAACGAAAAAAAATACTCCTCAGCACAAGTTAAAGAATTTATAAACAAATTATCACTTGTTGATCCAGATGATCAAATCCGTATATGTCTAGAATTGAAGCGCCCTTTCTTCACCATCCTTAATAACGACAAGCTTTCCAGTGAATTAAAATCTTTTCTTAAAAGTTATAAAAAGATGATTGAAAGTGACCAGTATGGGTGGTCTTTTGCCGAAAATATTGCCGATAACATGAGAGTAGTTTTTAGTAGTCCGAACCTTGATAATAAAGTTCGTGCTCGTTGTCTTGAACTAGCAGTTGATGCTGCAATAAGGATGAACAGATTTGCAGCAATGGATACTTGTGTTGCAATGATAACCTCTGTAGCAGATGATAAGTTAGGTGTTCATGTCGGTGCAATTATCCAGAAATATAAAGATAGCTTTTTGTTTAACATCGAATTGTCTCAATGCAAATGTGAGAGCATTCGTGCTTCTATCAGAGTGATCCAACAATAAGAATAAACAACCCAATTTTTTTAAAAAAAAGGGAAAGAATTCGGATATATATATTGAAGATTGATCAAGGTCAAAGTCCATATATCTATGGATTTTGACTAGTCGGCTCCGAAGGAAATTGTCTTGGAAAATCTCCTGTCTGTCTCCATTTCATCCGGTTATGATATAGTGGAAATTTGTAAACTTTTAAGGAAACCGTTACCTTCCCTTTAGACCCTTCCGTGGTCATTATCAACGCAGTGTAGATACACTCAATCTTGAGAACAAAGCTCCTTCTTAGCTTATCGGTGCTGTAAAGCCTCTCGGAATGGAATGTCACTGGCGGTGAGTCGCGAGAATGATTGCACGCGGTGCAATATCAGAGTAAGCTAGAAGAAAAATTTTCTTCGGAGAAATTTGGTAATGATTTCTGGTTATTGCGCGAATAGCAGTTGCTTGCCGCAATTTTTTCTGACTTTTTGAAAGGCAGAGTTTCCTCATTTTGGAATGGTTCAGGATCGAGTGTTTTTCATGGACACAATCCATGCCTGTATATTCCGTCGACAACAGTGATTATTGCTTGGTAACCCATTTGAACATCCTTTACCAAAATACAATAGCCAGAAAGTGTGTTTGTGCTAAGTCGAAGCAATTGAGAGCAAGCTCTTTTGTCGTAATCGTCTTACTTGTCGATGTCTTGTATGGTTAGCAAAAAAGCTCCACCATAAAGCTAGAGGTCATAAATGCCTCGGAAAGATAGAAAGAAGGGTGACATCTTTACCCCAGAAAAACGTAGCGAAATCATGGCTAGTATCCGAGGTAAGAATACAAAGCCAGAGCTATATGTCCGATCGTTGTTACATAGCCTTGGTTACAGGTTTAGGCTTCATAGGAGAGACCTTCCCGGAAAGCCTGACGTCATTTTGCCAAAGTATCGAGTGGCAGTTTTTGTTCATGGCTGCTTTTGGCATCAGCATGAAGGTTGCAAAGATTCTGGAATTCCAGCTACAAATCATTTATTTTGGAAATCAAAATTGTCTAAAAATCAATCTCGGGATAAAAAAAACATCGAAACACTTGAAGAACTAGGTTGGAATGTCATTATTGTATGGGAATGTGAAACGAAAGTTAGAAATCACCACAATCTGGAAAAAAAATTAATAAGGGCAATAGAGAATAAAGATGTCTGATTGGGTTAAGAACAAATCGAAAAAAGCCATAAAAAGAAAATACTTTAGAACCGTGGATTTGTTTGCCGGCTGTGGCGGATTGAGCCTGGGCTTCGATCGGGCTGGATTTAAGTCTGTGGCTGCAATAGAGATAAATGATAAGGCCCGAGAATCGCATCAATTAAATTTTTCAGATAAAGTCCCTTGCGGTTACAAGTCATTCACAGACATTCGTGACACACCTCCGGAAAAGGCGGTCGAGCACCTTTGCAGTAACACCGAATCTGTCGAGGATGTCATTGACATAGTTGTAGGCGGACCGCCATGCCAAGCCTTTTCAAGACTTGGGCGTGCAGCTTTGTGGAGACTGGCAGGTGAGGATTATGCCCATGCGGCTGACGAAAGAGCCAACTATTACTTAGACTATCTCCACTATATTTCCAACCTTCGTCCTTTGGCGTTTGTAATGGAGAATGTCCGTGAGATTGGCAAATTCATCAAAAAAAATATTGCTGAGGAGATCGCCGTAACAGCTGAGGAAATGGGTTATGAAACCAGATATGCCCTCCTCAATGCAACTTGGTACGGAGTCCCTCAACTAAGGGAGAGAATGTTCATAATTGGTATCCGTAAGGAGCTGGGAACAATTCCAAGCTTTCCGGCAGTGGAACGAAAATACGATTTACCTGTCGGTTATTCGACTGCAAGGGCTGGCAATGGACATGCTCAAGTTCTTCCTCCCTGGGATCATTATGAAGATCATTTCATAGCTAAATCGAGATTAAGACCCGCGGTTTCTGCTTCGGAGGCTTTTTGGGACTTACCGCCAATTACCATGCATCTTGATGGCAGGAATGGGAAAGGAAACAAGAGGGATACAAATCAATTTTTTGAGTACTTAGATCAAGAATCGGAATTTTCAAGAATGATGAAATCATGGCCAGGATTCAGGTCAAATGGCCGGTTTTGTGGAAATGTCATTCGATACACCCCTAGAGACTATGAGACTTTCAAAAGAATGCCTCATGGTGGGATGTACCCAGAGGCCCTTGAGACGGCAAATAAAATATTTAAAGAGCGGGTCACTGCCGCCGAAGTCGATTTGGGAAAGAGGATCCCGGAAGGTAGTGAAGAGTGGAATGAAATATTTAAGGCTACCGTTCCACCATATAAAAATAACAGGTATCCCAATAAATTCAGGAAAATGTGGCCCGATCACCCAGCCAGAACAGTCCCCGCCCACATAGGGAAAGATTCATATTCACATATTCATTTCGATAGTGAACAGGCAAGGTGTATTTCCTTAAGGGAGGCCGCTCGACTTCAGTCCTTCCCCGACGCTTTCCGTTTTGCAGGTAGTATGAATTCTCAGTTAACCCAAATAGGAAACGCAGTACCACCCCTTTTGGCCTGGGCTGTAGCCAAAAACCTTGATACTCAACTTCAAAAGGCACTAATAGCACAAGCTGGAGATTAGTAAATGAATACAATTCCGAGAGGGTTTTAATGTCAGAAGTTATTTATGCTGCGCGGAGATTGATCGGGTCAAATCTGGGTTGGTTCCTGACGACCCGTAAGACTATTGGCGAGGAGGCTGGAAATGAACGTGCGATTAATATTAATCGTGATGTATTCGATGCCTGGTTTCCCTCAAAAGGTAATGACAAGTCTCCGATCAATATAGTTACTCGATATTTTGACGGTAATTTGCTTGAATCTGGCCGAGAGGTTATTGTCGAGAATTCGAGGACAATCCGCAGTCAGGGAGGGGGTAAGAACTGGCGCTTGGCGGGAGATGCAATTGATGGGGGCTGGTATGATGTTCGGATAGGGGATTTGCTGATCATGGCTTTCGACCAATCGTCATCTACTTTATCCTGGGTGGTTTTAAGGGCAGGTGGTGATGCCTCCAGGACCGTCTCGTTGTTGGAGCCTATTATCCACAGTGAAGTTGAAAAGATGCTTGGCCCGGATAGTAGAAACATGTGGATCATCCCACCCCTAAAAGCAGCAATACTAATATGCAAGGTGTCTGAGATTTTTGCGAAAGCCGGAGACTTACTTATGCTTGACAAGACCATGATGAAAGAATGGAATGCTTCCTTGGATAAAATGGGATTCGTCGTCGGCAATGATGTTGGAACCCGTCTTCCCCTTTCTTTAAAAGCAAAAAGATTTGTCATACTCTCAGGCCTTTCCGGTTCAGGGAAAACTCTCATCGCACGAGCTTTTGCTAAATGGATTTCAGAATCGTGCACGCAGTATGAAGTTATTGCAATCGGTGCGAATTGGATATCCAATGAGAATATTGTGGGGTATCCCGACGCTCTTGATAATAAGCGCTATGAGAAGACCAAGGCACTGGATTTAATCTTAAGGGCAGCCAATGACCGATCAAAACCATATTTCCTCATTCTTGATGAAATGAATTTATCGCATGTGGAAAGATATTTTGCTGATTTCCTTTCCGCAATTGAATCGCCTGATGAACCACTTCGGTTTCACCATGATGCAAAAGGACGTGGCGATGTCCCAGCCGTCATTGAATCATTGCCCGGGAATCTTTTTATTATTGGCACAATTAATGTCGATGAAACCACTTATCTTTTTTCACCCAAAGTTTTGGATAGGGCAAACATCATTGAATTCAGGGCAACAGGCGCAGCCCTGGCAGGCTTTCTAGCTGCTCCAGTAAGTGCCAGGACTGACAAAATCGCTTCCGCTGGATCAGGTTTTGGCAAACATTTTGTTGATTCAGCTAATGATGAAACAGCTGTGGTTATAGGTGATGCCCGCATGTCTTCAATCGCGTGTGGGGAACTGTTATCTCTTTTCGATATCCTCTCGAGGTACAATACAGAGTTTGGTTTCAGGACAAGCTCTGAGATATTAAGATATGTCGAACTCAGCCGAAGGGCTAATGATCCTGATCGGCTTGTCCCAGAAGAAGTTGATGCCATTTGTAGAGACACTTTAGATGTTCAGATAATGCAAAAAATATTAACGCGTCTTCATGGCTCAAGAAAAAAACTGGCGCCAATTTTGAATGATCTGGAGGCCTTTTGTGAACGAACACATGTTTGGGAAACTTCTATCCCTCTCAGTGGAAGTGAGGCTCGTGGTATCATTAAAAATCTTTCTGATCTTAGTGCCTTAACTGAGGTGACGCCACCAGAAGGCTCCCTCCCATTTTACAAGCTTAGTACTGAGAAAATTAAACGTATGAAGAATAAACTTGAAGAAGGCTTTGCCAGTTACGCAGAGGCTTAGTATGGCAAGTAAAAAGGAGTTATGTAAGGAGACAGTGGTATTCTACGACGAGTTCAATACCAAAATCTGTGAGATGACTCTTGCTGTATTGTGCCATCCTCATTCTAAACTACTTGTCCGCATTCCCGAAGAAGAGGCTGTTGAATTTGGTGAAGAACGAATTCAACTCCTTGAGTCAACAACATACCATTATGAAATCAACTCCCCTCAATTGCAACTTGAAGAAAAAAACGGAATAGTAGAGCGGTCCCCTTTTGCAGCAGAGACACAGGATAAAGGGACCATAACCACCGGCAATTTAACTGGCCTAATGACGTTTAGGGTTCAAAAAATGGGCGTAACAACTGGGTCTTGCCGAGTTGAGGTCCGTTCAAAAAAAATTAATTATCGGGATGAATACCAGGCTATGTTGAAGGACATCACCGATCATTCCATCGAATTGTTGTTGAGACTTCCCGCCCAAACTGAAGCAAAGTTAACCACCGATCCTTTTACAGAACCCTACTCTATTCAGCAAAGGTTCTTTTTTATACGAGCACTACTTACTTCCCGTGACTTCACTGATGCGATAGAACAAATTATTGCTCGACCACACGTTTCATTAAAAGTTACTTACGAGAGAGTTTCTTCTCGAAAGGGATTCAGGGGTGGGGAGGCGGCTCGTCAACTCCGCACAGGGAGATGCAGAACTCCTTTGCCAAATTTGCACCCCATTAGAAATATTCACGGGTCGTTAACCTCACTGCCAAATCAGATTACAAGCAGCACATCAGAGGAAACAATTGATACTCCCGAGAACAGGTTTGTTAAATATGTTCTTAAGTACATGGATAACCTTTTGATATCAATTGAAGAAACTATTATCGCCATTCGGCCACAGCCAGCATGGAGCACTGTTTTCATTGAAAGGGAGCTTTTACCCCTTCGTAGCAAAATGGAGCAGGTCTTGAGCATGAACTTTTTCCATAGGGTTGGCGAAATCTCTGGCCTAGAGCTTGGCAGTCCCGTGCTTCAGAGAAAACTTGGATACCGTGAGGTTCTTCAGATTTGGCTTAAAGTAAATGCTGCTGCACGATTGGCATGGAAAGGGGGAGAAGATCTTCATCAGGGGGGGCAGAGAGATATCCCAACACTATATGAATACTGGGTATTTTTTAATTTATGGTCCATCATCGAGAAGTTATGCGGTAAAAAGCTCAAAGCTGCGACTAAAGAACTCTTTGAAACTGCCCGTGATGGTTTTGGTTTGAAATTAAGGTCGGGTAACATATTTTCAACAGGTGGGATCAGTCTTGTCTACATGGGCAAACCCTTAAAACTCCAATTTGCCTACAACAGGACCTTCACAGTACCTCCACTAAAACAGACACAAAAACGACTTGAGTATAGCTGCTCCTATCCTGCTGCTGGTTCTTGGACACGTCAAATGCGTCCTGATTTCACAATTTCTTTTTGGGACGAAGGGTTAACACATGATGAAGCTGAGTTAGACAACAAAATCTGCCATATTCATTTTGATGCAAAATATAGCATCACCAGTTTATCAAAAGCCTTTGGCAAGGCTCAGGAAAGTATTGGATCAATAAAAGCTGAAGAGCGGACTGGCCGCTATCGTAGAGGTGATCTTTTAAAAATGCACAGCTACAGAGATGCTATCCGAAGAACTCACGGAGCTTATATCATTTACCCCGGCACAAGCGCTAGTTCGCTTAAAGGTCATAAAGAGTATCATGCTTGGGTAGAATACCATGAAATACTCCCAGGACTAGGTGCATTTCAGTTAGCCCCAGGTAGCACGAGTGATCAATCAGCTATGGTTATTCATAGTTTCTTGTCTGATGTTTTAGATCAGTTCACTTCTAAGGGAAACAGATTGAAAAATATGAATGATGCGATTTCAATTATAAACAATTGAATCGTATTTTCATAGTTGTTGACATGGGCCAATGGCTTAATACAATGGGCATCCCTTTTCGAAGAAAAATGGAAAAAGAAAAGTAAAGGTGCCTGACTCGAAAAAGATTCCCGCTGGATCTAAAAATAATTGTCGCAAACACTGTTGCTCATGTTCCTATCTCAGCTTATCTACCACTTCAAGGTATTGATCAATAAGTGCCGTCTCAGGATTACCGTAAGCTGTCGTTAAAAATGCCCTGGCTGCTGACTCGTCAAGATCAATTACCTCATAAATTGAGGTTGCATTGAAAATTGAATGAGCTTCATCAACCAATTTCTCGATTTCAGCTGGGCGCAATTGTAGATTCATTAATAATTTCCAGATAAAATTGTGCGCAAAATCCCACAATACACATGTAGTCTGATAAATTTCTTACATTAGGGGAAAAGGAATTGTTTTAGTTTTTCACCCAAGTCGACGTGAGAGGACTCGGAAGCGATTTTCGAGTAACAGAATAAGAAAAAATAGTTTGGATCTTTGCTTAACTCACCCCATATGTCAAGAAACATCCTCTACATGACCAAACTTGAAAAAGGTTTGTTCATGTATCAATTCGAGCACGATGATCAGTTAGTATCTTCACGCTGCATGACACTGGTGTGGTATCTTTCAAGTTGCCTAACGTAAGCTCCTTCTGTATAACATTACAAAGCGTATGCTAAGCTGTTTCTAAACAATAGTTTATTGGACTTGAACTATGCACCTGGACCATCACATTCAACCTGTAGACAAGATATTTTCCGGGCCTCGTATTTCACTGCCGGAAAGCGCAGGCGTGTATGCGTTTTGGTGGGTTGGTAGTAAAGAGGAATTACTATCTTCAAATCGCCACATCGTCCTCAAAGGGCCAGGTAAGCAACCTGTTGATGTAACTTACGGCGATTGGTGGCCGGAAGAATTATTTTATCCGTGCCTGTATGTTGGAAAATCAACAAACATTAAGAAAAGGTTCTCTTTACACATAAAACGTAGATCTCCAGGAAGGCTTCATGTTCCGCTCAAAGGCAATGCCAAAGCGAAACCCGCGACAACATCTTGTCAGTTGCGCTTTGGGATTGAACACATATTCCCATCCGAAGTTGAGCCACTATCCGTGATTTTTACGAAAGTCGGGTTCTCCTTCAACACAAATTTCCCAAACAACGCTGTCGCAGAGCGGTTCTTCGAGGAGGACAAACTTGTAGGAATTTGGCGGCCATGGTTCAACATAGATTCAGAGCGATAGCACCAAAAAGAACAATTCAAAATTATTCCATAAAACACCTGTAATACCGCCTGATACTCAGTTAGTATCTTGCAGCTTGCCTAACGTGCATTCTTTCAGTATAACCCTTACTGAAAGCGTATTATACAATTTCTTTATAATCCCTTGTTGGGTTTTTAAACATATTTGTCAATTAAGGAGAGCTAATGAGTAATAAAAGTTATGTGATGTGGAACAACAAAGGTGGAGTCGGCAAAAGTACCATTACTTTCCATGTGGCTTCTGTCTATGCCGAAAAAAATCCTGATCGTGATGTTGTAGTAATTGATATGTGCCCGCAAGCAAATGTTTCAATGATGCTTATGGGAGGAGGTCGACAGGCAGAAGAAAAATTACAAACACTTATAACTAAAGACACACCACAAACAATTGTCGGTTACATAACCGATAGCATTACGCGTTCAGATACTTCAGATTTAAGTAAATATATTACAAAACTAAGCGATTATAATAAGAATCTTCCTGAAAATATTCATTTGCTATCGGGCGACGGAAATCTTGAATTAATAGCACCGTTGCTATCTGAGAGAGCTGATGCAACACCTTTATCAGCAACAGATAAACCTTGGGTTGAGGTTCATTCAATAATTAAATCCCTGACTCATAAAAAAATTGCTGATAAACCTTGCACATATTTTATTGATACAAATCCAAGTTTTTCTGTTTATACACAAATTGCAATCCTTTCTGGCGAACATCTTTTGGTTCCGATAAATGCTGACGATTCTTCAATATTTGCAATAACAGGTTTATTTAATCTTATTTGGGGTACAAAGAAAACACACCCTGTTTATGGCAACTATACGTTTTCTTCAAAGGTAAATACCTTTGGTATTGATAGACCCAAAATTGCACTCTTGCTAGGAAACAGATTCACACAGCAGAAAGGTGCAGCTCATGCCTTTAAAGCGTTATCAAATGAAGCAACAAAAAAAATGTATGATGAATATAAAGACAATCCAGATAGGTTTATTGGAAGCAGTTCGGTTGTAACCAACCAAGGTGAATTTGAAAACGTATTTAGCATGGAACTACGAGACTTTAACAGTGCTGGGGTTGTCGCAGCTAATCAAGGAATGCCTTTGAGTAAAATGGATAAGCACACTTATTATGTATATGGTGAGAAAATACAGGTATCAAAAGAACAGAGAGAGCTGTGCAAAACAGTTATTGTCGATTTAGTTTCAAAACTATAAACAACCCAACCAAAACGTTCCACCGGAAACTTTTCCGCTACGCTCAAAAGTTTCCGGTGAACTAAACATTCTGCTCCATTTCCTCTCAACCCAGTGATTGATAGTACTTTCGTATCGACATCTGGATTATGCAAAAGAATTCTCACAAATATTGACTACGTTGGGTTCCCTGGATCATTTATGTTTACAAGGAATCAACAAAAAATGTAGTTTTTCAAATTGAGATCTTTTCTTACCTTCTCCCACCATATTTAGGTTTCATATTTGCTGGTGACGGCATCACACGGGTGTTGCTCAAGATCCGGTCGCCAGTACGTGAACACCGAGGCATCTCCGTTATGCCAGGTTATATACTCCCACCCGTCATAGTAGGCCTGGACCCTACGGCCGACCTCCGGCGGATCGTCGAGAGTGAAGATGGCGTTGCAGAGACAATGGCCCGGCCGACACTTGCTGGTTGGGAGAATGTTTTCATCCATCACTCTACCTCCCCACAAACCATCTTCTCGATGTTTTGTTTATGCCAGATATCGATCAGGTCGGCGTGTGCCGTCCATCGTCCTTTTTCCTTCACCGCCGGAAAGTTATCGTTGCCGACCCATTCCATGATAGTTTTCTTATTGCGGCCGGTATACGCGGCAATCTCTTCCATGGTCACCAATATTTTTTCACTTTGCCTCGCCACCGTCAGCCTCCCATAAATTGTGAATTTGCCACCACAACATTGGTGTTTTGCAATTCTATATCGCCCTGCAGCTCTGGTTTGATCCGGTATTTGACCCCGAGATAGTCTGCCAGGCAGTTGATGGCGCACCAGTTATCCCAGTAATGGTTAGCCCGGCTGCCGATCTGTTTCCAGTTGCCCTTTTCGTCCCGTGCCTCTGAGGTGAGCTGCTTGCCATAATCCTCACCGACATCCTTGTAGAGATGGATACAGCCGGCACTGTCCGGATCAAGCGACAACTTGATGGCCATATTATCCTTGTAGTATTTGGTGTTGATCCGGATCGCCCTGATTCCCCCACCGGGGAGTGGCTGATCGGAACTGGGCATATATTCCTTCTGACTGAAGACATAGCCCTGGGTCATTACCCTGGATGAACCATAGATAGGAGTGATCAATCCCTCATACTGGATACAGAATTCCAGGACCTCCTTGGTACGATGGCCGAGCATATCTATGAAGGCGTGCTCGAGGACATACGACTGGCCGTCCATATCAAAATATTCACTGTTCCAGAGCGTCTGGGCGATCGCCTCAAAGGAATCAAGCGGCTTGCGCAGTACCAGCCACTGCTCGTTCTGAAACCCCCAGCCGATAGCCCAGATTGACAGATAAAATAGATCATTATCCTGGGTGTCTATTGCGGCCAGCAAAGAGGCCACCCTTTCGCCACCAGGGATCCTGCCCTCCGGCCGATCGTCGCAGAAGGCCAGAATCTTATCTACCGGCTGGGATTGCATCTCCACCCGCCATGGCAGCGAGCGATAAGCGTTCTGGAAATTTTGATAAGCGGCAAATTGCTCTTCAGGGCTCAGGTTTTTATCAAAACATTTCAAAAATGCGGCAGCACACTCAGAAAGAGAAACAAAAAATGAAATCCACGCAGGGATAATGAAACCGATGGAAGCCGGTCGCTCTCGGTTGAGATAGCGCATCATCTCCTCTCCCTTGGAACCATCCTCGGTACGAAGCCGCCAGCCACCCTTCATCGCCAGCCGCTGGGCTTTGTCCCTTGCATCGTCGTCCCACTTTTTTTTACAGCTTTCCTCTTTGCAGATATAACGAGCCAGACGTTTGGCTTCAATTTCCATCCTGTTGAGGGAATGGCCGTCTGTACCCTTTGGCCACCAAAATCTCTCTTTCTCAAATTCCATCAACTGGTCTGTGCCGCAATATGGACATTTCGACCAATAGACAAAGACGGCCTGTGTTTCATGGGTGATCTCCACCCATATAAAGTTGGTTTCGATAGACGGCGAACTTGCGATTATCCCTTTGCCCCCGCGAAGGCTGTAGGTGCGGCCACGTATTTTTAGCAGGGCCAGGGTAGTGGTCTCTGATTTTGAAGGGCGTTCGTTATACTTATCCACCTCATCTGCAACATAATCCTTGACCGACCTGTGGGCTGTCCCTGTGAGCGAACCTGCCCAGGCCATCCGAATCCACATATTGTTCAAACGCAGTTTGTGCTTGCTGACGTCTTCTTTCCTGCCGGTCATCAACCTTTTCAGTTGTGGAGATTCTTTAAATGACCGCTGGATCCGCTCCGTCATAATTTCCTCGGACGATGTCTCCGTCGGATAGAGGTGCAGATTTGGACCAGGGCAATATTTTGCTCTCCAGCCGGTGGCGATATGGGCAAAGGTTGTTTTGGTGGTTTGAGGTGCGGCACACACCGTTACTTTGTTTATAAAAAACAACTCATAAGCCTGGAGCATTCCATAGAGATGGGGTGTAACATCAAAACTGAAATAGCGACTTTCAAAAGGACCGGCGGGGATCTTAAAGTGTTTAGGTGCCCATTCAACGATCGGTATTTTCTTACTCCGACGGAGCACTTTCTTTTCCGGTTTTGAAACCGTGAAGCGATACCGTCCGACCGCCAGAAGATGTGCACACGACTCCACATGATCGCCTATTATTTTTTTGAGACTCCCTTTAAACCGGCGAACCTTATGACGACCCTGGGCTACCAACATCAGTTTTTATCCTCCTCTTCCTCAAAAAGGACTTCAAACTCATCGGTATTTGAAAACGTTCTGAGCATTTCTTCCCACAAGGTGAAAAGGTATTCCTTAAACTCAGGGAGGTGAGACATGTCACCGTTTACCATCGTTATCATTTTCGACCCTTCCATATCCACCATCTGACGGTACATGCCGTCGAGCGCCACTTCCCGCGCAGCAATTTCCAGGTAAAGCCCGGGCCGTTCGATTAACAGGCCCTGCTCTTTTTTATGTTTGAGCTCGTCCCGCGCGTTGCTCAACTCCAGCTTGCGGTTTTCCAGTCTTTGTTTTTCAACAGACAGGGCAACATCCGGACCGTTTTCTTCAGCCGGTTGTCCGACACGGGTGATCCCCTGGGCGTCGATATAGCCCTCTTTGACGATACGGCGGGAGTAATACCCCTCTTCATTGGTCCGGCACTTTCCCTGTTTACAGTGGCGATAAAAAGTCCGCTCGGTGAGCTCATAGCCAAGGTCGAGGAGTTGGCGCAGGACCTCCGCCTTGTTTTTGGTGTCCTGCCATTCGGCCCAGGCCATCACCGCTTTTGGGGGTGGGGTATATTTTTTTTCGAGTTTCTTTTGTTCCACATCCA
>JBARUU010000063.1:0-12791 GCA_049645925.1 Desulforhopalus sp.
ATTGGGTCGGAGGTTAATTCCCTGGTTGAACATCACAGTCCTCGCGGAAAGCAAAAGGGCGAAAAGAACGAGAAAGAACGTCCTGGAAAATGATTTAGCCGGGGAGAGCGGAGAGATATCTCCAGGAACGGTGATGCACCATCGGGAGTTATTGTTTTGCTTTAATGGGCAGCAGGACGGTAAAAGTTGATCCTTCTCCCGGTTGGCTTTCAGCACGAATCTCTCCCTGATGATTCCGGACGATCCCGTAACAGACCGATAGTCCCAGACCAATACCTTTGACTTCCGGTTTTGTCGTGTAAAATGGCTGAAAGATCAGATGGATCTCTTCAGGAACAATGCCAATGCCGTTATCCTTAATTGCAATCGTGATGTTTTGATCATCGTGCCTGGTGCTGATCTTGATAATCCCGCCTTTCTGAAGGGCGTCCACCGCGTTGTTCAATAAATTGAGAATGACTTGTTTTATCTGGTCAGGGATAGCTAAAATATGCGGCAGGTTCTTGTCATAATCCAATACCGTTCTAATCTTTTTGCGCTGTAAATCACTCCTGTACAACAATAATAAGGAGTTAAGGGAAGCATGTACATCCATCAGGACTTTCTTGCCTGTTGATGGCCTGTTGAAGTCCTGAAGACTCCGGATGAGTTTTTTCATCCGTTCATTCTCCTGAATTGCCAAATCCAGCAATTCCTTATCTTCTTCTTCAAGTATCGCTCTTCGTCTTAACCCCTTTAGGATGGTCATTATGCCCTGCAGTGGATTATTGAATTCATGGGCGATGGAGGCGGATAGTTTACCGATGGCCGCGAGCTTTTCTGCGTGCAGATATTGGATCTGGGATTCCTGCAGTTCGCGTGTACGTTGCTCAACTCTTCGTTCCAATTCTTCATTGATCGCCTGCAGTTGCTTTTCGGCCATTTTACGTTCAGTAATGTCCACTGAAAATCCGATAACGCCAATAATGATCCCGTTTTTGTCTTTGTAGGGAATCTTGTCTGTTTGTACCCAGCTTGAGCCGGTGGGTCCATCTATTCGTTCGATGATGCCGCGTTTAGACATGCCGGAGGTGATAACTTCTTTATCGTCTTCCCAACAGTGTTTAGCCTGATTGGGGTAAATGTCAGTAGCAGTCTTGCCTTCCATTTCATCCTTAGGCAGGCCGGCAACATCGGCCATCATCTTATTGACGCGGATATACCTGTTTTTACAATCTTTGTAGAAGATTTTTATGGGCGAAGAATCCAGGATTATCTGCATTTCGTCATTATCTTTTCGGAGGAGCTCTTCCGCTTTTTTACGTTCGACTATGGTGGCCAATTCGGCAGTTTGATAAATCAAGTTCTGGTTGGCCTTATTCAGGTCCTCCTCTGTCCGTTTCAATTCTTCGTTTTTTTTCCGGAGTTTTTCGTTAGCTGCCCGAAGGTTGGCTTCACTCTGCCGCAATGCCTCTTCTGCAAGTTTTCGGTCGGTGATATCGTGGATTATGGAGTAGAGATAATTAATTCCTGCATTTTCAATCCTATTGCTGAACACTTCAACATCACGAATAGAGCCGTCTGCCCTGCGGTGACGAAATTCAAATTTGTTTTTCTCCGAGATGAGCCCTTTATTCATTGCATCTTGCAAGGTTCCAGGCGGTAACGTGTTAATGTCTTGAATATTCATCTGTTTGAGGGTTGCAAGGGGCCAACCGTAAAACTGTTCTGCTGCTTTATTGGCGTTAATAATCTGTCCTGTTTTTGCATCGATTATCAGGTTGATGGCGGAATGCTGTTCAAGCAGCCTTGGCAATCGATTCAAGGTGGGAGAGGTGGCGGAACGTAATTCGGTTGAGGTTTTCATTTTATTTTGGGTTTTTTCAGTATCGGTATTTCAGGTTCTTGATGAATGCTATTTCTCCACTTAACTATAGATAATAGAGTTTGAGGTGTATTTCAAGGATTCGAATGAGGGGGAATCATACGAGAGATTATCCGAAAACGTCACTAGTATAGTTATTTAAAGCTTTATCGGTGGCTTATGGTTCACGAGGGTTATGAGCATCCCCAAATTTTTATAGTGCCTGCTTTGCCGAGTAAGAAAACAAAGAGAGGACTATAGCAACCAAAACGTAAAGAACCAAACTGAAGAATAGTGTCTGGCCGGAGATGCCTCCGTCAATCAGGACACCAAATAAGATTGGTGATGCAGATGTGCTGATTACAGCAAGAGATGAAACCAAGGCACGAATTGCACCTAAATGTTGTGTACCGTAAATCTCCGCCCAAAGCGCACTGATAATCGGGCTGCTTGATCCTATGGAACTGCCAAGTAAAATCATAAAGATGTACGCAGTCCAATTGCCTGAGAATATTGTTGGTACCAGCAGACCCAGCAACATTGGCAGAGGGTAAAATTTAAATAGCTGTATGCCGCTGAAACGATCCACAAGTGATCCTGAACACATGGAGGATAGCCAGTGGGAAATGCCATAAAAGACAAAGCAGCTTGCAAATAGAATTGGAGTCCAATCCATTTGTGGCAGAAAGAAACCCTGATGTATAAAAATACCGGTAATAATAAATGGAGCAGCGAGAATGGCGGGTAATGCCAGCCAGAACCTGTAATCTTGCAACAAGGTTTTGCGTGATCCCTGTATAAGAGTTGTTCTTTTGATAGTGTTGCCGGATGTTAGATTGTCTTCAGCATATTTTCTCTGCCCGCTTTGGCTGAGTACCCATTGGGCAAAAGGCAGATATAATAAAGGCACAGATAAACCTATTACCAGCCAGCTCTTCTGCCAGCCGAAGGTGGCGATTAATAATACAGCCAGGAAAGGCAGAATGATTTCACCAATCGGAACACCACTCGCAGCAATACTCACGGCCTTGCCGCGATGTATTGAAAATTCTCTGGCCATGGTTGTTATGGCTGTATGCGGCAACAGTCCCTGGCCGAAAAATCTGAGCATAAACAAGCCGATCACCAGCCCTGTCAGGCTGCTGACCTGCCAGAGCATGAGTGCTGCTGCGAACAGGCCAAATGCTCCGAAAGCAACAAACCAGCGTAATGCAATTTTGTCGATTGCGGCTCCAAGCAACATGAGCAGAAGACCACTTGCCAAGGTAGCCAGGGAGTACGCAGTGCCATACTCGGTAGCTGAAAGATTAAGAGATGCTTGAAAGCTTGCACCATACCAGCTTATAAAAAAAGATTGGCCGAAGTTTCCCCAGAAAACCGTAACTGTACCGAACATAAGCAGCGGCCAGCAGCGTGTTAAGAAATGTGCATAATCGCGGATCATGGCTGGTATTTCCCTCTATTGACGCCTTGGGTCAAACTCATTACTTGAGAGAACCAAAAATTCCTGATGACAGGATATAGATTATAATTAAACGAACAGGAAAGAAAACAGCTGATTGTTAACCAGAGGGATTCGTCAATAGATAAACAGGAAGAATTATGTTCATGCCTTTAAAATGCCTTAAATAAGGGAATAGGGGATGGGCAAAGAACATTCATTTGCGCAAGATTCCTTGCATTGCAATACCCTTTTGAGAGGTATCCCAATTTCAGGCCTGTTTCAGTGATGACCTGGAGATGGGTATGGTAGAACCAATTACCGTTTTCATCAAAGTCGCCGATTTCTGCAAAGGGTTCACCTGTGTTATATGTGCTGCCCAATTCGGGCAGGGAGCTGCGGCGAAGATGTCCATAAAAACTATAAAACGTCTCGAAATAGGTGCTGTCATGTCTGAGGAGGACAAAGCCGCCGTAATTTCCCTCTCCGCTTTCATAACCTTTTTCGGCAACAACGGCTTTGAGCGGTGCATGAAGGGGGGTATGAAGAGGGACAATGATATCGAGGCCCAAGTGGATAAACCGTTGTTCCTCGACCATCTGGGGGCAATCCGACAGCAGGGTGGTCCTGTCCTCAAGATAAGCAGATACTCCCCAGCTGTACTCGGTGCCCATCCTTGCTAGAAGGTGGCGCTGGAATTCCCGCTGGTCTCTCATGTCGATGTCTTTTAACAGTGAGCTTTTTTCTGAAAGATCAGCAATAAAAGGGTCTCCGGATAATCCCTTAAAGACTGGCCGATGATCTATTTTGCGGCTGTAAAGTAAAAATGGATAATGCATGAAGCTTCTCCTCAGGAGAGGGAAAATTCGGTAGTTTTTAACAGCCCGGTCACCGAAACAATCGGTTTGCCGTCCTGCTCCCTGACGCCTTCAGGCCAATCAAAATCAGCCGAAAGTCCCTTGAAGTAGGATATATCATACGGAAGCAGTTTTATCGACAATTCTTCTTTTGTCCCCATGATGACCGAGGAAAGTCCAAAGTCCACTTCTCCCAATATTGTACGAATGATATAGCGGGGTACTTCCCTGCCGCTGCCTTCACGGCGCACGCGGGTAGCGATGTCGACCACATCATAGAGTGCCACGGGGTTATCGGTATTCCATTGGTTCTGGACCGGCAGGCCGGCAACATAGAGATGGTGAAACTCAATACCGGCTTCCCGGCAGTTGTAGGCGATAAGATGGATGGTCTCTGGGGAATCGTTGATCCTGCCCAGAAGGGGAGTGTTGCTGTAGACGGTTATACCCTTGTTTTTCAAACGGGCGGCCAATTGTCCATGCTCCGGGAAAAATTCATCCGGTGTTAGGAATTGGGTTTCTATTTCAAGCCGTTTGGGGTTGGTAAGAGAGAGTTTGTTGAAGCTTGCCAGTTTATCGATAACTTCGGAGGTGTAGCATTCAGGCTCGTAGTTAAATTTAAGACTGCGCAGGCGGACTGCATTTACATGGGGAATTTCATCTAGAATCCTGATTATTTTCGCCACCTGGAAGAGCGAATTGATTCCATCATTTTCCGAGACCAGAATTACATCACTAATACGCTCATCACCCCGGATATAGAGGAGATCCTCCTCCGAACAGTCGACATCGACTTCAACACGGGTCTCGTGCACCCGGGAAATCAGGAAAGACCTGGTGTCGACGAGTGACGGCGACAATTTTTCTCCCTCTAAAATAGTTGCCATGACAGCGTCAGTCGTTTCCGGCGGGTTCATGCCGCCGCCGAGTCTCAAGGGGCGAGATCCGAGGAAAAGTGCGTCATCACCAAGATTGGCCATATACTGAATGTCTATGGTTCCTTCTTCATTTACCCGGATATTTCCAAGTTCATTGGCAATCGGAGCGAATTCCTTGAAATAATTAGGAGTATAAGGGCTGCGGATCCAGATGAAATTGTCATTTCCTTCAACAGGTTCAACCGCCCAGCCGCTTGAGTTCCAATCCATCTTGCCAATGGGGGTGGCGGTGCAGATTCTTGGTACAGCCCGGTCGGAAAGATGCGCTCTCAGGTAATTACCCATTTCCAGTCCTTTGGAAATAGGTGACCAGTAAATACTGTTGCCGTGAATGGGACTGCAGGGAATATAGATATAATGCAATTCGGCTCCTGCACCGCGCAGCAGGCTGTAAAGCCGGACCATTTCGGGGCCTTCGTCGTTGCAGTCTTTTAAGAAAGGTGTCTGGATATAGACCGCGACACCGTTTTTGACCAGTTCGGAAATGATCATCAGACTCTGAGGGGAAATTTCGTCGGGATGGATAAAATGGGTGGCAATCTCCATCCGCTTGCCCCGCTCCTGCAGTTCAAGGTTTTTGCGCTTCAGGTAATTGAGCAGCCGGGCGTCGTCTCCAAGAAACATATGTGGATAGTAGGCGATCGAGCGGGTAGCAAGTCGCAGGGTCTGGACATGCTCCACCTCCATTAAGCCGTCAATGGCACTCGCCATATTCTCACGATTCATGAAAGGATCGCCGCCTGTAATGACAATCTCTTTAACTAATGGAGAATTTCTGACATGTTCGATAGCGTCCCTGACGTCCTCGGTGGTGGGATTGGCCTGGTTTCGAGCATCTTTGTGTTTACGGAAACAGAACCTGCAATAGACCGGACAGCCCATATTAAGCAGGAAAATCAACCTGTTTTGGTACATCTGCTCGAGGAGCCCCTGGTGGAACTGGCCGATCCAGGTATTGGTATGGCCGATGGTATCGAGTTCCTCGACAAACGGCAGATACTGGTAAGCAACATTGTTGGATACCCGCATCTGTCGCACCGTATGCATCGAAAGCCGTACCGGGTAGGTTTCGATGACCTTTTGCATATCGGCCCGGTCGGCTTCTTTGAGCTTGATATTGGTTATATCTTCCAGTTGTTCAGTGGTTTTGATCGAGATAAATCCATTACCGGGCAATAGTAATTCGAGAACAGCCACTAACAGAAGAGACGGCATTTCGATGTCGTTAATAATAATTTTTTCCGTGCCATCGGCGAGGCTGAGCTGCTGCAATAACTCTCTGAAAAAACCCGCAGGAGCGTCGGTATATCCACAGGCCTCAAGCAGTCTGTTAAATTTTGTCTGTCCATCGCCACTCTGGATAATGTCAAAAAAAGATCTTTCTATCAGCGGGCGCACTGCAAGATGGTCAAGAAACCCGGTGAGTGCTGATGTCAGGTCGGAGAGGAGCACCTGTTTCTCTGCTCCTTTGGTCATATAAGCAATCTGTTCAACCTGGTCATCTGATGCCATATCGGCTCTCCCTGATTGTTGGGTAAAAAATTATTGACATTAAAAGTAAAATCTGCAACTTTAATTGTTTAACTATAATAGTAAGTCGATTGCTATTATAGTGCGATAATAATTCATCGGAAAGAGGAATGTCAAAAGGAAAGTTCTATTTTTCAAAGTCGCTGGAAAAGGGGTTAAAGATACTGGCACTTTTTAACAGGGAAACTCCGGTTCTGACCCAGAGCGAGATAGCCAAGATGTTGGATCTCAATATGACCTCGACCTATCGCTATATCAATACGCTGGTCGAGATGGGCTACTTGGAAAAAGATACCAGGACCAAGGAAATAAGACCTTCTTTATACTGCCTGCTGATGTGCATGAATTTAATGCAGGCAACCGATAACCTGAAGATGATTAAGGAAGTTGTCGACCGGATTAACCGGGAAAAAAATATCAGTATCGATGTGGCTTTTGCAGTCGACGACATTTTGGTGCGCATCTACCATAAAGAGGCGGAGGAAACACTTACATACAGTTTGCCGGAATTTTCGAAAAACTGTCTGCATAACACGGCGTTGGGCAAGGCATATCTGTCCAGCCTGCCGGACCATCTGATAGCTGAAAAAATTGCAGTGATGGAACTCGCTGCCAAAACCAACAGGACTATTGTCGATAAGAACAGGCTATTACAGGAAATTCAGGTAACAAAAAAGCGTGGATATGCCTTGGCGGATGAAGAATATCTGCCCGGTGTACTGGCTATTGCCGCCCCTCTGTATGACCCTGTCACCGGACTCGGAGCAGGTGCGGTTTCTTTCGATTTTTCAGTATTGCAGCACCGTAGTTCTGACATAACGGCAACATATGGCGAGATGATACAAGAAACGGCTACGGTTTTATCCGGGTTGTTGCCTGCGGTCAAAAGCCACAGGTAAATCATCTCCCGATCTGTACATCGTTAAAAGTTTTCTCCTGGAAGGATGACGGATAATTTTTCCGGGAGCTAAACAAAACATAACCAACTCCCATGAAATCTGACAACTGGAAACCATGGGCGCTGCTGGCGCCTTCCATGACCGCAGTATTTTTTCTTCTCGTTATACCTGTTTGCTTTATTGTCGTATACAGTTTCTGGCTCCGTGCTCCGAGCGGAGCGGATATACCGGCCTTTCAATTCGGCAATTATGCCAAATTCTTCGAAGATTTTTTCTATCCGGAAATTCTTTTCAGAACCATCCGGATCTCTTTTCAGACCGTCTTTCTCTGTATCGTCATGGGGTATATTCCGGCCTATTTCTTTTACCGCAGCACCAGCCGTCACAAGCAGATATTCCTGTTGCTCATTATGCTGCCCTTCTGGGTCAGTTTTATTATCCGGACCATGAGCTGGATCAACATCATGGGAGATTCGGGGTTGATCAACCATTTTCTCTTGAAGATAGGCCTGATAGAGGCCCCTATTTCCATGCTTTATAATGAATTCACCGTCCTTATGGGGCTGATCATGTATTTGCTGCCTTTTATGATACTTAACATCTATGTCAGCCTCGAAGGCATCGACAAGAGTCTGCTCGAGGCGGCCCGCTCCATGGGCTGCACCGAATGGCAGGCCTTCCGCGAAGTAACGCTGCCTCTCAGTTTACCCGGTCTCAGTGCTGGCAGCCTGTTGGTTTTTGTCCTGACCGCCGGGACCTATCTTCCCCCGATGATACTTGGCGGGCCGGGCAACGACATGATCGCCAACCTTATTTTCAAACGTGTCATCGGCACCCTTGACTGGCCATTCGGTTCAGCTATCAGCGTTATTCTGTTGCTACTGCTGTTCGTCATTGTATGGACCTATAACCGTTACCTGGGGATCAATCAGATCTTCAAAAGTTTTGAGGGGAAATAATTCATGGGACAGTCTCAACGTAAGATTACGCGACGTCTTCCTCTCGGCTGGACACTCATCAAGCTGTATACGATCCTCGTCTATGTCTTTATGTTTACCCCCATAGTCGTGGTCATCGTTTTGGCTTTTAATCCCAAGCAGTTCGGGATATTCCCGATGGAAGGCTTCAGCTTTCGCTGGTTTATCAAGCTGGCCCAGAATGAGTCTATTATCGACGCCTTTCAGAATTCGCTGATCCTGGGGTCTTTGACAGCTGTGATATCGACAGGTATAGGTATTATGGCAGCGCTTGCCTTTATCCGGTTTGATTTCCCAGGCAAAAACACACTTAATACTCTGCTGCTTTCACCTATCATGATTCCTGAAGTGGTACTGGGGGTGGCTCTGCTGCTCTTTTTACGATTTCTTCAGCAGCCTAAAAGTTTTGCATTGCTGCTTATCGGCCATGTAGTTCTGACCCTGCCCTATGTTCTTTTAATTGTCCAGGCACGTTTAGTCGGTATAAAAAAAGAATACGAAGAAGCGGCAAAATCCCTGGGAGCCAATGGATTTCAGACCTTCATGGAAGTTACTTTTCCGCTTCTTCTGCCGGCCATTCTCGCCGGAGCCCTTTTTGCGTTTACTATTTCATTTGATGACATAACAGCAACACTCTTTTGGGCCACTGCTGAGAACCAGACTGTTCCGGTCAAGATTTTCAGTATGTTGAGAAATTCAATCAGTCCCGAAATAAACGCCCTGGGCACAGTGATGATCGTTATGACGGTTGCCACTCCCTTACTGGCCGGTTATTTGTCGCGCAGGTTTTCGAAAGTAAAAGAATGATAATCCAAGATCAATTCAATTAGAGAGGAGAATCAATGTCAACAACAGTAACAGGAGAAAAACTCGATCGAATCTATGACGATTATAAAAGCGGGAAAATCAGCCGTCGTCGTTTCCTGAAATACCTGGCCGTGGCGGGTGCTTCCATAGGTATCATGGGCTCACCTTTAAGCCGTTTGGCAGGTGACGCAAGAGCAGCCGGATCAATCCGCTTTGATGGCTGGGGCGGCGTTACTTCCGAGGCCTTTCGCAAGTACGCCTTCAAACCTTTTACCGAAAAAACCGGAATAGAAGTCATTGAAGGTGAGTTTGGCGACATGAACTCCTATCTGACCCGCGTCAAGGCCTCTTATCCACCCGGAGGTGAATTTAATATAGCGCATCTCAGTGCTGTTTTTGACTATGCACGTTATGCGGAGCTTGGATTTGCCTCGGTGCTTGATGAAAGTAAAATCCCTAATCTGCAAAACGTCATGACTTCCATGATCAAGCCGCTGCGTGATATCACCAATGGAACGCTATCTGCGGTTCCTTATGATCTTGGACAGACCGGCATAGCTTACAACACCAATAAAATCAGTAAAGAAAAAGCTGAAGAGCTGGGCGTTGCTCTTTTGTGGGACAAAGAACTCAAAGGAAAGATAGGCAGTTGGGGCGGTGATTTCAGGACCAACATGTGGTACGCAGCTTTGCACACCGGTCAGAGCCCCAATAATATGACGGATCTCAAGGCCATCTGGGCAGCATTGCGCGAACAGCGCGACCTGATGAAAAAATACTGGAGCTCGGGGGCGGAACTGATGAGCCTGCTGGCTAATGAAGAAATTTATGCCACTGTCGCCTGGTCCGGCAGGGTTGCCGCGTTGCAGCAGGAAGGCCATCCTATCGGTTATCTCTCGCCCGAGGGTACCTACTCATGGATGGAATATCTCTTTGTCCTCAAGGGCACCGATTTGGAAGTAGCCCAGAAACTGCTCAATTTCATGCTGGAGCCCGATGCCGCCATAGCTGTTTCAGAAGGACAGAATTATCCGCCGAGTCTTGATCCTACTAAGGTGGAATTGACGGATAAAATCAAGAAAATGCCGGCCTTCGATCCCACCGGCAAGCTGGACGGATATGTCTTTGCCGATCCTGCCTACTGGAACGCCAATCAGCTCGAATGGACTGAGAAGTGGGATCGCATTAAGGCAGGAAGCTGATATGGCGTCGTAAAAATTCTTCATCTGCGTCGTTGCTGCAAAATCTCTATCATTACGACGTACTCTAGTACGCCGAAATAATAGAGCCCCGGTAAAAGGTAAACAAGCCGGGATAAGAACCTTGAAACAGATTATATTCTTGCAAAAAACACGAAAATAATCTGACAGGTTCTAAATTTTGCGCGCCTCGCATATGAAGTTTTTTACTTAGCCATCCTAGATTTTAGGCTTTATGAGTTTGTAACGAATTAACCAGAAATGGGAGACAGGGTACATTGACAACCGGCAAAAAGCAGCCCATGGTGCAGTTCAAGGGCATAATGAAAAAATTCGGCAAAATTGTCGCCGTCGAAAAGATGGATTTTGATATCGAGGAAGGCAGTCTGGTTACGCTGCTGGGGCCTTCAGGCTGCGGTAAAACCACTTTGCTGCGTATGATTGCAGGGCTGGAGATGCCGACAGAGGGCGATATCCTTATCAAGGGCGTCCGGATAAACGATACCCCGATCCACAAACGTAATCTGGGAATGATCTTTCAAAATTACGCTCTCTTTCCTCATAAGACCATTTATGATAACGTAGCGTTCGGCCTGAAATACCGTAATGTTTCCAAGGACGAGATACGGGAGAAAGTAGCCAGGGCTCTTGAGATGGTTAGACTGCCGAACGTTGAAAACCGCATGCCGAGCCAGCTGTCGGGCGGCCAGCAGCAGCGTATTGCCATGGCACGGGCCATCATCATCGAACCTGATGTCCTGCTGATGGACGAACCGCTTTCCGCCCTTGATGAGAATTTGCGGGAGGAGATGCGCCGGGAGGTGGACAACCTCCAGCAAATGCTCGGTGTTACCACCATTTTTGTCACCCATGACCAACGGGAAGCGCTCTCCATGTCGGATAAAATCCTGGTTATGAAGGCCGGACGCAAACAGCAGGAAGGTGACCCCCAGACTGTTTACAACCAGCCGGTAAACCATTTTGTCGCCGATTTTCTCGGCCATTCCAACTTTATCAAAGGTGAAATCGTCGATGTCAACGAAGAGCATGTCAACGTCAAGATAGAGACCGGTGATCTCCTCATCGCCGATAATAAAGGCACCTTTAAAATGGGGGATCAGGTCGAGCTGGTGGTCCGGGCGCAACGCTTTGATCTCTTTTCCAAAGAGGAATTCAATGAGGAAGAGGGCATGAACTCTTTTGAAGGCCGGATCAAGGATCGCAGCTATATGGGAGGAGAGGTTAGTTATTTTATCGAGCTTGCACCAGGAAGGGAAATACATATCATCAGCATGATGAGGACCAGGATTTATAACATTGGCGAAACGGTGAGTGTTCAGGTGGCTCCCCATCACTGTCACCTGCTCCCTATTGAATGATGCTGAATCTTGACCGGTTGGAAAAAAGATTTGCCCGGCGCTATCCTCATCAGTTTATTACTATCGACTCTCATACCCAAGGTGAACCTACCAGATTGCTGATTGGAGGTACGGGCGATTTGCCCGGCACCACCATCAGGGAAAAGCGTGACTTTTTTGCAGCGCGACACGACAATATCCGCATGCTGCTGACCCGGGAGCCGAGAGGGCACAGAGATATGTTTGCGGCGGTGGTTACTGAACCGGTTAGCCGGGAAGCACAATTCGGCCTCATCTATATGGATGCCAGGCGTTATCCCTACCTCTGCGGCCATGCAACCATCGGCGCTGTCACTACGCTGATTGAGACGGGGGCAATCGAGGTGGCAGAAGGTGAAGGAGTTATCGGAGTTGACACTCCGTCCGGCCTTCTGCAGGCTCATACAAAGACAGCAGGTGGACGGGTGCTTTCGGTGGGCATTGATATGCCTCCTTCCTTTGTCTTTAAGACGGAGTGTCCGTTGAAGGTTCCGGGGTTTGGCCCGGTGGATGTCGATCTCGTTTGCGTCGGCGGGTTTTTCGCCATGGTTTCGGCGGAATCCATCGGCATTGATCTTGTTTGTGAAAACAGCAAAAAGCTTATTGATCTCGGAATGGCTATAATTGACTCGGCCAACCGGGAGTTGCAGGTCTATCACCCTGAACGTCCCGAAGTAAATACCATCGATGTGACCGAATTTTACGCAGAAAACCCGGAAGATCTGCATGGAAGGAGCGGCACGAGTGTGGTAGTCTACGGCGAATCGCATATGGATAGGTCTCCCTGCGGTACTGGTACTACAGCGAAGATGACATTGCTTCATCATAAGGGAAAACTTGGCAAGGGCGGGATGTATCGCAACACAAGTCCGCTTGGGACACTTTTCGAGGGCAGGATCGTCC
>JBARUU010000064.1:0-1633 GCA_049645925.1 Desulforhopalus sp.
GCCGATGGAGAAAATCAAGATGCTCTCGGTCGGCAATCAGCTGGAGATCGAACGGGCCTTGACCAAACAGGAGCGCAACCGGATCCTCGATGCTGCCGATCAGCTCCTGCTCGTTGGCGGTCGCTCCCGGGATCGTCATCGTAATGGGGGAGCAAACCCACCCCAGAGAAAGAACTTTCGGCCGTACCGGAATCGGGCCATCGTCTACACCCTTATTGAAACCGGGATGCGCCGGAGTGCGATAACCAGCCTCAACCTGGTGGATGTTGACTTTGATCAGCGAATATTATCAGTGGTGGAAAAAGGTGGGAGTGTCCAGCCCTATCCGATCAGCAGGCAGGGGGTGGCGGCGATCAGCGACTACCTGGAACAGGAGAGGGCAGGGGATCAGCAGAAGTGGCAGACTCATGCCCTGTTTCTCTCGACACTGGGGAATCCCCATGGCGACGGTCGATTAACCCCCAGAGTGATCAACACCGTGTGGAATCAGGTCCGGGATTTTGCCGGGGTTGATAAAGATAAAACACCCCATTCGGCCCGGCATGGCATGGGGGTATTTATTATGGAGAAAACCGGCAATGTGGCGGCGGTGCAAAGGCAGTTGGGGCACAAAAACGCCTCATTTTCTCTGCAGTATTCTCGAATCAGCAATGATGAACTGAAGCGGATTTTAGATGAAAGATAGGGCATGGGGCCGGGGGGGTAGCAGGAAGATGAAAATAATGCTTTTTACAGATGGAAGCGTGAATAGCATGCTAAAGGTTGGATATGGTGCCTATTTGGAATTTTCAGAAGATCAACAATCACAGACCAGTCACATAAAACTCAAGCTGTTTGCAGACACATCTTCCTCAAAACTGGAACTACAGACACTGCTATGGGCATTGTCAGAAATATCCGCACCTGAAGTGAATTTGTACACAGATTCCCAAAATATCGTAGGGCTGACCTCACGGCGAAAAAAATTAGAAGAAAATGATTATTACGCAAAAAATGGAAAACGGCTGAAGAATCATGAACTCTATAAGCAGTTATACAAATTCACTGATAATTTAAATATTACGGTTACTCAAATAAAAGGCCATATGCCTGCTAACAGAAAAAGCCATATTGATATGATTTTTTCATTAGTTGACCGTGCCTCTCGAAAGACCTTGAGAACCTACATCTCCAAACATAGCTAGGCCTGAAGCTGGCTTGAAAGGCCTGGCCATTCAAATAGCAACGTTAGCCCCATCCAAAATAGGACATTTTCGAATCTCAGAAAAAGTACCACTATGTGGTTTTTCAGTTGACTCTAGTCTGTCTATGGTTTAGGAATGCCTAAGTAATTACGAGGTTCCCAAGAATAGCTCTTGGAAGTCATAATCAAATCTTCCGTTTTAAGGAGTACAGAATGTTGTCTAGAATACTTGCTGTTATGATGTTAATCTGCATAGTTCTTCCAAATTACACCTTTGCAGGTGGCGAGGAAGTCGTTGTCTATTCAGCTCGTAATGAGCACCTCATACAGCCGATTTTTGAGGCCTATACAAAAAAAACAGGCGTTAGGGTGAAGTATATCACTGGTGTTGCCGGGGCTTTGCTGGTACGTCTCAAGGCAGAGGGCGCCAACACACCCGCTGACATGTTT
>JBARUU010000065.1:0-261658 GCA_049645925.1 Desulforhopalus sp.
ATATCTACCTGAAAGCCTACGAAACCGGCTGGGAACTTGAGGAAGGGATCGCCGATTTTGTTCAACGATACAATCAATCGAGACCGCATCAATCGCTCGGCTATGCAACCCCAGATGAAGTGTACGACGAGAGAGTGGAAATCGCAGTTTGTAGCCGCAGGCAGCTCCCCCGCGGGGGAGCTGCCTGCCCAAATCCAAGGCTATGAGCATAACTTAAAACTGGCGGCCGGTGGTTGGGACATGGGGACCACTTCTCATCTCCCCCTTCCCATTCCGATTTGATTTAAAGATAATAAATGAAGTGCCGATTACAATTCCTGCTGAGTGGGCCGGACTACGATCTCGTTGATATCCACTTCCTGGGGTTGTTCGACCGCGTAAAGAATGGCGCGTGCAATCGCATCCGCATCAATTGCACCTTGATAGAGTCCTTTGGTTTTCTCGGCAGTTTCTTCATGGCTGATGTGGTCCGTTAGTTCCGTATTGACCGAGCCGGGAGAAATGATCGTAGACCGGATATCTCCATTGGATTCCAGACGGATGCCTTCCGAGATTGCACGAACCGCGAACTTTGTTGCACAGTAAACTGCACCTGAAGGAAACACTTTAAGTCCAGCAACCGAGGCTATATTAACGATTTGTCCCTGTTTCCGCTTTTGCATCACAGGCAATGCGGCAGCGATCGCGTAAAGGAGACCTTTGATGTTGACATCGATCATCTGGTCCCATTCGTCGACTTTCAACGCGGAAAGGGGCGAAAGAGGCATTAAGCCCGCATTGTTTATCAAAATATCGACTTGGCCATACGTTTCTATGGTGGTATTAAAAAGTTCTTCAATCTGTCCCCGGTTCGTAACGTCGGTCACTTTGAAGGAAGCCTGCCCCCCAGAGGCCTTGATGTTGTTCACCAGCTTCTGTAATCGATCTTCGCGCCGGGCCGCGAGCATAACTGTGGCTCCCTGTTTTGCGAGAAGTTTGGCGGTCGCTTCACCGATGCCACTACTTGCTCCTGTGATAACAATGATTTTTGAATCAATCTTTGTCATGGCTTGTCTCCTGTGGTAGTAAGTAGTCGCTTTTCCAAGGGAGTCAAAAAAATTGGGCTCCCATCCGTTAACTCTGTCAATTGAAGATGTTCAGGGGCTAATTCCCTAAAACCTGTCAATCTTTCCAACTCCCTTTTTTTACCGTTTACTGGGGTAGTTTTTCTGCAGTTCGCTCAGATGTTCAAAGAAGATTGACCGATTTTAAATCTGCTTTCGAAATCCAGTTCAGTTCCAACTCCTCACTTCTCGTATTAGCTTCAAACACCATGCCAATTGACGACAACAACAAACGTTCCGGGATAATTTCGTGTATTTTACTATAAACAGGGACAGGCGGAGAAGGAGCCACAACAACGCCGCTCCATGCGCAAGGGAGTAAAATTATATTCCTGCGGTAACACTTATCAAATGCTTCGATTTGGAAAAATATATTTCGTTGCAGGATGCAAAAGTGAATAATTTATCAGCTAGAGAAGTTATTATAAACTGCTAGATTTTCATTACTATTGGTTTTTAAGAGGTTTTCCCGATCTTCAGGTGAGTGTTCAATCCTGTAAAACCGGATTCGTCCGAAAGAGCCGGACGAAACGCAACATGCAATGGCAACCTGACAGCTTCCCAAATAGTAAATCGCAAATAGTAGATCGATACGAAATGGCTGAGAGAACATCGGAATTGAGATTAAATCGAACGTTTCCATGAGCTGCACAGTATCCTAGGGAAATCATGCAATTTTTTGAATTTTCTTTTACCATCCTGTGACAGTTATCTGCGCATCCCAGCCAATTTCCCGGGTAGTAGTATCTTCAAACCAATCATACGGAACAAATATTGCAGTTCATAGGAAAAGCGCACATGGGGCGGATAAGTTTTCTCCCGTCTTGTGCCGTACAGTATTGTCCGATGCCGGTCCAGAAAAAGTTGCGAAAAGTACGCTGGATGTCTGGCCACTTCAATCTCAATGAAGGAGCACGCTCATGAATAAGGATACTATCAAAGGTAAATGGAAGCAGCTCAAAGGTGAAGCGAAGATCCAGTGGGGTAAACTCACCGATGATGAGCTTGACCAAACCGAAGGAAATTACGATAAGCTAGTTGGTAAGCTGCAGGAAAAATATGGTTACGAGAAAGACCAGGCAGAGAAAGAGGCCAATACTTTTTTTGACAAGCATAGTTGACCCCTGGTTGATGTGGTCTTTGAGCTGTTTTGTAACGGCAGAGGAGTTGTTCCCTCTGCCGTTATTATCTGAATTTTTTCCGTAAAATATATCCAACAGTTACCAGAACAGTCAGACCAATACACAAAATCAGCCAGGTCTGCCATTGCGGCTCTATGAATGCAGATTGCGCGACATGTGTCATCACCACAACTCCTAACATTCCGGGGACCATACCGAGAATTGAACCGAACAAAAAAACAGCAAAACTGATGTTGGAAAAACCCGCCACCAGATTCACGACAACAAAGGGTGCAATCGGTACAAGGCGAATCAACGCAACAGAAAGAATGCCTCGCTCTGCTACCTTGCTGGACAGTTTCTCCAAATGCTTTTTGGCAACTTTTTTTATTAACGGCTTGCCAAACCAGCTCCCAGCGAAAAAAGCGGCAACGGCACTGAACAGAGCGCCTGCGAGTCCACAGCCAAAGGTAACCCACGGACCAATTGCCACCGTCGAAGCTACCAGCAATACATTAATCGGTGCGGCAATAAGCCCGGCTACGAAAAAGATGCAGAATAGAATCGGCAGCAACGCCGGACTGCTTCGGAAACCTTCAAGAAAGTTAAGAACCGTGTCCTTATCCAAGACACTGCCCCACAGCGAATTGAGGAGCCATGCCAAAAATACACCGGCAAAAAGTACGATACCCCATTTCACATATGAGCCTTCGCCCCCTTCTTGCCCGCCTTTCTCCTCACTTCCCTTGATGCCCTCCCTTATCCAGTGAGCCGGACTAATGGGTTCGCCCGGATCAAGCAATTGGGTGCCAGCCAGCTTCCTTAACAGTTGTGATTCCGTCCCGGTCTCCAGCTTCCTGAGCCTGTGAGGACAGTTTGTTCCAAGAGCTTGTATCACATCACAAAGTGAACTTTCTTTTTTAAATGATCGTATCACAGTTTGTTCCGAACAGTTGAAATGTATGGCAAACAAGCGGTGTAAGAGTCGTTTTATTTCTTCAACCGGTTTTTCATGCTTTAGAATCAGGTCAACCTCGGAATCTACCTTCATTGAACGATTGGTCAAATTGGCAGAACCGAAGACCGCAATCCGGTCATCGGCAATTAACAATTTAGCGTGAACATAAACCTGTGTCTCATGACCGTTATCATCCTCAACATATGGATACAATGCGAAAAACCGACCATATGTATCAGCTTCGACAAGTTTTTCGAGTAAACGATCACGAAGCAGCCCCAGAGTGCTTTCCTCAATCCAACCAGTTTCTTGAGTCAGAACAATTATAATCTCAGGCCCCTCCGGTTGCTGCAAACGCTCAATCAGACTATCGGTTATCAAATGCGAAGACAAATATTGATTTTCAATGTAGATATATTTTCGCGATGATTTGATGATCTCCAGGTACAGTTTTTCAATCTGGTATACCGCTTGATATTCTTTGTAGCTGGAGTAAGTAAGGGCTATGCCTACCTCCATATTCCGAAAATCCCTGGTAATACATTCCGGCAAAAGACTCCCCTTGTCGGTTGCTTTTCTACGCGGAAGGTTCTCGCCGGTCGCCCTCCGCCAACGATCATTGCATAAATCTCCCAGGTCCTTCGCTGCCTGACCGGTGAGAGCTATTTGTATATCATGATAGGGTTGGTACAATTCGTCATCGGGATTCTTTCTTCTCGGGTCATGGGCCAGATGTTCCTTGGTATCCCAGCGCCATGCACTCAGATCAAATCCTCCACAAAATGCGAGAGAATCATCGATAACGACAACTTTTTGATGATGCGATGCCCCAACATTAATGGCATCATCCGCCTTAAGGTGGAGTCGCGGCTGTTCTCTCTCACGCCAAGCTGTAAAAGGCAGCCACTCCCGTTCGGCTGCATAGACCAAGGAATAGTCCCAGAGCAGGATATATATCTCGAGATCCGGCTTTGAATCGAGAACAGAAAACACGAAGTCGCCCATATTAGGAGGATGTCCATCGTCAAAATCGTCGTCGCGAACCAGATCTATTGATTCACTGAGATCCCATGCAAGGATATATACATAGCGTTCCGCCTGCAGCAACGCCTGGCGAAACGCGCGAAAATACTCCCGTCCGGAAAGAATAAAACTCCCATCCTCAATATGAGAGCGACGCCAGCAGTTTTCACCTTCTTGCAATTCAAAATTTTTTTTGGATTCCATTTTATTTTGCATTTTTTATCTGAACGTAAAAGAAACAGCACCACAGCCATTTGCTTCGGCGGCAACAACTTACCGATAAAAATATAAATGAATCAAGCAGAATGTCCATGCGAACCCATCTCGATTTACGAACCAGATAACATTTGCGGTGGTTGGGCCTGATATCAGATGTTTCGCGAAATAGAGACCTCACAAAAGATGAGCACTATGAGAAAAAGGATCAATGAGAAATCAATTTTCAAACAGTACTATCCTGGCTGAGAGTTGGGAACAAAATTGTGTTCTGCTGGTATGTTTATTGCTCCGAAAAGGTTATTCCTTACAAAACTCAAATATTATTTTACGAAATTTCGTAAAATAATGAACTGCAGTATTAAGACCAATCACACCAGCTGTGTTGAAGTAACCTGATTGGCGAATTTTATCATTTACTCCGGTCCTGCCATAAAAACCTATTCTAAAAAGAGGAGAGCAACAATGTTTCTCGAAAAAATCAAATCAGAAGGCATTGCCCATTTATCCTATATTCTTGGTGACGGTTCGGAAGCTGTGGTCATTGATCCCCGCCGGGATTGCCGGATTTATGTAGACATAGCCGCTCGCCAGGGCACACGGATCACCCAAATATTTGAAACCCACCGGAATGAAGACTACATCATTGGTTCGCAGGATCTTGCCCGTCTCACAGGAGCGAGGATCCACCATGGCAAGGCTCTCGATTTCTCTTATGGCGAGAATGTTTCCGAGGGCGATTCTTTTAAGATAGGTGACCTGCTGCTGACTATTATCGAGACACCCGGTCATACCTTTGAGTCCATTTCAATTGTTGTGACCGACCAGAACTATGGCGATGATGCAGTTGCGGTATTCACCGGCGATACCTTGTTCATTGGAGATGTCGGTCGAACCGATTTCTATCCAGACAGGGCCAGAGAGGTGGCGGGAGCACTTTACGATTCCATCTTCAACAAACTCCTGCCGCTCGGTGACCAGACCATCCTTTATCCGGCCCATGGAGCCGGTTCCGTCTGTGGTGACGGCATGGCCACGCGTGAATTTTCAACCATCGGCCATGAGCGGCGAAATAACCCGGTGCTGCAGAAAAAAGATCGCGACGACTTTATAAAGTTTAAAGTCGACGAACACCATTACCAGCCCCCCTACTTCAGAAAAATGGAAGAGTATAACCAGCATGGCCCCCCGCTGCTTGATACTCTGCCGCATCCTGCACCGATGAGCGCCGACGACGTGGATGGCGCAAGAAAAAGAGGAGCGGTGCTTCTCGATTTACGAAGCCCTGAAGCATACGCCGGTGCTTTCATTCCCGGCAGCCTTGCCATACCACTGGAAATGATACCGGCATATGCCGGCTATCTGCTGGATCATAACTCAGACATAATACTGATACCGGAAACCCAGGAGCAGATCCCGGCCGCAGTTCAACACCTTATCCGGATAGGCTATGACCGTCTGCTGGGGTATCTCAAAGGCGGTATGCACAGCTGGGAGGTGAGCGGCCGTCAATACGATCGGATTGGAGCGGTCCATGCCGGGGCCCTTGACAGGCGCCTGAAGGAGCGTGAGGACTTAACCCTACTTGATGTACGCAAGATTTCCGAATTTGAACAAGGGAGTCTGTCCGGAGCAATCCATATTTTCCTCGGCGAACTCCAAAACCGTATCGATGAGCTCGATCCGGATAAACCGGTAGTCACCTTCTGCGGCAGTGGACAAAGGGCAATTATCGCGGCATCTATCTTGAAACGTCACGGATTCAGAGAGGTAGAAGACAGCCTTGGTTCAATGCAGGCCTGTAAGAGCATTGGCTGTGAAATGAGAGAAGGATAGGTCAGCTATGGATATACTGCAAATAATCGAAAATTACTTATCTGCAACAACATGGTCACCATATATTGTCGGCATGGGAATCGGATTTCTCTCTTGTCTTGCATTTCTGCTGTCGAATCATCCAATTGGCATATCAACGGCATTTGCCAAAAGTGCCGGCATGATCGAAGAAGCGGTGCGCGGTCCAAAGGTTGCGGAAAAGCTCTACTATCGGGAAAACGAGCCTGGAATCGACTGGGAGTGGATGCTCGTCGTCGGCCTGTTTATCGGGGCTTTAACGGCAGCATGGCTTGCCGGTGACATCAGGTGGAAACTGGTGCCTGAAATGTGGGAAAATGCTTTTGGTTCAAGTGTGTTGCTGCGCTTAACCGTTGCCCTCTTTGGGGGCATCTGTGTCGGTTTCGGAGCCCGCTGGGGACGAGGCTGTACAAGCGGTCATGGCATCAGCGGCACCCTGCAGCTTGTCCTCAGCAGCTGGATTGCCGTCCTCTGTTTTTTTATCGGGGGCGTTGTCGTGGCAATGTTTATGTATCGAATACTATAAGAGGCTCCCGACATGTTAAAAAAACTGCACAACCACAGAAAGTTGCAATATGTTCTTGGTCTGCTTATAGGCTTTTTATTCGGTTTTCTCCTCCAGAAAGGAGGGGTCTGCAGCTATGATATTATCATGCGCCAACTCCTGCTACAGGATTTTACCGTCATGAAAATCATACTGACGGCCATTGTAACGGGAATGTTAGGCGTGTATGCCATGCGAGAAACAGGCTGGGTCGTCCTGCATAAAAAAGCCGGTTCTTTGGGAACAAGCATTCCGGGACCTTTGATTTTCGGCATTGGTTTTGCCGCACTTGGATATTGCCCTGGAACATCAGTGGGGGCAGTGGGACACGGGGCTCTTGATGCTTTGGTAGGAGGTGTCGTTGGTATCACGATCGGAGCAGGTCTCTATGCCGCCGTCTACCCCGTTTTAAAGAAAAGAGTCCTGCACATTGGCGGTTTTGGCGAACAAACCTTTATTGATCTGTTTCATGCCCGTAATCCCTGGTTTGTCATTATTCCGTTTGCAGCAATCATCGTTGGATTTATGGTATTTCTCGAAAGGATGGGATATTGATGTGTTGAAAATGGCCGAACTGTAAAAAGCTAATATACTATGACTCAATCAACACCATACTGGAGAACCGGATGTGATTAAAAATCTCTTACTGCCTGTCTCAGTTCTTCTTACTCTTTTCTGCAAAACAGCCTTTAGTGACGAGAATGGAGAACCACCCCTCTCTTTGGACAATGTAGCCCAGTCGGTAGCAGAAAGCCTCATTGAAATCTGGTCGACATTTGTCGGTCGGATTCCATATTTTGCTGCAGGCCTGATCGTTTTACTGCTCACCTGGCTGGCATCTTCAATTCTGTCTATGATAGCGGGCAGAATGATGAGACGTTCCGGTTTACGATATTCGCTTCAGGAGCTCTTAAGTCGCTTTGTCTCTATTGGGATCTGGATTCTGGGAATACTTCTTTCAGCCATGATCATATTTCCCGGGCTCACGCCATCAAAGGCTATAGGGGCGATGGGAATTGCTTCTATTGCCGTGGGTCTCGCATTCAAGGATATTTTTGAGAACTTTTTTGCCGGGATATTACTGCTCTGGCGCTTTCCTTTTGAAAACGGAGACGTTATTGAGTGTGGCGATATCCTTGGCCGTGTCGAAAATGTCGCTCTTCGGATGACCAAGATTCGGTTATTGTCGGGAGAGCTTATTGTATGTCCAAATTCTTTTCTCTTTAAAAATCCGGTAAAAGTCCTTACAAACCAGAAAATACGGAGAACGAACATCACAACCGGTATCGCCTACGATGAGAATATCGAAAAAGCTGTCAAGGTTATCAGAGAGGCGGTGAAGAATTGTCCCAGTGTTCATACAAACGAGGAGATCCAAGTCGTTCCGTCAGCCTTTGGCTCAAGCAGCATAGATATTGAAATTTACTGGTGGACGGATGCTCTCCCGAAAGAGTCTCGGGATTCAAAAGGAGAGGTTATAACCGCGGTGAAAAACGGTCTTGATGAAGCCAATATCGAGATACCATATCCATACAGGACCCTCACGTTCAAGGAATCACTGGTCATTGATCAAAAAGGAGAATGATCTTCTTTCAGTATTATTACGTTACTCTGTCATTACACAAATGAGATAAAAACCAACTTGAGAGGGCAATAGTGCGCGTATTGCAATATGCTGTTCGTTTTCCAATGTTAATTCGGTATTTCGGACAGTTGTGTGTTGCACTTGCCGCTCTTACCATTGTGCCTCTTTTGGTATCTCTGCTGTTTGGTGATTTTTCCGTAAGCATGAGATATGCAGCCGTCACTGGGTTTCTCTTTTCAACTGGCCTGAGTTGTTCGCGTCTGAAGACTTCCAAAAAGATGCAAAATAATGAGGCAATGGCCGTTACCGCTCTCATTTTTTTGTTCTCCCCACTGGCTATGACCTGGCCGGTCATGGCCTCAGGTCTTAGTTTTTCCGATGCACTGTTTGAGACGGTCTCTGCGGTTACCACAACCGGTCTCAGTACCACGGACACCCTGATGGGTAAAACGGAAACATTCTTGTTTTCCAGAGCCTGGATGCAATGGATAGGCGGGCTCGGCATAGTCATTCTGTGCATGGCAGCGCTCATACAGCCCGGTTTGACGGCAAAACGCCTGGATATTTCCGAGAGTTACGATGATGATATCATCGGTGGCACTCGAGCTATGGCCAGGCGTGTTCTCACAATCTACACTCTACTGACCATCGCTGGCATAGTCCTGTTAATGCTTTCGGGGGTCGACTGGTACACCTCAATACTTTATTGTCTGGCGGCAATTTCAACAGGTGGTTTTTCACCCCATGATACCAGTCTGTACGGTTTGCAAAACCATTCTGCAGAGGCTATTGTTATTGTGATCTCCATGGCCGGAGCTGTCTCATTATTTCTTTATTACCGGGTGTATCGGAATGGTTGGAGAGAGGTTTGGCATGACCGGCAATTCAGAGCGTTTATGTTGGCTGGCATACTGGTGACAACTATTCTGTCCTGTTTCCTGTGGTATCAGGATGGCCTTAGCTGGACAGCGGCACTTCGGCACGGCGCGCTTAACGGCCTTTCGGCGCTGTCAACGGCAGGCTTTGCCTCAATGGATATTGGAGATATGGGAGATAGTTCTAAATTTACCCTCATTATGGCAATGGCAGCCGGCGGCAACGCCGGGTCGACCGCGGGTGGTATTAAAATTATCCGCCTGCTTATTCTTTTTCATATGCTCTATCTTATAATTCAACGCGCAGGAGCACCTTCCCATGCCGTTTTACAGGCCAGGCTCGGCGAACGAAAACTTGAGGTCGATGAGATGCTTAATGCGGTGTGCCTCTTTGTCCTTTTCATCACCATTGCAGTACTTTCCTGGCTGCCTTTTCTGGCGCTGGGACATGCACCGCTGGACAGCCTTTTCGAGGTCATATCCGCCCTTGGAACCGCTGGTCTTTCAACCGGAATAACCTCGATCGAACTGCATCCCTTTCTTAAGGGTATCCTCTGTGCGGATATGCTGTTCGGACGTCTGGAAATTATTGCATGGCTGGTCTTTTTCTATCCGGGAACATGGATTGGCCTGAGAAAGGAGGAATAACATGAGAATTGTATTTTCCGGGGCAAACCCAACAGCGGTTAAAGCAGCCGAAAAACTGATAGAGCAGGGGCATGAAATTATAATAATAGAAATAAATAAAGAAAAGATTGACGATCTGTCCGACGATTTAGACTGTAGTTTTATACACGGTGATGCTGGAAAACCAGCGATTCTCAGCGAGGTTGCCCCTGAAGAATGCGATTTTTTATTTTGTCTTACCGACAATGATCATGCAAACATTATAACCTCCCTGTTGGCGAGATCTATGGGTTTCAATAAAATCATCACCTGTATACAGGATGAAGACCTATTGCCCCTCTGCGATGAGTTGGGACTGTTAGATATCATTGTTCCAGATAGAACCATTAGTCAGTATCTGACTAATACTGTAAGCGGACTTGACAGTGTTGAACTGTCAACCTTGCTCCGTGGAAACGCCAGGTTTTTTTCTTTTAATGCACAAAAAGAAGATGAGGGGCTAGTAGGTGAGCTTGATCTGCCTGATAAATCCAAAGTTATGTATTATTATCGGGACGATGATTTTTTCTTTACCGATGCAGACACTCCTCTTCAAAAGGGAGATGAGGTGGTTATCCTCACCAGCAGTGACCACCTGACAGACCTGACTAAGCGGTGGCACCCGCAGGAGGTTAAAGCTGATGAGGAATAACTTATTTTTATGCAGAAAGGGGCTGCCCCCCTCTCTGCATTGTTAAAAACCTATGATTTCCACAAACCATGAACAGTGCAGTATTCACGGGCTGTAACATTTTCTCCTGCTCCTGCAAAGACAGTCTCCGGTGCCTCACCGGGTTGTAGATAGTGTCGGCAGGAATTATCGCCGTCAATAATCTCAATCCACTGAATATAATGTTTTTCTTCCATTGGATGGGGATTGCTGCCGACTTTCACTTTCACACCGTCACCAGCGCTTTCAATCACCGGAACATGCTTTTCTTTTCCCTCGTCAGTGGAGCTTTCTTCAAAGAGTTTCATGTCTTCCCCGCAGCAGACAAGTTCTCCATCTCCTCCTTCGAGTACCTCAACGATGTTTCCGCATGCATCACATTTGTAGACCTGTCTTCTTTTCGCCATGTGTCCTTCTCCTCTTTGATATTATCATGATAAGCGAATCACCACCAAACTTCGCCCGTAAAAAAAGATACAAAGAACCGCTCCCGTTCGTTTAATTATTTCTCTGTCAGGATGAACCCTAACGATATATTTACGGAATCGGCCCGAATACGCTTGCCTGCTGTTATGGAGATAAGATGAATACTACCTGATCGTGCTGAACTCATTACGCTAGCAACATTCCTCCAATTTATAGTTTTTACCATCAACGGCAACGAAGTGGATACCGTCGAGTCTAGGTAACCCCGCTATTTTCCATGCATTCATCGGATTGACAAACTCGTTGTTGAGACATTCTTTTGATTGCTCCACGTGTTTACAGACATAATTGAGAATAGGAAATGCATTGAATTTTTTATAATATTTTCTCAAAAATTCGATGATTTCCATCTGGTCATCGTCCAGTTTATCAATGCCGTTCTTTTTGGCAATCTCTCTTGCTACAGCATGGTTCCAGTCTTCCTGATTAACGAGAAAACCCTCGTCGTCGAGTTGTATACTCTTTCCTGCTACGTTGATATTACTCATTATCGTCTCCTTCGTTATGTTGGCATCGCAATGATCGGACGATGAACCTCCGATCCAGCTACTTACCGATTCATCCTGAAAGCAACTATTTTGATAAGAAAGAATTGATCGGAAATAAACTCTTTAAAAGATATCTCATCGTCTAAGTTACAAGATCCGTACCACTCTTTGATATGAGATATGCAGAGAGGCTTGTAAAAATCAACAGCAAGCCTGCGAGAACAAGGGTGACGAGCCAGTTTCGCTGAAAGGAAAAGATTCTTTCGATCATCGCGACCGGACAGGGAAGACAACCACCCTATCGCTGGTCCGTTATTCGGGTCGATCGGACAACCGGTTCTGTCCTGCAGCGATGGACCACATCCTGCCCGGCAGGACAGAAAGTGTAAGGCAATGCCAACAAGAAAACCGGCGAAGGCATACTCATATGTATAAATTTTATCCTTTTGTATGGAGGGTTGCGGTGTTCTGAGAGAGACCATGCTTTTTCAGCAGGTCATACAACCTGGAACGCGAGAGGCTGGCAGTTTCACAGCACTGCTTGATATTGCCACCGGTGACTCTGAGCAGGGTCTCTAGATACTGTTTTTCTTGAATATGGATTGCTCTTTCCCTGTCTTCCTTGATGGTCGGCATGGCAGAGAGATCCTCGGGTAAAGTCGATTCAGTGAACGCTATGGGCTGGTGCTTTTGTTTTTCAAGTTTCTTCTTGGTTACAGCCAGCCGTATGTTCAGAGGCAGATGTACAGGTTCCAGGACAGTGCTTTCAAGGGCATCGGTGATCGAGTGCTCAACCGCCTGAAAAAGCTCACGGACATTGCCCGGCCATTCATAGCTGTTAAGCATAATCAAGAAGTCAGTGGAGAGCTTTTTCTTTTTTAATTTTTTGCCTTTACTGTAGCGGTTACGAAAAGAATAGGCAAGCTCGGCAATATCGGTCCTGCGGATTCGAAGTGGAGGAAGTTCAAGTTGAAATGTTTTCAGACGAAAGAGGAGGTCGTCACGAAAGGAGCCTTCTTTCACCATGACCTCAAGATCTCTATTGGTTGCAGCTATCAGTCTGAAGTCACTGGATTCCGGCACACTGCTGCCAACGGGCAGGTATTTTCGTTCCTGAAGAACTCTTAAAAATTTTTTCTGAATTTCCAGTGGCATCTCACCAATCTCATCGAGAAACAAGGTGCCGCCGTCTGCCTGCTTAATCAGTCCTTTCTGAGTTTTATCGGCCCCGGTGAATGAACCTTTGGCATGACCAAAGAGAATACTTTCAACTAAAGTCGAGGGAAGTGCGGCACAGTCAACTATTGTCAGATTTTTCCGACTGCGAGAGCTGATATTATGTATAGCTGAGGAAAAAAGTTCCTTGCCTGTTCCTGTTTCACCGGTGATAAGAACACTTGCGTCAGACTGGGCAATGCCGGCCACGAGATTGACACAATTTTGAATTGCCGTACTGCTTCCTATGATTCCGTGATCTTGCAGCTGTTCACGGATCTTTCGCTGTTTTTCTATGAAGCCATGGTGTTTATTGTGGCGATAGCGCAGTACCCGGCGAAGCATATCCGGCAGTTTTTTTTCCGGAGAAGGGTCAATTACATAGTCCCATGCCCCGCTCTCCAGCGCATGTTCGGCATGTTGAGGATCACCCTGTTCTGTAAATATCAGTATTTCAGGTGCCGGAGGTGTTGACTGAAATTCCTGGATGAAAAAACATGAGGCGCGACCCGAGATTATATCGCGCATCAATACAACATCAACTCCCCCTCCATCAACCTGGCAGGCACGTAGCCCTTCGTCAAGTGTGGCGGCAAAATGTATTTCAACGTCGAGACCGGCAGTATCCCGGATTAATATGTCTGCGATGTGCTTTTGATCGTCAATTATAAGAGCTTTCAAATTAGAATCCGGAATGGTCGGTAGAAACTCGTTTTAAGAGATAAAACAAATATGCACACAATGCATCAAGAAATAAACATTACCAGCGAGATATCAATGTGCAGGCTAACATTTTCAAAAAAACGGCGAAGAAGGTGTTTTTTTATTGAAAGAAACAAAGAGAATCTACACTGAAACAGTCCTTAGTTATACCATAATAACTTAATAAAAAAACAACAATTTTCCAGTGATTCGAAGAGGGTACATTTCACCATCCCGGGATGAGGGTTCGAAAGCGGGAGACAAAATAACTTCTTTACCCGTTGTCTCTTCAAATGTAGTATAAACAGGCACCGTTTAACAGTTGCCCCTATGCCCGTCCCCCCATCTTACAGATGAATTTCATTTGAGTATACAATTTGCATGATATATATTGGACGCATTGTCATTTTGAACGTTAAGCCTTATATCGGAAATCAAGCATATGTCTAATATATCCCTTCTAATAGTTGAGGACAATCCGGCAGACAGTCTCTTAATCAAAGAGTACCTCGCAGAAAATCGATATCATACTTTTGATTTTTTTGACGCAGAATCAATGAATTCCGCTCTTGGTCTGATAGATCACTATGACTTCGATGCCGTTCTTCTTGATCTTCAGCTCCCGGATTCTTCAGGTTTGGATACAGTACGACAAATGATTGCAAGGCTACCTGATACAGCAGTTATAGTACTCTCAGGGTTGCAGGATGAAGAATTGGCCCTGCAGACTGTGCGGTATGGTGTTCAGGACTATCTGGAAAAGCGATATCTGTCTCCGACTACTTTAAACAAATCTATTCGCTACTCCATCGAAAGAAAAAAAGCGATACAGGACAAAGAAGACCTTCTGCACGATCTGGATCTTGCCCTGCAAAGAGTTGAATTGCTTGAGAACCTTTTACCGTTGTGTATCGGCTGCAAAAAAATTTTTGGTGAGGACGAACAGTGGCATACCACAGAGACATATAAGGGGAGTTTGCCTGTCACCAGAGAATCCGGATTGATTTGTTCACGCTGTCTGGCCGATCTGGAAATAGAAAATTAAATACGCTGGAGAGAAGAAATCTACAGGTGCCTGCCCTTGAAAAATCCGGAAGAACAACTCAAAATCAGTAGAGACAGATTGCAGCTTGTTGTGGACTGCATGCCTGCACTCATTGCCTATGTCGATCATGAACAGAAATACATCTTGATTAATGCCGAGCACCAGGACTGGTTCGGTATTCCTGTTGCGGAAATTCAAGGTGTCAAAGTTTCTGAGTTGCACGATGAGCATGTTTACCAGATGCTCCAACCTTCTATTGAAAAGGCGTTGCTTGGTAAACAGTGTTCCCTCGAAATACAGCTTCCCCACCGCTCAAAAGGCCCCCGCATATGCAATATTACACTTACCCCTCACTTGAACGATAAATGCATCATTGACGGGTTCTGCATTCTGGCCACGGATATAACAGATAAAAAAAGAGCGGAAGCGATAGAAGAGGGAAAGAAGCTTGAACTGGCGAAAGCATACAGGCAGGTTGAGTCCTCCAACAGGGAGCTGGAGCAATTTGCGTACGTCTGCTCACACGATCTGCAGGAACCGCTGCGAATGATAAGGGCATACGTCAACCTGCTTGACAATGGTTACAGCAATCTTTTCGACGATAAAGCCACAACCTATTTCCGCTACATTGGCCAAGGCGTCCAACAAATGCAGCTCATGGTTGACAGTCTTCTGGAATATGCCAGGCTGAAGGCTTCTGAAACATCCCGGACAACGGTGAAGATGCAGGAAGTGTTTTACCAGGTAACGAAAAATCTTGAACCGCTTATCAGGAAACACGATGCCAGGGTAACATCTGAGACACTGCCGGAGATCACTGGGCACTCAACCGAGCTTATCCGACTGGTTCAAAATCTTTTGACCAACGCAATAAAATATCGTGATGCAAAAATACCTGAAGTGCATGTCAAGGCTGAACAAAAGAGCGGCGAATGGCTTTTCAGCATTCGTGACAACGGTATTGGTATTGATCCTCAACATGGCAATAGCATATTTATTCTTTTTAAACGTCTTCAATCCTCTCAAGGTATACCAGGCACTGGGATCGGTCTTTCTCTATGCCGTAAAATCATAGAAAACCATGATGGGAAAATCTGGTACGAGAGTACGCCAGGAAAAGGCACAACCTTTTATTTTACCCTGCAACCGGCAACAGAATAGTCACCATTGCATCTCATGACCGTCATAGGTGAAAAAAGCTCCACTCTTATCCATTGAGAAAGTTTCGATTACCTGCCGCATTCCGTCAACACTCTCTCGCTTTGAAATACCTTTTGTCGGTCCCATCCGCGTCATGACTCCTCCAGGATGAAGCAGCAACACGCCTACATTTTTGGGCAGCAAGGCAACCGCTACTCCCTGCATGGCAGCATTTAATGCCGCTTTACTTGACCGATAATACATATCAGCAAGGCCATCAATATCAACGATACCGCCAACCTGGTTACTGATAACAACAACCAGTCCGGTATCTTCACTCTTCTCAATGTTCCGAAGAAGGGCCTCCGTAACACGAACTGTCCCCAGGGTGTTTACTTCCAGGGTTCGCTGCCAATCACCATAATGGATACACTCGACCCCCTCGTTTCGTTTTCTAAAATACACTCCGGCATTGTTAATCAGTATGTTCAGGGAAATATCTCTTAGTTCATGGCAGAGACTGCTGATATCCTCCTGCCGGGTAATATCGAGCCGATGTATACTCAGGCTGCAATGGATATCGCAAAGCATGCGGAGAGAATCAGCCTCAGCAGGTCTTCGGCATGTTGCATAGACACGCCAGCCTGACTCCAGGTATTGCCTGGTGAACTCCAGGCCGAGCCCTCTGTTGCTTCCGGTAATAAGTATTCTCTTCAAAACGCCTCCTTCTTCTTGGTCGATTCTGCCAGAGGCCCCCTTCATTCATTGTTAACATAAAGCAATGGATCGAACATCCTAGCTGGCAGGCTCGACAATGAATGGCTGAAAAGTTCCGTTCCACACATCTTGCTCCGGAAAACCCGGCAGTGAGACCAAACCGGTTATCAGGATATAAAAACGCTTATGCATCACCAGCAGCAGGTATTATCAACGTAGGGATGGTCGATTGACGAATAGTTTTTTCAGCTACGGAGCCAATCATAAAGCGGGAAAAACCGGTTCGACCCTGGGTTGCCATAACGATCAACCCAATTTTTTTTTCCAGCCCAAATTCAAGTATTATATTTGCCGGCTCCCCTATTCTTACCTCTGAAAAAACTTCGACTTCCTTTGGAACCTTATCCGAAACCGCCTGAGACAAATCATCTTCCGCGCTTTTCAAAAGCTCTTGCTGATACAGCGGTACATCAAATCCCTTGATAGCCATCGGTGCGAATCCCGATCCTACTACGAGTGGCGGAACCTGTTGCACGACCTGCAGGGCATATAAACTTGCATTAAACCTCTGAGCAATCTCGACCGCAGCTTCCAGTGCTCTAAAAGATGATTCACTTCCGTCTGACGGCCATAATATTGATGAAATTGGAAACATTCAGCCTCCTCGATAAAATTATCTAACGCTCTCATATCGTCCGTTCTCTGAATCACTGTCGGTGATCACGATTTCTACATACCTGCTCTCCCATGTCACACTCATGAAACTTACAGGCCTCAAGGCAGGATTAAACGGGGTCGGGACGCTTTTCCCGTTTCCCCCGGTCAGGGACCTCAGCGATTGGATGTGATTCTTTCGCGTTCTGTTTTAATTCCCTGCTTTTTTCGTCCAGCACTTTATCCAGATGTTTAAAAGTTTTTCTCAATACTTTCTCTGCTGTCATATTTTTCATCTGCCCCCCCTGTTTTTTTCAGAAGCCCCCTCCACCATAGGCCAGCGTAACTGTCCAATCGGCATAAAGGCTCTTCAATAAATCCTCCTCGGACTATTATAATCTATGCAATTCCCTTGCCTGTTTGTATACTCAGGCTTACATTACGGTCTTTGTCGGAATTTGCCATTCACCGGCAAAGAACGGAGCCACAATTCACCAGCTGAGCTGAAGGTGGGGTACCTCTAAAAATTCGGCCGCCTTGTCAGTAGAGCCGGCCTTTTCTTACATTTGTCCGGTAATATTGGACTGAGACAGAGATATGCCAAGTACTCTTTTACCTGAACCGTTGTCTACAACCATCTGCGGACAGTGTTTGGCGCCGAGTGTTGTAAATACAAATGCACGAACCTGGAAAACGATATGGTCGTTGTTTGCAGAACTGCCCAGCGGTAACATAGACATGGTTTCACAATTATGACCACTCTTGCCCATATCTCCGATCTACACTTTGGTCGTGAAGATCCCCGATTGATTGATGGGATGATGCACAGTCTTGAAAAAATCCAGCCACAGCTTGTTGTTATAAGCGGAGATCTTACCCAACGGGCGCGTCAACGCGAATTTAAAGCTGCCCGAGCTTTTCTTGACAGCCTGCCGTGGCCGCATCTCGTTATCGCCGGCAATCATGACATCCCGGCGTATAACTTTGCCGAGCGGTTTTTCACACCATGGAAAAAATGGCGCCGGTATCTCGGGTATCCACTTGAACCGATCGTAAGCGGTAGCGGTTATATTGCCATTGGTATCAATACTGCCAGGCGATCAGGCACCCTCATTGATTGGTCTCGAGGACGAGTGAGCCCTGAGCAGATCAGCGTCATGGCAGGACACCTTGACAAGTGTGAGGATGAAAAGCTGCGAGTGATTGTTGCCCACCATCCATTTTGGCTCCCTGAGGATTATCGCCACCGTCATACCATTGGAGGGCGGGATATGGCCCTGAGTGCGATGCGGAAAACGGGGGTTGATATTATCCTCAGCGGTCATGTGCACTTTGCCTACACCCGTTTGCTGGATGGGCTGATTATATCACATGCAGGTACGGCTGTTTCCAATCGATTGAATGTAAACAATCGAAATAGCTTCAAAATTGTTCGTGGTAATCGCCGGAAGCTGGCCATTGAAACCTGGGAATGGGGCAACACAAGTTTTTCAATTGCAAAAGAGAGATTTTTCAACCGTACCCGGGGAGAATGGATGGATGATGCCTGAACATCACAATAATCGAATAAATACCAGAAAAATAGCCGAAAGTCTTGCATCTGCTGGAAGAACTGCAAACTGCGCAGAGCCTGTACCTGTATATTACAATCCTGATGCAGGCAGTTCTGAAAAGGTGTTAGGGATTATACGAAGTGATTCCCGTATCCGGCTTGAAGAGGTCTCGCCGGTCAAGATGACCAAAATAATCGAAAAAGCCGTAGAACAAGGGGCTAAGCGTGTGGTGATCAGCGGCGGAGATGGAACAATTGCACTTGCCGCAGCACAACTTGCCGGAACAACCACGGAACTTGCAATAATACCATCCGGCACACTGAATCATTTTGCGCAACGTACCGGAATACCAGTTAATGCCATTGAGGCAATCAATGTCGCGCTGAATTGCAAGGCACAACCGGTTGATGCCGGCTATGTAAACGATTCTATCTTTATCAACACAAGCTCCGTCGGAGCATATCCTGTATTTGTTCGCAGCCGTAATTATTTAGAAAATCGCATGCACTATTATTCGGCGTCAATTATTGCCGGATTGAAAAGGTTATTAAACTTCAGACCCGTTCGAGTGCATCTGGCAGACAAACAGTTGCGAACTCCCCTGGTTTTTATTGGTGTGGGCGAGCGAGAACTGCGGATGCCGGCATTTGGACGAGTAAAAGAACATGGGCGGAAGGGTCTGCATTGCATTGCAGTTGATTGTGACAGCAAATTACAGGTTTTTAAGCTGGTTATAAAATCATTTTTGGGGGGAGTCGACCCTATGAATAAGGAAATGACCGTTGAAAACCGGTTAGTTAATAATATTGAATTGAATTTTCGTCATCGTAAAAAAAGGGTAACTGTCGCGCTTGATGGCGAATTGGATCGGCTTCGTGCACCTCTGCAATATCGTTTTGCACCTGGAGAAATTTTGGTTGCAGTGCCAGGTGGAGATGCAGAGAAAACATCCTTTTTTCAGTTTAGTTCAGAAAGCCCGGATTTCCCATAAATGCAAGCTAGGTATCCTTATTATGCCCTGCCCCCTGGGACAAACCGGCAGTGAGTACCAGACGCATGGCATCCTCAACGGTCATGTCGATTGTTTCAACCATTTCCCGCGGTACATAAACAGTAAAACCGCCGATCTGATAACTCATAGGCAAATAGACACTCACCATTTCGTACAGCTCGGTTTCAGCCAACAGGCTATTCTTTTCTTCTGCACCGGTAAGAAAACCAATGAGGCGTACATCTCCGTATTTAACGGAAACAACATTTTTCATATCTTCATTTTCTTTCATACTGGATATATACCTCATAAAGTCGCGCAAACTGGTATAGATAGATTTGATCAGAGGTATTTTTTCCAGGAACAGCTCACCCAGATGAAAGAATTTTTTCACGAACCAGGCATCAACCAACAGCCCTATTGCAAAGAGCAGCAGCACCCCCAAGACAAGCCCCATGCCGGGCAAATAGCTGGATGGCGTCATGAATATAAGAACAACAGGCCGGAGAAGCTGTTCCATTGACCTGCCCATCCAATAGACAAAGTAGAGGGTCAAGGTTACCGGAAGAACCGCACCAATACCCTTTAAAAACATGTTTGTGATAAATCGCATGCCTTTCATCCTTAAAGCGGTGAATTGTATTGGGAAGACGACACCTGTTCGTCTCTAATAGTCTCAGGTTAAAAGTTACACTGGACCTCAGTTATCTTTATTCACCGTCTCCTTAACCTTTGGAAATACGATCAGGGTAAATAGATTAATCAAAGAAAGTACGATTGCTATTTCATACCTGTTAAAGGCCACAGCCAGACCGATTGCGCCAGTATTCCATATGCTCGCAGCCGAAGCGGTGCCTTTTACCCTGTTGCCATCAGTTGCAATGGATCCACCTCCGATAAAACCGATTCCAACAATGATACCCTGAAAAATACGGGCTTCCCCGTCGGTGCTGTCGATTACAGACATACCGACAAGCATAAAGCCGCATGTCACAACGGCTACCAGGGGAAACGTGCGCAAGCCAAAGTGACGGTCACTTTTTTCTCTATCCCATCCTAATGGGATAGCCAGGATATACGCTGCGAGAAGGTGGACAATGTGGTCAATTATCAAAGGAAAATTAATCTGAAGTGGATCCATTACATATTCCCCTCAATTGCATAAGGGTGTCACAGGATAAGAAAGCTATGAACAAGCTATTGCTCCTTGTTCATATTCTCTTCGGTATCGCTATACGCATCAGCCAAACTGTCATAGGCATTTGAGAACCCCTGTTTCACTTCGTTCCACGCTTCTTTGGAGCTGTACTTCATGCTTCCGTACCATTCAGAGAGGTCGTTCCGCTGTTTTCTCAACTCCCGGAGAGATTGCTGATAGTTCTCACGTGATGATTGCTTCAGGTCAGACCAGTTTTCTTCCAGTTGTCCTTCCCAGACGGTAATTTTTGTATCAAGTTTTTCCATCAGCTCTTTGGCTTTTGCAACAGCTGCATCTTTCTGCTCCACGGTGTAATCCCCGATAGCTGCGGCGGCCTCTTGGATCTCTTCTTTCGTGTTCTCACCTGAAGCCTGGGAATAGGTGGTGAAAATAAACAATAGTGAGAGAACAGCATAGAATGATATATAAAAATTGTTGGTATACCTCCTTCTACAAGCAGACATACAGGACCTCCTTCTCTGTTGTTGTAATCGTTAATAGCCCCCGGTAAACGGGAAGCAAGTCGGAAGTTACTACTTCCGAGTGCAAGTTCTATTCAAGATGAATATCAGTCAAGGTTTTTTGAGTCACTTGGTTTAGTCACCTGAATTCCATCCTCATGCACGTGGCGGTCTTCCCCGAAATGCATTCACGACGAGTGAAATGACAAGAAGAGCGAGAAACAGATAGAAAAGTAATTGTGCTATCCCGGCAGCAGCACCGGCGATTCCAGTGAAACCGAATACTCCGGCGATAATAGCTATAATAAAAAATAACAACGCCCAGCTTAACATAGCTCTTTCCTCTCTTGTTTATTGGTTTATCTATTTTGGACTATCCATGTTGATGCCCCGACAACCATCTTGAGGGATAATTAAAAATTTGCATAAACCATGCCATAATTCTTTTATCTCTTGCAAACGAACAGACGACATTGGTGCAAGGCGTTGCACACGATTATGCCACACGTCGGATAGCTCAATGATTCCACCACAACGAGACACCAGTCCAGGAAAACAAGACAATATTCACACAGACCTTAAAAACTCACGGGCGCCTACAAGGGGGCACGCCTTCTTAACACGAAACATTGACAGTGTACTTCATCTTTGCAGTATGCTGTCAAGGTTTCGGGCAAACGCGAAAACCGGCTGCTCGACATCTTCCCCCTTTGGCAATTCCGTTAAGATGACAGCCACTGCCGGGTGTGGGTCATGGCGGCTGTTGACAGTTCTCTTTTCCAGACTTTATCTAACTTTTTTACTTGGCAGCATAAAAACGTATCCCAGGTAAAATGGTTCCAAGCGCTACAGGTACAAGACTCAAGCAGAGAACGAGACCCCAGCCCTTGACTCCCGGTAAAACTGTTTGCAGTAGAGCTGCAAGCGGTGTCCAGTAGACGGCCAGCATCAGGAGAACGATACAGATCCCCCAGGACAGCCAGATCCATGGGTTGGAAGTGACATCGTTTCTCCAGACGGTTGTGCCGCGATCACGAAGATTGAGGACAAACCATAGTTTGGCAAAGGCAAGTGTCAGAAAAGAGATGGTCACAGTCCGCTTCTCGTCAAAACCGAAAAATGAGAGTCCGATTGTCAGGGCTGCAAGGACAATGGCGCCGATAATCACACTCCAGAGGCCGATAGAAAACCAATGATGAGGAGTCAGGACCGCCTCCCCCGGTTCTCTCGGCAACCGTTTCATAACATCACTGCTCCCCAGGCCGACACCAAGCGCGAGTGCAGGGAAAACATCGGTTAAAACATTGAGATAAAGAATCTGCAAGGGATGCAGAGGGATTGGCAGCTGTGCCAGAGATGCCAGAGCGACCGCCAGAACTTCGGCAATATTGGTGCAGAGCATGAAGATCACGGATTTGCGGATATTGGCAAAAATGATCCGGCCTTCCCGAACTGCCGCGACAATAGTTGCAAAGTTATCGTCGCGCAGTACCATGTCTGCGACCTGTTTAGCGGCATCTGTGCCTCTTAACCCCATGGCAATACCGATATCCGCTTGTTTCAGCGCCGGGGCATCATTGACACCGTCCCCGGTCATGGCGATGATCTGACCGCTGTCCTGATACAACTTGACCAGATGAAATTTCTGTTCAGGTGTCACCCGGGCAAAGACGGCCGCACTCTGAATCCGGTTGCGTTCTTGCGCGGACAGTTCATCGGGGTCACCCAGATCCTGTCCAAGAAAAGCTTTCCCATCAATATTGAGTCCGACTTTCTCACCAATGGCACTCCCGGTGTCGGCTCGATCACCGGTTACCATCACTACCCGGATGCCCGCATCCTGACATTGCTCTATTGCCTCCCGAACATCTGAGCGCGGAGGATCTTCCATCGCAGCCAATCCGACGAAACATAGCTTTTCATACGGTTTTTCTGTGACGTCAGAGACGTCTTTATCAGCAAACGCCAACAGACGAAGACCTCTGGCGGCGAGATTGTCGACCCTTTCTCTCCACTCTTTCTGCTGCTCATCGGACAAGATCCCAGAGCCTGTTTCGGTCAGAATATGGTCGCATGCCTGCAGCACCTGACTGGGAGCACCTTTTACTGCACAATAATAAAGTGACCCATCCCTTTCACTCCTTCTCTGATGAAACGTCGCCATCATCATCGTTTCGGAATCGAAGGGAACTTCGTGAACCTCTTCCAGTTCCCGGGCAAGCTGTCTCAACTCAACACCTTTTAGTGCCGCCGCTTCAAGAAGCGCAACCTCTGTCGGATCACCGGTATAGCCGCCCCCGTCATCCGGTCGGGCATTGGAACAGAGGACGCCGATCCCCAGCAGCCGGAAAAGTGAGGGTTTTTCATCACCTGTCTGTCGATTGACAGGTACTTCAGACTGTTCATCAAGGCTCATCAGTTCGAGCGGCGTGACCAGCTCCCTGACAGCCATCTTATTCTCGGTGAGCGTTCCGGTTTTATCGGTTAAAATTACCGAGGTGGCTCCAAGGGTTTCCACCGCAGTCAGACGGTTAACCAAGGCATTGTGTCTGGCCATCAACCACATGCCGCGGGCCAGAGCAATGGTCGCCACAATCGGTAACCCCTCTGGGATTGCGGCTATACCGAGAGCGATCGCTGTCTCGATCATGAGCACCGCGTCACGACCAGCAGCCAGCCCGGCGGCACCGACAACAGCAGCGATAGCGAGAGTAATCCAGGCCAGACGCCGGCCCAGCTGATCAAGGCGGTTTTGCAGCGGAGGCGCCTTTTTTTTTGCTGCCGCGGTCAGCTGGGAGATGCGGCCAAGTTCGGTTGCTATCCCCGTTGCGGTAACGACTCCTTCCACGTCTCCTTCATCTATACTCGTCCCCTTGTAGAGCATGCAGCTTCGTTCATGCAGGGGCGCTCCGGCATCGACATTGCCGGGAGACTTATTTGCCGGCATCGACTCACCGGTCAAAGCAGCTTCATTGACCCTGGCCCCCTTAGGCTCAAGCAGACGCAGATCCGCGGGAACCAAGTCCTCATTGCCGAGAAGAACGATATCTCCGGGAACGAGCTCAGATGCAGCTATTTTCTGTTCTTCCCCCTGTCTCCTCACAGATGTCGTATGTTGCCCGAGACGCCGAAGCGCCTCCATTGAACGGACAGCTTTGTATTCAGAGAAAAAGCCTATGGCGGTGTTAATCAGGGTCACGGCGAGCAGTGCCAGACCTTCCGGCCAGCGGGCGGTGATCAGGGCAACCGCTGCAGCCGCCACCAGGATCAGGATGACAATGCTTTTGAATTGATTCAGCAGGATAAAGTAGGGGTTGGGGGTCTTTTCTTCCTGCAGTTCGTTTGGCCCATACTGTTCCTGTCTTTTTCGAACTTCTTCAAGAGAAAGTCCCTGGGCGGAATTGACATCCAGCTGGTACAGCACATCTTCGGCCGCCACTGAGTGAAACATTTCGCCGCCTGATTTTTGTTGTTGCGATTGTTTATCCAAACTTTAATTCCTTTTTGTGAATACTTCGGGGCGATAGCGCCCCTGCCGGTCCCGTCGTTTATGTTCTATTATTCAAATATCATGCCGGTCTTTTTTCATGGTACATTTATTCAACCTCTCCGTCTCTTGGAGGCCCGGGGGCTCTGTGCTTCTCATGTATTCAAGGACCACGGAAGAAGAGAAGCAACCCTGCCTCATTTTTTAACGTTTGGCAGAAGCCTGTTCAAGGTTTTACATATAATTCCGAACATAAATACATGAGATGGGCTTGTGTACAATTGCTGTCAAGAGAATGCACATAGTGTCTGGATATGAGTGACCTTGTATTGGAGATCCAGATACCGTGATGCCGGCATTGGTTGATCACACGGTAGATTGTGCCGACACAAGGGTGAGGGATCGACAGGGGTCTACAGTAACAGCAGAAAAATTGCATATCTCCCTGCCGCCGCTCTGCTATCGACAAACTTTATAAAATGAATGATGGAAGAAAATGTTTTAGAGTCTGTAATGACAAGAAAAGCATGTGCCTCCCCGGAGTGTAGCCAGGATGGCTCGAAATGTGATAAAAATATGTGGAAAACACAACCGACAAATGATATATTATTTGATTTTTCCAATACTTGGAGCTGGTGCAGCCGATCGTGAGGGTGGATTAAAAAGTATAACTGTTCATCACATTCAGGCGATAAAAACTCCATTCATTAGTGTATATCAGAGACGAACAAGTTCTTTAACAAAAAAAATCTACCTTACTGAACAAGCCATTGAATCTAAACCAGATAGAAATACAAACAATAACCCTTGATGGTCTAGCCGATTTCGCGGATAAGATGCTGAGGCAGTCAGAAAACGATCGGCTGCTCCCTATTTCTCCTGCACGGGTACAGTCGCAAATCAATAACCCATTTGCCGAAGGCAACGATGTGGCTTTGGTGGCGGCATTTTTAGGTGATCAGTGTGTAGGCTACCATGGTCTGTTGCCTGGCTTTTTTATAAGCGATGAAAAAATTACAAAGATTCACTGGGCCACAACGTTTTACGTTGCGCCGGTAGTGCGGGGAAGAGGTGTCGGCAAGAGCCTTATCGACGCTATTACAAATCTCGATATCGATTTTGCGGTGACCGGAATGACCGAAAGCGCCCAGCGGGCATATTTAAGTAAAAATTTAAAAACACTTGGTTATCTGGATTTTTGTCAGCTCAGAATTGACAGATTAGAGCAAATTTTTCAAAAAAAGGGAAAGCGCTTTTCCCGTAAGTGGAACGAATCACTTTCAACGATACCAGCACCGGTGATAAACCGCGCAAAGAGAGTTTTTTATCGATTTCTCAAAAAAATATTTTATCTTAGCCAGCCACTGTCCCCTTACCTTCGATCTCAACAGTTTGTAGCCAAAGAGGTTCAAAAAATAAAAGGATGGCCTGAACAATCGAACATCGTTGAACAAAAAACTCCTCGTTTTTATCGAGGCTTACCTGTAATCAACTGGATGCTCAAATACCCATGGGTCTTTACATACAACGAAAACATAAAGGAGAAGGATTTTTACTTTACCACGACACGGGAGTTTTTTACCTACAAAGCTTTTGAAATATATCCTCTCAACTCAACAACGATTCTCGGTTACTGTGTTGTATCAATATTTACAAACAAGGGGAGAACCGTGGTCAAAGTCCTTGATTTCGCGTTTCAATCACCTGAATATGAAAAAATCGCAATAGAGCTCGCACTCCAATTCGGAAGTGAGTTCCTGGCCGATAAAATCGAATATCCGGCGGAACTGAACAGATTTGTTGAACCACATCGACGATTACGAAAATATATAAAGAAACAGAAACGGCTGTATCTTTTTTCTCCGAAAAACGACAAGAGTCCCATGCTGCAGCAACAAGGAAAAATCGATCTTGATTACTGTGACGCGGACACTTCCTTTTCCTGATTGAGGTGCTGATTTCACACCAAAAAAATGGTTTAGCAGGCGTGGATCGCTCCATTTTCATGACATTTACAGGGAGATGGAATCACTCATCATTGCATCGATATCGGTTCTGCCTGAGACCTCAAGGCAACCGTTTGGTCTGGCACTGAAAAATTTTCGAAAGCCGAAGGTTTTCAAAATACCAATGAGCCGTTTATTATGTTCGTTAAACGGGAAACAATAGATATCCGGCGTAAAACCCAAAACAGAATTAAACCATTGCAGGGATAAGTCGGTGTCATATTTTATGTAGTCTTCCCACTCCCTGACCGACCGCCGCTCAATCGTGCCGTTTCTGTTATAATATCCTTGAAAAGTCAGCTTTGATCGAATGCTGAAAGCATCCTCCATGGGATTTTCAGAATAGCCGATATGTTTTTTCTTCCAAGCACTTAAGGGTTTGTTTTTGGCCGGTTGTGTATGGGTCAGAATGACATCGTGAAAATGGCTGTGAGCCCCTATACACACTTTATCGAAAGTTGAAAGGAGTTGCAGTTCTTCATCTCTCATGAATTCGTCATACGTGTCTTCGACAAAAGCGCGATACATGTACTTCTTGGACTTTGTGTAATCCAGGTACTCACCTGAAAACATTGGCCTGACCTGCCCCGGCTTGACGAATGAGGAACTGATAAAGAATACAAGCTCGTCGGTGAGATTTTTCAGCAAGGGGTAATAGTAATATTGTGTGAAAAGGCCATCATCAAAAGTCAATCTATACTGTTCGAGGGGGAGATTGAAATACTCCCTTCTTATATCGTGGATCATCAGTGTTTTCATAGTATGCTCCACCAGACATGATGGTTAAAGCTTAAAAGAGCTGACTTAATTTTAAAAGACAAATTAACAAATTGTATCTTCACCTTACCCATAGTCTCTCCATGAGAATTGTGCGCTTCGTATGTGGTTGGCAGTTTATAACGACACCTCCGTCAAGAAAAAATGGAGCCATGCGATCTTTGAGAATACAATTCTCTGTATATTCTTAAAGTAACCATAAAATTCAGATATGTTAATTGTTGAGTTGTCAAGAACTTACGATAGTAATCGATAAGGGGAGCACACCAAAACCCAGCAGCTGGCTCAATATTTCCGGAATGCACAACCGCTGATGCACGATTGAACTCAAACAACTTAAAAAACTCTACGACGAGACAGCAATCCAATCACTGTCGGCGGTCTGCTTTGTGTTTGCAGCAGCGACGGCGGAGGTTGTTAAAAGACAAAGAGGAAGTAAGATTAAAAAGAAATAAAATAGAAACATATAACCAAAGTACTGGGTGGAAAGAAGATGCATCATTTTGCTGTAATACTTTTACTTGTTCTGTTCGGTGTGTTTCCAGCAACAGAAGGTGTGACAAAGGAAAATGTCTGTATTCATGAAGACTTCAGCACCCTTAACGATTGGCGGCCATTAAAATTTCCCAAGATCAACATCCTTTCTGAATATACCATTGTCCAGGATGGTGCAAATAACATGCTACAGGCTGTCGCCAACAACTCTGCATCCGGAATCCTCTATACAAAGACATTTGATATTCGGCAGTGTCCGGTTGTGTCATGGCGCTGGAAGGTAAGAAATGTCTATCTACAGGGAGACGCACAAAGCAAACAGGGGGATGATTATCCCCTTCGCATTTATGTGTTGTTCAAATACAATCCGGACCGGGCAGGTTTTGCCAAACGGATTCAGTATAGTATCGTCAAATCAATCCAAGGTGAATTTCCACCCGATAGCAGTTTGAGCTATATCTGGGCCAATCGAGAGCAAAGTGGGAAAGTTATTGCTAACGCCTATACCAACCGGGCGATGATGATTGTACTGCAGACCGGCAGCGCCCGAATAAATACATGGGTTGATGAAAAAGTCAATGCCCTGGCCGATTACCGTCTGGCCTTTGGCCGGGAGCCACCAAAAGAGGCAATGCTCGCAGTTATGAGCGATGCCGACGATACAGGGGAATCGGCGGCTGCCTGGCTCGATTTCATTGAGGTCGGCAGGGAGCACTAATCAAATATCTTTTCGGCCAGTAGCGCCAGCTGTTTCATTGAATCTTTTGCTCAGATGAACAGCCTTGGTTTTCTTATTATTGCGGATCCGCATGTTCAATAACTCCACACCTACAGAGAACGCCATGGCGAAGTACACGTAGCCTTTGGGGATATGAAAGCCAAAGCCCTCTCCAACCAGAGTAACTCCAATCAGGATGAGAAACGATAAGGCCAGCATTTTTATTGTGGGGTTTTGATCGACAAATTCGCCTATCGGCCGGGCAGAAAACAGCATCACCGCAACTGATGCGAGAATCGCAATAACCATTATTGATACATGCTGCACAAGTCCTACCGCTGTAATGACAGAATCCAGAGAAAAAACGATGTCTATCAAGGTGATTTGTACAAGGACTCCAAAGAACGTGGTGGCCACTGGAGCTGATGTGTCGGACTGCACAATCTCCAGGCTATCATGAATTTCTACCGTAGATTTTCCAAGAAGAAAAAGACCGCCAATAACCAAAATAATATCCCGACCGGAAAATTGATTGTCGAACACCGAAAACCACGGTTCAACGAGCCCCATTACCCAGACGATACTAAAAAGCAGCAGAAGTCTGGAGACCATCGCCAGCACCAGACCAAGCGTTCTTCCCGCATCTCTCTGGTGCTCAGGAAGCTTACTCACCAAAATGGAGATAAATATAATATTATCGATTCCGAGGACGATTTCTAAAGCAATCAGGGTCAATAAAGCGACCCATGCTTCCATGTTCATGACCCATTCAAACATATGATCCTCAGGTTATCGTGAGTTTGGCTACCTGCCTCTATCATTTTTTACCACCCTATCTGGGTAAATTCGTCAGAATATGGATATTTTTTTTTCGAAGGGAGGGTCTTTTTTTTATTCTTTGGCATCCTGCTGTTCTGGTGTCATGTCAGGGCTCATCTGCCTAGAGACTGGAGGAGTAGATCCCATTTGTTCCTTTTCCTGCCAGCCCTCCATTTCTTTAAGGATTTTCTGCCGGGACATTTTCGTCTCCTCCATCTCTTTCTGGGCGAGCGTAAGTTGTTCTTTACTGGCTGCTAATTCTTCCCGTGTTTGTTTAATCGCCTGTTTATAGTCTTCAATCTGTTGTTTGAGCTCAGCAACTTCATTACGGGCTGCCGTTACCTCCGCATCCAGGTTCTCGCCGGCTTGTTCAGCCGGCCCGTCGCACCCTATGATCAATACTAAGATTAAACAGATCAGAAATGTCCTGAAATTCATACATTGCTCCATTAGTCAAATGAATGCTCCCCGAGCTATCCAGATTATAGGTAAACCCCGTTCGGTTGATGGAATTGCAACTCCTGTTAATAGCGCAATTGAGCGGAGACAATTGAATTGGTCGGCATATCGTCATTTTTTTTGACATGAACAGCACCTTTTTTGTCGAAGGTCAAAAAAACTGCTTCATCCAGGAGGTTGACGACCTGTCCCTCATCCTGCTTTTTTACAGTTACCTGTCGTTTTTCCCTATCAAATATCCCCCACACCTGCTCATTTTCTGCGACAAAAAGAACTTCAATCCGGCCATCAAAAGCCGCCGTCAGAACCGACTCCAGATCATCAATAACCTTGACGCTACCGAGATTATCCTGAAAATTGCGAACAACTTCCTGCTCTTGTTCGGAAAAATAATCGCCGGCTATGTCCCAGGCCTTTTGGTGAAGAATTTCTTCTGATAACTCACTAACGTTACCGGCAATACCACGGGGAAGGATGGTGTGACTTCTGGTGATACCGCGGTAGCAGGCATGCAACTCTTCAGTGCCGGCCAGTATGATTGGTACCCTTCCATCCTCCAACAGAGGAAAAAGGGAGCGATCAACTTCCTGAAAGTAGCGCTCAAGGTTATGATTTTGGTCATCAATACCTACTCCCTGTCCATGAAACATCGCTCCCCTTTTGCCACCTGCTGTACCGGTTTTAGTATGAAATTGCAGCTGTCGCTCCGGATCGTCATACTGCAGGACATCCGACATGCTTCTTGGCGTATCTTCCGGCAGATCAATTTCCTCAAGCTGGAATCGGTCTCCCTGGAATAACTGGAGGCGGTTACCGCTTAGAGCAAGAACCAGGTAAGGCCGACCAGCCAGTAAGGGAAGGAGAGGCCTGACATGGAATCGTCGCCCCACCATAACCATTTCATTAAACGACACCGGCAGAGAGTATCGCAAAACAGTCGACCCTGACAGGAAGACCACCATCCCATCCTGGCCGAGGTTCTTCCAGTACTCGGCATCCATCACCAGGTCATATTCCGATTCCAGCAAAGTGCGGGCTTCTGTTGTTCGCATACCCATATTAATGAGTCTTCTTTCCACCTCGGTTATACAATTTTTATAACGAATAGAATCCTGCTGGTCTCCTATCCGACTGACCGGCATATATATTGATATCGCCGGCCACTCCTCAACTTTTAAAAGAGATTCGATTTCATGTTTTTCTATCTTTTTCATATCCTCACCATCCTCTGTTACTTATGGTCTTCCTGTATCCTGTTATCGTCGTTAATTTAACTGAGCCTCTGTATGTCCATAGTGTTTTCCGTATAAATATACAGTGTGTGCCCCAGTGACTACCGGGTAATATTTTTCAGATAGTATCTGAATTGTTATCAATTATAACTACCCTCTTTTCCATAAAAAATTCAGTAAAGAACCGAAACATATAGCAATAAGGATCACCCATCAAATTGACTATTGGAAGCATGAGTTAGTTACTCAAGCTGTCCTTAATCTCTGTCCCTGACCTTTAAATTGGGGTTGTAATTCCATTCTGCTTTTCTCTCTGGAACATCCTTTCCTGTCACCTCAAAAAGTGACAGATGCGAAGTATTTCACGATCTCTTAAATCACTACTTACAATAAATATGCCAACTTTTAGAAACAGAGGTCGGCAAGTATTTTGCAATATCCATGTTTGGAAAGACCGGTCATCAATATTAAGCTACGGCCGCCAAGATTAAAAACAGATACGAAGGAGTCCGTGATGTCAGCTATAAAATGGTTAAACAGTGTTGGTTACGCTATTGATTCTGCTCAGACAACAAAAAAGCCGATTCTTTTGGATTTTTACAATCCCGGGTGAATAGGCTGTCAACAGATGGATACTGTTACGTATCCAACGAAAGAGGTTGTTACCTTTGTAAATAATTATCTGATTCCACTAAGAATTGAGGTGAATGACGACACATCCATTGAAGAGTACCACCATTTCTGGACACCTACACTTGCTATCCTTGATACCAACGGCAATGAAATCCAGCGAACAATTGGCTTTTTGGGTGTAGATGAATTCACCGCAATTATGCTTCTGGGAATTGCCAAAGTTCGTCTGGATGCTGGGGAATATGATACTGCATTGATTCCTCTGAAAAGTCTGCTGGAGACCTTCTCCGAAAGCCATGCGGTTCCGGAGGCCATATATTTTCGTGGTGTTACTATGTACAAACAAACCAATAACCCAAACAAACTTAAAGAGGCTTATGAAAAGCTGCTCAGCGATTATCCCGACAGTAGGTGGACCAGGCGTGCATATCCTTACCGTCTACTGTAAAGCAGTCGAGTTTTCATTAATCCAGGTACTGTGGCCGGACCTGGATTCCTGTTAGAGAAGACAGTGTCCTGTCAGGTAAGACTCTGACAAAAGAATCCATTGAGAACCGGGAGATGGTTGTAACGTAGCTTTATCAATCTGCCTTATAATTTTATACAGTTATGCATACAGACCTCTTGTTTGACATCGAGAGTTGAGTCTTCCGAGACCGAAGTATCGCGAATATCTGGAGTATGCTCGGGGGATTCCCTCTGAAATCACCCGAGCGGTTAAGAACCACAACAATGGAGGGGAAAATGAACATCTTAAGATTTTTTTTAATTTCCATGTTTACCTTTTTGCTCACCTCAACGGTTATGGCAAAGGATCCTTACAAAGCTGCTAACAATAGCTGGATCAGCCTGAACGGGACTGTCGTTGCTTCATCACCCACTGCTTTTGAACTGGATTACGGTACCGGTACTGTTATCGTTGAGATGGACGGCTGGAGCTGGTATTCCGGGACCCATTCCATCATGGAGGGTGACCAGGTAACCGTTCACGGCCGTGTAGATGATGATCTCTATGAAATGACATCTATTGAAGCCGACAGTGTGTATGTTAAAGGTTTAAACACCTACTTTTACGCCAATAGCCTTGACGAGGAAGATAGGGTTCCCCAGACAGCGATACTGCACCCGGACACAGGACTTCAACTCCAGGGTACAATAACCAGTAAATCAGGTCGTGAATTCACGATCAATACCGGCTCAAGAGAAGTGAAAATCGACACCATCAACATGCTCTATAACCCCCTTGACGATAAAGGGTACCAGAAGCTTAAAATTGGTGATTTTGTCCAGGTCACCGGAAAACTGGATGTGGATTTCTTTGAGAAAACTGAAATCATGGCTGACACGGTAACAACTCTCTTTAAAGACACCAAAAAGAAACAGAAGAAATAGATTGATACTATCACCGGATCAAGGCAGACAAGAGTATGTGCCGCTTTTCTGAAAAGCAGCAGATACTGAAACCAAAGAGTCCATCGGATAGACCGAAAGAGGAGGAGCAACATGGAAGGTAAAGGATATCATGAATCCATCGATGCATTAAGCGGGAAAGCTAAGGATATGCACAGAGCAATCATGTCATTGATGGAGGAGTTGGAAGCAGTAGACTGGTATAACCAGCGAATAGAGGTGTGCAACGACAGCGAACTGGTTTCAATACTCGAACATAACCGTGACGAGGAAAAGGAACATGCTGCAATGGTTATGGAATGGATTCGCAGAAAGGATCCCGCCTTTGACAAAGAACTGAAAGAATATCTTTTTACCGAAAAACCAATTACCGATAAATAGCAAGCGGTCACGTCCTGCACCAATTGGTGCAGGACGTGTAAGGGATGATTACGAGATCAGGGATACATATATGATGCATCCAGCTCCTCTTTTCTGCAACTGAGCGGTTATGAAAAAACGTGCGCAACTCACTCTTATTCTGATGAGAGAACGTCCTCTGCTCATCGGACTTGCCGTAGCTCTGATTGTCCAGTCGGGAGTTTCGCTGGTTCAGCCATGGCCGCTGCAGATAATTTTCGACCATGTTATCCTCAACAAACCCATACCGCTCCCCCAAAGAAACCTGCTGGGGCCGTATTGGGAATGGGTTGACCAATACCTGCTTGCAGTTATGGTTATTGCTTTAATCTCCATAGCATTCTTAAACGGTATCGGTCTGTACCTTCAAAATATCACCTTGACCAGGCTCTCACAGGTAGTTGTCCAAAAACTTCGTCTCAGTCTTTTTACCCATATTCTGAAACTTCCGGTAACCTATTTTCACCGCACAGAACCTGGGGAAATGATAGAGCGTATCACAACCGACGCAGACGACACGCAAAAACTTGTGGAAGGTGGCAGCGTTCTTGCCTGCAGGAGTGTTCCAACGTTCGTGGGTGTTGCTGCAATCATGTTCTGGGTAGACTGGCAGTTGGCCCTTGTCACACTCGGTATCGCCCCTGTTCTTGTCTGGGCTACCTATTTTTTTGGTGTGCGCATCAAGCGGATCACGCGGAAACGTCGTCGCCATGAGGCGGATATCTCCTCGCTGACCGAAGTTGCCACCAAAACCCACAAATGGATCAAACTGCTGGGCCTGGAAGAAAACGAAATCGAACGTATGGAGAAAACCAGCAGCCTCAGTCGAACAGCTGCTGTCGAGGCAGGCAGCTGGCAGGGGTATTATACCTCAATGACCAATATCGTACTGGCTGTCGGAAGTGCAGTCCTCATTCTGTTCGGGGTAATGAGTATTAAAGGCGGCAGGATTACGCCCGGTGAACTGCTGGTCTTCATGAGCTACCTGAAAAGCCTCTATAAACCGATTCGCGAGTTCACTAAATATTTTATCAAGATTACCAAGGCCATGGCCTGCAACGAGCGTATTGAAAGCGTCATGGCCCTCTCGCCTTGCGACCTTGGCATTTGCGACAAGCAGGATGCCCAACCACTCCACAAATTTGAAGAAAAGATCGAATTCAATGAGGTTTCATTTGGATACGACGATAAGGCAATCGTTCACGATCTTTCTTTTTCCGTTGAAAAGGGCAGGAAGATTGGGCTGGTTGGGGAGTCGGGCTCCGGCAAATCTACGTTACTGAACTTGATTCCGCGTTTCTTCGATGTCACCGGAGGAAAAATCCTCATTGATGGTAAAGATGTCCGCGAACTCACCCTTGATTCCCTGAGGAAACAGGTGGTTATGGTTACCCAGGAAGCGGTCCTTTTTCGAACCACAGTCCGGGAAAATATCGCCGTCGGCAGACCGGAGGAGACCGTCTCGGAGCAGGAGGTCCGGGATGCAGCCCGAAAGGCCAATGCAGATGATTTTATCCTTGAACTCCCCGAAGGGTATGACACTGTCCTCAGATCGGGTAACACTCAGCTCTCCGGTGGAGAGACAAAACGCATCCTCATTGCACGTGCCTTTTTAAGAGATGCCGACATTGTGCTTCTTGATGAACCGACAGACAGCCTAGATCCGGCCTCAGAGAGTCTGGTAATGGAGGCATTCGATCGCCTGTCTGAGAACCGGACCCTGGTCGTTGCCTCACATCAGCTCAAGGTAGTAGCCAATGCCGACATCATTCTTGTTCTGCGAAACGGCCGGTTGGCCGAAAAGGGAACGCACGATGCGTTGCTTGAGAAAAACGGTATATATGCCGCTTTCTGGCATAAACAGATAGGGGGTTGACCCATAAAGACGACATAGCTCTGGGCACTACCCTGGTTCACCGCGAATAACAGAATGACACAAACACACTAAAACAACAAAACAAGGAGGCGGCATGAATATATTTATCACCGGCGGGCTTGGCTTTGTTGGTCGCCATCTTTCAACAGCACTGCTGCAAGACGGTCATCAGATTACCGCTGTCGGCCGCAGCCGAAAGCCGGACAGGATGATTGAACACCCTTTATTCAAATACCTGGTTGCTGACACAACAAAACCGGGCGATTGGCAGAAGAGCGTCGCTGAACATAACATTGTCATCAACCTGGCCGGTAAATCGATCTTCACGTTCTGGACGAAAAAAGTTAAAAAGGAGATTTATGACAGCCGGATATTAACTACCCGTAATTTAGCAGACAGCTTAAAAGGGGCCAACGAAACTATTTTTTTCAGTGCTTCCGCTGTTGGTTATTACGGTGAACGTGGCGAAGATGTGCTCACCGAAGGCGAGCCCCCGGGCGATGATTTTCTGGCAAAGGTCAGTAGGGACTGGGAGCAGGAAGCGCTGAGGGCACAAACCCAGAGCAACCGTGTGGTACTGACCCGGTTTGGTATTGTGCTTGACCGCGATGGTGGAGCAATGGCATCAATGATTCCTGCATTTAAACTGTTCTTAGGTGGACGGCTGGGCAACGGCAGCCAATGGTTCCCATGGATACACATGCACGACCTGATTGCTGCCTACCGGTTCGCTCTCAACCATCCCAAAGTTACCGGACCGGCCAACTGGTGTGCCCCCCACCCTGTACGCAACCGGGATCTGACCAAAACCCTGGCCCGAAAGCTCAGACGGCCTGTCATGCTGCCGACACCTTCTTTCGTTATAAAAACAATACTCGGAGAATTCGGAGAGGCCTTGATCTGTAGCCAGCGAGCCCTACCTTCAGTGCTACAGGATGCCGGTTTCCATTTCTCCTATGGGGAAATCGACAGCGCCCTTAATGAAATAATTGCAGGATAAAGGTAATCGTCGCTGTGATCTATCATTTCAGTTAACAGGTTTAAAATGAACACGGAGGAAATAATGCGACCATCGCTACAACAACCGACGGAAAAACGCGTCGCTCTTGTGACCGGCGCCAACCGCGGCATCGGCTTTGAAATAGCCAGGCAGCTCGCGTCCAAAGGGCTCACGGTAATAATCGGTGCCCGTGACGAACACAAGGGCGTGAATGCACAAAAACAGCTGGTCGATGAAGGGCTGGATGTACATTTCACTCCCCTCGATGTTGCGGATACTACATCAATCATGGCTGCTATCGGCAGAATCGATGATAGTTTCAGAAGACTTGATGTTTTGATCAACAACGCCGGTATCATGATCGATTCGGAGACAGATATTCTTGAGCTGCCTATGACACTATTACAGAACACGCTGGAAACCAATGCCTTCGGACCACTGCTGTTGAGTCAAGGCTGTGTGCCGATCATGGCACGGCACGAATACGGCAGGATTGTAAATATTTCCAGTACGTTGGGCGCACTGACAGACATCACAAATCCGGAATCAAATTATAGCAATTTACAATCACCCGCCTATCGTTTGTCGAAAACCGTATTGAACGGAATAACTGCGCTTTTGGCAAAGGAGCTGCGTGCTGACAATGTCCTGGTCAATGCCGTCTGTCCCGGCTGGGTGCGAACGGATCTGGGTGGTCCGCAGGCACCGGTTTCCCCGGAACAGGCAGCTGAAACTCCGGTGTGGCTTGCCACTCTGCCGGACAACGGTCCGACTGGCGGCTTTTTCAGGGAGCACCAGCCGATATCCTGGTAGTGGTGAAAGATCATCTGTATGCTCAGCGTTTTTTTATTTTATCGGTGACATACTCTCTGATTTTCGATAAATTTTCTGTCTCATCGGATAGGGTTGAGAGTGGTATTTCCACCCTCGCAGCGCTCTTATGGCCGCCGGCTGAACCCAGCTTACCGAACAATCGCTTTGCAACCTTGCCGGCATCAAGCCGGAAACCGACATTTCTCATAATAATTATTAGTTTTTTACCGTAGATTCCGGAAACCATGCACCAGGTGGCCTCAGCCATTTTCAGAAAGAAATCAGCGAGAATCACCAGAGCATCGGCATCCTTTACGACACCCATATGGATATAGGCCGTATCACCGATAAATTGTAGTTCTTCGAAAGCCTTACGAAATGCAGCTAAATTCTTCTTGTTGATTTCAGATGATTCAATTTTCTTAATAATATTGATATTGACATGGGGATAAAGGTATCGAAATGCTTTGATATCAGCGCAGGTTGAGGTTCTGGTGAAATTATCAGTGTCCGTCTTAATGCCGTAAAAGAGAGCAGTGGCTAACTTTACTGAGGGGGTAACACCTGCTGCCTTGAGATATTCGGTCATAATCGATGAAACGGCACCATATTCCTCGCGTATGTCTTTAAATGGGACCTTCAGCAATGGATCAGGCGGATGATGGTCGATAATAATACTGAAATCGTTATGGTTAAAAGATTTATGGTGATGCGGCTGTGCGTCAACCATAGCCCATTTTGTTACATCACTGGTGTCTACCTTGGTAATGTAAGGCACGGTTAGTTTCAGATCCCTGATCATAGCCAGATTATCCGTTCGTTTGATGGCATTGACCCGGCAGATAATAGTCTTCTGTACCTTTCTCCAGAGGAGTCTTTTCAGAGCCAGGGCACTGGCAATAGCGTCTGGATCTGCAACAATTGGGATACAAACAGTATCATCGGTTGCGATGATCTCAAGAAGGCTTTCATATCGGCCTCTATGGGTGGTTGACTGGGCTGGAGGATTCATAATGTATTCTTCCAAAAACTTAAGATGTTGCTGTTTTTTTCAAAAAATGAACTGACCACCAATGTAGTGCAGTGGTCGCGAAGAGCCTCCGGGCCCGTTTTGGGGTCACTATTGTCAATCAATTCTTTTTTTTGGTCTTATCCTTGATCAACGTGGTAACGGATTCGGCCAGAAGCTCGGTCTTCTTGAAAACATTACTGTTAAGTTCACCGGTAACCTGGACGCGATCACCAACTTTTATTTTCTGGTATCCTTTGTCATCGAGTGGGTTGTAAAACATTCCTATCGTATCAACCAGCATTGTACGCTTTGCCGTATCAATGGTGAATTTTCGGCCATCGATACTTGTGATCTCACCACGCAGCTGGATCCCATTATCGACAAAGCTGCTGTTCATCGTGGTTACAAGCACATCTTCCTCATCATCATTGTTGGCGTAATAATAGGTATTAAGATCTCTGACATAGACACTGCCGGCTTCGATGGACGTTGTCTCGAACAGGTCATCGTCTACATAACCAAACACGGTCACTCTGTCTCCAGACAGAATCAGGTAGGTATCTTTATACCAGTCCCAGTCATCCATCTCCACGGTGACAATACCCTTTCCATAATCCAACTCAAAGCTGGACACCCCTGCGGTAACGACTGTCCCGCTCAGGTTTATCCAGCTATTATTCGGTGCTTTATGTGGATCTTTTGCCAATGTCGCAGATGAAGCCATGAGGAGAACGGCTAAGAGAGAGATTGTCTGTATTGTTTTCATATTTTTTTCCTTTCCTGCATTGTTCTGTTGATGAAAATCATAATCAGTTTCCGGTCCCGCAGCAGGTTTTTATGCCGCGCTCCGGAGAGCCTGTCACTCTTTTTCATTCCCCCTTTAGGGGGGGAGAAAAAGAAAGATGTTATACCAAGTTTTCTACATGGTTATTTTTTAACTGTACCAATACAACTATCGCAAACATCGTGCCAAATGAAGGTGAAACATGATATCCCCCATACGGCCAAGCAACACCGGTATTCGGAGGGAGCGCCACCATACTGGCCGGGATGCCAAAAGGCTGACAATCAACGGCCATCACCCCACCTGACGACAATTGTCCGATGGCGGCGGACGATATCTCACCGAACTGGACAAAACCTCAATTTGTCATAGTGTTCCCTTGCTCCACAGCATGATATATTACTGAGAAAACAACAGGTTCTCAGCTCCGTGCAAGTCGAATCCCGTTGTTCAACTGAGTATGGTGTTTCGAAGTATACTGGCAATAAAATTGCATCGACTACGCCTGGTACCACCATATCGTTTTTACACAGACTGGATAAGGTCCAGATTGCTCAGCCTGTACTGTCGGTGGCGCTCCCCTTCGTCTTTTGTCCGTTATTGCCGTTCATTCGTTAAAAAGTCCAGTAGAGGAGATCATGATAGAAAAAACTGGGAAAATGCTCATAAGAGCCGAAGACTTTATCTACATTTTCACAGCAGTGATCCTGATCGCGGCAGCGATTATGTTGCTCTGTTTTTCCACCTATGATTTTTTCACTCATTTCAGGGGAAACTTAACGAAAGAACTCTCCAAACTTCTCGACGGATTGCTGCTGGTGATGATGATGGTAGAAATCCTCCACACTGTTGGTATCATGATCAAAGAACATAAACTTGTCATCGAACCATTTCTGGCCGTAGGAATTATTGCCGCCATTCGCCGTATCCTTATTATCACAGCCGAACAGGTGCACCCCACTCCAGAGCATGCCGCAGCTTTTAAAATGACCATGTATGAACTTGGTCTTCTTTCAGGCATGATACTGGCCCTGGTTCTGTGTATTTTTCTGTTGCGACGCCATGGACGTGATGCCCCTGTAAAAATGGAAAGTTGATAATGTGGACCCATCACACTACGATATTTTCATTTGCCACAACCTGAGGGCATTAGCGATAACAGAGACGGAAGAAAGACTCATTGCCGCTGCTGCAATCATGGGTGATAACAAAAGACCTAAAAATGGATACAGCACCCCGGCAGCTACCGGAACCCCTAGCGCATTATAGATAAAAGCGAAAAAGAGGTTCTGCTTGATATTCGTCATCGCTGCACGGGATAATTTTCTTGCTCGAACAATTCCGGTGAGATCGCCATTTACCAGGGTGACCCCGGCCGACTCCATCGCCACGTCGGTGCCTGTACGCACTCCCATGGTCGCGCCCTTACCGGTTGCGACCATAATAGACATAGGGGTGGCAAGACCCAGGGCATATGGGCAGGCGATTATCAGAACAGATACCGCCACAATCAGGGCATAGGCCAGTTGTGGTTCCGGGCCGATAAAGTACCGGACTATGAAGGCGGCAAAGGCAGAGAAGATAACCTCCGGCACAACGTACCCGGCCACCAGTTCCGCATGTTTCTGGATCGGGGCGCGTCGTTATGGCTGGATAGATGGGGAGCCAAACTGGAGCCATCAATCGTATAGTCGGCAACCGCCATGTTCAGTTACTCTGCTAGAATGTATATGACAGGGTAAGCGAGCCGAAAAGATGACCACCATCCTGTCCGTCGAATTCTTCACTACGATACACATGGGTATAGGTCAATTTCATCTTTTTATACGCCAGACTGACTCCTGAGGATATATCTGCCACCAGATAATTTTTATCGACACTGTGGCTGTCTTGCCAGGTATTACCATCAAGAAAAATGTTGCGGGCGATCGCCCTCCCATCCGCACCGACAAAGAACGTCAGACCGATATTACCGCCTGACCCGAGTCTGGGATCGCCCATACTGACCGGAGCTGAGGTTCCGCCGCCGGGCCGAATCAGGGATGTACCAAAATCCATAGGCAGGTTATATCCGAAACGGAGTTCACCGCCAAGGTTGGCGTAAGTAAAAACATTCCCCGCCGTCAGACCGGCGTGGGGAATAATATCGTAGGCAAATCCACTGTCCGAGGACTCTCTTATTACTCGCCAGAACCGTTGCCAGGTCAACATGAGCCCGAGCTCATCTGCCAGTTGATTGTCCCATCCCTGGGGGTCCTCAGAAAGCCCAAGGTTCTCATGGAAAAATTTTTGGGAATCCTCGGCCAGGGAAGCTGGCCCGACCATACCAAGACTGATTTCAAAGGTGTTGAGCAAAGAGGTGTTCCTGCTATGCAGGGCGGCCGAGAAATATGTCCAGCCGGCATACGGTCGATCATCGGATATAAGCGCCGATTCATCTATATCTTGCGGTGTGTAGATGTTCTGGCCCATAGAGAAGGCTATATTGTGGAGAAAATCTTCCTGATCAACCGCCGCCGTCTTATCAACAATCCATCGCGCCAAGCCGGGAAGCTGATGATCGTCACTGAACTTTTTCAAGTCCCTCGATAACCAGGAAAACTTAACGGCATTGGTGTAATGCCTATCGGTTCCTCCAAACAGATCATTTTCCAGATAAAAGATAACGGTCGTTTTGTCTCCTGGAACCAGTTGCTTCTCCGTTTGTGCTGCAGCTGTAAAAGGCCAAACTGCTCCGCAGATAAAAAAGACAAAAATGTTTCGTAAATACATCCGGCCCCCTCTTTGTTGTTATGATTTCAATCATCCTCAAGTTAGTTGTTCTCTTCGGTGGTTTGGACCAACCATCCGGCAATTTCCCGGAAGAAATGGGGAAGCCTTTCAAGAGCACCGGTGATATCCATGTATACTTCGCTCCACCGGGGATGCTTACATTTCTTGCTTTTTCAACAAAATTCAACGCAATTGTAATCACCGGTAGCGGATATGGATATCAAGCAGATCCTGTATTTGTGCTCTCCCGGCACCCTACCTGTATCTTGTCTCTCCTACCCGCCATAAATTCCTGTGCATGAAACCACTCAACCGGACATTTCTAAAATCTCAACCCTGATTCCAGCACTGTTGCCGACGTCCTGAAACTGTTGGAACGTTTCTCCAAACCTATCAAATGCGGAATAATATTTAAGGCTGAGAAGAAGGTTCCACAGAGGGGAACCTTACCCACCGCAAGAGATCGTCGTTATTTTCCCCTACGCAATTACACTATCCATTTCAACAATATCAGCTCTTCTACCCATTCTCAGGAAACTAACCGCCACCTATATTTTGTATCAGAAGAGAAAAGTGGTCTTCATTTTCTGTGATGCAGCAATGAGGTGCCATAAAACAAAAACTGGAGGAAACAATGACTACATTGAAAAGCATTAAGGAGATGCAGGGATACGAACTGGGTGCCCAGGATGGCAAGATAGGACGATGCAACGACTTTCTCTTTGATGACAGAAGGTGGACTGTGCGCTATATCGTTGGCGACACTCGCAAGTGGCTTCCAGGGCGCAAGGTTCTTATCTCCCCCATCTCTATTGGTACAGCCGAAGAATCAACTCATACATTAAGTATAGGTCTCACCAAAGATCAAATAAAAGACTCTCCACCGCTTGAATCAGACGCACCTGTCTCGCGACAGTATGAAACAATATTCAATCAATATCACGATTGGGGTAACTACTGGGATGGTTCATTAGCATGGGGTCACCACCCCTTTCCACGTTTACTGCAACGTACCGAAGATTTACAGACCGATATAGCGAATGTTGAAGATGACAACCACCTCAGATCAACCCACGAAGTTATGTCATATGCCATCGTAGCTACTGACACCGACATTGGTCACATCGAAGACTTTATCGTTGATGAGGAGACATGGGTGATCCGTTATCTCGTTATTGACACCAGCAATTGGTTACCGGGCAGTAGAAAAGTGCTCGTTTCACCAGAGTGGGTCGAGCGTGTTGACTGGAGTGACGGCAGTGTCGTCGTTGGCGTTTCCAGTGAGAAAATAGAAAAGAGCCCCGAGTACGACCCCAATACAACCTTGGATCGAGACTACGAAACAGCCCTCTATAACTTTTATAGCCTGCCTTATTACTGGTAGAATATTCACAATGCAGACGAAACGGCCCATTGCCGTCGTACAGGCACGACCGGTGACTTAAGCTAAGTATTATTTCTATATTTAATAACAAAGTGTTGCCGGTTACTATCAACAGTAGACCCTGCCGATGGCCGCTTGAAGCGAAGGCAGGTGGTGCTTTATACTGAATTTACCTTTCATTTCTGGCTACTTAATCGTCCCTTCCGGTGATCGCCAAAAACAGTTGCCGGCCCAAGTGGTGTTCTGCATGTGGTTAAAGACGGTCCAGGGCGGCGACTTCTCATGATTGATCCGGTACTGCCGGTAATGGCAAAAAACAATTCGATGATCAGCCTGGCCCATGCCAGACCGGTATTGCCACCCCCCACCGAACCTGCCATACTTTGCCGATTGTTTAGCTTTATGTTCCTCTGGCTGTTACTGAACATCCTTTGCCTCCCCCTACGCTTTTCCAGGTTCTTCAACATTCGGGTCAGCCGTCTGAAAATTATCGACAGGCGGCCCATTGTCTCAGACATTATTTTAGCGAACACCTGAAGTTTTTTTGTCAATGCAGACACCTCTTTGAGTTTAATACTTAACCCTATGGTATCAGAATAAATCACGTGGACAGATCGCTGATTCTCTTTTATGTTAACCTGGATGTTTAAGAAAAACACCCTGACCTACTGTCGTCAGGACGTTCTGCAAAACACCATTCATGTGCATATGCAAATACCTTGAATTAACCAGGATTATTCAAATATGGCTACCATGTCAAAAAAACACAGAATCTTCATAGTCGAGGATCACCAATTGTTTCGGGAAGGTTTGAAGTCCATGCTCAACGGCCGTGGTGACATTGAAATAGCCGGAGAGGCTGAGGATGGTCTGGGTGCAGTGCAAAAGATCAGACAAGTTACACCTGAGATGGTCTTACTTGATCTCTCCATCCCAAAGATAAGCGGTATCTCAGTAATGAAAGAGATAAAACGAGATCTTCCTGGCACAAAAATTCTTGCCTTAACAATACACGAATCTGATCAGTACGTTCTTGAGGCATTTGATGCTGGAGTAGATGGCTACTGCATTAAAGACGCCAGTCGACAAGAACTGATGCTGGCCATTGACAGTGTTCTAGAAGGTAAGCTTTATATAAGTCCGGGCATATCCAATCAGATAATAGAAGGGTATTTGAACGGTCGAAAAACACTTAAAGAAGAAAGTGACTGGGATACCGTCACCCAAAGAGAAAGAGAGGTTCTGAAGCTTTTAGCTGAAGGGTATACAAATAAAGATATAGGATCCTTTTTGCATATCAGCGTAAAAACTGTTGAAAAACATCGGTCAAATCTTATAAATAAGCTGGATTTACACAATGTTGCCCAACTGACAGCTTATGCTATCCAGAAAGGACTGGTCGAACCAAAGTCCTAGAAAAAAACCTCTGCTCCAGCACCTTTTTCGACATAAATCATGGGTAATGATCTACACACGTACCGACAGTCAACAACCTACCTGACAAGAATATGGTCTTCAAAACGCTTTTAAACGAGAGTGATATCCCCTTAGCCCCAGCAACCATTGCAGCACTTTACAATGCTCCGGTTCCCATTTTCATCGCTCGCGATGACGGTAAAATGCTTCTTATTAATCGCACTATTCAGAAAGCAACAGGACTAAAGCCGGAGAATATGCCAACTGTCGATGCATGGATGAAAACTCTCACACCATTTCCTGATACCGACAATGAAACCCAATCTTCATTTCTTTTTAAAAAAACCGGGACCCTGGAGACCTTCCAGGTCTCAGTAACAAACAAAAGTTGTGCGCCCTTAATCTGGCAATTTTTTCATGTTCCGTTGGACGCAAACAGTGAGGGCCTTAAAATATTCCTTAGCATAGCCCAGGATATTACCGATAGTGTTGTTCAACAAAAATATATGGAAACCTTGATGGATAAACTGGAGCAACAGATATCCACGAGAACCGAAGATCTCAACTCCACAATAGCCAAGCTTGAGAATGAAATCATAGAAAAAAACCGCATCAGCGATGCATTGGCGCTTTCCCGGGAGCACCTGAAAAAAATTTCACGGCATACACTGGACATACTGGAGGCAGATCGGCAAACAATCTCAAAGGAGCTTCACGATAGCATTGGTGCCAGCCTGGCAGCAGTAAAATTCAGCCTCGAAGAAAAGGAGATGAAACGAAACGAGAATGAGAACCAACTCAATGATTCATTGAACCAGGAAGTAGGGTACCTTGCTGCAACCATCAAGGAAACAAAACGAATTTCTGCTAACCTGCGCCCCTCTACCCTTGACGAACTTGGACTGGCGGCGACCATCGCCTGGTACCTTCGGCAATTTCAACGCATGTACGGCGACATACAAATAAAATATTTTTCTGAAATAGCCGAAAAGGATGTCCCTGAGGCGATGAAAATAAATATCTACCGAATTATCCAGGAAGGATTGACTAATGCAGAACGACATAGCCAGGCAAGTACAATTCTGCTTTCTATAAAATATTGTGACGGCAGACACTCCATCTCGCTGTCCATTGAGGACAACGGATGTGGTTTTAATGTTAAAGAGATTCTCTCCAACAAAGACCCTCTCGGTGGATATGGACTCATTGCCATGCGAGAGCGCTGTGAAATATCCGGAGGTGTCTTTCATCTCGATTCAAAAATAGGTAAAGGAACACGGATTGCCGCCATTCTCCCGATCAAGTGATTGATCACTGCATGTGACAGTTTACAGGGACAGCTCTTCACCCATCGTATCATACCTTTTTCGTTTCCGGCACTACCTCTCCGGTCAGTCCAGCCGGCTTCAGGCCAGAAATTTCCATCAAATCATTGCCTATTCGCCCTCATCAATACCTTTTGTTGCGGCCTGCGGGTAGATGTTTCATTACATTATACTCCCGGCAACCCATCTGTATACATTATCGACCCCATAGCCAAAGAGATGTTTTGCAATGATACTTGTAGGTATTGGTTCCAGGAGAGACTCTCGTTAATTCCAGGCACAAACAATGAATTTACTTTACATTCTACTGATAGTACTGGTTTCAACCCGGTTGTGCGGCGAATTAGCAGAACGGCTGAAACAGCCCGCACTCGTTGGTGAACTGATTGCAGGCATTGCTCTTGGGGCTATTTTGCATCGCTATTCAGCCGCCTTGCCGGTACTCGCCGATCTGCCTGTGAATGAAGTGTTCAAGGGGCTTACCGACCTTGCAATTTTTTTCCTCATGCTGCTCGCTGGGATTGAGTTACGTCCCCGCGACCTGGTGAAAGCCTCAGGACCTGCTTTCACTGTGGCTTTAGGAGGGATAATAATTCCCCTCTTGCTTGGTGTTGGTCTCGGGTGGTCATTTTTACCGGATTCCCCATTTAAGATCGCCCAATCTCTTTTTCTCGGCACTGCTCTTGCCATTACCGCAGTACCGGTGTCGGTGAAAATCCTGATGGATCTTGGTCTCCTTAACACCACGTTGGGACAGACAATAATCTCTGCAGCTCTGTTCGATGATATACTCAGCCTGATACTGCTTGCCATACTGACAGCCGTGATCAAAACCGGAGAAACCCCCGGACTTGCAACGCTCTCCATATTGTTGTTGAAGGTCATTGGCTTCTTTTTGATTACCACAATGATCGGCCACTTCATACTCCCCTCTCTAAATAAGGCACTGGTAAAATTCAAGACAGAGGAATTTGAATTCAGCGCACTGTTAATGGTTGCCCTGACATTTGCCCTGTTGGCAGAGACCCTTGGCATGCATTTTATACTTGGTGCTTTTTTGGCTGGGCTCTTTTTCGTCCGTCGGAATATGAAGGATGAAATCTATAATTCCATTCGCACAAGTCTTACAAGCTGGACAATGGGACTGTTTGCACCACTTTTTTTTGCTTCAATCGGTCTTCATCTCAACCTCGCAGCCGTCACCGAAATTCCTGTTTTCCTCCTGTTGCTTGTTTCAGCAGCATTTTTAGGCAAGCTTCTCGGTGCAGGCCTGCCAGCTTTTGCTGTTGGCTTCACACCACGTCAGTCATTCGGGATAGGGACAGCGATGAGTGCCCGTGGAGCAGTAGAGCTGATTATTGCCGGCATTGCCATGGAAGCCGGATTATTTAATCATCCATCCCCTCCCCCTCCCGAAGTTAAATATCTGTTTTCAGCGGTCGTCATAATGGCATTAGTCACAACACTTATTACACCGATTGTCATGCGACCATTACTCGGAACAAAGAAAAATAATCAAAAAGGAAATAACTAACGAGGAGTTATATGTGCGGTTTATGTGGTGAAATTCGTTTTGACAACAACCCGGCATCATTGGCAACAGTGGAAGCCATGGCAAACAAAATGATGCCCCGTGGGCCTGACGCTGTCGGTTCGTACCTGCAGGGAGGTGTCGCTCTCGGCCACCGTCGGTTGAAAATTATCGATTTGAGCACCCAGTCGAGACAACCTATGGTGGACCCATTTTTAGGCCTGGATATTGTTTTCAATGGCTGTATTTACAATTACCGGGAGTTGAGAAAAGAGCTTGAAGAGAAAGGGTACACCTTTTTTTCAAAAGGGGATACAGAGGTGATTCTCAAGGCATATCACGCCTGGGGGCTTGATTGTGTTCAACATTTCAACGGCATGTTCTCTTTTGTTATCCACGAACGTGATTCGGGAAAGGTGATAATGGCAAGAGACCGGCTTGGTATCAAACCTTTATACCTGAATGCACAACATCAGCGTGTGCGCTTTGCCTCAAGCCTTCCGGCACTGCTTGCAACAGAGGGGGTAAATAAAGAGATAAACCCTGTTGCCCTCCACCATTATCTCCATTGGCATGCAGTTGTTCCTGCCCCTCACACCATGCTCAAAGGAGTGACAAAACTCCCCCCGGCAACAGTGAGAGTATATCGGCCGGATGGTGAATATAAGGATACAACCTACTGGCAACTTGAAATGCAACAGGATTCGTACCATCAATCATTGTCCGACGAAGAGTGGATGGAGTTGCTCCTTGGATCACTGAGAAAAGCGGTGCGACGGAGAATGGTCGCTGATGTCCCGGTAGGTGTTCTTCTCTCCGGCGGGGTCGATTCAAGTTTGCTTGTCGGTCTGCTTGCCGAGGAAGGCCAGGAAAGATTAAATACCTTCTCTGTCGGTTTCGAGGAAGCAGGCGGTGAGAAAGGCGATGAGTTCCATTATTCTGATATTATCGCAGAACATTTTGGCACCAGGCACCACAAAATCTTCGTCCCTTCCGCCGACCTCCTCCGGACTCTTCCGGCCTGCGTTGCCTCCATGTCCGAGCCTATGGTGAGCTACGACAATATCGGTTTTTATCTGCTTTCCCAGGAGGTCGCCAAACATGTAAAGGTCGTCCAGAGTGGCCAGGGGGCCGATGAAGTGTTTGGTGGCTATCATTGGTATAAACCGCTTATGAACAGCACAGATCCGGTTGACGATTATTGCCGCGTGTTTTTTGATCGTGATCAGTCCGAATTCAAGCAAGTCGTCGGGGATGGCTATATTACCGATAATTTTAGCCGCGAATTCATCGCCTCATTTTTTTCTCGCCCGGGAGCAGCTCATCCGGTTGACAAGGCTTTACGCTTGGACACTACCGTTATGCTCACCGACGATCCGGTAAAACGTGTTGACAATATGACCATGGCCTGGAGCCTTGAAGCTCGTGTGCCCTTTCTGGACCACGAACTGGTTGAGCTCGCGGGGAGGATGCCGGCAAAGCTCAAGGTGAGAGACACCGGAAAATGGATATTGAAGGAAGCGGCACGGCAGGTCATACCGGCTGCGGTTATTGACCGCCCCAAAGGCTATTTTCCTGTTCCCGCTCTCAAACATATAGAGGGACCTTACCTGGACTATGTCAGAGAAATCCTGACGGGCAGCACGGCAAGAAAACGTGGCGTCTACAAGAAAGACTATGTCGACAAACTGCTGGCTGAACCAAAAGAACACATTACACCATTGCGAGGTTCTAAACTTTGGCAGATAGCTCTTCTCGAGATGTGGCTGCAAACACACAATATATAGGGAACGAAGCCATGAAAGACAGACCTGAAAAATGCAAAAACCCTTTCGATCCGAACTGCATGTCATCACTGAAGCATTGGGGGAAACCGCCAAAGTATGACCCTGCTGAGACTATGCGCCGGGAAACCCGGGTTGATTGTGGCTGGGGACGTCTCATCTTCGGCCAGACCTTTGAAGATCCCAGTATACTTGCCGAGAGTATCATGGGTGAGCAAAAGGGAAGCCGCGATATAGCCATGTATGTGCGAGAACCCCATGTTGTCCTCTCCTATGCACCCCAGAATCTTTTCATCGACCCTTCCCTGACCTATCGGCTGGATTTCCAGAATTATCGTGATACTTCACACAGGGTTGCAAATTTGACAATTCGTCCTCTTACTTCGTGCGATGATGAGATGGCAATCAATACAATTTATCAGTCCTGGGGAATGGTGCCCAGTTATAAGGGATTTTACAAGAAAACAGCAAAAGATATACATTTACTGGTTCTTATAGCTGAGGAAAGTGACACGGGAACGATAGTAGGTGCCATAACAGGCGTAGATCACTATCTGGCGTTCAATGATCCGGACAATGGGTCGAGTCTTTGGGCCCTTGCCGTTGATCAGCAATGTAAGATTCCAAAAGTCGGGGAGGCGCTGGTACGCGAACTTATACTTCAGTTGATGGAAAGAGGAAGGAGATTTATCGATCTTTCAGTGATGCACACCAATGGAGAAGCTATCTCTCTCTATGACAAGCTCGGCTTTGAACAAGTGCCCGTCTACTGCATCAAAAAGAAAAATTCGATAAATGAACCTCTTTATTTGGGTCCTGATACAGATCATTCTTTAAATATTTACGCAAAGATTATTACCAGTGAGGCGAAGAAACGCGGCATTGGGGTTGACGTTATTGATGCTGAAAACGGGTATTTCCGGCTCTCTCTTGGGGGAAGGTCGCTTGTCTGCCGGGAATCTCTTTCCGAACTTACCACAGCAGTCGCCATGAGCCGCTGCGACGACAAGACGGTGACCCGTAAAATTCTTAAAAATGCTGATCTTCGTGTGCCGGATCAACAGGTGGTTACAGACCAGGCGAGTATTGACACCTTCCTTGCCCGAAACAGCAGGATAGTGGTAAAGCCAGCTCAGGGTGAACAGGGACAGGGAGTTTTTGTCGATCTTGAGCGACCCGGAGAAATACGGGCGGCTGTAGACAAGGCCTCACAGCTTTGTGACAAAGTCATAATGGAAGAATTTGTGGAAGGTGAAGATTTGCGCATCATCGTGATAGATAACCAGGTGGTGGCTGCTGCGGTGAGAAAACCCGCGTCAATCCAGGGCAATGGTCTTCTGACCATACGGGAGCTCATCGAAAAACAGAGCAGGAGAAGAGCAGCCGCAACCCACGGAGAAAGCACCATTCCTCTTGATGCCGAAACCGAACGTACGATCATAAAAGCGAAATATACTCTGACGGATATCCTTCCTGAAGGAACCAGACTTTTTGTACGTAAAACGGCAAATCTCCATACAGGTGGAACAATACAGGATGTTACCTCAAAACTCCATCCCACCTTGAGAGAGGCCGCAAAAAGTGGTGCTCAGGCATTGCAGATCCCTGTTGTCGGGTTTGATTTTCTTGTACCGGATCTCGAGGGGCCCGATTATGTAATCATTGAAGCAAATGAGCGTCCAGGCCTGGCCAACCACGAGCCACAACCTACAGCTGAGAAGTTTATCGACCTTCTCTTTCCCCAGAGTAGACATATTTAATGCCGTATACTCCGGATAACCTGTCATTCCATTCAATACCCCCTTCAGGGATGCTCATTTTAATACCCATCAAGGGGGTATTGGAGAGAACCCCGCCTTTTCTTATCATTTATGGGACGAGAAATTATGATAACACAAATAGATAAGGAGTATCTCACTGATATCCTTCGCCGATTACTCATTACCCCAAGCCCGAGTGGAATGACCGATGAAGCGGTACGACTGGTGTGTGATGAACTTGACTCACTGTCCATTCCATATAAATTAACCCGACGTGGAGCTATCAGGGCGAAAATTTCAGGAAAAAAAGGTGCACCGGCTCGAGCAGTCGTCGGGCATCTCGATACCCTGGGAGCAATGGTAAAGAGCCTTAAAAGAAATGGAAGAATGAGTCTCGTACCGATTGGAACATGGTCATCGCGATTTGCCGAAGGTGCAAGGGTTGTAATCCATGCGGATTCGGACCATATTTACGAGGGTACTGTTTTGCCTTTAAAAGCATCCGGTCACCGGTATAATGAAGAGATTGATAACCAGCCAACAACATGGTCAAATCTTGAAATCCGTCTTGACGAGATATGTTCTTCACTCAGTGAATTATGGGACTATGGGATACGGGTGGGTGATTTTGTCTCTTTTAAAACAGAAATGGAAATGAGTGCCAGTGGTTTTCTGAATTCTCGTTTTTTAGACGATAAAGCCGGTGTCGCATCAATGCTTGCAGCCGCCAATGCGCTAAAAAGACAGGGAACCACCCCTAAACTCGACTGCTCTTTATTGTTCACTATTTCAGAAGAAGTCGGTGTTGGCGCGTCTCACGTTCTGCGTGGTGATGATGTTGCTGAAATGGTCTCAATCGATAATGGAACCATAGCACCGGACCAGAATACATGTGAATTTGGTGTTACTCTTGCGATGAAGGATTCCAGCGGGCCTTTTGATATCCACCTCACCAAACATCTTCTGAACCTCTGTATAGATAACGATATAGAGTTCAGCCGTGATATTTTTCTGCATTACAGAAGCGATGCTGCCGCTGCACTTGAAGCGGGTAATGACATACGAACTGCTCTGGTCTGTTTCGGTCTGGATGCCTCTCATGGGTACGAGAGAACACATATTACATCGCTCACCGCAGTCGCCGCCCTCATAGCGCTCTATATTTCTTCACCACCACTTTTTGAATCAGAAGAAAATGTAATAGGTTTGGAAAAAGAGTATCCGCTTATTAAAAGTTCGCTGGAGAAAAAACCGGTCTAACTGTATAGTGCACAGCTGCAACATGCCACCATGATCATTTCCGATTCGCCTTGCGTAGCAGCCGATATGTATTTCTTTAATCATGATAGCCAAAAGCAATAAAAAGACCAGACCACAACCTTCAGAAAACCGTGAATCGCAAGTTTTGGTAAACCATTGCTTTGATCTTGCCCGTCAGCTGACCATTACAAAGATTCTGGTCTTCGCCGAGTCAGTTCTGGATCAGCGTTATATTCTTGAAAATAAAGGGCAGGAGAAAATAATCCTGCTCACCAAAAACAAGGCCAGGATTCGCGAGGAATTTTTGCCGCATTGTAGTGTTATCTCCCTGCCGGGACAGGATTTGTCACGTTCAGACCAGTTCCAGCTTGGCTTGCTCATCGCTGTTTTATACGACATGGTAGACTATGATGAAACCGTGCTCTGCATGACCGGTCTGGTCGGTTCCCTGCGACTGGACAACCTGCTGATAACCAACCTGTTACGGGATAATAAATGGTTCCAAAAACATACGTATGAAAAGATACCGAAAAAAATTCTTCGCTCGCAGGAATTTATTCGTTTGCTGGATATTGCACTTCGTCTTGCAAGTCAGGGACGTGAAGGAAAGAAAATAGGAACAATTTTTGTGCTTGGGGATTATCGAAGATACGATAAATACCTGAATCAGCTGGTGCTCAATCCGTTTGAAGGACACCCGAGGAAAAACCGCAACATCCATGATAACGATTTTTTTGAAACAATACGTGAGTTCGCAGCCTTGGATGGAGCGTTTATTGTTGATAATGATGGGGTAGTGGAGAAAGTGGGCACCTATCTCAACCCTCCCGGAAATAAAAAAGCACAGATGCTCAAAGGGTTCGGCGCAAGGCATGCAGCAGCAGCCTCATTAACGGCGGCGACTGAAGCACTGACAATTGCGGTGTCAGAGTCCTCATCTTCTGTCGTCGTATTTTATGGTGGTTCGGCTATTTTGCGATTCAACCATCAATAATCTTTGAGCATAATGCGGTTAATGTGCCGTCCCGAACAACGGCTTCAACCACAAAAAGCCCGCAATGAAATCGCGGGCTTTAGGATATGTCTCTACATTATCGTGTATCGGGTGCTCGTCAAAATGGCACATCTTCACCTGTGCCGCCTCCCCCCATTGAGCCGCCAAAAGGTTCGGGTGGCAGAGGCGGTTCTTCATACCCTCCGCCGCCCCCCTCTCCACCACGGGGAGTGAGGTTCTGCACGACGTTGGCTATGATTTCAGTGGTGTACTTATCATTTCCATTCTGGTCTTTCCATTTTCTTGTCTGCAATCTGCCTTCAACATAAATTTTTGACCCTTTTGAGAGGTAATTTGCGCAAAATTCAGCACTTTGCGCCCAAACAATGACTCGGTGCCACTCGGTCTCATCCTGTAAATTACCATCCTTGTCCTTCCATTTCCTGTTCGTTGCCACCCCCAGGGTCGCAACGGCGGTCCCGCTTTGGGTGTATCGCATCTCAGGGTCCGAACCTAAGTTTCCTATCAGTATTACTTTGTTTACCATTGTACAATCCTCTGAGTTTAAGAGAGTTAAATAAAATTGCGACATTCAGATCTTGCCAATATACGCGAGAATAGAGAAAGAACAAGATCAAATTTAAAATCAGCGACCACGCACGGCATGGTCAAGCATTTTCGATAAACCACCACGGGCTTCTGGGGCAAACCCCATAACCTCCTGCCAGATCTCATCACTTTCCATACAAAAATAGAGACAGGTTCCCGAAGCAGATTTTTCTTTCAAGCGCTGATAAATATAGGTATATAATTCAACTCTATTCGGACGAAAATATCGAGACTTCCCGTCAAGCCCATGAACAAACTCATTAAAATAGATTCGTGATCTGGGAAACCTTTTGATGCCAATCTCCTTCAAACTCGGAAGAAAACGCAGGGCACCCATTGATATCCAGACTATCGCTTCAGGTGGAACAACCTCAAAAAGCCTTTCTATTGTTGCAGCATACCCATCCTTCCAGCCAGGATAGTCAATGATAGGGTCAAAATGAAAAGCAAGTTTATATCCCCATTCGGCGCATTTTCTGGCAGCCTGGAGTCGTTCTTCCAGGGTTGCTGAGCGAACCTCCTGACTTTTCATTATGGAAAGACTGTTGAGTGACCAGGCAATGACGGTTTTCCCATTATGCTCTAGGTGACTGAGATTTTCAATGACAGCGCTTTTCGTTTTTAACTCGAGCACACCATTGTCCAACCCACCGATGAACGGCACGAGTTTTTGGCTTAATCCGGTCAATCGGTCAATTGCGAGGGAATCGGTGAATTCACCGGTACCTATACGATATAATTGTTGGGGGTTCGCAGAAAGTGTCTCGTTAACTTCTCTATAGAGCTGGTCAATATTGACGTAGAATGTAAGCCAGGGCGTGTTGAGATACGCCTGTAAAATACAGTACACACAATCAATCGGGCAATTTGATCCCGTATTGAGTACCTGGTATTCACAGCACTGATATTCCCTCGTTCCAGGACACGGTTTAAAAAAGACACCCCTGTTGTTACAGAGGTAGAGCTGCCTTTTGCCTGCAGAGAGATTCAGAACGTATTCATCTGCCAGATCATTGGGCTGCTGTCTGTCAGGCACTACGGACCATGGCAGTTGTGCACGTTTGAGTACCTCCTGGGTATAATCAAAATCGACGCAGGACTCTTCAACATATATCTTGTCGATATAGTACGACGGATCCTTCCACGTATCTTTATTCATCAAGAGACTCCAAGATCATTGGAAATTTCACTGCAACTCTTTTCTCGTAGCGAGGAATCAATTCGAGATACGAACGTCCGAGCTCCTTCCTGTTGTGCTTCATACATCCGACAGCAAATATCGTGACTTTTTTCTTGAACTCAAAAAATGTCTTAAGATATTGTTTTGAATTAAGAATATTCCCATCCAACAACTTTTTAAGGCTATATATCCTCATCTTGTCCATGCCAATACGGTATTGTGAGGAGACCTGGTCTTCCCTGCCCCCCTCTTTCACAGTAAGGGGCTCGTCGACCAGAAGAAAAGGATATTTACAACTTATTCTTAACCACAGATCGTAGTCTTCACAACAACGCAACTCCTCATCAAAGAAACCAACTATATCAAATAATTCCTTTTTCATCATAACCGTTGACATACCCACCGCGCAAAGTTGAAGGCAGTGGTCAAAGATGTCTCCATGTCGCGGTGTATGTATTTTTTTTTGATTCAAATGCTGTCCTCTTCTTAGCCATTTCTCATAGGTATGACTGATCTGATACTCTTCGAGGTGCTTGAGTTGCGCATATTGTTTTTCCAGTTTTCTTTTGTGCCAATGATCATCTGAATCGAGAAACGCAATGACAGGGAATCGAGCCTTCTTTATGCCCAGATTTCTTGCAGCAGCAGGACCTTTGTTCTCCTGAGCGTAGTACCGGACAGGTATTTTAGAGGAGATCGATAATTTATGAAGCACCTCCGGAGTGCGGTCCGTCGAACCATCATCAACTATAATGATCTCGGAGCATTGAACCGTCTGACAAATCACAGACTCAACCGCGCGACCCAGCAACATGCAGCGATTAAACGTTGGAATAATAACTGATAACGGACACCTATTCATCTCACACTGGCTTTTAAACAGACCTATAAAAATATTATTACATATGGCATTCTCCGCAGGCTATACTGTATACTACACATTTTGAAAAAATATACTCCTTCCATTGCGGAAGTTATACTTTTAGAACGGAAATGGTTCCAGAATGACCACTGAAATACTCATTAACGCGACAAGCTACGAGGTACGTCTTGCGCTTGTAGAAGATGGAAATCTTAGCGAATTTCACATGCAGCGGCCTACTGAAAAAGGGCTGATGGGAAATATCTATAAGGGAAAAGTCGTCCGTGTTTTGCCCGGCATGCAGGCCGCATTCATCGATATTGGCCTTGAACGAACCGGCTTTCTCTATGTAGATGATGTTTGCATTGCATCATCCGATTCATCCGATTACCATCCCTGTATTACAGACTGTGCAAACACTCACGTCCGAGCCCAAGGACTGCATATTGAGGACCTTCTCAGGGAAGGACAGGATATCCTGGTACAAGTGAGCAAAGACCCCATTGGGACGAAAGGGGCCCGGCTGACCTGTCATATTACGCTTCCCTGTCGGAATCTTGTGTTTATTCCACAAACCGATCATATCGGTATTTCAAGAAAAATTGAAGATGAGGATATCAGGGACAGACTCAAGGCGCTCATTGATGAAATCAGACCCTTAGGAACGGGATTTATTGTTCGTACGGTCGCTGAGCATGCAACCAGAGAAGAGCTTGAGGCCGATATGGAGTTCCTCATGATCCTCTGGGACGACATCATCGACAAAGCAGAGCACCTGGAATCCCGGTCGCTTGTTCACAGAGATCTGGAGATCACCCTGCGTTCAATTCGAGATTTTTTCACCACAGATGTCGATAGTCTGATCATCGACGACTCCAGTGCTTATGAGAAGATACTTGGCCATGTGAAAACATTTGCTCCTCAATTAGCAGATAAAATTTCACTCTATCAGGAAAACACACCACTTTTTGAATTTTATAATATCGAGGTGGAAATTTCTCGGGCCATCGAAAAGAAAGTATGGCTTCGCTCCGGCGGATATATCATTATCGAGAGCACCGAAGCTCTTTCTGTAATTGATGTAAATACAGGAAGGTACGTTGGAAAAAGTGACCTCAACGACACAATCTTCAAAACGAATATGGAAGCAGCTGTCGAAATTGCGTATCAGCTCCGGTTGAGAAATATCGGAGGGATTATTATTATCGACTTTATCGATATGGAAAATGATGTCCACCGCGAGCAACTATATACAACATTCAAGGAAGCCGTTAAGAAAGACAAGAGCAGAAATAATATCTTAAAACTTTCTGAATTCGGTCTTGTGCAGATGACCAGAAAACGTAACAGTGAAAATCTGCATCAACTAATGTGTGAACCTTGCCACTACTGCTCCGGTGAAGGGATGATTAAGTCCCGTCGCACAATCTGTTATGACATATTCAGAAAGATCAGCAGGAATTCAAAAAAACACGCGGGTGGCAACATTACACTTCAGGTGCATCCGAGAATTGCTGACTTGCTCAATAATGAGGAAGAATTCACGAAAGCGAAAGTAGAGAAAGAGATTGGGAAGAGGATCATCGTCGCTCCTTCCAGGGAGCTTCATATCGAAAAATATGAAATTATTTGGCAACGATAACTCTCCCGGTACCACCTACTTACCGTCAAACTCACAAGAGGACAATGTTTTATAATGGCATTTCGTAACCGACAGAAATCTCGAGGATCTCGTTTTTTACTGACCATTCTTTTTTTAATACTTCTTGGGGGCTGTGCAGCCATCTTTATTCTTTTCTTCGAAGGTGAACCTCCGGTTATCAATCTTGATCAATCCACTGCTTTTATTGGAAAGAACGGGAGCATTAATTATTCTGTAACCGATACAAAAAGTGGTATTCGTACAATTTTCGTTTGGGGAACACAGGGGACTGTGAAAAAAATGCTGCACTCCGTGGCATATCCGAGAACCAAATACACCGGTGCAGTGGGGCCTCTTGAAGATACCCGGACAATCACCTTTGATGTCCAGGATGAGGGATTTGCTGATGGTCCCATGACCATTACTGTTGAGGCGTCAGACTTCTCCATGCGAGGTTGGTTGACGGGAAATAAAACATCCGTTTCCAAAGAGGTCACAGTGGATACCGTGCCGCCCAAAATCCAAATACTCCACAGTGAGAAGTATATTTCACCCGGTGGTACAGGTATTGCCATTTACCGAGTAACGGACAAGGATAGTTCACATGGCGTAACCGTTAATGAAAGATTCAATCCAGGCTTTCCTCTCAGTGACGGACAAAACGATATTTACATCGCTTATTTTGGATTACCCTATGCTGCTGAACAGATTGACCCTCTGAATGTTTCAGCAACAGACATGGCAGGGAATAATACAATTGTTCCTTTTACTTCCACCTATAAACCGGCAAACCAAAAACATGACACTATTAATATAAGTGATGGTTTTTTAAATAAAAAAATTCCTGAATTTCAACAGTATTATCCAGAAATGCAAGGTGAGTTTATTGATAAATACCTTTATGCTAATTCCACTGTGAGATTGCAGAATAACAAAAAAATCAGTGAGCTCTGCAAGAATTCTCAACCGACGCGACTGTGGAATGGTCACTTTAACCGTATGGCCGGAAGTTCAAAAGCCGGCTTTGCTGATCACAGAACCTATTTTTATAAAAGTAACGCCATAGATAAGCAGGTACATCTCGGTATGGACATAGCCTCAACCAAAAGTGCTGATGTACGTGCTGCCAACAGCGGGGTAGTAGCCTTTGCCGACTATCTGGGCATATATGGGAACATGGTGATGGTGGATCACGGACAAGGGGTATTCAGTCTCTATTCTCACCTCAGCCAGATCAATGTTGCCCCCGGGGATACGGTTGATCAGAAAACAGTTCTTGGCTTAACCGGCACAACAGGCATGGCAGGCGGAGATCATCTCCATTTTTCCATGCTGGTGAACGGGGTGTTCGTAACCCCAAAAGAGTGGTGGGACCAGCATTGGATTGAGGTCACTATCCTCGCCCCCATTAACGAATCAAAATTTTAATGATTAATTGCATTTACTGAAATGTGCAAGCAAGTCGTTATGTGAATGAATGTGTATCCCCCAGGGCGGTGAAGAAGATCCGGTGACGACCTTCTACGGGATGACTATGAATCCCGACTTCCAACAAGGGATACATCATCTATTCGGCACAGCTGTTTGGCGGCGAGAGAAAGCAGCATCTCCCCTCTCTGAGCAAAACACCTGTTAGTCATCAAAATCGTAATCGGGATGTCCACAGAGTGAACAACGAAGCGTCTGGTCGTGCTTGTCAAAAATCCATTGCCATTTTTTTTCATTAATCATGGCTTCTTCTTCAACTCCGCAGGTAATGCAAACCCACTTGTCTCCATCTTCTGTCTCGAATAAATGCATAATTTCTCTCATTTACGCTGATCGCGTGTTTTATTGGGCTGGAATAAATACATCCGGCAGGAATCCAATCAGATCCCTGCCGGATAAATCCACTTTCTTATACAGCATATCCATGGAAAACACAAAACCAGGTTCTAATAAATATCTTTGAACATGACCACCAGATGCTACAATGAAACTTCAATCAAAATTACCCCATCTTCTTTATAGTTATCTGGCAACAGAAATGCTTGGCCCTTTTTTCGCGAGCTTTCTCATTATGAACAGTGTTTTTTTTCTGGTCAAGCTCATTCCCTTTCTCAACTTTGTACTCGAACTCAATATTGGTTTCGCTGACTTCGTTCGGCTTTTTTCATATCTCTTTCCGAATATATTTCTTTATTCGATTCCTATGGCAGCTATGATGGGAGTCACGATCGGTTTTGCCAGATTGTCCAGCGATTCTGAGATTCTTGCGCTAAAAGCAAGTGGCATCAGCATGTACCAGATCCTGCCGCCGGTGGTCATAGTTGCCGGACTGATTGCTCTACTCACAAGTTTTGTATCCATAAAACTGATTCCAGTCAGTGCTGTAGCGATGAGACAACTCTCCTACCAGCTCCTGAAGGAAAAAATAAGTAAAGGTATCAAAGAGCATGTTTTTACCGAAGCCTTAGGTGACGTCGTCGTCTATGTCGACAAAATAGAAAAGAATACCGGTGAATGGTCCGATGTTTGGGTTTCCGACATGCGAGGAGTCGACAATCCTATTGTCACTATGGCATCTACCGGCCAGATGAAAAGCAGTCTCCAGGACATGACAGTTTCAATAGTTTTAAGAAACGGAAGTTTACACAAACCAGGCAACGATAATGCTCAAATTGTCCAGTTTGATAAATATCAGATCAATATTCCCCTTCAGCCACCTAATATAAAAGCTACCCGTATAAAGCGGGCTGGTTTCACTATGGGGGAGCTGCTGACAGAGGCGGAGAAAGAGAGTGAAAGCATTGAACATAAGAGGCAAATGCTGATAGAATTTCACAAAAGGCTCGTCTTACCAGTTGGCTGCCTCATGATAAGCCTCATTGGTCTCCCCCTTGGATTGCAGGCACGACCAGGCAAGAAAGCTATTGGTATACAGGCCGGATTAGCCATTTTTGTCTTATATTATATACTATTCACTTTCGGCAAGGCGCTTGCGGAAAAAGGTTCTTTACCTGTAGGGCTGACGATGTGGGCCCCTAACGCTCTGTTTTTTACTCTCGCTATATTTTGGATAATAAGGGTCTCAAATGAACAGTCACTTATTCCCGTATGGCTCGCCAACTTGTTCAAAAAAATTATTAACATAGTAATGTTGCCGGTAATGGTTACCTATCGAAAAATATTGATGCGGCTCAAGGGACTAACAGGCAGGACATCCGTCGACAGAACACGAAACACCGTACCCAAAAATGTAAGCAACATTAAAGGCAATGCCCAAAACCGCGAGTTTCATCTGCCATCCTGTGAGCAGTACGATTGTAAAGAGTGCACCCTGGTATTCAAAGATGTACATGTTGCACGTGACGCTGGTTTTGAGCCGTGTATAGTATGCAAGGAACGTATTGACGTAGAATCATTTACCACAACAGAGGGAAAACCTGTCTAATCCGGACAAAGGAGTGCTCTATGAAACTGCCCACTGCACTTGAAATGCAGAATCTTGATCAATCAGCAAGTAAAATCTTTGGGATTCCAAGTATCGTGCTGATGGAAAATGCCGGTCTCGGAACAGTTAAGATGATTGAGAGAGAAATTGGGCCCTGTGATAATAAATTTGCCTTAATATTTGTAGGGCCGGGCAATAATGGCGGCGACGGATTGGTTATTGGTCGACATCTTCACCAGAGAGGTTGCCAGCCTGTCTTTTTCTTTCTCGTTAATCCGGATACCCTCAAAGGGGACTCAGCTGTTAATCTACAAATCATCAAAAAACTCAGATTACCGTTTCATGTAGTGGATAATGCCGCCAGGGTAGAAACCATCCCGGTCCTTTTTAAACAATTCGAGTCAAGAGGGTTGCCATGCTATGTCGTCATAGATGCAATCTTTGGTATTGGCCTCTGTCGGGAAGTTGATGGTCACTTTGCAGACACCATCAATCTTATCAATAACTCCGGTTTTGGCCACAACTCCCCTGTTGTTTCAGTAGATACTCCGTCAGGTATGGACTCTGATACGGGAAAAGTACTGGGAACCTGTGTACGAGCCGATTTTACCGCAACATATTGCTGCGCGAAGCCGGGGCACTTCATCCATGGAAGTTTTTCATGGACAGGTAAACTGGAGATTATTGATATTGGCATTCCTCCGGAAGCCATCCAGCAAGCTAACATAACAACAGAACTCGCCACAGCCAGTACCTTCACTACCCTCTCTCGGCCACTCCTTCGAAAAAAGGCATCACACAAAGGCAGCCATGGCCACCTCCTCATCCTGGCCGGATCAACTGGAAAATCAGGAGCTGCCATTCTCACTGCCAGAGGTGCCCTTCGCAGCGGGGCCGGACTGGTCACCCTCTGCGTACCACATGAACTGAACACTATTTTTGAAACAACGCTCATAGAGGCTATGACAGTTTCGCTCCCCAACAGTAATAAATCCCTATCGATTGCCGACTGGAAATATATTTGTAAAAACATCGAGTCAAAGCAGGCGGTTGTTATCGGACCGGGGTTGGGCAGGGAAACGAATACTGCTGAACTTGTGCTCAAAGCTTATCATACTGTTAAATGCCCTTTAATCCTTGATGCGGATGCTCTAAACATTCTCGCTGATTATCGGAACAAGCTTCAGGCTCCAGCCGGTCCAAGGATTTTTACTCCTCACCCTGGGGAATTGGCAAGATTACTGAATAAATCAATTGAAGAAATTCAGGATAATCGTCTTGATGCCGCCATCTTAGGTTGTGATCTCTTTAATAATGAGGTGCACGACACAGTTCTTGTACTTAAAGGAGCCGGAACTATTATTGCAGAAGGTGGCGGCTCTACTGTCATCAACACTACAGGTAATCCAGGTATGGCAGCTGGTGGTATGGGAGACGTTTTGAGTGGAACTATCGGCGCACTCGTGTGCCAAGGCTTATCGCCACTTGACGCAGCTGTAGCCGGTGTCTATTTACACGGGGCGGCTGCAGACAGACTCAATGAAAAATGTGGTGCAGGGTTCCTGGCTTCTGAGGTTGCCGAGATGATCCCGTATGTAGTGAAGGATCACCTTACTGGGTAAGTGGCCAGGCTTACCATTTTATTGGCGGGAGATGATGCTTTTGAAGATATTCGTTACATTTCACAAAAACTCCTGAACCTAAAAATCCTCGATGGGCTGAAAGAGGAGATGGGTGACTCGTTGCGAGCACGAGATGTTTGTCCTGGTCAATTAACCCTGCTTTTTTTTGGGCAAATGCTCCCCAAAGCATGAAAACAACGTTATTTTTCTTTCGGGAAATTGTTTCGATGATATCATCTGTCAGCTGATGCCACCCAAGACCTGCATGGGAATTTGGTTGTTTAGCTATTACGGTTAGACTTGCATTCAGGAGTAACACTCCCTGGCTGGCCCATCTTGTCAAATCCGTATTGACACTGACCTTTCTGCCGTTGTAAACGCTGTTGTTAACTTCCTGCAGGATGTTGCGCAGAGATGGCGGGGTTGGAATCCCCTCTTTGACCGAAAAACATAGCCCGTGAGCCTCGGGCCCCTTACCTGGATGTTCATTAAAATAAGGATCCTGACCAATAACCACGACCTTGGTTGCAGCAAGACCTGTTATGCGCATAGCCGCAAAAACATTTTCCCGTAGAGGAAATATACGATTGCCACTTGAGGAACCCTCATATGCCCTCTTGACTAATTCCTTATGCACGCCTTGTTGCATAAGGGGCACACTTTCTTCCCACAGTATAGATCGTGCCTCTTCTCCTTGGCCCAATTTATTCTCCGTTCTCTCAGTCTAAACCCCGTAAACCTTTATTTCCATAGTCTGGCCGTCAAATTCTTTGTTATCCAGATAACGTAACTGTTGGGAGGGTACGTGTATCTGTAAGAGTGAGGGGAAAAACGGGGTAAGGATGATAATTGACTATTTAATGAGGTATTACCCTATGGGTCATCCAGCCACACTTTCATACTTTGACTGAAAATGCATTTTCCTGATAATCTCTACAATGGCACTCAATGTAATAGTATCTGGAATACTGCATTTTTCCATAACCTGACGCCCCATCTCTTTATAATAACATTCCTCTTCACTTAAAACTGCCTGCATCCCACCATTTTTCAAAAGTAATGCCAATCCTCTACCACCATCATTTTCATCACCTGAAAGTATTATTCCAGCAGCTCTCTTTTTAAAAGCGGTGCTCACGGATGCCAGCAGAATATCGAGAGGTCCACCCTTCATTGATCCCTTGGGGATATTCTGCAGCGTCATCTGCGTACTGTAAGGCTTAATGCTCATGTAATCAGAGCCGGAGACAATGTAACAATTGCCGCCTTCAATATTAACACCTTCTCTGGCCCGGATAACCTTGATTGCGGATATCGCATCAAGGTATTCTGCAAAGCCATTGACATGTTCAACATCCTGATGAATAACCGCAATCAATGCTCCACTCATATCGGAGCCAAGTTGTGGAACTATCTGCAAAAGATTAAAAAAACTTCCCTCGCCGCCACCAAGAACGCTGACGAAGGTGTTGCGACGATACTGTGAATGTGCCGAAAGACTCAATTCAATGGTATCGCCACATTGAGAACATGTAATATTATAAACTGGTTGCGACCGAACGACAGAAACGACCTCTCGGCTCCCACACTCTTCACAAAAGACAACCCGCTGTTCTGCCACTTCTGGAGTCGCAACTGCCGTCGATGGGGTAGAAAAGATAGGTTCTTTTGCCTTAAGTTTTACAAGAGCTGCTTTTTTTACCTTGTTGAGGAGGAGTTTCTTATATGTCAGCAAGCTACTTCTCTTAAAAATAAAATCCTTACAGATAAAATCCACCGCCCCGTTTTTCATGGTATCAAAACATCTGGCGGTGCCTCTTTCTGTAAGACTAGAAAACATAATAGTTGGAGTCGGCCGATGAATCATAAGATGCTGCAGGGCTGTCATACCATCCATAAGTGGCATTTCCATGTCCAACAAAATAACATCAGGCTTCGTCTTGAGGATCATATCAAGAGCTTCAATTCCGTTTTGTGCTTCACCAACGACATCAATCTCATCGCAATCATCGAAGATATCGCCTAAAAATTTTCTAAAAACAAGTGAGTCGTCGACAATGAGTACGGATACTTTTGACGATTCTGTCCATTTTTTTTCTGATTGCATAGATAGTATCTCACTCAACATTTATCTCTGTCATTCTTAATGACCACAGCCTGCAGGTACAGGTTTTTCAAATTGATAGAGCTTGTTTTTCTGTATGTATTCAATAACAGGTTTTGGCAAGAACCGATGTACAGACTCTCCCCTGCTGACCATGGCCCGGATAATTGACGAACTGTGATCCTCAGGGGTATTTCGCAATATGTAAATGTCTTTCTGACCATCTTTCCCACGCCAGAGATTGTCACTCGCTTTGTATCCAAGTTTTTTCAACAAATTGTTCAGGCGTGAACGTTTATACCCTTTTCTCTCAGAGAGAAGAATATGTACCGAGCATAATATCTCCTGATAAGATTTCCAGGTTAAAATATCAAGAAAAGCATCGGCACCGATCATAAAATACAAGCAGCAATCACCTTCATAGTATTGGTTGAGCGCACGGAGGGTGTCAATAGTATATGATGGTTTCGGCAGGCTACGTTCTATAGCATTGTAATCAAAACCAGTAACCCCCTCTCCCGCAAGGGTGACCATAGCCAGACGGTGTTTAAATGATGAAACTGTTGTATGTGTTTTGTGAGGCGGTTGTGCCGAAGGGATAAAGACGACCTTGTTGAGTTGGCATTCATTCAAGGCAGATTCAGCAAACTGCAGATGCCCCAAATGTACGGGGTCAAATGTTCCACCGAGAAGGCCGATTTTTCTTCCGGTCACACCCTGACCTGCCCTTGCCCGAAAACAACAAATTTACGGGTAGTTAACTCCTCAAGCCCCATTGGCCCATAGGCATGCAGTTTTGTGGTGCTGATACCAATTTCCGCTCCGAGGCCAAGTTGTCCACCATCATTAAAGCGAGTTGAAGCATTAACCATAACCGCTGAGGCATCAATCTCATTGATAAATCGCTGAGCAGTGCTGTAGTTTTCAGTAACTATTGATTCAGTATGCTGGGAGCCGTACTCCTGGATATATTGTTTCGCCTCTTCAAAATCCTGTACAACCTTCACGCACAGGATCAGGTCGAGAAACTCGGTGCCCCAATCTTCCCCACTGGCAATTTTGATTTGACTGCAAAATTTAACACTCTCATTACACCCACGCAGCTCAACTCCTTTTGTCTGGAGTGCCTCTGTGACTTTCGGCAAAAAAACCTCAGCAACATCCTTATGTATCAGCATCCCTTCAAGGGCGTTGCAGACTCCGGGCCGATGTGTCTTGGAGTTAAGCACCAGCGGAACAGCTTTTTCCAAGTCGGCATCCTTGTCGATATAAAGATGGCAGACCCCCTTGTAGTGTTTGAGAACGGGTATTCTTGAGTTCTGTGATACAAACCGGATTAAGCTTTCACCCCCGCGAGGTATTACAATATCAATGTCATCCTCGAAAGTAAGGAGATGATTAACAGCCGATCGATCAGTGACAGGAACTATCTGTACAGCATCCTTATCAACATTGTTTTCGACGAGTGCCTGCTGCAGAATACCGGCAAGCGCCAGGTTGGAATGAATCGCTTCTGATCCTCCTCTGAGAATTATTGCATTGCCGGCTTTAAGACAGAGAGCTGCGGCATCGACAGTAACGTTTGGACGGGATTCATAGATCATGGCGATAACCCCAAGAGGAACTCGCATTCTTCCAACCTGCAGGCCGTTAGGTCGTTTGACGAAATCCTCTACTTTCCCGACAGGATCAGGGAGAGCACACAACTCCCGAAGCCCAGTTATCATAGAATCGATAACCGAATCAGATAACTGTAGCCTGTCAAGCATGGCCTGCGAGAGACCTTTTTCGTTGCCGGCCTTGAGATCTTTATTATTTTCTGTCTGGAGATACGACTTTTTTTCAGCAAGGAGAGCTGCAACGGTAAGCAACACACAATTTTTTGTCTCGGCAGGTAATGCCATCAGAGTCGCTGACGCAACCTTTGCCTTTTTGGCCAGTTCTCTCATTGTCAATTCGAGCGTCATCTATATGTCCTTTCTTAAATACTTTCTACTTTCCGTCAAGAATAACCAGATTATCACGATGCATCACCTCGTCACTTTCTTTGGTTCCCAATATTTTCAGGATTCCGTCGGAGCGCGTTCCTTTTATCCTGCGGAGATCGTCTGAGTTGAAGTTGGTCAAACCAACTGCAATTACCCTATTTTTTTCATCAACACAATTGACAGGGTCCCCAACCCCGAATTGTCCTTCTACCTCAACCACTCCCGAGGGGAGAAGACTTTTACCGTTTTTAGTGATGGCATTGCAGGCACCCCGATCTAGAATCAATTTTCCTTTTGCCTTTAGTACATAGGCAATCCAGCGCTTCCGACTCTGCATTTTCTCCTTGCGGGGCAGGAAAAAAGTGCCAACCATTTCTCCAGAGAAAAGATGCTGGAGGATATCAGGTTGTCGTCCCGGACCAATAAAAGAGCTGCCACCGCCGGCTGAAACCATTTTTGCGGCTTGTATTTTACTGCGCATTCCACCGGTACCGAGGATACTTTTACTATTTCCTGCCATCGCTTCAATTTCATCTGTCACTTCGGCAACGGTATAGATTGGTTTTGCCTCAGGGTCGGTGAGTGGATTTCTGTCATAGAGCGCATCGACATCGGTCAGACATATGAACATATCCGCCTCAATGAGATTGGCAACAAGGGCTCCGAGGTTATCATTGTCGCTGAATTTCAGTTCCTCAGTAGATACAGTGTCGTTTTCATTTATAACCGGGATCACTCCGAACTTGAAAAGAGTATGAATGGTGTTACGAACATTGAGGTATCTTTTTCGATGGGCCAGATCTGAATGGGTGAGCAGTATCTGGGCTATATTTTTTCCATATCCGGAAAATGCCTCATCATAGTCATGCATGAGACTGGACTGGCCAATAGCAGCAAGAGCCTGTTTTTGTTTGATGGAAAGCTCAAGGCCATCGTTCATTTTAATTTTTCGCTTACCTGCGGCTACTGCGCCTGAAGTAACAAGAATAACTTCTCTTCCGCTATTATGAAGAAAACAGATTTCTCTCGCAAGATTATTAATCACCTGTTGATTCAATCCATTTTCGTTGGCCAGTATCGCGCTACCAACCTTAACAACCACCCTTTTGGCTTTATCAAACAGGGTCTGGCGAAAATATAAACCATCCTCAAGTGCAATTTCTGAATGCATTCAGTGATGTATCCGTAAAAATAAGTGAAAAAATGAAAAATCCAACTCTTGATCAGATCAAGAATAATAAGCCATACCATCTCACTGCAAACTGTTTTTATTCTTTTTCAATTCTACGCTGCTCCAGAGTTTCTGCTACCTTTTCCTTAAGTGAATCAATTCCCTCCTCGGTGAATCCTGAAACAGTAATAACATCTTGTCCTAATTGTTGGAAATAATTTTCCAGTTCCTGGAGGTCTGATCCATCTACCAAATCTTTTTTATTAAGTACCAGAATCTGTATTCTGTCAGCAAGTTCTTCTTTGTAGAGGTGTAATTCATTAGAAATTATTTCATAGTTATCTTTAATATCTTCATGTGCTGCGTCGATGACATGGAGAAGCATACTGGTTCGTTCGATATGGCGTAAAAATTTATGACCGAGTCCTACTCCGTTGTGTGCACCTTCCACAAGCCCTGGGATATCGGCAATGATACAGGGTTTATAATACTTATGCTGCAATACGCCCAGTTGGGGCTCAAGCGTTGTAAATGGATAGGGAGCAATTTTAGGATTTGCAGCTGACAGTACCGACAACAGGGTGGATTTGCCAGCATTTGGTAAACCGACCAACCCAATGTCAGCTATAAGTTTGAGTTCAATTTTCAACCAGAACTCCTCTCCCAGGTCTCCGTTAGTGGCGAATCTTGGTGTGCGGTTCGTTCCGCTGGCGAAATGAGGATTCCCCATACCTCCTGCGCCTCCTTTTGCAATAACGATTGAGTCACCATCCAGTGCAAGGTCGGCAAGTATCTCACCGGTCCCGGTATCTTTTATCACCGAACCGACTGGCACTTCAATGAGACAGTCTTTTCCTGAACGCCCGTGCATATCTTTCCCCTTGCCATGTTCCCCGCGTTCTGCTTTAAAGTGGGATCGATAACGAAAATCTATAAGCGAATTCAAAGAGTTGGTTGCCCGGATGACAATGCTGCCGCCTCTGCCACCGTCGCCGCCGTTAGGGCCACCTTTCGGAACATATTTTTCTCTGCGGAAACTGACACATCCGTTACCGCCATCACCAGCTTTTACAAAAAATTTTGCTTCATCAATGAATGCCATTTCCACTACCCGCAGGATCTCAATTACTTAAATCCTGAATAAAAAAAAACTCGACCTTCAATTCATGATTGAGGTCGAGTTTCAACTCCCTGATAGAATTGCTCAGGGCAATTCTATCAGGTTCGATATTCGATAAAACTAATCAGGCAACAGGGTAAATGCTGACTCGTTTTTTGTTTTTACCAAATGCTTCGTACGTCACAACACCCTCAATCTTGGCAAAAAGAGTATAATCTCGACCGCACCCTACGTTGGTTCCAGGATGAATAACAGTACCGAGCTGACGAACCAGAATATTGCCGGCCTTTACCACCTGTCCACCGAATCTTTTGACACCCCTTCTCTGGCCGGCACTGTCACGACCGTTCCTGGAACTACCACCTGCTTTCTTATGAGCCATCTTCTACTCCTTTTCTCAGACGGAAATCATCTCCCGTTGATTATATATACCCGTAACTTTATAGTGAAAAAAGATTACGCGGAAATTTCTTCAATCTTCAGCGCAGTGTATGACTGTCTGTGCCCGTTTTTCAACCGATAGCCTTTTCTTCTTTTTTTCTTAAATACGATAACTTTTTTTGCTCGACCCTGCTCTGCAATCTTAGCAGTAACCTTCGCGTTTTCAAGAACGGGCTGACCGACTTTAACGTCGTCTCCGGCAACAACCATGAGAACGTCTACCAGATCTATGTTGTCACCTACATTACCATCAAGTTTTTCAACCCGAACCTGATCACCACACGCTACTTGGTATTGTTTCCCACCTGTACGAACTATCGCATACATATATGAACCTCTTTGAGTGAATCTTCTCTATTGTCGAAATAACCACATAACCTTACAAGAACGTGACATTAAATATCATCGCTGCAATAAAGTCAACACAATTCAGTCCTTGCCCTGTTATTTTACTATTTGAAAAGCCATCCGACACTAAACAATCCAGTTGCTGTTGCCGAATGGATAATCAAGTTACGCTCCAGCCCCCATTTCATCGATAGCTTCTGCGAACGCTCATTGATTATTAATAGAGAATATACATCTGAGTATTATCCTGAGTATTCGAGGCGGGCTTTCTCCTTTTCGGAGCGTATAGCACAGGCACGTGCGAAAGCAGCCTTCTTTCCATGTTTTGATATGGAAACGGAAGTTTTCCCTTGCTTGCCCTGATGAGTTACCCAGCTCACCTCATACCGGTTCAGTTTATCGTTCAGACGCACCCCAACCACACCGGTTCCGGAGTTACTAACGGTTACCATATGTTTGTTGGTTCTGACCTTACCGAGTTTTTTCTCTGTTTTATCTCGCCACGAAATCGCCGACAGCAAACTGGAATATCGTCCACCACATTTTCTGTCGGAAAAGAATTTCGAATGGGTTCTTCCGAGAAACCTCACCCTGACATACCATCCATGAGTCCTTTTTGATTCCTGATCTATTCTTGCGATATCTTTATGTTTTTCCAAAAGGAGTTTTTGTTTTCTGTCATCTTCCATGAATATACCTCAATTTTGTATTCACATAAGTTGTTTATCAGGGACTCATGTCCCTCAGTATAATGCACATTGTGAAAGCCAATGAACATTTTGAGAAAAAATGGTATCGTGTTTATGCAAATGCACAAAACCTGACAACACCTACCAGTAGAGCTTCTTAGTTCTTCAGGAGCATAAAGTCAACTTTTTTTACAGATGGAGCGAGAAATAGTTGTTGAATTTTCGCTTTCTTCAACTTTTTTTTCATATTTTTCAGTACTGGATTATGCCTAACACAAACAACCAAACAACAAGCTACAACCATGGATTGGCAGATCTCATTTCCACCATCAAAACACTCAGAGGGAAAGAAGGTTGTCCTTGGGACAAACGACAAACTTCTAACTCTCTACTCAAATACCTCAAGTCAGAATGCCAAGAACTTGTAATAGCCATAGAAAACCGTGACCAGAATAATATTTGTGAAGAGCTTGGGGACCTTCTTTATCTGATAGTTATGATATCAGAAATACACCACGAACAAAAAAACTTTCAACTCTCTGATGTGATCCGTACCGTCAATGAAAAGCTCATTCGCCGCCACCCTCATGTCTTTGCCGGCCAGCCGTATGAGAATGAAGAACAACTGGCAGCCCAGTGGCAGGCCATCAAAGCAGAGGAAAAGAAAAAAAATACAGTTTGACAGTACCACTCCACCTATGTATTATAGTCAGTTTTTTACTGTGAGGCAAATCGGATCCACTGTTTTCCTTTCGCCTCATAGTATCTGCATAATAACAGGAAGTTATTATGCCCTTCTTGCTCTCTGCCGAATAATTATCACCGCGCGAGGGCCGAAAAGTTGCGGTATCAAGATTACCGCATAAAACCATACGTCCACGAGGAGGAACGCATGCGCAGGTATGAAACAATCTTCATCCTTCGCCCCAACGCCGGGGAAGATGAAATCAACAGAGTTGTTGAGAGTACCACCCAAATCATTGTCGATGAAAAAGGAACTATTATCGAAATGAATAAATGGGGTATGAAAAAATTGGCCTATCTTATTAAAAAAGAAAGCCTCGGTTACTATGTTTTTTGTGATTATGCAGGTACCCCCGCAGCGGTTGCAGAAATAGAAAGAAAATTCAGAATTGATGACACCGTATTGAAATACATGACCATCAAGACCGAAACTTCCATCACTGAGGAAGAAATTCAGCAGGCGATCGCGGCAGTAACTGCAAAAGAAACTGCTCAGCTTGAAAGTGAGGAAGAAGAAACTGCCGATTCTGACGATACAGAGAAGAAGACCACTAAAGAAACTGAATCTGAATAATCTGGCGATTCTTAAGATCTTTAACCCTGGAGGGTTCTAAAATGGCACAAAGACCACAAAAAAAACTTTTTTCTCGCAGAAAGTCCTGTCGTTTCTGCGGTGATTCTGAAGCTGTAGTTAACTATAAAGACGTCAAAACCCTGAGAAATTTTGTTTCCGAGAGGGGTAAAATCATTCCCCGCCGTATTGTCGGCACCTGTGCGACACACCAGCGTCAGCTTTGTGAAGCCATCAAGCAGGCAAGACAAATTGCTTTTTTGCCCTATTCGGGATCTTCCCAGGGATAACTATCAGGCTATCTGCAGGGTATTAAGGTGGAGAACCAGGAAAATGAACAGCCCAAAATTGGCAGAATTATCCGTACAATTCTGCTCGTTTCGCTGATAACTATTCTTCCCGGATTGCAATGGTCGATTTTTGGCTGGTTACACCTTTTTTTGCCTTTGCTGGCCTTCTACACGATGGCCAGCTTTGGCGGATTTACGGGTAAACGGCTGCTCGTTATTTCAGTAGGGATATCTCTTGTACTCTATCTTTTGCTGAAACAATTTGATCTGTTTATCTTTTCCTTCATATTACTGCTTTCAGGGTATGTTCTTTTCTTGTCAGCGGAACGCCACGACCCCCCTGCGCTGAGTGGCTTTAAAAGCGCCATTACCCTTGCAGGCGGCTGGCTGGCTGTCATAACCTTCGCTTCTTTCGGGTCTGAAGTATCGGCCTACGGGCAGCTGGTGAACTCTTTAGATGAAGGAATTGGAGAGGCGTTAACCTACTACCGGCAAAGCCAGGACATATCTGCAGAAACGCTGGTAGTGCTTGAAGCGACACTTCAAAGAATGAAAGTCATTGTCCCTCTGATAATGCCATCAATTCTTGGTAGCTTCATTCTGGTTATCACCTGGTTTACAATGGTGCTCGGCAATATGCTTGTGTTAAAAACCAGCGGCAGTTCCCCTTGGGTAAATTATCGATACTGGCAATTACCTGAGAAACTCATATGGCTTGCCATCGGTACAGGCATACTTGCCATTCTGCCATTATCTCCATTTAGAGCCATTGGGATTAACAGTCTCGTTTTGCTAAGTATTATTTATTGTTTTCAGGGGATGTCTATTGCTGTTTTTTTTATGAACAAATGGAACGTCCCCCTGCTGCTCAGATCATTTTTTTATGTTATGATCATTTTTCAATCTTTTGGAACGCTAATCCTTCTGATCTTCGGAATAGCAGATATTTGGTTTGATTTTCGTAAATTGAAGCTAAAATCAGAAGATCGACCTCAATAATACTATAAGCATGCAGCGTGTTCCTCTTATCGGCCTGCATGTTTGTGAGACCTATATTAATAGGAGTTAAACATATGGAACTTATTTTAAAAGAAACGATCAGCTCTCTCGGACTGGAGGGCGATGTGGTCACCGTGAAACCCGGATTCGGCCGTAATTACCTGTTACCGCAAGGTAAAGCAGTTCAGGCAACACCCGAGAATCTCGACCTGCTTGAACAAGACAAAGCTGCCATAGAAGCCAGACGGGCAAGAGATCAGAAGCAAGCGGAAGAAGTAGCAAAGAAAATAACCGGTTTGACGGTAGTTATCGAACAGCTTGCAGGTATTGACGAGCGTCTGTTTGGTTCGGTCACCACTGCAGACATCTGCGCAAAACTTGCAGAACTCAATGTCGCGCTTGATAAAAAACAGATCCTGCTCAGCGATCCCATCAAGACTCTTGGCGAAACGAAGGTTCAGGTCAAGGTCGGTTTCAACGTGACCGCTGAATTTTTGGTAAACGTCGTACCTATCAAGGCCGCCTAAGCATGGCTTGATCATTGACGATCAAGCAGACTGACACGACAGCCTGCTTGACTGCAAACGTCATTGCTGGTTATTCAAAGATGGAAACACACCTAGAGGCTTGACCTTCATGGTGTGTTTTTGTTTAATTTTAATATTGTTATACAAGAACCGTATCACGCACTCTCTCCCATCGATTAATAATGAATAACTTTGAGCACCGACCAGACGCGGCCAAGTCGATCGTCCCCTCAGGAGTTCCTCCACAAAACATTGAGGCCGAACAGGCTGTCCTCGGATCAATCCTGCTTAAGGCCGATTTACTGGGAACTGTTTTAGAAATCCTCACTCCGCAAGATTTCTACAAAAACAATCATCGACTTATCTATGAAGCGATGATTGATCTTTTTGATAAAAATGAACCGCAGGATCTGCTTACCGTCGCGAACTTGCTCAAAAACACTAATCAACTCGAAAATGTCGGCGGCCCAACATATCTTGCTTCACTGACCTCGATTGTTCCCGTTACCGCCAATGTCGCCAGTTATGCCAAAATCATCAGGGAAAAATCTATTCTTCGTAAACTCATTTCGGTGAATACGGGCATAGCTGCACGATGCTATGAAGAGCAAAATGATATCGATATCCTGGTAGATGAAGCAGAGCAGGCAATCTTTGATATTGCAGGCACCAAGGGGGACCAGAACTTCACCCATGTAAAATCAATTGTCCCAAAAGCTTTTGCCACAGTTGAGCAGCTCTATAAAAGAAAAGAGCTTATTACCGGGGTCCCAACAGGCTATAATGAAATTGATAAAATGACAGCCGGTCTGCAACCCTCCGATCTCATCATCCTGGCTGCCCGACCCTCCATGGGTAAAACCTCCTTTGCCATGAACATCGCTCAACATGCAGCGCTGGTAGAAAAAATCGGGGTCGCGGTGTTCAGTCTCGAGATGTCCAAAGAACAGCTGGTCATGCGTCTCTTGAGTTCTGTTGGCCGAATTGACTCCCAGAGGATCCGAACCGGAAAACTCCGTAGCGAAGACTGGCCTAAACTGACAAGAGCAGTTGGCATGTTATCAGAAGCACCTATATATATCGATGATACACCGGCCATTTCTGTGCTCGAAATGCGGGCAAAAATAAGAAGACTTGCCTCGCAGTATGACCTGGGTCTGATTGTCGTCGATTACCTCCAACTCATGCGAGGTCGCAGCACTGAAAACAGGACCCAGGAGATTAGTGATATTTCCCGCTCCCTGAAAGCACTAGCCAAAGAACATGGACTTCCTGTTATCGCCCTTTCTCAGCTGAACAGAGGACTTGAAAGCCGGACCGATAAACGGCCGATGATGTCAGATCTTCGTGAGTCGGGAGCCATTGAACAGGATGCCGACGTTATATGCTTTATCTATAGAGATGAAGTATACAATAAAGCAGAAGACAACCCCGACAGAGGGTCTGCTGAAATAATTATCGGCAAGCAGCGAAATGGTCCTACCGGTGTTGCACGATTGACTTTTATTAAAGAATTTACCATGTTTGAAAACATGAGCAGTTATGATGACCAGGAAGGGTTTGTCTAATCCGGGAAGCAGCAATAACCTGCATTATTCATCATGCCAGTCTTGCGTCTATCGCTTTTCCAGGAGCACTTAGTTTAGCAGCCTACTGAGGCCTATAGTCCTCTTTTGGTGGAAACAGATCTGAAATATTTTACCAACCGTATTCGAGGCAATCCAATGACCGAAGACAACGCCGTTTCGAAGAAATATGATTTTAAAACCATTGAAAAAAAATGGCAGACTCTGTGGGAAGATGAAGAGGTTTACAAAGTAACGGAAGACGATTCCAAAGAAAAATATTACGTGCTTGAGATGTTTCCCTACCCATCAGGCCGGATTCATATGGGCCATGTCCGTAATTATTCCATCGGCGACGTTGTTGCGAGATATAAACGAATGCGGGGATATAATGTTCTCCACCCTATGGGATGGGATGCTTTTGGTCTGCCGGCAGAAAACGCCGCTCAAAAAAACAACAGCCACCCCGCCACCTGGACATATTCAAATATTGATTACATGCGCAACCAGCTGCGCCAGCTTGGTCTTTCCTATGACTGGAGCAGAGAAATTGCTACCTGTAATCCAAAATATTACCGATGGGAACAGCTTCTTTTTATCGAAATGTACAAAAAGGGTATTGTGTACCAGAAGGTCACAACGGTGAACTGGTGCGAATCCTGTCAGACCGTACTGGCCAACGAGCAGGTCATTGACGGAGCATGCTGGCGCTGCGATGATCCTGTTTATCCCAGAAAGATGAATGGCTGGTTCTTTAAAATAACCGATTATGCAGAAGAGCTGCTCAGTGATCTGGACAAACTCGCGGGATGGCCTGAAAAAGTATTGACCATGCAGCGGAACTGGATTGGCAAATCAACCGGTCTTACCTGTGATTTTGCTGTCGATGGAATGGACTGTACTCTTTCCATATTCACTACCCGTCCCGACACGATATTCGGCGTAACCTTCATGTCCATTGCAGCCGAACATCCGCTACTCGACCCTCTGATTGCTGGCACTGAAAGAGAGGGTGAAATACGAGAGTTCACCCAGGAAATTCTCACACAGAAACAACGCCAGTCAGTTGATGACGAACCGGAGAAACGGGGTGTTTTTACCGGTCGCTACTGCATAAATCCCTTCAACGGTAAAAAAATACCTATTTATGTAGCTAACTTCGTTTTGATTGAATATGGCACTGGTGCTGTCATGGCTGTACCAGCGCACGACGAGAGGGATTTTGAATTCGCCAAGAAATACTCCCTGGAAATCACTCCGGTTGTTATTCCCGACGGAGAAGAACTCGATCCGAACACCATGGAGCAGGCATCCACTATTCCAGGTGTCTTACAAAATTCAGGCACGTTCAGCGGAATGGAATCGGTGGCCGCACAAGCTGCGATAATCGATTACGCCAAAGAACGTCAATTCGGGTCAGCTCACATCACATACCGATTGAGAGATTGGGGCATCTCACGACAACGCTACTGGGGTGCACCAATACCCATGATCCATTGCGATGAATGTGGCGTGCAGCCTGTGCCGGCAAGCGATCTGCCCGTGGTGCTCCCAGAGGATACAGAGGCAGGCAGTGCATGCCTTCCTCTCCACCAGCGCCCCTCTTTTATTGCCACCGTCTGTCCGAACTGCGGCAAGGAGGCAAGAAGAGAAACGGATACCATGGACACGTTCATGGAATCCTCCTGGTATTTTGCGAGGTACGTCTGCCCACGGCAAACTGAATCCCCACTCGATAAGGCGAAGGCAGCATATTGGTTGCCTGTTGATCAGTATATTGGTGGTGTAGAACATGCAATTCTTCACCTGCTCTATTCCCGTTTTTTCACAAAAGTACTGAGGGATCTCGGTCACCTTGCGATTGATGAACCTTTTACCAACCTTCTCACACAGGGCATGGTCATCAAGGATGGCACAAAGATGTCCAAGTCGAAGGGTAATGTAGTTGACCCAAACGACCTCATCCGGGAATATGGGGCGGATACGGTCAGGCTGTTCAGCCTTTTTGCTGCCCCACCTGAAAGGGATCTGGAGTGGAGTTCACAAGGTGTGGAGGGGTCTTCACGTTTTTTAAACAGAGTGTACAGACTGATATTGGCAAACCTGGAAGTGCTCGACTGTGGAACAGACATTCCAGCTCAACTCTCTGAAAAGGGAAGGAATCTGCATCGAAAAACTCATCAAACGATCAAAAGGGTCACCGAAAATATAGAACAGAATTTCCATTTCAATACGGCCATAAGCGCTATGATGGAGCTTTTCAACGTGTTATCTGCATCTGTCGGTGACCAGGAGCAGCAAAATGCTGAACCACAGGTAATCCGTCAGGCGATTTCCGTCATGCTGCTCATGCTTTCACCAATGGTTCCTCACTTTGCCGCAGAGATGTGGGAGCAGATTGGGAACAGTGGCGGTATCGAAGAAGTGCCATGGCCTGAGTTTGATGCCGAAGCTGCAAAAGAGGACCTGCTCACCATCGTCATACAGGTCAACGGCAAGGTTCGCTCACGTCTTGAGGTCCCAGCAGATACAGGGAACGAATTGCTGGTTGAGCAGGCTCTTGCTGATGAAAATACCATCAAATTTATCGATGGAAAACCGATCAAGAAAACGATTGTCGTGCAGAAGAAGCTGGTAAATATTGTTGTTTGATTCAACGTCAGTTCTGGGGCCACCCTACAGGACTGAACACTTCGTGTATTACACAGGAGAGAACAAGTGAAACTTGTCTGCCGATTATTTTCTCTGATTGTTGCGATAGTGCTGTTCTATGGTTGCGGGTACCACAACCCGAACGTCTACACAGGTCCATCCAAAACAATCTACCTTACTGAATGGAAAAATAGAACGAGCGAGTTAGGGCTCGATTCTGATATTTACAGATCCCTGACCCGATGGTTCCAGAAGTCAGGGTCTATTTCAACAGTCAGAAAAAAAGATGGAGCAGATCTTATTCTTGCCGGTGAAATAATCTCCCTGGAACTTCCGAGCTTATCATACGGAGCAAACAGTGTAACCACTGAAGTAAAAGTCAAATTAACGGTCCGTTATATCCTAAAAGATATATCATCGAAAAGAATTCTGTTAGAAACACTAAATGAAATATGGACAGAAGAGTATCTGGTCTCTACAAATATCTCCACGAATCTCGACAATGAGAGAGAGGCACTGGAGACTATAATAGAAGACCTTTCCAAAAGAATATACCAGCGCACAGTCACAGAATTGCCTAAATTGTAGGAACAACTTTTCAAGAGCAGAAGTATCTTGTCAACACATACCTTCTCTTTATGATACCTTTATGCCATGCTTCAAATAGGTCCTTTATCGTTTGATTCACCTTTCGTTCTCGCACCACTCGCCGGATACACTGATCTCCCTTTCCGACTTCTCTGCCGACGATTCGGTGCCAGCTATTGTGTATCTGAGATGATCAGCTGTCATGGCCTTGTCTATCGCCAAGCCAACACTTTGAGAATGCTCGCATCTCTTCCGGAAGAGAGACCTGTATCATTTCAGCTTTTTGGGGCTGACCCTGAAGTAATGGCTGACGCGGCTGAGATCATGGCATCCTACGGGCCTGACATGCTCGACATCAACATGGGCTGCCCGGTCCGAAAGGTTACAAAAAGAGGTGCCGGAGCGGCACTGATGACAGATCAGGATCTCGCAGAATCTATTCTTACAAAGATTATAGCAAGGGTGAATATACCCGTTACAGTAAAAATCAGATCGGGAAAAGACAGTCACTCAATCAATGCTCCTGCTTTTGCGAAAATGATCGAAAATACAGGGGCGTCGGCCATAACAGTACATGCCAGAACATGGTCCCAGGGTTTTTCCGGTCAGATAAACAAAGAGATCATTGCAGATGTGAAAGAAGCGGTATCCATCCCGGTAATTGGAAACGGTGATGTTTTTTCATGTCATGAAGGTCGACAAATGATGGAAGAAACCGGCTGCGATGGAATCATGATCGGACGTGCGGCTCTTGGTAATCCATGGGTTTTTCAAGAATGCGGGAGACCGGCCGCAGTATCGGAGATCGTAAAAGGCGCGAAAACCCATCTTGCTCTCATTGAAGAATTTCTCCCTGCAGAAAAGCTCCTTGGGTATATAAAGAATCATATGTGTCGTTATTTTAAAGGATTACCTGGAAGTTCGGCACTCCGCCAAAATATTTTTAGTGCACAGAACCTGTCTGAGTTAAAAGAACAACTGGATAACTACTGCCTCTAGCCTGAATGTGCTCTTCTCACTTTTTCAAATTTTTTATTTTTTCAAGAAGTTGTTTGCTCTCAACCTCCATTTTTTCGGACAAGGTATCTGAACGCAGTGCGTTTTTCAGACTTTGTTCCGCCAGTTTTAATTTACCTTCATAAAGATTGTATTTTCCAAGATAGAAACTCGACGCCCCCCCCTGTTTATTATCTGAGGCAAGCTGTCCCAGTTCAAAATAGACTTGGGAGTACTCTGGTATTTCATACCGCACCGTTTGGAAATATTCCTCAGCCTCTTCTGACCGACCGGTCCTGTGAAGTAATTTGGCCAAAGTAAAAGTGGCATACATGTCAGAATCATCAACGGCCAGAGCTCTCCTGAGTGTCTGTTCCGCTTCTGAAAACTGGCCGGCGGCAAATTCAACAGTCCCCTTGTCTACCTTGAGGATATTTTTATCCGGGTACTCGGCTATCACTTTTTCAAGGAGACTGAGGCTTCTACTGTTATCGTTTTCATTTTTTGCGACCTGGGACAGTCCGTAATAGGCCATCACTTTCTGGAATTCACTGGATCTGCTGTCGGCAATGACGCTTGCAAGATATACCTTGAAATCTCGGGACTCTTTTACTTTTGCCATAATACGATATTTAAACCGAAGAAATTCAAAGTTATCCCTTTGTTTTACTGTCTTTTTGAGACTTTTTCCTTCGACATCCAGTAAAGATTCGATGTAGTTAAGACGGGCCTCAGGGTTTGGATGAGTCAGGAGGTATTGAGGGAGTTGATCACTTCTATATCGTGCTATACGACGCATCGACTCGAGCATCTTCACCTGTCCTTCGGGGTCTCGATTAAGCTTTTTCATCCAGCCATAGGCCATGAGATCTGCCTCTTCCTCATCCTGGCGGCTGAAATGCAGGGTAAGACTTTGGCCCGTTGCCAGTGCCCCGGTGAGGAGAACTGGAGTGGCAGCTCCGCCAAAGGCCAGTGCAGCCAAAGCCAGACCTAAAGAACCTATGGTAGTATATTTACCTTTTTCCATCCTGGAAGCGAGGTGGCGCTTGACGATATGTCCTATCTCATGAGCAAGCACGGAAACGAGTTCGTCCTCGGAGTTCATCGTGCTGATCAATCCAGAGTGAAAGAATATGAGTCCGGAAGGCGCGGCGAATGCGTTGAACTCCTTATTATCTATAACAAAAAAATGGTAGTCAAAGTACTGAACTCCTGCGACTTCCAGCACATTTTGTCCAAGTCTGTTAATATACTGTGTAATATCAGGGTCATCGACCAGTTGAAATGCAGACCGGACGGAATAGAGCAGTTTTTCACCCACCTCTCTTTCATCACCAATACTGAATGCCGATGCTGAAGAAACTGTGCAGTGCAGAAAAAACACACCTGTCAGAAACCAGACAATCAGTTTCATCGGTATCTTTATTAACGTGTTTTTAGCCATTGTTTTGTCCGCCGTAATCCTTCTACTGTCGAAATGAGAGGCTGGTACCCCAGGTCTTTTTTGGCATTTTCTATCGAAAAATAGTGAGATTTTGCTAATTGTTCAGCGAGAAACCGCGTCATCTTTGGCTCTTTTGATGATCGTATTGTTTTGTATATCATCTCCAACATTCCACCAAGTCGATATGCAATCGGAAAGGAAATCGATTTCTGGACTTTGTCAATTGCCATTGCCGCAAACAGCTCATTGATCCAATCCCACAAATTCACCGGTTCACCCTGGCTGATAAAATAAGGTTTACCGGCTGCATTCCCATTTCCGGCGAGGTTTATTGCGGCAAGGATATGGGCATCTGCAACGTTATCAATATAAGAAATATCAACAAGATTGGAACCGTCACCCACTCTTTTAAGTGTTTTTGTGCGACCACTTTCGAGCAATCGCGGGAGAAGATGTGGATCACCAGGCCCCCAGATGAGGTGAGGACGGATGGCACAGGTCACAAGAGATGCACAGTTAGCATTAAGTACTATCTTTTCCGCCATGACCTTACTCCTGGCATAATGGCAGAGAAATTTGGCAGCATAGGGCAAACCTTCATCTCCCCCCAATATGTCAGCCCGGTTAAAAACCACCGAAGGAGTGGATGTATATACCAGTATCGGCACACTGTTTATCCGGCAGCCTCTTACAACCACCTCAGTACCGAGTACATTGGTTGTATAGTATGCTTGCCACGAACCCCAGATGCCGGCACGTGCAGCCACATGAAAAACAGCATCAACACCTTCTGTTGCTCTCTCCATGAGCGCAGAGTCACAGATATTGCCGACAAACCCCTCTACACCAAGTGCATGGATCTCGGGATACCGGTGTCTTCCAAGAACCGCGGTTTCCACCCCACGTTCGAGAAGTTTTTTCACAACAGCTTTTCCTACGAATCCTCCCCCACCTGTGACAAGTGCCTTTTTAATCATAAGAGGGTGAGTTGCTTTTCCGCCCATAATGCAAGCTTCTCTCTAAAAATTTTGGCATTGTGTCTGATATCGACAGGAAAACTTCTGTGGATCAGAAAATGTTTGATGTCACGGGTCAGTTCAGACTGGCCCGCTCTCTTTTTTACTTCTTCTATCAGATTGCCATTACTGATTGTTTTCTCAGGTCGCGGTTCTATTATGATAACAGGTGAAGCAGTCCCCCTTCCGCGACCATCATTTAAACCAACAAGAGCAGATCGATAGACATCCGGATGCTCATTTATTATCGCCTCGCATGGGACTGAATAGAGCGTTCTATGCTCTGCCACAACTCGGTGTGCCCGCCTGCCACAGAACCAGAGTCGATCAGCCTGATCAAGGTAACCAACATCGCCCATTCGATGCCAAAAAGTATCCCCATCTCGGATCTTGGCAAGTCTGGTCTCCTCAGGGTTATTCTGATACGACCTGGTAACCACATCGCCACGGACTATTATTTCCCCTATTTGCCCGTTTTCAACCACCATATCATCAGTCAGCTCCGGCAAAGGATTTTCTGAGATAGTGATAATTTTAATATCGATCCCTGGCAACGCCCGCCCGACACATGTCCCTTTCCCCAAAACACTCTGTTTCCAGGTTTCGGTGACCACCTCGCCTCCCTCTATGGAAACAATCGGCAGACTCTCCGTTGCACCGTAAGGAGTATAGACGGCGGCACCGTCCGGCAAAATCTTCCGGACACGCATCAACAGTTCATAGGGCACAGGAGCTCCGGCCATTAACACCTTCTCAACTGAATCAAGAACAATCCCATGATCGATGCAATACCTGCTCACGACATTCCAGATAGCAGGAGAGCCAAACGAATAGGTCACCTGGTATTTCTTAATGGAAGCAACAAATTTATCAGGGTGAACCTGGGCCGGTCTGGTTGGATCCATATCCGGAATAACGGAACAAACCCCAAGTGCCGCAGAAAATAAAGCAAATAGAGGAAAAGCAGGTTGATCAATATCACCCGGGCCAATGGCATAGTACTCTCTTATCAAACGAAGCTGCGCACTGAAAATCGAATGTTCATATCGAACCCCCTTGGGTGGCCCGGTTGACCCTGTAGTAAAAATAATTGCCGCAAGATCAGTTTCATCAGGTTGATAAACGGGATATTCTTCCCCTGACTCCTGAGAGGTTTTTGTAACGTTAGTGCCGAGAAACCCAAATGAAACGCCGCAACAAAATACCTTTTTTATCGTCTGAAATGGTTTGCGAAATATTTTTGAAAAAAGAATTGCTTGCGGAATACCGACGAGATATTTCGGTCTGACTCTTTCAACACATTTCAGCAGGTTCCTGTATCCCATGCCCGGATCAATGAGGACAATTGGAGTACCGACTTTGAAAAGAGCCAGTGCAAGGCAGATGAAATCGACGGAGGGTTTGACCATCAGGATGGTTATATCTCCTGGGCGGAGACCCTCCGAGCTGAAATGGTTTGCGTATGCGTCAGCTCTTCTATTGAGCTCGTCAAAGGACATTTCTTTTGCGGTTTTCGCCTCAATAACGGCGATTCGTTCCCGATATTCCTTTGCACTGCTGACGAACGTTTCAGCTATATTTGTTGCCACCTCTCCTCTCCTGAATAATTAAACAAAAAATAATGCCTTGAGTATGGATATGATATCGGTTTTTTTATCCTCAAGGATATAATGACCGCCATCGGGGAAATAGTGGGTTGAGGCGTCAGGAAACCGTCGTTTCCATTCCTCAAAAAAATCGTCGTTGAAACAAAAATCCCTCCCTCCCCAGATTATACTGACAGGGACAGCCGAATCCCGCAACAGAGGGAGTCTTTCCTCAATCTCGACAAGTTTTGCATAACTTCTGTGATCAGGACCCAAGGGAATATCACGCACAAAGTTATAGACAGCTATCCGATTTTTCCAACTGTCATAGGGTGCGAGATAGGCTCTTGCAACCTCAGGGTCCAATCGCTTTTCGACCGCCATGAAGGTAGCAGGCCAGGCGAAGCCATTAAAGAGTCTGACAATAATTTGCCCCGCAACAGGCAGGCGGCAGAGCTGTATGCGCAATGGAATCCTGGAGGACCGAAATGCGGCTGTATTCATCACCACAACTTTGTCGACCCGTGTGACATCATTGACAGCACAGCCCATTCCAATAGCGCCGCCCCAGTCGTGGACGACAAGGGAAAAACGGTCAATATGAAGATGTGCCAGTAAAGATTCAAGATTTTCGATATGCTGTTTGAGACAATATGAGTAGTTCTCTGGTTTATCGGAAAGACCGCATCCCATATGGTCTAAAGCGATAACCCGGTGATTTCCTCGTAGTTCCGCAATAAGGTGTCTAAAGTAATATGACCAGGTTGGATTGCCATGCACCATGAGTACGACAGGTCCTGTTCCCTCGTCTATATAGTGTATTCGGCCGTTGTCGAGTTGCAGGTAGTTGGATGGAAAAGGATAGTCGGGATACACAGTCGTTGACACCGCTTGAAAAATTATTCAATTAAAACAGCTGAAAAAAATAGTCACCTATTGAAAACCAAGTAAACTTATACTCCAGGCAATTCGAGTGTCAACTATTTATCCAAAACAACCTGCCACAACAGCCCTCCCTCTGCCGCGTTTTGCACCATTGGCCCTATCACGGTTATCAAAGTGAATGAAATCAAATATGAGAAAAATTCCTATCCACTTATTATCCCTTATTATTTTGAAATATTTTGTTGCTTTTACAGCATAAACGTGCTAAACGAATCAATTGTTGTGTTACAAAAAGTTTTTGTATTAACGATTTAATGAATACACAGGCCAACTTAAAGGTGATAGTGGTTTTTTATTTCGACGCAACAAACGATGTCTGACCAGCAAGTGGTCGGAAACATATTAACGGTTCGAAATTGAACTGAGTACAAAAGGAGTAGTACAATGGCAGAAGGTACAGTGAAGTGGTTTAATGACGCAAAGGGTTTTGGCTTTATCGAACAAGATGGTGGACAAGATGTTTTTGTACATTATTCCGCTATCAAAACTGAAGGCTTTAAGTCTCTTGAAGAGGGTTCCCGGGTGTCCTTTGAGATTGTAGACGGCCCAAAAGGTCCTGCCGCTGATAACGTTCAGAAGATTTAATTATTTTCATATCAGTTGTAAAAGCCCCCTGTACAGTATCTGTACAGGGGGCTTTTTTTATTCACATCGTAACAAGGGGGAGATATTCAGGATTCCACCTTATCCTGTCAATGAGTTTCCTCATTCTCGCCTCGTCATTGTTATGTTGAAAATCCGAATAGACACATGGTCTGCTTACTCCATGTTGAACAGCGCTCATAGCCACGGCCAGGGCAACTTTTTTCCCAACATCACGAATATCATTTATTGGGGGCATCAGCCGTCCCCTCTCCAATTGGTCAGGTGACATCATATTAGAAATCACCCTTGCTGCTGCGGTAAAAAATTCCGGCAACACCTCTCTGGCACCCGAGACCAGAACCCCTAACCCAACTCCTGGAGAAACAAAACCATTATTGCACTGACCTATATGACAAGCCATATCCATCTCGTCTTTTGTAGCGCATGGATTTCCCGTAGCCACCAGGAAACCCTCCTCGCTCCACTTGCTTAAATTCTGACAAAAAACCTGGGGAGTCGAAATGTGCTGGAAGAGAGGCAGAACTACGGGCCGTTTGGTATTTTTCTTTATTTCCTTAATAACATCTTCGTTGAAAAAGAAGTCCTGACCGGTTGTTCCAATCAAGGTGGTTATCTTTGCTTTTCGTATAATTGACGGAATATCTATTCTGTCAACGTCGCCTAGCCACGGGTGAGCTGTTTTGCTTTTACCAAATTTCTTTTTATACAACTCCAGCTTGTCCGATGAGATAATGAGTCCTTTGGAGTCAATCATAAAAATTCGATTTAAAGCATCTTTTTCTGAGAGGCCATCCTCGATCATCGCATTCATAAGCTGTTCGCCAATCCCTACCCCACCAGCGCCTCCACCATGAATAAGAATACGCTGATCAATGAGTTTCTCATCTTTAATCCTCATTGCCGATAAGAGGGCAGCTAAAGCGGCTGCTCCGGTTCCCTGGATATCATCATTGAAAGAGATAAGCTCATCAACAAAGGCGTCACGAATACTGAAAGCATTTTGTTGCGAAAAATCTTCCCACTGGCAGAGAGCGTTAGGAAAAACATTCCTGAATGCTCTGACAAATCGACCAACAAACGATAAATACTCCTCCCCCTCCAGCCGTCGATGTCGCCAGCCAAGATATTTTTTGTCGGCAAGAAGTTTTTCGTTATTGGTTCCGACATCAAGAGAAATAGGCAAGCAATGCCAGGGGGCAATGCCAGCGCCCTGACTGTAGAGCATCAATTTGCCAAGACAGACCGCAATGCCGCCAGCTCCCTGATCTCCGATACCAAGCACACCCTGATTATCGGTGACCACAGCCACCCTGATATCCCGGTGGGCAAACCTTCTTAGGATATCTTCAGCACCGTTTATATTGCCTGGATAAAAGTGAAGTCCGTTGGCCTGCCTGAACATGGAGGAATACTTCTGAACAGCCAAACCGATAGTCGGAGTGTATATAATCTTGATATAATTCTTTATATCACTTTTGATGAGTGCGTGGGCAAGTGTTGCATTACGATCAAACATTGAACGGATAAAGATGAATTTTTCAATGTCATCTACTTTTTCATTCACTTTGTTCCGCGAATTTTCGACCTGTTCTTCAAGATTTCTGAGACCAGGGGGAAGTGTTGCCTCAAGGCCGAGAGATTTTCTTTCCTCAAGACTGAACGCTGTCCCTTTATTGATGTAACTACAGGAGCGAGCAGAGGAACCGCTGGCATAAACAACAATTTCCCGTGTGTTTCCATATTCATCATATTTGAATCTATACAGATTTGCAGACATACACAGCCCCCTTCGTCATCGGATAAAAATGTGCAATTGACAAGTACTCTACTTTGCCCCATAATGACCAGCTATGGAACCCTGGCAAAAAATTTTACAGAACAGCATAACTACGCTCGATGGCCTGCGTGAGCATTTAGATTGTGATAGTAACGCATTAGTGGATGTAATAGCAAACTTTCCAATGCGGATTAATCCATATTTTTTAAAATTAATTGAACATCCCGGTGATCCGATCTGGAAGCAGGTTATCCCCGATATCGCCGAAGTAAACGACAATGTCTGTCAGCAAGATCCGCTAAATGAGGAAAACCTCAGTCCAGTACCGAATCTCGTTCATAAATATCCGGACCGAGTGCTATTTCTGGTTTCGAGTGAATGTGCAATGTATTGCCGGTTCTGCACCAGAAAACGCAAGGTTGGAACGGACAGGATGAGAATAAGTCCGAAGACATTGAACGCAGGATACGATTACCTAAGACAACATCCGGAAGTCAGAGAGGTCCTTTTATCTGGTGGTGACCCTCTCCTGCTTACAGACAAAGAAATAGACTCGATTCTCCATAACCTGCGTTCTATCCCGTCGATTGAAGTTATTCGTATCGGTACCAGAGTGCCATCTGTTTTACCCATGCGAATTACCGAAAAACTTGTCTCTGTTCTGAAAGAGTATCACCCACTCTATATAAACACTCACTTTAACCACCCGATTGAAATAACTGAAGAATCGAGTCTGGCATGTGCAATGCTGGCAGATGCGGGCATCCCTATTGGCTGCCAGACAGTGTTGCTAAAAGGCATAAATGATGATGCACAAACTCTCAAGAAACTTTTCCTTGGCCTGCTGCGCATCCGGGTAAGGCCCTATTACCTTTTTCAAGCGGATCTCACCTTAGGAACTAATCATTTTCGAACGACGACTGAAAGCGGAATTGCAATAATGCGTCAACTCTACGGAAACATATCAGGGTTGGCAGTTCCAACCTATGCCCTTGACGCTCCACAGGGAAAAGGAAAAATCCCTCTTACACCTGAGTATATCCAGAAAAGGGGTGCCACCCTTGTTTTTGAAAATTATACGGGAGACGTGTGCACCTATCCTGAGGCGGGAGAGAGCTGTTGACAAAATCATTATTCAACTCTTTTTGAGCTTGTATCGTTATTATTCTCATCATACAATGAGATCGCTTTCTTTTACCCGATCAGGCATGATAAGCTTATAGACGAAGAGCGCTGTTTTCCTCTATTATTGTCGCTCATTGCGCGAAGGATTCATCCTCCCCGCACTGTGAAGGGCTGGATGTATTTTATTGCCCAAAAGAGGGATAATCTCCTTTGCAAGGACATTTCTTTCAAAGAAAAATCAACAAACCATATATCTCTATCACTAAACGATCCTCCGCCATGAATAAAGATGACCTTTTACAGAGTATCCTTGAATCAGATGAACTGCCTACCCTACCAACCGTCGCCTCCAAACTGATTACACTGACTTCGAAAGAAGATACAACGCTTGCTGACATTGGAGATTTGGTTTCTCAGGATATTTCGCTTTCTGCCAAAATTCTTAAGGTCTCTAATTCCGCCTTTTATAGCTTCCCCCAGCAAATTGGCTCAATCAAGCAGGCTGTCAGTATTCTCGGAATGAACGCCGTTCGAAGCCTTGTACTGTCGTTTTCATTTTTGACCATGAAAGCCGGTAAAGTAGAAACTCGCTTTAACTTTGAAAAATTCTGGGAAAAATCACTTGCTTCAGCCGTGACAGCCAAACTCATTCTTGAAAATGTTAAAGGAGCTGATACAGAGGAGGTTTTTATTTCCGGACTTTTGCAAAACCTGGGTGAGCTTATCCTCGCAAGATCCTTTCCAAAGGAATACGATGAAGTCCTGCAGTCAATCGAAGAAAAGCACCTGGATATCTTCACAGCAGAAGAAGCCGTCTTTGGGATCAATCACACGATAGTCGGCACCGAAGTCGCAAAAAGATGGGGGTTTCCCGAAATTTTGTACACTCCCATTCGCTATCATCATCATCCCGATGAATATACCGGCAAAAACAAGACTCTTCGCTCAACGATTCGAGCAGTATATCTCTCTGATCTCCTGGTTAATGTTCTTTTTTCAGAGCAACCCGAAATATATCACAAGAGGTTTCGTAAAGAGGCGACCAAGATGCTGGGGCTCACCACGGAAAACATTGAGACGATTGTCGAACAGCTCCATATAAAAATCAAGGAAGCCGGTACCTATTTCAACCTCAAAATAAAAACCGCCAAATCTGTGCAGGAAATTCTGCAAGAGGCAAATATTCGTTTAAGTCTCATAAATCTCGATTACGACCAGATGAATAAGCAGCTTATCCTTGCCAAAATTCATCTCGAAAACCTTACTTCAGAACTGGAGAAAAAAAACAAGATCTTAGATAACCTTGCCAACATTGATGGTCTGACCGGTGTGTTTAACCATAGATACTTCCAGAATGTTGTCGATCAGGAGATCAACAGAGCATTGCGACATAGTTCCTCTCTCTCAATTCTCATGATAGATATTGATCATTTCAAACAATTTAACGATACCTACGGCCATCAGGCTGGCGACTTTGTCTTGTCAGAATTTTCAAAGATCATCCAGGAAAATATCAGAAAATATGACACCCTCGCCCGGTACGGAGGAGAAGAATTTGTGGTCATCCTCCCAGAAACAGATACTGAAGATGCACTTATTGTAGCAGAGAAGCTCCGGGCGATTATCGAGCTCTCATCCTTTCAGGATAGTCGAGAAAAATATCACGTAACGGCAAGTTTTGGCCAGGCTACAGGTCGCCCCGCAGCAGAGGACGATTTCAAGAAAAATATATTAATTACTCAAGCCGATCAAGCACTATACGAGGCAAAAGCAAAAGGACGTAACCAGGTGATCGGATACAGTCCGAAAAAGAAATGGTTTCCCTTCTGATCTCTCAATGGGCCACCATCTGCACCACCATAATGTTGGGATTTCTCTTGCATGAGTTCATTACATCATATTCTCAGGATCAACGTCGATTGCTAAAAAACATTGTCGTCCAACAACCTCCTGCTGTGCATTTTTTATTGCTGTACAAAGTGCATGCAATTCATCTACATCCCTGCCCTTCAGCAGGATTTGCCACCGATAATTGTCCTTGATCTTGTCAAGAGGAGAAGGTGCCGGGCCAAGTGTTTCAATACTGAAATTTTCTTTTGTGACCGTTTGCCTGCAGAATCTTGCTAAAAGTACTGCAGCCTGTTGAACTTCGCTTTCCACTCGCCCCTGGAGTCGCAATGCTGTCAATCGAAGATAAGGCGGAAAAGCAGGATGTTTACGTAACTTCATTTCGTGCGCATACATTTTTTCGTATTGGTGTTCTTTCGAATAGACAATCGCATAGTGGTCCGGCCGCATGGTTTGAATGATTACTTGTCCGGGTTCATCTCCCCGCCCGGCCCTGCCGGTTACCTGGGTGATAAGCTGAAATGTTCTCTCCGCTGCCCGGAAATCCGGCATGCTCATTCCTCCGTCAGCCCAGACCACCCCAACAAGTGTCACATTGGGGAAATGATGTCCTTTGGCGATCATCTGGGTCCCTATCAGAATATCGATCTTTCCTTCGTGCATTTCTGAAAGTATAGCGAGGAATTTTTTGCGATCGGAAGCCGTATCGGAATCGAGTCTTTTCACTCTGGCTTCCGGAAGCAATTCAGCAACTTCTTCTTCGACACGCTCGGTACCAAATCCGGCCGGGACTAAATGAGTCGATCTGCACTGCAGACATACCGTATTGTGAGCTGTCTGAAAACCACAATAGTGACAGACGAGTTTCTTCTCACTTTTATGCAGGGTTAATGAGACATGACAATGACTGCACTGCACGGGAGTGCCACAATCTTGACATAAGACCACAGCAGAAAACCCGCGCCTGTTCAACAGCAAGATGCTTTGTTTGCCTTTGCCAAGATTGACCTTTAATTTATTGAGCAGGTGGTTTTGGATAATACGACCGGAATCTTTTTGACTCTTTTTGTTGAGATCAATAACGGTGACAACCGGTAAGGGTCTGCTGCCTACCCGATCCTTCATTGTCAGAAGCGTATACTTGCCTGATTGCGCATTTGCATAACTGGTGATGGAAGGCGTAGCCGATCCTAGAATCACAGCTGCATCATGATGCTTGGCACGGAGTACAGCGATGTCTCGACCATGATAGCGGAAGCTTTCATCCTGCTTGAACCCGGCATCATGTTCCTCATCAACGACGATTAATCCGGGGTTTCTGAATGGTGCAAAAAGAGCTGATCTCGCCCCTATAACTACTTTCGCTTTTCCCGTGAGAGCCAGATAAAACTGATCAAATTTCTCAGCAGACGACATACCCGAGTGCAGCAGTACAACTGTATCTCCGAACCGTGAAAGCAGATGCGCCTCCAGCTGAGTGGCAAGAGCAATTTCAGGAACCAGGATTATCACATCTCTTCCAAGGGCCAGCGTTTCTTCTGCAGCTCTCAGATATACTTCGGTTTTACCACAACCTGTTACACCGTGAAGAAGGAAAGGCCTGAATTTCTTTGTTCTGATAGCAGGAAGTATATGGTCTAAAACATCCTTTTGCTGAAGGGTGAGATGTTCCGGTCGGGGGTAATATTTCAGTTGCTCACCAAAAGGGCTTCGAAAAACTCTTTCCCTGGAACGGATGACAATTTTTTTTTCTAGAAGAGCAATCATAGCTTTCGAAGCCCCGGAATAGTCTTGCCGCAAATCCTTTAAGGCGATAGTGTCCCGGTTGTTTTTGTGTCTGAGGGTATGGAGGCTGTATAATGCTTTAACTTCAGATAATTTGAGATGAATCCCGGTCTCAGAACTTGCTTTTTGCCGATACACATTTAAACCATCCGGGCTTCCATCAATCTCTTTAGGCGTGAATGGGAAAGAGGGCGATACTGAATAACAGATCTCGCTCTTTTCCCGAACACCATCTTTTGCCATCTGATGGTCGACCTCCGCGGCACCATTTTTCACAAGTTGCCTGAGCTGTTTCACACCCTCTCGGTCGGCAAGGAGTTCCGCCGTCTCTATTGCACCAAGTTCTCCCTGGGCCGACAGTTTTCGGCACCATATGGGTGTTTTCCCATCAAACTGCTTCAGAAGGTCTTCTGAGTTAGTTTTTAGAACAACCTTTTTTATGCTTTTGGGTGCAAGCCCGCCGGGCAGAGCGGTCTTGATAACAAGCCCGAGGGGATAATGGTAATAATTCGCGATCCATCTATAGAACGGGACACTGTTCTCGTGGAAAAGAGGATATGCATCGAGAAAGTCATTTATTTCTCTGATCTTATAAGAGGCATTTTCTACAGGTGGAACAATCTCGACGACGTAACCGGTCACTTTACGTTTGCCCAGTGACACCAAAACCCGTCGACCGATATATTTTTGACGGTACTGAGGACTGCCTGCGCAGTCTTCAGTACCTTGTAAGCTATAGGTGAAGGTCTGTTCAAGGGGGACAGCTACAGCAACCTCAAGGTGGATCATAGACCGGCTACAACCTCTTTGAGATGTACCTTCAACTGTTCACCAAGGGCAGGATGCCTGAGTCCATAAGCGATAATCGCTTTTAGATAACCCATTTTATCACCGGCATCAAAACGGGTTCCCTCAAATTCCTGGGCGTACATTGCTCTCCTTTTGGTCAGGGCCAGCAACGCATCGGTCAATTGAATTTCACCGCCATGACCTGGTGTCGTCGTATCGAGAATATTGAATATTTCAGGCATTAATATATATCTTCCGATAATCGCCATATCTGAGTCCGTTGTGCCGGGGGCGGGTTTTTCCACAAGACGGGTCACTTTGATTGTATTCTCCCGTTCGATTTTTTCTCCTTCAACAATGCCGTACTGGGGGGTCTCTTCCATCGGAACCCTCTGAATAGCCACGATGGACTCTCCCACTTCCTCAAAAAGATCAAGAAGTTGCCTGGCACAGGGAGTCTTGCTCAAAACCATATCATCACCAAGCAAAACCATAAAAGGTTCATCACCGATGACATTTCTGGCCGTCCAAATTGCATGACCAAGACCAAGTGGTTTTTTTTGCCGTACGGAAACGATGTCTATCAGGTTAGAAATATTGTTTAATTCTTCTCCGAGAATCGTTTTGTTCTTTTCCTTCAAAACAGAATCGAGATGGAAATTAAAATCAAAATGATTTTCAATGGCTGATTTCCCCTCACTGGTAACAAAGATAATCTGATCGATACCTGAGGCAACCACCTCCTCAACTATATACTGTATGGTCGGCCGATCAACAATGGTGAGCATCTCTTTGGGAATCGCCTTGGTCGCCGGCAGGAATCTGGTCCCGAGACCAGCTACTGGAATGACAGCTTTTCGTACTTTCATTGTACCCTCAATTGTTTTTTTGATAACAGAAATGCAGACGATATGGTAATTATCCGGGCAAAGCACAGAGACAGACTTAACACACTTTAAAGACGACATCTATTTTTTTCATGAATTTTTTCTATCCCGACAACCTCCCCATAGTCAAGCATAAACAGACCATTATTGATACCATTGTTCAACACCAGGTAGTCGTAATCGCAGGTGATACCGGATCAGGCAAGACCACCCAACTCCCAAAGATGTGCCTTGAAGCCTTTCCCGAGAATGAGCTCCTCATCGGCTGTACCCAGCCCAGACGTATTGCTGCATCGACTGTGGCTGCCAGGGTGGCAGAGGAGCTTGGGGAGACCGGTGATACTGTTGGATATAAAATTCGTTTTCATGACTACACAACCCCGTTTACCAGGATCAAGTTCATGACCGATGGGGTACTTCTCGCTGAAACGCGTCAGGATCGTCACTTGTCCCAGTACGGCGTTCTTATAATTGATGAAGCTCACGAGAGAAGCCTGAATATTGATTTTCTACTGGGGTACATCAAACAACTGCTGCGGCGCCGAAAAGATCTCAAGGTTATCATTACCTCGGCGACCATTGACACACAGTCATTCTCCAAACACTTTAACGATGCACCGGTCATATCTGTATCAGGCCGCAGTTATCCTGTCACCGTCCGCTATCTTCCGCCAGAGGAGGAGGACTCAAATGAAAAAAATGGTACATTGGAGCACTGCATCCAGGCTGTTTGCGATCTCTTTGCCACAGAGCCGAGAGGAGACATTCTGGTATTTTTACCCACCGAGCGAGATATCCGTGACTGCTGTCAGCAGCTTGAGAGGAAAATATCTGAAGCCGTGGTTCTTCCTATCTTTGGGAGACTTCCTGCAGCAGACCAACGAAGAATATTCAAAAACTTTAATCAGGTTAAGATTGTCGTTGCCACAAATGTCGCTGAAACCTCAGTCACTGTACCAGGTATTCGATATGTTGTTGACAGCGGCTTTGCTCGAATTTCCTACTATAATGTTCGAGCCAAAACCACCAGTTTGCCTGTTAGTCGAATTTCACAAGCCAGCTGTGACCAGCGAAAAGGCCGCTGCGGCCGAATTGCACCTGGTATCTGTATACGTCTCTACTCAGAAGAAGACTTTCTTGACCGGCCGGAATACACCCTACCGGAGCTCAAACGATCGAATCTTGCAGAAGTTATCCTGCAGATGGTGTCCTTGAAACTGGGCGACCCCGAAAAATTCCCCTTTCTCGACCCTCCTCACAAAAATGCTATAAGAGAAGGATACAAACTCCTGAGAGAACTTGGTGCAATAAACGGCAGGATACAACTGACCAAACGGGGCAGAATAATGGCCGATTTGCCTATCGACCCCTGCATTGCCCGAATCATCATTGAAGCAAAAGAAAACAACTGCCTCCGGGAAATCAAAATTATCTCGGCGGTGCTTGCCATCCAGGATCCTCGCATTCGTCCGGCTGACAAAGAAAAAGAGGCGGATACCGCCCACAGGAAGTTTAGTCACCCCGATTCCGATTTCATGGTGCTCATGAATATATGGAATCAATTTCATACCACGGAAAGTAGCACTCAGTCGTGGTCAAAACTTAAAAAATACTGTTCAACACATTTCCTCTCCTTCCAACGAATGCGTGAATGGTTCGATCTTCACCAGCAATTAAGCAGAATAATTGATCGCAGAGACGGGTACGAAGATAATGCATCGGACGCATCCTACGAACAAATACACAAATCTTTTCTTGCTGGTTTTCTTCGAAATCTGGCCAGAAAAAAACAGGGGCACCTCTATCAGGGTACCCATAATAAAGAATTGATGATCTTTCCCGGTTCTCATCAATTTACGAACGGCGGTCAATGGCTGGTGGCGGCATCATTTATCGAAACGAACCGGCTCTACGCCCTCACTGTTGCCACGATACAACCGGAATGGATCGAATCGGTTGCCCAACACCTGTGCAAATACTCCTGGTCAAGCCCGCACTGGCAGAAAAAAAACGGTCAGATCATTGCCGATGAGAGGGTATCGCTTTTTGGCTTGATAATTATCACCGGACGAAAAGTTAATTTCGGAAAAAGGCATCAAAAAAACATCGATGAAGCCCGGGATATTTTTATCCAGTCGGCACTTGTGGCAGGAGAACTCAAAGGGTCCTATCCTTTTCTCGATCATAATCTGGCACTCATAAAAAAGTGGCAGGAAGCAGAAGAAAAATTGAGGGTAAGAGATATTGTTTGCGATGAATTGAGCCTATATGGATTTTATGATCAAAGAATTCCTGCTGACATCTATGATCAGGCGAGTTTTAATCGGTTTCAGAAGAAAAAAAGGAACACATCTTTTCTTTTGATGCAAGACGACGATGTAGTGAGACGCAAACCACAAGAGAAAGAACTGTTTGATTTCCCCCTCACTCTATCCCTTGGGAGTATGCAGGTGCGGCTGGAATATCATTTTGAACCCGGCTCGGAGAGAGATGGAGTCACTTTCCGGCTTCCCTTTGATTTCGCTGGTATTGTGTCCCCAGACGTTTTCGAATGGCTCGTCCCCGGACTTCTTGAGGAAAAACTGACATTCCTGCTGAAAGCGCTTCCAAAAAATATCAGGAAAAAGATGGTTCCTATAAGTGCCACAGTGAGCAGGCTCCTGGACGACATACACCCCGGTTCCGGTTCCTTGTATTCTTCTCTTGAGGCCTCAATATTAAAGCATTTCAAATTACTGATTCGGCGTTCGGACTGGTCTGACAACCTTCCTCTGCACCTTCAACCGCGCTTTCTCCTCTTTGATAATTCAGGAAAGGTACTTTGTTCCGGACGTAACCTGAAGGAGCTTCTTGCCTCTAAAGACATTGTGGAAATTCCATCGCAGGATGCAACACTTGGCGAAGCTGGACAAAAACTTGTAAACAAATGGGATGGCACGACCCACTCGACGTGGAATTTTACCGGATTACCCGATACCATCCTGACCTATACTTTAAAGGGAGAAGTTACCGGTTTCCTCTATCCGGTCCTTAATGCACAACCGGAGAAAAACTGTGTCAGGATCTCTTTTGACAAAGATAAGAAAAAGGCCGAACAACTGAACAAAAAGGGAACCCTCTTTCTCTATACGCTTCAATTTGCAACTCAGTACAGAGCTCTGAAAAAAATGATCACGACGACACTTTCAGGCCCCTCCGCCCTCTGGCTGATGCACATCGGTAAGACGCGAAAGGAGGTTGTAGATGAAGTGCTTTATTGTATTCTCTGGAAACTTTTTGGCCCTCTTCCTGAAGGAATTATTGATAAGACAACTTTTTGTACCACCATTGATGACATCAAGAATCGTGGCCTGTATGCTGCAGGACAGGAAATTTGCCACGATCTCATGAACCTTGTTCGAAAGAAACGGGCTGTACAGGAGGCTATACGTAAGGTTTTTTCGAAGAAGTCAGATACCAGTCTCTATCCAGTTGGAAAAGAAGCTGATTTTTCTGCTCACCTGGATGAAATTATACCTGTTGATATTTTTTCCGGCAGCGAACCAATCCCCATTCACAATCTCGACCGACAGTTACAGAGTCTGACCATTCGACTCGACAGGTTTCAATCAAACCCCGGCAAAGACGATCAGAAAGCTGAACAGGTTCGGCCATATCTCGAAACTCTTCAACGATTTGTGGGGAAAAAAAATGAACTGTCTGACGAAGCCCTTGAGCAGGTTTTTCGTTATCGGGATCTAGTCAATGAGTTCAAGATTTCGATTTTCTCACCGGAGATAAAAACTCTTGAGCCTGTTTCACCAAAAAAGCTCAATAAACAGTTAGAAATTGTGCAGTCAAAATGTTGAGGATGTGATGAATAAGGTCACTTTTGGTGTGTTACTCTGTCTCTTGTCTTTCATCCTATTGCATAACAATCAGGCTGTAATCGGCCTCATAGCATTTATCGCTGGTATCGTGCTTATGAATGGATGGAAAGGATCCAACAAATAAGCCTTATGTATGAAAAACCGAGTTGGTAATATGCCTGAGGCTGTCCATTGAGAATGGTTGAGGTAAGGTATTGACAAAACCATAGGCCCGATAATTCTCCATGACAGGATCGAGGACAGAACCACTCATGGCAATGACTTTGAGATGAGGATTCATTGCATGCAATAGCCGGCAGGTTTCCACTGCCGATTCACCTCCTGTATCAGCAAGAGCAATAATAACGAGTGGCAGAGGCAAAGACGGGTCATCTGAAAATTGTTTGAGTTCATGCATAGCTCCGGCCCGGTCTCCTGCTGTCCTGACAGAGAACCCCAGATAACCGAGCATTATTTTACAAATTTCACACATCTGTGGGTCAGGTTCCACCAGCAGGACAAACCGCTCTTTTGCAGGCGACCCTTCGGGAGACGAAAAAGTCGTTTTTTCATCCTGCAAATACGGGAGATAAAGAGAAACAGTTGTCCCTTGATCTAGTATGGAGGTGACGACAACATATCCACCGTGGTTTCGAAGAATCGCATAGACTACAGTGAGTCCAAGCCCCATACCTTTCAACGTCCCCCTTACCTTGGTCGAATAATAGGGGTCAAAGATTCTAAACAGCTGCTCCGAACTAATACCTGGTCCTCTGTCGCATACGTCAATCCTTGAGTATTTTCCAGCCGGTACGTATTGGCCGGACAGCAGCTCTGGTGTCGTGAATACATTCTCACTGATGGTAATATCAACCCTCTGTCCGGACGAGGCTTCTACTGCATTCTGGAGCACATTGACAATTGCCAGCGACAATTCTTCCGGGTCAGCATAGACATGTCTGTCCTTTCGCGTAAGCTTCAACCTGTATTGATTTTCTTCCCAGTCGAAAAATGTGCCAACAGTGTTTCTTACCAATTTCTCTATTTCCACCTTTTCTCTGTTCACTATGCCAAAATTTGAGAAACAGGAAATCTGTCGGGTAAGATCAACAGCAATAAGTGCGGCCTTTCTCGCCTCACCCAACAAATTGTTACGCGCGATGATGCTCTGGCTTGCACCGTGCACCGCGAGAATATCCAAATTGCCACAAATCACCGTCAGCAGGTTGTTGAAATCGTGGGATACTCCTCCAGCCATACAACTCATGGCATCCATCTTTTTTACGAGTTTTAGAGCATCATCGAGTTCTTTGTGATGTTGTTCCGCTTTAAACTGTCGTGAGATATCACGCAGTATACACAGGCCGAATACAGAATCAGCCTCTGAAATCGGGATGAAAGAGGCTGTTAAGACCCTGTTGTTATAGAATAGGGGCTGGTCTTCGTAGATGTCATATTTTCCCATTCCTAAAGCGATGAGTTGACTTTCGGTCCATCCTCGGACAGCTTGGTCAAAATTGTCCCAATCTATGACAGCTGGCAGCGATGTCCCGACTATTGTTTCCTCACTGGCAGAAATGATCTGGAGAGCAGAACTGTTGGCAGCTACCACCTTACCCTGATGATTCAACTCGATTATCCCTTCATCAAGATTGGCAATAATATCTGAATAATGACGCTTTTCAAACAAGAGTTCACTTGTCATTCCGGATGGTTTCAGTCCTTCTGCTATATGTGCAGCCTTCCGGTTTCTGTCGGGATTATTGTTTTTCAGTTCTTTGTATGCTTGTAATGCTTCCAGAACATGATGCCGTATTGTTTGCAAATTACCCTTGGCAATACACACATCACACTGTACTTCACGAAGAATCCGTTCACGATCTTCTATGATAATCGCGGACAAAACGACTATAAAGACTTCCTCATGTTTTTTCATGTTGCGAAGAATCCTGCAAAGTTGTTCTCCGCTGACCATGGGCATTATGAGGTCAGTATAAACAATATCCGGGCAAAACTCGTCAACCACTTCGAGCGCCTCAAGGCCCGTTTCGGCAGTTTGAACGGTGCAGCCTTCCTGGCTGAGGATAACGGAAACTGCTCTGAGCAGTACTGGGTTATTGTCAACAACAAGGGCCTTTACTTTCATATTGTCACGCTGTCGGTTTGTGTATTGATTGCCTGGTGTCTGTACACAGGTGTGAGAAGCTGGCCTCAATGGAGACGTTCGATAATTATTACGGCAACCATCTAAGCAATATCGAAATCGTTTTTGGTCGTGTACCATCAAGGACTAAATTTTGAGAACAACAAAGAGTGTAGAAAAGTGAACTATGTCAGACACACTATCGAGTACCAGCAGTTTGTTCCCACTCTTTAATGGTATCGATAAGCGACATCATATCAACAGGTTTGGTGAAAACCCGCCATGCTCCAAGATGTTCTGCCACAGCCAGATAGGAATCCGGACCGATTTTCCCTCCACCTGAGATGGCTATTATACCTATTTCCGGAAAATCATTCCTAAACTGAGTAATTGTCTCAATCCCCTCTTGTACCGGCATAATAAGATCACAAATCAATAAATCGACCGGATTTGCCCGTTGAACCTCAACACCCTTTTTCCCATTTTCAGCTTCAAAAACTTCAAAACCTGCCCTTTCAAGCCACATGCGAAAAAGATTACGGATCCTTTCGTCATCATCTATAACGAGAATTTTCATCTTTATATCCATACAGGTTGTTCAATATCATTATTCATGAGTTCTAATTGAAGACAACCATTTTAAAAAACTCGATCATCTTTCTTCTTCTGTCGACCATTTTCATCTGCTCGGGGATGAGATCAGTTTGACTCATTTTCATTATCGACATCTTGTATTCGATATGGGTTGCAAAGCGATTGTCAACATACCATGCATACATAAGCCCCATAAGTAACCCAGGTGGAGTGAAGCCCTCTCCATTATTGACAAGTCGTGTATAATGATTTTCATCATTGGTAGGACACATCCGTGCAAGTGAGAGAAAGGTATGCAGTTGATCATGATAAAGATAACAGAATCTCTCATCTTTTTCCTTCAGAAAGAGATGATATACTCTACCGAGTTGTATCCGGTCAATTTCAACTGTCTCCATCATTTTTTTTCGAGCATAGTCACCAAGCAAAGACTCTCCCAGAGCGATCATCAGGGCCACCTCAAGTTTGAGCCTGAGTGAAACCTGATCCCCCCTGATCTTAATACATTTATCCTCAGGATCAAAAAAGGAAAACACATTATCCCATTGCTGATCCCTGTTCCAATGTTCTGGAGCTATACAATGAAGTTCGTCAAAGTATTCGAGATGGCTCAGTGGAATAACGGGATGGTCCAGGAGAATATCTCCAAGAAGTGCTTTTACCTGTTCTCCACTAAGCTGTGCGCCTTCTCCTACAAAGACGATATTCAGTTTTTCCAAACGCTCCATTATTCCAATATATCGCTGAAAAGGCTGAATATGCGTGGCAGTTGACGGACAAGGTGCAGTTGTCAACGACCCTTCTGGTCGGTATCCTTGTTCATTTACGGACTCGGCAAAACAACTCCGCGCGTTGAATAGTCCCTTTATAGCCAGGGCGAGGGTGTCAGGATCATGCTGAATCACCCCTCTTTCAGCAAGAGCATCCAGTGAATATACCCCGCACTCCACAGGGATATAGTTTTGTTGAACCAATTTCTCTTTATCCAGAAAAATCGGGATCTTTCCTTCGACTGCGTATCGTTGAAGGACCGAAGCTGGTATATCTTTCAGAGACAAACAGAGAACTTCGTTAAAAAGAGCCTGAGTCCCCCCGGGAATGTTTTTTTCATACGCACGTATCATATCAGATACATGAAACTTTCTTTCCGGGTCTGCTATGGATAGATCGGTTTCACCAGCCTGCACCCAGAGATTTGAAACAAGCACCTTCAATGCTTTTTTATTATTCCTGACAGCATCTGCCAGGCCCGGGACCTTGAACACCGGTATTATAGAAGAATACAGACTACCTGGAGCAAGAATAATGATGTCGGCATCACAGATATCTTCAAAAACTTCTTGGTAGATACGCACCGTATCACAGTAGTCGACCTGAACGCTTTCAACAGGAAAACCTCTTTTTGCGTTACTGAGTTTATGTTCTCCTGTGATTTCAACACCATTTGTGTAAAGCACTCGAAGCTGAGCCGGTGTTGATGTGCAGGGAAGCACAGCTCTTTCAGCCGCACCAATGGCATCAGCCATAGCTTTCAGCCCGCTTAAAAGAGGCTTGTGAAGCAGTTTTTGATTGCGAGATAAAGCTATATTGGAGATTCCCTGATCAATCTCTCTGTAAACGACTGCAGCAAGAAGCAAATTCCCAAGGCAATGGGAACGTTTCAAAGTGGCAGCGAGTCTCTGGTCACTAAACAAGTAATTCAAAAGAGACTGAAGAAACTGTTCAAACGGTTTTGGCAGACGACCCAGTTTTGCTTTGATATCCAGAAAATCAGGACGATTTCTCTCCAGAGGTCCGGTAAATCGCCAATTAAAAACAGCGGATAAAATGAACGCGACTTCAGCAGCCTCTGCCGAATCGAGATTGTATTTTTTTTGTAGATTCACCAGTTGGATTGATGACAACAGGACGTGGCGCATATCACCGACTGCGACTATCGGTAGATCTTTTAGTAACTCGCCGGTCGAACCACCATTATCAGTTATGCAAACAATAGACCGAGTTTGTGGAAAAATCTCTTTCAGACCGATAAACGGCTTTAGAGCCCAGCTCGCAAGCCTTGAGTCTCCCCCGATAATATTCGATAACCCCGTACCACCACCGAAAACGACCACTTTAACGTTTTCAACATCCGCTGTCAGTAATTCCTGCCTTAGAGATTGCAGATGAGTTTTTGCTACTGAATGTGTACCGACCGGAACTCCCCGCAAGACAAGATCGAGTATTTTTTCGCGTAGATCGTGCTGAGGCAGCAGGTCAAGAGGCGAAAGCCGTACATCCCGTATTTGCTGAAGTGTTTCAGATATCAAATTGAACCTCGTAAAAAAGGATCAAAAACCGGCTCCTTCATTGTTCACTATGTAGAGTGAAAATGTCAAAACCCATTATGCTCCATTCTGCAGATACTCTTCCACACGCAGAAGATCTTCAGGAGTATCGACTTCTATTGAGTCATGCTCTGTGACAATTACCTTTATTTTATATCCATATTCCAGGGCCCTCAGTTGCTCCAGCTTCTCAAACCGTTCCCATTCACCTTCAGGTAAAGCGACAAACGACAATAAAAAACCTTTTCTGTACGCATAAAACCCCAAATGTTTATAGTAGGTTGGCTTCACCTTTTCATCTGGATTCCGTTGAAAAGGAATGGGGGATCTTGAAAAGTAGAGTGCGTTATTATCTCTGTCAAAGACAGTCTTAACATGATTCGGATCATGTATCTCTTCCGGTCTAATAATTTTATAAATCAAGGTCGACATCGGGAGAGCCAGATCGTCGAGCAACGGTTGTGCAACCTGCTCTACAACCTCGGCAGGAAAAAGCGGTTGGTCACCCTGTATATTAACCACGACATCATGCTCAGAAATTTTAAGTTTTTCGGCTGCCTCAGCAAGCCGGTCAGAACCGGATACATGGTTGTTACGGGTCATCACATATTCTCCACCAAACTGTTCGACACACTCGGCGATACGTGGATCATCGGTTGCGACGACAACACGGGAAAGCATTTTAACCGCACGAGCTCGCTCAACTACATGCTGTATCATCGGTTTACCGGCGATTTTGGCAAGGGGCTTACCGCGGAACCTGTTGGATTCGTAGCGGGCAGGTATAATAGCAATGACTTCAGGTTTTTGATTCGGCATGGTATGCTGGATGGCTACTTGGTTTCTATCCGGAACCCTATCATAAATCGGACAGTGAGTAATAATCTCATGTATTCATTCAATTCAATATCTGTTTCATCTACAATAAATTCACCGACAATTCTACAAAAAGCGATCGAATTGGCGACAAAACTCAACCTCCCCTACAATCCTTGTCCATACCTGCATTCATCAGAGTATATTCTCGCATATACTCCTCAAGGCCTGCAACTCCTCCACAAACCTCTTGACTCGCAGAAGGCAATCTGTTTGTTATTTGTTGATTTCATTCATGGGAAAAATGGTTTCAGATTAGTCCATAATCGCACAATTAAACAGCCTATTGCTCGGGCAGTAGGGATAAAATCAGGTTTCAGGCCGACTGTTTTTGACGCGACAGCAGGACTTGGCTCTGATTCTTTTGTGCTGGCGAGTCTTGATTGCAGCGTTACACTATGTGAACGATCTCCGATCATCGGTGCACTGTTAGAGGACGGGCTCTATCGAGCCTCAAAAGACAAGAAGACCTCTGGTATCGTGCAAAATCGATTATCTTTGGTGTTGCGAGATTCGTTAGAGTATCTGCAAAAAAGTACAGAAACATTTCATACTGTTTATGTCGACCCGATGTATCCTCACCGCCATCAATCAGCTTTGAATAAACAGGCACTACGAGTAATCCGAAGCCTTGTCGGAGACGATCAGGACGGTGCCGCACTCCTTGAAGTCGCCCGAGAGAACGCAGGGAATCGAGTTGTCGTTAAACGACCTCTCAAGGCACCTCTCCTGTCGAACACCAAGCCCTCTCATGTAATCGTCATGAAAAACAGCCGATTCGATATATATTTAACGTTTAATTCTCAAAAAAAACCGTGATGGTTAAAATGTGGATAGCCCTAAAAACGGGAAACCCTACAATGCTTCAGAAGCGAGGCATGCAATTCCTTATTATTACAATCTAACAAAAACCATTGTAATAATAGAAAAAAATGCAATAATGATCCAAATGAAATATTACGACATCATCACTTATGATACTGCTCTCCTGCCTTAATGGTATAGGCTCTGTAAAGCTGTTCGACCAGAAACAACCTGGCCATATCATGTGTGAACGTCATTTTCGACAGTGACACAAGCAGATCGGCAGCCTCTACTACTTCCGGTGCGTGCCCATCCGGCCCACCTATCAGATAACAGACCTCTTTTATACCCTGCATTTCCCACTGATCAATCTTCCGGGAGAATTGTTCTGAAGAAAATTGTTTACCTTTCGAGTCAAGTACCACAATGACAGCACCTGGTGACACAGCCTGCAACAAAAGTTGCCCTTGTGCCCGGGAAGACTCGATCTTCCCTCGACCCTTCCTTTTTTCTTTCAGAATGTTAATGGAAAAAGAAGTGTAGTGCTGCAGGCGGGAACCATATTCGGCAACACCTTCGTCAATAAATCGATCCTTTATTTTCCCCAGAACGAGGAGTTGATGTTTCATTGTATAGGTATATTGACGAATGGAAGCATGGCAAACTGAAATATGTCGCGATGATATCTAAGCCCAAATTGAGGAAAAGAAGTTTTTATTTCATTGTCTCTACTTACCGATTGAATAATTGAACAACAATAGTACTCAGCATTCGATGATTGAATTATCTATCAGTTTTCTGAGAATTTGACAAAATTTTGTGTAACCTATGTCCTTTTTTATGCCAGGGCAAGATTCGGCAATGCTATTAAAGTTATTCTCATCAATCAAGATAGCTGGGTGGAGAGGCCATTGTCGGCATCTCCAGGGTCTCCCTGTGTGCACCTTGCATCCATCCTCATAAAAAATGCAATGGCCTTCAACAACCTTCATCTGAACAGTTTTCCCTGTCAGCCGCCAATATGTTTGTTTCACTGTCTCTTCAGATTCATTCAGTGCGGCCACCATTCGCTCCTGATCTTTCTTGTCCAGAGAAACCGTTGTCTCTCCATGACAACAGTAACCGCATCGTTTGCAGGAAAATATTTGAGAAACTAGGGCCATTACACCTACCTTTAATCATCTGTTATTTTTTGAAGCAATCCACAGGAATCATTATTAATCTTCTCTTACACTACTATCTAAAAGCATTTTGATCATACATCTCTTTGAGAAGATTTTCAGAAAAAAGTAACTGCGAACCTCTACAACCAGGATCATTCACATGTAATTATCCGGAATTTCCAGAAAACATTGTTACAAAAAGGCAATGCGACATTACAGTGAACGTCAAAATAGAGACCTGCCGGGAATAATCCAGCGCAGTGGGTAGTAATAGCCACCAGGGAACATGGTTAATGAGTGTTATCGAGCCGAAAGCCGAATACCCGACATTGAGAAAAAAATTAAAAATGTAATTTTTTAAGGATAGCATTTTTACCACTCAACCATTCGTGTACGGCAAGCAGTAATCGCCTTATCAATAGGAATTGATATACATCTTACAACTTAGTTTTCATTAAAAAAAATCCAAAAAGACGAAGCGTTCTTTCATTCTTGTTGAATTTCTTGTTAAAAAGCCATTTACGGATTTTTCTCATCGAAAAACCAAGTTTAAATTGTTTCTTTCTAAAAAAAGGCTCAAGCTCCTGACTGAACCTTTCTGCGTCAAAGGTAGTTCCCCTGTAATAAAAGTGATAATATTCCTTGGTAAAGGCTTCGCGATATATAGCTGTTTTCTTCTTCTTTTCCAAATAATTGAAAATATTTTTAATTAATTCAACATTGTTGACAAAATAATCTTCACCCTTTTTTGATGTCATAATGGAGTTTTCTCTAACACGGTACACTACGACAGGGTCCTCCAAACAGTATATATGGTTAAAAACAGTGAACACCTTCCAATAGAACTCAACATCTTCATGAATAAGTCGACCAGGGAATCGAATATCTACATCTTTAAAAATACTTTTATGAAAAAGTTTAAATGCGTTGTAATCCAAAGAAGTGAAATTCTTATTGGTAAGATATATTTCACCCTTTGTTTTCAATCGCGAGTTCTTATAGTTACCCGTTGACTCTATATATCTTTGTATAGGAGCAGAAACAATTTTAACATTATATTGTTGTCCGCTTTCGTATAGCTTCTGCAAACCATCTTCCAGCAACCAGTCATCCGAATCAAGGAAAAAAATATATTCACCCTGAGCATTCTCAATTCCTGTATTTCTTGCCGCACCTAAACCTTTATTGCTCTCGTGCTGAAAGATACGTATTCGATTATCTTCTGTTGCGTAGTCTTTTACTATATTGATACTATTATCCGGAGACTTGTCATCAACACAGAGAATTTCAATTTCAGAAATGGTCTGATTAATAACAGACTCCAGACACTGAGCAATATAGTTCTCGACCTTATAAATAGGTATAATTACAGATATCTTCTTCAACTATTCGTCAACTTTTTGAATACTGGGCTTTAACTGCGGCTTGAACCCTTATTCTTGGAAGGTAAACACATCAGTTTTGGAGAGTCGAAAGTTTCGAGTCTTGTATAACAATGAATCATTCTGAGTCGTGGCGTAACGGCAATATATTCGACGCAGAAGTGCCTCCAGTTTGAAGCATCCAAAACCTAATTAATTTTTCAATCTGGCCGGCAGACATACTTTTTGACCTGGCACTTTAATCGCTTCGGTTTTATGTTGGTTTATCAGGAAAACTGCTACAACAATCACATAAAAATTCCCTGTAGCTGACCCGATCAACCAATTTTCAAAGAAATTTCCAACGGCGAAAAACACTATAATTCCCTGCAATATGTGTTTTTCTTGGTCTCTTAGTTGAAAAGAGGCCCATAGAGGCGCTAACAAAAGTAAAATAAAAACAAGCACTCCGGGGACACCTAGTTGAACTCCAGTATACCAATACTCATTGTGGGGGTGACTTGTAGGTTCAATATTACTTCCTTTCACAAAATCATTGTGAACCGTTTCGAATGCCCCGGTTCCATAGCCGATAAGTGGTCTGTCTTTCATCAACAGATAACTGCTTAACCACCAGTCCAGTCGAAGAGAAACATTATTGCGCACCGTACCTGACCCGACTTCATAATGTTGGAGAGTGTCAGCTATCTCATCCACTTCTTGAGCTACTTTAGGCGAGCTATAGTAGAGAGCAGCAGCCATTATCCCCAATGCGAGACAAATTGATGCAAGTTGTTTAACCGCCAAATGCTGCAGTGCGAGTAAAAATAACAATGCCATGAATATAACCATTCCAGTAGCCGAGCCAACCTGGAAGAGTAAATTATACGAAGCCGCTATAATAATTGGTACACCCAAAATGGCCTTTTTTTCTTTCTTTAGTAGTTTACTTAGAAGAATGAATATCATGAGCGCCATAAAGCCACTGTGCGGCGTGGGTGATAGCAAAGTGTGGTACGCGGGGGCATAACTGAGTTTACTCGGTAAAATTCCCCAAAAAAGCATAAACGCTGCAATAAGGGCAACCACACTCCCTGCTAAAAAACTATTCAATACATATCTTGGAACATCAGACTTATTTTCACATAAACCTATTATTATTGGAATGTAGAGTAATATCCTGTATTCTTTAAGCGTATCTAAAATCTCATGCATTGAGGCTGGAGTATATGTAGTCCCAATGACAAACATGAGAAATAAAAGTATGGCAATTATTGCAGTAGGATATGATTTTATAATTTTCGGAACATTCATCACGGCCCCTGAAAATAGCCAACAAAGAATGAACAAAATACAAAAAAGAGCGATTCCTGAGGTAGACAATTGCAGGAAAAAGCAGCCTCCACAAATGGCATATACCCCGTATTTTTTAAAATTACTTTGAACCATTTTGTAGTGCTGTTGGTAAAAGTTGTATCAGGTTTGAATTCAATATTCCAAAATACCCATAAATTGCACGTGCAGCAGTTTGTTTAAAAATAGGTATAGTTAAAAAATTCTGACGTTCTGTGCTTGATAAATATAGTTTTTCTATACGATCAAGAGTTTCTGTATTATCGGAGTTATTACTCCAAAACAATATTCGTTCATGGTTCAATATAGCTGGTTCCGGATTTTCGTCGCCCCAATAGACTGGAATAGCACCTGCCTCAAAGGATTCAAACAATTTTTCCGTCACATATCCCGGTGAAGCTGCATTTTCAGAACATATATTGAAATGGAACTGCTGAAGATATTTTTTTTTATTATCTGCAAATTCCTCTTTTAACGAAACATCATTATGCAGTAATTTCCCGGGACAATGGACAAATTGAATTTTCTGTAATTGTTGGGCAATTATGGTTCTAGAAACCATAGGCGTATTGCCATCTATTTTTCGAGAAGTAAAATATCCTGCATGGCTTGCGATCATTGCTGCAAATTTTTGTTTGGGGAGGAAACTTTGTCGTTCAATCTGATCTAATCGTCCCTGGATATCGGCAATTGAAGCTTTGGCGACAAAGGCAGCAGGAAAGATATATAACAACCACAGAGGAAATCTTTTATAGTTGCTTTTTTCACAATAATCAAAGCCTAATGCAACTGTAGGAAGATCATTCAAATAATTCCTATAATCTCTATATTTCTTCAAAGTTCTAATGTTTTCACCTGAAAAGAAAACACTTGGCTGTTTGTAGGTGAGCAATATTATTTTCAACAACCAACAACTTCCAAAGAGAGAGGTAAGAATCAAAGATGGTTTATACCAGGAAAATTCAACTTGTCTTTGAGTGCGCTCTGCAATCGCATCACGAAACCATTGACTTGTAAATCCCCCAGGAAAACCGTTAATAGCTATCCGTAAATCAGCATTTTGACCTTTTCGGTCACGATTATCCCGCCATACTGTTTGAGAAAAAAAATACGTTTCTTTAAAAAAGCGTATCGTTTTTCTTAGAAAAGAAAACATAACTACCAAAATATAATGAAGAGAGGATCAATAAATCCTGATATAATTAAGAGAAATACGGCCTCTTTCTACACTCTTATCAAAACAAGAGCAATAAATAATTTTTGACATTCGTCAGCAACTGTTTAAGCAGTGGCAAGAAAACAGATCGTACGAAAAGAATTTTTTCTCATTTTTCAGCAACAAGCCGTTGGCACTGTTCCCTGCAGCTAAGCATTCGATCTGGAACCGTAGTGTTCGCCCAGCGACATTGTTGCATGATCAATCTAAATTTTCCAGTAAAGATCGTTTGTTGACAGAAGGATTTACAAAAATCAAAGTAGTCCCCAAGATTGCCCAGGACTGCACAACTCGTAAATGCTTAATGATTGCTTATTGATTCGACAGTACTGTGTAAGTATTGCCATCTGCTCCATCCTCACAGAGAGAATGGGAGGGATATGTACATCTATCACTGAACCAGAAATCCACCAGGTAATAAAATGAAAGACTCAACCAGCGAACAAGAGAAGAAATTTCAAAATCTGATATTTTTAGGGTCTGTCTTTGGCAAAAAGCTGTCTATAATTGACAATTTGTAGCATTATGGCTACAGATCCGAGGTTAGGCGGGGACGTCTTCTCTGAAGGTGATATATAAGAGGATAAAATTCAAATGAAAGGTATTACCAAAAACAAAAGGGACGTCGAACAGACAAAAAACGGTTTGGAAAATACGGAAGAATTTATTCCACACCAGATAACACTATAACTTTCTCAGGCGTAACCGATGACATCCTTGAACGTCGCTATGTCAATTCCATATTGCATAGCGGCGGCTTTCCATTTGTGTTCATCGGGCATGTGAAAGATGATGTCATCACTTGCAGGTAAAGTCAGCCAACCATTTTCTGATAGCTCATCCTCAAGCTGACCGGGGCCCCAACCTGTATAACCTAGGATAAATAAATACGTGGCGGGCCCACCCCCATCGGCAATCTCCTCGAGAACCCTCGTCTCTCTGGTCAACGATACCGTTTTACTTATATCAAGCTTATGTTCAACAGAATAATCAGACAGGTAGAGAATGAAAGCTGACTCGAGCTCAACGGGTCCACCGATATATACGGGGGGCAGTATTTTATCTGGAATCGGCAGATTGGCACCCTGAAGTATCTCTGCCAGGGAAAAAATATGATTTGGGCGATTGACAGAAACCCCCATCGCACCTTCTGAGTTATGCGCACATATATAAATAACATGCTCCTCAAAACGTGGATCAGGCATTTGCGGAGTGGATACGAGAAAACTTCCTGCCAAAGATTGACTTTGGTTCTGCGATTGTTCTTTCATATCAGGTAATTCCTGAGTGTACGGGATATTTTGGAAGCAGAGCAAAAGAAACTAGATGTCCTTTCACCATTCCTTACCTCTCTCGTCTCTATATTGTATTCCATTTATTGGATTTTATCAAATTCTCGTTCTCATCATTAATGGTCACCAGCTAACACCCATCTCAGTAAATCAGATAAAAATGGAAAATGATCATGACAAAGCATAACTAATAACATACTATTAAGAACAAGAGATTCTCTATGCAATCTCAACCTTACAACTCCACGACAACCTTGCCAACCTCCTTCTACTCTATTATGAAAAGTGATTTAGAGAAAATTCTGTCCTGTAGTCACCATGATCCTTTTCACTATCTCGGTGCACATTTTTCTGTTCCAAGAGAAGATTTGGTTACCTTGCGAACATTCCAACCACATGCCCTGGAAGTAAAGCTGCTGATAAACGGAGACTCTCAGGACATGAAACGGATTCATCCTGATGGTGTGTTTGAAATTATCCTTCAAATAGACACGCTAGAGGATCCTTTGCTCGACCCATATGCTTATCAGTACCAGATACACTTTCATGACGGAACGGTATGGAAAACTAACGACCCATACAGGTTCACCGTACAACTTGGTGAACAGGATCGCTTTCTCTTTAACAGTGGACGTAATTACCAATTATACAACCACCTTGGTGCTCATCCTGTACTTATTAACAATATTAATGGCATCGTTTTTCGGGTCTGGGCACCAAATGCTCAGGCCGTTTCCATAGTTGGCAACTTCAATAGTTGGGATGGTCGTGTCTATCAGATGAGAAGTCTCGGAGCATCAGGCATATGGGAACTTTTCATTCCACATCTCCTGGAAGATGAGATTTATAAATTCTCTATAAAAACCCAGGAAGGCCAACTCCTTGAAAAATGTGACCCGTTTCAGTTCTACGGTGAACTGAGGCCAAAAACCGGTTCTGTGATAAAATCCGTCAGCACATTCAACTGGAGTGATCAGCAATGGCAGGAAAAAAAATACAGTAATCCACCCTATGACAACCCAATATCAATATATGAAGTACATCCAGGTTCCTGGCAAAGAGATCCGGGCAATCCAGACCGCTTCCTCACATACTGTGAACTTGCTGATAAACTGATTCCCTATGTGAAAAAGCTCGGTTTTACTCACATAGAGTTGCTGCCGGTAATGGAGCATCCTCTGGATGAATCATGGGGATATCAAGTTACTGCACCCTTCAGTATCACGAGCAGGTATGGAACGCCAGAAGAATTCATGTATTTTGTCGATTCCTGTCATCAAAACAATATTGGAGTTATCCTGGACTGGGTACCCGCTCATTTTCCCAAAGACGGCCATAGTCTTGGGCAATTCGACGGCACAGCCCTGTATGAACATGAAGATCATCGACGCGGTTCACATCCGGAATGGGGTACATATATCTATAACTACGGTCGTAATGAGGTCAGCAATTACCTCATAGCCAATGCCCTCTTCTGGCTTGATAAATATCACATAGATGGGTTGCGGGTCGACGCGGTGGCCTCCATGATTTACCTGGATTATGCCAGGGATGATGGCGAGTGGCTACCGAATTGCTACGGTGGAAAAGAAAATCTTGAAGCGATCGAGTTCCTCCGGCACCTCAACTCCGTTGTCTATGATATCTTTCCAAACACCTTGTTGATTGCCGAAGAATCTACCAGTTTTTACGGGGTCTCAAAGGCAACCGACCAAGGTGGCCTGGGCTTTGGTTTTAAGTGGAACATGGGCTGGATGAACGATATTTTAAATTATTTTTCCAAGGACCCCCTTTATCGAAAATACCACCACAACAGCCTGACCTTCTCCATTATGTATGCTTTTTCGGAAAACTTTATCCTCCCGCTCTCTCACGATGAAGTAGTGCATGGTAAAAAATCACTCATTGATAAAATGCCTGGTGACTTATGGCAAAAGTTTGCCAACCTTCGCCTTCTGCTGTTGACAATGTGGATGCATCCCGGCAAAAAACTCCTCTTTATGGGAGGTGAATTTGCCCAATGGTCGGAATGGTATTGCAAGCGGAGCCTCGACTGGCACCTGCTCAATGAAGGTGAATACCACAGCCAAATGCAAAAATTCGTGTCGGATCTCAACGGATTGTACAGGGTTCAACCCCCTCTCTGGGAGCTTGATTTTTCCGGAGATGGCTTTCGGTGGCTCGATATTGAAGACCGAAATAATTCCATTATTTCCTTTGCCAGGTATGGTAAAAGCCCTGACAATCACCTTGTCTGCCTCTTTAATTATACACCCCAAACATTTACAGATTACAAGGTAGGCTTGCCAGATAATTGCCGATACAAACAAATATTTTGTTCCGATAGCTCCACTTATGGCGGCACTGCCTCCAGCAAGACACAAAAAATATACAATCCGATTGATGCCCCGTACGCTCAGGCACAATATCACACAACCATGACAATTCCTCCTCTCTCGGGGCTCATTCTTGAACCAGTGAGAGAGTAGGGTTTATCTTTACAATCAAAGAGGTGAGTGATGCCCAAAACAACCATCCACCCTCCAGGGGATAAGATACAGAAAGCAATAAGGGAATTTTCAGAGTTATTGGAAGAAAACCCTGAAGTTGATCGTAGAAAACTGCTTGAAAAAGTTGTCAGGAATTTCGATTTATCGCCTAAAGATTGCGATTTTCTTGAACGCCATTTCAAAAAATAAACATCAACAAGGTTGGCTCTCCTTCCTTTTCAGAATACCAGGTTACAGTGCTCTCCCATGGAGCCTCACTTTTTTATAACCATTCAAAAAGACAAGAGTATCCAGACAATTTACCTGTTATTTTTCGAGTCACCATAATGATGAGCACAATATTAAAAACCAATCTAAGCAGTCTCAAACTGCTTAGATTTAAATCCGTTCCTTCTCCTTTCCAGCTTCACGATAGAGTGCAACACTTTTTTCACACATTCTCTCTGCAGTAAATTGCTCACCAACCCATACTCGCCCCTGTTGACCTCGTTTTCTTGCTTTTTCCTGATGAGAGAGTGCATCAAGAATTGCAATCGACATGGATTTGGGGTCGAGTGGGGGTACCAGCCAGCCTGTTTTTCCCGGTATGACTGTTTCCAGGCTCCCACCGTGAGCCGTCGCAATGACTGGTTTTCCCATAGCCATCGCTTCAATTGCTATCTTACCAAAGGCTTCTGGTTGACTGGATGAAGCAGATATAACAATATCCGCTAACAGTAAGGCGGCGGGCATATCACTGCAGTGCCCGACAAACAGGATTTTTTCTTCAAGTCCGTGCAAGCGTACAAGATCCCTGAGTTTTTGTGTGAATGGAGGGTTTTCCTCTGTATCGCCAACCAGCAGACAAATAAAATCATTTTCTTCAAGAAGCGCGAGACTTTCAATCAAAACATCCTGCCCTTTCCAAAAAGTAATTCGACCGGGAAGCATAATAACCGGTTTTCCTTCGCTTGCTGTCAGCCATTTTTCCCGTAATCTCAAAAGACGATCAGGCGAGACTGTTTCAGGGGAAAATTCCCGTGCATCAAAACCGCCATGAATCAGACTTATTTTTCTTTCATCGATCTTATAATTATCGAGTATATGCCTTTTGATTGTCTCTGACACAGCAACAACTCGTTCGCCTTTCGTCATGATTCCCGAGTAGGCGTTGACTGAATAAAACCCGTGAAAGGTGGTTACGAGAACCGGTCTTTCGGATTTTGGTATTGACTTCCATGACAGATAACCTATCCAGGCAGGCAACCTCGAGCGCATATGAAGAACGTCAACTCGTTCGGCAAGCAGGAGTTGACGTAATTTCATAATATACTGCAGACATCTGTAACTTTTTTCGCCGATATAGGGCCAATTGATGTGCTCACAACCGGCTTTCTCAAGTTCTGAAACGAGTCGGCCGCCCCCTGAAATGACAATTGACCGGTATCCATTACGAGCTAAATATACGGCGAGATCAAGTGTTTCACCTTCCACCCCGCCCTCATCAAGTTCCGGGAGAAGTTGTACTATTGTAAGTTTTCCGGCCACCATGTTTGTATAATCCGTTCAGCACATCGCTGCGCTTCATTAAGTTCGACATTTGTATCCTGGTTCAAAGAACCCCGCTCCCAGGAGGTAAAAGCTGTCACCAAACCTTTCGATAACAATATGTTCTCATTTCTTTTAAACTTGCTGTTTTCCCTGAGCCATTGCATCGGCATTATTCCGACTTGGCAACCTGCGGTAATAGCTTCATATATCATAGAAATGGAATCAGCTGTCACCCATACTAAATTATTTTTGTCATACTGGTGTTCTACCCAGCCGGCAGGAGTATCTCTGTAATCAAAAAACCGCATATTGCCGTATTGCTCCTGGAGCTGTTTAAGCATTGTCACTGTATCGCTTGGGGTGCGCGGAGAAGAGGAAACCGTCCAGAGAACCTTTGATTCGGATTTGATGATTTTTTCAACCATCGTAACCACATGCTCACTATTCCAAAGATGACTTTTTACGTCTATTCCGCCAAGCAGGATCAGCCCATGATCTTTGCGATGTTTTCCCTTGTTTTGGGAACAGTTAGGAGAACCTGAGGTAAGCATGATATTCTTTTTTTCTTTCTTCCCATCATGTTCAGGGACACAGCACAGATCGAACATATGCTCAATGTGTCTGGCGGGCGCCATGCAGGTAATCGCAGGAATTGCATACTTTTTCTTGTATAAAAGTAGAGGGAGGTGCGTTCGACTTCCAGTCCCAATAACAAGATCGCCTCTCTCATTTGTGGGAAATGACGGGATGCCTTTTCTCAAATAAGGCAGAAACAGGAGGACTGTCTGCACCAGTGAGTCAATGAAAGAGAATCCCTTAACCTTTATTGGAATAACCTGAACAGGCACCTTCTTCTGAAGAGCCTGAATGATGCCCATAGTCTGTTTTTCATGCCCAGGGCGTCCGTCCAGCAGAGCAATTACACGCAACTCTTTAGTATTTTCAGCATTCATCAATGTACGAGGGATCGAAGGAGAAATTATCCGACCAGCTTATCGTTTGATATTCTGGGATGGCGGTCCCTGTGAAGTTCCCTGTGGAGGTCTTCGCCCTCCACCGGCGAGTTTCACTATAATTTGGTTTGATTTTTGTAAACGCTTCGTTGTGGTCTTGAATAGATACCTGGAGACATCAGGATATTTTTCTATAATTTCCTCTAGCTTGTCGCCGGGAAAGCGTTTTACTGTTGATCTTCCCTGGGAAATAATAGATGCAGTTCGCTGCTCTCCTGTGATTGATGCCATTTCCCCGAAATATTCACCCGGCTCAGTAAGTTCAGCTATCTTCTTTCCACCTTTAACGACAGTGAGTCCTCCCCGTATAAGCTTGAAAAAGTCTATATCTTTATTCCCCTCCCGGATGATGACATCACCATCCTCATACTGTTCCTCATCAGGATTCACCATATATGCCGGAAGACTTTCCTTATGTGCGACGGTCCGGCGAAGGGCCTCTTCGATACTGGTCACCCCAGCCCTTACTTTTTGCAAAGCCGCTTCACGCAGTGGCATCATTCCCTCTTTGACCGCAACTTTTCTCAGTTGGTCTTCGGGAACTTCGGCACTGATAGCCTTACCAACTTCGTCGGTTATCTCCATGAGTTCAAAAAAGCCAACACGCCCTTTGTATCCTAAGTTATTACAATCAGGACAGCCATTGGGTCCATAAATTTCAAGATCATCAATCTCATCTTCCCTGAAACCAGCCTTAATAAGTTCCTCGGGCTCATAGGTGACAATCTTTTTGCACTTCCCGCACAGTCTCCGGCCTAGACGCTGGGACAACACCATGGTGACGGACGATGCTAACATATATGGAGGAATACCAATGTCGATAAGACGACCGATGGTGGCCGGACTGTCGTTGGTATGCAATGTTGAGAAGACGAGGTGACCGGTCATGGCAGCTTTAATGGCAATTTCCGCCGTTGATATATCTCGAATCTCACCAACCATGATTATATCAGGATCCTGTCTGAGAAACGCTTTCAATGCTGCAGCGAATGTCATCCCAACTTCATGATGGACATTCACCTGATTGATACCTTTAAAATTGAATTCGACAGGATCTTCAGCCGTGAGGATTTTGATATCCTCACTGTTCATCGAATTCAGGGCTGAATACAGGGTAACAGTTTTTCCCGATCCGGTCGGACCGGTAACGAGGAGTAATCCCTGGGGTTGTTTGAGACACCTTTTCAGCATCTCGAATGTCTCCACCTCGAAACCCAGTTTCGTTAAATCAACATTTAATGAGGCCTTATCCAAAATACGAAGAACCACCGATTCACCAAAGAGTGTAGGCAGCGAAGAAACACGAAAATCGACGGATCGATTTCTGCCCACCCGCATTTTAATGCGCCCGTCCTGGGGAACTCGTCTTTCGGTAATATCGAGCCCGGAAAGAATCTTCATTCTGGCAACCAAGGCATTTTTAATCGTCAGGGGAAGGTTCATCGTTTTAAACAGGGAACCATCTTTACGATACCTGACCTGCATGGTCTTTTCATAGGGTTCGACATGAATATCCGATACCCCATCCTGGACTGCCTTAACGAGAATTCCATTAACAAGTTTTATGATCGGGGCGTCTGAGGCGGCGAACTGCTCTCCGCCTTCATCCATGTCGTCTACTTCAAGTTCGAAATCATCAGCTGCCTCGGCGACTATCGAACCAAAATCATCGACCTGGGTAATATCTAGCTCTTCATCGACTTCATCTTTGACACCAAGAAAGGAAATAGCTTCGGCCTCATCGATGCCATAATACTTCTGATACGCCTCAACAATGTCCCTTTCAGTGGAAACGCAGACGGACAGCTCTCTATTTACCAGATTCTGCAGTTCCTCGACTGCGGTCGCGTCGGAGGGTTCGGCCATGGTAACCTGTAAAGTGTTACCGGCGATCCTCAGGGGAAAGGCCATAAATTCTTTTGCCTGCTCAAATGGCAAAACAGTGAGGACATCTTTTGAAGGTGGCTCGTTCTTGATAACCACCGCGGGATAGTTATGCTGCCGACTGAGAAAATTGAGGACAGTATTTTCGTCTATATATTCCAACTGCCGCAATATTGTACTAAGCCGTCCCCCGTTTTTCTGCAGAAGTTTTTTGGCAGCTTCCAGCTGACTGGGAGTAATGTACCCCGCCTTACTCAACAGCTCGCCGATTTTAATTTTACCCGCTCCAGACTGGTCCTTGACGGTCTGCTTCATTGAAGATCTTCGCTGCGCTACGGTACTTCGCGTTGCCATATCCAGTAACCATGAAAATGTAGAATTTTAAAACCAAGGCAGTTCAACGGCTCTTTTGAAAAAGCCACACTTAAAATAAACCACACAAACTTTCTACTTAAAAGAATTTCCTGTCAATGAAGTTAAATAATGCAAAAAAAAACCCTCCTGCTCTATCCATTGGATAAGCAGGAAGATTTGTCAGGTATCATTTTTTTTTAAAATGAACAAATAACAATCAGATCATCGAAAACCTTTTCTGCATCTCCTGATGCAGAGGCAGCATAATCTCACGCATTGATGGATCAGCGTCCTTGGCTGTGCGGAGCTTAAAAATATGTTGCCACTCAATCAGGTTGCCATAAACAATAATTTCAGTTTTGCATGAGTTGGGCAGAACAGTTCTTGCAGCCTGAGGGGTGGATGTTTCGAGAAGTTTAAGGTATTTAGCTTCAGTTAACTCCATCGCCTCAACCCACTGGGTATATTCTTCAGTCCCCTTTGAAAAAAACACCGGCTGTATAAAGGTTACCTGATTGTCAAACTTATCAAGGCCATACCGACAATAGCGCTGGCTCTCCTGGAGAAAGGAACAGGGACGATGTCTCACCAGTTCATGGGAGATGGCCCGGTTGACGATAAATTTCACGCTGACAAACCTGTGCCGCAGCATAAGATGCTCTGGCAGTTTTTCTACATCCTGGAGAGTCAGCTTTTTGATGGCTACCTGGGAATCAGGCTCAAGGGCCTTGTCAGGATCAAATATCTTGCCGAACAGGTGTGGTTCTTTCGCAGCAAGTATCGAGACGAGATCGTTGATGAGTTGATTATGGAAATGTCGAGAGTACAACTCTTTGAAGGCCCGAATGGAGCCTGTAATCAACACCCCACTATCTATTCGGTCTATCACAAGATATTGAGGGTGACAGGAAAAGAGTTCAAGGACATGATCAACATGACAGGTGACCTCAAAAGATACCACCGCCATTTCGAGGACAGGATCATGTCCATGGTCCACAATCTTTGATAAAAAAGGGATTGCAGAAGTATCGGTAATGTTATCTTCGCTTTTATAGCACACTCTTGCGCATGCTTCCAACCGCGCTGAGATTGACGAGCTGTCTAAATGATGCTGAATTTCAAAAGAAGGCTCTACAATTTTCATTGGTCTCACCCTTTCCAGAACGGTGACATTTTTCTCAGCGATTCAATGATAGCCGGCATTTTTTCCAATACAAAATCTATCTCCTCTTCTGTATTATATACACTGAGAGAAAATCGTATCGAACCATGCGCTGCAGTAAATGGCACTCCCATGGCCCGGAGTACATGTGAAGGTTCAAGGGATCCGGAAGTACAGGCAGACCCGGATGATGCACATATCTTGTACTGATTCATATGCAGGAGAATCGCTTCCCCCTCGACATATTCAAAACTTATATTTGCTGTATTTGGCAAGCGACTCGTTTCATGCCCATTGAGCATGGATCTTGGTACTCTTGAAAGCAACCCTTTTTCCAGCTTATCTCGAAGCATTTTGACCCTGCCATTCTCCTCATCCATTTTTTCGCCGGCAAGCTCGCAAGCACGGCCGAGTGCCACTATTGAAGCAACATTTTCCGTGCCCCCTCTTCGACCGATTTCCTGATGGCCACCAGTGAGGAAGGGAACAAAAAGTGTACCCCGTTTGATGTAGAGGACACCAACACCTTTAGGTGCATGAAGTTTATGACCTGAGAGGGAAAGAAAGTCGATATCCAATTCCTTTAAATTCATAGGAATTTTACCGACAGCCTGCACGGCATCAGTATGGAAGAGAATGTCACGCTGTCTGGCCATCCTGGCCATCTCTTCCACTGGGTAGACAACCCCCGTCTCGTTATTTGCCCACATCACACTGACAATGGCAGTATCATCTGTGAGGGCTGCCTCGTATTCAGACAAATCGAGCATCCCCTCCGAATCTACTTTCAAACGAGTCACCTTGTATTTATGCCCGGTGACAGTTTCAAGATTCTCGCAAAGGCTTTTGACAGCAGGGTGCTCAACTCGAGTGGTTACGACATGCCTTTTTTCGGGATAGGTCCGCAACGCAGAGAGTATAGCCGTTGAATCGCTCTCTGTTCCACAACTGGTAAAGGTAACTTCTTCGGGTTCCGCCCCCAGTAAATCTGCAACTTTTCGTCGCGACAGCTCTATGACATCTCCTACCACTCCTCCGAAGGTATGCATGCTTGAAGGATTGCCGTATGCCTCAGTGAGGTATGGCATCATCGCTTCAATGACTTCAGGGGCAACCTGTGTCGTTGCATTGTTGTCCATATAGACGACTTTTCCATTTGTAGTGGCCATTAATTTTCTTCCTCCACAATCAAACTCTCCAGCACAAGCTCGCGTAATTGCTTTTCTACATATTCTTTAATAGTAGTCTGAGACTTATGGCAACTCTTACACGCCCCCCGCAGGGAAACTGTCACAAAATCACCATCCACGTCAATGAGTTCAATATCGCCGTCATCCTCTCTTAAGCCGGGCCTAATTACGCGTTCCAGTACTTCCTCAATTTTTTTAATCTTTTGTAACGCAGTCATTCTTTTGGGTTTACTACTAAAAACAGGCAGTTCAGTTTTGCTATTCACAGTGGTGTGCAGGATCTCTCTCAGCTTGTCTTCACATTTTCCACATCCACCACCAGCCTTGGTGAAATTAGTGATCTCCTCAACGGAACGCAGGTGTGACTCTTTAATTACCCTGATCACCTCTAAATCTGTAACCCCAAAACACTCGCAGACCACCTCTCCTTCTGCCATCGGTAAAACCAGCCCACGATAATCGGCAAGAGCAGCCTCCAGTGCTTCACGGCCCATTACCGAACAATGCATTTTTTCTTTCGGAAGCCCACCCAGGGCATCGGCAATATCTTCATTGGTGACTTGAGCTGCTTGATCTACTGACATCCCAATCACCATCTCTGTCAGAACGGATGAGGATGCTATGGCGCTGGCACATCCGAATGTTTTAAATTTTGCTTCCGTAATGATGTCATCATCGTTTATCTTCAACGTCAGCTTTAACGCATCACCACAAGCAAGCGAACCAACATCGCCCGTCCCGCTTGCCTTTTCAACCTCTCCGACATTTTTTGGATTCAGAAAATGTTGCTGCACCTTGTCAGTATATTCCCACATACAGAACTCCCGATTAAATATAATAATAATTATGTTTTTGTCACAAGCTGACAATAATACCTGAACAATAAAATGCAACCGGCTGACCAGCCAGTCCGTCACTTTATTTTTGTGCAAAAAAACAATACCCTATCGGTGATTATAAAATACCAATCTCAGCCAGCATTGCTTTTGCGGCTGCCACAAGCTCCACCGCACCGTTTGATGTTCTTGATTCCACATAAAAGCGAACCTTAGGCTCTGTACCGGATGGCCGAATCATGAGCCAGGAACCATCTTCAAATACCATTTTCCTGCCATCGATGGAGATCACTTTGTCGATGCGACGGGGTATACCGCCTATCTTCACTGTGCTCCCTTCGCAGTATTTTTCAAGGCCTGCTAACAATGAGAGCAATTTTTCGCCTTTTACACTGACTGCCACCGCGTCTCTATCGGGATAGTACGCACCGAATTCACTTTCGATCTCCTGAAGATAATCTCCAAGATTGAGGTTGGTCTCAAGTATCATTTCCAAGGCGAGGAGCAGACCTATATAGGCATCTTTTTCAGGGGTATGGCCTATTATCGATATCCCGTCCGACTCCTCGAAATAGACAAGAGCCCTGCCAATTACTGATTTGAAATTTTTAAACCCCACGCTAGGCTCAAAAAGTTCTTCCTGAAACTTTTCTGCAATGCTGTTTGCCAGATTTGAGGTGGCAACGGTTTTTGCAACCATCCCCCTCTTCTTTTTGTGCTCATGCAGGAAATGATAAGCCATCGCACCAAATTGGTTCATGCTGATTTCCGTTTTCCCATCGGTGAAACGGATTCTATCGCCATCCGGGTCAATGATTGCACCTAATTTGAAAGGCCCATCCCTTTCAGTCAGTACCCGCACGACCTCCTGCATATTGGTTGTTGATGGTTCCGGGGCGATCCCGCCAAAAGTCACATCAGCGCCGTCTCGCAGCAGAATCAACCTGGGGCTTGTGCAGTCTTGAAAAAGTTCTCGAATATGCAAACGACTGGCGCCGTGCACGCAATCAACAGCAACAACCATGTCCTTTCGATCAAGAAATGCAGAAATCGTCGATTCAAGATCAAGTCCATGTGCACGGTGATTCTTTTTCACAAGATGCTTCCAGCTATCTAAAGACTGAAAACATAGCACATTCCTGTTTTTTTCGATCTCATTGCCATTGCGACATAATGTTGGCTCATGCGCGAAGCCTTTGTCAACAAGACCTCGGGCATTGTCGGTAATCCTCTCGGTGATACCAGATTCTGCCGGACCCGCGTCAGCTGCATTAAATTTGTATCCGCCGTATTCCAGGGGATTATGGGAGGGAGTCAGATTGATGGAAAAAGCCGCGTTAAGTTCGAGGACCGCTGCAGATAGCACACCAGTTGTCGACTCTCCAGCGTAATGCACTGTAAAGCCGGCATCCGTTAAAACAGTAACCACCTGACAGGCTAGAACCCTGCCGGCAAATCTATTGTCAAAGCCAAGCACACAGCCTCTCTTTTGTGCTTCACTGAAACTCTCCACCCCGAGCAACACACCGAGTTCAGGTTCCCGGTCAAGTGATCCATACATCTGGACTATAGCCTTGGTAACTAAGGCGACAGAGTGACAAAAAACTTCTTTTCCCAATTGACCGCGCCAGCCTGAAGTTCCGAAGGCAATAACCTGGGTCGGTTTAGCACAGTTTTCCAGAATCTCCTGCATAACGAGCTGATATGCAGAGTCGAGTGGTTCTTGCCAACCCTCCCCTTCGGTTTTTTTTTTCTCAACGAGATTTTTAATCAATGAAAAATAATCACTGCGGGCATGGTCCCCATCTACAGTGAAACGCTCAAAGAGCTGATGGGATCTCTCAGCAATGGACATATTCGTTCTCCAGTAGAGGTTCATAACCAAAACAGATAGAGCTTGACTGAGTTACGACAAAAGATATGAAACAAATTAACAGTATGTCTCCGGCAATTTCATTCAATTTTTCTCGCTTTATCAATAAGCATTATAGGTATATCATCTCTGATCTCATATAAAAGCATACATTTTTCACAAACAAGCCCATCTTCACCTTTCAATTTCACCGGTCCTTTACATTGAGGACATGCTAAAATTTCCAATAAATCTTTATTTATCATCATCTTCTCTCATTTTTTATATTGATAGCACGCAATTTAAAAACAACCCATTCTGATTCTAGAGATGCATATCCATGTTTGATTGAACAAATAAACTACATTTGATATTTACCTGAAACCGATTATGATTGCATAAATATTTCGTTTAGACCCTTCCGGACAACTCATTTTATTCAGGACAATAATGAAACAACAAATTGGTTTTATTGGTGGCGGACAGATGGCTGAGGCTCTCATCAGAGGCATTATAACATCCGGTCTCTATCACAGTAATGACATCCTCGTTGCGGAACCCAATGATTATCGGCGTGAGCATCTGGAGCAGACCTATTCAGTAAAAACCCATCACAGCAATGTGCCGATTTTCGAGAACTGCCGAATCATCATCCTTGCGGTTAAACCGCAGACCATGAAATACCTTCTAGAGGACTGCAAAGAACGAGTGCAGGCGCAGCATATCATAATAAGCATTGCTGCCGGGCTGCCTATTTCATTTTATCTCCGGATGATTGGTAAGAGCGAAACAAAAATCATTAGAGTTATGCCAAACACTCCTGCTTTGGTGTTGGCAGGGGCGTCAGCGCTCAGCAGAAACAACAACGTCAGTGATCAGGAATTGCGGGCAGCCGAAGAAATTTTTCTAGCCGTTGGTGAAGTTGTTATCCTCGATGAGGTACACCTGGATGCTGTCACCGGTCTAAGCGGCTCAGGTCCTGCATATGTGTTTTCTTTTGTTGAAGCGCTTATTGATGCCGGAGTCAAATCAGGACTCACCCGGGTAATTGCAGAAAAACTTGCTCTACAGACAGTTTCAGGCTCTGTAAAACTTCTCAAAGAAAGCGGCGAACACCCAGCCGCGTTACGAGGTAAGGTTACTTCCCCCGGCGGCACGGCAATTACTGCACTGCACGTTCTTGAAAAAGTCGGTTTCCACGGCATTATAATGGATATTGTCGAATCTGCGGTGATCCGATCGAAACAATTAGGCGAAGTAGAATGACCTACAACAGAACTCCTTTTCGAACAAAGATAACGCTCGAAATCCGCAAAGTTGGTATTATTACCAAAAGAGACGACGACAGGTCCGATCAATACGCATCGACACTATCTGATTGGTTACAATGCAGGGGTGTGGCCTTCTCCTTGAACATAATCAGTCCTGATCTGGACATGATCATTGTTCTGGGTGGTGACGGTACCCTGCTTCATATAGCCGAGAAAGCAGCTCGCCACGCAATTCCTGTACTTGGTATTAACCTTGGAAACCTGGGTTTCCTGACCGAACTGACCGAAAACGAGACTTTTCAAGCTCTTGATTTTATCCTGAACGGCAAGCTGACCATTGAAAATCGGCTTATGCTCAAAACCCGACTTGTTTCCGCCGGCCAGGCGACTGCCTATCGCTACGCACTCAATGATGTTGTCATCACTAAAAACGTGCTCGATCAATTACTCCGGCTCTCTACCACCGCCGATGATGAATATATTACAACATACAAGGCGGATGGTTTGATATTTTCATCCCCCACCGGATCAACAGCATATAACCTCTCTGCCGGCGGGCCTCTGGTCTACCCTGGGCTTGCAACCATCACCGTAACCCCAATCTGCCCTTTTATGCTGAGCAGCAGGCCTATCATTCTCCCGGCAGACAAGCGAATCAACACCCGATTCAATGCAGGAAACAGCACTGAACGCGCACAGGTTATCATTGACGGTCAGGTATTCTGGGAAATGAAAGATTCCGATGAACTGGAAATCGAAACGGCAGAACATTTCCTCCAGCTTATCGTCTCATCAACACGCGACTATTTCACTATTCTTCGCAACAAACTCCACTGGGGGGTATCAGGGGAAAGAACAGGTGGTGAATAATCTGAAAAGCCTGCATTGATCACCCTCACTTCTTCTTTTTAATCTGGTATTTTTTCATCTTGTACTGGAGAAGACTCTTTGTTATTCCGAGGTTTTCTGCTGCTCGCGCCTGAACATAATCTGTTTCGGTCAGGGCCTGTGTGAGCATTTTCTTCTCAACTGCGTACAGCACCTCGTTAAGCCCGGCATCATCCGGAATAATCTGTCGCAGATCAACATCCTGGCCCCAGTCTGGCCGTGCTTCGCTGTACAGTGTATCCGGTTGAACGTCTTCCGCCTCAATCACATCACCAGTACACAGAATAGCAGCTCGCTCTATGGTATTTTCCAGTTCTCTTATATTGCCTTCCCATGGAAGTTTCATAAGCAATTTCAATGCATCTGCTGAAATTGTCAGTTCCGGTTTATCGAGCTCTTTTTTATATTTTTCAACGAAAAACTCAGCCAACAGCCGCATGTCGTCCATTCGCTCTCTCAAGGCGGGAAGACTGACAGGAATAACATTGAGCCGGTAAAACAGATCTTCCCTGAAGCGTCCTCCGGCAACTTCTTCACGCAGATCTTTGTTTGATGCACTTATTATCCGGACATCCACCTCAATAGTTTTGCCGCCCCCGACACGTTCAAAAGTCTTTTCCTGAAGGACTCGTAACAATTTCGATTGCAACGCGAGTGGAATTTCGCCAACTTCATCGAGAAAAATCGTTCCCTGGTCCGCCAGCTCAAAACGCCCTTTACGCATTGCTACGGCACCGGTAAAAGCACCTTTCTCATGCCCAAAGAGTTCACTCTCCAGCAGATTATCGGACAGAGCAGCACAATTCACTGCAATAAATGGTTCCGATTCTCTGGGGCTGTTGATATGAATTGCCTTGGCCACAAGTTCTTTTCCTGTACCGCTCTCACCGGTTATCAGTACCGATGCGTGGGTTGGGGATACTTTTTCTATAAGCTGGTATACCTGAAGCATTTTAGGATTTTTTCCAACCATACCGCTGAAACCGCTTTTCCCCTTAATTTCATCTCTCAGTCGGGTGTTCTCCCTGATAAGAGAATAATGTTGTGCCCCTTTATTGAGGGTAATAATTAACTCATCGTTGGAGAACGGTTTGGCAAGATAACTGTATGCTCCCGCCTGCATCGCTTTCACCGCTTTATCTATTTCCGCAAACGCAGTGATGACAATGACGGGAAGATTTTGATTCTTTTCTTTTATTTTATCCAAAAACTGCAAACCATTCATGCCAGGCATCTGCATATCGGTGATAACAATATCGAGGTCAACATCCTGAACTATTTTGAGTCCCTGCTCTCCATCGGAAGCAGTAAACACCTCGAAACCCTCATCTTTTAATAACTCCGATAATACGATGAGGTAATTCGGTTCATCGTCGACTACTAGGATCGAATACATCGTCATAATTTCCCTTTCAACGCCATGGTTTGTTGTTTTTCACATACTCTTATCGGCAATGTGCTCTTTCATTCTGACCAGCAGCTCCGGTGGGACCGACACATTTTTTCCACCGGCCAGAGTCGTTCCGGGTCTGATGTCACCATGATAATCGCTTCCACCGGTCATCAGTAATGAATACTCTTCGGCAAGAGAGATAAGCTGTTTTCTAAATTGCCGGGAATGGGTTGGATAATAGACTTCTATTCCGTCTAAACCCATATCACACAGCTGATGTAAAATATGTGGAAAATTACCCACCGATTTATCAAGCTGCAGCGGATGTGCGAGCACTGCAATTCCTCCGGCATCTTTGATAAGTGCTATTGCTTCTTTTGCTCGATAAATATATCTGGAGGCATAGGCCGGCCTTCCCTGGCCCAGATATTTCAGAAAGGCTTCATCCATTGTCCGGACAAACCCTTTTTCTATCATAAGTTTTGCGATATGGGGCCTGCCGTTTTGTCCTGCCCCCCCAATTTCACGCAACTCCTTGAATTGAATGGCAAGTCCAAGCCCGTTAAGTTTGGCAATAATTTTCCTGTTTCGTTCGACTCTCCCTGTCTGCAGCTGCCCCAAGGCATCGTGTAACTTTTTATCTTGATAGTCAAACAGATACCCTAATAAATGCACATTATAGTCAAAATACTTCACACTCAATTCAATACCGGGTACGACCTCTATACCCAGATTATCCCCGGTGGCGAGAGCTTCATCAACCCCGGCGATGGTATCATGATCAGTAACAGCAATAGCGGTCAGCCCCTTCTTATAGGCGTACGTGACAAGATCGGCCGGACTCATGGTCCCGTCTGAAGATGTCGAATGGGTATGGAGATCAATGGACATTATCCTGCACAAAATAAAATACATGATGATTGTCAGGAGATCATCGTTTCTGCTGTCCTAACGTACAAGCCCCACCTTATCCTCACAGTATAAGTATTCGTTGGGTGCAAGATCAAGATAGCTGCCTGGAATCAATATTTCTCTTTACTTTTTCTCCGACGGTCCGATACAGTCTTTATGCAATCAGTAAGCCTACCCTCTCGTCGGGATTCATTTTTTTCACTTCAAGAGGCGTTCATTCAGTCCCCTTTAATGAGAATCGGTGGAGAGTCTCTATGCGGTCGGTTTATATTCTTGTCCTGATAATCTTTTTTATTTGCGGCTGTAGCAGCCGAATCCCCGAGCCTGTCAGCTACCCATACTCGCAGCAGAAAAAAATGCAGGCATCTGCACATTGGAAGCTGTTAGCAGCGGATCTTGCGGGTCGCATCAATAATGAACTTATTCTCACTGACAATATTCTCAAAGCAGTGTATGTCAAAGAGACCTGCGGGAATGATTCAACCTCCTGCAAAACAGGTGAGACAAGCAGTTTCAATGAGGCATTCAGGGATTTGTTGATTACCAATCTTTTTGGATTCGGTGTCCCTGTTAAAAACCAACCCAACCAGGATGCTATAGAAGTTGGCTATAAAGTACAAATTGTCCATCACAATAGTAATCGCGCCCGAAGTCTTCAACCAGGTCTTTTGACCGGCTTATCGGCAGCGGTGGCGGTTCTGCGAAATGCCCCCACCGAATATATTATCATGGCCTCAGGAATTGCTGCGGATGTGGCCAATACAAGCCTCGTTGACAGCGGCCACTACGAGGTGATTATCACAACCTCAATGACAACTGACAGTCGATATCTTTTCAGAGCGTCTGATATTTACTATATTAATGAAAAAGATTTCTACCACTATCAAGAGAATATGCCACCGACTAAGACCATCAGGCTCACCAGCGAGCAAGCCTACAATCGCCACTCCTCCACAAATTTATCGCCGTCAGCCTCGCCCACAAACTTCAGAAAAAATTCTGACACATCCCCAGTTGATTGAAAGGACTGTAAAGGATATTTTATTCATGATGAGACCTAAGATACCTCCATTTTCCAGAATATTGCAGTTGTCGCGCGGTGTATTATTTTTGGCTGTAGGGTGCACTGTTCATTTCCTCAGTAGTTGCTCGTCTTTCAACTGTACCAGCATGGAAACATTGCTTGGCCAGGACACCAATTTAATACGGTTTTCCTATACTATTGCCAACCATCTCTCGGAACGAGCTGTACCACCACTTGTACCGCATCACCCTGGAATGCCTATCCTGGTCACTACCTTTGTTGATAACAACGACCTTCACCAGACTTCCCGTCTTGGCCGTGTTCTACAGGAGCACATCGCTTCGAGGTTTGTTCAGCTTGGATATACGATCAAAGAGACAAAAATGTCCGACACGCTGTCTATTAAACCACAATCTGGAGAAACGATACTGACAAGGGATTTAACAAAGCTGAGCGATGAACAGGTGGCCCAGGCCATCCTGGTCGGGACAATCTCCCGAACAAATCGAACACTGTATATCTCAGCTCGGCTTGTTAATCCCGTTAATAATAATATCCTGGCTGCTGACGATTATAAACTCTGTATGGATGACACCCTTCTCACCATGTTCGGGTTACAGCGTCAGTCAGACATTGACAGACCTATTGAAAGTCCTGACAAACCGTTACTCAACTCAATTTTTTAGCAACCCCAATGCTGCCACTTCGTAGAAAAAATGTTCTCATCCCTGGGGCCTCAAGACCAATAGGCCGCGCTATCGCACGGAGATTTGCAACCCAAGGTGCAACACTTATTCTTCCTGTCTTCGACTGGCCTGAGTCTGTTGCTGAGATGGAAGAAGAATTTACTACAGCCGGTTACAACTTTCTTACTTTTCCTGCCGATTTGCGTATTAAAAACGAGGTCATCCAACTCGCTGCATTTATCAGAGACAAAGCAGGATTGCTTGATTTTCTCATAAATAATATTGAAAGAGGCGGAATGCCTGTAGTCCATGGCAGCTATGATCTCCCACATAACCGCGACCAGTGGGATATCGAATTTGACACAACGGTGAAAGCGAAGTGGCTTCTCTTTCATCATCTTTTCCCGCTCATGAGTAAGGCAGCAGGTGGCGCTGTCGTTAATATCTCATCGATTGCCGGGTCTACCGGCCGATCAGGCGCCGCAGCATTTTTTTTTAATGACGGTTACAGTGCGGCCAATAAAGCGATACAGTCTTTTACTGAAACATGGGCCAGAGAAGCTGCACCTTCTGTTCGAGTCAATGAGCTTATTCTCGGTCTTGTCCAGAGCAGACACGGTGAAAATACCAGGGGCTGGGCGATGCTCTCCAACCAGGAAAAAGAAGCTCTTCAAGGGCAAATCCTTCTTGGCCGTACCGGCTTACCTGAAGAAGTCGCCAATGCCATTTATTTTCTTGCGGTGGATGCTACCTACATTACCGGAACGAGCCTGAAAATGGATGGTGGCTTCACTCTTGGAAGCAGCAGGGTGCCACCTATGCCGACAGGAATTCTTTAGATAATTTTTGACGATCAATCAGGATCAGCTCAAAAATGACTCATGGGATTGTGGTTATTCGGTATCACTGCTCACTGCTCTCCGGGTAAGTTCGGCGATTGATATTTCTTCGAATTCCTGGTTTACAAAAAGTCTTAACTGCCCTTCGATTTTTCGGGAACCTGGATGATTTTCCACAATTTCTTTTGCCCCAAGCATCCCAAGACACCAGATAGCCAACCCAATCACATAGATGTCTGAGGACTCAAGATACGCCGCCACATCGCCAACAATCTTTTGATTGATCATTTCATCCCGGTGTTCCTGACAGAGCCTGCCAATTCCCCACAACAAGCCGCGCTGCAAAAGCGGCAACTCAAGATAATTGCCATCCTGAAACAGACCCTCACCATCTTTTCGCATGTAAGAAATCAGCATATGCAGATATTCCCTGCGAAGAAGCGAACTATGACACATTATTTCAGCCATAGATTCAGGTATCCCCCATCCTATTCCTCCGGACTCATCATTGAGAGACCACAAAAATCGACGCATGACTATCCGGGCGGCTTCAGGATCTTTGTCTGCAATGGACGGCACAAGCCAGCCGAAGCAGCAGATGGCATTCCAGCGTACTCTCTCAAGAGGGTTGCAGAGAGCAATAAACAGGGGGTTGAGCAGGCGGTGGTCCTGGTGGCTGCGAAAACTTTGGAATATCTCCTGGAGATTTGGTTTTTGCAATTGGGACAAAACATATTTTTTCAACTGCCTTCTGCTCATTTCGCACTCCTCTTCCAAACAAAAACCTTTAGAAACTGTCTAATACCCATCAGGGGAGCAAGGTGCCTTTTGCAGATTATTTCGAAATCGGAGTTTATGCCCTTTTAAAAGGGTGCTTATCAACAGAGTGTCTAACAACAGACGAGAATTCAGCCAAGTTCAGAATATGGTACCGTTTTAGTGAAATGAATCATCAAGACGTTTCATTCCTTCCATGAGCATGCCCATGAAGCCGCCAATAACATCGAGAGATTTCTCACGCTCTGTCAGGCCTTGGGTAAATTTAAAACGTCCACTGTCAAAGGTAAGGATACGGTAAAAAGCATCTTTCCCCGACAACCTGTCGAGTTCAGCGTGCACCAGTTCACCTTCATTGAACAGAATGGCGGCACGTTTATCTTCGTTCTCGAGATGAAGCCGACCTGTCTTCTGATTGGAATTGATCATTTGGCAAAGCTCCACTGGTGATATATCAGAGAGTTGACCGACCATACCAGACGATAGTTCTTCCGCACGCTGCATATTCATTTTGGTAATTCTGCTAACGAGCAGTTTATAGAAAAATACCTGAAGAGCGGGGAAACGATTGAGAACATGCCGGAAATTCTTTTGACTCATTACAGCCACTTTACAGGGCTCTGCGGTCATGATTGTTGTCGAGACACGCTCCCCGGACAGTAAGCTCATTTCGCCGAAAACTTCACCCTTCTTAAGCTCGGCAAGAGTGACACCATTATCATCGACCACCTGAGCCCTGCCGGATAAGAGGATAAATAATCTATCTCCCGGATCACCTTTTTGGGCAATAGGAAACTGCCAGGGGAAATCAATTAATTCAAGCAAGGTGGCAAGATCCAACAAATCTTCAGACGAGAGAGATGAAAAAATCTCAATAGAACGTAACAATCCTGCAAAGTTACTGGTGCCTTTAATTTTTTCCCTCCGTTCAGCAGCAACCAGCAATTTCATCTGCAGTGTCGCAAACCCCTTATCCTTTTTATACTCAAATCGAATAAGCCCCGTGCAACCACCGCACTCAAACTTGGCCTTCCCGCCTGTTCCATGAGAATAATTTTCGTAACTGTTGTCAGCAGAGGCAATCGCTACCAACTCTGCAGCAAGGGTAAGGCAGGTCGGTTTACCCGCCGGCAAAGTCAATATTCCATCATTGACCTTCAACTCTTCACGAACATTGTACAGAGGACAATGATCCTCCTCTGTAATTATAAAAATACCATTTCTAAACTGCATAAAAATCCCGATTAATCAGACCTGCCAAAAAAGAGGTAGATAACAAAGCCTAAAACTGCAGCTCCTCCAAATATAACCGGCAATACCTTTTCAATCTGTACCTCACCGTTTACAAGTAGCGTATCCATATAGTTTGTTCCGGATACCCACCAGACTCCAACAAATATTGCAATCACTATGAGATCCTTCCATTGCTGCTTAAAAAGCATGTAGCATGTCAACACGCCAAAGGGGACGACAAACCACGGATTGGTAAACAATCCAATAAAATCAACATCCCTTATCTGATCATGAATATGGGTCGAGAGAAACCACTCTTTGATCGATGTGAAAAATTCCATTGCTGTTATCCCCTGAAAGTGTAAAAAATTGCTGCTGGCTGTAATTCCTGAGTGGTCTGCGTTTCTCCCGAGAGTATAGCATATTTATGACGACTTACCTTATACTAACCCTGGCGAACCCCAAAAAAAGAGGTGCACCTGCCTTATACTACATCTTACCAATTGATAAAAACAGGAGAGCGACCTGTAACATACTTATATATGATGGTTAGTATGGTATTTCCCAAGACTTTTGATACGCTCAATTGTTTGTGGTAACAACGCCTCAGATGTATGGCTTTCCTGCATGATTAAGGGTACATTGCCACTTCCTGTTTTTTGAACAATCCATTTTTACATTAAAATGACTGCATTTTCAATTGCCATGCAAAGCATACGAAAGAACCCGATGTATTTTTACCTGTTAATATTAACTCTCTGTGCAACCGGAGGGCTGCAGGCATGGCGTACCCTTTTTGATAATTTTGCCGTTCATGTTGTCGGTCTTGATGGGAATCATATAGGCATCATACAATCCCTGCGGGAGGTTCCCGGATTTCTCGCTTTGTTCATTGTTTATGCCCTGCTTTTTGTCAGAGAACACAGACTTGCGGCATTATCTGTTCTTATTTTGGGAATCGGGATTGGTCTTACCGGCCTCTTCCCCTCATTGTATGGTCTCATTTTCACTACCCTGCTCATGAGTTTCGGCTTCCATTATTTCGAAACCGCCAACCAGTCTCTCACTCTGCAATACTTTCCAAGAGAGATAGCCCCTGTTGTCTTCGGCAGACTCCGCAGCCGTGCATCGGCATGCAATATTGTCGTTGGGCTCTTTTTCCTGATTGGCGCCCCTTTTCTCAATTTTACCAGCCTTTATCTCTTGTTTGGTATCATTATCTGCCTTACAGTCCTGTGGCTGTCCACGATAAATCCGACAAACAGGAATCTGCCCATCCAGCGAAAAGAAATGGTCGTGAGGAAATCATACTGGCTCTTTTATCTTCTCACATTCTTGGCCGGGGCAAGAAGACAGGTATTCATCGCTTTCGCCGTTTTTCTGCTGGTTAAAAAATTCGACTTCAGTGTCCAGGAAATTGCCGGGCTTTTTCTACTTAATAACTTTGTTAATTATTTCCTCAGTCCGTATATAGGAAAATGTATCGTGAAATTTGGAGAAAGAAATATTCTTTCTTTGGAGTATGGTGCCCTCATTCTGGTATTCTGCGGTTACGCCCTTGTGAACGATAAATATATTGCCGGCATACTCTATATTCTGGATCATATCTTTTTTAATTTTGCCATCGCCATAAAGACGTTTTTTCAAAAAATTGCTGATCCCCAAGATATTGCACCCAGTATGGCTGTGGGTTTTACTATCAATCATATTGCTGCGGTCGTTCTTCCGGCTCTCGGGGGCCTGCTCTGGCTCATTGATTATCGTATTCCTTTTTTTGGGGGAGCCCTTTTCAGTCTGCTCTCACTTATTGCCGTGCAGTTTATTCCAAGTCAGTTCACAGAGAACCGGTGAGTATTTACATACTATACTGTTCTGGCGACGAGAATGGTCAGGAGCCATGAACGGTTAAACGAGTCAAAAAGCCATGCAGACAGTTGCCATTAAAAAGCTCTGTTTTACATTATTTTCGTAAACATGCAGTATATGCCTTATCCGGAGTTCACTATGAAGAGAGAGAAATCCAATATCATTCTTATTGGTATGCCAGGTTCCGGCAAAAGTACCGTAGGCGTAATTCTGGCCAAAATGCTTGCGAAAAGATATCTTGATACCGACATTCTGCTCCAGAATATTGAACAAAGGAGCTTGCAGGACATTGTCGATAAAGACGGTCATATGGCTCTTCGGCGTATTGAACAAAGAGTCCTTCTTGGAATTCGATGCCGTGATCACATAGTAGCAACCGGAGGAAGTGCTGCATACAGTAACCCGGCCATGATGCACCTGAAGGTGGACGGAGTTGTCATCTTTCTTCATGCCGATCTGCCTACCTTAAATCAACGTATCCATAATTACGAAACCAGAGGATTGGCCAAACGACCGGATCAGAGCTTTCAGGATCTTTTTGAAGAACGTTTGATGCTGTATGGAAAATATGCCGACATCACTGTGGAGTGTTCCCATCTGACCCAGGATCAGGTGTGCGATGCTATTGTCGATCGACTCAACTTAACATAACCCCTTATAATACCGAACAGAACGCAGGCTAAAAACGTTCTTCTCTGAATGAATTCTTTAACCAGGATACTCCATGTTACAATCTGCACGACTGGTGCGTGAATTTAAAACAATTACCGAAATGGTGAAGATCTATTGTCGTGATCATCACAATAGCTCAAACGCCTCCATTTGTGAGAGTTGTGCCACATTTCTGGAATATGCTGAGCAGAGACTGTCGCACTGTCCATTCAAAAACCAGAAACCCACATGCGGGAAGTGTGCAATTCATTGTTATAATAGCAAAATGCAGGCAACAGCACGTCAAGTCATGCGATATTCCGGTCCCAGAATGATATGGCGCCATCCAATAATGGCCTTTTTTCATTTGCTTGATAGCAGAAAAAGTGTGCCGGACATAAAGTCCTGCCGACAACGCCTGAAAAAATAGCTCAACACAACACCTACGGCACGGGAGAAACATGAAAACATTGATTACAGGAAGCTCCGGGTTGGTTGGCAGTGCACTTATTGAATATCTTTTCGGGAAAGGTCATTCCATACAATGTCTCAAACGCAGCCAAGAACCAGGTTCAAATCATTTCTGGGCAACTGATTCACTCCCGAAGGAACCTGAGAACAGTTTTCAGTACGTTGTCCATCTTGCAGGAGAAAACGTGGCACAGGACCGATGGACAGAGAAGAAAAAACAGCAGATCCTGAAAAGCAGGCTTGAGGGAACCAAAGAGCTTGTCGACTACATTTCAATTCTTCAAGAGAAACCGAGTGTTTTCCTGTGTGCGTCAGCCATTGGCTATTATGGTTGCAGAGGGGACGAGGTGCTCGATGAGCACAGTTCTCTTGGGCCGGGTTTTTTGGCGGATGTCTGCCGACAGTGGGAAAAAGAAACCCAACGACTTTCTATGATGGGTGTTCGGGTCGTCAATCTCCGTTTTGGCATGGTGCTGAGCCCAAAAGGCGGCGCCCTGCAAAAAATGATTCCGCCCTTTCAAGCGCGGCTGGGTGGTATAATCGGGAGTGGAAAACAGTATATCAGCTGGATTAGTATCAGAGATCTCGTTAGAATCATCGATTTTATAATGACCAAGGAACAGATAAAAGGTCCGGTTAATGTCGTCTGCCCCATACAGACAACTAACAGGGGGCTCACCGAAGCCCTGGGGAAAGTGCTCAACAAACCGACCCCATTCAAGATACCCGCTTTTATGGCTCAGCTGATTTTCGGTCAAATGGCTGATGAAATGCTTCTGTGCAGTGCTCGCGTAACGCCTAAGGTTCTGCTGGAGACGGGGTACCAGTTCACGGATCAATCTCTTGAGGCTGTACTGAAATATTGTATCGAAAATTCATGATTTTTATTCCCGCACATGACAACCATCTCACCCCTCTCCATTCCACATTCCACCTCATAATATAATTTAAAAGCCGCCTGCTTTAATCCAAGCAGGCGGCTGGGTGGACCAATACCTGTATAACAGCGTGCTGATCATAGACCAACAGGTTTTATTGTTAGCCCGAATTTCTCATCAGTTCAGGCAGTGTCAGGTTCATTTTTTTGCCGGTGAACCATAGTTGTTGACTATGGCTATTGGCAGTATACTGAAGAAGATGGCACTGCACGGACTGCCCCCCCAAGGGTGTTCGGAGTCTACGCTTATCTCCTGCGGGCACCTGTGATGAGCATTTGGTCTAAATACAGTTCAAACGTATCAAGCTGTACGTCTCAGCAATTCGATGTGTCTCGCCAATTTTGCTAAAATACTCATGAGCAATTAGAGTTAGCGGGTTATCCGTTCAACCGCCTCGGAGTACCTCTTCTTGGTTTTCTCAATGATTTCTTTTGGCAGAGCAGGTGGCGGTGGTGTTTTATCCCATTGTAAAGTTGAAAGATAATCTCTTAGAAACTGTTTATCGAAACTTGGTTGAGATTTACCCGGCTCATATTTATCTTCAGGCCAGAAACGAGAGGAGTCAGGTGTCAGCACCTCATCAATCAAAATAAGCCTGCCATCAAGTTCACCGAGTTCGAATTTTGTGTCGGCAATAATGATACCTCTGGACCGGGCATAGTCTGCAGCTACTTTGTATAGATTAAGGCAGATGCCGGCTATCTCTTTAGCCTTTTCAGCCCCAACAATCTTCATCATTTGTTCCAGGGAGATGTTTTCATCATGATCTCCAAGTTCCGCTTTAGTTGATGGAGTAAAAAGCGGTTCCGGAAACATATCCGACTCTTTCATTTTCTTGGGTAACTGGAAGCCACAAACCACCGGATCTTTTTTATATGCACTCCAGAAGGATCCGGAGATATATCCACGGACAATACATTCGATAGACAGCGGTTGTGTCTTTTTCACCAGCATTGACCTGCCCTGCAACTGATCGGCATACGGCTGACATTCCACCGGATATTTATCCACATCCGCTGTAATGAGGTGATTTTCAACAATGTCTCCCAACAGGTCAAACCAGAAAAGAGAAAGTTGGGTCAAAACTGCACCTTTTCCGGGAATGGCGTCATCCATAATTACATCATAGGCTGAAATACGATCAGTTGCTACCATGAGGAGCTTATCGTCATGGCCGGGTATCTCATACATGTCACGAACTTTGCCCCTATGTTTGAGGACCAGTGCCGGAAAATCAGTTGTTGTTACAGGTGTTGTCATATCATGCTACTCCTTTAAAACAATTTTGGTGATGGTTGATCGCTTTCATTTAATCACCCCAGAGTATCGCTGGCATGCAGAATTTTCATATCCAGTCAGCTCAGCCGTGAGGGATCCAATGAGGATTTTGGAATTAATGCGTACTGGAACACGGCATTCATCATCGGTATACCAGATAACCGTATCCCCTTTTTTATCATATAAACCTTTAAAAGCCATAATCGGCATAATCGCTACTGTTGTTACCGGGCCAATGAGGGTCTTTGCAAATTTTTTTCTTGCGACAGCATGAACGATTACTTCACTTCTTTTTTTATCGGCAAATGTCGGTACCACAAACTTTCTACCGATAACAAATTCCATTAGCCGGCTGTTGAAAAAGGATGAGAATTCGTTATTGGTTTCCCCTTCGACCTGGTATTCCCCCTCTATCTTGTCGTTTTTCATGTATCGAATAGATCCAATTTCCTGATTATATTCGATGAGACGATGGGCTCGATAACTATATCCTTCTTTCTGCCATACCTCATAGTGATAGGGGAGTCGTTTGGGCCCCTGAACCTTCGTTACATGGACATCTTCGATCGGATAAATAAAGTTGAGAGCGCCGTTTTCGGTAGTAACCAAGGCTCTGATCTCATAGCCATCCATCACATCCGGCAGAGCGTTGACTTCCAGATGCAGCTCACCTATTTTTATTCCACCGGTCCAGGAGACGTCGTAAACGAGCTTTTCCTTTCCGCTATAGCCAACAGAAAGAAGTTTCGAATCAATGATACCAAGGGGAAGCAGAGATTGCTCTTTGACAGTCGGCACTGTTTCTTCTGACCGGGCAAGCACCGGATGGATCACGATAATAAAAAGTATAACTAAAATGTTAACCATCGGTAATCTCTTTACTTCCCAAGAGTCACAAGAGAAAGCCAGGTTGCACAGAAAAGAGTCACACTTATAAAGCCGTTCATCGAAAAAAAAGACGCGTGGATGCGGGATAAATCTTCAGGTTTCACCAGCATATGTTGATAGAGAAGCGCCCCGGCCGCAAGGAAAATCCCTATGTAGTAAAAATAATTTAATCCGGCATGATATCCGGTCAATGCAAAGAAGACAAAGGCCAGTAAGTGAAAACAACCCGCCAGTCGAAATGCATTTTTTTTGCCGAGTCGTGAGGGGAGCGAATAAAGCCCCTCCTGTCGATCAAAATCAGCATCCAGACAGGCATAGATTGTATCAAATCCGGCAACCCAGAAAATGACCCCAAAGGAAAGAACAAAAGGGTAATTAGCCAGACTGCCCAGTACTGCTACCCATCCACCAAGAGGAGAAAAAGCCAGGGCCACGCCGAGAACGAGGTGGCAAAGCGAGGTAAAACGTTTGGTGAGGGAATATAGCAACGTAAGGCCGATGGCAAATGGTGACAGGAGAAACGTGAGGGAATTCAGGCTATAGCAGGCATAAAAAAACAGCGTTCCGGAGATTACAACCATTGCCCAGGCCTCCCATAGTCTTACGTCACCGGCAGGAAGAGCCCGGGCCGCAGTGCGCGGGTTAGCTTTATCGAACCTGCGGTCAACAATTCTGTTAAAGCCCATGGCACAGGTCCGAGCCCCGACCATTGCAAGAATAATCAGCAGAATAGTCATGATATCAGGAACACCACGCGAGGCGAGAAAAGCACCGGTAAAAGCAAAAGGCAATGCGAAGATAGTCAGCTTAAACTGGATCATCTCCAGTAAAACCAAAATTTTCCGTCCGATTATCGCTAGTGTTTCCATCTCTTTCGATTGGGTATATTGAGACCAAGTTGATCCGCAAGCCGCCACGAATAACTTTGTGCAGCCTCCTCAAGCGTTTTAGGTCGAAGATAGTAACTGGGCATGGTTGGGCAGATAATAGCACCCGCATCATGAACCCTGAGCATGTTTTTCAGGTGCGTTCTGTTTAAAGGTGTTTCCCTGACAGCAAGAACCAGCTTCCTCCGCTCCTTAAGCATTACATCGCTGGCCCTGTGTATGAGATTAATGGAAAGGCCCCCGGCTATGGCAGCAAGACTTCCCATGGTACAGGGTAAGACAACCATTGATGAATAGTCGCTTGACCCAGATGCCGGTGGTGCAGACAAGTCATCATGACGAAACCACCTGGAAACAACTGGTAAATCTTCCGGCTCGAGTCCTTGTTCCATTTTCAATACATCCCTGCCCGATGCTGAACATATACCGTGAACGGATACATCAAGCTCTTCAAGGGAGCGGAGAAAAGAGGTGAGAAAAAGCATTCCGCTGGCCCCGGTAACCCCTAAAAGTATCTTTTGATTTTGTGGTAATGTGGTCATCAGTTTCTCGTGTTAATCGTCGATAGTTTTGACTTAGTGCAGGTTGGCGAAGATTTTCAATGGTATGGCTCTGCTGTCAATATCTCCACGTTTAATCAAAAAGTCAAAAAACGTTTCAAGTGCTTTACGCTTCTGGCCGCCTAGATCATACTCTATGGCTGAAAGGTACTGATGGCATTTCTTTTTCGACATTGGAAATTTTGGAGCCGCAATTTCACATATCGCCTCAAGATCATTTTTTCCCTCGTCCCTGCACCTGATAAGTTCGCGGTGAATGGCTGCTAACTCTTGTGGCTGCTCCTGACAAAATTCTTCACGAACAGCACACACGGCAAAGACGAACGGTAAACCGGTCTGACGTTTCCAGATATCTGCCAGGTCATACTCATAGAGATAGGTTGATTTCTCGGCAATTTTCAATGCATCATCGCCAATTGCCAGCACTGCTTTAAACTCATCACCATCAGCAGTCTGGACATCACCAGTTGAATAGTGAGGCTGCACCTCTTGAAATTCTTCAAGGATTATTTTTAGCAGACTGACCGATGTTTCAGATTGAGCGCTAAACAGGACAGGTTCCTGATCAAGCTGCTTCATTGGAACGTGGGAAAAAAGAAGAACCGACCCAACCGGACCATTGGCGCTTATTGAGAGTCCCGATAAAATTTTATATCTATCAGGGTGAAGACCATATTCAAAACTGGACACAAGGCCCATATCGATTTTTCCATCGGCCAGGTGTCTATTCAAAGTAGCAGGAGTTCCTTCGACTAATTGCCAGTTTTCATGCTGCACACTATTTTTCCATTTTTCATGGATAGGTGCAGTATTGAGATAGTTCACCATACCAATTCTGACTATGGTTTCTTCTGATTCTTTCATACGAACCGACCCTGTTTCCCATTTAGAATTTAATGAGTTGAAAACCACTCTATTTTAGAAGGTTTCCCACCTGAAACCAATTCCTGAAGAAGCTGTTGACCATTGGAGCAAGCAGAAAGAGCCGCGGATGACACACCAATGAATTCTGCTTTTTTGCCAACAGCAAGACTCCCGTAATCGGTGTCACGCCCGAGGGCTTTAGCCCCACCTATTGTAGCCATGGACAAGACCGTTGAGTGTTCAAGCTTTTTTTGACTCTCAACGAGTAACTGCATTTCTCGCCAAATATCAACAGCATCATTTGATGCCGGAGAGTCACTTCCCAGTGCCGGCATAAGACCAATGGCAACCATCTGTTCAACTGGTGCAAGTCCAACACCAAGAAACTTATTACTCCCGGGACAAAGACAGATTTTGGCCTCCCGTGCCTTGATCAGCCGAAGTTCGCTGGCAGTCACATCGACACAGTGTACAAGCATGGTTCGGTCATCGAGGATACCCAGATGATCATAGTATTCTATGGTTCCAGGAAACCCGGATTCGGAAAAGGTGAAAGCTCCATCCCAACTGTTTTTCTGTACCAGAAAATCACGAAATATGCCTGTTCCGGTCCGTAAAAACTCCCGCTCATCCGGACTCTCAGCAGTATGAATAGAGAAAATGTGCTGCAGGCGCTGACATCTCTTCTTCAACTCAACAAGCAGTTCCGGAGCGGTTGAATACGGTGCATGTCCTGTTGCGGCAACACTCTCATCGAGCTGGATGAGTCTCTCCAGGGCAGTCTGGCAAGCTTCCCTGTTTGGTCCGAGGAACTCCAGCATTCTCAAAATGTGAGGTCGACTGCCTTCTCGACACTGCTGCAACTCGGTATAGGACTCGTTGCCTATATCGCCAATGAGGACGACCCCTGACTTGTGTTGATCCAAAAGGCCGGATACAAAACTTTCAATAATTTTTGTCTGGTATCTGCTCTTTGCAGTTCTTAGAGCTATCAACGAATCGATCCATTCGGTAAAACTCTTGTTCGCCAGCGGTTCGATACTGTTTTTCAGGTGGGAAAGTTCAAGATGCATGTGCGCATTGACCAGACCCGGCATGAGCACGAAAGGATGCCATGTTTCAGAGCATTGCGGATGTTTCTGGACGATATATTCCCGCTCTCCTCTATCAATAATTAGACCATCATCGACAACAATACTGCCATTTTCTATAACCGGATGATCAATCGGAACAATCCATGGGGCAGAAATAATTACCATTATCTCTCTAAATAAAACCAACCATACTCCGGTGGTGAGATTTCGGCCTAACTGACGACCGTATAGTCCATCAACCGTTGAAGCGGTATAAAGCCTGCATCAGTGACAAGTCGTTTTATTTCCTGTTCAGACAACCTGAAACGAACACCGGCAGCGGCCACGACATTTTCTTCAATCATCGTACTGCCAAAATCGTTCGCTCCAAAAGAAAGAGAAAGCTGCGCAATTTTAGGCCCCTGGGTGACCCATGATGCCTGTATATTATCAAAGTTATCCAGATAAATCCTGGACAGTGCCAGCATACGAAGATACTCATAAGCTGTTGTTTTTTCAACCTCGGCAAGTACCGTGTTACGAGGTTGAAAGGGCCATGGAATAAAGGCTGTGAACCCTTGGGTCCGATCCTGAAGTTCTCTGAGCCTTCGCAAATGTTCAAGACGTTCATCCATGGTTTCCACATGGCCGAACATCATTGTCGCGGTCGATCGAAGACCCAGGTGATGTGCCTCTTCCATAACCTCAATCCATTGATCTGCAGAGCACTTCTGTGGAGCGATTAGTTGTCGCACGCGATCACTGAGTATTTCTGCCCCACCACCTGGAATTGAACCAAGACCGGCAGCTATGAGCCTCTCCAGAACTTGCTGAATGGGTATGCCGGAGATATTTGAAAAATGACAGATTTCAGGAGGAGAAAAACCGTGGATATGAATTCCGGTCGCCTTAATGTAACGGACCATCTCCTCATAGTATTCCAGCGGTTGTCCAGGGTGAAGGCCTCCCTGTAGCAGTATCTGAGTCCCACCAAGTGCCTGTGTTTCCTTGATCTTGTCCGCCAATTCCTCGAAACTGATCAGATACCCCTGCTTGTCTTCAGGAGACTTGAAAAAAGCGCAAAATTTGCAGGCAGAAATACAGATATCGGTATAGTTGATATTTCTGTCAATGACGTAGGTTACATGCTTATCAGGGTGTTTCTGTTGCAGGAGACCATCAGCCAGGAAACCGAGCTGGTGCAGGTCAGCTTCCTGTGCCAGCACCAGGAAGTCATTGTCGCTGATACGTTGTCCGGCAGAAACCTGGTCAATTATCCCTTGTATATGCATCCTGTCCAAAACGTTCCCCTGCTAATTATGTACTTCAATGACATTATAGAGAGTATCACGCTGCACCGGGACTCGACCTGTTTCTTTTATCAGCCGCACCAGGGTAGTACTTCCTATAGCCTGGTCCGTTTCGGCACCAGCCATATGGGTAATAACCTCTTCCTTCACAGTCCCATCCATATCATCCGCACCAAAAGAGAGTGCCAGTTGCGCCATCTGCGGACCGATCATCACCCAATAGGCTTTTATATGAGGAAAATTATCGAGAAAGAGTCGGGCAACTGCGACATTTTTCAAATCATCAATTCCTGTCGCTTTCGAAAGCTCAGACATGGCTGTATTTTTTGGATGAAAAGAGAGAGGAATAAAGGCCAGAAATCCATGAGTCTCATCCTGGGTTTCACGCAGGGCCTGCAAGTGTTCAAGACGCTCCTCAATTGTCTCGATATGGCCATACAACATAGTTGCATTGGTATTCAAACCAATCCTGTGCGCAATTTTAGATATTTCAAGCCATTCCTTACCCGATATTTTTTTTTCGCAGGTCAGTTGCCTTATTCTCGGATTGAAGACCTCGGCCCCACCGCCCGGTAACGAGCCAAGTCCGGCATCAATCAACAGCTCAAGCGTCGCTTCCACGGATTTACCAGCAAGACTTGACAGATGAGCGATCTCTACACAGGTAAAAGCCTGTATGTGCAGTGCAGGCTTCACCTCTTTGATTCCACGTAATAATTCAAGATAATAATCAAAAGGCAGATCGGGATGAATACCACCAACCATATGAACCTCAGTAATCGGTTCACTAAGCCTGTCTCTCACCTTCTGTTTCACTTCCTCAACAGTCATCTCATAGGCAAGTTCGGATTCCTTCTCTCGGCCAAACGCACAAAATTTGCAAAGGTTCGTACAGATGTTTGAATAATTTATATGCTGGTTGTAGATAAAATAGGTATTATCTCCATTCAATCTGTTTCGCACAATATTGGCCAGATATCCAAGACTGAGTATATCCTTTGAATTATAGAGTTTAATTCCATCTTCAAAACTCAGTCTTTCCTCTGACCTGACTTTTTCAAGAATACGCCCGAACCCAGCCTTATTAATATAATTATCCACGATAAACGAAAAAGCCGGGCTTTAACCCGGCTTTTATTGATATATAAATAGTTGATCAGTCAATGAAAAACTTCAGTTTTTCCCGTCGACTGGAGTGACGTAACCTGTTAAGAGCCTTCTTCTCGATTTGGCGAATTCGTTCCCTGGACACATTGAAAAGCTTCCCGATTTCTTCAAGAGTGTATTCAGCTTTCTCACCAATACCGAATCGCAGACGAATAATTTTCTCTTCTCTCTCACTCAGGGTTTCAAGAATGTCATTTACCCGACCTGATAATTCCCTTGTCTGAACAGCATCGTAGGGTGATTGCGATTCCTGATTTTCAAGAAAATCGCCGAGAGTTGAATCATCGTCGCCAACAGGAGTCTCAAGAGAAATAGGCTCTCTTGATGCTTCGAGGATAGAGAGGATCTTGTCCATCGGCAAACTGGTCGCCTTGGATATTTCAAGAGGTGTGGGTTCCCTGCCCAGCTCTTTAAACAATGCATAAAAAGCCTTGAAAAACTGACTTCTCAGCTCAAGAAAATGCACTGGCAAACGAATCGTTCTGGTTTTATCCAGGATTGCTCTGGTGATGGCCTGTCGTATCCACCAGCTGGCATAGGTTGAAAATTTATTACCCTTGGTGTAATCAAATCGAAAGACGGCCCTCATCAGACCAAGATTACCTTCCTGGATGAGGTCAGCAAGGGTCAGCCCCTGATGCATGTACCGTTTGGCTATGGATACAACTAATCTCAGGTTAGCCCTGATCATGGTATCCTTAGCAACTTCAATTGACCTGCTGTATGCCTCAAGTTTGGCTTGCAGCTCAAACAAATCGCGTACATCGGTGTATTTCTTTGCGGCACTTATAACATTATACCGCATAAAATTGAGCTGCTGCTTTTTCGGTTTGAGGGTTGGGTCCCGTTTTTCCCAGAGATCGATCCGTTCACAAAGCAACTGAATCTCTTTTACACCGGAAACGTCTTCACGAATAGCAGCGATAATTGCTTCAAAACCCTGACGAATAGTCTTGCTGTATTTTGCCTCTTCTTCTGGTGTCAGGAGATCAAACCGGCCCATTTCCCTGAGATAGGTGGTGGTCGTCTCTTCAGCTTCATGCGTCTCTTCATCGGGCAGACTGATCTCATCTTCCTGACTGGCGTTTGTGTTTGACGAGTCGTCGCGTTCCCAGACCTCCCCAGATAACGTTCTCTTTTCGCCATCTTCTTCAACCGTCACAATTTCAATTGAATGCGCACCGAGAAAGTTAAAAATCGACTCAATTTCGTTAGGGTCTTTTATCTCATCTGGCAACAATTCATTTAAATCATCAAAGCTAATACAACCTTCTTCTTTTCCAGCTTTTAGAAGGTTTTCTTTAAGTTCAGGCAGCACCAGACACCTACTCCATTTCTTGAATTTCAAAGACTATCTATTGTACAGATGCTATCGAGCATTGTTCCAATAGTCTCAAGAGAACCAACCAGACGATTTTTTAATGATTTTTTGACAAAAAAAAAGCCGACGAGACAGACCTCGCTAGCGTGTAGTTTTCAAAAGATCATATTAATACAGCACATGAAAATAAAAAGCAAATTTTTATATCGACCATATTGGTAACTTGACAAATATTTTACCTATTTTTTTTTCATAGAGCTATATTATAGCATCGATAAGACGAGATACAAGGAACGGCGCTGCTTTTATTTTACAATCACCAAGAAAGTATACCTTTTTTGAGTGTAAACATTTTCTTGTTTTCCTAATGTGAAGAAACAATGATCCCCAGACGTTCCAGCGGAATCCTCGCCCACATAAGCTCTTTGCCCTCCGCCTATGGTATAGGTGATATAGGGAATGCATCTTACCGTTTTATAGATTTTCTCGTTGCATGTGATCAAAGCTATTGGCAGTTTTTACCAACCGGTCCAACAAGCGCTTCTTTTGATTACTCACCCTATATGAGTAACTCCGCCTTCGCCGGTTCTTATTTGTTGTTGTCACCGGAACTTCTGCTAGAGAAACACCTTGTCTCAGAACCGGATATCCTAAACCATCCTTCATTTTCACCATATTCTACGGAGTACGCCTCCGTAGAAAAATACAAGAAACAATTGCTGGAAGAAGCTTACAGCGGGTTCAACCCATCCGGCTATCTTGACTATGAAGATTTTTTAGAAAAAACATTCTGGCTAGATGATTACGCAGTTTTTATGACCGCCAGAGAAATATACGGCGATGTAGCCTGGGTTTCCTGGCCTCGTGAACTGGCAACCAGAGTGGACTCTTCTGTTCATGAATTTACACAGAGAAACATCGACCGAATCAACTATTATCGTTTCGAGCAATTTGAATTTTTCAGGCAATGGCAACTGCTTCGCAAGTATGCCAAAGAAAAAGAAGTCTCTCTTTTTGGAGATCTTCCCATTTACGTTGGCTTTGACAGCGTCGACGTCTGGGCAAACCAGGAAATTTTCGCATTAGACCGCAAAACTTTGCACCCTACCCATGTATCAGGTGTCCCTCCCGATTACTTCAGCAAAACCGGTCAACGCTGGGGGAATCCACTATATGACTGGCATAGTGAGGATGCAGACGTCCAAGAAAAATTATTACGATGGTGGTCAAACAGGTTAGCCCATTTGTTTACTCAGGTAGATATGGTCCGAATCGATCATTTTCGCGGATTCGAGTCCTACTGGTCTATTCCCATAGAACAGACAACCGCTATAGATGGTGAATGGATAAAGGGACCAGGGAAGAATTTTTTTAGAAAAATTACCGATAGGCTTGGCCTTTTAAACATTGTCGCAGAAGATCTTGGAATCATAACCTCTGCAGTCGAAACACTCCGCGACGAACTTGGCTTTCCAGGTATGAAAGTCCTGCAGTTTGCTTTTGACGGCAATTCCGATAATACTTTCCTCCCACACAATTTTACCACCCCAAATTGTATTGTTTATACGGGAACTCACGATAATGACACAACGGTTGGTTGGTTTCTGAGCGAGAGACTCGACGACATTCAACGGCAGGATATCAAACGTATTGCCAACAGGGACCCGCATGACCTGCGGGGTATTCACCACGACCTGATATATATGGCCCAATCATCTATCAGTATCCTGTGCATACTTCCTCTTCAGGATGTTCTGGGATTTGGCAGCGACTGTAAAATGAACAGCCCTGGCGTTGCCTCCGGGAACTGGCGATGGCGCTGTGCAGATGAGTTTTTAACTCCAGAAACAGCCCAACAGCTGAGAGCGTCCACCCAACTTTTTAATCGCGGTAGCCGCAGGTAAGTTTCATGCACACACTATATTCCCAAAGCTCACGTTGGTGCTTCGCCACTAATTATTCCACCTGCCAACAAAGTATTGACAACCCTTACGAGGTCAGTTATAAAAAAGCACCATTAGGCCCCATCGTCTAGTGGCCTAGGACACTGGCCTCTCACGCCGGTAACAGGGGTTCGAGTCCCCTTGGGGTCACCAAAAAATTCAAGCACTTAGTGTTCACTGCGCTAAGTGCTTTTTTTTGTCCTCTACCAGGTCCTCTTCATTTGCTGATTGATAATAATTCATCTGATCTTACCGTCGTAAATGGAAGGATAAATCTATTATGACAAAAAATGAGTTGGACGAACAATGGATACAGATATATTAATTTTGCTGATGATGATTTTTGCTGTTTTCTGCTGGTGGTTTAAACAACAGCTTGATGAGAACAGAAAGTTTTCGAGAGAACTCGAGAAAGAAAAGAAAGAGCGACTGGCAAGGGCTGAACGAGTCAGACAGTTAACAAATCGCAGATGAGAACCACCTGAGAATCAATGCTTTTCAAATTCAAAAAACATGTTCGACATTCCAATCTGCTCCACTTAATCATTTCCAGCAAGATAATGGATGCAGATCAGAATGCTTTGAACACATCAGGTTTTTATTGGTTTACCGGCGCACCAAATGGGCTGAGGCGATTTATCGCTGCCACATCAACAGTCACATAGAAATCTGCTTGAGTTTTGCCTAATACTCCGCCCGCGCCTTCAGATAACACAACCATACAAGTCTTGTTTGGTTTGGTGAATGCAAGCATTACGTTTTTATAGGACGCCTCGCCGACCAGTTTCCATTTGTTATTACGCATGGAAACGAGAACATAATCCCTGAGAGAGCCTATTTGCACACGACCGCTGTAGCTGTGAATACCGCCCTGAAAAGAATCGGTACGCATTGCAATGCTTTTCTCCGGCAGCAGGGTCATCTCTAAAGGTAATTCGATGTCACCATAGCTTTCTACCATAGTCGTCACCGGTGCCAAATCATCGCTTGCCGGCGGTACACTTGATGTGGATCCACCCATTAATCCACTCATTCCACCACTGCATCCTGCCAGAAGACCGACAAACAGGACCAATCCACAAAATTGCCCAACCATTTTACCTACTGAACTCACTTGCATGTGCTTACTCCCTTGTAAATTTGGTATGATGAATTTTTATAATCCAAGCTTGTAAACCTTCTCTACCAACCCCCAGTGTGGTACGTGGTTGCAAAGCATTGACGAATAGAATATACAGGAAACAATTTTTCCAGTCTTATACCATACTATCTGAATTATTCGAACAATTTTACATTTTACCACTCCCCTTTCACCACTGATCCACCAGGAGAACAGTATTCATGACAATACCTAACAGGAAAATAAAGGTCAAAGAGCTTCCTATTCGACTTGGCCAATTTCTCAAATTCGCCAATCTGGTTCAGGATGGAATTGAAGCAAAAATAAAGATACAAAATGGTGAGGTCATGGTGAACAATTCGACAGAAACCAGAAGAGGAAGGCAACTTCAACACCTGGATCAGATCACAGTTGATGGCGGGACCTGGACCATAGAAATCGAGATGTAGCTTGTGGACTTTCAAGCGAAAGTAGCCCACCATTTTTATTTATTGTCCAGCAGTAACTGATAATGAATAGACAATAATTTGCGACTCCATACCCCGCAGCAACAGTGACTTTTCTGCCTTGACGGGAAAAGCTTCGGACAGGATTGAACATACCCGGTCAGTAATGAGTATTTGTCCAGATTCCGTCTCGGAAGCTAACCGTTGAGCAATGTTTACATCGGGTCCAATGACAGTGTAATCGAGCCTTTTCGATGATCCAACATTACCAAGAAACATTGATCCTCTGCTTATCCCGATTCCCAGTCCAATATTTTTAAATATTTTATTCTTTTTTTCCCAGAGTTGACGCAATTTTTCAAATCCCACCATAATTTCCTGCGCTGCAGAGACCGCAGCAACATTAGGATCATCCAATTTCTCAGTATTATCAAAGACGACCAGTGCGGCATCTCCCATAAATTTATCCAGCATTCCCCGTTCGGACAAAATAATACCAGTGAACATGTCGAAAAAACTATTCAGAAATTTTCGCAATTGAGAAAGTTCCAGGTGTTGAACGAGCAATGTGAAATTACGGATATCGGCAAAAAGAACGGTTAGCTGCTTGACCCGTCCGACATCAAGCAAATCTTGATTGCTTTTCAGCAACAGCATGCTTGAGACCTCTTGAGAAACATATTGTTCAAGTAATGTTCTGATCCGGCAACTTTCTTCCCGTTCTTTGGTTGAACGTAAATTACTCACAGCCATCGCAGCCTGTTTGGCCATGATTGAAACCATGGCAGTATCACCTTCACTCAACCTGCTGTTGCTTTGGGAGCTGCTGACGTTAAGGACGCCAAACAACGTGTCTTGAGCCAAGATCGGAAATAAAACTGTTGCAGACAATTCCCTGTTACTCATTAAGAAACGATGCGGATTCAAATGGAGATTTTCTTTATTGAAAAAAACAGGCATTCTGGTTTTGAGCAAGCTATCGATTATCTGTTCTTCAGCCGGTATCCGTAAGTCTTTCATCTGACAGCTATCAAGACCACGATAAGCTACAACCTTCGAAGAAGTCTCGGCATCATCAGATATCATTACAGAAACAAAAGAAATCCCCGTTTGCAGAGAAACGGCATCAACCAGATGTTCATAGATGGCCTGCTCACTCTTTGCTGAAATAAATTTCTCGCCGCTATAATGCAACCGGTTCAGTACCTTCATTTGAGCTGATTCTTCCCGAAGACTGGAAACTTTCAGAGCTTCCTGTACCGTGGCAACAAGTTGTTTCGTATCGACTGGTTTCTTACATATTCCGCTAAAACCTTTACGCATTAAATCAAAAACCATATCGGGACCAGGATGTTCCGTCACAAGTATCCCTGGCGCTGTTACATTGACCTGTCTTATCTTCAGATAGGCATTAACCTCTGTCATTTCCGCTAAAGGTGCATGAACAACGACTATATCAATTTTCTTCTCCCTGGCTATTTGAACAGCCTGATCTTCATTAGCACAAAAGACCTCATACCCTAATTTTCCCAGAGCAATGCGACAAATATCCGCAACGAGATTTTCATTATCTATCACCAGTATCTTTTGCAACATTCCTCCACAACTCTCTTACCAACCCACACATTATCTGACTTCATATTTATGTTTGCAGGACAACTTTCACGAAAACATCATACATCAAGAATATCTTACCGAATGGTCCCATCCTCCCATCGCCTCAGTAACTCAATCAATGTCCTGACCCCAACCCCGGAAGGGCCTTTAGGGATATATGTTTTTTCAGTAAAATCCCATGCCGTGCCGGCAATATCCAGATGTGCCCATGGAACCTCCCCTACAAATTGATGCAGATACTCAGCTGCGGTAATACTGCCTGCCGGTCTGCCACCAGTGTTTTTTATATCAGCAACCGTTGATTTAATCTGTTTTTTATACACTTCCCCCAAAGGAAGACGCCAAAGAGGTTCTCCGCAGATTTGCCCGGCTTCAATAATTTTTTCAGCCAATGTATCATTATTGCTCATTAGACCGGTATAGTGATGCCCAAGAGCAATAATCACAGCGCCGGTGAGAGTGGCAAGATCTATGACGCAATCAGGTTGAAACTTTTCAATGCCATACGCCAGCGCGTCAGCAAGGATAAGGCGGCCTTCCGCATCTGTGTTTTCAATTTCCGAGGTTATGCCACCATAATGAGTAATAATATCTCCAGGTTTCACAGCGCCCCCGCCAGCCATGTTATCGGTTGAAGGGACGATCGCAACAACCCGCACTCCTGGTTTTTCCTTTGCAACAGTTTCCATTGCCGCAAGAACAGCAGCTCCCCCGCACATATCGTACTTCATGTCCATCATGCCTTGCGCAGGCTTGAGACTGACCCCTCCCGAATCAAAGGTAAGGCCTTTTCCAACCAGCAAGATGGTATCCGTTTTCTTTTTTGGATTGTACTCGAGAATCAGGAACTTAGGTGGTTCCGCCGATCCCTTGTTCACTGCAACCATGCCACCCATCCCGAGCCTCTTCATATGGGATTTTTCTAAAATAGTGCATTTCAAATGCAGTTCTTTGGCCATCTTTTCAGCGTGTTGAGCGAAATGTTTTGGCGTCCAACAGTTTCCCGGCTCGTTTGCCATATCCCTGGCAGAATATACAGAAAGAGCACTGTTATGACCTTCCTTGACGGCGCGGCGAACTGACGATTTATTACTCTTAGAGAAAAGTTCTATTTTTTTCAGTCCGGGATAGGCATCTTCTTCTTTTTTCTTGTATTTCAAAAACTGGTACACGCCAAGTAAAAGTCCCTCAGTCAAACATTGGGCGATATCGGCATCATCGAAACCTTCAATTTTCGGCAGGTTAATCCCGGCAGTCTCAATCTTGTTTGCCTTGCACAGACCGGCGATAGTCCCTCCTGCAGTTCTGAGCAGTTCAAAAATCTCGTTCGAATCAGACGAAGCCCCAGTCTCACCGAGCCCAAGTACCATAAGTCTTTTACATTGCAGAGACTCATCGAACTGGCCAAAACCTCGATATAACAGAATATATTTTTCCTTTTGTCCGGTAAACTCCTTGAATCCCTGTATTGACTGCAGCATCGTGTCAAATAACAAGTCCCCCTTCATTTCACCCTCGGGTTCTAAAGCGACAAATGTTACCAGCAACTCTCCAGCAAACTCCTCCACTTTCTTTTTTGAAACCACGATTTTTGTTGTTTTCATTTTGCTCCAGGATTCTAGTATTAATTTTTATTTTCTCGCTCTTTATCATCTGTTAATTTACATTATAATTCAATTATCAATACAGAATAGTTAAATATTTATTCATCATCCCAGGGAACAGGACTCTTTTCATGACCTTCTTGTGAGGCGAACATGCCTTAAAAATTATTTTCCAGGAAACTTAATCAACTATAACTCTGATATTTGCACATTTCGTTGCAGAGGTTCAGATAACTCATCTGGAGTCGTCCCAGTGTTGCAAACATTATTCATCTCAGTGTCCCTCGCCATAACCGTCTCCGCACTTTGTTCCATCTGCGAGGCTGTGTTGTATACGATATCTGCAAGCCAAGTTGAGATGTTAAAAAAAAGCGGCCATTCAGCAGCCGAGCATCTTCAAAATCTTCGTTCCGATATCGAAAAACCGATAACTGCAATACTGACTCTGAATACTATTGCCAACACCATTGGTGCTTCCGTTGCAGGAGCAGCTGCCGCTAAACTTTTCGGTGATGAAAATCTTATCCTCTTTTCCGCCGTCTTCACCCTGTCTATCCTTGTGTTCTCCGAAATTTTACCGAAAACAATTGGTGTCGCCTATGCTTTCAAGCTCGCCCCGATAATCACTTATCCACTGCGTGCTATGGTGTTCCTGCTCAAGCCGATAGTTTGGCTTTCACGGGCCATGACCAAACTTCTCCCCAAAAAAGTAGAGGAAACCATCTCCTCCCAGGAAATACAAACGATCGCTGCATTATCCAGACAATCCGGAGACATTGAAGAAAATGAGGCGCAGGTCATTAACAATATCCTTGATTTAAAGGATAAAATAGTCAGGCAAGTCATGACCCCGCGAACTGTAACGTTTTCTATTAATGAACATATAACCGTCGGCAACGCCATGGCCACGCTGACGGAACTCAGCAGTCACAGCCGAATTCCAATTTTCAACCGCGAACCGAACAATGTTACTGGCATTGTGATGCGCAAAGATGTGCTTCAGGCCGCTGCCGAAGGAAAAAATAATCTGACCCTGTCCCGATTTAAACAACCCGCCCATTTTGTTCCGGAAACTGCTCCACTTCATCGCATTCTTATAGATTTTTTCGACCGGCGACAGCATCTGTTTATCGTCGTCGATGAATACGGCACAATGACCGGTGTAATCTCCATGGAAGACGTTCTTGAGGAGATTGTTGGTCGAGAGATTATAGATGAATCGGACAATACGAAAGATATGCGAGAGCTCGCCAGATCCAAAAATATTGAATCACGAAAAAACCTGAAGAAAATTATTCAAAAGCGATCATCAGACAAATAGCTGCTGTGAACTGCGTTTCCTTGCCCAGGAACAAGCAACAACAATGACTCAGGAAGCAGAAATAATCTAACACGCCGTTATCTGTGCAGGTTAAAGAACACTTTTCTCTTCAGTGCGGTTAATCTCTTACTGTCAGACGAATGGGAAGTTCCAGCTTCTCGCCTCTTCTCATGATGGTAAAAGGTACTTCCGCTCCAACCCCAAAACGCTCCAACTCGGTGACCAAATCCTCGTAGGATCCAATCTTGACCCCAGCGACAGCTGTTATAATATCACCAAGGATAATTTCTCCACGATATTGAGTTGTTGGTTGAAGCCCCGCTTCCTCGGCGGGACCGCCTCGTTCAACATTTAAAATCAAAACGCCTTCAATACCGAGCCGCTGGGCCACTCTTTCATCAGCCAGCGTCGCACCTATCCCCGGCCGTATGATTCTGCCGTGCTTGATGATCTGTGGAACAATACTGTTGACAATATCTACAGCGACGGCAAAACCAATACCGGCATACGCACCTGAAGGGCTGAAAATAGCAGTATTGACGCCAATGAGTCTTCCTGCACTGTCAAGCAGTGGTCCCCCTGAGTTCCCCGGGTTAATGGCAGCGTCAGTTTGAATCACCCCACCTATTACCCGGCCGGTCACGGCTTTTATCTCCCTGTCGAGCGCAGAAATTATGCCTGATGTTATGGTTTGATCAAGACCGAAAGGGTTACCGATAGCGTAGACTTTCTGGCCAACAAGCAGATCCTTTGAACTCCCTATGGCAATCGGCTTCAGCCTATAGCTGGGTGCATCTATTTGCAAGACGGCGATATCTTTATCTGGAGCTACTCCAACTAAAACGGCCTTCCATGTTGAATTGTCCGCCATAGTGACCTGAACACGATTTGCATCGCTGATGACATGATAGTTTGTAACGATTCTGCCCTGATCATCCCAGATAAATCCTGACCCGGTGCCCTGTGGAATTTCAACGGCATTCAGAGAAAAAAAACCACGCCTGAGAGAGATACTGGTCACATACACAACAGCAGGCGAATTGGCACGGAAGATATCAATTGTGTTTAACTCATCAGCAGCCAGGTCGCCTCGAGCAGTGACCGCACGAGGCTCGGCGTTATAAGAACTTATGAACCTTTTTACCGGCGGAAACAGAAGCCAGACGACAAGACAGGCGACAGCAAAAAGTGTGAGAGGTGACGTTCTCATGGAATGAGGTGGCTCGCAGAATAACTCTGATAGGGAGTGTTTGGCCGCAGTAGGCTATTTCACCCTAATTTTTGGTTGCTCTCAAAATGTAATCCTCCGAATATATTGTGTATACCTGCGGTTACATTCATCAAGCGCCTCGATTTAGAACAAGTAGCGCATATACTTTAAAATTTTCATGTTTTCCCAAACACGAGTTATCAACTCTTATAAATTGAGCAACATCTTGGCAATTATAAAAAACATTAACACGCCGAGAATATCAATAGAGGTCGTGACAAATGGCCCGGTGGCGATTGCCGCATCAATATCAAACCTCTTCAAAATAAGGGGTATCATTGTTCCCAATGTTGCCGACATCACCATACAAAAGAAAATGGACAAGCCGACAACAACCCCCAGAAGAGCAGGTTCAGAGAAACCTAGAAATGCAACAACTCCCAAAAACAGACCGTAAATCAACCCCAGGATGAGCCCCACGCGCATCTCTTTCAAAACAACACGATAAGACTCATCAAGGTTTATTCTGCCGGTAGCAATCCCTCTTACTACAATCGTTGAAGACTGGGTGGCAATATTGCCACCCATACCGATGACAACCGGAATAAAAGATGCCAGGGCAATCATTTTTGACAACTCCTCCTCAAAGGACCCGATGATCAACATAGCCATAACGCCACCTATCCATGAGGCAAACAACCAAGGTGCTCTGATAAAAGCGCTTTCTCTTGTCGATTTTAATAAAATCTCCCTATCCTTTCCCGCACCGGCCATCTGGAGAAACTCTTCAGAAGCTTCTTCTCGGATAACGTCGATAATATCGTCAACGGTGACAATACCGACCAGGGTATAATTTGAGTCGACTACGGGAACGGCCAGAATATTATATTTTGATACTACGTGTGCCACTTCTCCCTGGTCAGTGTCGGTTGTAACCGAAATGACATGAGGGTTCATGATCTCTTTCAGTTTCCGTTCAGCGGGATGCATCAACAGCTCACGTAACGACACAACCCCGGAGAGTTTATGATCGCCATGGGTAATGTATAAGTAAAAAACCATCTCCTTTTCTTCACTTCGCTTTTGTACGCTTTTAATAGCGTCGGTGACAACCAGCTCTTCATCAAGATACATAAAGTCAGGAGACATTAATCCCCCAGCAGTCTCGGGATCATACTGCAGAAGTCCTTCGACCTCATCCCGATCCTTTTTACCCATGTGCTCACGTATCTCTTCTGCGATTTCGTCAGGGAGGACCTCCAGAATATCGACTGCATCATCAGAGGGCATATCAGAAAGAATTTCGGCCATATACTGTGGCGTCAGTCCTTTGACCAGTTCAGTGACAAGCGAGCCGTCCAGTTCACTTAAAAACTCTCCTACCGAGTCAGTTTTAACAACAATGTTGAAAACCGCTGCTCTTTCTGTCTCTGTCAAATGTCTATAGACCCAGGCCATATCCGCAGGATGAGTCTTTTGGATAAGCTTTGTCAGATGGTCTATTGCTCCACGTCTGTTCAACCTTCTGACCATATCAAGGATGACGATCCCTTCATTACCAATAAGCTCTATCTTTTTTTTACCGTCCATAACGTATACCGTTGAACATTCAAGATTAAAAGGGAACGGGTTGAGACCTGAAAAAGAGGTATTCTTTTGACAAATCACTCTACCTGCATTTGCTCACTTTGGTCAATTTCATTTTTTCCCAACTGAACTCAGCTACCCTGATAGCGAGGAAAGATATCAAATCGAGTAAGACAATGACAATTCTGACTATTGGAAAAGGGGTGTTCTTTGGACAATAAAAATAATGAACAGCCCAATCACCATGGCAAAGAGGCCTATTGAACGCAACTGTCCCGGGCTGACGCCACTCAATTTTTTAAGCCATTCGCGCATTGCCTCAGGAGCCGCAACATAAGGCAGACCCTCCAGAATCAGAATCAGACCAATAAGAAGCACTAGTAATTTCATAGCCCGATTATCTAACAAAACAGATCAATTATTTCAACCTGCACTTCACATGGGACTGATTCTGTCAACATTTATCGTGATTTGATGCTATTGCATTGCTTTTTAGGACCACCCTTAATATTATAGCGGAATATATTCTCCTGAAAGCTGATCTCCTTTCTGATCCAACCCCCCTCAAGGGGTACTCTGTGCAGTACACGCTTGACGGGCATAAGTATCTTGAGACGGATTATTTTCTTGCCAAAAAGAAGATCATAATCTGCACGGTACTCAAATAGAAAATAACGACAATCTTCTAATATGAACGAACCTACAAAGAGTAAATATAGTGAAGCTGGTGTGGATATCGACAAGGGCAATGCATTTATCGAAGAAATAAAGGATATTGTCGCATCAACTCACCAGCGAGGCGTTTTGGGAGGTATCGGCGGCTTTTCTTCACATATAGCCATCGATACCAACAAGTACAAAAAACCGGTTATCGTCAATTCAACGGATGGTGTCGGGACTAAACTCGCCGTGGCCCATCTTTGCAACAAGCACGACACCATCGGGATTGACCTTGTGGCCATGTGTGTAAACGATTTGATAGTTGGTGGAGCCTCCCCGCTATGTTTCCTTGATTATTTTGCCGTTGGAAAACTGGATCTGTCCATTGCCAAGGAGGTCATTTCCGGCATTGCTGAAGGTTGTAGACAGGCTAATTGTTCGCTGGTCGGTGGCGAAACAGCCGAGATGCCGGGACTATACAAAGACAAGGACTATGATTTAGCAGGTTTCGTTACTGGAATTGTTGATCGGGATGCAATTATTGATGGATCAGACATCCGTGCCGGCGACCAGATAATTGGCTTGACTTCGAGCGGGCTCCACTCCAATGGTTTTTCACTGGTGCGGAAAATCTGTTTTGCCGATCATAAGCTTGAGGTTGACGATTACATTGAAGAACTGGGATGCAAACTGGGTGAAGAGCTGTTAAAGCCGACCAAAATATATGTCCAATCGGTCCTCAATGTGCTGAAAAATTATCCCCTTAACGGTATGGTTCATAATACCGGCGGCGGATTTATTGATAATATTCCTCGAATCCTCCCAAAAGGTTACAAAGCGGTACTCGATTCGACGGCCTGGCCCCTGCCGCCCATCTTTCCTTTCCTTCAAAAAGCCGGTGATATCCCACTGAACGAGATGTACCGTACTTTCAATATGGGAATAGGTCTGCTTGTGATTGTAGATGAAGCGAAAGCAAAAGATATCCGCCACCATTTTGAAGCAGTGGGAGAAGAAGCTTATATAATCGGCGAAATTAAACCCATGGCATCAGGAGAAACGACCTCTGTCGAGATACGCTGAGAAAAAAATTCGTATTAAACTTAAAAAACAGGGGCATACCGAAAAATCGGTTTGCCCCTGTTTTTTAAACGTTGACAGATTATTTCAAAGTTGGGTCGTATCTTTTATTCTGGGAAAGAACCGGCCTCAAGTATTTTATCCCTGTCAAAAAATGAACTAAACAGAGTTCTGGTACTCTTCAGGGTTACCGAAATCAGCATTATGCAACGCCACAATCACTCTCATCTCCCCTGATTTTTTCAAGAGCGTGCAGAAGAACCGGCAGGACAACATCCAGATTTTCTCTCACTGCCTTCAGGCTGCCGGGCAAATTGATAATCAGACTCTCATTTCGTATGCCAACCTTCCCCCGGGAAAGCATGGCCCGGGATGTTTTCAGCATACTTGCACTTCTCATGGCCTCTGCCATCCCGGGTATTTCCCTCTCGATAACAGAGGTCATGGCTTCCGGGGTTATATCCGAGGGTGAGACACCTGTTCCGCCGGTGGTCACGATGAGGGATATTTTTTGTTTATCGGCCAGGTCGACAAGAGTGTCGATGATTACCTGCTTGTGATCAGGTATAACGCTGTAAGCCTTCAGCATATATCCTTCCTGAGCAAGCTTTTCCTGAAGATACTTCCCACTGGTGTCTTCTCTTTCGCCTCGTGCACCCTTATCACTCATTGTGAGGACAGCAAAAGAATAATTGTGATGCATAGCAGCTCTGATCGACCTTTAGTTGTTTTCTGCACTTGTCTCAGCTACGATCTTCTCCGCAATCTGGGCAGGGACTTCTTCGTAGTGGGAAAAAGAGATACTGAAACTCCCAAGCCCACCAGTCATCGAAGTGAGATCCGTTGCATAGGACAGTATTTCAGCCTGGGGGACCTGGGCATTAATTATCTCAAGTCCATCAGCAGAGTCCATCCCCATAACCTTGCCACGACGGGAATTAAGATCCCCCATTACATCGCCGACACTTTCCTTACCGACTTTTATCTCCATGTTCATATAGGGTTCAAGCAGAACCAGCCCGGCCTCCTGTGCCCCTTTTTTAAATGCGAGAGATCCGGCGATCTTAAAGGCCATTTCGGACGAGTCGACATTATGGAAGGAGCCATCGACCAGTTCAATCCGTACATCAATGAGCGGGTAGCCGGCCAGGACACCTTTTTCCATAGCCTCCTGAATACCTTTATCGACTGCCGGCCTGTATTGTTGAGGAATGACACCGCCGACAATTTTATCCACAAATTCATAACCACCGCCGGGAAACGGAGAAATTTCGATCCAGCAATCACCGAACTGCCCGCGACCACCACTCTGTTTTTTGTGTTTCCCCTGTACTCTGGCTGAAGATCGAATCGTCTCCATATACGGAATCTTCGGAGTACTCAGTTCCATTTGTACACCGAATTTTTTCTTGATCTTGGAGCCGATTACGTCAAGATGTACTTTCCCGACCCCGGACAATAGCACCTGCTTTGTCTGCGGCTGCCTGTTGAGGCTGAGTGTCAAATCCTCATCCAGCATTTTGGTTATTGAAGAAAAGACTTTTTCCTCATCGCCTTTTTTGGCACTGACAGCGTACGAAATGACTGGTTTCAGCGGCTCTGGAGCCTCTAAAATCAATGGATGAGCCCCATCGCACAGCGTATCGCCGGTCCCCGTCTCCTTCAGTTTGGCAACAGCAACAATCATTCCCGGACCTGCACTATCAACCGGTTTTTGATCTTTACCTTCGAGCACATACAGTTGCCCATACCGTTCTGTGGTCTTCTTGGAAGAGTTGTAGAAGCTATCACCTTCTAAGATACCGCTGAAAACTCTTAAGATGGTAAGTCGGCCAGCATACGGGTCTGCCATGGTTTTAAACACCAGTGCAGCAAACGGTTCATCTGCTGTCGGTTGCACGAGAACTTCGTCATCGCTTTCCGGTTTTTTAGCTGAGATCGGCTGACGATCAGAAGGGCATGGCATCAGATCATTGATAACATCAAGAATGGGCGCGATCCCCTTATTCAGAGTGGCGGAGCATACACAGATAGGCGTAATGGCGGCTGTGGCGATTCCGCTTTTTAGCCCCCCAAGTAACTCTTCTTCGGATAACTCACCTTCTTCAAGGAACTTTTCAATCAAATCATCATCTGTTTCGGCTACATTTTCCATTAAGGTTTCACGAAGAGAGTCAACTTCATCCACAAGTTCAGCAGGTATTTCAGACGATACAACCCCACCTTTGTCACCGTCAAAAAGGAACGCTTTACCTGTTATTATATCGACGTACCCCTTAAAATTTTCCTCGGAACCAATCGGCAGCTGAATGATAAGGGGATTTAATGCCAGTGATTCTTTGATTTCGTCGATAGTTTTGTGAAAATCGGCCCTCTCGCGGTCCATTTTATTAATGACAATAACCGTCGGTAAATTTTTCTCTTTTATAATATTCGAGAATTTAATTGTCTGTCCCTTGACCCCCAATACAGCACCAATGGTAAAAAGGGCGGTGTCGCAAACATGCGAAGCAAAAACAGTCTCATTGAGGAAGTTATCATCGCCGGGAGTATCAACCAGAAACACACTGTGTTTCTTCCAGCTATAAGTATGAAAGCTCGTATTAATGGATATCTTTCTGGCTATTTCTTCTTCCTCATAGTCCATCGCTGCGGTCCCGTCATCAACCTTACCTAACCTGTTGATTTTCCCGGCCGTAAAAAGCATTGCCTCAGCAAGAGAAGTTTTACCACAATTACCATGACCGATTATTGCCACATTCCTGACCATATTTGTATCCTGCATTCGTATCTCCTCGAAGACGGTTTATCAATGCCCTGTCCAAATCACGATAACATACTCCGCTCGCGCTGTCCTCTATCCGGTACAGAAGACACTACTCATATATTCAATTTCAAAATACAAAGTCAAGAGAGAACAGCGGCGCTAAAGTTTTTCAAAATAAATTTTTATACAGAACCAATTGATTGAAATCAAAACGATGACTTTGTTGCACATTTCTTGTAATCGGGGTATGCTGCCCCCGCGAAACACTATATCAGATTTTTCCCGGATAAATTTCAGTTGACCGACCAAACAGCCAATAAAAGCACAATAGCCAAATCGGCCGCCACAGTTGGCGTCGCTGTAATGTGCAGTCGCATCCTCGGGCTTGTCAGGGAGCAGGTGTTCGCCGGACTTTTTGGTGCCGGATACGCCTACGATTCCTTTGTTGTCGCATTCCGGATTCCTAACCTCCTGAGAGATCTTTTCGGAGAAGGTGCTCTTTCCGCTGCTTTCGTTACCGTTTTCTCGGCTTACGACACTAACCGTAGCAGAGAAGAAACCTGGAGACTGGCGTCAAACGTCCTTACTTTTTTCCTGATCCTGCTCAGTATTCTCACTTTGCTCGCAATCTTTTTTGCCGGTTCAATTGTTTCGCTGTTGGCACCTGATTTCAGTCTGGTTGCCGGAAAGGCAGTGCTTACTACGAAACTCACCCAAATAATGCTGCCTTTTCTGGTGTTTATCTCGCTGTCGGCTGTGGTTATGGGGATTTTAAACACTAAGGGCCGTTTTTTTGTACCGGCGATTGCCTCCAGCTTTTTCAATCTCGGGTCCATAATCGGCGGCACCAGTCTGGCTTTCATCCTCCCTCATTTTGGACAACCGGCAATAGCAGGAATGGCTGTCGGCACTCTTATAGGTGGACTGCTGCAGCTCGGAATTCAGCTCCCTGCATTACTCAAGACAGGCTTCAGGTATAGACCTGTTCTCGATCTTTCAGATCCCGGGCTGTGCAGGATTCTCAAATTGATGATACCGGCAACTATCGGCCTTTCAGCCACTCAGATTAACATTTTTATCAGCACAAATTTTGCCTCATCGTGTGCCCAAGGCTCTGTTTCCTGGCTCTACTATTCTTTCAGGTTAGTTCAGTTGCCCATTGGCATTTTCGGTGTAGCACTTTCGATTGCCATGCTGCCTATATTAGCCAAGCAAGCTGCAAAGAAAAATATTGCTGAAATGCGAAAAACCATGGTGACATCCCTCACCATGGTTTTTGCCCTCACTCTCCCTGCCACCGCCGGACTTATCATCCTGGCAGAGCCTATTATCCGGGTGATTTTCGAGCATGGCGCCTTCACCGCAAAAGACACCCTCGCAACATCGCAAACCCTGGCCCTGTTTTCGATCGGACTGTTCGCCTACTCCGCAAACAAGATCCTGGGGGCAGCTTTTTACGCTCTGGACAAGCCTCGATACCCCGTTATAGGCAGCTTCCTGGCCATTGTTATTAACATCATCGCAATCAATTTGACCATTGACCGCTTTCAGCACCTGGCTATAGCCTTTTCCAACTCTTGCGCCATGTTAGTCAATTTTCTTTTTCTTATAATTGTCCTGTATAAAAACATGAACGGTTTTCCCCTTGTATACCTGGGAAAAAGTCTGGTGAAAATTGTGATTGCAACGTTAGCCCTCGCGGGTTTACTTTGGATTTTGCTACCATACTGCAAAACCTGGCTGCAAAGTACGATCCTCCATCAGAGCGGCGCCCTTTTTCTGCTCATACTGACATCAGTGGCCCTTTACGCCCTTATTCTTCATTTTTTCAAATTAAGCGAGATGAATATCTTGACAGAGAGAATACGAACAAAATTTTTCACCTAGTAAAGTGCTTTTATTGCCTGTTGACAATTATTTTTCCACAACCTTCAGCGACGAAACCTCACCTCTCAATTTTTCAATTTCACTTTTTAAACTCTCGATATCGTCGGCACTCGCCAGCTGCATCTTATCGATAGTACTTTTTACCAGGCTTTCCGTCTGCTTTTTCATTGTTTCGCGGGATTCTTCTGCCCGGCTCAACATCTCCTGTACGAGTTTCTGTCCCTCCTGCTCGGTCATTTTGCCTTTGACTACCAGTTCTTTTGCAAGATCTTCAATTTTGTCTTTGGTCAGAGCAGCGACTCCGACACCTGTTAATAAAGCTTTTTTTATAAGATCTATCATCTCGTTCTCCCCAATATCTTAGAAATTGTTGTTCTCTATATTATATAATAATAAAGATGAACTTTTCATCCCTCTGGTGACCTGCAAAATTAGAACGGATGCAAAAAACATTGCGGTATCCGTCTCACACTAATGTTCATAAGAGCACATGGGCTGAGCAAAAAAGTCAGCTGCTCTCTGCCGCGCCTGCTCAAGACTCACACTGCTCTGTACCGCTGCAGCGAGATGATGACCGAATTGAAAGGGAGCGGCATAATACCGAGTAAATTGCTTCAAGCGCCCTAAGCGCCTCTCTGGAGCGAACCGCTGCTCCAGAAGACCAATAAAATGCATATAAATATCGGCATATTCCCTTTTTGTTCGACATTGATCGATTCCATATATTTCTTTGGCAATCTCACTGCATAACCAGGGGCGTTCGACTGCCCCCCGGCCAATCATCACCCCATCGGCGCCAGAGAGTTCAAGACATTTTCTTGCATCAGCCGGAGAAAAAATCCCTCCGTTGGCGAGAATTGGAATAGAAACAGAATTCTTCACCGCTCCTATAGCAGCCCATCGCGGTTTACGACAAAACTTCTCGCCATTTAACCTTGCATGTATAGTAATCATATCTACGCCCTCTGCCTCAAGAAACCGGCAAAACGACCGTAATTGATCCACGGCAAGTTGATGCCCCAGACGAATTTTTACACTCAGTGGTAATTCGGTACAACTTCTCAGATTGCGGAGTATTTTTCGGAGTTGAACATGATTGCCGGCAAGCATCATTCCTGCCCCCTGCTTCCTCTGCACCGGTGCCGGACACCCAAGGTTCAGGTCAATTCCCTCTGCTCCAAGCATGTGCAGCTTTATAACAGCAGGTTCGATCGCGGCCTCATTTGCCGCAATAATCTGATAGATGAGAGGTTTTTCAGATGCATCCCTTACCAGGAGAGGTGAACACAGCTGATTGTCATGAGGCAGACGTTTTGCGGCCAGCATTTCGGTAAACAGCAAACCAACCCCACCTTCTCTCTGAACCAGACTCCGAAAGGCTGAATGTGAAATACCAACCATTGGTGCAAGAACAATGGGTGGGGAGATTTCAAGTCCACGGAGAACGAGCTTTTTGTTAAATATATGTTTCGACACGAAAGTCTAAAAAGATTTTATTGAATCCGTCTGGCAAGTGACAATATTTTTTTAAAAGATGAATCATCAATTTTTTTAGCGAGTTTAACATGAACAGAGAAGTCCTGCATGATCGGTTCATGTAACCGGACCCCGACCACAACCCCATATGACGTTGGGAGCTCTTCGTCAGCTACGATCACGGTCGTCATTATATGCCGGCCAAGCAGAAGCCTGGCACTGTCTGCATTAGAGATTCGTATCGTGAATGCCAGTCCCTGTTTCGAAATATCCAGGAGTTCTCCTTTAAAACTTCTTTTTCCCTTGTTACCATAAGGATCCAGAAGAATATTTCGGGTAAAGAGTGCAACTGAGTAACGTGGATATTCTCGTCGGTCTTCCCCTGACATTTTCAACAGCTCCGGCACTTGACTATATCTTCGACAATATCTTGCCAATTTATCTTCAATACCGGGATATTCTTCAGCGATTTTCTTTAACACAGCGTGATCTAAAACATGTACCTGAACTTCCCCTAAAGCTTTAAGGGTAACAGTCCATACCGATGGAGAAAAAAACTGATCGCCGCCGATAACATTACTTGGCTGCATCCTTTTCAGAAAAATCTCCTTGCCTCCGACTACACAGCTGAGGCTGATATAACCGGAATTCAGGAAGTACAAACTATTGTCATTTTCACCACTTCGAACAATTGTATCCCCTTTATGGTAGTTTTCCTGCCTCAGGGAATAATACAGTTCGTTGAATTCTTCAGTGGTCATTTCCTCATAAAGCTCGCTCCAAATTTCAAGATGATGAGGAGTTATTGAGGTGCTCTTCTGTTCCTCAATAAACTCTCCAAGTTTAATCACCTCCGCAAGGGCCATGGGACTAATCTCCAGCAACCTGTCTCTCAGTAAACCTGCCTCGGTGAAATCCTTCTTTTTTGCTGCTGCAATTGCCTGGGTATAAATCAACTGTTCGGCTTGTTGCATATCACCTGCACGAACGAGAGTTTGCACTGCCTCCTCAGTTTCTCTCACCTTTTCGTAGGCAAGTTGTTGCTGCACCGGATCGTTTTCGAAAGAGACAAGATCCTGAAAATGGCCACCAACCTGGAGCGTATGCCTGACTTTCGGTTCTATAATGTTCAGTGCCTCATCAATGTGAAAGAGAAGGTTTACTGTGCTCTGTCCCCTGGTCTGTTCATCACGAATTTTTTTAAGCTGAGCGATGCTTTTTTCACACGGAAATGCTTTAAGAGTTGCAATGATCGCATACTGCAGTTCAACGTCTGTTTGAGACGAGAATATTACTTTGTTGCTGGCAAGATCCAGAAGTGCCTCTAAAACATTCTCATCACTGTCCGTCTGTTCGCTCAGCAGGTGGAGAATGTGAATTTTTAAAGTACTATGGACAAAACCAAGAGCTTTGATCAGGCGATGTTTCATCATTTTCCCGCCTAATTTCAAAACACAACGTATCATTTCATGCTGTATACGTTCGTCCGAATGGCTGAAATATCTGGCGACCAGTGCGTAATGTGCATCACTTCCAATTTCTGAGACAATAAATATTATGTTTCTGACAACCGACCATGGAGGGTCTTTTTGCAGACAATCTTCCAGAGCGGGAACAGCTAAATTACCAAAAGTAGAAATAAGACGCAGTAAGGTGAGTCTTTCCGTTTTGCTTTGACTGTGAATAACTCTATTAAGAAGGTATATTACTGCCTTATGCCCCATTGAATGCAAAATATTCTGAAACTGAGGCCGCTGCTCATCCTCGAGTAGATATCCGTCTGTCAATTTCTCAACAATATTTTTTTTCTGAATATTCTGTAGGGTTTTATTGGTCAGACTCCTAATAGCTTGATTCTTTTCCAGGTTGCCGGTTTGAATCCTGAAGAGCACGTCGACCACTTCTTCCGCTTCGACCCAAAATGCATGGTTGAGTAGCCACAACAAGACGTCCTCAAGTTTTTTATTTAATGCGGCAAAACCGGGAACCAATTCCGTTTCAAATTTGAGCCATCTGCATATGCCCTGAACCAAAACGACAATACTTTCCTTCTCGTTTCGATCCATAAAAAATGTTGTCGCGGATGATAGCAATGCCAAGGCCCTTTCCCGTATTGTGGCGTCTTCGACATTTACTCCTTCACAAACTCGAATTAGTAACTGTATATTTTGTTCTTTGTTTTCAGGGGGATCAATAAAAAGATAGGAGGATAAGCCTTCGGCAAATTCATCATTTTTTAGAATTTGAATATTTCCCTGCAGTAGATCATTCAAATTATAGACAAAACGAAGTTCTCTGCGTTGTTTTTCAGCAGCAGCAATGTTCTGTCTGATATTTTCCAAGACCTCGGGGCGCTGTCCAATTTTATCATTCATCAGAATAAATCACAGAGGATATTGAAATTTAGTCGGTATTATATAAAAAAATTATCAATCAAACCTTTCTTAATAGGGGTCCAACGATATTCGTACCCGATTATGTGTCTCAAGTGTTTTCAGTGACCGGAATCAGGGTCTCAGGCAAACCTACTACATTATTATCGAAACAAAATGAATAAGAATAATCTATAGTACCATCCGCATGGTAAACAATAATAGCTCATGTGGAAAGAAAATTGCTGCATCGATCAATCTTATAGCCAGACACAGTCAGTCTGACAGTACAAATTGACAGAACCTAACACGCTGTCCCCTGTCAGGCACCAAACTGAATCGTCACCAGTACTATTCTTGTTGAATTTTCCTACCATTTGCTCTAGAATTCGAGGCCTTTTGTCTTGACGCAGAGTTAAAGTTGTCACATGGTAACATGGTTGCAACACATATAGAGCAGTTCAATTGTAATATTTGAATCTCTTCAACATAAATCTCCTCAGTACACCCCACTATTTACCATGCAAAATCGAAGAATAGTCATTACCGGAATTGGTCTCGCCGCACCCAATGGTTCAAACATACAGGAATATAGGGAAAAATTAGTCAACGGCATCAGCGAGGTTCAGGAAATCGATCTACGATACTTCGGTAAGGCTCCAGCGGGAATCTGTTCTTTTCCAGAAACCCTTTATCGTAAAAAGAAAGAAAATAAAAAAGGCACCAGGGCAGGTTGTCTAGGCGTGTATTGCGCCAATGAAGCACTGAAGAACGGCGGTCTGGATATTGCAATGTACGACAGTTCCAAAATTGGCGTGTATATAGGGCTGACCGAACACGGCACCGTTGAAACGGAAAACGAGGTCCACAATATCAGCCAATATGGATACAATGTAGATTACTGGACACATCATCATAATCCCCGGACTGTCTTGAACAATCCTGCCGGTGAGATCACCATGAATCTTGGCATCACAGGTCCACATTATGTTATCGGTGCTGCCTGTGCTGCCGGCAATGCCTCCCTTATCCAGGCCGTTCAGATGATGAGACTCGGAGAAGTCGAGATGGCTTTTGCAGGTGGTATTTCTGAATCAGTCGGCTCATTTGGGATTTTTGCAAGTTTTAAGGCACAGGGCGCACTTGGCGAAGCACTCGACCCAAGAATGGCATCACGCCCATTTGACATTGACCGAAACGGCATAGTCATCTCTGAAGGTGCATGTGTGTATACGTTGGAATATCTAGAGAAAGCGCTTGAACGAAACGCCCACATTTATGGGGAAATTGTCGGATATGCAATGAACTCCGATGCCAGAGATTATGTTCTCCCATACGGCAAGCGACAGGCGGAATGTATGCGCCTGGCATTGCAACGTGCCGATCTGCACCCTGAAGAGATCGATATCATCAACACCCACGCCACAGGTACCAAACAGGGTGACATTGAAGAATGCAAGGCGATACGTGAAGTATTTTCAGACAGCGAAACCACCTACATAAACAATACTAAAAGTATCATTGGCCATGCTATGGGCGCAGCTGGTGTATTGGAACTTGCCGGCAACCTGCCCTCCTTCGATGATGGAATTGTGCATCCGACCATCAACGTCGAAAACCTGGACCCGGAATGTGACCTCAAAAATCTCGTCATAAATAAAGCTATCCAGGCGGAGTCCATCGATACTATCCTCAATAACTCTTTTGGCATGGTTGGCATCAATTCAACAGTGATAATAAAAAAATACACCGCCCTATAATTTTTTCCCTCTAGGTGAAAATAAATATAAACAACAAAGCACAGGTGTGTTATAGGAAGTGTTTTGCCATTAATTGAATACAAACTCCCGGTACTTTGCGGGAGTCTGAATATTTAAACCTTTTTTACCCCACACGTCAAAGCCGGAGAATTTCATGACAAGTGAAGAAATTAAAGATCTGATACTGGAAATTATTGAAGATATTGATGATGAGGCAGACTTCGAAAGTCTGGATGCAGACCAACCATTGCGTGACCAACTGGATCTCGATTCCATGGACTTTCTTGACATTGTAATGGAACTTAGAAAACGGCATAAATTGCAGATTCCTGAAGAAGATTATCCTCGCCTTGCCACACTCAACAGTTGTGCAACCTATCTCGGGCCGCTTTTAAAAGACGCCTGATGTTGTGAGAGTTCCCTTTCTGGTTATTGGCGGTGGTCTTTCAGGTTTGGCCGCCGCCATCCGAACAGCACGGTTCAATCCCCAAGTTCTTCTGTTAGAAAAACATTCCCGACTAGGTGGACTCAATTCTTATTTTTACCGCAACAACACTCTTTTTGAAACAGGTCTGCATGCTATCACCAACTATGCCGGTCCGGCGGATAAAAGTGCGCCTTTAAACAGACTGCTGCGCCAACTGAAACTGCGCAGAAAAGAATTGACATTTTGTGAGCAATTTCAAAGTGAAGTTGTTTTTCAAGGTTGCACATCACTTAAATTTTCGAATAATTTCGAGCTGTTTGAGTCCGAAATAAACAGCAAATTCCCGGAAGCTGACTCACATTTTCGAAAACTGCTTGGCTTTCTGTCCGATTTTGACCCGTTTGTTCCCGCCCCATTTACTTCGGCCAAAGAATTTCTCACCGGAATGTTGCGGGATAGACTCCTCGTTGACATGCTCCTTTGTCCATTGATGTATTATGGTTCCAGTCACGAAAATGATATGGATCTGTCTCAGTTTGCCATCATGTTCCGGGCAATTTATCAGGAGGGGATGTTTCGGCCACAGGGTTCTATCAAAGATTTCCTCGATCTTCTTATTGACCATTACCTCAAGCTCGGGGGATCATTCAAAAAGAACTGTGGAGTTGAAAAGATTCTCCATCATAAAAACAAAGCCTCCGGTGTGCTTCTCAAGTCCGGAGACGTCATTGAGTGTGACTATATCCTGTCAACAATCGGCTGCGATGAGACCAGACGACTTCTCGACGACACGGCCACCGCACCTTCTGAAGACCAGCAAAGGCTTGGTTTTGTCGAAACTATTTACCAGATCCCTGAGAAATCAGCGTCCCATCTCCCACAAAAGAAAACAATCATTTTTTATAACGATGGCAGTCTCTTCACGTATAAAACGCCAGAAAGTCTCGTCGATTATTCCAGTGGAGTCATCTGCTTTCCCGGGAATTTCAGGGGGCTGGACCGAACGGATACCCGGGAAATTCGTTCGACCCATCTTGCCAATTACAGGCAATGGAAAACCATCTCAGCAGATAGAGAACAATATAAGTCTCAAAAGAAGGCAACATCAAAATGTTCAAGTCATTGCCTTGAAAACATTATAGGTAGTTTTGCCGAAAATATTATATTTGAAAACTCCTTTACTCCTGTTACCATAGAGCGTTACACTTCTAAAATTAGCGGAGCAATTTATGGAAATCCGACGAAGATAAAAGATGGCAATATCGGCTTCACTAATCTCTTTCTTGCAGGTACCGATCAAGGATTTCTTGGAATAATCGGCTCGATGCTCAGCGGAGTGTCAATCGTCAACCAGCATATCCTGCCGAAGTTATAAACTATCTGTTAATCCACTCTCTTGTAAAATCGTTATATTATGCCTGTTTCATTTTCCCAACTAGACGACGAATACGACATCATTGTCATAGGCTCAGGCCTTGGTGGACTCACAACTGCCAACCGACTAGCCTATTGTGGCCATAAAGTCTTGATTCTAGAGCACCATCATCGATTGGGTGGTCTATCCACCTGGTTTAAGCGCCGTGGCCATATCTTTGATATTTCTCTTCATGGCTTCCCTTACGGAATGGTTAAAACATGTAAGAAATACTGGAACAAGGCAATAATGCAATCCATTGTACAGTTGCCTAATATCGTCTTTGACAATCCACAATTCTCTCTGCGGACATCCTTTGATAAAGTAGATTTCTCAACACTCCTCCAGTCACATTTTAAAATCCCGGCAGATACAATCAACAACTTTTTTACAACTATCGCCGGTATGAATTTTTACGACGATCAGACAATGACGACCAGGGAATTGTTTGAACGTTTTTTCCCGGGAAGATCTGACGTACACAGACTGCTCATGGAGCCGATCACCTACGCAAACGGGTCAACTCTGGATGACCCTGCAATCACTTATGGAATCGTATTCTCCAATTTTATGAACAAAGGAGTGTTTACATTCGAGGGTGGTACAGATAAGCTGATCGGCATGATGACCAATGAACTTGAGAAAAACGGTGTCACTATCTGTACCAGGGCAAAGGTTGATAAAATTATTACTGAAAAGAACAGGGTGCGGGGGGTATCTGTTCTCGGTACAACAATTGCCTCGAAAGCGGTTGTATCCAACAGCGGTATAACCAATACAATTAAGAATCTCACTGATCGTGAAGAATATTCTGATGAATTTCTCGAGAAAGCAGATAAGATACGAGTAAATACTTCGAGCTGCCAAGTTTATCTTGGGATACGTGATGGCGAAAAAATAGATAATATTGGAGATCTTCTTTTTACATCCCAATCCCCGGAATTTGATTCCGAGGAACTTCTCGACATGAAGACCAGATCAAAAACGTTTTCCATTTACTACCCAAAAACCAGGCCGGGTTCGGATCACTATACTATTGTAGCATCCATGAACAGCCGGTACGAAGACTGGGCACACCTTGATGAAGAAACATATCAGACTGAAAAACAGTCTCTCATAGCCCGGTCAATTTCTGATTTGGAAAAATATCTCCCGGACGTGAAAGAAAAGATTGACTGGGCTGAGGCAGCGACACCACGAACTTTCAACAGCTATACCCTTCACACCCGTGGCACATCCTTTGGAACCAAATTTGAAGGATTAGATATTTCTCGATCAATTTTCAAGGAAGTTAGCGGCTTGTTTCATGTCGGCTCGGTGGGAATAATCATGTCCGGCTGGCTGGGAGCGATAAACTACGGTGTTATTGTCTCAAATGATGTAGACAGTTATCTCAGAACATAAGGGTCGATATGCAAGAATTTTATGGTCAGAAAGTTCTTATCAGCGGGGCTACAAGGGGCATCGGCAAAGCTATTGCAGGAAAGTTTCTCGAAGCAGGAGCGACCGTGATCGGAATTTATGCAGGAAACTGCGATGCAGCCGCAGCTTTTTCAAAAGAATACGCTCAATTTTCCTCAAATCTTGAACTTTTGAGATGTGACATCGCCAACGAAGTAGAAGTAAACAACCTTTTTGCAATGATTGAGGAAAAGTACCAAGCACTTGATATTCTGATTAATAATGCCGGGATACGTAAAGACGCGGTACTCGCTCTCATGCACAGCGAACAATGGCAACAGGTCATTGACGTCAATCTGACCGGAACCTACTTGATGGCCAAACAGGCAGTGTTGCTAATGATGAGCCATAAATATGGCCGGATAATCAATATCACCTCGCCCGTCGCCCACCTCGGTTTTCCAGGTCAGGCCAACTACGCAGCATCCAAGGCCGGCCAGGTTGCCTTGACCAAGTCACTCGCTAAAGAAGTTGCAAGGAAAAAAATCACAGTCAACTGCGTATCCCCCGGTTTTATTTCCACCGATTTTATTCAAGATCTGCCTCAAGAACAGCTTAAAACATATAAAAATATGGTGCCCATGCGTCGTTTCGGAACACCGGAAGAGGTCGCCGGTGCAGTTCTGTTTCTTGCAGGATCCAAGGCGGCATATATCACCGGCACTGTATTGGAGATAAGCGGTGGATTGTAAGATCGATTGCAGCAACGAAGTCACTTCCCTGATTCCCCATCGCGCCCCTTTTTTATGGGTCGACAAAATCATTTCTTTTACTGATAACACGATCATAACAGAAAAATCTATCCCGACTGATTTAGATGTTTTTTCAGGACACTACCCAGGAAACCCCATAATGCCCGGAGTGCTTCTCTGTGAAGCCATTTTCCAAAGTGGAGCCCTTCTTATGGGCAAGATAAATCAAAACCAGGTCACAGACCAGGCCACCTTTCCAGTCTTAACTCGCATCATCAATGCCAAATTTAAAAGAAATGTCCTTCCTGGGGACACAGTCGAGATCAAAGTAAATATTGTGGAATCCTTGTCATCAGTGAGCTTTTTTAAAGGGAGCATGAAGGTGAATGGAAAAACAGCCGTCCAGGTCGAATTTGCCTGTGCAATGGTCCCTGCTGACAGATAATTTAATAAATTCCTACAAACTCAACGCATTCACATCCCCGATTTCTGCCGGTAAATTGACCTGTTGAATTTTTAATAAAAGCAGGTAAGATACCATTTCTTAAACACAGGCAAACAACGGTCGTTTTTCGTTTTGAAACTACCGGCTTTGGCCGGAACACGCAGTAAGATATGGTTACTCGTGCAACACACTACATAAGGATTCACTCGTGCAGCTCTCAATTACCGATATGATTTTTAATGCTGGTCCGGTAGGTCAGCTGGTGATGCTTACCCTGCTTCTTTTTTCACTTGTATCGTGGACCATAGTAATAATGAAAGCACGTTTATTTAAAAAAGTACGCCTTGATTCGGAAGATTTCATTGAGACATTCTGGAGTTCATCTAATCTTAGTGAAGCATATACTTCTGCATCGGAGTTCGAGTTTTCTCCCCAAGCCGAGGTTTTCGTGGCCGGTTTCGGGGAACTTGAGAAAATAAATAAAATCCGTAATAGAAAAGACGATGGCAGGGGAGCAGATACACTTGACATGCAGTTGGCAACTATGGACAACCTCATGCGTGCAGTGAGAAAGGCAGAATCAAAAAAGATCAACCAACTGGGCAGCAGTCTGCCCTTTCTCGCCACAACGGGAAGTGCGGCCCCGTTTATTGGGTTGTTTGGAACCGTTTGGGGAATCATGGCCTCTTTTCACGATATCGGGCAGAGAGGTTCGGCTTCTCTGGCCGTTGTTGCTCCAGGCATTTCTGAGGCGCTTGTCGCCACGGCTGCTGGTCTCGCTGTCGCAATTCCTGCAGTTATTTTTTACAATTACTTTTCAAACAAACTCGACGAAATTGATAGTGAAGTGACTAATTTTTCTACCGATTTCCTGAATCTCGTGGAACGGGATCTGTTGAGCAGAGTATAAAATCATGGGCCCAACAAGAAGCAACGGCAGAAAAAGACTGGTATCTGAAATCAACGTGACCCCACTGGTTGACGTCATGTTGGTACTGTTAATAATCTTTATGGTCACCGCCCCGATGATGACCCAGGGCGTCAATGTAGACCTGCCTGAAACGACGGCAAAGTCGCTTCGGCAGGAAGAAAAACCCATTGTGGTTACAGTGACCAAGGATGGTGAAATAAGTATCAATAATATCCCGCTGGTCAGGGACCTTATGGTGCAGGAGCTGAAGAAGAATTATGATACGAACAAGGATCAGCCCATCTTCCTAAGAGCCGACAAAAATGTCCCTTACGGACATGTCGTCACGGTTATGGCCGATATAAAGGCCGTTGGTTTTGATAAGATCGGCATGATAACCAAACCACCCGAAAAAGAGTAAAAGAGTGGACCACGTTTATCGAATTACCGCCATGCTCTCAAATGAATGGAAACTTCCCCTCAACTTAGCGATTGGGCTTCACGTATTGGTCATCGTTGGCGCCTTGTTTTTACCCGCCATATTTAAGGCCAAACCTAAATATGCTGACATCTACACGGTGAGTATCATTAATATTGCCGAACCCACCACAACTCCTCCCGCGCCTGCAGAGACTGAGGCAACTGCGCCACCACCGGTTGTTGCCCCTCCAGTTAAAACACAAAAAGTCGCCCCAATTGCTGAAGCACAACAGAAGGTAACCCCTGTCCCACAAAAATCAATTTCATTGAAACCGCTGAAAAAGAAGAAAATTCAGCAAATCAAGCCACCAGAGAAGCAGCCCCGTAACCTGGAAATTGAGCGCACAAACAGGCAAAGACTTGCCCAGGCCATCAGGGAAGAAGAGTTACTCGCAGAAAAGGCCAGACTGGCACAAGAGGCCCTGGAGGCTGAACGCAAACTTCTCCAGACGCCCCAGCCTGCCAGTAAGTCCCAGACAGCATCGTCAACAGATTCTAACGCTTTGGCGTCAACCTCCTCCCGTGCCGGCGGCGGGAGTAAGAATCTTATTGAAAGTCAATATCTGGCTGCTATTTTCAATCGATTGCATCAGTTCTGGGCTCCACCGGAATACTTGCAGCAAGACCCCGATTTAACGGCCGTGGTGGTAATCACAATCAACCAGGACGGCAAAATCGCCAACATGCTTTTTGAAAGTAAATCAGGTGATCGAGTTTTTGATCAGTTTGTCAGCAAAACAATAGAAGCTGCAGCCCCTATGCCTCCGATTCCTCCAGCGATGAAAAGGCAACGATTCGAAATCGGATTGCGTTTCAGGCCGGGCAGCATACAGTAAACTTTGATACACTCGTAAAAACATAATGAATTGGATGGCGAAGTAAAAAACGTCATATGCGAGACGTAAGTTTTTTCTATCATTACGGCAAAACAGGGTACCTCCTGATAATAGAAAAACCGCAACAACGAAGCAGGTGAAGAGTTTTTTCGACGTCATCAACTTTCACAAACCGGTTTTGAAAATGGTGTGTTATACAATGAGAATACTAATGATACGATTTTTCCTTTTGTCCCTTATCCTACTGTGTTTTGCGCAGCCAATATCTGCGGCAGAACGTGTCTATCTCGACATTACTGCATCAGAAACCAGGAAAATTAATATTGCCGTACCATGGTTTCAGAACAAAAACCTGGGTCAGCAAAAACAGATCTTAGGCAGGAATCTTGCCGACACTCTCAGCAAGGCACTTCACTTTCATGGCATCATCTTAATTACCCCCAGTTCTGGGTATGGTGGGAGGCAGGATGGAGATTGGAAAAAATTAGGTGCCGATTATTCCATTCTTGGTCAATACGAAGTGACGTCCGATTCGATAAAGATTGAAATGCGCCTGCTCGATGTAGCTGGAAATGAAATAATTATGGGCAAAAGTTTCTCGGGATCGATGTCGCAAAAAGAACAGATGATTTTTAAATTCTGCGACAGCGTCATTGAAACGCTCACCGGTAAACCTGGTATAGCGACTACCAGAATTGCTTTTATCAATGGAGAGAATAATGTAAAAGAGGTATATCTGACAGATATTCTGGGGACGAACTTTAACCAGATTACCCGCCACAAGCACCTTACCGTATCTCCCCGCTTTGTCCCCGGAGGGAGTTTATTGACTTATACTTCTTACCATAGCGGTAATCAGAATTTATATATTACAGATCTGCGACAAAATAAAACGACCAGAGCACTCTCCAGGCGGAAGGGGCTAAACCTTGCGCCGGCCTGGTCAGCAGACGGTAAATATATGGTTCTCACCCTTTCTCAAAGCGGCAATCCTGATCTTTTCCTTTTGGATAATAAGGGTGAAATAATTGAACAGCTGACCAAACGTGCAGGAATAAATGTTTCCCCTACATGGTCTCCTGACGGCAACCACCTTGTGTTCGTCTCTGATCGCAGTGGAAAACCGCAACTGTATCTCATGGAAATGAAGACCAGAAATATTAAACGATTAACTTTCGAAGGTGCTGAGAATGCAGAACCCTGCTGGTCACCTACTGAAGACCTTATTGTCTACTCCAGTTTAAGGAACGGGGTATACCAGCTATTTACTCTGAACCCCTTTAGAAATGATCCACCGGTTCAGGTGACAGAAGATCTCAGTTACCATGAATCACCCTGCTGGTCACCGGATGGTAACCAGATTATATTTGCAAAACGTGATGGCAATAGGAACCAGATATACGGTATAATGAAAAATGGCTCTTTTCAAAGAAGACTTTTCACCCTTCCCGGCACTCAGAATTATCCCCGATGGTCAAGATAAGGTATTCATAGAATAAATTTATCAAACAAAATATTATGAAAAAAACAATACTGAATTTTCTGCTTCTTGCTTCAGTTTCACCTTTCCTTGTACAGTGTGCGTCACAGACCGATGTTGATGATTTACGATATCAACTCCGCATCGTAAACAAAAAACTGGAGGATATGAAATCCACGACTGTCGGACAACTTCAGCAACGTCAAGCTGCTGCCTCTGGTCAGGTTGATCAGGTTGAACAGGATATTCTTGAACTGAAAAGCCAGCTCGAAGAAACCTATCATTTGAACCAGAGACTTAAAGAGCAAAATAAAGAGCTTCAGGCAACAATCTCTACTGTTGCCGAAACAGAAGCCACCAAACGTGAAGAAGCCTTGAGACAATTTGAAGAGGCTCAACGCGAGAAAGAATTAAAACTGACGGAAGTACTGAACGAGAAATTGAGAATTCAGCAGGAGAGTGTTCAGGCCATTCAAAAGGCCCGTATTAAAGAGGCCGAGCGCAGGGCCAGAGAAGCCGCTTTAGCCGCAGAACTTGCTAAAACCCGATCCAAGTCTGCAAGCTCGTCAAAGGGTTCCGGTTTAAACCATATCCGACAGGACCAGAAGAAAATTAAACTGAATGTGGTTGCTGCAGCCCCAACGCCATCTCAGCCCAAAACTGCGCAACCAAAACAGATCGTTCAATCTGCACCTGCGGAAGTTTCTGTCTCAAAGATCACCAATACTTCTGTCGGCAATCACTCTTCCGATGATTTTCAAAAAGGACAGAAGTTATTTGCCAGCGGAAAGTATAAGGAAGCGTTTCAAGTATTCGAAAAAGTCGCTGATAATACGTCTGAAAGTAATAGTGTTGATGCTCGTTTCATGATGGGAGAAAGTCTCTTCAATGATAAGGAATACGATAAGGCTATCATGCAATATCAAAAAATCATATCTCAGCACTCTAATCATGCCAAATCCCCGGAAGCAATGCTTAAACAGGCTATGGCATTTGAAAAACTGGCCGATAAAGATACAGCAAAGGTTATTTATAAAAAATTGTTGAAAAAACATGGTTCTTCCCCTGAGGCTGCCATTGCACAGGAAAAACTTGATAAGCTGTAACAAACGGAAAATGTGGTTTTGAAAGATCGTCTTGATCAGATATTACTCCGGAGAAAAATGGCCCCGACTATTGAGAATGCGCGGGCTATGATATATGCAGGAGAAGTTTATCTTGATGAGCAGATATCGGACAAACCTGGTCGACTATGTTCAAAGGACGTGACGATCCGCATTAAGGAAAAATGCAGGTATGTCTCTCGAGGCGGCCTAAAGCTTGAGAAGGCTCTTTCTCATTTTAGTATTTCTCCTTCCGGCCTGCATTGCATGGACATTGGCGCATCCAGCGGTGGTTTTACCGATTGCCTCCTCCAACACAACGCGAGAAAAGTCCACGCTGTTGACGTCGCCTACGGACAGCTTGCCTGGAAAATAAGGCAGGACGCCAGAGTTGTTGTTATAGAACGTTTCAATGCAAGACACATCAGCTCAGCAGATATAAAAAATGAGCTGATAGACCTAGCCGTTATGGATGTCTCGTTTATTTCCCTCACGACCCTCTTGCCTCCAGTTTCAAAGCTTTTCGCCCAAAATGTGGCCATTGTCGCACTCATAAAACCACAGTTTGAACTCCCACGTGAACTGGTAGGGCCAGGAGGTGTGGTTACAGAGACCTCACTGCACCAACAAGCGATCGCAAAGATAGAATCTTTTATCCAGGAGTCTGGTTTACGCAGCAAAGGGGTTGTTGCATCCCCTATTCTTGGTCCCAAAGGTAATCGTGAATTCCTCATTTACATCACCTCCGGTGAACACTCTATTTGATATCAAAATAGTTTTGGTCATTTTACCTACAAAGAAAATCATGTTAAAAGATTCGTAACCTCATGCAGAAACACTTACAAAAATATCCATTCTAGCTCGTCGCCACCCTTTCTACTGCAGTGTTTTTTAGCATTTGTTTGGGGACATGGCAGCATTCAACACAAACAATATGTTTAACGATACCCTTTAAACGAAACCTGCCATGAATTCGAAATATATGTCCCGGTTTTTATTTTTTATCATCTTCTTCTTGGCCGGTTACGGATTTTGCCAGGCACCACAAAATGTTACCCCCACTTCTTTTTCCCTGCTCTACTCGAACAATGTCTTAGGTGAGTACGAGCCCTGTGGCTGAAAGTCAAATCAGCTGGGCGGGCTGTCCGGCAAAGCATTTTTACTGGAACGCGTAAGAAGGGGTTCCCACCCCTCTCTTTTAGTTGATGCCGGCAATCTTCTTTTTAAAAGAACGTATGTCGCCACAGAGGAGGGCATTACCTCTCCGGCATTAATAACTGCCAAGGGGATTCTAAGAGCATATAAAACGATGTCGTATGACGCGGTTGCACTCAGCTCTACAGACCTGTCAGCCGGGTACGATTTTTTCAGACAGACAGATCACAATTCTTTCCCATGGGTGGCAGCAAATATTTATAACCAGAATTCTGAGCGGCCATTTTCTCCATATATCATCAAAAAGATCGACAGGCTAACCATTGGGATTATTGGGCTGACCGGGGATGTTGGAAATTCTATTGGCGATTTTGTTATCAACGACTGGCGTATCGCTTTACAAAAGGAACTCCCTTTGCTTGAAGAGCGTTGCGACGTGCTCATTGTTCTCTCCACTCTGAGTTCACTGGAAAACAGAGAGTTGCAACAGGATTATAATCAGATAGACATCATTGTTGCAGCGGATCCTAAACAGACAAATCTTCCACCCAAAATTTTAGAGAGCAGCCTCCTTACTCAAAGTGGAGGACGAGGAAAATATCTGGGAAAACTGGATATCACCTGGAACGGTGGAGGTAAGTGGCTGGTTGCATCATCCGATTTCTCTGCTCAGGTAAAAAGCAGACTCCGATCCATTGAATCGCAACTCTTTCAACTTGAAAAAAGACAGCGGGAAACAAAAAAAGATTTATCCAAAAGAATTGAACTGTTGAGATCGTACAGAAAAGACATTGCCGATCAGATAGCGCAGCACCCGGATTTGGAATCAGTCGAGCGGGAGAATGAACCATCAAAGAGTTTCAAATCCTCTTTTCTGGCTGTCAAACCCTCTTCTTCAAAGAATACGATCGATTCCATCGTAGAAAATATCAAAAAGGACATCAACCAGTTCAACAGAAATCGGCGTGAGGCTCCCCCCATCGATCCACCTGTTCGCAGTACGCCGTCAAAAAATACATTTGTCGGTAGTTCAAGTTGCTCAAAATGCCATAAAAAACAAACTGAATTCTGGAAAACCACCAGGCATGCGAAGGCCTACCATACCCTTTCCAGCAGAGGCCAATCCTCAAATATTCAATGCCTCCCATGCCACGTAACTGCCGGTAAAGTTACCTCCGCATCAACTGAGTCTGAAAAACTCGTTCTCCTTTCTTTGCGTGCGGAATGGCAATCGATAGGCTGTGAAGCATGCCATGGACCAGGATATAGGCATCTCCGTTCTTCAGATGCATATCGTCCTGTAAGACGGCCTGCCGAGAAAGTCTGCATCCAGTGCCACACTTCTGAACGAGACGACAATTTTGATTATCAAATAAAACTTCTAGCAATTACCTGTCCGGTAAGCTGACCTGGCGGTCAGAAGAGCTTCCCCCCCTCATGTAGGAAAATTTCCTTCACAAAAGACAGCGACCATAAACAAAAAGGGCAGTTACTATCCAGTAACTGCCCTAAGTGCTGTATTTCTTGTTCTTATTGCAAGAAATAATCTGCTTCAATTTCCTTATCCAGTTTCCTCTTATCTAACAGGATTAACAACCGAAAGCGGTTTGCAGATTAGGAACAGTCTGCTTTTTACGGCTCATCATACCCGGAATCCACATTGAATTACCATCAAGCTTGGTGTCAAAGGCTTTTTCGATAAGAGCCGCATCATCAGAAAGAACGACCAGATCAGTACCTTCCTTAACAACATCAGTCAGCATAAGCAGAACGGTGTGACGGCCATCGGCTTTTACCTCTTCCATTGCCTTGACAAGCGCCTCGCGAACATCTGCAACCTGATCAAGAGTAGCAAGTTCAAGCTGACCAACACCTACTTTATTGCCCTTCATATCAAAATCTTTATAATCACGGAACAACAGGTCTTTTGCAGGAACGCCGTCAACTGCAGACTTGGCTTTCAGCATTTCCATGAAAAGCTCTTCGGTATCAGCCACACCGGCAATCACTTTCAAATCACTAACTGCAGCTTTATCATCCTCTGTGCAGGTGGGTGATTTGAAATTGACGGTATCACTCAAAATTGCAGCGAGCATTCCACCGGCTATATCTTTTGGAATTGCAACACCGGCTTCCTTGAACATTTTATTCAGTACAGTGCCGGTACAACCAACAGGTTCTGCCCTGAAAAGGATCGGATTGTTGGTGGTGACGTCACCAATTTTGTGGTGATCAACAACTGCAACAAGTTCGGCTGAATCTAAGTTTGCAGGGCCCTGAGCAAGATCACTAAAATCTACGAGCGCAATTTTTTTTCCAGCTGCATCGCTGAGTTGTTCTGGAGCAGCGAGTCCAAAACGGTTTAGAACGGTGGTGGATTCTGGATTCAGATCCGCTGCACTAATTTGCATGCATGCTTTTGCCTCCATACCTTGAGCATTGAGCAGAGCAGCAAGAGCGATCGCAGAAGTTACCGAATCGGTATCAGGGTTTGCATGTCCAACAACAGAAATAGCCATGATTGTTCCTCCAAATTTAATTAGTCTTAGTAACTGAAATCTTTTTGCCTAATCTATTATATTGTTTACTTAAATTTCATAATCACAAATTCGACACCCAAAATAGTGTTTTCGGCGATATCAGTCAAGTATTAAAACAAATTGGTGAAATTGTGTTGTCAGTTGCCTGGCGTGCCCCTCCCAAAAGTTTTATCAACCTCATTATAATAAAAACTCACTCTTCTTCCGTGACTTTGCAGTTGGTATGGAGTATCATTTTCTCCAATAATGTTGACTGGATCGGTTCATTTCCCTTACCTTTTCATAATGTGAACAGACAATGGATAAACAAAATGACAGGGACCGTCCACAGTCCCGTGTAAAACAAAGCTCCAGCTTCTTCTATTACATTGCCACCGCGATTGTTATCTTACTTGTAATCGCGGTCTACTTTTATGTGAAAAATGATTTCCCTTCCCCGCTAAAGGATCAAGACACGACGGTTTCTCAATCTTCCGGCCCCCCAACCGATACGGATAATGACAGGATTGGTCAAAATTTGACCGAATCCGCGACCGGTGACTCTACCTCGGATAACAGTACTGCAATACATCGAAAGTCAATTGATGCGTCAGGCTCACCCCCTGGTAATGAAACGTCAACCACGCATCAGCCGGAATCGACAACTTCGGGGGATATAGTGGACCAGGATCTCCCGCCCTCTTCCGCAACAGATGACTACCAGGATCTCATCAAGGTAATCAACACATTTTACGCCCATCTCGATCAACAACCCTATATCCAGAACTCCGGTCTGAAAAATTCAAGCAAGGTTCACTTTTCCAAACTCTTACAAAAACTTGTTGATAACCCGCCAGTTGTAATTCGGGAAACCGATGACCTCTTCACACTTCTTCAAAACACTGCACATTTTTTCAGAATATTGGGGAAAGAAAACATAACGATTTTTAAAAAAATACTCGACGAAGAGAAAGACTCATTCGAGCAAATCCTGAAGGCCTATTATAGTCTCACTTATCAGCCAGAATACCTGAAGAAAGAGTACGCAGTTACTATTCCCCCTGATGCTCTTAACAAATACGCGGGTTTCTTTCTCAACACGATGGGAGGCCGACTTTATCTGTTCCGCCGTGACTCTATTTCGCGTATGGTTGTCAGTTACTATGCAATTATCACCATTGACCGTGCCAATATCGCTGGAGATGGTGGACATGGCATTGATTTAAGACCGGCAATTCACTCTCTTATCGAAGAGATAGAAAATGGAGGAAGTCGACTTAAAATGAGAGACGAGTATCTTGAAACATTGTATGACCTCCAGGAAAAATACTATTAACAGACACCTTGACCTTTTATATCCGCACCGCATAGCGTACAGGAGGGGTAATCGCTCCTTTACTTTTTCAGTTGTCAGCATACCGACGTTCAATAATTGCCATCATCTACAAAGTCGTATATACTCATAGAAACATGAGTTCGTATAGAGGAAAGGATGGAAGTATATTCAATCAGAAATACCTTTATTAACGATGGGCTAAATAGATCATCTGTCTATGGAACCATTGCACCCAACCACACAGCTGATGCCCCAAAAGGCTCTTCAGACAATACCGATACTGTCACTCTCTCTCGTGATGGCAGAGCAAGGGGTTCACATTTGGCGACCTCTGTGGCGGATCAGGAATCTGTCAATAATGAAGGTTCAGAGAGCCTGAGCCAGCAGGAAATGGTCCAACTCCGACAGCTGAAGCAACGCGACAGTGAAGTGCGTTCCCATGAGCAGGCCCATTTGTCGGCCGCCGGTCAATATGCCAGGGGCGGCGCCTCTTTTACCTACCAAAAAGGACCAGATGGTTCGTCTTATGCCATAGGTGGAGAAGTGGGCATTGATGTTTCTAAAGAATCCTCTCCGTCGGCGACTATTGCAAAAATGCAGACTATAAAACGTGCCGCCCTTGCCCCGGCTAACCCATCCGGAGCCGACAAACGGATTGCTGCCCAAGCCACCATTCAAGAAAATAAAGCCAGACAGGAACTTCTAGAGGATCGACAAGAAGAATTGTTATCTGCTGAATATAATGAATCCCGACCTCTTGACCCCAAAAGCATCTCCGAAAAAAACGAATCTGCAATTGAGCCATCTTCCTATGCCGGTTTAAAGACAAAATTTGCTGTTTACGAAAAGATAGCACAATATTAGATCGACACTTTTGGAATATGGACAAATCCCGTTATAACAAAAATCTTTTCTCTTTTCTTTCTTCCTCTCCCACCCCTTTCCACGCTGTCGATGAAATAGAGAGGACACTCACTCTTCATGGTTTTATAAAGTTGCAGGAAAACGAGCACTGGCAACTCGAAAAAGGTTGTTCCTACTTTCTGGTGAGAGAAAACAGTGCTGCTATAGCTTTTACCATAGGCACCGGCGAAGAACGAGAACAAGGATTTAGAATACTGGCAGCCCACACGGATAGCCCCTGCCTGCAGATTAAACCGCAACCTGATTTGAAGACCGGGTCATATCACCAGCTTGGTGTCGAAGTTTACGGGGGCAGTCTGCTCGGTTCATGGTTTGACCGGGACCTTTCCTTAGCTGGACGAGCTGTATGCGAGTTGACAGACGGAAGCCTTGCAGTTTTTCTGGTTGATTTTGAGCGCCCAATGCTCACTATCCCAAGTATCGCCATTCATTTTAACAGGGAGGCAAACGACGGTAACAAAATAAATAAACAGAAACATCTGCCACCTCTCATCGCGCAATCGGTAAACAGCCAATTATCTGATTTTAAATCACATCTTCTCGCTCAGCTCAAACTCCAATATCCCAAAACTGCATTCAAGAAAACTCTTGCTTATGATCTTTTTTGCTATGATGTCAACGGACCGGTCCATCTAGGAATCAATGATGAGTTTATCAGTTCGGCGCGTCTCGATAATCTGCTAAGCTGTCACGTTGGCACAACCGCTCTGGCACGTGCTGACAGAACCAGAAACAATTTTCTTCTCTGTGCCAATCACGAGGAAAATGGTTCGACTTCAGCCACAGGCGCACAAGGCTCATTCATCGACTCTGTTTTTGAACGTATCCTCCCTGACCCAGAGGGTCGAAGAATCGCATTCAGCAATTCTTTTCTTATTTCGATGGATAACGCCCATGCTGCCCACCCCAATTACATGGACAAAATGGAGCCGACCCATGAAATTCATCTCAACAAGGGTCCGGTCATTAAACTGAATGCGAATCAACGCTACGCAACTAACAGTCTCAGCGCCGCCGCATATAAAAACATCTGCAAGGAAGCGAAAATCTTTCCACAGGAATTTGTCATGCGCAGCGACCTGCCCTGTGGTAGCACCATAGGCCCCATGACTGCCGCCCGTCTTGGAATAAGAACAATAGATGTTGGCGCACCAAGCCTTGCAATGCATTCGATCCGCGAACTGACGGGAAGCGCCGATCCTTTTCTTCTTTATCAGACCATTCTGCAATTTCTAAGCAGCGATGCCCATAAAATATTATCAACCTCTAGATAAATGAAACAACGGCATCACCCGACTATCCGCATCCTGTTGACACTGTTATTCATTCTTGGTATTGCAACCGAGACCTGTGGCAGCCTGCACAGCTCTGTTAAAAAATATCAAAACAGTACAATCAGCAGTAGCGAAATTAAACGATTGGCGCGCTACGACCATCTCATCCGCTATTTTTCCGGTTTTTCTTATTTTGTCCCAAGACATAAAGTCAGTCCGGATTTTATTCGCGCCCTTATTCTGGCCGAGTCCGGAGCAAACCCGAAAGCAATTTCCAACAAAAATGCCCTTGGCCTTGGACAGATCCTTCTGTCAACAGGAAAAGATGCCGCCAAAAGACTGGCACAGTCAAAAACGAGTTTTCGGTATGTCTCCAAAAAACGATTAGAAAATCTTCACAGCAATGATCTTTTTGATCCGGCAGTCAATATTCTTATCACCTGTTATCTTGTCGCAAAGTACAACCACAAATTTGAAGGAAAACTCGATCTTGTCGTCTCTGCCTGGAATGCAGGAGAGTATACGGAATCGCTCAGCCGTGGCCGGCATGCTCCCTATCGGGAGACTGAAAATCTTATCGGCAAGGTCAATGCATATTACGTTTACCTGTTGAAACATAAAATTTTCCCGTGACCCCTCACCGCACTTTGTAGAATGTATTACCGCCACATTTTACACTTGGACTGTAAAAAGTTATTTTAGTTTTTAATTTATTAATTACACTCCCACACGACAGACATACGGCTAACCTGCTATATTTATGACGTTTAATATATTATAAATACAACGAAACTAAAGCCTAAACCCCTTCATATTCCTACTTTGTGGTATTTACAAAATCATCTCCGATAAGTATTATAGTTCGCAATTTACATTGTAGTACACCCAGCTTCAGATCTATAATTATCCAGAGATTTTCACATCTTCTCTGCAATTCTTTTCATACTGATATTCTATCCCCCATGCAAAAAAGTTCATCGACCGATCACATAGCCACGCTTTATAGGTTCTGTGCTCAAAGCATGCAGTATCCCGAGCCTGAATGGCTAACAGAAAATTACCTTATGAGTCTATACGGACTGCTCGATGTTCTTGGAGGCGAAGAGGAAAAGAAACTGTTGCAGGCAGAATTAGGGCAGAGCAAGGATTTTCTTGAGGATCTCCAGGTTGAATACACCAGGCTTTTTATTAACGGTATCCCTCATGTTGCTGCGCCCCCATATGGATCTGTCTATTTGGAAAAAACATTACGAGGCAAATATTCCGATGAAATTCTTGCCTACTACCAGTCTCTTGGGTACGACCTCACAAAAGATGCTGATCTTCCCGATAGTCTCATTCATCAACTTGAATTTCTCTCTCTTCTGGCTGAAGATCAAAACAGAGACGCAGAAGAAGAGTTTTTAGATCGATTTTTTCTGCCATGGTACCCAATTTTTGCATCAAACGTTAAAGAGGAAGCACAGCATCCTTTTTATAAAATCATCATAAGCTTTATTGATTTTTTCACAAAGGAGGAAAAGGAATATGGCGTTTAACATAACGAGGCGTAAATTTTTGCAATCTGCCTCACTGGCAGCTGTCGCACTCCCATTATCCGGCGCTATAGCATCAGAGACCGGAATACAACGTTCCCCACTTGAGGCGAAAGGTTCACTAAATGATGAAACTGTCGTCGGGGGCGTTTGTGAGATGTGTTTCTGGAGATGTCAGCTCATCGGTAAAAAACGCGGTGACAGACTGGTCAAGATCGAAGGGAACCCAAAATCAATTGACAATGGAACAGCTATCTGTGCACGCGGAAACGCCGGTATTCAGCTCCTGTATGATCCGGACAGACTAAAATACCCACTAAAGAACGTCGGTGAGCGTGGCAATCCTAAATGGAAACGAATCAGCTGGGAAGAAGCCCTGGATGAATGTGGCACTAAACTAAAGGCAGTTCAGGATAAATACGGTCCACAGGGACTGTGCATGTTCCCCCATGGATCAACGGCAAAATATCCGATGCACTTTATGGAACGGACGGTTGGCACACACAATGTGAGTGAGGCCTCTTTTTTTCAGTGCCGCGGTATTCGCGATACAGCTTATATGGCCACAATGGGTATGCCGCCGGGTGAATTTGTTGACATGCCGAATGCCAAAGTAATCTTTCTGCTTGGCGGACATTTCGGCGAGAACATACACGTAAGCCATATCAAACGTTATATCAAAGGTCTACAGAACGGTGCCAAGCTGATCGTTGTAGATCCTCGCTATTCTGCAGCGGCGGCCAAATCTGATATTTGGGTAAAGATCAAGCCTGGCACGGATACGGCTTTTCTACTCGCTATAATGAACTATCTGGTATCAAAAAATAAATATGATGCAGAATTTATCGACGAATATGCAGATGGCTTTGATGAATTCAAAGAGGGAATAAAAGGTTGGAGCCTCGAAAAAGCTGCGAAAGAGTGCGATATTCCAGCCAGCCAGATTCAGGAAGTCGCAGAAATGCTTGCAGCAAATTCTCCAAATATTTCCATCCACCCCGGACGACATGTTTCCTGGTATGGTAATGATTTTCAGCGGCAACGTTCCCTAGCCTGTCTTACTGGACTGCTGGGAGCCTATTTTGTCAAAGGAGGATGGGTCCCTGCAAAAAATCCAAAAGTTGGAAAACTCAGCTGGGCTAAAAAAGAGCATGATGGTGAGCATAATCTCAATGTCAATGATGACGACGACCAGCTCTATCCATATTCTCCTCCTGGGACACCCACGGAACTGATCAGGGACGCCGCTTTAACAGGAAAGCCTTATCCCATTAAGGGATGTGTTATATGGGGACAGAATCCAATTCAAACCATCCCCGGTCAGGAAAAAATGAAAGACGTCCTGAAACAGATGGATTTTGTTATGTGTGTTGATGTCATGCCAACTGACGCAACCATGTGGGCGGATATACTTCTTCCTGAAGTCAGCTATCTCGAGCGTTATGATCTGATCAAAACCGGGACCCAATGGAATTTTGCAGATAAGCACCAGCAATATATCGCCGCAAGAATGCCTCTTGTTCCGCCGATGTTCGAGCGAAAAGATCAGGTATATATCACCAACGAAATTGCCAAACGAATGGGCTATGAAAAAGATATCCCTGTTAAGACTGTTGAAGAGATGGTCGAGAAAAACCTCGCTGTTGCCAAACTGTCTCTTGCCCAGTTGAAGAAAGAGGGCGGCATTCATCTTCGTGATGGTAAAGACCCGTACACGATGCCGGAAGATTTTGAGGTACTGCTCTACAATGAAGATATCGCCGATGCCGGATTTCCGGGTGTCCCGACGTATGTGCCTGTTGAGCAGGCACCGGCCGGATACGCACGACTGCTCTATGGCCGTGTGCCGGTTCATACCTTTAACAGAACCCAGAATAATATCTGGCTGAAAGAGGCGATGCCCGATAATCCAGTCTGGCTCAATGACGAAGCTGCTGCAGAGATGGGTCTCAAAGACGGGGATGTCGTTGGTTTTATTAATCAGGACGGAATAAAATCAAGAACGACCACCACGGTCAAGACCACTCCCGGCATCCGGAAGGATTCTGTGTTCATGGCCCACGGCTATGGTTCCTCAAATCCGCTGATGAGCGTAGGGGTCAATGCCGGTGTTGATGATACGAGTCTTATCACGAAAATTACTGTTGACCCTGAGACGGGCGCCCATGGAATGCGTAACAACTTTGTCAAATTGACCAAAGACGGTAAGGTCATTGACATTCCGACCGCTGTCTAAATTCGGCACTAAGGTATTATTTCAGGAGGAATATAATGCAATACGGAATGATTATCGACCTTGAACGATGTGTAGGCTGTCATGCCTGCACAATAGCCTGCAAAGCAGAATGGGAGGTTCCTGTAGAATTTCATCGTAACTGGGTTTTCCGCATGGGTCCCAGTCTTGTCGGCGATGAAATGGCGTCAACCTATTACCCCGGACTCTGCAACCACTGCAACGATCCGGTTTGTGTCCCCGAGTGTCCAGCAGATCCGGAGGAAATGACCTTCACTAATGCCAAGACCGGGGAAACAACAATCATGGAAGTGGCCGCCACCTGGAAGGATCCTTTTGACGGCACGGTACAGATAGACAAAAATCGATGTATTGGCTGCGGAGCCTGTGTCGATGCCTGCCCCTACAATGCCAGATATGTCAATCCGGCACTTGTTGATGATGTCTCGGATGACGGCAAAGCAGACAAATGCACCTATTGTAAACCGCGGATTGAAGCTGGTTCAGCTCCAGCCTGTGTGCAGACCTGTATAACCAACGCCAGAATATTCGGAGATCTGGATGACCCTGATTCCGAGGTTGCGAAATATGTCAAAAACGGCGCTAAAGGTATCGAGCCAAATGGTGGACAGTTAGGCCCCAACAGCAGGTATTTTGGCAAGAAAAAGGACATGGCTTTACTCTTTGACAGTCATACTCCTGATCTCGCCGACTTAGGCCAGGTGAGAAGAAGAGCGATGCTCGCTTCTATGGTAAAACCAGCCATGAAAAAGATTAAAAACCTTGGCTTACTTGGTGTTGTCGGTGCCCTTCTTGCCAAAGAAATCACCGATCAGGGTAACAAAAAGTAATACGTTTCTGTTAAAATAGTCTTCCCTTTTTTTAGGAAAGAATCCGTTAAGCGCGATAATCTCCTGTTTGATTATCGCGCTTTTTTGTACTATCATCGGCTGTGGTTAAAATATTTTATTCACAAAATTACAAGTCCGGCTAAAAGAGGACTATGCCTTTCAAACGTCATAAAGGACACCTAAATGAGTACAGACGATAAGAAAATCATCTATTCGATGATAAAAGTCAGCAAATATTATGATAACAAACCGATCCTGAAAGACATCTCACTCTCTTATTTTTATGGCGCCAAAATCGGTGTTTTAGGCTTGAACGGCTCCGGAAAAAGTACCCTTCTGAGGATCCTTGCCGGTATCGATAAAGACTTTAACGGAGAAACTCACCTTTCACCCGGCCACCGTGTTGATTATCTCGCCCAGGAACCTGAACTCGATCCCGATAAGACGGTTAAACAGATTGTCGAAGAAGGCGTTCAGGAAACTGTGAATCTTCTCAATGAGTTCAATGAAATTAATGAGAAATTTGCTGAACCTATGTCCGATGACGAGATGCAGACACTCATCGACCGGCAAGGAAGCGTCCAGGAAAAACTCGACAACCTCTCTGCCTGGGATCTCGACAGTCGTCTTGAGATGGCCATGGATGCCCTTCGATGTCCACCTTCCGATACCAAATGCGGTATTCTTTCCGGTGGAGAAAAACGAAGGGTCGCATTATGTAGAATCCTTCTCAAACAACCTGAAATCCTGTTGCTTGATGAGCCTACTAATCACCTTGATGCCGAATCAGTTGCCTGGCTCGAGCAGCATCTGCAAGCCTACTCCGGCACCGTTATTGCGGTTACCCATGACAGATATTTTCTCGATAATGTTGCCGGTTGGATCCTTGAACTCGACCGTGGTGTTGGCATTCCATGGAAGGGCAATTATTCATCCTGGCTCGAACAGAAAGAAAAACGGCTGGCCATGGAGGAAAAGAAAGAAAGCGATCGACAACGTACCCTTCGTCGGGAACTTGAATGGATAAAAATGAGTCCGAAAGGACGGAGAAGCAAATCAAAGGCGCGAATCAGCTCCTATGAGCAGTTACTCTCCAAAGAAACAGAAAAACTCGCAAAGGAATTGGAAATTTTCATTCCGCCCGGTCCGAGACTTGGTAAAGTGGTCATTGAATCCGACAAGGTGAGCAAATCTTTTGGCGATCGTCTCCTCGTTGAAAATATGGAGTTTAGTCTTCCTCCTGGAGGTATCGTCGGCGTTATCGGTCCAAACGGTGCAGGTAAAAGTACTCTTTTCAAAATGATTATAGGCCAGGAAACTCCAGATTCCGGAGCCATACGAGTCGGGGATACCGTCAAGCTTGCGTATGTCGACCAGAGCCGTGATCAACTCGACCCGGAACAGACTATTTGGCAGGCCATTTCTGATGGGCAGGACACCGTCTGGCTCGGTACCCGGGAGGTCAACAGTCGTGCATATGTTGGGAAATTCAATTTTTCCGGGACGGATCAGCAAAAAAAAGTTGGATTGCTCTCTGGTGGTCAGCGGAATCGTGTTCATTTAGCAAGAACCTTAAAAGAAGGGGGAAATGTCCTGCTTCTTGATGAACCGACCAATGATCTGGATGTAAACACTCTGCGCGCTCTGGAAGAGGCTCTTGAGAACTTCGGTGGATGTGCAGTGGTTATAAGCCATGACAGATGGTTCCTGGACAGGATCGCCACACATATCCTTGCCTTTGAGGGAGATTCACAGGTTGTCTGGTATGAAGGAAATTACTCGGATTACGAAAAGGACCGGAGAAGCAGACTAGGTGCAGCAGCCGATCAGCCGCACCGGATAAAATACAGAAATCTGACCAGAGACTAAAACTGTCATAAAGGAGAGTCCCCTCTGCCAATCAATGTTTTTTGTCAACAGGGGGGATCTTCTTTTTAAAGGTTCTGAAGTTCAATCAGCATAGATTGCAATACTTCAATATTATCGCGGGCAACATCCAACCCTCCATTGCGGCTGTCTTCCTCCACCTGTGTTGCAATTTCGTTGATCCCAAGTATTCCAAGACTTGCGGCAGCTCCTTTTATAGAATGAGCGGCACCGGTAATCATGATAGCAGAACATTCAGCCAGGCCTTGCTGAATGGTTTGCACATCCGATTGCATTGAGTCCTTGAAAATCTCCAGCAACTCCTCCAACAGTTCAGAATCATCGGCCGCCTGCTCTAAAGCAAATTCTTTGTCCCATTTCAGTTCATTCATCTCGTACTCTCATCTGTTTTATATAGAGAAAGGCGGCAGTAGCCTCAACAAGACACCTACTGCCGCCTACAGTTCCAGCGTACTCTCAACTCACAACGATCTCTTTTTATACTATCATCGATTCATGATTTCTTAGAGCTTGGTTCTCCAAAATTTTCAGAAAAAACTATTGCGCCGGGACGGAGAATCTTGAGTTTGTCATCTTGCATACCAAGAATAGTAGAACATAATCCCGCTTCAGTTTGCCCGCCATCCAATAAATAGTCAACGGCGTCTCCCAGCATGGCGATAACCTCTTGCGCCGATCGAGCCGGCGGGTGACCGGATATGTTAGCACTGGTCGCGGTAATCGGCTTTCCCATCCTTCTCACCAGTTCCTGAGCCACTGGATGTGGTGAAATCCTTATACCAACTGTCCCGGTATTACCGGAGATCTTCTGACTGACTGTCTCTTTGGCCTTAAAAACTAATGTCAACGGTCCCGGCCAATACTTATTTATCAAAGCCCGGTACGCTTCTGGAACCTCTTGAACTACATCTTTAAGCTGCTCGATGTTCTCAATAAGCAACAGCAAGGGCTTATCGGCTGACCTTTTCTTGACCAGAAACAACTGTTTTACGGCAGAAGCGCAATCAGGATCCACCGCCAGTCCATAGTATGTTTCTGTAGGAAAAGCGACAACCCCCCCCTGCCGTAAGTGTTTCACGGCAAGGTCAAACGATTTTCCTGCAGATTCTCGGAGACTGTTTTCATGCATGTATCTTTCGAGCCTTCTCTTCGACCTCAATCACCATATCCCGACGCAATTTAACAAGTTTCTCACGATATTCAGGATGGACCAGCGCAAGAAGCTTTAAAGAAAACACGCCTGCATTCCTGGCACCGGCCTTACCTATGCCCATGGTGGCAACTGGAATACCTGGTGGCATCTGCACCGTAGACAGCAGCGAGTCGAGCCCACCCAAAGAAGAGGAATCCAGAGGTACGCCAATAACCGGAAGATCCGTGTGGGAAGCAAGTACTCCCGCCAGATGTGCAGCCATGCCGGCACCGGCAATGATCACTTTTAAACCTCGCTGCTGCGCATTCTTTGCATATTCGACAGCCTTTTCAGGGGTACGATGAGCGGAGGCGACCGTCATTTCGCAACAGATATCCATCGAACGCAGAAAATCGGCGGCTGCTTTCATGGCTGGTAAATCAGAGTCGCTGCCCATGACTATACCGACCAGAGGCTGATCTGCTGCAACCGCATTGCGTTTGAGGGCCTTTTCACCAATATCCCTTCTACAATAACATCCGGTCCATGTGATTTCATCCACAGCACTATAGGCCCTTGTAATGGCATCCTTCAAGGTATTGCCTACCGCAGTAACGCCAAGAACTCGACCACCTTTGGTAGCAATCCGTCCCTGCTTTCGTACTGTACCTGCGTGGAACACTTCCACCCCTCTGCACGTAGAAGCTTTTTTTAATCCGGTAATAACTTTACCATTTTCATATGGCCCTGGATATCCGCCAGAGGCCATGACGACACAGACTGTTGGCCGCGGATCAATTTTCATCTCAACTCGGTCCAGTTTACCATCAATCGCTGCTTCAAAAATGTCGATGATATCACTTTTCAAACGCATCAGCAGTGGTTGAGCCTCCGGGTCACCAAAACGGCAATTAAATTCAAGTACGTTAATCTTTTCACCATCGATCATAAGACCCGCATAGAGCATCCCTTTATACGGTCGTCCTTCAGCCTCCAAGCCTTTTATCGTCGGCAGCATTACTCTGTTGATCACAAAATCAGCGATTTTGTCGGTCACAACAGGAGCTGGTGAGTACGCTCCCATCCCGCCGGTATTCGGCCCTTCATCCTGTTCAAAAATTGCCTTATGATCTTGAGACGTCGGGAGAGGCAGAACTGTTTTTCCATCTGTAAAGGCAATAAAAGAAGCCTCTTCACCGGTAAGACAGGATTCGACAATTATCTTATCACCTGCACTGCCAAATGCCTTGTCGGACATAATCAGCTCCACAGCCTGCTTCGCCTCTTCGACTGTTTTTGCAACTATTACGCCCTTTCCTGCAGCAAGGCCGTCAGCTTTGACAACAATAGGCGCACCCTGTGAATCAATATATTTTTTTGCCTTGCTACTGTCTTTGAAAACCCTGAACGATGCGGTCGGAATATTATATTTTTCAAGGAATTCTTTAGAAAAAACTTTGCTGCCTTCAAGTTCTGCTGCCTTCATGGTAGGTCCGAAAATTCTCAGCCCGTTCTTTTCAAAGATGTCGACAATTCCGGCAACCAGGGAAGCTTCAGGCCCTACAACAGTAAGGTCAATTTTTTCCTTTTGCGCAAATTTAAGTAACTTATTGACATCTGTTACCGATATATCAATGCAATCAGCAAGTGGACTGATGCCGGCATTTCCCGGGGCGCAATAGATTTTTTCTGCTTTTTTACTCTGCTTTATTTTCCACACAAGCGCATGCTCACGCCCACCTGAACCAACAACAAGAATTTTCATAGCTACTCCAGTCAGTTTTGTATTGTAATCTCTTCTTAGAAAATAGTGTAACAGCGAGAAAATCGGCCATTCATCCCTGTCGATTTGATTGATCGTTGACAAAAGGGAAGCGAAATATTACATGAATGAATAGTCATTCATATACGTCATACTTACTTTGTTTTACTTTCGATCTTTCTTTTTTGATAATGAAAGCAGAAAACAAACATTCTAAAATTATTTCAGCTGCGACAAAGGTCTTTGCGAAAAAAGGATTTTTCACCGCTAGAATATCCGATATTGCCAAAGAAGCCAAGGTTGCTGATGGAACAATTTATCTCTATTTCAATAACAAATACGATATCCTGCTCTCCGTATTTGAAGAAGAAGTAGGAAAAATCGTCGAAAAGACCAATAAGCTTCTTAGCAACGAGGAAGATCCAAAGAAAATGCTGGAGATCTATACTATCCAGCATCTCATGGCCATGAAAAAAAACAAGAATCTCGCTGAAGTCATCCAAATCGAGCTTCGACAAACTCATAAGGTTATTAAAGATTATCGAAATAATAAGTTCAGTGACTACATAGGAATAATCGCCAATATAATCAAAAAAGGGCAACAAGCTGGAATCTACAAACCCAGTATTAAACCCGATATTGCCAAGCGGGTCTACTTTGGCGCACTGGACGAAGTTTCAAGGGTGTGGAACGCATCTCTGGAGACACATTACACGGTGGAAGAAGTAGCTGATCAGGTGCTTGCAATGTTTCTGATAGGTATCCAGCAAACCCCACCACAATCTGAACAGTAATACCAGACAAAGACGGAGCCCTGCCTGGAATAGGCTAAGTGGAAATCTACGAGAATTTGGAAGGTCGGATTTCCATTACTTCAAATTCTCTCTTCCCCCCTGGAGTGACCGTCGTGATTTCATCGCCTACTTCCTTGCCGAGCATGCTTCTTCCCAGTGGTGACAGAACAGAAATTGAACCTTTTTTGACATCGGCCTCCTCTGGTCCCAACAGCTGGTAGGTTATCTCCTCTTCCGTATCAAGATCTAGCAGCTGTACTACAGTGCCGAATACGATGCTTTTTGTGTTCACCTGTAAACAGTCTATTACTTCTGCACGCGATAATTTATCCTTAAGCTCAATTATCCGTCCTTCAATGTGGCCCTGCCTATCTTTGGCAGCGTGATATTCCGCATTCTCCTTCAGATCGCCATGCTCCCGCGCTACCTCGATAGCTTTGACAACCACGCCACGCTCCACTCTTTCAAGATGCTGCAACTCTTCCCGTAATTTTTGGTTGCCGGACTTTGACATCGGTATTCTTTCAATCATTAAAACCTCCATAAAAAAATCCTGCACGATACTCCAAATCTCAGAGTACCGTGCAGGAAGTATTGATAATGTAGCTATCACCAGCGATAGTGCAGAGACATTGACAGTCCTTTTTCTTCATACTCATCGCTTTTTGATAATATAAAATTGCCTTTTAATAGAAAACGAGGACTCATTTCAAGAAAAATATTTAAGTTGGTGGAAAATGTGAAATTTTCATTGTCTTCAAAGCCAATGGCATTGTCGATGGAATAATAACTCATGCTTTTCTGATTCCCAAGTTCGTAGCCAAGAAAATCGTGCTGAAAATGCAATGTCAAACGATGCTCTGTAAATGATGATGGGCTCCAGTAAACTGGATCATCAGAAGAACCTGTACCGAAAATTGTCGACTGAGAGAGCTTTTCATCGTCACTTGTCAGGTACTGGAATTTATATCGCAACGCGAGCTCAATAGTCTCTTTAAACATGCTATACCCGGAATACACTTGGAATCTATTCTGAGAATTATCATCATTATAGTAGCGATGGGCGAGATCTCCACCTAGAGATAACCCAATCGGCGTCTCAATGTTCAATCCCGTTTCAATTGCCTGATAAGTAACCTGTTGCTTTATGGCAGCAACCGTATCATACACCTGCCTTTTTTCGACAAGCATATAAGCGTTTACATAATCATCGAGCTGACCTTTTACTTCCATTTCATACTGGTACCCCGTGTCGCTGTCACCATTCAGTTTTTCCGTTCCAGCACCGATAACCAGTTCATATGCCTTTGTGAATTCATAGGTTGCCACAGCATAAAGATAATTACTTCCCGTTGACACGTCGGTATCCAGCGATTCAAAACGATTATTTGCATAGGTCAGACGAATATCCTTATCAAGATCGGGAGTGATCCAAAAAGATGTCCCTATGGTCGTTCTAGCCAGATCAATGTTTCCATCTCTCCCACTCTTTTCTTCATATGCCGCATTAAAAATACTCTGCGGACTGATCTGCAATGTATTTCTCTCAATAGATTCGACTAAATCCGGAGATGTTTTTCCACTGCTTTGCATTGCTTCATAGACTTGTGCTTCTTTACGATACTTGCCAATTTTAGCATAGATGGTGGCAAGGTCCATCATCCCCTCGGAAGAATCTTCCTCCAAGAGTCGTTTATAGCTTTGTTCGGCATAGTAATAATTTTTTTCAAAAATCGCTTTCCGAGCCATATATTCATTGGTGATTAACTTTTGCCAACTATATTGTTCATAAAAATCTGATACAATTATTCCTGCTTCCTTGCCTCGGTTGTCGATCAGAAATGGCGGCTCCATCAATTCTGCAAGAAGTTCCGGCTCAGATTGCAGCATCAGCATAATAGAGGTCCAAATTGTATCTTCCCTGGTAAGGTAAGGATGATCTACCTGCTTTTGTTTAAATTCCTCGCTTAACATGTCCAGCACCGGTCGAGCGAGTAATTGCCTGTAAATATCCAACGCCCTCTCCTGCTGCTTATCACCCCATAACAATCTTGCAAGAGTCAGAAGTTCCTCCATATTTTCTGTTGGAGAGAGGTGGAACACAAGTTTATCAGTCCTATTGTCCACGCCAACTAAATTGTTCATAAGAGTGAGCCCCTGCCTGTATCTCCCTCGACGGCGCTCTACTTCAATCTGTTTCTTTTGATAGTACGGTTCCTCGGGAAATTGCGAAATGAGGTGCGATAATGAGTTGGTTGCGCTGTCGCCTCTCCCTCTGGCAATCATAAGTTCAGCCCACATCAAATTACCGGCCACAGAAGCTGGGTAAGAATCAAGCACAGCTGCCAGATGTCTTTCGGCCGCATCATATTCCACATACTGTATTTCTATTTCGACGACAGCCAGGAGTCTTGATAAAACGAAGTTTCCAGCGATTTTGATCCCGTTTTCGGATTCAATTTCCTGATAATTTCGATTTAATCTTCCAGCGATAATACCCTGAAGCACGAATAAATCTGGCTCGAATGTCCCATCACGTAAAAGTTTCCTGGATTGTTTATCAGCATCCAGTATTTGTCCGTCATAAAAACTGAGCCAGCAGTGTCTGCTTTCTAATCGAACGCGAAGCGCCTGAAACTCTTGAGAAGGCTCAGTCATTTCCGATTCTGCAAGGTAATTTTCAATAAGTGTCTGTGCAGCTCGATATTTCCCTTGAGCTTTCAACAGGTCGACTTTCAACAGCACCATTCTGCAGCCAAAAGAGTCAAAAGAAAATTTTGTCGGGTGACTTATATCTTTTTGCAGTGCTTTATACCAATTCTCTGCGGCAGCAGGCTTCTTTTCAGCAAGAGCCTTCTCGGCTAGTTGAAAAAGTATATCTTCGACCAAAATGCCCTTATTCAAAAGTTGACGGAGCAATTGTTCCGCGCGCCTTGTACGTCCTTCTTTTTGTAAGGTTCGCGCCAGGTGCAGATCCAACTTAGTAACAGTTTCAGGTGAATAGGAAAAAAAATCCTTTGCCCAGTGATGAATTTTCTCATATTCATGAAAAAGAAAATTATAGGAGAGCAGATCTAAATAGATGAAAACAAGATCAGGGGAATCCTCTTTGGTTATCTGTTTTAAGCCTGTGTCAAAAAGTGTTTGTAACTCGACTGCGTTGCCAATTTCCCCGGCCAGCTCAAGACATTTAATCCTCAGTGAAATATCGAGCGGATCAAATATTAAACCCTCTTCAAAAGATTCCAGGGCGTGCATTTCCAGCCCAAGATGTTGTTCGGTATCCCCTTTTAAAAGATAAAATGCTTTTGTTTTACTGCTCGTGCCGGTTACGGACTTCAGATATTTCAGGGCCTTGCTGTACTCACTTAATCGATAAGAGTTCTGGGCTATTCGTAATGCTATGGCATCTATTGGTGATGAGTTATTATAGACAATCTCCAGAACCTCTATCAAAACCTTGGTTTGGTTATTTTTTTCTAGAATATCGGCAACTTCAAGATATATCGCCACTCGATTTGAAGTAATTTCGGCAAGATCCTTCCAGAGTTGCAAGGCGCCGCCATTTTCAACAATTGGCAGAAAGTCATGAGCTAGAATTGACTGTATTTTACCAATTTGCTGCTTTACATCATCATTGTCCGGATGTTTTTCTCTGTATTTTTCGTAAAAGAACAGCGCCTTGTCGGGTCTGTCCAGATTTTCCAGACAGATTTTACCGGCATCCAGAAGGTATTTATCGTTATCTTCGGCATTATCAGCAAGATAGGTAAGGTGCAGGAGCGCGCCTTCATAATCACCGCTCTCCATATAATAGGCGGCAATATCCTGTCGAAAGGGTATATAATCCGGATGGCGTTTTAAGTATTCAAGCCAGAGTGTGCTTCTTTTGTTCTCATAGCCAGGCACGTCAAAAACCTGAACTGCCTGCAATATTACCTGGTCATCCACTGTCGGATTTTCTAATAAGCGTGTATAGAGTCGCTCCGCTTTTTTATTTTTTCCAAGGGCGTGAGCATCCTGTCCAAGTTGTTGGACTACCTCACTATTTTCAGGATACCGCAGACTATATTGTTCGAGGAGCGCAAAAGCCAACTCTTTTTTTCCACTATTTCGGAGACTTGTTGCAAGGCCAAGCAGTGCATCATCTGAATGAATGCCGGTTGGGTCTTTTTCAAAAACTCTCCCGTAGTATCGGGTTGCCATATTATAATTCTTCCAGTGCATGGCAACATCAGCACCGACCAGAAGATACTCACTATTATTGGGGTCTTTCTCCAGCAGGCTATTGATAATTTTTGCAGCTTTTGAAAAATCTTCGACCTTCAGAAGAACCTTGCTGAATTCCCAGTTGGCTTCTTCAATATTAGGTTTTAATTTGTACAGATCAGAATAGGCAGTGGCTGCAAGCGAATACTTACCATCACGTGCAAGATTCCTTGCTGTATCCCACAGATCTTTCCATTGAGGTGAACCTGGTTCCCCCAGAACTATCGAAATATTTTTCTCAGGGGCAATTCCTTCCCCGGCAAAACAGGCTGAACCTGAAAGTCCGAGGAAAAGGAAAAAGAAGAGGGCTTGGCTGGTAAAACATGTCTTCAGCCTTGATAGGATCATTGGCAGATGGGGGTATAAGGAGGGTTGTTTTTTCTTACTCTAACCACCCTGGATTTTCATATGTTTTTTCCAATGCCAAACCTTCCGGACAGGACAATGCAAATAGCATGGACCCGGAATTATATCTTAAATGCGGAAAAGAACAATGCTGTAAAAAACACCCCCCAGATGGTAACCTTTTAGCCGTAAAACTGCACTATTTTCTCAACGACATAGGTCTGCATCTCTTCAGTCAGTTCTGGATATATGGGCAGCGCGATTGTCGCGTCTGCAGCCTTTTCAGCTTCTGGACAATGAAAATTTTCACCATCTGCACCAAGACACTCCTGCTTGTGTAACGGGACGGGGTAATAAATTTCACAGCCGATATCATTTTTGCCAAGCCACTCCCTCAACTCATCCCGTCGATCGACACGCAGAATATACTGATTATATATATGGATATTTTGCCCATGATTTTTATCGGATGAGGCAGAAGAATAAACGACTTCAGGTGACGTAACGTGCCCAGCCTCCAAGACACCGGAATCAGCGAGAAGACGGTCATAAAACTGGGCGTTTTCACGTCGTTGTGCATGCCATTTCTCTAAATAAGGTAACTTCACTCTCAGGGCGGCTGCCTGGATTGGATCCAGACGGAAGTTGCCACCAACGAGTTTGTGGTAATATTTTGGATGGGCACCGTGATTTCTCATCAAAACCAGCCTTTCAGCGAATTCTCTGTCCTGGGTGACGACCATCCCGCCATCCCCTATTCCCCCGAGATTTTTGCTGGGAAAGAAGGAAAAACAACCGGCAATTCCCATTGAACCAGCCCTTTTAAAATTAATATTCCCGGTATCGCTCACCGGATACTCGGCACCAATTGCCTGAGCGGCATCCTCAATGACGGGCAGGTCATAACGGTTTGCCAATTGCATAATGGCCGACATATCCGCACACTGACCATAAAGGTGTACGGGGATAAGCGCTTTGATTTTCCGCTCTGTATCGGCAGAAAGCATCTCTTCCATCCTTATCGGATCTATATTGAAACTTACCGGATCTATATCAGCAAAAACAGGTGTCGCACCAACCCTGAGTATAACACCCAGGGTGGCAAAGAAAGAATACGGAGTGGTGAGAACCTTGTCTCCCGGTCCAATTCCAAGAGTCATCAGGGAGATAAGCAACGCATCAGTGCCGCTGGTAACGCCCACGCCATAAGCTGCACCACAATAGTCAGCTATTTCTTTTTCCAGTTCCTCAACCTCTGGTCCCTGGATATAGCGCGTTGATTTAACAACCCTGGTAACTGCGGCAAGCAGATCGTCTTCGAGGTAATCCAGTTGTGCCTGGAGATCGAGCAAAGGTACTTTCATGATATTTAGTTTTAATGGAATTTTTCTATGGAGAATGTAAAATGTCCCCCGAAGGAGACATAACTGAATCAGGAAGAAGAAGAGTTGATAACGATCTTTTCACCGTCGAAGTAATCTACGATATCAGGCATTTCAGCCTCAAGATACTTCTTCATTTTTTTCAAGAGGTTCACTTCGATCTGGCGGACACGTTCTCTTGAGATATCAAAACGATCGGCAATGTTTTGCAAGGTCAGTGGTTCATCGGTCAGCAATCGTTTTTCAAGGATCATCTTTTCCTTGTCATTGAGCTTTACCTTCAGCGTATCCAGAAGTTCGGTGAGTTTAGCCTTGATCTCCTTTCCCGCCACCGTCGATTCGATTCCAGGCCCGTTACTGGGAAGGAAATTTTTCTGCTCATCTTCTGAATCGGAACGAACCGGGCTCTCAAGAGAGACATCCCAGTTATCCATCCGCTGCCCCATTTCAACGACCTCACGCTCTTTGACATTGAGGCGTTCAGCCAGTAATTTGGGTTCGGCCTGAAACCCCTGGCCTTCAAGTAGTTTTCGTTCTTTGTTGAGGCTGAAAAAGAGCTTTCGTTGCGCCTGTGTTGTACCGATCTTCACCAATCGCCAGTTATCCATGATGAACTTCAGGACGTATGCTCTGATCCAGTAGGCTGCGTAGTATGAGAATTTTACTCCACGGTATGGATCAAATTTTTTGGTGGCCTGAACCAGTCCGACATTACCTTCCTGGATAAGGTCCATAAAATTCTGCATCCAGTATTTCTGGAAGTCCATGGCCACTTTCACAACCAGTCGCAGATTAGAACTCACCAATCTGTATGCCGCATCCTGATCACCGTCTTCACGGAAACGTACGGCCAATTCATCAGTCTCTTCCCTTGTTAAGAGTTCGTATTGGCTGATTTCCTGCAGATAGCGATGAAGGGCCGGATTACTGAGAGCTGGGAGGTTCTCGTCGTCAGCTACCGAGACCAGAGGGTTCTCGTAGGCTTCATCAATACTTCTTACATCAGAATCGAGTTCGGCATCTTCAACAGAATCTGTTTCATTTTCGGCGTCGATTATAGTATTTTTACTCATATATTTTTCTCTCCGGAAATTATACCCAGAAATTTTAGAAAGATTATGATACTACTCTACCAGAATTAAAGTTCAATCATATTATGCCGGGTAAAAAGAAAATCCGTTCAATGTCTTACTACATTGACACCTTAACATAGGAAACCACAAGTAGAAAATTATATTTTAATAGTCTGCTGGATATGCTAAATAGCAAAGCCTCGGGTACTTGTGCCCGTGTCACTGAAAGTAAGTTGTTTCTCTACGTCCCACCTAAAAAACAGATATGAATAACATTAGAAATTTCAGTATAATCGCTCACATCGACCATGGCAAATCCACACTGGCTGACCGTATGATTCAACTTTGCGGTCAGGTTACCGACAGGGAATTTAAAAACCAGTTGCTTGATAACATGGATATCGAGAGGGAAAGAGGTATTACCATAAAAAGCCAGACCATTTGTCTGCCCTACACTGCAAAAAATGGAAAACTGTATGAACTCAATCTGGTCGACACTCCAGGACACGTCGATTTCAGCTACGAGGTTTCGCGAGCACTCAGTTCCTGCGAAGGTGCACTTCTCCTTATTGACGCGGCGCAGGGGGTAGAGGCTCAGACCCTGGCAAACCTGTATCTGGCCATGGAAAACGATCTGGAGATCATACCGGTTATTAATAAAATTGACCTCCCTTCTGCTGAACCTGAGCGTGTCGCCCTGCAAATAGAAGAAGATCTCGGGCTAGACATCGACCTGATCCAGTTCTGCTCTGCCAAGGTCGGGACTGGAATAGCTGAGATTTTTGAGGCAATAGTGGTAAATATCCCCCCTCCCGAAGGTGATCCGAACAAGCCCCTTCAGGCACTTATTTTTGACGCAAACTACGACGCATTTCGTGGCACAATCATCTCCGTCAGAATTATCAACGGCACTATAAAGCACGGCGACACCATGCGGTTTATGGCCAACGGCAAAGAATACAAGGTTGACGAAGTCGGCTTGTTCAAATTAACCAGGGAGCCTCAGAAGCAGCTTTCTGCCGGTCAGGTAGGATATATTCTCGCCGGAATTAAAACCGTCGAAGATACTCGACCGGGTGACACCATTACCTTGCGCGACCGGCCCGCTGCTGCTCCACTCCCTGGCTTCAGGGAAGTACAGCAGGTGGTCTTTTCATCGCTTTACCCAATCAGTACCGACGATTATGAAGACCTGGCTTCCGCCCTTGAAAAACTCAAACTCAATGATGCAGCTCTCACCTTTGAAAAAGACTCATCAGCCGCCCTGGGCTTTGGTTTCAGGTGTGGTTTTCTTGGGCTGTTGCATCTGGAAGTTATCCAGGAGCGCCTCGAGCGTGAATTCGATATTTCCCTGATCCTTACCGTTCCATCGGTACAATATATTTTTCACCTCTCCGATGGTACCGTTATTAATATTGACAACCCTGCACATTTTCCAAATCCCGCCCATATTCAGAAAATCGAGGAACCATATATTAAGGCCACAATTCTGATGCCCGAAAAGTATATGGGCACTGTAATGACGCTCTGCATGGAACGCAGAGGAGAAAAAACCACCTTCCATTACCCGACTCCCGGCAGAATCGAATTGCAATGCGAACTCCCTCTGGCGGAGGTTATTTATGATTTTTATGACCGTCTCAAATCAATCACACAGGGCTATGGTTCATTCGATTACGAAATGCTCGACTACCGAAAAAGCGATTTAGTCAAGCTCGACATCCTGGTTAACAGCGAACCCGTTGATGCCTTATCCCAGCTTGTCCACAGGAACAGTTCCAGGGCCAGGGGCCTTCATGCCTGTGAGATGCTTAAACTGGAAATTCCCCGACAAATGTTTAAAATTGCTATACAGGCTGCTATTGGCGGTACAGTCATTGCCAGAACAACGGTCTCGGCACTGAGAAAAGATGTAACCGCCAAATGCTACGGTGGCGATATCTCTCGGAAAAGAAAGCTGCTCGAAAAACAAAAAGCCGGTAAAAAACGAATGAAAACCGTCGGTAATGTCGATATCCCACAAACTGCTTTTCTGGCCGTGCTGAAATCTGAACAATAGCTGGTCATAGTCAATTTTCAATATGCTTTTAGGGGGCTCATGTATATGAAACCCATCAAACGCCCCAGACGGCTGGTACTCTTAAGAAGTTTCCCGGTCATACTGGTGCTTGCTGTCCTCCTTTCCTCCTGTGCGTCGGTGCAGGTCAGCCAGGACTATAAAAAAGACTATTCGTTTACCACTGAAAAAACATACGGCTGGAACGAGACACTGGACGCTGAAAATGGAGATCTTCTCGACCAGGATGAGCTGCTTGCGAAACGTTTCAAAGAAGCAGTTCAAGATGTACTTTTCCGAAAAGGGTTTAGACAGGTGAACCAACCTGAGTTCCTGATCTCCTACACCTACACAGTGACCAGTAGACTCCAGGTCGAACCCTGGGATACTAATTTTGGTTTCGGTTATGGTCGCTACGGCAGATATGGCAGGGCAGGAATCTATAGTGGCAACTCAATCCGTCAATATGATCAGGGAAAGTTTGTGTTTAATATCCATTCAGCCAGGACCCAGGAGCTCTTATGGAAAGGAACAGGCACCCGTGAGGTGTTTACCCACTCAACTCCTGACCAGATCACCCGTAATGTAAACGAGATCGTTGAAGCAGTGCTTGCACAGTTTCCTCCGTTGAATAGCTCACCACGCAACTAGAGAGCTCTACATTGTTCTCTCGAGGGGTGCTTTACAACACTCATTTTCTTGTGGACTATTTTTATTTCTCTTCCACCCATCCTCTCAGTTACAGGTTGCATGTTATGATTCAATCACTCTCATCGGCACTTCTTTCGTGGTTTGGATGGCGTGTTGAGATGGAGGAAGTCCTGGATGATAAAATTCTTATTATTGGTGCACCGCATACAAGTAACTGGGATTTCCCACTGACACTGCTTGCCTTATCCGCACTCGGTCTGCGCTTTTCATGGATCGGTAAACATACAATATTCAAGGGACCGCTTGGTTCATTCTTTCGCTCAATCGGCGGGATACCTGTAAACAGAAAGGTGAGAAGCAGTTTTATAGACGCAATGGTCAGCGCCTTTTCCCAAAGGGAACAGCTTGTTCTGGCAATTGCTCCCGAGGGTACACGTGCAAAAAAAAACCATTGGAAGGCTGGTTTTTATCATATAGCAGTAAAAGCCCAGGTTAAAATATGTTTTGGTTTTATCGATTACCCGACCAAAACCATTGGTCTGGGCCCCACCTTCATTCCTTCAAAAAATATTGTGAGTGATTTTGAAGTGATTCGAAAATTTTATAGCAATAAATCAGGAAAACACCCTGAGAAAGAGAGCGCTGTACAGCTTAGACAAAAAGAGATTGAACTTTTTCAGAGGGAATATGGCAAGGTCTCATCGACTCAATCTGTTGATTTTAAGTGATAAACACTCAGAACCAATACATTAAAAAGATCCAGCAGGGAGCTGCAGATGGGTCTCAGGACGGTTTTACGAGTGACTGAATAACCAATCCTCCCATGACGAACACTAAGCCAACCAATGTAGAAATGTAGATCTCTTCTCCCACCAGAAAATGGATGAAGATCAGTGAAGCAAACGGTGCGATGAAAATTAAATTAGCAATTTTTGCTGTATTGTCGGTATATTTTAGCGCCTTCAGCCAAAGAACAAATGCGACACCCATCTCGAAAAAACCAATATATGTCGCGCCCACGAGCCCTTCCATACTCACTAATCGAAACCCTTCCACAAATATCATATACAGTGCGGTAAAAGGGAGAGCACAGATAAAATTCAGAAATAGTCCGAGTATCGGATCGCGCTTATCCCTTGTATTTAATATCCAGTAAAGTGCCCATATGACTGTTGAAAAAAGAGCTAAGCCTACTCCAAGAGGATTTTGAAAATGTAAGGCCTGTACCTCTCCCCTGGTCGCAATTATTAAAACACCGATGTAACTCACACAGATTGCCAGCCATTGGCTTCCTACGACCTTTTGTCTCAAGAGAGGAATGGAAAGCAGGGTGAGAGTTATTGCCCATGTATAATTTATAATCTGCGCTTGCTGAGCCGGTAGAAGATCATAAGCCTTAAACAGCACCAGATAATAGGCAAAGGGGTTCAGTAGCCCAAATCCACTGGTGGCCAACCAATCCCGTAAGGAAAGCGCCGTGATTTCATGTAATTTCCCTTGAGCGAGGACGATAAAAAACAGCACCACAGTGGAAACAATCGATGCATAGAAAAGTAATTCTGCAGGGGAAAGATAATGAAGAGTGAGCTTACTGGCACTGGCAATGGTTGACCACAAGCCAACAGTTATTAAGGCATAGAGATACGCTTTTGTCTGTTTTTTCATAATGGCACTCTACGGTCTAACCATATAAATATAAATTATTTTAAAGTGTTACTTACTCATATTAAATATTTTACCGGCAAACCTGTATTTCATCTATTTTGTAGATAACTGACTGAATCCTCCCTGCGAGGAACATATAAAAAATTAATTTATTCAATGGATACATTGTGATATTGTTACACAAAACAATACACGGAGTCTGCATTTTTCAATAAACAGGATGTTTGAATGGACAAAAAAATTCCAGATCAAAATAAAAACAGGAAAATTCTTGAACCCACGTATCACTTTACTTCACAACTCATCAAAATTGGAGAAGATTACACAACGGATAAGATCACGGTTTCAGAACTTGTGACGGCTGGAAAACTTCTCGCTGATTTCCCGAACTTCCATAGATTCGCCGCCCGGGGTTTCGAAAAAGCGGTTCTTGAGCCCGGTGATTATGCTCAATTTTCCGAAGATGAAAGCGCAATTATTGCCACAGCACCAGGTTATCCAAAACTAAAAAAAATTCGTCGTCCGGATTGTCCCGATTTCGTCACTATCCTCTCAGTTGAACCGCTCTTTTTGGTTTCACCGGATAAAATGAAGGTAAGCCTCGTCATACACCCTCCCCTTGAGAACGCTCATTCACTTATCGATGAAGACATAGAAAAACTGCTCGCCGAAGAATCCATTAATTTTGGCATAAACAGCGATGCCCTTGCAAGCGCCAGAAGCTTTATTGCTAAAAAAGAAAAAGAGTTCAGAAAATTCGTGATCGCCTGCGGTCAGCCTGTCGGGGAGAGTAAAGATGCATACCTTCGATACGACATGGAGATCGGCCCCATTGCAGGAACTCTTCTCGACAATGGCAACATCGATTTTCGAGACAGAAGAATAATGGTCGGAGTCAGTTCTGGTCAATGTATTGCCACAAAGTTTCTGCCTGTACAAGGTGAGCCCGGTATCAATGTTTACGGAGAGGAAACTGCTGCCCGTGAGGGGAAAGACATCAAAGTGGAAGTGCTCAATGATGCCAGGTATTCATCAGAGACAATGCAGGTAACCGCCACCAAAGATGGCGTGCTTTCCATTGTCAATAACAATATCATTAAGGTTCTTTCCCATAAAGTTATTTCGAGCGATGTAGACTATGCAACCGGCAACGTTGAGAGTATGAATGCCATAACCATTATCGGTTCGGTCCAGCCGGGGTTTTATGTCAAAACCGGCGGTGATCTCAAGATAACCGGCAGTGTTATGTCCGCCTCATCCTTCTGCGACGGTAATCTGGTTGTACTTGGCGGAACCACGGGGAAAAACAGTACACTGCAGACAAAAGGAGATGCCGATATTAATTTTATTGAACAGGGAACCCTGAAGTGCGGTGGCATTACCGTCATACGGAAACAGGCTTATTACAGCGACATATCTGCCGGTTCAGACATTCGTTGCCACAATTTATGCGTTGTTATGGGAGGCCGTCTCATAGCTGAAGGAAACATTACCCTTGGCAGTGTTGGCTCAGAGAACAGTACCCCTGCCCTTATTGCCGCCGGTACGGTTTTTGAGCGCATAAAACATCTGCAACAACTGAAGAGCAGTGTGATAGAACAACAGGACGCAATAATTATGTGGCTGCAGAAATACAGAGGAAGTTCCAAATCCAAAAAAGTCCGGCAGATGGAAAAGCAGCTCGCTGAGACCAAGCTCCTGCTGCTGCGCCTCAACCTCATTCCGGGAACCGGAATATATTCTCGGGTAGGAGCTCCTGACGAGGACGCCGGGGTTGAGATGAAGAGTGACGATTATACCAGTGAAGGAGGTATCCCGATAGAGAACATTACAATAGATGTCGTCGGAACTATCTTTGCAGGCACCATCATACGTATAGGCAACCACACGATGAAACTCGATAAAACGGTATCAAATCGGCAATTCAGACTCCATGCAAACGGTAAACGCATAATCGCAGGGCCAATAAAGCGTTAATTAAAAAATAGTATCCCTTAGGAACAATCGTCACTATGGAAGCTTGAGGCTTCATTTCAAAGACAAGCCGCCATCATTTTTTATCTATTAACTCCTGCCTATTGAGGAGGCTTATTTTTCTTCCGTTTACCTGAATAAGCCCTTCCTCACTCATCTTTGCAAAAATTCTGGACAATGTTTCCGGAATCGTTCCGAGTAGACTGGCAAGCTGACCTTTTGAAATATCCAGTTCGACGACGTCACTGTCCCCCTGTTCGTGACTGAGATACATCAAATACCCGGCAAGACGGGCGGGCACCTCTTTTAATGAGAGATTTTCAATCTGACTGGCAAATCTTCGTAACCTATGTGATAAAACTGCAAGCATATTCAAAGCAATTGAAGGATTTGCCTCCACCAGGAGAACGAATTTATCGCGTGGAAAAAAAATAGTCTTGGTTGTAACAAGCGCCTCGGCAGTTGCTGGAAAAGGTTGCCCATGAAAAACAGGGACCTCGCCAAACGGTTCACCTTTACCGAAAATGTGTAATATGTGTTCTTTACCTGCAAAAGAGACTTTATAAATCTTCACACGACCTTCACCGACCATGTAAAAACCGATTCCTTTATCTCCCTCAAAGAAGATATTCTCCCCCCTTTGAAAAGTCTTCTCAATGGCAATATTGTTCAAAGCTTCAACCTGCTGCTCCGGAAGCCCCTCAAAAAGCAAACTTGATCCGATGATTTCTTTTTTATTCATATTATTTTCTTAGCAATCCTTAACTCCCTAACAAATCAGTGAAAAAGAAATATCCGATTCAACAAAAAACATCAATAGGTCAACGTTCCCGTTAGAAATATGCATTCCAAAATGCATGACAGGATGAGTAGGCCCTCTATTTCCATCCAATACAACATTATGGTACCATACAATAACACGGGACCGAATAATCAGTTAAGTATTATTTACCATATCCATCTCTCATTAATGGCGATGACAAGACAGGGTAAGTATCCGTCCCCCCGAGAAGGTATCGCCCCACTGACAATGCATCCGGGTAACTATTTAGCCGATCTCGAATGAAATGCAAAAGACAGTTAATAATCGCAACCAGGAAAACCCGCCAGCAGTTGCGATTCCAGAGTGAAAGATAGAGTGTTGCCGAGAATCCAGAGTTACTCTTGGGGCAATTTGTCTCAAGAAAACATATAATCACTCCACCAAGCATGAATATACTCGCAAAAAAAAAGGAAAAGTTCACAATACAATGAACTGAAGCAGATCTACAAACCCTTTTTCTTTTGCAAGGTGACTTCTAACCGATAACCGCATGTTCAGTAAAAGAAAAATTATTCACATCGACATGGATGCATTTTTTGCATCCATTGAGCAAAAAGACACCCCGGCCTTCCGTGGAAAACCCGTAATCGTGGGTGGGAAACCTCAAAGCAGAGGGGTAGTGGCCGCTTGTTCCTATGAAGCACGCCGTTTTGGTATTCATTCTGCTATGCCCTGCTATAAAGCGCTCAAACTTTGTCCTCATGCTATTTTTACCCGACCGAGGATGGACAGATACCGGGAAATTTCAATTCATGTTATGGAGATTTTTCGTCGCTATACCAGCCTTGTTGAACCTTTATCTGTCGACGAGGCCTTTCTTGATGTAACAATTAACAACCAAAATCATCCATCAGCCACAATTCTTGCAGAAAAAATTCGAGGGCAAATATATCAGGAATTGCAACTCACCGCATCCGCCGGCATATCGTTCAATAAATTTTTAGCTAAAGTTGCCTCAGATATCAACAAGCCAGATGGCCTGACAACAATTCCTCCTGAAAAAGCGCTCGATTTTCTCTCCACCCTTCCCATTAGAAAATTTTTTGGAGTGGGAAAAGTCACCGAAGAGAAAATGTTACGTTTGGGGATCAGAACCGGTCATGAACTTCGTCAACTTAAAGAGCAGGATCTCACCTTCCATTTTGGCAAAACAGGAACATTCCTTTATAATATAGTTCGTGGAATTGACGACAGACCGGTAGAGCCAGTTCGAGAGCGAAAATCCATTGGGAGCGAAACAACTCTTTCGTCCGATACCGATGACCTGAGCGAAATTGATGCGATTTTAAAGCATCTCGCGCAACAGATTGAATATTCAATGAAAAAAAAACAAACCGGCGGCTATACACTTACTCTCAAAATAAGGTACCAGGATTTTACTACCATCACCCGATCACACACCACCAGGACACCAATCTGCTCCAGCAAGAACATTGTCTCTCTTCTGCCTCGATTACTGGCCGCTACCAACGCAGGCACTCAGAAAATCCGCCTTCTCGGTCTATCCGTCTCCAAACTTACCGGTGATAAAAAAGTCCCCTATCAACTTGAACTTCCATTTATGCATAGATACTGACTGTGACCGGTTGTACTTACAAGCCAATGTGGTTATTCTTACCCCTTACCCCCGACACTGCATTAACCTATAACTGACAATAAGAGCCCAAATCGCCATGAAAGATCTCGTCGTCTCTGTCTTCAATATATTCAAGTATGTAGGCAGGTTTTTTACCTTTATCAGGAACTCTCTTTTTAATCTGCTTCTCATTCTTGTATGTATAGCAGTAATTATAGCGCTTATTCCAAAAGAGGCATCACAAATTCCGTCCGGTACTGTTCTCAAGCTCGATATTTCAGGTGATATCGTTGAGGAGAAAAAACGCCTTAGTTCCTTTGAGAAATTCCTTGAAGATTCTCTTACACCTGATGCGATAGAATCAGAAACCGCTCTTCAGGACATTCTTGATGTGATACATGAGGCCGCAGAGGATGATCGCATCGTCGCATTACTGCTCAATCTTAAAGATATGGGCAGGGCCGGTCTGAATCAGCTGCAAATCATCGGCCAGGCCCTCGATCAGTTTAAAAAAAGTGGCAAGCACGTCGTTGCCGCTGAGGATTACTATACGCAATCACAATACCTACTGGCATCCTATGCAAATAAAATCATCGTCAACCCGATGGGTGGAGTGGATATCCACGGTTTTGGAGTGTATCGTCTCTATTTTAAGGACGCCGTTGAAAAGCTGAAAATAAATTATAATGTATTCAAGGTTGGAACGTATAAATCTGCCCTTGAACCCTTTACCCGCAATTCCATGTCAGCTGCGGACCAGCAACAGAATGAATTATGGGTAACGGCGCTCTGGGAAGTGTATACCGATGAAGTCGCCAGGCAGCGTGACATTTCTCTTGATGCTGTACATTACTATTCAGCTCATATTGCCGAAGCTCTTAACGCTGCAGGTGGCAACCCGGCGCAACTCGCCCTTGATACCGGTCTGGTCGACCAGATTGCGACCCGACAACAGGTGCGGTCATATCTCGACTCGCTTTCACCAAGGCTGTCAGGGGAGCCGAAAATTCTCTCATCCACAGACTATCTCGATTCCATAACCCCTTCTTTCAGGGAGAAGAGTTCAGAAAGTCCCCAGATAGGGCTCATTATAGCTGAAGGGACTATTCTCCCTGGTAAACAACCGCCAGGTATGATTGGCGGAGATTCTCTGGCCGGGCTTATAAGAGAGGCCCGGGAAAACAAAGATGTAAAGGCATTAGTTCTGCGTATTAATTCGGGGGGAGGCTCAGCCTTTGCCTCTGAGATTATTCGCCAGGAGTTGCTCGAGTTTAAAAAGAGTGGTAAACCGAGTGTTGTTTCTATGGGGACGGTTGCTGCATCAGGTGGATATTGGATCGCCGCCGATGCTGACGAAATTTGGGCATCTCCTGCAACGATCACAGGTTCAATTGGAATTTTCGGTGCTATTCCAACCTTCGAGAATACCTTGGCTTCTATGGGTTTTTATCGTGATGGCATAGGAACAACTCCTCTCGCAGCCGGCCTTGATCTCACCCAACCTCTTCCGGAACAGCTCAAGAGCGCTATTCAGCAGACAATTGTGTACAATTATAATCAGTTTATTGATATCGTATCTAACGGAAGAAATCTTGAACAGGCCAAAGTTGAAGAATTGGCTCAAGGCCGTGTATATGATGGAGAGACCGCCAAAAATCTAGGCCTGGTCGACTCTTTAGGCTCACTAGAGGATGCGATTGCTGCTGCTGCCAAACTCGCCAACCTTAAAGCTTTCACAACACAATACATTCGACCGCCCGTATCGGTTAAAGATCATTTTCTGCAATTTTTCACAACCAGTTCGGTTCTTTTGTCTCGGGTGTTGACTGAGCAAAACCAGCTTAATCAACTCATAAACACCATACTGAAGCACCTCAATGAAGTAACGATTTTTGACGACCCTCAGGGAGTTTATGCACAGTGCCTGGTACATCTGACCTGGTAATGAAACAAAAAAGGGTAACCCACCTTTGTGAGGGATTACTCCTTTTTCCAGAGCAGGTGGACTTCATCTGATCCATTACAATTTCCTCTGTCGGAAGACCGTTATGCAGCGTTTCAGATTATATATTATTATTCATGATCCGTTCTCCATGAGATATCTTATAACGTTAAACTGAAGTGATACTACTTTTTTATCACATCGCCACCTGGCTGGCGGGAAAGAATGTCTCACATGCTTTTGCCAACCACCTTTTTATTTTCGTTATTTGTGATTGCAGCCGGTGTCACCCTGGCAACAGCTGCACTCCGATTACCAAGATACGTTTCGGCCAATTTGTTGATTTCTTGTACGTTAATCGATGTATAGTCGCTTAGTAAAGTTGTCGGCCACTCAAATTGCTGCGGGTGTCTTGCCGAAAGAGAAAGTACTGAATGCAGCCAATAACGATTTGTCCGGATACTCTCTTTTAATGACGTCAACAACGGACCTCTGGCCCGATTCAGCTCGCCAGCGGTGATGCCTTCCTTTTGCAGCTCATCGCTAATTTTAAAAATCTCTTTGATCACTGCATCTTCTGTACCCGGCTTGACCACTATTTGTGAAAGTATATAGCCATACCCCTGGTAGACTCTGCTACTAAAACTCGATACATTCGGAGAATAGCTTGCAGCTAACTTCTCCCTGATAACCTTTCTCAACCGATCGCCAAATATACTGGCAAGCAGGTGTAATCGTCTTGTTCGTTCAATGCTCCAGAAATCGTCTGTAGGCCAGGCAATGACCACCATAGATTTCTCAGCGGATGTACTCACTTTAACATCTAGTTTTTCGCCGGCAGGAAAATGAACGGAGGTGGAGCCAGGTTTTTCAAAAGGTAACAGCCTGATACCTGAGAAATATTTTGTCAGTGCAGCAATCACATCATCCCTGTAAAAATCCCCAACCACAGAAATTTCCAAATCCTGAGGTACGATTATGGGCTGAGCCCATTTCGAGAGTACATTAAAATCGATTTTAGCCACATCATCCCAGGCCGGTAACCCAAACTGCTCATTATAGGCAGCTAAAAACGGTTTAATCGCCAGCACCATAGCTCCCTCAATCTCCTGACTGATATTCTGGTACTCCAGCTCCAGATTCTCCTTAATTTTAGAAAAAACATTTTGCCGAAGCCCTGGGTCAAGGAGCAAATGGTGTAAGGTCTGAATGAAAAAATCAAAATCTTTTGCCAGGGTACTGCCCGTCCACGAAAATGCAGATTCACCCACCTTGAATGACATTTTTATAGAGCTGCCTGCGAGCAAGGCGTCGACACTCGATCTGGGAAGCTTCCCGCTACCCGAACCATTGATCACATCCTCAAGTAACAGTGCCAATCCAGGAACACGTTCATTCTGCTTTCCGGCACCGAAATCAGCACGGATACGAATTTTGTTTTCCTCAAACCGTGTCTGTTTCAGATTGACGACCAGACCGTTTGCAAAGACCAATCGCTCAACTCCAATATCATCTATAGAACGAGATTGAAAAGAAGTGTCTTCAGGTGGGTCCGGTTGCAGATAGGGAAAGACAGGTTGTGTATCAGCGGTCGCGGCCAACACTGGCTTCTGCGTGGAGTTGAGATAGGTTTTTGCGACCTTCTGGGTACCATTTTCTCCAAGATCCACATTACCCGTCAAAGAAATCAATCTGCTGTCGGAATTCCAAGTCTTTTGAAAAGACCTGATCACTTCCGAAGGTTGTATGCCTTGAGTAAGAGGTACATAGAGTGCCCTCTCCTGCTCAGCTGACTGATACACCCGATTACTCTTCAGATGATCAATAATTCTTCGAGCGATAACTCTCGAATCTTCAGAATCGGCTGTCAAAACCCTGCTTTCCAGCTGTGCGATAATCTCTTTTTTTGCACGTTCCACTTCACTGTCTTTAAACCCATGAGATATCGCCTGCCGCAGAATTCGGTCCAATGAGGTTACCGTCTCCTTCCAGTGATCAGCATCAACCTGGGTGGAAATGGAGTCATACCCGATGCGATTAACGATATCCCCGGAATAATATCTTGCACCTGCAAACGGTATCTCCTCCTCTTCCTGTAATCGTTGCAACCTGTAGTTGATGATCATAGATCCGAGAATACGGAGCAACTCCTGTTTTTGTATCCCGATGGAGTCATTTTCAATCGACAGCTGCCGGAATGTCTGAATAGAGACATGGGTCTTCCCAAGTTCCGGCTCATAGTGGTAAAAGGCCTCGATTCCCTGATGTGTCAACTCACCGAAATCAGGACATTGAGGTTCAGGCCCAACAGATGACAGCTCAGAAAAATGTTTTTCAATAAGATTTTTCGTATGCTCCGTTTGGATATCGCCAATGACGACCAGAATCATATTTTCTGGCCTGTACCATGCGTCATAGAAGGATTTAAGCAACTCATGATCAGCTTCCAGTATCGTCTTTTTCACCCCGATTGGCATCCTCTCTGGATATAATGTTCCCCGAAACGCAAAGGCTGAAGTCGCTTCATGAACACGATATCCTGCAGAATCCCGTGCCCGTTTCTCGGCCAGGATAACTCCACGCTCTCTCTCTATTTCGTTGTTAAGAAGCAAGGCCCCCCTGGCGTAATCGGCCATTACGAGGAAACCGGAATCAATATTATCCTCAGATCCGCTTGGGAGGATGGTGTGATAAACAGTTTGATCATGACTGGTATAGGCATTGGTGTCGCTGCCAAAACTCATCCCGATTGATTGAAAATAATCAACCAGGCTGCCCGGTGGAAAATTTTTAGAACCATTGAACATCATATGTTCGAGGAAATGGGCCATTCCCCTCTGGTTCTCATTTTCATTGAGAGAGCCAGCCTGTACGGCCAGATAGACTGCAACCCGATTTTCCGGTTCCCGATTGGGTTTAACAACATACCGAAAACCATTTTTCAGCTTTCCACGAACCAAAGAGGCATCAGGGACCAATTGACTCAGATCAGAGGGCCAGTGAGTTGAAATGCAGCTGGAAAGTGAATCCTTACTGAAAGAAACGCCGGAGAAAGCGGATGTACCGGCAAAGAATACAATTAGAAAGCAGATGATAGATCTTTTCGAAAAAGACCTGAACTCCGGTTGTAAATTACACACTTCTTCACCCGATATATAGCCACACGCCATTGCACAACTGCGAAAACATAAAAACTGTTCGCAGATAGTTTCGAAGAGAAGAACAGCAGACTATACCTGACAAGCAACGTTTATTTCTTCACCCTCGAGCACCACCCTTTGAACAGTGCCCTGAACCTTATAGTCTTACTATTTACCCGACACCGGCACTTGTCAAACAGGTTATCTTTCCAATTGCACGAGAGTCTTTGCTGTCCTTCCAAATTGATTCATAACCACCACATTCCCCTCCAAAAAGGATTAAAAAAAAGCGGCAACATGTTATAGTTCCGCCTTTTTAATCCTGTCAATTCTGTTCTTTACTCTGATTTTTTATCTTTTGCCTTAATCTATCCCAGACGAATATAATATTGCTGTCCACAATTCTGCCAATTGCCGCAACCGTCAGTTTTTTGTTTTACGGGATATTCCTTATTGGTGTCCCTGTCCACCCGACAGATCCCCTCAGCAACATTCCTCAGTCGAAAATATTTGCAGCTCAAACAAATTTTCTTGACACTGTTCATATATATTCCCTTCATGGTTTTACATTATATACTCGTATTATTAACTGCAGATACCAGAGATATTAAGTTTTTCTTCATAATTTTGGTATTTTTGAAGGGGAAACAGATCTATTACCGGGCCAGAAAATCGATTTTTCTTCATATACCTCGTAAATACTTCTCTTGAGTCTTCCTCAATCCTCTGATCAGTTTTTTCAAATCGATTATAGATTATCCCAGCAACCTCTATGTTTCTTTGGCGAGCGAGAGCCAAAGCGCTCAGTGTGTGATTGATGGACCCAAGCCTTGAGCTGCTAACCAGAATAAGTGGGTGCTGTTCTGCCTCAATGTAGTCAATCAATGTCTCCTCTTCATTCAATGGGACAAAAAGACCACCCGCTCCCTCGAGAAAGACACAATCGAACTGGGTGAGCAAAGATGCTGTTGCCGAACGGATGACATCGCAGTCAATTTTAGTATTTTCAAGTCTGGCCGCAAGATGTGGGGAGCACGGTACCGGAAACACATAAGGACAAGTCAGGCCTTCGGCATCTTGGGATTGCAAATCAATTCCCATTATTTGTCGATGTCGAACAATGTCTTCACTTATGCCGACGCAACCGGTCTGAACAATTTTCTGTGTGATTGTTTTGAACCCGTTTTCCTGACATGATCTGGCAAGAAGTCCGGTGGCAATTGTTTTGCCGATACCGGTATCTATCCCTGAAACAAAATATACTTGATATTTCACGTTTTTCTTACTGTATTATTTTTTTTTCGCGACCACAAAAGTAGACGCATAGGTAACGGGGAAGCCCTTATCTGTAGCAAAGCGAGCCGTATATTGTTTCTCAAATTCTTTAAACTTACCCGGCAACCATCTGCTTCGACCAAGTCCGCCAACCCCTGTCCGTCGGATATGGTGCAGCACTTCCCGTACAGATGGAAAATATATTGTTCGCTCTTCTTTCAGCAATGAGGTAATCCGGAAATATTCCTGTAACATTTCAGTAAGATGTTCCCTCGAATGGTAATGCAGCCCTCGCCCTGTCAGCGCACTGATTTCCTTCATTGTTCCTGGCCCGAATATTGAAAAAACCAAAAACCCGCCATCTTGAAGCGCACTGTAAATCGTTTTGAGAAGAGCCGGCAGGTCAGAGATCCATTGAAAGGTAGCGGAGGAGAGAACCAAGCCAAGGTTTCCGGGAAGTATACATTGTTCGATGTCTCCGGGTAAATGCTCAACCCTTTTAACATTTTTTACAATTCGCTCTCCTGTTTTTACACAGAATTCTTCTACAATATCGTTGAGATAAATTGTTTCGACTTCCCTCCGAGTAACGAGCTGTCTGGTCAGAATCCCGGTGCAACAGCCAATCTCAAGGACACGTGAATAATTGATAGATTCGTATCCCTCCAGAAAATTGATAATTCTTTGTCCGATTTCCTTCTGGACAGTGGCATTATCTTCGTACGTTGCTGCGCTGGCCTTAAATGAATCAGCGATGAGTAGCTTATCCAGATGCTGTGAATTCTTTATATTCAATGTGCGATACCCGAGAATGACTCTATAGCTGCGAAGCTGGATGGCAAAAAGCGAGCAGATGGTCCCAGCTTTGCCAAAGATTAAAAAGAAAATGAAACCCGGAAACCGGGATGACCGGATGACCATGCCAATAATTCATTTGATTGGCGGATGGCATAACCCAGTCGTGTTCTGAGACTATGATCTCATTATAGATTGACTGTACGGCAGGGGTACAATCGACCATTATTTTGAGGGTAGCCAATTCTTCCCTTTGCTCTTCGACCGATCTTTGTGGCTGTTTATCAAGAAATACTTGAAGATTTTTTTTCTCCCGGCACATCCTTTTGTAAAACTTCAGCCGCGCGCTCTCACAAAAACCGGCAAGGGTAGCGTTGAATACCTTCTCCGGGATACCAAAACTGTCATCGATTGGACAAAGGGTTCCATTGATGGCTATCGTTCTGTGAAACAGATGATGTTTATCAGAAAAAAGTTTTTGGCCAATCCACACCCCCATCGACCAGCCGACAAGAACGACTGTATTATAATTGTCCGCAATTGCCTCAATATCAGGACAATTTGACAGCTGCCGGTAATCATACAGCATAAAAACATCGTACTCCGAACTCATGAGAGAATGAAACGGATGTCTATCCATTCCCCAGCCATTGCAGAAGACAACAAGACTTGAATGACCGCCCTTATGTAGCCAGGATGTTTTCATCGCCTATCGGGAACTATACGGAAAACCGTTGCATGAGCTCGGCAATATTCTCAGCGACCCGGGCAAGATCGGACCAGACCATGTCAGCGGTAACCGACAACCGAAATCGAGCAGTGCCCTCTGGAACTGCTGGTGGTCTGACAGGAAGGATAAGATACCCTCGCTCCTGCATTGCGCCAGCCAAAGACACAGCAACAGCATCATCTCCAATCATTACCGGGACTATATTAGTCGAGCCATCCGTTTGTAAATTTCGCTGCACCAGACTCCGGCGTAACATCGTAGATAGAGTTCTCAGATCGCTTCGCCTGTCATCACATTTAATCATTTCTTTAAAAATATAATGATTCCATTGCAGGACTACAGGTGGCAGAGCGGTGGTAAAAATCAAAGAGCGGCTGTGGTTAACCAGATAAGCCCTTAGGGTTTTGGAACAGAGGACAAAAGCGCCCACCGAGGCAAGAGCCTTACCAAAGGTACCAACCAAAAAATCTATCCCGCCAAGCTGCTGCTGTTCTTCAGCCTTGCCAAGACCCTGGTTTCCATAAAGGCCAAGTGCATGCGCCTCATCAACATAGAGCATACAGTCATGCTCAGTTTTTATAGCGACAAGCCGTGCAAGATCAGCAACGTCGCCATCCATACTGAACACTGATTCACTGACGATGATTACCTTATTAAACTGCTTGCGATATCTTTCGAGTAACGAAGTAAGATGGTCGTAGTCACAGTGCCTGTATCGCTTATACTGTGCCATACTGAGACGCATCCCATCCATAATGGAGGCGTGATTGAGTTTGTCAGAAAGAATCAGGTCTTTTTTACCAAGCAGTGAAGGGAGAATCCCGATATTGGCATGGTAACCGGAGTTAAAGAGCAGGCATGCCTCTTTTCCATAGGTTTTTTTTAACGTCTTTTCCAGGAGATGTGCAGTTGCACTGTCACCGGTTAACAGTCGAGAAGAAGCAGCTCCAAGGCCAAAATTATCCAGCAAATTACCCCTGGTCATTGCGCCGTAAAATTTCTGATGTAAATCCACATCACCAGCCAGTCCGAGATAATCGTTTGAAGTAAGATTAAGCAATTCGCGGTCACGATAGCGAATGCGGCAACCGTTTCTGCCGACCAGTGGTTTTAGCTCTCTAAGCCGCCCCTCTGTGAACAATCTTTCCAAATCCTGCTCATAAGATCCGGTCATAATGCTGCTTCAGCCTCAATTACCTTGCAAATAGCGCTGGTAAGATATCGAAGATCGGTATTATCTATGACATATGGAGGCATAACATAGACCAGTCGCCCAAATGGACGCACCCAAACACCGTTTTCGACGAATCGTTTTTGAATTCTGCCCATGGTGACAGGATCCTCCAGTTCAACGACACCGATTGCTCCGAGGACACGCACATCCTTCACCCCTGAGAGCCGTCTGCACGGATTCAGACCGTTCTTTAATTCGGTCTCTATCCGGAGAATGTTGGCCTTCCAATCGGCCTCAAGCAGCATTTCAATGGAACGAACTGCAACACTGCAGGCAAGGGGGTTGCCCATAAAGGTCGGTCCATGCATGAAGACCCCTGGATTTCCACGGGAGATAACGTGACCAACTTCAGCAGTGGCTAAAACCGCTGCCAATGTCATATACCCTCCGGTCAGGGCTTTACCGAGACAGAGAATATCTGGGGAGATACCGGCATGATTGCAGCCGAACATTTCCCCGCTCCGCCCGAATCCTGTGGCAATCTCATCGGCAATGAGTAATACCTGAAACTGTTCACAAAGCTCTTTAACCCGACGAAGGTACTCTCGGTGGTAAAAATTCATACCACCGGCTCCCTGTACAATGGGTTCTAAAATCACCGCGCATATTGACCGGTGATTTTCAGCAAGCAACTCTGTAAATGAAAGAATATCAGATTCGTCCCACTCATCAGTGAAACGGCATGCAGGTTTGTCGGCGAAAAAATACTTGGGCAGTATACCCTGATAAATCTGATGCATGCCGGTGACGGGGTCACAAACCGACATTGCATGGAAGGCATCACCGTGATACCCGGCTTTGATGGTTAAAAATTTATTTTTGCCTGCTATACCTTTGGCGTAGCTATACTGGATCGCCATTTTCATGGCAACTTCCACCGCCACTGAGCCAGAATCACAGAAAAATACACGGCTCAACTCCTGAGGTGTGATGTCAATCAGCAACCGGGCAAGATTTATTGCCGGCTCGTGGGTCAAGCCTCCAAACATGACATGAGCAAGCTTTTCTGCCTGCTCCTGAACGGCCTTGGTAAGTCGAGGATTATTGTAGCCATGAATGACTGACCACCAGGAAGCCATGCCGTCAATCAGTTCCCTTCCGTCCTCCAGTCGTATTCTTACACCCTCAGCCGACTCAACCAGGTATACTTCGAGTGGCTTGTCAATAGAAGTATAGGGATGCCATATATGTTTCCGGTCAAATTGTAACTGCCCAGCAGTCTCTCTTTCCACGTGGCACCTGGCTCCTACCCTTTTATGCTACTTTTCATCTGCCACGTCAAACCCAAGAGCCCGAAACATTTCGATATCCTCACCAAGACTATTGCCGACAGTGGTCAGATAATTACCGACAATCGCACCATTTGCTCCGGTCGTGAAACACTTTCTCTGCTCATCACCCAACAAGTTTCTTCCGCCCGCAAGCCGAATGACAGCCGTTGGATTAATGAATCGAAACATAGCGACACAGGTGAGTACTTCTGCGACACTGAGTGGCTTGATATCGGCGAATGGTGTTTCCTTAATTGGAGTAAGAATATTGATGGGAATAGAAAGGATATCAAGTTCCCTAAGCTCAAAAGCCAGTTCAAGACGTTGTTCTAAAGTTTCCCCCAAACCGACAATACCACCTGAGCAGACCTCCAGCCCGGCCTCTCGGGCTATTTTAATTGTTGCCACCTTTTCATCCCAGGAGTGGCTGGTGCACACCTTATGGAAAAAACTCCGGCACGTTTCCAGATTGCAGTGATAGCGGGTTACACCCATTTCTTTAAGCTTCAATGCTTTTTCCAGCGTAAGAAACCCCATTGAAGCACAGAGTGAAAGCTGCGTTTCCTCCTGCAGACGCTGATATATCTGCCGGAATTCCTCAAGATGCTGCTCCGAGACCTCTCTGCCGGCTGTGACGAGGGAAAAGCGCTGTACACCAAACCCTTCATTCTCTTTGGCGAGGGATATCGCCTTAATCACATCGACGACGTCATAGGTAGCGACCTCGACGTCGTAATGGGATGACTGCGCACAAAATTTGCAATCTTCGGAACATGTTCCTGATTTAGCATTCACAATGGAACACAAATCGAGACTGTTTTTGTGCAGCCGCTGTCGCAGTTCATCTGCAGCCTGATATAGCTCTGCGGCATCTGCAACGCGAGCCAGTTCGAGTGCTTCACCAAACTGCAGGTCGTGTCCCGCTAAAACCCGATTCATATATTTTTCAATCACTTGGAACTCCGCAAAACTTTATTCGCTTTATCGAAAAACGTGTGAGTGACTCAAAAATGATTGTCTTATTACTGAATAAAACAGTCATTCCGTAAAGGAACTGTCCTTTGTTTGGTTCGGGAGTGACACAATTTTTCACGCAATTGAAGACAACAATTCCCACAGAGGCTAAACTGCCTTTATCTTTTCCACACATTGCGACAGAGAGCTCGGTGTGTCAAATTGCAGGGATGTTACTTTTGTCCCTTTGGGAACAATTTTTCTCATCATGCCTTTGAGCACTGTTTTAGGGCCAATCTCTATAAAGGTGTCGACTCCTTCCGCCAGCATCCCCTCTATGATTTCATACCACCGCACCCGTGATGCAATCTGCTTGGCCATCATCTCTTTTATAATGTCGGTGTTGGTCTCTTTTTCTGCAGAAACGTTGAAATACACTGGCACCTGAGGTCGTTTAAAATCTATATCGCCCATAAATTCGGCAAAATCCGGTACGGCATCTGCAACCAGCGGGCTGTGATTGGCAACACTTACATTAAGTGGGATTACTTTGCCTCCACGGGCCTCCGCACTCCTGCCAACCTCATCCAGTGCGTTCATGGACCCAGAGATAACGATCTGTTCCGGGGTATTATGATTGGCAGCGGTTACATCACCGTCTCCCGTGTAACTGCCGATAATTTCCTCTACCGCCTTGATATCCAAGCCCAGGACCGCACGCATTCCTCCCGGATGTAATTGTCCCTCCCGCTCCATGAGAGCCCCCCTTTTACTGACGAGCCTCATTGTGTCCTCTGCATTCAATACACCGGCAGCGCAAAGAGCCGAATATTCTCCAAGGCTATGGCCGGCAAAACAAGCCACTTCGATTTCTTTGCCTATCTCGTTCTTAAAGGCTTGCCAACAGATGAGATTGGTAATCGTGATAGCAGGTTGTAAGTGAGTTGCCCTGGTTAACTCTTCCATAGGCCCATCAGAACAGAGAGCTCCGAGATTAATTTCACAGGCAGCTTCAGCCATTGCCATCAAAGAAGCACATCCGGCATCGGCGTTGATAAATTCTTGACCCATTCCCAGATATTGTGACCCCTGCCCGGGGAAAAGCACAGCAATTTTCATTAATTTTTCCTCAATTTCTGTATTCTTGTCTCAAAGATGTTAATGAATAAAAATAGGCCGGCACCAACGCATATTGCAGAGTCGGCGACATTAAATGCCGGCCAGTGATAGCGGCCTACATAAAAATCGAGAAAATCGATCACCGCACCAAAACGTACCCTGTCGATCAGATTACCGACGGCGCCTCCGGCTATGAGGGCAAGTGGCCAGCTGTATAAGATATTCACTTTCCTCAATTTCCAATACGCGACACTTAAACCGATAAGGGCTGCGGTACCTATGCCAAGGAAAAAATAGTGCCGCCAGGGTGAATCGACGTCTGCCAGGATACTGAAAGCAGCTCCACTGTTCGTGACATAGACAAGATTAAAGAAGCCGGGAATAATTTCTCTTGATTCATACAAATAAAATGAATCGAGAATGAGCGTCTTGGTCAACTGATCAGCTACTACTGTTGCTATGAGGACTATAAAATAAATCACGATTGGACAATAATTAACTCTCAGCCGCCATTTCCGCTAACACACCCGAACACCTGCTGCAGATCTCAGGATGGGCAGCGTTTTCGCCGACGGTAGTTGATCGTATCCAGCACCTCGAACACTTTTCGCCAGGTGCAGGTTGAATCTGAACAATAAACCCCGGTATCTCTTCACTTGAAAACCGAACACCGACTTCAGGAGTGTCACCTTGCAGTCTGGAGAGTTCTGAAATAATCGCGATTTCCTTCACAGTTTCCCATTCACTGGTAAGAAAACTGGAGAGATCTCCCTCTGCCTTCAGTAAAACCTGTGCTTCAAGAGGATGGCCAATCACCTTTTCACGTCGAGCGATTTCAAGGGCTTTGGTAATTTCAGATCGTACTTTGATAAGTTTTGCCCATTTCTCCATCATCTGCTGATCATGTTCTATATTGGCTTCAGATGGAAATTCGGCGAAATAGATACTGTTACCTTCAATCGAACCACGTTCGGCAGTTCCATGGAGAGCATCCCAGGCCTCAGCCGCAGTGAAACAAAGTACCGGATTCATCAACCGGAGTAAACCGTCCAAGATCGTATAGAGAACTGTCTGGGCGGAACGCCTGAGATGGGAATCCGTTCCGGAGGTATAGAGTCGATCTTTTAATATGTCGAGATAGAAAGCACTCATCGTGGTACCGCAGAAATAGTTTAATCCCTGATAAATGCTATGAAATTCATACTTCTCATATCCCTTTTTCACCTTCGATTTCAACTCTTCGAATTTAGCCAGAGCCCATCTGTCCAGTTCCGGCAGATCGTTAAAAGGGATACTGTGGTCCTGGGGTTTAAAATCGGCAAGATTGCCGAGGAAGTACCGTATGGTGTTTCGTATTTTTCGATAAGAATCAGACACTTGCTTGAGAATTTCGTCGGAGACTTTAATGTCATCCTGATAGTCCTCACTGGCCACCCAGAGTCTCAGTATCTCCGCCCCGTATTTTTCAATAACCTCGGATGGAACAACGACATTGCCGACTGATTTGGACATTTTTTTTCCCTGTCCGTCAACGACATAGCCGTGGGTCAGTACGCCCTTGAAGGGTGCCCGCTGCCTGGTTCCGGTTGAGGTCAGAAGAGAACTCTGAAACCAGCCACGATGCTGATCGCTCCCCTCAAGATAGAGATCGGCCGGTGCCCTGAGTTCCTCTCTTTTTTCACAGACGGCAGCATGACTGACCCCGGAGTCAAACCAGACATCCAAAATATCTTCCTCTTTCTCGAACTCAGAAGAACCGCATTGGGGGCAACTTCTTTCTGTACCGATAAAATCAGTAACATCATGGCTGAACCATGCGTCGGCGCCCTCTTTTCGAAAAAGCTCATCAATCCGCTCGACGAGTTCATCAGTTGTCACTATTTCACCGCAGGATTTACAGCTTATTACCGTAAGTGGAACCCCCCAGCTTCTCTGTCGTGACAGACACCAGTCGGGACGGCCTTCCACCATGGAATAGATTCGCTGCATCCCCCATGCCGGAGTCCATTGCACGGTCTCAATGGCCGACAGCGCCTTTTCCCGGAGTTGGTTATTTTCCATGGATATGAACCATTGGGGTGTGGCCCTGTACATGACCGGTTTTTTACAACGCCAGCAGTGCGGATAGCTGTGATTGATGGCCGATTCGTGTATAAGACTGCCGGCTTCAGCCATATCTTGATTTATCACCTTGTTCACGGCGGGCACCTTTTGTCCCGCATAGGGGCCTGCCTCATCTGAGTAGATACCGTCGCCATTGACAGGTGAGAGGATATCAAGGCCATATCTCAATCCGGTTTGATAGTCATCGGCACCATGACCGGGGGCGGTATGCACGCATCCGGTACCGGCATCGACCGTTACATAGTCGGCGAGTACAAGAAGCGACTCTCTTTCCATAAAAGGGTGTCTGCATTTCCTGTTTTCAAAACTTTTGGCGCCAAATGTCCCTTTGATTGAAAATTTCTCAATTCCAGTCTCGGCCATCACTTTTTCCACAAGGTCCTGCGCAACAATCCAGGTCTCGTCTCCTACCTCAACCGCGGAATAGGTGAACTCCGGATGCAGGGCAACAGCAAGGTTGGCAGGCAGTGTCCATGGGGTTGTTGTCCAGATGACAAAAAAGATGTTTTTTCCGGCAAGTGATGGATCTATATCAGAGAGATCACTGTCAGCCTGAAATTTGACATAAATAGAGGGCGAGTTGTGGTCATGATATTCCACTTCAGCTTCCGCAAGTGCCGTGGTACAGGTTGAACACCAATAGACGGGTTTACGGTTTCGAACAACAGCTCCCGAGAGAAGAAAATTATTAAATTCCCGGGCAATAGTGGCCTCGTATTCATAGTTGATAGTGAGATAAGGATTATCCCAATCGCCCAGAACACCAAGTCGTTTAAACTGTTCTTTTTGAATTTTAATCCATTTATTGGCATATTTCCGGCAGGCGCTTCTCTTAGAAAGCTTGGGGATCGTTTTTTTCTTTTCTCCGAGTTCTTTGTCAACGTTGTGTTCAATGGGCAGTCCATGACAATCCCACCCCGGGATATATGGTGCATTGAAACCGGCCATTCTTTTTGAGCGCAGAATGATATCTTTGAGAATTTTATTAAAAGCGGTACCCAGATGTATATTTCCGTTGGCGTATGGCGGGCCGTCATGAAGGACAAAGAGCGGCTTGTCTTTAGCATTCTCCTGAACTCTGAAGTAGAGTTGCTCTTTTTCCCAGAGTTTGAGAAGGAGCGGTTCCTTCTGAGCGAGATTTGCTTTCATCTTAAAGCCGGTCTGAGGTAGATTAAGGGTATCCCTATAATCCATGTTCTTCTCCTTCATACATTTTATTGGCGCTATTGATGTCACAGTGCAGCCAAAATACCCGATTTATTTACAGTTACTCCAACGAAAAACGTGAACAGTCAAACTCACAACAATACCAACTGCAGGTGAAGTTGCAAGAATAAATTACTCGACCCAGCCGGACCAGCACAATCGTAATAATACCTGTGAAGGTTTTTCAATAATCTGTCGATGAAAGACTGTATGTCATTTGGTGCTGATGTGATACATTGCGTTTATTAATGGAATACTTTATATCTTCAGTGGAAGTATGTAAATTTAACAGACAGTCCATTTTTGACCTTTCCTGTGGTTACTGATAGAATAGCACAGACCTTTGACCAATCCATTTCAAGCCTGACATAAATCTAAGATTGATGAACAAACCTCTGAATATAAAGACTGAAACAATGATCGAAATGATCAAGGTCTCCAAAATTTATCCACCTGATGTCGTTGCCTTAAAGGATATCTCCGTTTCCATTGCCAGCGGGGAGATGTTTTTTATAATTGGAATGAGTGGCGCCGGGAAGACGACCTTGCTGAAACTGCTTTGCAGCATGGAATCCCCCAGTAACGGGCTGATAGAGATAGGCGGTAAACCAATTCATCACCTGAAAGGTTACAAACTGGCCAGACTTCGTCAAAAAATAGGTGTCGCTTATCAGGATTTCAAGTTGCTGACAGACAGGACAACGGCTGAGAATATTGCGATCTCCATGGAAGTATCCTATAAAAAACCGCAAATGATCAGAAACAGGGTTCGGAATCTGCTCGATCGACTTAACCTTGCCGACAAACATGATACTATAACCGGGGAACTCTCCCGCGGTGAACAGCAAAGGGTGACGCTGGCCAGAGCGATTGCTAATTCCCCAACAATGATTCTGGTTGATGAACCTACCGGCAATCTTGACGCAACGACTACAGAAAAAGTCATGCAACTGTTAACAAATTGTAATAAGGCCGGTGCAACCATTGTCATTGCTACCCATGACGATTCGATTTACCGGCATACCTCCCACCGGGTTATGGAGCTTCGTAAAGGGCAACTGCACGCCCTGGCAGGGGGATCACTTTCATGAGTTTCTGGCTCACTGTCATCCGACAGGTCGGAAGAAATTTACGCATGACATGGGGCTCTCAACTCATGACTCTGCTGACCGTCAGTCTTTCCGTGCTTATTTTCGCTTTCTTCTATCTTATATACGCCAATATGCTGAACATCGGTGACAAGCTTGGCGATGACCTCAGCCTGATTGTCTATCTCGAAGAAGAGCCAGGGCCGGAACTTGAGCAGCAGTTGAGAAAGAAAATTACCATCTTTGATGATGTTGAGGAGATACGTTTTATATCACGCGCCGAGGCCTATGAAAGATTTGCTGGCCAGTTGGGAAAGAATCAGGACGTTCTTAATGATTTACCAAAAGACTTCCTTCCACCATCTATAGAGGTGGTGCCGCTGAAAAACCTGCGGAGCCTCAACCAGGTAAAATTATTTTCTGCATACCTGGCTCGTCTCCCCGGCACACTGAAAGTGCAATACGGCCAGGACTGGGTGGAAAGGTTTTATTATTTTACCAAGCTACTGTCGATTATTGTGCTTCTCAGTGGCACGCTGCTTATTCTGACTACCATTTTCATGGTTGCCTATACTATTCGTCTCACCATTCTCGGCAGACAGGCTGAGCTGGAACTTCTTAAACTGGTAGGTGCCACCAACAATTATATAAGAACCCCTTTTTTACTGGAGGGCCTGCTTCAGGGCGTTTTCGGATCCACCCTTGGTATTGCATCGCTGTTTATACTTTTCCAATGGATAAAGCTGCGATTCTCCGGTCCGGGATTTCTCAACCTGTTTGAGTTTTCCTTCTTTTCGCCGATGGTCAGTCTTTCTATCATCTGTGTCTCCATACTCCTCTGCACACTTGGGAGTTATTCAACCATGCAGAAGTTTCTCCGTATCTGAACCCATTCTATATTTTATATAAAAACGTAATATGAGAATCAGTTCAGCCATCTCTTCAGCAAATATTCGCTGTATTTTTTTCGAAAACCGACATGGTTTGTCCTTCTTTTTGCCCTTCCTGTTCCTCCTCATTTTTTTACTGGTATCCATACCCTGCCCACTTTGGGGCCAGGAACAGAATGCAGGTAATCAAGAAGATGAAGTTTCAGTTTTCAGGGGTAAAATACGTCGACTCCAACAGGGAATAATCCAACAGGAAAACAAGATTACTGAAACTCAATTCAAGGAACGAAATATCCTGGCTGAGCTTGAAGCTCTCGACACAAAACTTGTCATCCAACAAGAAAAGCTCGAGTCACTTCAGAAAAAAATGCAGACGCAGCAGGCGATGATCGATAGAGAGGAAAAAGCACTGAGTACAATACGCTCGGAAAAAAATATTGTAGAACAGCACCTCCAGAAAAGAATCACTGCGTATTATACTATGGGTGACATCGGGCTACTAAACGTTACTTTTTCAACGAAGACATTGCCCGAACTGCTTACTTTTCATGAGGCATTCGACACTTTGTTACGATATGACCAGGAGGTTATCAAAGTCTATCGCGATACCATTGAAGAACTCGAAAGAGTAACCGTAGCCCTTGATCTGGAAAAATCTATATTAGAAAATTTTTTCAATCAGACAGCCGAGGAAGAAGAGCTGTTACAGAAAACAAAAGCTGAACAAAACACCCTTCTTACCCATGTGCGTACCCAGGAAAAACTCCATCAACAGGCTGTTGTCGAATTGCAGCAGGCATCGGACAACCTTGCCGAATCAATCGTATCACTGAAAAATAAAGGCCAGATCTACGAACAGAAATTCCTTGCCGACAAAGGTGGTCTTCCTCCACCGGTCGACGGGACGATCATTACTCTTTTTCATCAGGAAAAAACCAATAAACTTGGAATATCTCGTAATTCTGAAGGCATTGAACTGCAAGCGCCTGATGGAACAAAAATTATCTCAGTGAATGACGGGGATGTAATTTTTTCGGGTTATTTGCGCGGGTATGGTAATACAGTTATAATTCATCATGGTTTTCAGTATTACACGGTAACCTCGAGGATTGAGAAAATAATGGTCACTCGAGGGCAAAAAGTTCAAAAAGGTTATATTATCGGCATTATGGGTGACACTGCCACTCTTTTTGACGAAGGGTTGTACTTTGAAATTCGTCATGGCCGGGAATCAATGGATCCTTTATTATGGCTGAATCCTAACAGGCTCTCAAACCTTCATGAATATTCAACCGGCGAGGTCGGTTTAGACGAGTCAGCTCACTCGTTTTAAAGTGACAGCCATTCACCACCATCACATTCTTCTGAGTTGAGGAACTGTATGAATGCTTTTACCTATTTTTTACGCAGGTTGATCTTTAGCCTGTTTTTTTTACTCGTTTTTTTATACGGAGCTGCGGCCCAGGCCGAAACCTCTCAGGAGGAAAGAGCTGCAACGTATAAGCAACTGGAGATCTTTTCAAATGTTCTCAGTATCCTCCAGGAAAATTATGTTGAAGAGATTGACACCAAAGAAGTGCTGAACGGTGCAATCCGTGGTCTCCTTTTTTCCCTTGATCCCCATTCTTCCTATATGCCGCCGGAAAGTTTCAAGGATCTGCAGGAAGAGACAAGGGGATCATTCTCAGGCATTGGTATCGAAGTGACAATTAAAAACGATCTGCTGACCATTGTCAGTCCCATAGCGGATACTCCTGCAGATCAGGCCGGATTAAAAGCCAATGATATTATCATCGAAATCAACGGTGTCAGTACAAAAAACATGGGTCCGTATGAGGCGATAAAGAAACTGCGGGGACCCGCTGGTTCCGAGGTCACCATTTCTATCCACAGAGAGGGTTGGGATAATCTGAAATCAATAACCCTCAAAAGAGAAATCATTCCAATTCAATCTGTTAAAGCGGAGTTTCTTTCTCCCGGATTTGTCTACACCAGAATCACCAATTTCCAGAGTCACACAACCGGCGATTTTAAAACAAAACTACATGCTCTAAAGAAGAAACATCAAGTTAACGGAATGATCCTTGACTTACGAAGTAATCCCGGTGGATTACTTCACCAAGCTGTAAGTATTGCCGATATTTTTCTCACTGAAGGGACTATTGTCTACACTAAAGGACGAAGAGATGACCAGAATAACGTTTATCCCGCCCACGATAACGGCGCAGAAAGGATGTACCCTCTCGTGGTATTAGTGAACGAAGGCTCGGCCAGTGCCTCCGAGATAGTTGCAGGGGCTATTCAGGCACACAAGAGAGGTATCATTGTCGGGAGCCGGACTTTTGGGAAAGGATCTGTACAAACGATCATCCCTCTTCCCGACGGAGCCGGGCTGCGGATGACCACCGCCAAATACTATACTCCGGACAATCGTTCCATTCAGGCGCTGGGTATTACTCCCGATGTAGAGATTCCATTTATTGCCTGCTTGCCGCCCGAGGAAAACAAGTCAAAGAGAAAACTTATCAAAGAGGTTGATCTGGCCAACCACCTGCCGGGATTGCCACCGGAGTCGGTGAGCGAGGAGGATCTGGAAGCCGGGAAACTGGAAGAACGATTGCAGACAGATAATCAGCTACGATCTGCCTACAACATTCTTAAAAGTCTCAATCTTTTTTATCAGTTTAAAGAAACCCCACACTGACAAGTGGTGATGGCACAGTAAAAACTTTAAGATGGTTGGGTAAAAAACATTAATACCCGAGTTCCTTGAGAAATCTTTCATCCTGGGACCAGTTCTTCTTCACCTTAACCCATAATTTCAGAACCACCTTTTGCCCTATAAGTGCTTCAATATCCTTTCTGGCTGCTATCCCGATACTTTTGAGTTTTTGACCGCCCTTGCCGATAACGATCCCTTTTTGTGATTGTTTTTCGAGGACAATGGCGGCATGAATAGTCACCATTTTTTTCGATTCATCTTCTTTGAACGATTCAATGAGCACCGCCGTTGAATATGGAATTTCCTGACCGGTAAGCAGAAAGACCTTCTCCCTGACGATCTCAGCACATAAAAACCTCTCCGAAGCATCCGTTGGAATATCTTCAGGGAAAAATCGTGGCCCCATTGGTAGATGATCCAGAATCTCAGACAGCAGGTTCTCCAGTCCGTCCCCGCCAAGTGCAGAGACCGGAATCACAGCCTTAAAAGGGAATAATTTAGAATAGGAATCGATAAGCGGCAGAACCTGCTTTCGGTCAATCAGGTCAATCTTGTTCAAAACCATGATTGCCGGCCCTTTAATTCGCTGCATGTATTCAGCGAGTTCCTCAGTCTTTTTTATCTGAGCTTTTTCGGGAAGTGGCAGGGAGACATCGACCAAAAACAGGACGATATCAACATCGACCAGGCTCTCCATGGCAACCTTGACCATCTCCATATTCAAGGGGTCACGTGATTTATGTAATCCCGGAGTGTCGAGAAAAACTACCTGATAATCTGTATCATTAATTATACCCACAATTCGATTGCGAGTTGTCTGGGGTTTAGCGGTAACTATTGAAATCTTCTGTCCGAGAAGATGATTCATCAATGTTGATTTTCCAGCATTGGGAGGCCCCACTATTGCTACCATGCCTGACTTCACCGGTTTCTCGAAAAGATCCATAACGTTTAAAAGAGTAATATTAAATTCATAAGTACAATAATAAGTGTAGGCAAAATGACATTCCACACTATACTGTGACACCTTTGTCCATAAATAATAGACAAATCAATAAGAATAAAACTATAATACGCGCTGCACGTATTGCGCACACTATTTTGTTGTATTTCCCAAAAGATTCACAATGAAACAGTAAAAAGATATTGAACACTTCGTGATTAGATGATTGTTACTGGAAAACTGATAGAATATCTTGATAACGGGAAGTTTATATGTGCACTGGTTTTAGAGAGCCAGCCCAAACGGCTGCGCCTCATTAACCAGAATGGCAGAGAACTCAACCTTCCCCTGTCTCGCGTTGTCCACTGTTCACTAGAAACGCATCCAACTGAACTGAACAGGGAATCCATTACAAAACAGCTTCAGAGTACGACTGACCAACGGAACTCTTTAATGGGACACATCAACCTCGAAGAAATATGGGAGCTTACGGCTGAAGACGGCTCAAATTCCTTCAGCCCGGTCTTCCTGGCAGAGCTTATCTTTGGATCTGAAGCAACTGATGATACAGTCTCCGCCTTTCTTCGCTGTGTTTTTGAAGACAAGTTGTATTTCAAATATAAGGAAGGGCGGATTCAGGCAAACAGTCCTGAAAAAGTCGAGCAATTAAAGATTCAGCAGCAAAAAGAGGCAAAACGCGCCGAGCTCATCCAGGAGGGTGCCAGGATAGTCAAGCACATCATGGAGACAAATCCATCTCCTGGTGAACTTCATTCTATTCAGATGGATGTTTTGAACATTATTCGCGACTTTTATCTTTTCGGAGCAGATTCGAGAGAATCTGATATAGCCCAAAAAATCCTAAAATCCTGCGGCCTTAGCAAAATACATGACCCATATCACCTCCTCGTAAAAGCCGGACTGTGGAGTACCAACGAGAACATTCCACTTCTTCGCAACCAACTGCCGGTTAATTTCTCGCTTGCTGCGAGGCAACAGGCGGAACTCATTCTCCAGCGCGGACAAAACGAGTTATTTGACGATCCCGGAAGAACCGACTTCACTCATCTCTCCCCCATAACAATAGACGGTCCTACAACCCTGGATTTCGACGATGCGCTGACCATAGAAGAACAGGACGGCAATTATCTTGTCGGTATCCACATTTCAGACGTGGCCCACTATGTCCGCCCGGGAGATCAGCTGTTTGCTGAAGCTATGCGCCGTGGCACGTCCATTTACTTTCCGGAAGGGCAGATACCAATGCTGCCGCGACATCTTTCACAAGGAATCTGTAGCCTTATTCAAGACGAAACCAGAGCCGCATTCAGCTTTATGATTTTGCTTTCGCCAGAGGCTGAAGTTTTACGAGTCAGGATCTCTCCGTCCATTATCCGGGTGAGAAGACGGCTCACCTATGAAGAAGTTGACAGGATGCTTGGGACGGATAAGGAAATCGAACTCCTTGATATGCTCAGGAAAAAACTTCGTGCAAAACGTCTGGCGCAAGGAGCACTTCTTCTCCCCTTTCCCGATGTGAATATCTTCATTGACCATCAGGGCAAGGTCCATATCACTCTTGCCAAAAGCGACACGCCCTCCAGGACCATAGTATCTGAAATGATGATTCTTGCAAATAGTGAAGCGGCAAAATATGTTGCGGACAGGATGGTGCCGGGGATTTATCGATCACAACCACCGCTCCAGAACAGAATAGTTCATGGAGAGGACGATGACCTCTTCCAGAACACGCTGCAGAGAAAAAACATGTCGAGGGGAGAATTGTCGACCACAGCAAAGCCTCATAGCGGGTTGGGAGTGTCACATTACTCCACCGTTACTTCGCCTATCAGGCGGTTGCTTGATCTCGTCATGCAACATCAGTTAAACAGCATTGTCAGAAGACACGAACCCTGCTTTACCGAGGAGATGTGTAAGGACTTCACCTCCGTGCTGAGTCGCACATTGACCACTGCCAACAATGTTCGACACCAGAGACAACGATATTGGCTGCTTAAGTATCTTGCCGATCGCCAGGGCCAGTATATTGATGCACTCGTCATCCAGGCCGGCCCAAGGCGCGTGAATATGCTGCTTTCAGATATCCTCATGGATATAGATCTTCCCACTCCAGGTGCCAAAGATATACAACCAAATACAATGGTGAAGGTCCGGATCGTTAAATCCGATCCACTTGAAAATGTTGTGCGTTTTGATTGGTAACTAATCTTTCTGATTCGATTTTTTTCTGTCCGACTTGATCTTTATCTGATTGCCTTTTTCAAATCCCTTGGCTTGCTGATTGCATTCAATCACCATTCGTGTTCCGTCGACCTTTACCACGGTACATTTACCACTGGCTGCCTCCGCACCCTGCACCACAAGCCCAGTCACCAGCAGTATGCAGAATAATGCCATTGCCTTTATCATAGTACCCTCCTCTTTATGAGTTCTCTTTTATTTCTGTCTTTGAATGTACAACGTTTCCGTTAGAAGAACCAGCCGACATGGGGGCAAGTCGAGCGATGTCTACCGACATGCGGCTCTTATCAGTGCCGAATATATAGAATTTGTGCTTTAATGGCTCATTAAAAATTGGTATAACCAGACAAAACACATCCGCAACTCTCAACAACCATAAAGAAACAGATGACGGACAATTCATTTGCCGGCCCAATGAGCATGGTTAAAATTGACGGGGCAAAAATTAAGCTCCTGCGCGAGCAGCAGGGTCTTACCCAGCTTTACCTGGCAACTGCAGTCGAGGTAACAACCGACACTATATCAAGATGGGAAAATCGCAGATATCCCAGCATAAAAAGAGATAACGGCCTGAAGCTGGCTGAAGCACTAAACGTTCAGCTTGAAGACCTGTTGGAAGAGGCCCCTGAAAACGAGGAATCACCTGAACCCCTTCCGCCGGAACCTTTCGGCTCAGCAAATCAGCCGCCGGATTCCGGCACTCCAAAGCTTAGCAAAAGCTGGCCGTTGCTGATACTGTCCGGGACAGTTTTTTGCGTTTTGTTGACCTTTATCTGGTATTTTTTCCGTTCGTCTTCTTCCGACCCATTTGTCGCTGAACGCATTGTTCCAGCTCACTGTATCAGTGGTCAACCTTTTCCCGTGCTTATAAATGTTAAAAATGTACCGGATATGTCAACGGCCTTGATTATTAAAGAAACATTCCCTGAAAAGGGAACCATTCAGGCCACTTCACCAAAAGTTACGGATGGCAGCCTTAAAAACAATCAAATCAAATGGCTGAACAAAGTTAAAGATACAGCTGTCTTTGCGTACAGCATCAGTGTGATCGGTGACGAAGGTGTAACAATTGACTTTAGTGGTACAGCAGCCATCGGCCACGATTCTCAATCGCCGTTAAACGGCAGCAGTACTATTACCATTGGCCACCATCATTGGGCTGATACCAACAAAGATAATATCATCAGCGACGATGAGATTCTCTCAGTTTACGACCAATACAGTGAGGTCACAGGGATTGACCTTGATATCGATCTTATAGAAGAAATCTGGCTGGGATCGGAATATCTTTGGGACCCGGCAACGTCCTCTTTTAAAATAATTGACTAGCAGCAAACCATTGTTATGAGGTGTATTCGATTTCCGGAGAATTCTCTGATGTTAAGACCTTTACCAGCTTACCATTACAAAATTGCCCTTTCGGTTCTGCTTCTATGTGCGGTTACTTTCTTCAGTAGTCATGAAGAAGCATCTGGCGCCGGTCTTGTTTCCGGCAGATATCTTTCGACTACCGGCAAAACTCTTGTGCTCAGCTTATCCATTCAGAATCCATCTCCTTCCAATCTGATAGTCGAACAATATCTATCAAAGGGCAACAGCATAATCGCAACATCCCCACGAGCTATAAAGATCGACGCTTCAAAACATCAAGCAAAATGGCTTTTCAGGAACCCCCTGAGCGGAAAGGTATCTCTTACAATTCAACTCGAAGAACCACTGGTAGGAGGGGCCAGCGCCCTTATTCGTTACAGGGACCCCCAAAATGGTGGCGCATTCACCGAACTGAAAATCTCCCCTTAAAAAATCTGCATAAGAATCAGTTGAGCTGCAATCGACCACATCGTTATCCATACCAATACGTTCAAAACTTTCCAGGAGACACTTTTTCGAAAAACAGGTGCCAATAAGGCCCCTCCATAAGACAAAGAAAAAAACCAGCAAAAAGAGGAAACCGAAGCTCCTAACGCAAAGAGGTAGCGCTCATTGGATTGATATTGTCCACCAATACTGCCAAGAAGGACCATCGTATCGATATAAACATGAGGGTTTAAAAAGGTGAGTGCCAGGACAGTCGCAATCAGGGTCCTCAAGCTTGAGTCACCGAATGCCTCCACATCAAGAGATCTCGTGGCAGTAGCATTCATCAGAGCCCTGAAGCCATACCACAATAAAAATAATGCACCTGTCCATGCAGCCCCTGCCTGCAGTGTTTGGTTTTCTGCTATAAATGTACCTACTCCGGCAGCTCCAATAAAAATGAGCAGCGTATCGCTGATACTGCAGATCAACGCTATCAGCCAATGATATTGTTTACGAATGCCCTGTGTGATAACAAAAACGTTTTGAGCACCGATTGCAATGATCAACCCCGCGCCAACACCCATTCCCTGTAGAAATACATTCACTTTTTTCTCCTCCTATTGATTATTGAAGGGGAATATAGTATGCCTGGTCATTAAAAGTAAAATTAAACTTTTTTATTATTCATAAGAAATATTAATGTAGCAGGTTGTGAGATAATTCGTCTTTCCGATTTAAGAAATTCACTCCGCCACGATTTTTTTTAAAACACAAAATACAATGAATACGTCTCGCTATGATGTTGGATTATAAACTTCTTGATGCCCTGGCAGCGGTTCTTGATGAAGGCGGGTTTGAGCGAGCCGCCAAAAAGCTCCACCTGACCCAGTCTGCTGTATCACAGCGTATCAAACAACTCGAAGAATATGTTGGCCAGGTTTTGCTAACCAGGACAACTCCTCCAACGGCGACTGATGCCGGCCTGAAGTTTATTTGCCATTACCGGAAAGTAAAACAACTCGAATACGACCTGACTCCGACTGAAAAATCAGCCACCGCGGAATCCTATACAACTCTTTCTATAGGTGTTAATGCCGATAGTCTTGAAACCTGGTTTCCGAAAGTGGTACAGCCAATAGTGAAAAGTCAGCACCTGATTCTTGATCTTCGCGTTGACGATCAGGATGAAACCCAGAAATTACTGCAAAATGGCGAGGTTTGTGGATGTGTAACTACTTTCAGCAAGGTTTTACAGGGATGTCGCATCGAAAAAATCGGCAGTGTAGAATATGGCTCTTCTGTACTCCTGACTTTGCGACCAAGTGGTTGCCACATGGGATAATGTCCAATATGCTTACCACCGTTCCAACAATCCAGTTTAATCGAAAAGACAACCTTAACCAGAAGTTCTACAGACTTCTTTTTCGTACTTTTCCCGAAAATCCGCCAACCTTTTACGTGCCGTCAACGGAAATATTTGTCGATTTTATATTGAAGGGTTTCTGTTATGGCCTTATCCCATACCATCAAAGCCAGCCGCTTACTGCCTCAGGAGAACTTATCGATCTTGCACCTGATCATAAAATTAATATTGACCTGTACTTCCATTACTGGAATCTCAGATCACCAGTCATCAAAAACTTTTCCCGGGAATTTATTGCTCGCTCTAAAAGCGTCCTGAAGCCTGTTGTCTTAGACTGACCCTTTCCCTGTTTCTGAAATCCATCCTTGCCCCACCCCTTTCAGCCTTTTTCTGTAATTAGCAACAACCTTCCGACCAACCCATAACGCTATGAATAAAGGCCCTAAATCGACTAGATGTCGGGTTGCTTACGACCCTATATCCCCATATGTCCTCTTTGAAAAGCCATTGATTGAGCATAATAGTAAAGAAACGGAAACAAGTGCATAAACTCAATCAACGGAGGATGATATGAAGCTGATACACATGACTCTCGCAACAATTGCTTTCTTTTCTTTTTCACTGACAACTGTTCACGCAGGTGACAGACAAGTCGGTGGCCTTCTTATTGGTGGCGGAACCGGCGCCCTTATCGGACAGGCTGTCGGTCAAAACACCGAATCTACGCTCGTTGGGGCGACAGTCGGGGGGGTTGTGGGGCTGATAATCGGGAGTGAGCTTGACAGAAACCATGGAGCAGTCAGTCACAATACCCATGTCGTCACTCATTATAACAGGTACGACAACAGAAGGTATGACAGGCGACCTCGTCCGGTTTTCAGAGATCGGCACCGTTACAATCATTATCGTGATTATCCGCGCTATCGCGGCTACCGAGGGGACTGTAAGAAGGTTGTTACCATAAAAGAGGGGCGTCACCGTTCAAAACGCATTGTGTCTACCGTCTGTCGGAATGATTCAAGAGATTATAAAAGGAATCACAAACGATTCAGATACAATAACGGATATTATCGATAATTGATTGCCATCCCATCCTGCACCCGGAGACAGCAATTGTCTCCGGGTGCATTTTTATTCGCAAGCTGCACCCTCCCTGTTTTACTACTTCTGCCATAATCTTTTAAACAATGTACGCTCGCATTACTCTCCCCTAAAAACAATGAAAAATTAGATGATTATGGTAGGATATAAACCAGGTAAACAATCACTCTTCACAGAGTCCACTTCCTGGAACCGGACATGGGTGGCATTTTGCAAGACAAGTATTTTGTTAATCGTTGTATACGTGAAACACTGAGCGGTTTACGTGATGGACTAACGCTGTTTTCCGGAACGAGTCGTTCCGCTGTTATTTTCACCCTAAGCCAAACGGACGCCCCCTCCATCTGCGACCCCCAGAACCTTTTGCGGGGCTATGAACCGAAGCTTAAAGATCTTTATATAGAAAACAACGACTGGTGCAAACCTATTGATCCCCTGAGTGGTTATCGCTCGTATAATCATATTGAAATACAGCCAAATCTCCAGCTCGACGGGCTTATCTCAAACGGGGGCAGTTCAAGTTCTGTCTATTACCAGATGTGGTTTACCGAACACCACCCAAACATCTGTTCTCTCAGTCCAACGGAATGCTGGCTGGAACATGCTGTCTTAAGATTTTCCCACGACATGGCCAATGACAGTCATCTTTATACGGGAATATCTGGGAGCTTCCTTCGTGAATATGCATTACATGCCGTCCACGACTGTATTGTTGATAAGGCCGGACTGATTCTCGGCCTTGATGTTCAGGTGCATATCTATCCAATGCTTGACGCTATCCTTGGTATATCAAAAACCAATGAAGAAGGGGCCCGCCCGTGTGGATCGCTGACATTTATCGAACCACGATTTCTCAAAGATATCCGTTTTCTTGCACGATTTAAGGACACTGAACAACCTTTGCTGAACAACTTCAAACATGCACGAAAACTCCTTCAGGCCGTAGAGTATTCGCATCGAACGCTCATTTCAGATGGAGTAAATATTCTGGGAATAGCCGAGAAAGATATAGGCACATTCCATATCACCGCCGACTTTCAAGGCAAATTAGGGTTTCTTTTTGTTGGTGATGAGGTGATTTGCAGTTTTCAGGATGGAAGCTACAGCTCCGACACACATCGTGCGAAACTCTTTGAAGTGGAGGAGGCACTGCTGGATTATGACACCGATCCATCCGTTAGAAACGAAATGTTTAAAATTATTGCAGCTCTTGTACATAATGCAGAGGATAACATGTTCGGCTGTACCTTCGTCATTGACCTGGCGCAGAAACCAACTGCCATTGCCGGCCAGGTACTGACTCCTCCCGTAAGTCTCCGGGAACCCAACATACAGAAGCTTGCGATGGGACTGTCAAAAGTTGATGGTGCGCTGCATATCAGAGCGGATTTACACCTACATGGTTTCGCCTGTTTACTTGACGGCCACAGGGTAGATAATGAAGACAGGGCACGGGGGGCGCGTTATAATTCAGCTCTCCGATTTACAGCTCAACACTCTGAAACAATTGTGGTTGTTGTCTCCTCAGACCGACCAGTATCGATATTCCAGCAAGGCAGAGAAATAGTAAACAGAGACAGCAACTCCCACGCCTCCCGATGCGCACTCTTCCCGTTACTGTTGAAAGATTGGCTGGAAGAGACCGAATAAAGGTGCCATCCGCAGTTTTTCGACAAAGTAACCTTTGATACAGCTTAAAGGTCGAGAACCCAATCGGGAATTCTGTTAAGAATATATCTTTGCACTGCTGCTTTTCTGTCACCCGCCTCAACCTCACCAACAGCAGCTTTTACCTCTAGAAAATCAAACCAACAGAGTTCTTTATCATCCTTGCTGTATACAGTGAGAATCCTTCTGTCAGTTACCTCTATATCTTCTTCTTCCTGGATAGCCCCAACAAGGTTCGCAGCCTCTTCATAACTGAGGTATTTAATAATTTCTTCACTCATATGATATCCCCAAACACGAAAAGGCGAGAAGGATTAAATCCCCTCGCCTCATACACTGATAGTGTTAGTTTTTTAGGCAGCTTTTACAACTGCACCGGACCGGATGCAACGAGTACATACTTTTGTTCTCTTCTTATTACCACCGGCAGTGACCATGCGTACCATTTTCAAGTTTGGCAGCCAACGCCTTCTTGTTTTGTTATGGGCGTGGGAGACATTATTGCCAACCATCGGTCTCTTTCCACAAATTTCACATACTTTTGCCATTGCTATCTCCTTCTATCCCATTCCCCCGCCGTCCGGCAGATCAAATGGAGAAATGTATAAATTGAGTGTTAGTCGTCGATCATTCAGAATCTGCCTTATTACCCTCTTTTAGAATTTAAGGCAAGGATTTTCCGGATACTCTGTTGCTGAACATTGTTTTTTTAAAAGCTATACGTTTCAAAACGTAGAACCCTTGAGAGCCAAAAAAGCATAAGAAATATGTCTTTCTCCGAGGTGCCGGTAATATTTTTTTCCACCAAGAATCAGGGAGTCGGGATGTTGATTTCACACCGCATTCAAACCGTCTGCTCATAGGCGGAACACAGACGTATCTTGCTGTTATTTAAACTACAACCAGGGAATTTGTGTCTTTTTTCGTTAACAGATAATACTTCTCTGAAACCAGATACTGCATGTCGATTTCCTTGTTGTCTCCCGACAAAAAAATACGGAAAAAGTTTATTCAAGAAGTGATTTTCTCACTCAAAATCAAGAAAATCATTTCTAAGACCTAAAAAATCATTTAAGTTAACAAATCGTTTGCTTGCTGATCTATCGATATTTTTTCATATGAGGTTTCGTTCATACTGCTTTTATCGACCGCACAATACAAAGCCTCTCACGTTGCAATCTTGCAAAACCTATTGTAGTACATCTATAGTCAATACTAACTCTTATTAATACATCAATGATACTGCTTACTCAATTCTGGGATTTCTTCTCTTCTGTAAAACTTGCGATTTTTACTCTTTGTGGTCTTGCTGCAACCTCAATAGTTGGCACCATCATACCGCAAGATGAATCTACCGCCTTTTATGTACAAAAGTACGGTGCAAAAACCGCCCATTTTTTCCAAATCCTCGATATTCCTAATATGTACTATTCATGGTGGTTTCTTGGACTGCTTGGAATTTTGAGTGCAAACCTTGTTATATGCAGCCTTGATCGCTTCCCGTCTGTCTGGAAAATTATTAATGCAGATAATCTCGCCATAGCACCTGAGCGGGTCGAAAGAATGTCTAACTGCAGTAAATGGGAATTTGGCACCGATAAGCTCGAACAAATTGACCTTGCGGGTCTGCTCAAACAGAACGGATGGTCGACTACCTCTCGAAAATTTGGCAACAGTGAACTTTTTTTCAGTCAGAAAGGCAAGTGGAGCCGTACAGGTGTTTATATTGTCCACATTTCAATCCTGGTGATTTTTATTGGTGCTTTAATCGGTCATCTATTTGGTTTTAAGGGGAGTGTAATGATCCCCGAAATGCGATCGACAGAACAGGTTTTTGGCTACAAGGACACTGGTGCCTTGGATCTGGGTTTTGAAATTCGATGTAATTCTTTCGCAATTGAGTTCTATGACAATGGCATGCCAAAGGAATATAAAAGCAGTCTTTCCATCCTTGAAAAAGATCAAGAAATACTTACCAAAGAAATAGAAGTAAACAGCCCGCTAACCTATAAGGGCTTTACCTTTTATCAATCGAGCTATCAGGGATACCAGGATTTTGTTCTGAATATTACCGAAAACAGCTCAGGCGATTCTAAATTTTTCACCATCCCCTTCCAAAAGCAGGTGACATGGGATGAGAAAAACCTGCAGTTTGGTATTGTTAATGCTGAAGCCGCCGGTCAAAGGGTCATTCGCTCAAAAGTTTGGTTTAAATCCGGTGATCAACCCGCCTCCATAGAATGGCTTGGAGACAATGCTCCTACGATCTTTACAGCTGGAACGATGGAATATACTATTTCTGTCAAACAGATGTACGCCACCGGGCTGCAGGTTGCAAAAGACCCGGGAGTATGGGTCGTCTATATTGGCTGTGGAATCATGCTGCTGGGCCTTTACATGGCATTTTTCATGTCTCACCAGAGAGTATGGCTGTATAAAAAAAATGGGACAGCCGTTCCTCAACTCTGGCTGTCCGGCTCCTCCAATAAAAACAAAATTGCCTTCGAAAAGGTTTTCACATCGCTCAAAAACCGTATTGAATACGCAGTACAACGATAAAGATATCGGCCTATGAAACGTATTGAAACAACCAATTTATTATTTTCTTTTTCAATGACAACTCTCTGATCACTGAATCAAACGGAGTATAACGCATGGATAGTTCTCAACTACTTGGAATTACGACCTTCACCTATATGTTCTCAACGGTATTGTATATAGCAGTACTGGTATTTAAAACGCCTAAACTGGGCAGCATTGCAACAGTCTTTACCGCCTTGGCATGGTTTATTCAGACTGCAGGGTTAGTATTCCGCTGGGTCGAGTCCTACCAGATGGGAATAGGTCATGCCCCGCTCACCAATATGTACGAATCAGTGGTGTTTTTTTCCTGGACCATCATCCTTCTCTATTTATTAATAGAATGGAAATTTAACACAAAGATCATTGGAGCTTTCGCAGTTCCTTTTGCTTTTCTGGCCATGGCATATGCGTCTTTTTCAACTGATCTCAATAAAGCCATAAATCCTCTGGTCCCAGCACTGCAATCCAACTGGCTGATTGCCCATGTGGTCACCTGTTTTGTGGGATACGCAGCTTTTGCTGTGGCGGCTGCCTTAGGACTTATGTATCTCCTTAAAAACAGATCACCTGAAGCCGATTCACAATCGTCGACACTGTCGGACCGCCTTCCTTCCACTGCAGTAATTGATGATATTATTCATAAAACCATGGTGTTCGGATTCATCTGGCTGAGCGGTGGAATTATCACCGGGGCTATCTGGGCTAACTCGGCATGGGGCACATATTGGAGTTGGGATCCAAAGGAAACGTGGTCGCTTATTACCTGGTTTTTTTACGCAATAATATTGCATGCGCGCTATACACGTGGATGGTCGGGCACAAGGATTGCCGTTCTGGCCATATTCGGATTCGTCTCCGTCCTTTTCACTTACTATGGAGTAAATTTTCTTCTTTCCGGTTTACACAGCTACGGCTCCAGCTGACCACCCGGTATCCCACAATGTGGTATTATTTCTTTTTTTACTGCTACTTAACTGGTTTGACAAGTTTAAGTAAAAACAGTATATACACTCTTATTGAGGAAGAGCAAAAAGTACGGCAACCTATTAAAATCGTATAGAAGGAGATCAGTTATGCTTAAAAAAGTTTTTGTCTGTAGCGTTGTCTCAATGTTTGTGATTGGCGGTGCAGTCATTACTTCACTGGCAACCAGTGATCCGGGTCCTGCTGAAATCACAATCGAAAGCTCGAAGAGTGCCAAGCCAAAACCTGCTGTATTTCCACACAAAAAACACCAGGATGCTTTTGAATGTGGCGAATGTCATCATGGAATGGTCGACGGAAAACAAGTACCGTATACCGAAGGCCAAGAAATCCAAAAATGTGAAGAATGTCATAACGCCGACGTTCTCGCCGGAAAAAAGAAGGACAAATTAAAACTCGACACCATCAAAGGTGCCGGACATGGTAATTGCCTGGTCTGTCATAAAGAAATGGCCAAAAACGATCCTGCTTTAAAAGAAAGAAAAATCGACAAGTGTTCTGCCTGTCATCCTAAAAAGTAACACACTCTTCCTGCAATAAGGCAACAAAAACAAAAAAAGGGGTGTCCATGATTATGGACACCCCTTTTTTTGTTTACATGTCGTACTACGTATTATCCAGCTTCCTGGCTTTCCTGAAGCTTTGAGATATCCCCAATCTGCAATATGAGTTCACCCAGGGCAGTGAGTAGGTTGAGTCGGTTTTGCCTGACCGCCGTGTCCTCTGCCATGACCATTACATCATCGAAAAACGTATCAACAGGCTGTTTCATCTTCAACATTACTTCAAGAGCCCCGGTGTATTCCTTCTGCACAATAAGCGCCTCCATCTCTTTACTTACTTCCAGATAGAGCGCAAACAGCTTTTCTTCCGCTTGATGCTCAAACAGACTTGCAGAAACAGAGATATCCCGGTTGTCTTTAATAATATTCCTGATACGCTTATATGATGCGGCAAGAACTTTAAAAGCAGGCTCTCGACTGATTTTCAAAATTGCTTCAATCCTCTGCAGGCAATCGTTGACGTTATCAAAATTGACGGAAATTGCAGCATCGACTGCCTCGGGGCCGTGTCCCCGGCTGATACAGTCATTGAAAAACCGTCCTTTGATGAAATTCAGGATAGCCTCAACAGTCTCACTGCCGCCATCGACCTTGTCTCCATAGAGGGCGAGAGTTTTGAGCACGATTTCCCGAAGAGAAATTGTGTAGTTTTTTCCTTCTATGATATGGAGTATTGCGAGTGAAATCCGTCGCAATCCAAAAGGATCTGCAGTACCTGTCGGGACCTGCCCAATGCCAAAACACCCCGCGAGGGTATCAAATCTATCAGCGAGACCAAGCAGGGCTCCCACATCAGTTGACGGGATATCAGCTCCAGCCCGTTTAGGCATATAGTGTTCTTTAATAGCTGTTGCGACCGTCGGTTTTTCTCCATCATGCATGGCATAGGCACAGCCCATAACCCCTTGCAGCGAAGGGAACTCACCGACCATATCCGATAAAAGATCAGTCTTGCAGAGAAGGGCTGCCCGACAGGCATCCTCAGTAAGAGACGAATCAACTTTTTCAGCGAGTATACGTACCAGCTTAACCAATCTTTCATTCTTCTCAAGCATTGTCCCAAGCTTTGCCTGAAAAATGATTCCCTGTAGTTTGGCAATGCGATTTTCAATTCGCGTCCCCCGGTCGCCGTTAAAAAAGAAAAGTGCGTCTTCAAGTCTTGCACGTAGCACCCGTTGATGCCCCTTTCGCGTTATATCCGCATCATTTACTTTGGTGTTATTGACAGCAACAAAACCAGGAAGCAATTGTCCTTCTTTATCTACAACGGGAAAATACTTCTGATGTTCGCGCATTGAAGTTATTAAAACCTCAGCAGGTAGCTGAAGAAATTTCTCATCGAACACTCCACAGACACCAAAAGGTATCTCAACTAGATTGGTGACCGTATCGACAAGATCTTCATCAATCGCCACCCTTGCACCAGGCAATGCGCTCGAGCCAACAACGGCTTTTTCGATTGCAGTAACGACAGCGCTCCTTCTTTTATCCTGATCTGCCAACACATATTTTTCAGCGAGTTTGTCTTCGTAACGCGTGGCGTCTGTTATCGTAATTGTTTCGTTAGCAAGAAATCTATGGCCCCTCGTCAGGTTCGATGAAACGATACCTTCGTGACTCACCGGGAGTATTTTCTCGCCGAAAAGTGCAACAATCCACTGAATAGGTCGAGCAAAGGCATGCTGATTGGCTCCCCACCTCATCGACTTTGGAAAAGTAAGATCAAGAATGATCGATTGCAGCACCTCCGGAAGAAGGTGAAGAGTCTCTTCGCCCTTCACTTCACGAACCAGCATCAGATAGTCACCCTTAGGGGTTTCGACTACCTTTAAATCACTGACGTCAACTCCTTTTGACCTGGCAAAGCCAATAGCGGCCTTGGTCAACTGACCATCGGCATCGAAGGCGGCTTTTTTCGAAGGGCCAAGTAATTCCTCTCTGATATCCTCCTGCTTTTCATTCACGTCACACACTATCAACGCAAGCCTTCTCGGAGTACCAAGCACACGTATGGAGCCATGGGTGATTTTGAGATCTTTTGCCTTACCGGCAAACCGCTTCTCAAGTTGAGAAAGGGCGGGTTCAAGAAAACCAGCCGGAATTTCTTCTGTACCGATTTCGAATAATAGATCAGGCATGAGGATAATTTTTAAATAATAAGTTAATAAGAGAGAAACATGACATTGCAGCTAACAGGATTCCAAAGTAGCAAAAGTGGAACATTCATCACCAAAATTATGAATTGTCACCGAATACCACTTCACGGCCTCAATCTCCTCCAGACTTGCACCAACACGTCTGGCAAGCGACTCAACAGAAAGAATTTTTCGTTCCTTCAATGACAGTTGATGTAATTCATCCTCCACTGTTTCCTCGATGAGGAGAATGATGTCTTCAATCCAAAAGAAATGCCTAAATCGAACACTTACTGCGGCTATTCCCCATTTGCCCATGGATCCGGGCAATCGATGGAAATAATTTTCAGCTATCGGAAGACTGATCGGCACCTCAACACTGAGAGTGAGCTCGTCCTCCTTTTCAAGAGAACCGTGCATCGAACATTGATAATGTCCAAGGTTTCTCGATTTACCATTTCTGATCTTCTTGAGAAAATAGGGAAATTCAATTTCCAGATGAGATGCTTCAGCTTCCAGTCGATCTTTCATTTTTTCAAGAATAACATGAAAGCTCTTGATGTCGATTTCTCCATGGAAATCATTAAGAATCTCGACGAACCGACTCATGTGTGTGCCTTTAAACTTATGAGGCAAATTCACATACATATTGGCTGTAGCAACAGTCTGCTGTCGTTTCTGAGCCTTGTCACGCACGGTAATAGGATAGGAGACGGTTTTGATGCCAACCTTTTTTATATTTATCCTTCTGCTGTCAAGTTGACTCTGAATATCTTTCATAAGATGAAAATATAAAATACCGCGTTGCCCCGCAGTCTATAAAAGGTGACAAGAGAGCTACCTTTTTTCCGAAGGTAGCTTATTCCTCTCTCAAAAGTCTTCGTACGGTTTTTTTGAGCTCGTCCAGATTTCCTGATTTGACAACATATTCCTCGGATGCCCAGGTCCCTAAATCTCGTTTAAACTCTTGGTAGGCACTGCTCAGAATAACAGGAACCGTGGCTTTCAACATCTTCATCTGCCTCAGGACTTCCACCCCATTCATACCCGGCATCCGGATGTCAAGAATTACCAGATCCGGCTCTTCTTCTTTGAATTTTTTCAGACCGGATGCCCCATCCAGAGCTGAAATTACCTGGTATCCCTCGTCTTCAAATTCCTCTCGATAGACAATTTGAATGGATTCTTCATCATCAACCAGCAATATCTTTTTCATCGTGGACACCTTCAGCTGTGTTCCCCAACGATTCACGTAAATACCCGGCTGCCTCTTCTGGAGGCAGCGGGTTAATATAGAATCCGGACCCCCATTCAAAGCCAGCTATGGAGGTTAGTTTGGGGACGATTTCAAAATGCCAGTGGTAATAATCAAGCCCTCCTGAGCGCAACGGTTCAGTGTGAAGGACAAAATTATAGGGAACATTAACAATACAACGACACAGTCTCTGTAATGATTCTGAGAAAATTTCCGCCAACGCCATGATATCAGCCTCACTTTGAGAAAAATAGGCCGAGGAATGATTTTTCGGTAAAATCCACATCTCAAATGGAGTACGAGGCGCAAACGGGGTAATAGTAATAAATCTATCATTCTGACAGACAACACGCTCTTTTTGCTGTATTTCCTGTCGGATAATATCACAAAATATGCAACGTTCTTTGTACTTGTAATGAGATTGCGCGCCAGAGAGTTCAGATACAATCATTCGCGGCAGTATGGGCAGAGCGATCAATTGCGAATGCGAGTGTTCCAAAGAAGCACCTGCTGCACGACCATGATTCTTGAAAACCATAACATACTTGAATCTTGGATCCTTTGCGAGATCAATGATTCTTTCCTGGTATGCTTTGAAAACAAGCGCCATTTTATCCGGCGCAAAATCGGCAAAGTTTTCATCGTGACTGGGACTTTCGACAATGACTTCATGAGCCCCAATACCATTCATGCGATCGTATAACCCGACGCCTTCTTTAGCGAGATCACCTTCAATAACCAATGCCGGATACTTATTTGGAACAACCCGCACTTGCCAATCAGGTCCATTAATCGCCGATTCCTTGTATCGAAAGGCATAAACCTCAGGCGGAGTAAAGGATTCATTTCCCGGGCAAAGCGGGCAAAACCCGCCGCTTCCCTGGACCTGTTCAACCAGAAAATCGGTCGGTCTCTTCCGTCTTTCCTTGGAAATGATTATCCATCTCCCAAGAACAGGATCTTTTCGAAGTTCCGGCATTCTCCCTTAGAGCCCTTTTGATTTTTCTCTTGTTTCCTGAACAGTTTTACAATCAATGCAGAGCATCGTGACAGGGCGCGCTTCCAGTCGTTTCAATCCTATCTCTTCGCCACAATCCTCACAGATACCGTAACTTCCGTCATCGATTCTGGCAATCGCATCTTCGATTTTCGAAACCAGCTTTCGCTCACGATCCCGAATTCTGAGTTCAAAACTTCTTCCTGATTCTATTGTCGCCCTGTCATTTGGATCAGGTACATTTGATGTCTGATCAGTCATCTCAGACAGAGTCTTACCAGCTTCGTTGAAAATTTCTTCTTTTTTAGCCAGAAGCTGTTTTCGGAACAGTTCAAGTCTCTCCTTGTCCATTAAATCTCTCCTCAATACACTTGAAAATCAAATAAAAAGCTTCCGGACATTAATTTTTCCGGTTATACGTTCCACTTTTCCCGCCAATTTTCTTCAACAAACGTATATCGCTGATAACCATCGACTTATCGACAGCCTTACACATGTCATATATAGTTAATGCAGTAATGGAAACCGCTGTCAGTGCTTCCATTTCGACTCCGGTTTTGCCGCATATCCCAACTGTGGCGAAAATATCAATTGATGTATCCTCGTCACGATACGAAAAATCGATACTTACTTTAGTTATCATAAGAGGATGGGCAAGAGGAATAAGTTCATCAACTTTCTTAGCAGACATTACGCCCGCTACTCTTGCAATTCCCAGGACATCACCTTTTGCGATAGAACCACTTTTTACAAGGGCATATGCCTCGGTTGACATTTTTATATTCCCGGCGGCCTCGGCGACTCGAACGGTTTCCGATTTTTCACTCACATCGACCATTATGGCGTTGCCTTGTTCGTCAAAGTGACTGAAAGCAGCTTTTTTCTTTGTTACCATTATCAGAATTACCTGTGGCTTAGTTTTTTCCTAATACCTCATGAAACAATCTTTTGAAGAACCCTTCCTCTTCCTGATGTTGACCGTGCTGTTTACAGAGGTTATCAAAATCCCGAAGCACCTGCTTCTGCTCCTCACATAGATTTGTCGGCGTCAAAACCTGCAGTTCCACGACCATATCTCCCCTGCCGTGCCCACGGAGATTTGCCACTCCCTCTTTACGCAGGGTAAAGAGCTCCCCGGATTGACTTCCTGCGGGAATATCCAGCGTTTTCTTACCGTGAATCGTGGGAATCTCAACCTCTGCACCAAGGGCAGCTTTTGCCATAGACAGCGGAAAACGGCAGTAAATCGTATCACCTTCACGCTTGAAGAAATCATGCTCATCGACATGCACGACCACGTAGAGGTCACCGGCAGCGCCACCGCGACGGCCACCCTCCCCCTCGCCACGAAGGCGCATACGGGCGCCGGTATCAACGCCGGCAGGAATTTTCAAAGCGACTTTTTTGGTTTTCTCAACAAGACCGGTCCCATGGCAGTCATTGCATGGATTTGTAACGATCCCCCCCTCACCGTGACATTGCGGACAAGTAGAACTCATCTGAAAAAAGCCCTGGGATCGAACAACCTGTCCCTGGCCATTACACGTTGGACAAGTCTGTTTTTTGTGCCCGGGTCTGCTCCCTGTCCCTTCACATGTCCAGCAGGTGTCCCGTCTGGTCAGTTGCACTTCTTTGGAAACACCGTGAACGGCTTCCATGAAAGAAATCTCTACATCATATCTCAAGTCATTTCCTGGAATCGGACCATCTCTTCTCGCCCTGGCACGATTTCCACCACCAAAACCAAAGAGATCGCCGAAAATATCTCCAAAACTTGAAAATATATCCTCAGCATTACCTGGACCACTGTATCCACTGTTTTTAAGTCCATCGTGGCCATATGTATCGTATATCTTTCTCTTCCTCTCGTCACTCAGAACCTCGTAGGCTTCAGTGCAGGATTTAAAACTCTCCTCCGCCTCTTTGTCGTCTGGATTGCGATCCGGATGGTACTTCATCGCCAGTTTTCGATACGCCTTTTTTATCTCACCGGCGCTTGCACTCCTGTTAACAGATAATATATCGTAATAATCAGTACTCATATTCTTTCTTTCAAACTTTGCATTATCATGAAGCTACAGTGGAAACCTCGGCAACAGATTCAGTATCACTATTGTTATTTTCCGGCTGATCGGGCAATTCCTTAATATTGCCAAAAGTGACTTCTCCGGCAGCGATCTCCCTTAACGTCATCACTATCTCCTGGTTCTTGCCATTCACGAGAAAAGGTTCCCCCTGCCTGTGCTGTTTTACACGTTGTACGGCAAGGTGAATAAGGTTAAACCGATTATGGTCTCCAACTTTTTCCAGACAATCTTCACACGTAATTCTAGCCATATTTTACCAACCTCTCCTAGTACCCAGTACACCACCGGCAAAGTTTATACCTCACGCGAGCGGCAACAGGTGATCATTTTTCAAATGGATTCGTCAACAATAATGTTTCTGCCCTGTCGGGGCCTACTGAGACGATATTCGCAGGGACACCTATCATATCTTCCAAACGACGGATGTAATCTTTTGCCTGTGAAGGAAGATCATCGTAGTCCCGTATCTTTTCAATATCTTCTTTCCATCCTTCAAGACTTTCATAAACAGGGGTAACAGTTCCGGCTTCTTTAATATTAGACGGCATTGCCGAAATCGTTTTGCCCGCCAACTCATAAGAAGTCGCAATTTTGATATTTTTCTGACCACTCAAGACGTCAAGTTTGGTTATGGCGAGCCCGGTGAGACCATTGAGTCTCGCGGCATCGTTTGCAACAACACCATCAAGCCAACCGCATCTTCTTCGTCGTCCGGTGGTTGCACCAAACTCGCAGCCCTTTTTCTGCAGCTGCTCACCGGTTTCATCAAATAATTCAGTAGGAAACGGACCGGCACCGACTCGGGTAGTGTAGGCCTTCATGATACCAACAACAGCATCTATATAAGCAGGCCCGAAACCTGATCCTATGCAGGCGTTCCCGGCAATGGTGTTTGAAGATGTGACAAAAGGATATGTCCCATGATCAATATCGAGCTGCGTTCCCTGGGCACCTTCGAAGAGAATATTTTGGTTATTCTTTCTCGCCTTGTCCAGCTCAACTGAAACGTTACCGTAAAATGGTATCAATTTTTCGGCATACTCCTGAAACAGGCGATAAATATCGTCATAATTAACAGGGGCAACATTAAATTTCTCGGTTAACTGGAAATTTTTCTCATCGACGGCAGCGCGTAATTTTTCACGAAACAGAGCATCGTCCAGAAGATCTCCGGCTTTTATCCCGGTCCTCCCGACCTTATCCGTATAGCAGGGACCAATACCACGACCGGTTGTGCCAATTTTTTTACTGTCAGACAGCGCAGCTTCTTTGGCCTGATCAAGACTCGCGTGATACGGCATGATGAGATGGGCTCTTTCACTTATCATTAGCCGACCAGGCTTGACAGTCAATCCCTGCTTTTGCAGCTGGCCGATTTCCTTAATAAGGACGCCGGGGTCAATGATCACCCCGTTGCCGATCATGCACATCTTATCCTCATAGAGGATGCCGGAAGGAATAATATGAAAAACGAATTTCTTTCCGTCAACCACGAGGGTATGTCCGGCATTGTTCCCCCCCTGAAAACGTACGACAAAGTCAGCATACCTGGTGAGCAGATCAACTATCTTCCCTTTGCCTTCGTCTCCCCATTGAGTCCCAACAACAACAACACTGGACATGTATCATCTCCTCTGAGAGGTTTTCTTTCCTAAAAAATCATGTGTCGCAAGGGCCATCTGGCCCACGAACAAATCACAACACATCCGCACAAGACAAACCCGTAAATATAGTCAAATGGCGGGTTATTGTCAATCAATCAAATTTAGCAGAAGTTAGGATTCGCACGACACTATTATTCTTTGCACAATCAATAAGTTAGTCAAAAGCACTCACAACTGGCAACAGCCACCTCACGTCTTCAGACATTGACACTCCCCGCTAAATACCTTACATTGGCAACTCTGTCGGATATGGTATAATCAACATGAGTCAACGGAAACGTCACATGTGATCTTCCCCTCTTTTTTTAGGGAAATGCGATACTCCTGATACTTTTTGCAGATTTCACACCTGTCACCAAGCCCCATTGCCATGCTATCGGCACCTTGCTGAAAATGGGCGATTCATAGAGGTTATGCATTATGTTTGGCATCGGCTTGCCTGAAATGATTCTCATCCTGGCCCTGGCCCTAATTGTCGTCGGTCCGGATAAACTCCCTGACCTGGCCCGGTCTCTCGCAAAAGGTCTCATGGAGCTCAAAAAAACCGCTGAAGGTCTCAAGGAATCGTTTAAAGAAGAAGGAAATCCTCTCGACGAGATCAGACCCGATCTGGAAGAAGCTGCAAAGTCGTTAAAACAGAATCTCCTCGACACCCCGCCATATAAACGTGATAAAACCATTGAAGCTACCGGGGTCTACCCTCCTGAAGAAAACGCTGCAATGGCCTATCAAGAACTATTGAAACAGACAGGAAGCACTCCGGAGTCAGATTCGGTTGGGGCGGAAAAAGCAAGCGATATTCCGAAGGATGCGAGCCATACAAGCGAACCCAATCCTGCTGAAAATAGTACTGATATCGAACCACAGAAACCTCAGAGCGATCAATAGGTTTGCATCGAACCGCCATGGCAAGACACGATCTCCAGAGTACAATACCGGTAATAGAGAGGAGCCTTGAATTCTTTCGACCACATCATCTTGAACTCCGAAAAAGGCTTATCACCGTTTTCCTCACTATACTCGTGTGTACAGTTGCAGCCTATGTGTTTGCTGAACAGATAGCCGGATTGTTTATTTCCCCCCTCTTTGCGGCAAGCCCACTTGTTTACAAACTGGTATACACCAACTTACCGGAGGCTTTTCTCGCATATATTAAACTGGCTCTGCTGGTAGGGATTATCGTCAGCATGCCGGTTGCCCTTTATCAACTCTGGGCTTTTATAGCTCCAGGCCTCAGGAAAAATGAGAAAAAGATGGCAGTAACCATCGTATTCTGGGGCACATTGCTCTTTAGCAGTGGGGCATGCTTCGCTTTTTTGGTGGTATTACCGAAGATGCTTGTCTATTTCATGAGTTACGCAGGTGATGGCCTCGAACCTCTACCCAAGCTTGGCAAATATCTAACCTTTGTGGCACGAACGATTCTGGCGTTTGGAATCTCCTTCCAGATTCCTTTTCTGATGGTCATGACCGGGAAGGCCAATTTCGTACAGGCTGCTTATTTTCGTCGGAAACGTTTCTATTTTTATATGGCAATCGTCGTGCTTTCTTTCCTCCTTACCGCCGGAGACTTTGTGGCAACAGCGTTGATGGCATTCCCCCTGTTTCTCCTATACGAGGCAGGTATCTTCCTCAGCGCTCTCTTTAACCGGAAAAGCAGTACCGACCGGTCCTCTTAACAAACTGCTTTTTCAACCGATTTCCTGTTTCAGCAGACAACAGGAAATTCGAAACAGGGGTTTCCCTTCCTCGTCGTACTCTATTGTATCCGGCTGTAACAGCTTATTCATCACACAGCCCTCTGCAATATCCAGTCGAAAAAAGTTGTCTTCGGATAGGCCGTCGTTTTCAACGAGACGGTTGTTTTCTATCCTGAAAGCATTGATAGGGTGGTCTTCGCAGAGGGGACATTGATAGACACGTCCATTGGGAAAAATAAAGAAATTCTCAGCAACAACACCGGCACATTCAAATTTTTCTCCCTCAGAAAGAAAAACCTTGGGGTAGGTCACATGGATACCGCTTTCCGCCGCAAAAGCAGCGACCTCTGGCACTGTCTCCAGCCATTGCTGTCTGCTCACCTGAGAGACCTCCTCACTATCAGCCTTCACCGAATTGCCACGCAGGCCGATAACCTGGATAAAAAACTTTTTCACCTTCAGTTTCGTGAGAAGCGGTACCATTCGAGGAAGAGCTTCCAGGTTTTTTTTACTGACCGTATAAATGACACTCACGTTAAAGCCCAATTTGACGGCCCGGTCGATATTGGCAACACAGGTATCGAACACGCCTTCACCTCGAATCGGGTCATTTGTCTGTGCGTCCGGCCCGTCCAGACTAAAACTCAGGAAATCGAGAAGTTCCGGAGTCGTTTTGGCCAACAGGTCATGAAATAAATATCCGTTTGAATCCACCGTCACGAAATAGCCGAGTTCTTTCGCTTTTTTAATCGCAAAAGGCAGATCTGGGTGCAGCGTCGGTTCTCCACCAAGAAATATCATATTTGACCGTTTTTCAGGACTCGCAAAAAGAACCATCCACTGTTCCAGCTCTTCTCTGGTCAACTGCTGGGTTCCATGCTGTTCTCTGTTAATGTAGCAATGGCAGCAGGACAAATTACATGCCGTCAAGATATGGAAAAATATGTTTCGTTCGCCTGGTTGAAAACCAACAGTTCTTGCTCTATTTTTCATCGCCATTCTTTCGTCGTAGCTCTGTGTATGAATTTGTCTTTATGTACACTACTGCTTCAATGTATAGGCTGCCAACAGACTATCTTTTAGATAATCGTTATCGGGATTGGAAAAAAATTCTTTAAAAAGGTGAAGACCTTCTTCCCTCATGATCCCACCAGTTATTTTGATTTCAAGATTACGATAGAGGGGCGATAAAAGTTTGAGAGGTAAGTTCGTCCCTCCACCCATTGCATCTTCATAACTATAAGCAATTTTCCGCACTCCGTTTACCAACAAAGTGGAAAAACACATCAAGCATGGCTCCATAGTTGAATATACGGTGACCTCTTCTCTTATTATATGGGGTTCGCTCTCAAGCAAGGCTCGCAGGGCAACTATTTCCGCATGGTCAATCTCATTGACCGCACCAAAGCTGTTGCACCTTCTACCGGTCGCGATAATTTCATTTTGGTACTCAATAACGCAGCCTACCGGAAAATCTCCAACAGCCAGTGCTTCCCGTGCCTGTTGTAAGGCCATTTCCATCCATTTATGGTGTTCTTTCATGGAAAACTTCCTGTATCTTATTCGAGGAGTCCTTAAAGGTCTCTGCCATGGCGAATTGCCGCTGTCTGAATCGTTGCGTGGGTATGGTGCTGTATTACATCATGGGTTTGACGTTCAAAGGGGAGATAGGTAAGTGCACAATGAGAGGCACTCAGGCGAAGCGCCGGTAATAACGGAAATTTTTTTTCCTTGCTGAGGATTGTATGAGCCAGAACAGATTTTACAGCCTGGGCAGCCTCCTTCCTGTCAAGCGTCACAGGGTGTCCGTTTGCAACCCGTTGCTTTCCCCCCTCCGGAATGCGCTCCTGAGCTAAAGTCAACTGGGATGCAACCTGTAAAAAGGCCTTAGGATGTAATTTAAACGCAGGAATCCAAAAGACAAGCAGCCGAAGATCATGCTTTTTGGTGACAACCAGTGGTTGGTTGGTAAACCGAAGATAGTCTCCAAAATTCTTTAATGTTGACCCGTTAACATCACACCTTATTTGCCAAAATGGCAGATAGCATGCAGCAGGATCATCGGATTCAACTATTTTCCAGTCAATGTGAACAAACTTTCCGTTCTGCTCCTGCCACAACAACGAACAGTTTCTGCATTGTAAAACCATGCTTTCCCGCGCGCCCGAAAGAAGCCCTCCGCAACCTGGACATATCGTAGTGACAAACTGAGGTTCCCAGGTTACTTTGCCGGAACATGTTTTGGTCAAATGTTTTTCAAAGACTGAGCGATGACCGACGGCGCGCCCTGTAACGGCATCGTAGAGCCTGTCATCTTTGAGATACCATGGTTGATAAATACGGCTGAGAGTTTCCCCGATAAATGCGCGATGATACGTAGTGTGCTCGTTCTGATCATTCAACAGATCAATGATCATGGCAGCATGCCCAAAGACAGTCTTGGTTGGCACCGATTGCTGTATAAAAACACCGCGGGTGGATGAGACAACAGGCTTTATTTTCATTGCCTGAGGTCGCAATCCAAGGGAGACCGGCAACTGGCGGTTATCCAGCCCAAGGCGGGTCGTATCCACAACTTTGTGCCGTACTGCATTGTCACGCACAAAAAAGATCGAGCCTTTAAAGCGAAGGTACGGAGTAAATAAAAGTTGTGTTTCATCGAGCTGATCCGGCAACGTATAGGGAAGAACATAACGGCTGCCGACACTCCCTATCCTGTAGTTATGTACTCCACAAAACGCACATTCAACAAGCCTGTCGTCTTCCTTTAAGACTATTGCAGCACCACAGGATGGGCAACTCTGTTTTATAGTCAGCTCCATCAGGCATTACCCATTTGCATCAGCCCAAACGCTCGCCACACTGGTTGCAAAACATCGCATCCTGAAGGTTCTCAGCATTGCAGCTGATACATTTTTTCGGTTGTTTTTTTCTGTCTGTTTCCTGCCCGCACTGTGAGCAGAACCTTGCCTTCGGTGTTAAATTCTTTCCGCAGTTACTACATTGTGCAAGTATCAACTGCTGGTGACCGCATAAGGGGCAGAAACGGGCATCAGCTGCAATATCATTTGAGCAGTCAGGACATTTGGCCTGAGCAGCATGTCCCGGCTGGCCAGCACTTTGCCGTGGCTGCCCTGCGTTGCCGGCAAGAAGACCCGGCAACATCAAACCCATTCCCATTCCCACGCCCGCTCCTGCCTCACCTTGGGTTCCTGCCGCCTTTTCCATGGCCATTGCCGCTTTAAGCTGGAGGAATTTTTCCATATCCCGGATAAGCCCCATTCGACTCTTATCATCAATGGCACTTTGCACTTCATCCGGTGGGGTGATAGAGGTAATATACAAATGACTGAGACGTAGACCAAAATGGGAAAAATCTGTAGCCAGTCGCTTCTGCAGCTCTTCGGAGAGCTCATCAAATTTCCCGGGAAGGTTAAATAGAGAATCGAGTGTCTGCCCAAGATAATCATTAAACCTGGAGACAATGACCATTTTCAGATAGTCGGCAATTCCATCGGTGTCCATTTTCCCCATGGTGCCAACGAGTGAATTGATAAATAGTACGGGCTGAACTACCTGAAAATTATACATCCCATGTGCCCGCAGGCGAATAAGGCCAAGTTCATCATCTCGAAAAGCAACCGGATTCTGCGTACCCCATTTAAGATTAGGAAAGTATTTCAGGTTCACCATGTACACTTCTGCACGCAGTGGACTGTCTCCACGCCAGGGTATTGAAAGTATTTTTGTCAATAAAGGCAGATTGCCGGTTTTCAGGGTATACCGACCGGGACCGAAACAATCACAGGCCTTGCCTTTGTAGAAAAAAACAGCAGCCTGACTCTCTCGAACAGTCAGCTGTGCTCCATACTTTATCTCCCCAGAACCATCTTCAGGAAGACGATGCACGATTTCTTTTCCAGACTCATCAAACCATTCAATATTCTCAAGAAACAACCCGCCATCGAAGCGGTTCATAGGACTCTCCTTATTTTGTGCCTTCTTTTCGCAAAAGCGTTGTTGTACCAAACGATATAATCGTTATAATATATGAGTATCATAGCATAAATTATTACAATTATTGCAGGAGAAAATTGAGAATGAATTCAAAAGATTTTTGGGACCTCGAGAGCGCAATGAAGGTGCTGGCCCATGACACTGTAGACAGTAAATTATGGGCGGAGGCTGTGGAATGGCTGATGGTCTATGGTCCACCGGAAATACAGCAGCTGCTTACCAACGCCTCAGCGACAGCTATAAATACATCTTTTCCCCATCTCAGGCAAATTCTTCAAGCAGAGGATGGACAAGCCTTTTATGACATCGGAGAATTGGCTCAATCGCTTAACATTGATGAGGAGGAAGCCAGACGAATTCTTAAAAAGAAGGCCGAAGAGCATCAGTTGCTTCATTTTTTAGACGAAAATGAGACGGGCACAGTGCATTAACTCCGCAGAGTTTATAAAAAGTCTGCTTTATTCAGATGCCCCCTAAAACCGGGAGCCGGACAAATTCATACCAACAAAACAGACATGCCCGGACTTTGGATAAGAATCTCTCGGAGTCCGGGCTTCCTGGAACTCTTCTCTTACCTACGATACCATCATAAATCATAAAGTTTTTCATCGTGCCGAGGCACATTGCGCAGCTGCAATGCCTTTTGTTTCATCGACTCCAGGCTGAAGTCTTCTTCATTCAGGGTATCACCCATATCTTTTTCTACCAGTTCAGGATCCTCTCCAGCCTCCATCCTCGAAATCGCCTCTTCCATTGAGTCACCAAGATGAATCCCGGTTTGCGAGGTAAACTTTCTCATCAGAGAGGCCATTTGTTTTGGGTCATCCTCATTGATCTGTTCCGCCTCTCGCATCAGCGACTCGAATGCATGTTCCATCTTCGATTCATCAAGTCCGGAAAGGAGATCATCCCCCTCCCCTTTGGCTCTGCCGATGGTGGCAAAGGTTGATATCTGTTTGGATAGTTGTTTTTTGCCGCATTTTGGGCAATCAGGTATCTTTGATGTGTTGACTCTGGCCGAATAAAAATTAAAAATCACATTACATTGGTCACAATAATATTCGTAAATCGGCATAGTTCTCTGAATTGTTCGATTATGGGATTTAATTTTTCCTGGATTGTTATTAGAATCGCAAAAGAATTCTCAACCCAGAACCTCATCAACCTGTTCTTCAAGCACCTTATCTGTGATAATGGTTTGGCCTATTTTTGTTGGCAGGACATAAAACACTTTGCCACCTACGGTTTTCTTATCCGCCAGAAGATATCTTTTAATCCGTGCACGATCAAGTTCTTTTGGTACCTCAACCGGCAGTTCATAGGACTCTAAGATGTCAACTATTCTGCTGTAATTTTCTTGTGAAAAGTGACCATTTATTACTGCAAGTTTCGCTGCAGCAACCATACCTATGGAGACGGCAAAACCGTGGATTAGTGTATAATCGCTGGCACCCTCCACCGCATGACCGATCGTATGTCCATAATTGAGGATTCTTCTAATTCCTCCCTCACGCTCATCTTCTGCAACAACTTCCGACTTTATCCTGCAACAGACATGAACAGTCTTTTTGATTGATTCCGGTTCAAGATTTAATATTTCCTGGCGGTCATCCAACAGGAACTGAAAAAAATCCGCATCCCGAATAACACCGTATTTGATAACCTCGGCAAGTCCTCCGAGAAGTTCTTTACGGGGCAGCGTACCCAGCACAGCAATGTCGATATAGACAGCTTGGGGTTGATAAAAACTACCAACAAGGTTTTTTCCTTCAGGGATATCCACTCCGGTCTTCCCTCCTACTGAGCTGTCGACCTGGGCGAGCAGTGTCGTTGGAATCTGAACAAACGGGATTCCACGCATGTATGAAGAAGCGAGAAAACCGGTTATATCTCCGGTTACTCCACCCCCAAGGCCGATCAGGGCGTCTTTTCGATCGAATCCGAGCCGTGCCAGTTTACCTGCAAGATCACCAATGGTCTGCAGGGTTTTATTTGCCTCACCATTAGGGAAAGAAAGAAGCTCTGCTTGAATGCCAGCTGTTCTCAGGCTTTCCATCACTACATCACCATAGAGATCAGCCACCAGGTCATCGGCCACGACTCCATACCTTTTTGCAATATTTCTATTAAGCAGGTCGCCACCTACTTTTTGAAGACATCCCTTTTCAATTAAAATAGGATAGCTTCTGTCACCCAGTCCAACCTGTAGTTCCAGCATAATGCCCTCGAAATATTGCGGTTAAAAATCGATTATCAACTCTAAAAACATAAAGAAAACTTACCCGAATCGAATGCAAAAAAAAAGGAGATACCGCGTTTATGCGGCATCTCCTTTGGTACTCAGAAGAAAAAAGAATTACATTGCATCGCCGGAGGCGGCACCCTGCATTTTCACTTCAACTTTTTCTTTCAGACTGCCATAGTATTCTTTGAGGTGATCAAGAACTTCGTCACGACCAAAGTGAGGTACAATCTCAGCACCATCAGAAAGCGCTTTACGAAGTTTGGTACCTGAAAGGATGACACGGTCTTCTTTGGTGTGGTTACAGGTACGCAGAGAAGCCATCCCGTCACACTTGTAGCAGTAGAAAGTCCAGTCAATCTTCATTGGCTTACACTGAAGATCTTTTCCTTCATCACCTGTTGTGGGGATACGATCAAAAATATCCTGAGCCTCAAAGAGACCGTAGAAGTCACCAACACCAGCATGGTCACGTCCGATCAACATATTGTTTACGCCGTAGTTCTGACGGAATGTAGCGTGAAGGAGTCCCTCACGAGGTCCGGCATAACGCATATCCAGCGGGTAACCGGCGTTGATTACATTCTCTTTAACGAAGTAGTTTTCGATCAGGATATCAATGGCCTTAACACGAGTGTTTGCAGGAATGTCGCCCGGCTTAAGATTACCGATGAGGGAGTGAATAAGAACGCCGTCACAAACCTCAACTGCAATCTTGGCGAGATACTCATGAGAACGATGCATTGGGTTACGAAGCTGAAGAGCAGCAACGTTTGCCCATCCACGCTCATCAAACATAGCGCGGGTCTCTGCAGGCTTCAGGTAAACTCCCGGGTACTCTTTAGGATACTCACCCTCGGAGAGAACCTTAACCGGGCCGGCAAGGTTAACGTCTTTTTGAGCCATAACCATGATAACACCTGGATGATCTTCTGGAGCGATTTCCCAGAATTTACCATCTACAGACTCTTCACCTTCGCCTAAAAATACTTTTTCACATTCCCACTTCTTGTCTTCAGTGGTCATTTCGAATTTTTCGGTAACTTTCATGGTTGCAAAGGTTTCGCCTTTACGTACCAGAGCAATCTCGTCACCTTCTTTAATTGCAGCGGCTTCTTCGGTGGTAACGTCAAGAGTGATGGGTACTGGCCAGAAGGTCCCGTCCGCCATCTGGAAGTTCTCACAAACGCCTTTCCAATCAGCTTTGCCCATGAAACCGGACAGCGGAGAAAAACCACCGATACCCAGCATGATCAGATCGCCTTTTGCGCGGGCAGAAATTTCAATCTGCTTGAGGCCAGCTGCTTTCTTGAGCTCTGCTTCACGCTCTGCGCCTTCGAGCAAGGCACAAACCAAACCTTTTCCACCATGAGGTGCGACTAATTTCGACATAGAATTCCTCTTCGTTTAAAATTAATATTTATAAAACTCACACCAGTACAAACCTATGTATGGTATACTGAACGGTTATTCATTTACAGGGCGTATATATAAAAATAATGGAGGAAAAGTCAAGGGAAAAGCG
>JBARUU010000066.1:0-48531 GCA_049645925.1 Desulforhopalus sp.
GATCAGCAACTCGGGCAGTTTAGGTCAAAAGAGCTGGCCCATTTAGTCGCCATGTACAGACCGCGACTGGTCCTGGTCGACCACACCCCACAGGGGAAGCATAAGGAGCTCGTTCAGGCTGTATCGGCTGAAGGCAGCAGCGATACCCTCTGGATTCTGGGGGTACGGGGGGTGGTTGGTGCAGTGCAGCAGTCCGGATCAGAGTTTGCTGTCAATCTTTTCAAAAATCACTATCATGCAGTACTTTGGTACGGTGATAGTTCGGTACTCGGTACTTCACATTGTGACCAGCTGCTGCAGCAGTATAATAGTGTGCCGGTGGAATGCGGATATGTCCTGCGGCTGGCTGAGAGTGCGCTCTGGCATGATCGGCTGCCTGGTCCCGATGAGCCGGTGGCCGGGACTGTTGCAGTGCCGTGGCTGGGGGAAAATTCTATCATTTTCTTAACAACTCTGGCTGCAGTGTTAAAAAAAATACCCCAATCATATGGCCACTGGCGACTTTTTGTCGATACAAAGAGCGCGTCTGGTGCAGGAAAAATAATCAAAGGAATCTTTGACAAGGTACCGAATTGTCGTTTGGAACCACCTGGGAACAATTACGTTTCGGCGTTGCTGCATTCGAGGATTGCGATAATTTATGGTGGCTACAATAGCTTAATGGACGTAGTATATGCCAAAATTCCAGCGCTGGTTGTTCTTCGTGAAATGCAGGATGAGGAGCAGCAGGTTCATCTTCTGAAATTACAAGAGGTTGCTGGAGACTCTATTTCTACTGTCTCTGAAACAGAGGTTTCTGCTGAGGAACTTGAGGGGTTACTGCGTGCACATCTCCAGAGAAACAACAGGCCCACCTCTGTTTCTCTGAATATAAACGGTGCCGCATGTGCGGCAGAGTATATTCGCAGCCTTCTCGCCTGAGAGGATCAACTGTTGACAGTAATCTCAGGAAAAATGTTAGAAATTTGGCAGCGATAGGATTTTACGGGTTTCGAAAAATGGTATCATCAACCTTGGCGAGGAATACTTTTGTGCATATCAGGACGTTTCTTGGAGTGTCGCCAGCCTGGATGCGTAGCAACCCTTCCCGGATGATGATTTTCTTCAACAGCTCCCTGCCGTTCGACTGATTGTAGTAGATATCCGAGTCGAGAACATCCTTGATGTTTTCCGGCTCGACTTTGTCTATAATCAGTTGGACTCCAAGGTTGAGAAATGCGTCTTTAATCTGTAACAGTTCATTTTCCAGACTGAGGATGCCCTGCTTGGTTACCAGTTCAGACATTTTTTTCAATTGCAGGACAAGGGGTACCAAAGATTCCTGGTCTTCAAGGCTACATGATGCCTTTGCTGCCAGAGCTAAATCGCGTATCATAATCATCCTATTGTATTGAGTGTGAAGACAAGTTGTTTCGTTTATACTTTTTTGTCAGACGGTTAACAAGAACTTTTTACTTTTCTCCCATCCCAAGACACATCTCCGACCCTTTCATATCAGCTCACTGGGGAAGCTGCCTGTATTGTTACGACACCTGTTTTTAAAAGAGTACAGACTATTGTAACAAAAACGTTTGAGCGGTTGAAACAAAAGATGACCGCAACGCCCTTTGCAGTCAATGCTCTGTATCTGAGTGCTTAGGCGCTTCTTCAGGTTGTCTTCCCGGCCTGCAGCTATGGGGACGCTCCTTTGGTTCCTGGCAGTTGCTCTCCTTTCCGAACCTTGCTCTGGTTTTTCCTTAATGGTTAATGCGCCCATGCATATTGAAAAACAACACAAATATGTAAGATATAATAAAACAATACTTCAAAAATGAAATGAAATTACAGGCGGATTACGGTGAAGCATGGTGTTTTGGCTAATAATATTTTGATATTATTGACTATAATTTTATTGTGAGTTGTCTGGCACAGGTCTTGTAATGAGCAGGGGCAGGTATTGTATTGTGTTCAATGCGACTCTCTTTGTGTTGCAAAGAGGGAAGGGTAATTAAAAGGAGGAGTACTGTGAACGAAAAAATGAAGTATCGTAAGTATTGGGGATTAGCCGCCTTTCTCGCGGCAACAGCGATAGCTGTTCCGGCGCTGGCGGAAGAAGCAAGTTTGGGAGATACAGTAGTCCAGCTGGCATATTCGGTTGATACATTTTATTTCCTGATGTCCGGTGCACTCGTCATGTGGATGGCAGCAGGATTTTCAATGCTTGAAGCGGGTCTTGTTCGAAGCAAGAATACAGTGGAAATTTTAACCAAGAACGTCGCACTCTATTCTATCGCCTGTATCATGTATATGATTGTTGGGTATAATATCATGTATGGTGGTGGCCCGAATGGATTTATTCCGGGGCTTAGTTTTTTTCTGGGTGCCGATCATACTGTTGACGAAGTTTTAAAGAGCGGCGGCGAAACCTACTACTCTTCCTTGTCTGATTTCTTCTTTCAAGTTGTCTTTGTTGCCACGGCCATGTCTATTGTTTCCGGTGCTGTAGCAGAAAGAATGAAACTTTGGGCATTCCTGGCCTTTGCAGTTGTTATGACCAGCTTTATCTATCCGGTACAGGGGTATTGGAAATGGGGCGGTGGTTTCCTTGATGCTCTCGGTTTTCTTGATTTCGCCGGTTCCGGTGTTGTTCATCTTTGTGGTGCCTCTGCGGCTCTTGCCGGAGTTATGCTCCTTGGGGCGAGAAAAGGTAAGTATGTCGGTGGGCAAATCAAAGCTATACCCGGTGCGAATCTACCCATGGCCACGCTGGGTACCTTTATTCTTTGGTTAGGTTGGTTCGGATTTAACGGTGGATCAGAGTTAAAAATAAGCAATATCGAAGAGGCAAATGCTGTCTCAATGGTCTTTGTCAATACCAACACCGCCGCTGCCGGTGGTCTCGTTGCTGCGCTCCTCCTCTCCAGAGCCTGGTTTGGAAAAGCTGATTTGACAATGGCACTGAACGGCGCCCTTGCTGGCCTGGTTGCGATCACCGCAGAACCTCTGACCCCTACACCTCTGGTGGCCACAATTGTCGGCGCCATTGGCGGTCTGCTGGTCGTGGCTGCTATCATCTATATTGATAAAGCAAAAATTGATGACCCGGTTGGTGCAATATCCGTTCACGGTGTTTGCGGAATATGGGGGCTGCTGGCAGTTGCCTTTACCAACCCGGAAGGATCGCTCATCGCTCAGCTTACTGGCATCGGGGTTATCTTCGCCTGGTGTTTTGGAACAAGCTTTGTCGTATGGCTCGCTCTCAAAGCCATCATGGGTATTCGTGTCAGTGAAGAAGAAGAGCTGGAAGGCGTCGACGTCGCGGAATGCGGCCTGGCAGCATATCCTGAGTTTACTAAAGAATAAAAAGGGGGAGTCCTCGTGAAAAAAATAGAAGCAATAATCAAACCCTTTAAACTAGAGGCGGTAAAGGATGCATTGACCGATATCGGTATTACCGGAATGACCGTCTCAGAGGTGAAAGGATATGGACGGCAGAAAGGTCATAAAGAGATGTATCGCGGTGCCGAGTATAATGTAGATTTTAATCCCAAGATCAAAATTGAACTGGTGCTGGCTGCAGATCTGGTTGACAAGGTAGTCGATGCTATCCGGGATGCCGCCAATACTGAAAAGATAGGTGACGGGAAGATATTTGTCCTTCCGGTTGAAGATGTTTTGAGAGTAAGAACGGGGGAAAGAGGAAAAGATGCAATTTAGAGATGTAGAAACAACTCTCTTATTTTTTACAGGAAAATCATTTCTAAAAGGAACATGTATCCTTAAAGGGGACATTAAAAACTCTCGCTGGTTTTAGCGAGACTGACGGTTCCCAGCTCCCTGCCATGGCAGGGAGCTGTAAGAAGTACGTCATACCAAAGACCCTCCTTTTGCAGAAATGCGGAAGGAGGGCTTTTTTGTTCCGGCCAGCCTTTGCTAATGATAATTATTCTTGACAGTTTCTGTCATTTTTGGATATATGTGGACATTGTACAGGTGAGTTGTTACAAAATATCCCTCTCCTGTTTATACGCTGTATGTTGTAGGCTAAAATTATGATTTATTAACGATCGATAATCTCGTACAATCTTAAAATTTGAGATGATATCGTTTGCTTACATGATTGAGAGAAAAAGATGATTGCATCTAACATGTTAAAAATATACAGGTTTTACCTCGACGGTTTCAGGGGGATGACCGTTGGAAAAACTTTATGGAAAATTATTCTCATAAAATTATTCATTATGTTTGCTGTTTTGAAATTGTTTTTTTTCCCTGATTTTTTACAAACGAGTTTTTCAACCGATCAACAAAGAGCCGATCATGTCATCAACCAGCTGACGGGATCGGCACAAATTAACGAACCCCTATAAAAGGGATTCTTTACAATGCCCCCTTGAGGGGTATAAGCGCCTGAACGAGAGAACTTTTTTAAAAAAAGGAAATGATCTCTAAGGCACTAATTACGGAGGACGCTGTAATGGGTGAAATAGATCTGGCCATGGTGAACTGGGCGAGGGCTCAGTTTGTCCTGACTGCGATGTATCACTGGCTTTTTGTCCCAATCACCTTGGGACTTTCTTTTCTTTGTGCTTTTTTTGAATCTATATACGTACGTACAGGAAAAGAGGAATGGAAGCGGTTAACCAAATTCTGGATGACACTCTTTGGTATCAACTTCGCTATCGGAGTTGCCACAGGTATTATCATGGAATTTGAGTTTGGTACAAACTGGTCCAGTTATTCCTGGATGGTTGGTGATATTTTCGGTGCCCCACTTGCCATTGAAGGCATATTTGCCTTTTTCCTTGAAGCAACCTTCTTTGCTGTGATGTTTTTTGGCTGGGAACGGACATCTAAAGGTTTTCATCTCTTTTCCACCTGGATGGTTGCCATCGGCTCCAATCTTTCCGCTCTGTGGATTTTGGTTGCAAACGGCTGGATGCAATATCCGGTTGGCATGGCCTTCAACCCAGAGACGGCCCGATTTGAAATGCAGAATTTTTGGGAAGTTCTCTTTTCTCCTGTAGCTATGGCCAAATTTACCCATACAACCAGTTCAAGTTTTGTTGTTGGCTCTCTCTTTGTGATAACCATTTCTTCCTACTACCTGCTCAAAGGACGACATGTGGATATGGCGAAAAAATCGATCATAGTCGCTTCGGTTTTTGGTCTGCTTTCCTCTGTCTTTGCTGCTTTTACCGGGGATGAGTCAGCCTATGCCAATGGCAAATTTCAACCTATGAAGATGGCTGCCTATGAAGGACTGTATGAAGGAGCTCAAGGTGCGGATATCGTCGCACTGGGTGTCTTGACTCCAGGTAAGAAACTTGGTGACGGTCAGGAACCATTTTCTTTTGAAATTTCGATCCCCAAGGGTCTCTCTCTTATGGCAAAACGTGACATAAACGCTTTTGTTCCTGGTATTAAAGATCTCGTGTATGGTAACGAGGCTGAGGGGATAATGCCGGTTGCCGAGAAAATAGAGAAAGGGAAAGCTGCCATCGCCGATCTGGCTCTCTTTCAAAAAGCCAGAAAGGATGGAGATGAAGCGACAAAAACCGCCGCCCTGGAGAGATTTAAGGTGAATCAGGAGTATTTTGGCTTTGGCTATCTTGATACGCCTGAAGAGGTTGTTCCTCCTGTTGCCACTACCTATTATTCTTTTCATATAATGGTATATCTGGGAACGTTCTTTCTGCTGCTTACCATGCTCTATCTCTATTATTCTTACAAAGACACTCTGGAAGAAAAAAAGTGGTTGTTATTGCTGGGGTTTTCTTCATTTTTCCTCGCCATTACTGCATCAGAGATGGGCTGGGTCGTTGCCGAAGTCGGTCGTCAGCCTTGGGCTATTCAAGATCTGCTTCCAGTTAAAATGGCGACAACCAAAATTGCAGCAGGCCATGTGCAGGCATCCTTTCTCATCTTCTTTGTTTTATTTGCCGTATTGCTCATTGCGGAGATTAAAATTATGCTGAAGCAGATCAAAATAGGACCGGAGGGCGTGTGAGATGATTGGAAAATTAGATATTGTGATGCTGCAGCAGATATGGTGGATAATCTGCTCGCTCGTCGGGGCCCTCTTTCTCTTCCTCACCTTTGTACAGGGTGGGGGTACCCTGCTCTGGCAGGTGGCCAAAAGTGACCGGGAGAAATCACTTATAATCAACTCCCTCGGCAGAAAGTGGGAATTGACGTTTACCACCCTGGTTCTTTTTGGTGGTGCACTGTTTGCAGCCTTTCCCAAGTTTTACGCCACGAGTTTTGGCGGGGCGTACTGGGTATGGATGCTGATTCTGTTTACCTTCATCGTTCAGGCGGTAAGTTATGAGTTTCGGAGCAAACCGAATAATCTGCTCGGGGCGAAGACGTATGAACTGTTTCTCTTTATTAATGGCTTTGTCGGAGTTCTTCTGATAGGAGCCGCTGTTGGTACCTTTTTTACCGGCTCTAATTTCACTATTAACGATTTCAACCAGGTGACCTGGACCAATCCGCTGAGAGGGGTTGAGGCCGCTTTTTCTTTCTTTAATCTCTCCTTGGGATTCTTTCTGGTTTTTAACGCCAGGGTGTTGGGCGCGATGTACCTGGTCAACAATATTGATTTTAACGAGGTTCCGGAATTTGAGGCCCGGGTGAGAAAGTCTTGTCTTACCAACTTCCTCTGCGCTTTACCCTTTCTGCTCTACGTGGTGACAAGTCTGATTTTGATTGATGGGTACGGTACAGACAGCAACGGTGTGGTCAGTATGGTGGCGAATAAATATCTGAATAATCTGCTGGCAATGCCGGTAGTACTCGGGCTTCTGCTCGTTGGTCTCTTCCTGGTCATTCTCGGAGTTACCCGGACCAGTCTTGCGAGATCAACTACCGGAATCTGGTTTGGTGGGCTGGGTACCGTGCTGGTCGGTCTTGCAGTATTCTTCACGGCTGGATTTAATGGGACACCATTTTATCCATCCAAGGTCGATCTGCAATCAAGCCTGACTATTTATAACGCATCTTCCAGCCATTATACCTTGACGGCGATGACGTACGTGGCCCTGTTTATTCCAGCCGTCCTTGCATACATTGTCTATGTCTGGCGGCAGATGGATTCCAGAAAGATCGATATGCAGGATATCAGTGACAAGAAAGCGTATTAGTGCCTTACAGACCGAAAAAGAAAAACGAAAGGAGTTACACTATGACAGCAGTATTATTGCTTGGTTGGGTCGCCCTGATAGCCGTTTCCTATAAGGTGGCGGTTGCGGTTCTTGTCAAGACGGATAACTTATAGTTGCAGTTGCAAGCGAGCCCGGTCAAAGAGTATTCTTCTTTGACCGGGCTCATCGGTCGCAAAAGGCATATCTCCCTTCGAGGGTAACAATCCTAAGGAGTTTTCATTCTGAAACGGTTAGTTCCCTCTGATTCTTCATTATATTCACAATTTAGTCCTCGGGATATCGTCGATATGCCCGCGGTTAAATGTATCGAACGCCTCAAGCTTGAACAAATTGTCTTTTATTAACATGAAACTAAGTGATTAATATTTATTTATATTGCTTTGTTTTCATTACGGTTGGACTCTTTCTCCAGAGATTTTTCTTCGCAAAAGCCTATCACAAATAATGTGGACAAAACAGCAAATAAAAGATAGAATTACTGATAGTAATAATCAATGCAATTGAAAGAGGTTTGTTTTTCTTCGTCTTTTGGAAATTCGTTTTTGATCTGCAGGGAAGAGTCCCCTGGCAGGGTCAGGTTATTTGACAAAATGGTTATGAGACACCCTTTTGGAGAAAACCGTGAATTCGAAATTGATCACCTCTTTGATTCAGGGGTTTGTAGTCACTTTCTGTCTGCTGCTTTCTCTCTCTTGTGGCGGGGCCGCAGAGAACTGTGAACAGTCGGTTGGCAGGCTTGTTTCTATTCAGGGTGTCGCCCAGGTTCAGCGCAATGGGCAATCCGGCTGGCAGGTCGTTACATTGGATGGTGAATTCTGCCCCGGTGATACGTTGAGGATCCTGACGAACGGACGTGCTGCTGTTGTCCTTCGCAATGAGACGGTGCTGCGGATTGATCAGAAAAGCACCATAAATTTCAATATCCCCCCTGAAGACAAATCCTTAGTAATTGAACTTCTCCATGGTATCCTCCACATCTTCAGCCATCGTCCCCGCTCCCTAAAAGTAGTCACTCCCTACGTAAATGGCGTAGTGGAGGGAACTGAGTTCCTTGTCCGTGCCGATGTTGATGCTTCTGTGATTACCGTCTTCGAAGGGCGGGTTGCAGCTTTCAATCAACAGGGACAGCTGGACCTCTCCAGCGGTCAGAGTGCAAGAGCGACAAGGGAGACAGCACCTAAGGTTAATGTGGTCGTTAAACCGCGGGATGCTGTTGAATGGACGCTCTATTATCCTGTCATTATCGAGTCCTCTCCCCATACAAAGGATGAGAAAGCAGAATCCGCCCGGCAGGCAACCGCCAGCCTCACAATTGGTCGGGTTGATGAAGCCAGAGCGTCACTGGCGAAAATCCTACAGAATGACCCCTCCAATAGTGAGGCCTTAGCCCTTTCTGCAATTATCGAAACGGTCAATAATAATAAAGAGAATGCTTCTAGGCTCGCCTCGCGGGCGGTAGACAGTAATCCAGAGTCAGCCTCTGCGAATTTAGCACTTTCCTATACGCATCAGGCACTCTTCAACATTCCGGCGGCTTTGGAGGTTCTTCAACAGGCAGCTGAGTTCACCCCTGAAAATAGCCTTGTAAAAGCGAGACTTGCCGAACTCTTTCTCGCTGTTGGTGAATTTGACAAGGCCCTGGCAGCGGCTAGAGAGGCAGTTTCACTCAAACCCGGGTATGGTCTCAGCCGGACTGTTCTCGGCTTTGCCTATCTAAGTCGTATAGAAATTGACGAGGCCGTGGCCGCATTCAACAAAGCTATCATGCTTGATTCGGCTTCTCCACTGGCCAGACTCGGTTTGGGACTCGCGAAAATACGCGCGGGTCGGCTTGAAGAGGGACGGGCCGACATAGAGATTGCTGCGGCCCTTGATCCGGGCAATGCCTTGATCCGCAGCTATCTGGGCAAAGCATATTTTGAAGAAAAGCGTGACAGTCAGGCCCGCCGACAATATGAGATAGCCAAACAGCTTGACCCTGCCGATCCGACACCCTGGTTTTATGACGCCATACGAAAGCAGACCATCAATCGGCCGGTGGAGGCTTTACGAGATATCCAGCAGTCGATCACTCTCAATGATAACCGCGCCGTCTATCGTTCGCGTTTGCTGCTGGACGATGACCTCGCCGTGCGCAGTGCAGGCCTTGGAAGGATATATAGCGACCTTGGCTTTCAACAATTGGCCCTCGTAGAAGGATGGAAATCGGTCCAGTCCGATCCGGCCAACTATTCCGCCCACAGGTTTCTTGCCGATACATACAGTGCTCTGCCGCGTCATGAAATAGCCAGAATCAGCGAGTTATTACGATCGCAGCTACTCCAGCCACTCAATGTTACACCGGTTCAACCGAGGCTGGCAGAAAAAGATTTGACTCTCTTAGAAGATGCGGGTCCCTCCTCTCTATCCTTTAATGAGTTTAATCCACTGTTTCTAAGAGACAGAATTGCGCTGCAGGCAAGCGGCGTGGCGGGGAGTAACGATATTCTTGGCGACGAACTTGTTGTGTCCGGCGTCGAAGGCAGGTTGTCGTACAGCTTAGGCCAGTTCCATTATCAAACAGATGGGATTCGGGACAATAATGATCAGGAGCAGGATATCTATAATCTGTTTTTCCAGGGGATGCTTTCTCCTGCAACAAGCCTGATGGCTGAATTTCGTCATAGAGAAAAAGACTTCGGGGATCTCACGTTGGTATTTGATCCGTCCGATTTCAGTCGCTCAATTCGTCAGTCAGAAGAAATTAAAAGTGTGCGAGTAGGCATACGTCATAATCTTCAGCCCGACTCAACACTCCTTGGAACAGTAATTATTGGTGAGGCTGATGGGAGTGCTGTGACCGGCAGTGATGATGGATTTATATCAACCGGCAGCGCCGCCCTGCAAAATGACAACCAGATGGTCGAGCTGCAGCACATATACCGGGGTACCTGGTTTAATCTGCAGAGCGGTACAGGTTTTCTGGCGATAGATGAAACTGAATCATTTCTTCTGACATTTCCAGTTGAAATTATGACAGAGAACGATAAAAAAACGGAGCATGTCAATATATACAGCTATGGTCAAATCGATCTCCCCTGTAATTTTCTTGCAACCATAGGACTGAGCGGGGATTTACTCGACAGTCCCGTCAAGGATCGGGAAAGGCTTAATCCGAAGATCGGCCTTACCTGGCAGCCCTTGGAAACGACATTGATACGGGCAGCGGTCTTTCGAGCTGTACATAGAAATCTCATCTACGCACAAACTCTGGAGCCGACACTTGTCGCCGGGTTCAATCAGTTCTTTGTTGACTTTCCTTCTTCTACTGCCCAAACCTACGGTGTGGGCATAGATCATAGCTTTTCAGCCGATATATACGGTGGTCTGCAATACTTTCATCGCGACCTCGATGTTCCCTTTACCGATCTAACATCCCCGGACAATCCTGAACCAAGAGAAGACGACTGGCAGGAAGATATCGGTTCAGCCTATGTGTATTGGGCTCCAGCTGGTTGGGTTACTCTCGGGCTGGAATACTATTATGAACACTTTTCACATGACCGGTTTGAAGGACCCCAGCGTATACGGGAGCTGACAACCCACAGAGTGACTCCCAAACTGCAGTTTTTTCACAGATCCGGTCTAACCGCCGGACTTCAGGTGACTCTTGTTGATCAGGAAGGAGAGTTTGGTTCGGTTTTCTCCGGATTTGAAGAAGGGAGCGACGATTTCTGGCTGATGGATCTTTCAGTGAGTTACCGTTTGCCAAAGCGTTTTGGCATTTTCAAAATAGAGGTGAACAATCTCTTTGATGAAAAATTCCAGTTCCTGGACACCGATCCCTCGAATCCACGGTTTCTTCCGGAACAGCAGATTATTGGCAGTTTCACGGTGGCTTTCTGAGGCTTTGGTATGTTTCATACCCACGGTGTGAGACATTATAATAACAATCAACATGGGGGAGAATAATGGCAAAAGGAGAGGTGTTAATAAAAATCGAGGTGCTGGATAATGGTAAATTCAGAGTATTTGACAAGGATGATAAAGAATTTAAAGAACTTGCACCCCAGGATGTTGGGGAAACCTTTATTGATAGAAATATCACAAATGCCAGGTTCATACCATCGATAACCTATCTGGAGTCAAACCCAAGATGGGTAAATATCCTTGGTAACTGGTATTACATGTAAATGCTGTAAACAGTAATTTTTCATTATTAACAGATAGTTGGGTAAATAATAAGGAATAGCTTGGGAAAGCTGTTCCTTATTTTTCGACCTGTATAATCCCCTGCCAATTCCCAGATGGTGGGGTGAGAAGAAAGGATTCACTGAGTTGCCTGTAAAAGAGTGAAGGGCCGTCTTCCGCATGGAGGATGAGACAATACTCGAAAACTTCCAACGCCTTGGCCCATTTGCCAGCGCGGAAATGAGCGAGTGCTTCGGGGAAGAGTTCGGTGTAAAGACGATGCTTATTGGTCTTCTCATCGGCTGCAAGCAACTCGTGGATGGTGACCGGCTGCGTCTTCCCGCTGAGCAAAAACAGCCCAACCTCCCGTGACTCAATACCGGTAATACCCTGAAGAGACTCCTCTGATGCGAGTATTTGTGTTGCTAACCGTTTATTCAGCCCTTCAATTCTCGAGACCGTATTGACGGTATCTCCCACCGGCGCATATTCAAAGTGATCCTCTGCCCCGATGTTATCCATCAGCAGGTACCCGCAATGCAGACCGACCCGCGTTGGCAGAGGTCTTGTCCGGTGTTGTGCATTGAACCGCCTGACCGCACCGGCGATCTGTAAAGCTGCCCGGCACCCTTTCTTGCGCAGTTGTGGATCGGGCTCAGATGATGGCCAGAGGGCGAGCATGGAATCGCCGATGATATTGCAGATCAACCCGTCCATGTCTTTCACTTCTTTAAATACAAACCGATAGTATTCTTTCATGTGGATGGACAGGTCTTCCGGTGTCATGCTTTCGGAAAGGGTGGTGTAGTGTTCTGCATCGGTGATGAGACAGGTGCTGTACACTTTCTTGTCACCTTTGCTGATAAACGATATGTCTTTTGTCAGTTCCGCTACGACATTATCTGGAAGATAGTACCCAAGTGCCGTTCTGATGTTTCGTCGCTCCCGGTGGGCTACCAGGTAATTGGTAAGGTTGGCTCCAAGAAAAGCTGCAAGCGGCAGAACGAACAGGGGGATGATGAGCGGCGTCCATGTCGCGTTCGCGGAAAAGGCGATATGAGCTCCCACAAGGTAAACAAGAATAGCTGTCAGCAGGAGAGTGCCCGCAAGTGGAGGTGTCAGCAGAAAGCTGATCAGGCAGGCGATGACGGCAAAGGTGAAAATAAGCACAATGGTTGTGGCAGTGGACGGCTGGTGTACCAGGCGGTTTTCGGACAGGTTGGCAAAGACGGTGGCAGCCAGCTCCACTCCGCTGAGATCAAGCCCGTCCGGCTGAGAAAACACTGTGTAGAAACCGTCTTTCTGGTTCGACCAGGTCTTTCGAGCGGCGCCGATAAAAACCACCTTGCCTCTTATTTTATCAGCGATCAGGCCTGCAGGGTCTTCTTCTGATGAGAGGATATCATGGTAGGTAAAGGTGGTCTGGCTGGCCGGTGGACCATAGAAATCGATGCCGCCATTACTGTCACCGCCATACATAGCAATCAGCGCCCGAACATTCTGACTGGTCTCGGCAGGACGCTCAGCAGGTGGTACGCGATGGTTTTCATCGACCAGCTCATTGCTCAGCATGCGGTTCTCTAGGAAAATTTCCCTGATTGCCCTCATGTTTTCCACCAGACCGGCGGTGGCGACCACCTCTTCTGCGGTGGTGGGAAGCGATTGAGCAGGGCGGGGAACTCTCTCAAGTAATAATGTATAGAGTTGCTCATATTGGTTGAGGGTTGCAACCTGAAAGACAACTGAAGGGAGTGTTGGTATATTTCCACACGATGGCTGGAACCGCCAGGTAGTATTGACCCTGACCGGTATTTTCGGTAGGGGGAAGGGGGCAAGTGCCAGGGCAGCGTCGGCCAGGGGAGCTGCTGGCGGGACCAGGGTTTCCATATCAATAGAAGCCAATTGGTTGGCGCTGTATGAATACTGAGTCGATGAGTGCAGCATCTCCTCAACCAGGATGACATTGCCGGCACGCCGTATTGCTTCGGCAAAAACCAGATCTTGCTGCTGGTCTCTCGTCTCGGCAAAGTGAATATCAAACGCAATGACCCTGGCACCATACACAACAAGCCTGTCGACGAGTGCAGCATGGATGGTGCGTGGCCATTTACTGAAATGTGTAGAGAATCCTAATTTATCGGAGGAATTGTCGTCAATATTTATAATGACAGCCGTATCCGGTGGCTTGCGAGGACCTCTGAGTTTGTATAACAGCACAAGACCAAGCGATTCCTCGATTCTCTGGCCGTACGGTGTAAATAAAAAACAGGTACTTATAATTGCGAGAAGCATACCTGCACAGAGTGCTGTTACAGATCGTTTCATATCGAAAGTCGTGATGTTCCTCACTGAATATTATAAGCTGCTACCTTGTTTAGCAGCCCCTGCCGCGACAGTCCCAGTGCTTTTGCCGCTTTGGTTTGATTCCCACCTGATGACTGAAGCGCTTCGCATATCATCTGTTTTTCTACCCGACGAACGGCGTCTTTCAGGCTATCAGCACGCCTTTCCCCCTTATCGACAGTGTGGGGTTGCCGCAAACGTCTGATTTTATCGGAGAGAAACTCGTAGGCAATGGTTGTAGCACCCCCTGCCATGGTCTGGGCACGCTCCATTTCATTTTCCAGCTCACGGACATTTCCCGGCCAGTCAAATTGCATCAGGAGATCAAGGGCCTTCGGGGTAAGTGTCGGCATCTTCCTGTTATTCTTTCCCGCATATTTTTCGAGAAAATGGTTGGCAAGGGGCAGGATATCCTCTTTTCTCTGTCGTAACGGCGGTGGTGTAATTTGAAAAATGTTGATCCGGTAATACAGATCTTCCCGAAAGTTCCCCTTTTTTATCTCCTCGCTCAGGTCTTTGTTAGTTGCGGCAATAACCCTTACCTTTACCTGCAGGTTTTTGCTGCCACCAACCGGGCGAAATTCACCCTCTTGTAGAACTCTCAGTAGTTTAACCTGCATGAGTGGAGACATTTCACCAATTTCATCCAGGAAAATTGTACCGCCGTCAGCGATCTCAAACAGTCCTTTTTTATTGGAAATTGCCCCGGTAAACGCTCCCCGGACATGGCCAAAAAGTTCACTCTCAAGAAGATTTTCCGGCAGGGCGGCACAGTTTTCTGCGACAAAGGGTTTGTCTTGCAACGGACCGTTATAGTGTATGACCTTGGCTATCAGTTCCTTGCCGGTTCCGGTCTCACCCTGGATGAGAACGGTTGTGGCTGTATCAAGTACTTTCTCCATCAGCTCAAACAGCCGCAGCATCGGTGGACTTGATCCAATTATTTCGTTAAACCCTGATCTGGCCTGAACCTGATGTAAAAGGATGCGTTTTTCACGTTCAAGGGAATGCACATGATCCTTGAGCTCCCCATAAAGCCGGGCGTTTTCCAGAGAGACAGCAATAGTGCCGGAAATTATCTCAAGAATTTTTTCTTCTCGTTCAGTAAACGCACCGCTTTCTTTATTTAAAGCATAGAGGACGCCGAGAAAGCCCTTGCGCGAGCGCAGGGGAACACAGATCATTGATTGTGTTATGAAATCCTCTTTGCTATCGAGTCCATCATAATATCGCTGGTCTTCGGAGACGTCATTAATGATGGCCGCCTGGCCCTGGCGCATTACCCATCCGGCAACGCCAATATTATCGGGAAACCGGAGAAACCGGTTGTCTGACTCCCCTCGGCTTTTGCCTTTTTCGATGGTCCGTATGAAATAAAACTCTTTGTTGGCGGGATCATGAAGGGCAATGGACACACCCTGTATATCAATAACCGTGCTGATCCTCTGGAAAATGGCGACAAGCATTTCGTCCATATCCCGAATCGTATGAAATGATGTGATAACTTCGCAGAACAGCGAGAATTCTTTTTCGGAAAGAGAAAACCCTTCTTTCATCTGAACCACCTCCAATGCCGGGAAGCTATGAAGAGACAAGCTGATAGTCGGGAAGTCAAAGCTGATGTCTACTTATTGTACATAAAATGCGTAGAAATGTCCACTTAGTGGACAATAGAGCATTTCTGTTAGGTGACCAAAAATGAAAACCTGCAGCTCTTTAACTTTTTAAAGGTTGAGTATTCCAACACTTATTTTCATCTGCGACCTCGTTTTATCACATACAATTAATCTGGCATTGCTTTTGCGAATCAACCAGTAAAGAGAAAGAAGAAAGGAAACGACGGAGTTGCCAATCCCAAGAGAGTTCTCCTCGACAAAGAGACATAAAACGGCTCGTCAAACTCTAAGCACAGGGGGTATGACCATGTTTGAAATAACTGATGTGATTGTAGGCTTTTGGTTCCTTCCCGTAACATTATTCATCATTTTTCCTTTGCTCATGCTCTGCGGCTGGACGGTTATCAAAATATTTAAGCAGTTGATGGTGCGACCAAGCAGCCAAAAGCAGAAAGATCCGCTTGAAGATACCAAGATCCAGGCAGAAAGGAGCTGATGGATTTCCTGAAGAACGATGACATTGACATCAACCCAGGAGAGAATCACATGAAAAAGGATACAATTATAAGTGAGGCGGAACTGTCCCATGAGGAGTTGAAATGTCTCGAGGCTCATTTTCGGCAGGTACGGAACAACGCAGTTGTTGATATTCTCAAACAAGCGCCTCTGGATACAGCCCATCTGTTGAGAAGAATATTCGCAAAACCTTCTGAAGATAGCGAGACGCTTCCGAGTAGCCAGTAAGTGACCTGGAGATGATCTTCTTGCTTAAAAAATCAAGAAAAATCAACATGGCAAAGGAGGCAGGTGAGCTGAATTCAGCAAAGACCGAGCATCGGTGTAGTTGAGGTGGCCGCTCCATTAAATATATACAAAGGGGAAAGTCCATGGACATACCAGGTTTTGTGGCATCCTTTTTTGAGTCCAGTGAAATAAGCGTTCTTGAAGCAATAATGCTCATTTGTTTTGGAGTAAGCTGGCCTGTCTCCATTATCAAGGCAGTGAAGACGAAAATAGTGCAAGGGAAAAGTCCGCTTTTCATGTCCCTGATTGCCATTGGATACATAAGCGGTATATCACATAAAATTTTGTATTCACGTGATTATCTTGTTGTTATTTACGTGTTTAACCTTTCGATGATTCTCGCCGATCTCTATTTGTACACCAGGTACAACCCTTGCGATGCTGCAGCAGGTAGAAAGCTGATACAGATGGGATAGGTAACGATGAAAACAACCGACCGATACGAGCGAAGTCATGTTGAAAGTCGTAAGAGCAACGTTTATAGGATGGGGAGGGTTTATGTCACGGAATAACAGGTTTTTTCCACTGTATCCCTTTAAGTATAACAAGGATATCTCACTGAAAAACGGTACAACTATTTGTGTCCGGTCGGTACGTGGTGAAGATGAGCCGGGCCTGAAACAATTTTTCGAAACGCTGTCTGCGGAATCGTTTTTTTTAAGATTCAGCTCGCCTCATATCTCTCTGGACCACGATCACCTCGCTCGATTATGTCAGGTGGACTATGACCGAAATATTGCTTTTTTGGCAGTTGTGCCCGGAGAGGAAGAGAGTATAATCGGAGATGTACGGTTGACCAGGCTTAACGATCTCGATTGCGCCGAGCTTTCAGTCGTCATCGCTGATCAATGGCAGGGCATGGGGGCTGGCAGTCACCTTATGAATTTTTGCTTGATCCTGGCCCGAAAGATGGGGCTGACAAACGTGCTGATGGAAATTATGAAGAGTAATATCCGAATGAAACGAATGGGTTGCAAATATGGCTTCTTGCAATTGCCATGCAACAAGGAAGATTATATGCAGGTAATGGAACTCAAGATCAGGCCAGAGGAGAAATTTTCCATCCCATTCGCTGGAAGGGAATTTTTTTCCAATACACCAATTGACAATCGGACTGCAGCTATGCAATGAGATGACAAAAGAGGGGGCGTGCAACCTTGATGGCGTCGTAAAAACTCTTCATTCGAAGTCGGAGTTCACGCCCTGGTTTGAAGGGCGCTTATCTGCTTCGTTGATGTTATTATTCGTATCATTGTGACGTACGCTAGTGCTAGTACGCCGAAATGATAAAATAATCTTACGCCTCGCATATGAAGTTTGGCTTAGCCATCCAAAATCTTATGTTTTACCAGCTTATCAACCTTTACATACACACTCCTGGGGGCATTTATTTCAGACTGGAGTGAAAATGAAACGGTTGATAATTCCCCACCAGAGGAGCTGTAGGGAAAAAAGGGCGTACAGCCCGGCGATAACATCATCCATCATTATACCGATTCCGCCATGTATTCGCTGGTCGAACCAGGATACGGGAAAGGGTTTGAAAATATCGAAGATACGGAACAGCACAAAACCCAGGAACCATGCTGCGGGATGTGGTGGAGCAACCGCAAGGGCGATGAACATGCCGAGAATTTCATCAATAACGATACATCCGGCATCTGGGTTGTCGAGGATTTTTTCAGCTGAACCCGAGACAAAAAACCCAACAATGAAAAGTGCTGCCAGGATAACAAGGTAGGTCGGCAAGGCGAGGTCCTTGATCAACAACCATGGCAGAAAGGCTGCCAGTGATCCCCATGTACCCGGTGCTTTGGCAATTTTCCCAACATACAATCCGGTGGCAAGAGCCATTATCAGCTGATTCATTGCGGCTTTGTCCTGTTGTCCCGTATCTCACTATAGACTTCCTGTAAAGGCACTGCATGTCGGGATGCGATTTTCCGGCATTCTTCGTATTCCGGATAAATATTTGTGCCTGTCGGAGTATGTACCATTTTTGCCATGACCATTCCCCACTTGGTCATTACCTGAACATGCTCACGTCGCAGGGTCCGTCGCGCCTCCTTTCTGAAACGTAATCCAATAGCGGTGGTTTCAGAGAGAATGATATCTTTCAACAGGTGAGCGCAGGCAGGCGGGCTGATAACCTGCAGGGTGAACCCCGGTCGTCCTTTTTTCATCTGAATCGGGGCAAGGGTGACATCCAGCGCTCCCTGGCCAAAAAGCCGTTCACAGAGATAGGGAAATCCTTCGGGGATCCAGTCATCGAGATTCGTTTCTATGACCTCCACATTTTGTTCCTCGTTGCAGTCGACAGCCGATCCTATGATGATTCGTAAAAGGTTGGGTTGTCCATTGGTTAAAGTGCGGGTACCCGCCCCGTAACCTGTTGCCGAAATTGCCATTGGCGGCAGAGGGCCAAAATCCTCTGCAAGAGTTGCGACCAATGCTGCCCCGGTTGGGGTGATAAGTTCCTGCTGCAACTCAACACCATAGGTGGGAATCCCCTGCAGCAGTTCGCATACCGCAGGAGCAGGGAGCGGCAGAAGACCATGGGCGCACTTGACAAAGCCGTGGCCCGTCGGTAAAAAAGAACAAAAAAGACGAGTAATATCAAAATGATGGAGGGCAGTAACCGTTCCGACAACATCAATGATAGTATCCAGGGCACCAACTTCATGGAAGTGCACCTTGTCGACGGGGATGGCATGGACCTTGGCTTCGGCACGGGCCAGAGCCCTGAATACGTCAGCTGATTGTTTGATTATCTTTTCATCAAGCGTACTGTTTTCAAGAATCTGCAGGACAGCAGGCAGAGTTCGAAGTTCCTGCCGGCGGTCGCTGCTGATAGTGACCTTTATACCACTGATTGCATTGATACTTTTTTCTTCAACAAGGAACTCCAGACCGTCGAGTTGGAGCTTGGCAAGCTCATCGGTCAGGAGCTGCTGCTCCAGGCCGGCATGCAAAAAGGCACCGAGCAGCATATCACCGCTGACGCCGGAAAAGCAGTCCAGATAACCTATTCTGGCCGAAGATGGTGGCGAAATCACAGTAGTCCTTTATGCATTAGTTACTGGATGAGAAGAGTACCCGGTGCAATCGGATATCCACAGATAAAGGAATCCACTGTCATACGTTTTTTTCCTTCGGGCTGTATCTCTTTAATCAGGAGGGTATTATTGCCGCAGGCAATAAGGATGCCACGTTTGTCGGCCTGCAGCACCGTCCCCGGCCGGGCATCGCTTTCCTTGTGCAACACCTCCGGGCTGAAAAGGCGGAGTCGTTTAGAGTTGAGAAAACAAAAGGCAGAAGGCCAGGGATCAAGTCCCCTGATGAGACATTCGATCTCACCCGCATCTTTTTGCCAATCAATTAATCCATCATCTTTTTTCAGCATTGGGGCAATCGTTGCCTGGTCATGGTTTTGGGAGACAGGGGTTATCGTTCCTTCCTGCAATCCTCTGATCACTTTTAAAAGGGTAGTGCTCCCAAGAACAGCAAGTTTGTCAAAGAGGCTGCCGGCGGTTTCATTCGGTTCCGTTCTTATCGCTGCTTTGAGCAGTATGTCGCCGGTATCCATCCCTTCATCCATCTGAATGACCGTAATACCCGTTTCCTCTTCGCCGTTGATCACCGACCATTGGATTGGTGCGGCACCACGATATCGAGGCAGGAGTGATCCATGAACGTTAATACATCCCATTGGAGCAAGTTCCAGAAGCGATTGAGGGAGGATTCTGCCATAGGCAACAACGACGATCAGGTCCGGTCGGTAGGTCAGCAGACCGTTACGGAATTCTTCGGTTTTTATTTTTGTTGGCTGCAGAACCGGGATGCCAAAAGATTCGGCAAGTACTTTCGTCGGGGGTGGTGTCAGCTTCTTCCCTCTTCCCTTGGCACGGTCCGGTTGTGTAACTACGGCAACTACCTCGTCAGGGCCATCAATAAGTGCTTTGAGGGTTGCAGCAGCAAAATCAGGGGTTCCCATGAAAACGACACGCAGCGGTTGCTTCGACATCCTTCACTCCTGTTATTTTGCCAGCCACTTCTTCACTCTCTTTTTATAAAGGTTTCGTTTCAAAGGGCTGAGGTGATCAATGAAAAGAATACCATTTAAATGATCAATTTCGTGCTGCAGGACAACGGCGAAACGTTCTGCAGTTGAAAGCTCATGAGGCTGCCCCTGTAGATCCTGATAGGAAACGGTAATTTTCTGATACCGTGTTACATTGGCTGTAAGTTCAGGAACACTCAAGCAGCCCTCCTCATCAATCTGAGTGCCTTCATGGCTTATAATTTCCGGATTAACCAGGGTCATATACTTCTTGTCACCATCATTATCTTCAGTTGTATCCACAACAATCAGTTTGATGGATTCGCCGATTTGTGGCGCTGCTAGACCAATCCCTGGAGCATCGTACATGGTTTCCGCCATGTCTTCGACAAGCTGTTGCAGGCCGCTGTCAAAGGAGGAAATTTTTTCGGTCTCCTTTCGCAGAACCGAATCGGGATATTGGTATATTTTTCGAATACTCATGGTATTGTATATCTCTTTAATCTTAATCAATCTTTGGGGCCTTTGTCAGACTCCGACAAGGTACCATAGCAACCATTTTTCTGCTACGGTTAGAAAGATAATCATGGTTGTGTTAAATGCTAACCCCGCTGAAAAGAGCAGAATTCTGTTGAATATCCCCTGTCTCCCGCATTTTTTACCAGTTGAGGTTGCGGTGTATGCGGGGAGACGCCAAGCAAACTGCCATGGTTGACTCTGCAGCCTGCTCTGGCAACGCTGCAGACATGGTAAGGTCGGCTGGCCTCTGGTGCACATCGTGCCGTTTTCAAGTATGTGGAAAATCTTTCCGAAATGCTTGGCCGTCGGGTGATGTATGAGAATCGACGTAATGTTCATGAGAAATTCGGGGTAGAGGTCTGTAATCTGTAATATATCTAACAATTCAATGCAGAGGTTAGGCAAGAAGGGAGAGTCCCTGTGGGCGGATGAAAAGAGTAGGGCAACTGCTTCAGAAATGTTCGGTGCGGATAGTGACGGTTTACAAAGGATTATTGCCTGAAATGGCTTGACATATTCACCAAAGTGTTGTGTCATATACAAACAATTCAAACCCTCTTGTAAACTGGTAGAAGTACTTAAAAACGTTCGGTAATCGCCTGGTATGAAAATTTCAGTGCGAAAGTGCGATTCTGAAATCCGTACGGTTGATGGGGGGACTCACCTCTATGTTGTAATGAAAGTCTATGAAAAGGAGGACTCGTCGATATGACCCATGCAAGAGAGAATCCACAGCCAAACGATCAAGTAGATGATATTGTAGCCGAAGTTGACACAGGCGGACGCAATCCCCAAGGCACGATTTCTCGCAATGTCCTCTTTTTTGTTCCTCTTGCATGGACTCTTTTTCAGCTCTGGTATGCATCTCCGCTGCCGTTTATGCTGGAAATTTTCATAATTAACGACACTGAAGCACGGGCTATTCATCTCTCCTTCGCCGTCTTTCTGGCCTACACAGCCTTCCCGACTTTCAAATCCTCCCCAAAGCGGCGTATCCCTGTCCAGGACTGGATTATCGCCTTTGTTGCGGCATTTTGTGCAGCCTATATCTTCATTTTTTATGCGGAGCTGTCGACCCGGCCGGGTAAACCGACCGTTCTCGACCTGGTTGTGTCGGTAGCCGGGCTGATTTTTCTCCTGGAAGCAACGCGAAGGGCTCTTGGTCCGCCGCTTATGATTGTGGCTGCCGTTTTCATCACCTATACTTTTGCCGGTCCACATATGCCGGAGGTGATCGCCCATCAGGGGGCGAGCCTGGTGAAGGGAATGTCCCATTACTGGTTGACCACTGAAGGAGTTTTCGGCGTTGCCCTTGGTGTGTCAACCGGCATGGTATTTATGTTTGTTTTGTTTGGTTCCCTGCTGGAAGCTGCGGGGGCCGGCAATTACTTTATCCGGACGGCTTTTGCCGGTCTTGGTCATATGAGGGGTGGTCCTGCGAAGGCGGCGGTTATTTCTTCTGCCATGACCGGGCTTGTTTCCGGTTCCTCTATTGCCAACGTGGTTACTACTGGAACTTTCACGATCCCACTGATGAAAAAGGTCGGATTTTCAGCGGAAAAAGCAGGGGCCGTTGAAGTTGCCAGTTCGACCAATGGTCAGCTGACTCCGCCGGTAATGGGAGCTGCGGCCTTTCTTATGGTTGAGTACGTTGGTATTTCCTACATTGAAGTTATAAAGCATGCCTTTCTACCCGCTATCATCTCCTATATCGCCCTGGTCTATATTGTCCATCTGGAAGCATGTAAACTGGACTTAAAAGGGCTGCCAAAGAGAAAAACAACCAAGAGCGCAGTACAGAGCCTGGTGACCTTTTTGTTTGTCGTGCTCAGCCTGATCATTATTGGCGGAGCCACCTATTATGGCCTTGGCTGGATTAAAACTGTTGCCGGCAGTCGTTCCATTTGGGTTATCTGTGTTCTCTTGATGGTCGCATATCTCGGACTGGTCGCTCTGGCCTGCAGGGTGCCTGATCTGGAATTGACTACGGAAATTACGGAACTTCCGGATCTCGGCTCGACCGCTCAGGCCGGTTACTATTATCTGCTGCCCATCGTGGTCCTGATGTGGTGTCTGGTCGTTGAACGCTTATCTCCGGCTCTTTCTGCTTTTTGGGCAACTATGTTGCTGCTTGTTATTGTTCTTACCCAGCATCCTTTGAAAGGATTTTTCCGTAAAATTCAAGGGGTTGAATATGGATTTAAACGTGGCTGGGGCGAAATGGTAACAGGGCTTGTCTCCGGCGGCAGAAACATGATCGGTATCGGTGTGGCAACAGCCGCGGCCGGGATTGTGGTCGGTACGGTGACACTGACTGGAATCGGCCTGGTCATGACCGAGTTTGTCGAATTTATTTCCGGCGGCAATCTTATGCTGATTCTGCTCTTTACCGCCTTTATTAGTCTGATTTTAGGCATGGGACTGCCGACAACTGCGAATTATATAGTTGTTTCCACCCTGATGGCTCCGGTTATAGTCAGCCTCGGGGCTCAGAATGGCCTTATCGTACCGCTTATAGCCGTTCATCTGTTTGTCTTCTACTTTGGAATACTGGCCGATGATACTCCGCCTGTTGGTCTTGCCGCCTTTGCCGCCGCCGGCATTTCGGGGGGGGATCCGATCCGCACCGGTATCCAGGGCTTCACCTATGATATCCGAACCGCTATCTTGCCGTTTATCTTCATTTTCAACACCGAATTGCTGATGATCGGAATAGGTGGATGGCTGCATCTGGTTATCATAATTTTTGGTGCAGTTGTGGCAATGATGGTTTTTGCTGCTGCAACCCAGCGATGGTTTGTAACTAAAAATCGATGGTGGGAAACTGCGGCACTTCTGCTCATTGCTTTTACTCTCTTTAGACCCGGCTATTTTTGGGATCGGCTCTATCCGCCACTCATCGAGAAACAGTCCACCGAGCTGGTTCAGGTCCTGGATCAGACTCCGGCAGGGGGCCAGCTTCGTCTCAAACTGAAAGGCGAAAAGATGAATGGCAACGAGTATGAGATGACTGTCATGCTGCCGGTGGGGGATGAGCCGACCGGGGTGGAAAAGTTAGCCGGTCTGGGTATTGAAACCAAAGAGGAAGAAGGAAAGATCATTGTTGATATGGTTGGGTTCGGGAGCCCGGCAGAAAAGGCCAAGATCGATTTCGACCAGGAAATTCTGAGTATTCAGATTCCTACAGATCGTCCTAATAAAGAGCTGATGTTCTTCCCGGCATTGCTTCTGCTTGTATTGGTCTGGTTCCTGCAGCGGGGCAGGGTCCGGAAAGGAGCACAGCCCGTCACGGCATGATGGAGAGTAATACTTACGCTCATCTTTTACACGAAAGCCTTATGGGAACTTTTGTTCCCATAAGGCTCAATCAATAGTTAGATATCGTCATCCACTCAGGAGGAGCTGATGATTAAAAAAATACTTGTACCCCTTGCGTTTTCCAAATATGCAAAAGGGATTCTCACATATGCTGCCGATCTGGCCGCATCTACTGGGGCCGATATCCTCGTTGTTAATGTTATCAATCAGAGAAATCTGGATGCCGTCAATAAGATTGCCTCCTTCGGTTTCAAAGTGGATGTTGAAGATTACATTGAAACGATTAAAAAGGAACGGCGGGAAGAGTTGGAAAAGATGATGAGCGGTCTGACGCTGCCTGACGAAAAAGTTTCTTATACCTTCTGTGTTGGAGACCCTGCCTTCGAGTTGTTAAAACTTATAGTCGATCAGGAGATAGATACGGTCGTAATGGGAGTGAAGAACACTGATATCAGTCATATTTTCACCGGCTCCGTGGCAGAGAAAATGTTTCAAAAATGTCCGGTTACGATAATCTCCTATCGCGATGACGATATTGCCAAAAGACTGCGAAAGAAAATAACAAAACACAGGGGGAAAAAGGAATAGGACTGCTCAGGAGGAAAAGTCGTTCTTTTTGTTTTTCTATTCAGGTTATACATGATGCACATTCTTTTTCCCATATTCGGCTATCTGGTAGGGGCAATCCCCTTTGGTCTGGTCATCAGCAAAATGGTTGGCGTTGACGTTCGTACCCAGGGAAGTCGAAACATTGGCGCCACCAACGTCAATAGGGTGCTTGGCAAAAAGCTCGGATTTGTCACCCTGGTCTGTGATTGCCTGAAAGGTTTATTGCCGATGTATTCAGCAGCGATTATCCTGCCTGAATCGGGGACCAAGGAACTGGTGGTGGCATTGACCGGTGTTATGGCAGTACTTGGTCATATGTTTCCAGTTTATCTGAAATTTCGTGGCGGCAAGGGGGTCGCGACCGGAATGGGGGTGTTTTTATTTCTTTCTCCCACGGCTATAGTTTTCAGCCTGGCTGTTTTTGCGATAACAGTTGCACTGACAGGCTTTGTTTCTGCAGGCTCCCTTCTTGCCTCCGGCCTCATTCCTCTCTGGCTCTATCTTCTGGGTGGATCGAAGATGACCATCGGTGCTTCAGCAGTTGTTGCCGTGCTTATCTGGTGTAAACATCATGAAAACATCAGCCGACTGATACACGGCAAAGAAAAGAGCTGGAAGAAGAATAAAAATATGTAAGCTGGTTTAGCAATCAGTTTGTGATTGAGTCCTCAGGAAGGGTGGCATGAAAGTAATAGAAGTGAAAAAGTTCGGCGGTCCCGAGGTTATGGAGCTGGTAGAAAAACCAGCTTCAGTTCCAGGAGTGGGTGAAGTGCTTGTACAGGTTGAAGCCGTTGGGGTCAATCCAGTGGAGACCTATATCCGGGCCGGAACCTATCCCAAACTGCCTGCTTTACCGTACACACCCGGCGGTAATGTCGCCGGTACTATTCATTCCTGTGGCCCTGAGGTGGCAGCATGGCGACCGGGTGACCGGGTATACAGTGCTGCTACGCAGAGTGGTGGCTATGGGGAGATGGCACTGTGCAAGACAGATCAGGTTTTCAGATTGCCGGCAAATATCTCCTTCGTCCAGGGGGCCGCTATCGGTGTTCCTGCGGCGACTGCCTGGAGAGCTCTTTTCATCCGTGGCAGTGGGAAATCTGGAGAGCGTCTTCTCATACATGGCACAAGTGGTTCTGTGGGTCAGGCGGCGGTGCAGTTGGCCAAAGATGCCGGCATGGCTGTTTACGGCACGGCCGGAACTGATCAAGGCTGTTCTCTGGTGCAGGAGCTGGGTGCTGAATCGGTCAATCATAACGAACAGGGGTACGAGGACCAGTTGCTTGAGGCCACATCGGGAGAGGGATTTGATCTTATTTTAGAGATGCTCGCCAATAAAAACCTTGAAAAAGATCTCACCATGCTCGCTAGTCGGGGCAGGGTTATTATTATCGGCAGCAGGGGGCGTATTGAGATTGATCCAAGGCTGACAATGGGAAAAGAAACCGAGATCAGGGGGCTGGCAGTTTTTAATGCCACTCCTGAAGAGGTCACCACAACCCACGCCGGGATAGTGTCAGCAATGGAGAGAGGTATCCTGGTGCCGACTATCAGCAGGGAGATGGCTCTAATAGATGCTCCGCTCGCACACAAACTGGTCATGAACGATGGCAAGTGCGGCAAAATTGTCCTTATCCCGTGAACGGATAATTCTCTGCTGCTCACTTTAATGGTCTGAAGTAAGCACTGAAACAGTATGGCAGGAATACCGAGTCATTTAGACTGCCGACTCTTTTTTGACAAGTTCGTCCAGTAGTCTTTCCGCCTCTTCGGGTGTTGATACATATTTCGGTTCATACCCCATTTTTTTATCTGAAAGTTTAAGCATCTGAAGGTAAATGACCTTGGCCTGACCGACAATGCGAACAATCTCTCCCACTTGTTTTTCCAAGAGAAATTGCATGATTTTCCTTGATATGTCGATGGCGCTGAGATGGCCTATTCTACATTGGGTAAGGTCGGTGATAACAGCGAAACCAGCCTTAAGATCGGACGCGCAGAAGCGAATATCCGTATAGAGTCTCTCCGCCTCCTTTTTAGGAATTATACCGCGCAGTGTGACGTAGAGCCTATTTTTATTGATGTTGGCCGAGACTGTAGATATTCGCTTAGTTTTTCCCATGCACGGCAACCTCGGTTGGTGATAAACTCGGGCTAACACTACTGCTGTGGGAAGTAGGTAATTGCAGACAGTACAGCCCCCTGAGGATCGGTGAACATGCAGAATCGGCCGACAGTGGGGATATCCGTCGGTGGAACGATGATTTTTCCGCCTAAGCGTTCGATTTTAGCAGCTGTAGCATCGATATCCTTCACTGTGATATAGGTTCCCCAACACGGTGGTTGATTGGTACATTGAGGTGGGGTCTTCATGATTCCAGCCACCATTTCACCGTCCACCTTTACTACGTTATACTCAGTAGCAGGGTCTCCGTCAAATGGTTCGTATTCCCAGCAAAAGAGTGCCGAATAAAATTCCTTGGCGGCCGCTACATCGCTGGTCATCAGTTCAAACCAACTGATCGCTCCGTGTTTCATTAGTTTCTCGTCCATTTTCGTATCTCCATGGTTTTTCTATAAATTGATAACATACTTCGAGAAGTATCTGCCGGATGTTTACTTTTTACCTGCCACGGGCTCACATGACATTTAAAAAGTAAACACTCTTGAATAACTGTGCGTATAGAAAATTTTGACGAGGTGTAGTAGGTGTCTCTGATCTTGAGCTTCTTATGAAGCCAGAATATCGAGAATTCCACTGCCATTTCCCATATCCACTTTCAGCCAGGCGTACAGTGCTTCCAGGGTGATGTCTTCCCAGGGTAAATTCTGTTTATGCCATTGATCTTCAAAAGAGGGGAGATGCTTGTGCAGCGAGGTTTTTAACGTTTTTTCGTCTTGGTTGCCTGGTCGACAATACATAAATGCTAAAAAGTCAGCGAGTTGGATCACTAACGGGTAGCCTCGCATTTTTGAGGAGCGCTGGGGAGTGTGGTGATAGTGTAGCGCGGTGATGAGGTTGTCCGGGAACTGCCAGCGCTGCAGCAGGCGGCTGCCGACAATATCGTGGGTGATTGAAAAAGCCTGCTTTTCTTGTTCGAGTTTTTGATTGGTACTGAGCCCGTAGAGCCACTTTGAGGTATTGTAGTTTTCGCCAAATGCTAACAGCATCGCCAGTTTTCCGATGTCATGAAGTAAACCGGCAATAAAAAACTGACCGGAAGGCTGATTGATATGTTCACCGATAATTCTGGCTGCCAGGCCGCAGGTAAAAGCGTGATCCCAAAACACGCTAATTGTTCTCCCATGAGCCGCAGAGGTCGGTTTGAAAGCTGTTACAGCGGCTTTCGCAAGAACAATATTCTGGATCTCGTTAAAACCGAGCACCATGATCGCTGTTTCCAGTGAGCTGACTCGTTTTGGACGACCGTACAACACGGAATTGGCAATCTTTAAAATGGCAATACACATAGTTTGGTCAGGTAAAATCGCCTTGAGTAAATCATTGGCTGAACTTTCAGGATTGTTGGTGACCTGCATCACTTTGGTTACGGTGATTGGCAGAGGCGGGAGTGATTCAAGTTGTTTTTCGATTGATATTGATTTTGATGTATACATATCTGTTGTCCGTGATGTCCGTTGCGAATTACTGATGGTTCGGAAGAAATCCAGCCCAGGTAAACGATAAAAAAAGAAATTTTCTTCAATACTCCCCGGAGGAGCATAAAAGTGTCTTGAGACAATTTATTTTCCTCCAAAAAACAAAAACAACCTGTGCGGTACTGATAGGTCGTGTCGATATTCTGGGCAGGAATGATCAGGACAATCTATTGGAAAATATCCCAGGCACATGCTACTAGAGAGTGTCTAAAAGAGTTTACATCCAATACAACCATATTACCCTAACTCTTTGTTGTTCTCAAACGGTAAGTCTTGAATTATGACTGTCTGCGTAAAAAATCTGAATAAAGAGAGAAACCAAAATCCTGTCGACAGAGTATCTCCGATTGCAATAGACCTGGTGGCTAAGGAGTGTGTCCGTTGCGAAAGTTGTATGCAGGAATGTGGTTTTCTGCAGCACAACGGTACACCCGGCCAGATAGCTGCAGACCATTTGTCGAGAAAAAAGACACATTTTGATACGGCTTATTCCTGCAGTATCTGTCGTCTTTGTACCCATAAATGTCCGAAAGGGCTACCGGTTGCCGAGATGTTTCTTGCTCTCAGGCGCAGAGCTGTCCTGAATGGGCAGGGAAGATATAAGGAACACCGGGGGCTACTTCTTTATGAGTGGCTAGGTAACTCACGACTTTTCAATGGATATCTTCTACCAGACAATTGCACTACCGTTTTTTTTCCAGGTTGCACCTTACCTGGCATTCTTCCCGAGCAGACCTATCGATTATTTGCCTTATTACGGAAGAAGTACCCTGAGCTCGGAATCGTTTTTGATTGTTGTAATAAACCTTCTCATGACCTCGGTTTTCAGGATCGGTTTGAGAGCAGGTTACAGCGTAGGCTTGAACGTCTTCGTTCTCGTGGTGTTACCAGGATAATTACCGCTTGTCCGAGTTGTTTTCAGATTTTCAACCGATATGGAGAGTGTTTCGAGGTAACCACTGCATACACCCACCTGGAGTGTTCTCGGCAACATCGCAGTATTGGAATCGAGAGAAAATACACCCTCCATGATCCATGCACTGTTCGGTTTGAACCTGAGATACAAAGGGCCGTTCGGCAAATTATTCGGTCAAAGGGAATAGAAATCTCGGAGATGCCCCATAACCAGGAAGCGACAATCTGTTGCGGAGAGGGTGGATCGGCCCGGTGCATCCGTGGCGGGTCAGCCTCAGACTGGTCCCGTAAAAGAAAGGCCGAGGTCAATGGTCTTCCATTGCTGACTTTTTGTGCCGGATGCACGTTGAGCTTAAAGACCGGTACTACCATCCATGTCATCGATCTGCTCTTTGATTCTCCAAATGAAAAGAGCAGTTCCACTCAATCAATTCCCGCACCATTTACGTATTTCAACCGACTCCTGTTGAAAATGAAGATAGCGAAGGATCTTCGACATAGCCGCATTCGAAATTGAGAGAGAGTCATCCCGGGCGACAGTACGCCTGGGCAGTTTTCTGCTGCTTAAAAATGGCATGTGTCACCTGGATAATCACATATCCAATGGCCATTTTTTCGTCGCCGGACAGGTTAATTGGAAAAAAATGTAACCTTTTCATCTGTCGTTTGTTTAAAGAGATAACTCCCAAAACGTCCGAAGAAAGTCTGACTCGGTCTCTGTTTTCACAGATATAATATTGTGCTCCATAAAGGGAGTTGCGTCTTTAATTTGCGTGCAGTGGGCATGAGGTTTTTTCATGGATCTGTGATCCACCGGATTATCTTTTTTCTCTTTGCATGACACCCTAACTTGAAAAGGAGGTGGTGCCCGGCAGCAAAAACATAATTGCAACAGATCTTTTTCTAATCAGGTTGAGGCATATTGGTGACAATATCGTTGTATTGTTTCGGGGTGTGCACACCATCACCCGAATGGGGCATCGAAAACTCTCTGATAATGGAGGATGAGTATGAGAAGGAAAATGATTTTTGGCACGATGACTTTGATCTTTACTCTGTTGGCCGGACCTGCTTTAGCCGGTCCTCAGGAAGATCTGGAGGAGCTTGGTGGTTTGCTCTATAAAGACAAAAAATTATCCCTTAACCAAAACCAGTCCTGTAAGACCTGTCATGATCCGTCTGCCGGTTTCGCGGATCCTGAGAACCTGGCAGAGCCCGTCGGTTTCCCGGTTTCCGACGGCTCCGATCCGACTCTCTTTGGAGGCCGGAATGCTCCCAGTGCCGCCTATGCCGGATTCAGCCCGATCTTTGGCTGGGATGCCACCGTTGGCGGCTATGTGGGCGGCATGTTCTGGGACGGTCGCGCGACAGGTGCTGCATTAGGCGATCCGCTGGCCGAACAGGCCTTGGGGCCTTTTCTGAATCCTGTTGAGATGGCAATGACGAAGGAATCAGTAGTTGCGGCAGTTGCAGCATCGAAGTACGTTGCGTTGTTTCGGATTGTCTTTCCAGACACAAATTTTGCCGATGTGGAAGGGACCTACACGCATATCGGTATTGCTATCGCGGCCTTTGAGCGGTCCACAGAAGTTACCCGGTTTAATTCAACATTCGATGATTTCTGGAGAGCCTGCCAGGACCAAGGGATCGATGTCAGCGCTGTAGACACCACTACTGACCTGGCTACGTTACCGGACGGCATCCTGACCACCACCCAATTGCAGGGTCTGGCCCTTTTCAATGATACGGGCAAAGGCAACTGCGCCGCCTGTCATCCCACAACAAACTACACAGACGAAGCCGGGACCACTTATCCACCGCTTTTCACCGATTTTTCCTACGATAATCTTGGACTCCCGACCAATCCTAGAGTTGAAGAACTATCAGGAGTTGCGCCCCCGGACCTGGGGCTTGGTGGGGAACTCAACGATGTCAACGAAGATGGAAAATTCAAGGTCCCAACTCTTCGAAACGTTGCTAAATCAGCTCCTTACGGACATAACGGTTATTTCCCGACACTCAATGAAATTGTCAATTTTAATAACACCCGGGATGTGGCGATGTGGGACGAACCTGAAGTTCTCACAAACCTGAACACCACGGAGCTTGGTAACCTCGGCCTGACCCGCCAGGAAGAATGGCAGATTGTCGCATTTTTGAAATCCCTGACAGACCGGAAATAAGAAGATTCAAACAGGATTTTGATCCTCTTCAGATGACTGGAGACATCGAAAAGAAGGTCTTGACCCAAGGCAAGGCCTTCTTTTTGCGTCTATTGAAGCAGGTAAACCTGTATTAAAGGGAGGGTTTCATGGAATTTAGAACCCGGATAGCAAAGACGGGTATTCTTTTATGCCTGTCGATTGTGATGGTTTGCGCTGTCGTTCTGTCAGTGCAGGCAGAAGTACTATCAGCAGGGCAACTGGTTCGCTGGCAGTTAACTGACACCAAAGTTAGAGGCGGAGGACAAACTGTTAGCACCGATGACGGTGTGCTTATTGAAGGATATCTGATTGAGGCTACAGCGACGGCCATCGGCGATGCACCGGTGTCTGAAGGTGAGTTCCAGCTTACCGCATCGTTTTTTAAGCCACGCCTTGATATGCCTGGCCGAGAATCGGGTACCTGGTATATGCAGGGTGTCTGGACAATCACGGATTTGAAGACCGATCTCAACACGCTTGAGGTCAAACATAATAATGCCAAGGTGAAGGGAATTATTACGGGTGGATTATCATTTGATCCAACCAGTGAACCCGGCAATATCAAGGGCGATATTCAATGGCCGCTGACCTTAATCGGAACGCATTGGGCTCAGGGCGAGGGAGTTTTTAACGGGAGTGCGACGTTCGAGGGTCAGATAGATATGACCTTACTGCGCTGGCAGAAAGTTAACTAAAGGGAGGAAGGTATGCCATATGTTATATATCGTTTCACCGGACTCTTTCGCCGGAATCGATTTTTTGCGGCAACCATCTTTCTCATTATGGCTGCAATGGCAGGAATAACCCGGGCCGATATCACCGGCGTTGCCACTCCTGCCGGTACCAATGTCAATAATAGTGTTATGATCTATGAAAAACGCACCGGCACCGGTCCGGATGTTGACAGCACCTATACCATGTCGGTGAGCCTGATAAATGGTACAGTCCTCTTTGATAACCGCATCCCGCCGGCAGGATTCGATTATGACCAGTATCAGCTTGCCGGGGCGAAATAGTAAATCGCACATCACCTCTTCATTTATCAAGCAACAGGGAAGATGACCACCTCCTCCCTGTTGTTTACTTCACTTAATCCTTACTTTTCCGGGCAGGATGTCCTTTGGCAATATCTGCTCTGGCTGAGGGGGACGAGGCTGGAAGATTATAGTTTTTATAGCGTCGTTGAAATATTGTATACAATGAGCTGTTTGTTCGAGCAGTTATCTGCGATAGCCTCCGCCAAGATAATACTCGCAACTTTTTCAATCCACTTTTTCCCATTTTCAGTAGGTTTACTGATGACAGTCTTAGAGCCACAACTATCTCTGTTTCACAGATCTTTCTGGCAGCATTGTTCTGCGGACAGTCAAACCCGAATTGTTTCAATGGATTCTCTTTTATCAGGGGAGGTACATTCAATATTTTTCATAAAGTTCGAATAAATGGTTACTATATTTCAGATTCATATGTCCTCTCAGAGGAGATGACATATGAATATATATAACAGCCTGCAGATACGACTGTTATTTATTGTAATGATGAGATGTCGGATCGGTTTGTCCGGTCACCAGATTTCTACGATTCTATTATAAAGGGAAATTGGTCATGAAAGCCGGGTGGGGGATGATCCGATAATCTTCCGTTTAATAAAACAGAGGTTACTGTTATTTTTAAGATGACATTATAGAGAAAAGAGGTCCTTGAACCGGTGAGGTTTTAGCGTTATGTTTAGCAGGTGATACTATAACACTTTAAGAGGTAGATATATGGCCAGGTCAAAATGCCCAACATGTGAATATCACGAGTTTGAGGCTGTTCACGTTACAACGAAAACCGGGCAAAAGTTCTGTCTTATTCAATGTGTTGCTTGTGGAACAGTTGTTGGTGCTCTTGATGACGTGAAAATTACCAACGTGATACGAAATGCTGAAAAAAAGCTTTCTAAGTTTCTTGAAAATCTTAATCGCAAAGTTATAACAGTCTGCAACAGGAAGAATCAGTGACTCACCGGGTCATCTCCGTCTTGCTGCCTGCAGTTTAGGGTTTCTTATTAGGGGCTCTGCTGGTCCATAGCGGACTTGTCCTGCCCGAAGAATTAATACGAAAAAGGAAAAGCGGTGGAAAAAGACATAGGTCAAAGACTGGTCCAGGCTATAAAAGACCCTAATAATCTCGACTCTCGGGAAAGTATTGCCAAGGCCATGGAACTTACCAAAGCTTTTGCGAGTTCCGGCTCGGCAACACACTTCAGTACGGTAACAAAGCTTTTCTACGATCTGTTTGAGATGTTTGAAACGGGCAGAGACCCGCGTACTAAGTAGTTTTGTCGATAAAAACTACATCGCTGGCGGAATTCGTTTCAAGTGTTTGTCAAAACAGTCAATACCATCGCATTTTGCAATGATATTTTTGAGATAAACTATATTTTTCTCAATATTTTCGATGTAGAGATTACGATCGATCTTATACCTTTCGCGAAAATGTGTCTGCATCGCCCGGGTTGTATTTGAAAAAGTGGTTGTGAGCCGCTCCAGCACCACATTCCGGTAGAAATTGGAAGTATGTTCCATAAGTTCCAGAGCAGATTCGTGTTGGTTTATTCCTCCGGTCTTCTGTTCATTGAAAAGCAGTGGGAGGCACTCAAGGTAATATCGGTCGGCCATCTGAGCGAGTATATCTGCTGAACCTATTACCTGACCAGCAATCTGGATTTCATGGCTGTGATACTCAAAAGTAGCCGGATCACTCTTGAGATCAGTGTAATTAATGATTGTTGCACAATCCCGGGAAATATCCTCTCCCAGCCCCTTTTGGATCACATAGTTGTTAAGAAACAGTATTGATCGTGCTTCATGGTTTGCCATATATTCCGAACCGGAGTGGGGTAAATCACCTTCCTGAAGCAACATCCCGGTATCGTGAAAGTACGCGGCAAGTAAACCTTTAAAGAATGTCTCGGGTGAGACATCAATGTGGTTGCATTGCAAACCATGGAAGAGACGGGCCGAGGCCAAAACGACCATTTGGCTGTGTCGCAGGTTGTGATATGGCAGAGTGCTTTTTTGAAAATCCGGACATGAGCCTGAAAAAAATGAAGCGAGGTCTTCATGGATTTCCCGGATGAGTCCAAGATCTATGGAAGGAGAAATTTTTTCTGCAAGAAAGAGAATCTCATCCAACGGATTTCCGTCCTGACTTCCCTCAAGTATATGAGTTATGTTGTTGATATCCATATGACTGATTCCAAGATTTATGGAGAAAAGCGATTTCCTTTAAACATTCTACAGTTACATTTACAAGAAGGCAAATAACTGTCAAAAAATTTTGATGTTTTTCTTCGAAAATCCTATTTTAGTGAGAAGAGATACAGTTGCTGTGAAGCACATTGTTGTTTTCGGTATCTATGATGCGATCAAAAGTGTCATATGGACTTTATTACTATTTACAGGTACAATTTATTAACAACATGAGAAGCTGGCATGAAAATAGCCTGTCATAAAAATGGAACATAAAAACCATAACTGGATAAGATGGAAGAAAAGAAAGATTCTGTTGTTATTTTAATAGTTGATGATGATGAACTGGTCCGTATGACGCTGAGTGTTCTCGTGGGTTCTCTTGGCTATCACTGCCTGGTTGCCGGTGATGGTGTTGAAGCGATTGCGGTACTGAAATCAACTGCGGTGGATCTTGTCTTTTCAGATATAGTCATGCCCGGTATGGACGGCCTACAGTTGCTGGATCATATAATTGAAAATTATAAAGAAACAGATGTGATAATATCAACAGGCTATCACGAGAAAGCGAGTTATGCCGAAGTAATCAAAGCCGGTGCAATGGATTTTATCAAGAAGCCGATTGATCAGGCCGAGTTGGAGGCAAAACTGGCTCGAGCAGTGCGGGAACGAACCATGATGCGGGAGTTGGAGAGGCTGTCAAAGATGGATGGACTGACTTCCATTCTGAACCGGCGGGCCTTCGACGAACGATTCAGCGATGAGGTGGAGCGTGCCCATCGACAGAACTATCCTCTCATGTTGGCCATAATAGATATTGATAACTTTAAACAATATAATGACAGGCACGGTCACCAGGAGGGGGATAAGATTCTTATCAACCTTGCGGATATCCTCAAGGAATGCACCAGGGACAGTGTAGATATGTGCTTCCGAATCGGCGGAGATGAGTTTGCCGTCCTGCTTCCTCAGGCGACCGCCAGCCAGGGAACGGAGATTGTTCAGCGTATCCTGCTCAGTTTTGTTGAACAAAGATTTGAGCCGACAAGCCTCTCCATAGGTCTCGTTTCCTGCAAGAGAAATGAGAATTTACTTAGAGAAATCGATGAAATAGCAATCAAAGAAAGGGCGGATAAGGCCATGTACGATGCCAAGAACAACGGTAAGAATTGTGTGGTGACCCGGGTGTGATGGCTTTTTTGTTCACTCATCGCTGATAAGAAGTCATGAAACAGACAACCAATAATTGACACACCGGAAAATGATTGGTTGAGGTGTCTAGGCCAATGCGTCCTTGTGAAAAGCAAGATCCGGTTCAATCGGATAATTTCCATCAAAACAGGCAAGGCAAAAATTCTTTTTGGGCATGCCCGTTGCCTTGACGAGCCCTTCCAGGCTGAGGTAGTGTAAGGAGTCAAGACCAAGATATCCAGCGATTTCGTTTATCTCTTTCTGGTTGGCTATCAGTTGGTTTACGGAAGGGAAATCAATACCGTAATAGCAGGCGTTTCTTGTTGGGGGACAGCTCACCACCATATGCACTTCTTTCGCACCAGCCTCCCGCAGGGCTCTTACCCGGCTCTTTCCTGTTGTGCCCCTGATTATTGAATCTTCAACGATGATAACCCGTTTCCCTTTCAGAAATGATCGGACAGGATTGAGTTTTACCTTAACGTTGAAGTCGCGCATTGACTGGGTCGGCTGAATAAAGGTCCGACCGACATAGTGGTTTCTGATTACCCCCATTTCCAGTGGAATTCCTGACGCCTGAGAATAGCCGATAGCAGCGTAGTTCCCTGAATCGGGAAAGGGCATGACGAAATCGGCATCAATTTTGGCCTCTTCAGCAAGTATCTCGCCCATTCTTTTCCTGGCCTGGTAGACGTTAATGCCGAAAATTTCAGAGTCGGGTCTGGCGAAATACACCTGCTCAAAAATACAGAAATGGCTGTCTTGTTTCGGCCATGGGAAAATCGAAGTCATCCCGCTTTCCTGAAAGATAATTATTTCACCAGGCGCAACATCCCGCACATATTCGGCTTCGATAAGATCAAGGGCGCAGGTTTCAGAGGCTACAACCCAACCCCCGTTCTCTCTGTTGCTGCCATTTTTTAGTTTGCCAAGGCAGAGCGGCCGAAATCCATCGGGGTCGCGGACGGCAATCATGGTGTTCTCGGTCATGAGCAGAAGAGAATAGGCACCTTTGAGAGCGGTGAAGGTGGTTTTAAGAGCAGTCTCAAGACCAAGATGTGCGGAACGGGCCATAAGGTGCAGGACCACTTCACTGTCCATGGTGGTTTGGAAAATCGATCCCTGCTCTTCAAGCGTTGAACGTAAGGCAATGGAATTAACCAGATTGCCGTTGTGAGCGACTGCGAGAGTTGTTCCCTTATGGGTGACCATCAGGGGCTGGGCATTGGTGATGTTTGAGGCTCCTGTGGTAGAATATCGAACATGGCCAATGGACAGGTGGCCGTCTAAACCCTGAAGGATTTCCTCAGTAAAAATTTCCGGAACAAGACCCATATTTTTATATACATTCACCTTGGTTCCGTTGGATGTCACAATACCGGCGCTTTCCTGTCCGCGGTGCTGGAGAGCGTAGAGACCGAAATAGGTGAGTTTTGATGAGTCCTGATGATTATAAATGCCACATACCCCGCATTCGTGGGTAGGACGGCCGTCTGGAGATTTTTTACAATGCTGTTGTGACATCGGGAGAATCCTTGGTTATCTGAAATTCCGGCAGCTTGAAAGATACAGAACTGTGAAGGCAAGCTCATCCATTTCAGTTAATGCAAAAACAGGGAAAGGCACAAAGAGAAAACCTTTGTGCCTTTCTTTTGGTAACCCAAAAGAAGAAATTTATATTAAGTATTACCTAAATTCAACAAGAAAGAGAGGCGAAAACCGAAAAACGGTTTTCCTGCAGCACAGATGTATGAATTTTAGCAGAGATATCGTGTATCTGTTCAGAAAAATTCAATATTGTTTTTTTATTCGTGGATACGTAACCTAACTGCGTGTTGTCACCAGTGCATGAAGAAGTTCAGTCAGGCTGGCCAGGTCGTTGAGATCAAGCTGTTCATCGACGGTATGCACCTTGTTCATGCCGGTGGCGACTATAGCCGTCTGCAGGCCGTAGCTGCAGAAGATATTGGCATCACTTCCACCTCCGGCGATGATGTACTGTAATGTTTTTCCAGCACGTTCCGAAGCTTTTCGTACCCTTTTGATTACCGGGGTATCTTCTGCAAGAATCAATGCCGGATATTCATCGGCGATCTCAAATTTGATGGTTGGCCGCTTATCTCGGGTTACCGGATTACCCTGCCACTGACGTATTACCCTTTCGAAGGTATTGAGAGTTTCTTTGGTATAAAGAGCAAGTTTTTCCCTGGAGTGACTGCGAATTTCCCCTTTCAGTATTATCTGTTCCGGAACGATATTGGTGGCAACACCACCTTGTATCAGACCGAAATTACGGGTTGATTCTTCGTCAAGCCTGCCCAGGCGCAGGTCGTTCAGGGCTTCGGCTGCCAGGGCCAGCGCGTCTATCCCGGCTTCCGGGCAGAGTCCTGCGTGGGCTGCCAATCCTTTTATCTCAACGGCTATTTTATTTGCAGCTGGTGCGCCAACAATGACGCAATCGATTCCGGAAGAATCCAGTGCATAACCATATTTTGTCAGAAGTTGATTGTATTCGAGGTGTTTGGCTCCGAGCAGTCCGATTTCCTCGCACGTGGTAATAACGACCTCAAGCATCGGATGTGGGGTTTTCTTTTCCTGCAGAAGGGCAAGAAGTTCCAGGATGGCGGCGATACCGCTTTTGTCGTCACCACCGAGCACCGTTTCGCCGGCACTTGTGAAAATGTCGCCGGTTCGTATAACTTCTACTCCTTCTGCTGGTTCAACCGTATCCATGTGGCAGGAAAGAAACAGCCCTTCCTCATTCGTCAGGTTGCCATTAAAACGGACGATCAGGTTGCCGGAGTCTGAACCTGTTTTGGCGGCAGAATCGTCTTCAAGGATAACATCGGCACCAAGTCGGGCGAATTCTTTTTTGAGGAAAGCGGCAATAGCACCTTCTTTTCTCGAGGGGCTACTGATTTCACAGAGTGTAGTAAAGGTTGCGGCGAGCCGCTCCCTGTTTATTTCAATTGTCATAGAGTAGCCTCGTTGGGGTCGATTGGAGGAGAACGACGGCGTGACAGCTGATACCCTCATTTCTTCCGGTAAAACCCATTTTTTCAGTGGTTGTTGCTTTGATGTTAAGAGCACCCGGATCAATTTTACAGGTGTGGCCAACAAGTTCTCTCATCCCGTCAAGATAGTCTGCCAGACGGGGGGCCTGGCAGACCAATGTGATGTCAGCATTGGCAACAGCATATCCTTGTTCATGCACCAGCTCAATGACATGCTGCAAAAGGGTAATCGAATAGATGCCGGCAAATCTTTCATCGGAATCTGGAAAATGTTTACCTATATCGCCAGCACCGAGGGCTCCGAGGAGGGCGTCGCACAGAGCATGGGTGAGTACGTCGGCATCGGAATGTCCGGCCAGACCATGACTATGCGGTACAGTCACGCCGCCGAGGACGAGTCTTCTGTTTTCGGCAAATCGGTGGGCATCGTAACCATGGCCAATACGCAGCTTTGGCGCAGTGTCCCGGCGAATTATTTTCTCAGCCAGGAGCAGGTCCTCCGGGCGGGTTATTTTTATATTGGTTTCAGATCCCTCAACAAGCGTTACAGGGATTCCTGCCTTTTCAAGCAGCGAAGATTCATCGGTCACATCCGCATCCCCGTTCTGCAGAAATGCTTTTTCAAGCAGCTCTTTCCTGGCAGCCTGGGGAGTTTGTGCCTGCCACAGAGAAGTTCGGTCGATGGTCTCAGAGACGTAACCGGCATTATCCCCTTTTTTCAGGGTATCTTTTACCGGCACTGCGGCAATACAGGCTCCACTGTGCAGGGCGGCCAGATAGCATCTGTCAATGATTTCACTGCTGACCAGTGGTCTGGCACCATCATGTACCAGGACTACAGTCGTATTGTCGTCGAGTGTTTGAAGCCCGGCTTCAACCGAGTCCTGACGTCTGCGTCCCCCTGCAACTATGGAGAGGTTTGTCACATCAATGTTGAAGTGACCAAATAATGCATTCGTCTGTTCCAGGCGGTCGGCGGGAACCACGACCACAATACGGTTGATGTGGCTGTTTCGGATAAAAGCCCGGACGGTATGAACGAGAATCGGTACACCCAGCAGCAGATGGTACTGTTTCGGATGATCAAGCTTCATCCTGGTCCCAAATCCTGCGGCAGGAATAATGGCTGCGGCTGAGAGTGTCATAGAATAAGAAGGAGAGAAGGCAGAGTGCTCTGTTGAATACCCGGCACCATTGTACAGTATCGGCAGTATCCGAAATGCACTGTAAATTTCGGGATTGAAAAAAGGAGCGGGTTATAAGCCGAATTCTGTACCCCGTAAAGGGGCCATGATCATTTCACTGGGATGTTGATCGCTCAACACCTCTTGCAACCTACCCGGAGATCTCGGACGGGCCGCCCTCAAACATCTCCCTATTTGGTCTTGCTCTGAGTGGGGTTTACCGTGCCTCCCATGTCACCATGGAAGCGGTGAGCTTTTACCTCGCCGTTTCACCCTTACCTGATCGAACACCCCACAAGGAGGTATACGTACCATTAAACAGAAAAGATTCTGTAAGGTACTAATCAGGCGGTTTGTTTTCTGTGGCACTTTCCCCCGGTCACCCGGAGTTCGCGTTACGAACCACCCTGCCCTGTAGAGTTCGGACTTTCCTCTCCGGTCAGAAGACCGGAGCGATCATGCACCCGCTCCGTCTGTTACTGTATCGGGTAACTCGTAAAAGTCAAAGTGAAAACTGATGGCCTTGTAAAAACTCCTCCTCAGCGTCGCTGCGAGAACACTTTTTCATTACTATATAGTCCAGTGCCCCGAATTGCTGGAATTTTTCCGCGCCTGGTATATGAATGTCAGTAACTGGTCCTCTCAAAGATAGCGCTGTTAAGGAGGTTGCAATAAAACAGGAGAGCAACACCCTTTAAAAAGAGGATAAACTCCGACTTCGACAGCCTTTTAGAAGTGTACTAATTTTCCTCTGCTTCAGGCGGAACATAATAATTCAAACGCTGACAGGTCGGACAATCAAAGATCTGGTCACCCTTCAGCAACATATTGAATCGTTGCGGTGGAAGAGCCATGAAACAGCCCTGACAGACACCGTCCACCACATTGATTACAGCGAGTCCATTACGGTGCTGACGAAGGGTGTCGTATTTCTTCAGGATAGACTTTTTGATTTTGCCGGCCTGATCGTTGCGGGAATTATCTTTTTTCTTCTTTCCCTTATTGATTGCCTCAATGTTGGCCCGAACTTTTTCGGTCTCTTCATTAACCAGCTGTTTTTCGCCTTTCAACAGATTCTTTTCTTCTTCCATTTGAGCGGTCAGCTTCTCAACAGATTCCATGATGGCCATAATTTTTTCTTCGTTTTCCTTGGCACTTTTCTTGGCATCTTCAATTTCTTTCAGAAGAGCAGTCTGCTCACGACCGGTCTGCACCTGCATCATTTTCGACTGGCGATCCCTGACATGGTCCATCTTATCGGCCATTTCCGCTTCGAGAGTCCGGTTTTCCTGCTGCTGAGCAACAATTTTTTCCTGTAATTCATTAATCAAAGACTCTCTCTTGGCCAGGGCAGCCATACGTTCATCAAGGCCGCTCTGTTCAGACTTAATGGCGTTGTCGATCTGATCAATTTCCAGGTCAATGGCCTGGAGTGAGATGAGTTGGTTTAAGAGTTCGTTCAAAATGGTTCTCCTGTGGAATGTGTTTCTATGTAATTTTCTATGGTTGGTGCTTTTTATCCATTAAAACGAAAGGGTGATGCTCCTCTTTCGTTTGTAGAACTTCAATATTCCAGCTCTTGTGTTCACCGGCCTCCCTGAGCTTTTTTACGAGAAGTGTGACAGCTGGTTTTTCTGTTGCATAGTGGGTGCCGTCGATGATACAGAAGCCGTTTTCCACGGCCCAGATAGCTGTACTGTGTTTTATTTCGGCAGAGATATAGACATCTGCGCCACGCTCAAAAGCTGTTGGTGCAAACTCAGAGCCACTCCCTCCGCAGACGGCAACGGTGGAGATTTTTTTGGGGAGCGGACCGGCCGTTTGAATGGATGGAAGATTCAGAACATCGAGAACTCTTGTCAGAAACTCGACATCAGCCAACGGAGAAGGGTAGACGCCGATGCGACCCAGCCCGGTGTCTGTGGCATTATCAACGGAAGACCCCACGAGAGGTGTTAGATCTTCAAGGCCAAGCTGGTGAGCCAGATAAGCACTGACACCTTCACGGGCACTGTCGAAATTGGTGTGACAGCCGATTATAGCGATGCCGTTGGACAGTGCTTTTGCCAGCAACCTGCCACTCGGTGCGGCAGTGTCGATCGAGTGAAGTGGCTTGAAGATTACAGGATGATGGGTAACTATGGTATTCGCACCCTGCGCTATCGCTTCATCTACCAGCTTGTTGGTCGGATCAAGTCCGGCAAGAACCGCTGTCACCTCCTGCTCCGGATTGCCGACCAGAAGACCAACGTTGTCCCACGACTCAGCCAGGCTGAATGGTGCCTCTGCATTAAGGCTTTCGAGAATGTCTTTTACTCTTACCGTCATAGAGATTTTGTGTTGCACAACCACCCCTAGCCAAAGGGAAAGAAGTCTGGGTTCTTTGTCTTGCCCGCTTGAAGGGCATGTGTACGTTCAAGAAATTTTTTCTTAAAAACAAGAAGAAAATTTCTAAGGGACTCATAAAACAAAAAAGGTACACCCCACTGGGGATGTACCTTTGTATTCACTTCGCCCGTTCAGGCATTTTTCGCCCGAATCGAGATGTATATTCCAGGGGTGTTATACTTTCCCCCTTTTCTATGTATAATCTTGTTTTTTTCAAGGAACCGTTGTTTCTGTTCAATAGCTGCTGTATTAATGGTGGGCGCAGTAGGATTCGAACCTACGACCGATCGGTTATGAGCCGATGGCTCTACCAACTGAGCTATGCGCCCATACCTCTCTTTCAGAGATAAAACAATCTATTTAAAATGACCTTGATGGCAAAGTCAATGAAAAAAATAAAGGTGACGGTAAAACTTGCTCATAATGAGTAGATTTAAGTCAGGTAAAATGTTTCGCGAGGACGTTGTTGATACAATGAGGCAACTATTCTACAACCAGGTAAACGTCAAAAATCCGGGTTCTGCATGGTACTCCTTCCGAGTAAGTCGCTTACCTGGGAGATGTATAGACCTTGTCTCGGATTATTATTTTTAATAAAAAAGAAGAAAAAAATCTGGATGGCACTAACATTATATGTGAGTACAAAGGTATTGATCGTTAGGAGTTGTGTTGTTTTTATTGTTATGCTCAAAAAATTTTGTGAAGGGTCAAGTCCACAAAGGGCTGGGTGAATTTCCTTGATGTATACAAATCTTCTTCTGTTTCTCGTCGCTATTTTTCTTTTCAGCGTCGACCGCATACCGGCGTCGCCACTTCTTCCGGGGTGGCAGTCGCTGCTCCTGTTTGCCCTGCTGCTGATCGGATATAACCGGCTTGCCGGCAAGCTCTTTGGCAGGCGGCAGGCTATGCGGTCATCCGGTTATTTTCAGACTGAAAAGCTGCTGTCCGTTCTCGCCCTGTTCTTTTTCGCTGCAAGCCTCTATCTGTGCGATTCGAAATACTATCTTTCCGTATTGTCCTTTGGCAACACAATGCCGGTCCTGGTCAATTTTGCCGGGCTTTTGCTGTTTCTCCTCTTTCTCGCGATCATGTGGCGGGCCGGGCAAAAGAATTATGAACTGATCTTCGGTAAAAAGTATAGTGCGGCTTCGTTTATACGATCCAATATCAAAGCCAATCTGCCCATTGTCCTGCCCTGGGTAATCCTCTCACTTCTTTATGATATTGTTGCTTTGTTACCCTTTCCAGGACTGCAGAAAATTATTGCCTCTGAATGGGGTGACTTCCTGTTCTTTGGTGTGTTTTTGTTTTTTGTGCTGATTTTCTTTCCGCCGATGGTACGAAGGCTCTGGGGATGCGAAAAACTGTCCGATGGCTACCTGAAAAGACATCTGGATGTATTTTGTGCCAAACAGAATTTCACCGCAGATTTTTATCTCTGGCCTCTTTTTGAAGGGCGGATGCTGACCGCGGGGGTGATGGGCATTGTACCCGGCCTGAGGTATATTCTTATAACTCCGGCCCTGATCGAGACTATGTCAAGAGCCGAGCTCGAGGCTATCATGGCTCATGAGATAGGCCACGTAAAGAAGTATCATATGCTGCTGTACATCTTTCTTATTGTTGGTTTCAGTCTGCTGGTCGGTATGCTTGCCGAGCCTTTTGTCTATTTATTTCTTTCTGTTGATTTCATCAACAGGTTGATTGCAGTGAGTGGTATCTCACCGGAAACGGTACTGGTTTTGGTGGGTGCAGTTCCCCTGCTCATTTTTATGTTGGTCTATTTTCGTTTTATTTTCGGATATTTTATCCGGAATTTCGAGAGACAGGCCGACCTCTTCAGTCTGGAGACGATGGGAAGCAGCCAGGCGCTGGTTTCAGCTTTTGAGAAGATAGCCGTTCTCAGCGGAAATATTCGTAACCAGCCTAACTGGCACCACTTCGGGATAGGTGAGCGTATTGATTGTCTCGAACATGCGGAAAAGGAGCCAAAACAGATCAGGCGACATAATCGGAAGGTTCGCTACAGTCTTGCCGTCTATGTTGCAATACTGCTGTCCACCGTGGTTCTTGTTCGTCAGATCCCGACAGATGCCCTGGCTCAGCACTATCAGGAAAACTTTGCCGAAGCGGTTCTGATGCAAAAGGTAAAGCAAGAACCTGACCGGGCGCTTTGGCAGCGCCTTATCGGTGATCTGATGCTGACCAGGAAAATGGAAGAAAAGGCGCTTGAAGCGTATCAAAAAGCATTCGGCCTGGAACCGACAAATCCTGAAATAATGAACAACTATGCCTGGCTGCTTTTGACCAGCGAGAATCTGAGTCTCAGGGATCCGCTCAAGGCGCTTACCCTCGCCAGGGCAGCCGCAACCCTCCACCCGAAAGGGCATATACTCGACACCCTGGCCACCGCGTATTGGGCGAACGGATTTGTTGAGGAGGCCGTGCGAACCCAAAAACAGGCAGCTGCAGTAGATGTTGCGCAAAATAGATATTACATGACGCAGATCCTTAAATTCACCAGCCAGACCTATGAGGAATCCGTCGATGAGTTGAAGGCTGAACAAAAAGAGCATCACAATAATTAACAGACCCGTAAAAACATAAGATTTTGGATGGCCATGCAAGTTAAGCACCCTTTAAGCCAGGGCATAAAATCCGACTTCGGATGAAAAGTTTTTACGACACCATCATACTTGAGGTTGGTTATGCCTTTGCTGGGAGCACATGAATCTGTCGCCGGTGGTCTTCATCTGGCGTTTGAAAGAATTAAAAAGGTCGGAGGAGAGGCGCTGCAGATATTTACCCGGAACCAGCGACAATGGCATCCGGCAGAACTCACAACAGAAGAGGTTTCGCTTTTTAGAAAAGCCCATGAAAAAAGCGGCGGGATGCCGGTTGCTTCCCACGCTTCCTATCTGGTAAACCTGGCGACCGGGAAAGCCGAACTGTTGGAGAAGTCGATAAACAATCTTGTGCTTGAGCTGACCCGCTGTGCCCGCCTCGGTGTGCCGTATGTGGTTCTGCATCCCGGCTCCCATGGTGGTGACGGTGTTGAAGCCGGCCTTGAGCGATTTATCAGGGCGCTGGACAGGGTAATGGAACAAAGCGGCGGTACCGTACAGGTTTTAGTGGAAACCACCGCGGGACAGGGTACCGGTCTCGGGAGCAGGTTTGAAGAACTCGCGTGTATCCTCGATAATTCCCAATTTCCTGAGTTATTGGGGGTGTGTGTCGACACCTGTCATGTCTTTGCCGCAGGATACGAGCTGCGCACATCAGCAGGTTACCACGCGACAATTGATGCGCTGGAGGATACTGTCGGCCTCGAACGGATACGTTTTTTTCACCTCAATGATTCGAAAAAAGAGTGCGGCAGCAGGGTGGATCGTCATGAACATATCGGCAAAGGTGCCATCGGTCTTGGCGGTTTTCAAAACATCCTGAATGACACGCGCTTTGCCAAACTGCCGATGGCCCTCGAAACCCCCAAAAGTGACACCCTGTCCGAGGATCGTGAAAACCTTGAGACCCTGCGCTCACTTCTGTGATTGTTCTTTGGTAATTCTCTGAATCTTCTTGCAAAATTATTATCTACGGGGGAGAATAAGACAGTGTTCCTCCTGTGGGGGATACGTTCTTTCGTCACATTGTTTTCTTGCAATAAAACGTTTCCAAGTCACTAATATTACGTTACACAAATGAAATTTCTGAACAGTGATGCTCTTCTGGATGCCCTTGTCAAACTGAAAGTCCTGACTCCCAAGCAACGGCAGTTTGCAACGTTGGAGAAGGGGAAAATGCGCCAAAAGCTTCTCCGTCAGGCAAGCGTGGATGGTGAGGTTGATAAAGATTATCCGGATATGGTGGATATCACAGCAGGCTTCAACTTTAAATTGCTGAGTGGAGACGGACGACTGATAGATGAAGAACTCATCATGCGTACCGTAGCCAAAGAAATGGATCTGCCGTTCAAAAAACTCGATCCTCTTGAACTCGACATGGAGGTCGCTACCAAAACTATTCCCCGCAACTTTGCAATCAGGCAGTTGCTGCTCCCCTTCAAGATGGAAAACGGGGTTGTGGAAACAGCTATTTATCACCCCGACTGTCAGGCTACTCTGGCGGATATTGAGCAGGCTAATCAGATCAAGATTCGGCCGTACATTGCCACGAAATCTGATATCAAACGGATAATCAGCGAGTTTTTTGGGTTCCAGAAATCCATCAGTGCCGCCGAGGATCAGTTCGGTGTGGTCCCCGGAGGGAGTGGATCAATAGATATCGGTAATCTCGAGCGCTATGTGAAAATCTCATCAGCCAAGGGGATTACCTCGTCCGATCAGCATATTAAAACGGCCGTCAATCATATCTTCCACTACGCTCTCGAACAACGGGCAAGCGATATCCATATCGAGCCAAAACGTAATGTGTCGATGGTGCGGTTCCGTATTGATGGGTCACTGCACACCATCTACAATCTGCCCAAAGCCGTCCACTCTGCCATCGTCGCGCGTATAAAATTTCTGTCCCGACTTGATATCGCCGAGAAACGACGACCCCAGGATGGCAGAATCAAGATTGGAGAGAAGAGTGGCAAGGATGTGGAGATACGAGTGTCGACCATCCCGGTTTCTTTTGGGGAAAAGGCGGTGCTGCGAATTCTCGATTCCGAATTGATGTTCCAGCGGGTCGAGAACCTCGGTTTTTCTAAAAGGGATATGGAGGTGTATAATTCCTTTATTACAGCCCCCCACGGCATCATTTTGGTGACAGGTCCGACCGGAAGTGGTAAATCGACAACGCTCTACTCCACGTTAAAAGAGATTGCCACGCCGGAAAAAAACATTGTCACGGTGGAAGACCCGGTGGAGATGGTGCACGAGGAATTTAATCAGATTGCCGTGCAACCGCTGATTGACGTAACCTTTACCACTATTTTGCGCAATATCCTGCGGCAGGACCCGGATGTTATCATGATTGGTGAGATTCGTGACCGTGAAACAGCGGCTCACGCGGTTCAGGCGGCTATGACCGGCCACCTGGTCTTTTCGACACTGCATACCAACGATGCGGTTTCGTCTATTGCTCGGCTGAGAGACCTTGGTCTGCCGCCTTTTATGATAGCCACCACCCTGCTGGGCTGTATGGCTCAACGACTGGTAAAGACTATCTGCCCTGGTTGTGCGGAGAATTTTGAGATGAAGGGGGAGGAACTCCTCAAGATGGGCTTTCCCGTCGCGGAATCAGGTAATGTGGTGCTCAGGCGGGGCAAGGGCTGCCAGGATTGTCGGGGTACCGGCTACAAAGGAAGATGTGGGATCTTTGAAATATTTCCCATGTCTTCTCAGGTGAAAAAAATGGTTGCCGAAGAGCTGCACACCCTGGAAATTCGGCAGCTTGCAATACGGGAAGGAATGACTACATTACGCGAGGATGCCTGGGACAAGGTCCGACGCGGAATAACCACCTACCAGGAAGCACTGCGGGTGACTGCCACCTGATGGCGGGATAGAATCATGAAAAACACGAGATAACAGCTGATGGGAATAAAGATCGTCGCCAAGAACAAGAAAGCCTTTCACAACTACCATATCGATGCCACCTACGAGGCGGGTATGGTGCTCTCCGGGCCGGAAGTCAAATCACTCCGGGCCGGTAAGGCGAATCTGCGTGATGGCTACGTAAAAATAGATTCCCGTGGTGAAGCGATGATGTACAACGTCCACATCTCGATGTACTCCTTTGCCACCCATAACCCCAACGACCCGCTCAGGGTGCGCAAACTCCTGCTGCACCAGCGGGAAATTAAGAAACTTATCGGTAAGCTGAATGAGAAAGGTCTTGCTCTGATACCGTTGAAGATATACTTTATAGAAAATGGCAAGGCAAAGGTTGAACTGGGTCTTGCCCGTGGTAAAAGAGAATATGATAAACGCGCAACCCTCAAAGAACAGCAGAGTAATCGAGAGATGCAAAGAGAGATGCGTCACAACAGGTAGTATAAACAACAGCTTGAATCTATATAAAATAAGGGGGCGAAACGGATTCGACGGGGATGTGTAAGCTCATTGTTGCATGCCGAGCTTCTATTTGCTCGTAAAACCGATAGAACATAAATATAATCGCAGACGATTATAACTACGCAGTAGCAG
>JBARUU010000067.1:0-33341 GCA_049645925.1 Desulforhopalus sp.
TTATACCGGTGTAACTCTTCATGACTCCTGCTAAAATACAGCCTGCAGCCAACGTCAAACCACCGAACGTTGCCCCGAATCTCGGACTGATTCTATCCTGGATACGACCACCAGGGATCATCATAAGAGCAAAACAGATAACACAGATAGAAAAAGGTGTTGCCGCCTGGGCATTATTGAGATAAGTCCACCCCGCATTGATTCCGGTCATAGTCTGACCAGCCAGATCAACATTTACGAGAGCAGATTTCCAGATACTCCAGGCATATAAAATACCAAGGCATAAATTTATCGACATACCAGCAAATACCGTTATCCACGCTTGTGCCGGTACTGATTGATTCTGTTGCGACATTTGTATCTCCTTATTGAAATAGTGATCATGACATTGTCAATCACCCGCTCCTACATCAGCCCAACTATTGGTATTTATCCTTTAAAAATTTTTTAACGAGTGACCGAATGGTACATAATGAGTTGCCAGTTCATTTTTCACTTTCGCTCCTTGGGTCCACCTCCATTTAGGTTAAATTTACGGGCTGCGTACGTCCACTTTGACAAGTTGACTCGAAAAAATGGGATAGATAGTCTTATTTATCTACTGATTTCGGGATTTATCAATTTTATTTATCAAATATCCAAGTATTACTCAAGGTAAAAGTGTTATGTTTTGCACATTCGTCATTCATTTGTTTGACACACCTAATAAAACAAATTAAACAATAAAAACAAAACAATACGACCACCAAAACGGGGTTACAACGAGTCACATTCGACAATTCAAACCGGTTTCTGGCACCAGAGAGGTCTGTTTATTCAACCAATAACCGTTGTGCGTAGCTGGGGTGTAATCAGTGATAATTGAACCATGGCATTAGCGGAAACAGTGTATTCAAGAGTATGAAAAAGAAGAAATTTCAAAACGAAACAGACAACGAGAACGATATTTTACAGCACCAGAGAAATGAAGAGAAGAGGACTTGGGTATGCCGCCAGGAATATGAATATATCATTGATACAGTCATATTCTCCCGGATATAAGATTTTTATCCTAATTACAGCAGCCTTCAACCACCTGCGATGTTCTCTAAGCAGGGGGCGATATCTGTTGCATGGGTCAGCTGGTGAGCAGCCGATACATTTCAGCCATTTTTGCAGGAAGAGAAGTCACTTTGTCCACAAATATATAATTCCCGACACCGAACATGTGTGTCAGGTAGTCATGTGCAGATTTATCTATTGTGATGCAGAATGGATACACTCCATTTCCTCGAGCTTCCAAGAGTGCTTTTCTGGTATCTTCGATTGCATACTGCCCCTTGTAATCGTCGTAGTCTTCTGGTTTTCCATCGGAAATCAATACCAGTAACCGGACAGTACTTTTTGTTTCCAGCAGTTTTTTTGTCAGGTGCCGTATTGGCGGTCCGACACGGGTATACTCTTTTGGCGCAATAGCAGCAATTCGTCCCTGCACCACTACACTGTAGGGTTCATCAAAATGTTTTATATGATACAGTTCACTCTTGGAACGCCTCATTCCGGAAAACCCATATATACCATAACTATCTCCGACCACCTCCAGTGCTTCAGCCAGGAGGACGAGAGACTCTTTTATTGCCACCCCCACCCATCCCTCTGTGGAATTAGACATATCGACAAGAAACATTGCGGCAATATCCCTTTCATCTCGCAAGAGCTGGACAAAAAGACGATCGGATGGAGCACGCCCCGCTCGCGTATCACCCAGCGCTTCTATGAGGGCATCAAGATCGATATCATCCCCGTGGCGACGTCTTCTGACGAATCGATCACGATTACGTAACATTTCAAATTGACGACGCATTTTATTGAGATGTGGCCTGTATTTTTTAAGTGTTCCGGTTACAAAACCCGATCGAACCGGATGCAGCGTTTTTTCTATAAGAGAACACCAACCCGCGCGATACCCGGCTCGTCGGTAGTCCCATTCGTCATAACTATGGCTATTAACAGGGGAAAAACTTCTTACCTCTTCAGGACTCACGCTCTCCCTGCGGTTGATGCCCCCACCGGCCTGCCCGGCCGCAGCCTGCACATATGCTTCGGGCAGGCCCCCAAGGTCATCTTTTATTTCCTTTATTAATGCAGCAAGCTCTTCGGGAATTTCAAGACCTTCATTGTTCAGGGATATAGAGAATTTGTCATCCATACTTTTCTCTCCATGCTGCTCCTGCATAAGGAGAAAGAGGTTGTCAGACAAACTTTTTGGGGTATTGCCGCCCTCCCCTTCTTCGTTTTGCTCAGCACTATGCTGTTCCAGCAAACCGGCGAGCATCGCCACAAACTTCTCTTTTTCTTCTTCCCGCCGCAATGTAATTACCTGCCTTGCCCTGACAAAATCGAACTCGCCCAGCAGAAGCGATGCCGCCCCAAGACTGTAGGAACCAGACAAATGGGCAAATGTTCTGTAAACCCCCGGTAATGTATCTAAGACCGAACGATTTTCGACACCTTCGTCCTCCATCCATTCATTTCGCCCCCCTTCCAAAGACAGTCTATCTGTGTCTGCCCCCGTACAGACATGCTCAATTAATAGATTCTGCAAGGCGATGCATTTATCTTTATCCCCGTCACCTGCGGTAATGTGCTTTATTAAGAGATGGCAAAGTTCCCGTCCCTGGCGAACAAGTCCGGGTAGCTCTAACTCAAGGTATCGAAACACCTTGACAAACTGAAGGGCTGAAAGAAGATCTTTTGCCAATTGTCTGTCTGGATACTCCGAGAAGAGGTCCTGCGGAGCAGGTTCTGCTATTATTGCCTCAGCAAAGATCCGGGACTCGACATTCCCCCACTGCAAGCTGAGGAGGAATTTATATAAAAAAATATTATTCTGCTTTCCTGGAAAAGTATCGAGAAAACCAGGCAGGAAAATTGTTTTGGTATCGGTGGATGGTACTTGTGCTATATCGAGCTCGAAGGAACGACCGGAAATTCCGCGCAGATAATGAACCATCCTTGCAGAAATCTCCTCAAACGCCACCCCCGTTTCGCCACGCATGGGACCAAGAAAATACTTGTCTACGTCGGCCATGAACCGGCGCGCACCTAGCAGTCCCCTGCTTTCATACAATCCGAGAATCTGCCGCACCCATTCATCAAGCAGGTCAACAGAAAAAAACTCCAAAGCCTTTACACCATCTGTCAGATAAGAGAAACAGAGACTGTGGCTGATCGGCCATATTGCGCCGACATGCGCCAACAGTGCCTCAGAAGACTCCTCGTCCAACTCAGCCAAGACATCGAAAACTTCATCAACTTCCCATGAATTGGGTCTCGATGGAGAGACACTGGCGTAAAATTTCTTTTTTTGTTCAGAAAGGTCCATGCGACTCAACTAGAAGAGGGAAAAAACCATCTCGTCCATAGCAGCCAGCAATTCGGGATCATCCGTAAGGCTTTCAAGCATTCCCGCCCTGCATGCACTGATTGTATCAATGCCGGTATGGATCAACCTGACTGTTTGAATAATCAATCTGGTTGAGGCCCCCTCGGCCAGTCCTGACTCCTTCAAACCTCTGGTCATTGTAGCCAGTTTCACCATCTGACCTGCCATTTTTTCATCCACCCCGCTTTCCCGCATCACAATCTCTATTTCCACTGCTGGTGCCGGGTAATCAAAACTGAGTGAAACAAAGCGTTGGCGGGTTGAGGGCTTCAAATCCTTCAGCACACTCTGGTAACCTGGGTTGTACGAAACCGCTAACATAAACTCCGGAGGGGCTGAATAGAGTTTACCAAGTTTTTCCACCGGCAGTTCCCGTCGGTCATCTGTTAGCGGGTGGATGACGACGGTGGTATCTTTTCTCGCCTCAACAATTTCATCTAAATAGCAAATTGCCCCTGCACGAACGGCCAGCGTGAGAGGGCCATCCTGCCAGACTGCTTCATTTTTTTTAACCAGATACCGCCCGACCAGATCGGAAGTAGAGAGATCATCGTGGCAGGAAACGGTAATAAGCGGTCTTTTTAGCCGCCAGGCCAGATATTGCATAAATCTTGTTTTTCCGCAGCCGGTAGGCCCCTTAAGGAGTAAAGGGAGATTGTTTTCGCTTGCTGCAAGGCCGATTTCGATTTCATTTGTCCGGGGAAGAAAAAAAGGTTCGAAGAGTATTCGATGTTCTTCGAGCCTGCATTCTAGCGCTACATTCATAATGTGTCCTCATTATAAAAACATGATAATGCTAAGAACATATGACACCTGCTCGACAGGGACAAGGCATGGGACGGTTGAAGAGTTCGAGCCGGCAAGTGTCCGGGAGCTTGTTCCTGTTGACCTCACAGCACAAATATCGTAGAGTATTTCATCCTGCAGGCACGCCAGCCTGGGCTTCACTGATTCTCTGACGTTTTTTGACCAGCATCACATAACCTTACAGGCTACCATGAATACTTTAGAAAAAATTTTCTCGGTGCTGGCAATTACTTTTGCAGTCGGCCTCACCGCATCCCTGATATACTTCCCGCAGTTGCGCCTGCTTAACCGTCTGATTCCGATCTGCCTTGTCGGATTCATCATCAACATCGGATTACTGTTCATTATTCTTCGAGATATATTCTCCAGGCAATTTAGTGATCACAACAAGAGATATGTCTGGATGGCCCTGGTATTGTTCTTCTGGCCTTCCATTCTTTTCTATCTCCCCATGCATGGTTTTCGCCCAAGAGTCATATAACATCCTCCTGTTTTTTGCTGAACGGGTCGTGACAAATGATGAGCCATTTTTTAAGCAACCACTCGTTCCTTTCTTGACATCTCTATAAATACAAAGTATTTTTCTTCTCTTTTGAGTTTAAATCCACCGATGCCTGTCATATTTGCAGTAATTCGGTGCTATGCGTAGAGTACTTATTATTAAGGATCAGTACCCGTTAAGAGGCCATCCGCCTTATTCGACTGCAATAAAACACTATGTTTGAAAACTTAACAGACAGGCTGGAAGGAGTATTCAAAAAACTCCGTGGCCATGGCAAACTTTCTGAAGAAAACATCGATGAGGCGATGCGTGAAGTGCGCACTGCACTTCTCGAAGCCGATGTCAACTTCAAGGTAGCTAAAAACTTTGTTGCAGCCGTCACGAAAGAGGCAATAGGCCGGGAAGTTTCTAAAAGTCTTTCTCCTGGACAGCAAATAATTAAAATTGTCCATGAGGAGATGGTTGCCCTCCTTGGAGGTGACACGCAACAGATTGAACTCGATGGCAAACAGCCGGTTGTCATTATGATGGCCGGCCTTCAGGGCTCTGGTAAGACGACGACTTCCGGTAAACTGGCCAAGTTGCTGAAAGGCAAAGGGCGCAAGCCTTATCTGGTTCCAGCTGATGTGTATCGGCCGGCAGCCATTGAGCAACTCCAGGTACTCGGTTCCCGACTCGATGTTCCTGTGCATCCGTCCACGACCGATGCGAAACCTGTCGACATCTGCCGCCAGGCAATGAACGAAGCCGCTGTTCATAATTACGATACTGTCATCATTGATACAGCCGGACGTCTGCATGTTGACGAAGCCCTCATGGGCGAGCTGCAGGAAATCCAGGCAGCTGTCCCGCTGTCGGAAGTCCTTTTTGTGGCCGACGCAATGACCGGTCAGGACGCAGTAACAGTAGCCGACAAGTTTAACAAGGACCTTGAAATCACCGGCATTGTCCTGAGTAAAATGGAAGGTGACGCCAGAGGTGGTGCGGCTCTCTCCATCAAGAACATCACCGGCAAACCGATTAAGTTTGTTGGTGTCGGCGAAGGTCTTGAGGATCTTGAAATCTTTCATCCGGAAAGGGTCGCCTCCCGGATTCTCGGCATGGGCGATATCCTCAGCCTTATCGAAAAAGCCGAAGCGGTTGTCGACAAAAAAGAAGCCGACAGAATCGCCAATAAATTAAAGAAAAACCAATTCACTTTAGAAGATTTCCTTGATCAGATTCAACAAATCAAGAAAATGGGCTCCCTCGAACAGATCCTTGATATGGTTCCCGGCATCAACAAGCTCAAGCAGCTGAAAGATGCCCCGAAACCAGACGAGAAAGAGCTCGTCAAGACGGAAGCAATAATCCGTTCTATGACCAAAAAGGAAAGAAATAATCATAAGATCATCAGTACAAGCAGAAGAAAACGCATTGCGACGGGTTCCGGCACAAGTCTTGGCGATGTCAACAGAGTACTGAAAAGTTACTCGGAAATGTTGAAGATGATGAAGAAATTTCGTGGCAAACCGGGAGCTATTGCCGGTGTGAAACGAAGAAAGTTGCCTAAGGGCATGAAAAGAAGATAACGCCTCTGAAAATCGTTTTTCAGAGGGAAGCAGTGCAATAACTCTCATAATCAACCGGAGGATATACCGGAATGGCAGTACGTATTCGATTGACCCGACTTGGCAGAAAGAAAAAACCTTTCTATCGTATTATTGTTGCCGACAGTGAAAGCAAGCGTGACGGTAAATTTCTTGATGTAATAGGTACCTATGATCCGCTTCAGGATCCTGCTGTCATCGCTATTAACAACGATAAACTGCAGGAGTGGCTGGGTAGAGGCGCCCTGCCGACGACAACCGTCAAGAGCCTGATCAAGAAATCTTCATCCGTCGCACAGTAGTGATGGAAGAACTAATAGCCGTTATCGCCCGATCTCTGGTCGATCAACCGGATGCCGTCAAGGTCACGCGAACAGATGAAGAAAATAATGTGACCCTTGAACTGGCTGTAGCTCCAGAAGATTTGGGCAAGGTCATCGGTAAACAGGGACGAACAGCACGGGCACTGCGGTCTGTCCTTGCAGCTGCTGCGGCAAAGGAAGACAAACGATCAAGACTTGAGATTGTTGAGTAACCGATAGCAGTTATGGCTGAAGAATTTTCTTACCCCGCTGACCAGTATCTGCTCCTCGGAAAAGTTGCCAAGGCGCATGGATTACGGGGTGAAGTAAAAATTTTCTCCTATTCGGGACAACCTGAAAACTTCCTTGGCTACAAGGAGATTGTTCTGGTTGATATTTCCGGAAAGCTGTCATCAGCTCTCGCTGTTGGTAAGGTCAGAATCCAGGGCAAATCGGCCATCGTCCAGCTGTCTACAATTGACAGTCGGAACAAGGCAGAGGGGATTGAGGGGATGGGGGTTCTTCTCGCCAAAAACCTTCTTCCGGACACTGCCGAGGATGAATATTACTGGTACCAGTACGAAGGGAAGTTGGTCCTGGATCAAAGTGGTCGGACTATTGGCAGGGTTGACAGTCTTTTCAACAACGGCGCCCAGGACATACTGGTTGTCAAATCGGGAGACGGGGAAATTCTCATTCCGGTTACGAGACATATAGTTGTACAAGAAACAGCCGAAGGATTGGTCGTTAACCCGCCTCCAGGGTTATTGGATCTAACCAGCGATGTCGATAATGAATGAAATAGAAGTCTCTCTGGATGATCTTTGACATACTGACAATTTTTCCCGACCTTCTCGAATCACCTCTTAAAGAGGGTATTATTCGAAGGGCGCGATTAAATGAACAGATTAGTACAAACATCATCGATCTCAGGTTGTTTGCCGAAGGCCCCCACTCAATGACCGATGATCGGCCTTTTGGCGGCGGAGAGGGAATGGTAATGAAGCCGGAACCTCTGGCTGCTGCGGTTCAGAGTAGAAAACAAGATGGCAAAAGATCGAGAGTAATCCTGCTCAGTCCTCAGGGGCGCAGGTATAACCAGACGGTTGCCGAGGAACTGGCCCAGGAGAAACATCTCATCCTGGTCTGTGGAAGGTACGAAGGAGTTGACGAAAGGTTTCGCGCCGGGTATGTAAGCGATGAAATATCCATAGGTGATTTTATTCTCACAGGGGGCGAACTTGCTGCCATGGTACTTGTAGACTCTATCACCCGTTTGTTACCTGGAGTTCTTGGTTGCGTTGATTCAGCAACAAAAGATACGTTCAGCAGAAATTTGCTGAAACACCCACAGTATACCAGGCCGCGGGTATTTGATGAACAGCCGGTACCTGAAGAACTGTTATCCGGAAACCATGAAAAAATAGAGCTATTCCGATTTATAGCCTCAGTTAAGCGGACTCTGGAGAGGCGTCCGGACTTAATTCGAGATGAGACATTTACTGCTGGTGAAATTTTGATGCTGAAAAAGCACAACCTTTTGACAGCTGTAGAAAAAATACAGAGCAGTCGAAAGTAAAATGACGTATCGGGGTCTGACCATGTTAAATATAGCCCTTATACATCATCCTGTGGTGAACAAAAGAGGCGAAGTTATTGGTTCCGCCGTAACCAACCTCGATATACATGACATAGCCAGGACGGCAAAAACCTATGGAGTTTCAGGGTATTTTATAACTACTCCATACAAAGACCAGCAACAACTGGTCAGAGAGTTACTGAGCCACTGGGAGACAGGACACGGGGCGAAATACAATCCCGCCAGACGTAAAGCTCTGAGTATAGTGCGACTTGCCGATTCACTTGAAGAGGTAATAACAACCCTCCAAGAACAGTACGGTAAACGCCCGTTGGTTGTTGCGACCAGCGCTCTTTTACGAGAGAATAGCCTCGGTTACAGTGACCTCAGTAAAATAATTATCAATGAGGAACCGGTATTGCTGCTGTTTGGCACGGCGCACGGTCTGGCTCCTGAGATTTTAAAATTAACTGATGCAACACTTCCCCCCATTAAGGGAGGAACCAATTATAACCATCTCTCGGTTCGGTCTGCGGCGTCAATCATTATTGACAGACTGCTCGGATCCTGAGACTTTTTATTAGTTTAGGAATGTTTTTTACGATATTTTGCAAAAAAGTATTTCATGCAGAAACGTACCCCGTTGCCTGCAGCGGAATACAGTACGAATTTAAACAGTGGCAACAATCAACAACAGGATTAATTCCTCCAGATACTTCAACCGAAAGAAGACGCTATGAGCACAATAATTGAAAGAATCAACCAGGAACAATTACGAATGGATCATCCGGATTTTCGCCCAGGTGACTCCGTAAAAGTACATATTCGTATCATTGAAGGCGGAAAAGAGCGAGTCCAGATTTTCCAGGGTGTGGTTATCAAGCGAAAGCGTGGCACCATGGATGCCACCTATACCGTACGGAAAATTTCCCACGGTGTCGGAGTCGAAAAGACCTTCTCTTACCACAATCCCCGTATCGAGAAAATTGAAGTCGTGACTCGTGGCCGAGTACGTCGTTCACGTCTCTATTATCTCCGTAACCTGACCGGAAAAGCTGCACGTATCCGTGAGCGTGGATTGCCCCGCTAAGCTGTACAGAGATGTATCATCTAGTTTCTGAATGCAGGCGCTCCCCTGCATTCAGAAACAGACATGGACACCCCATTTTCTTTCCTCGAAGATGAACAGTTTTATTCTCCCCGACATGGTCGATAATGAGGATAACTTCAGGTTCGAGCGATTCCTCCATTCACAGGGGTTATTCTGCATTGCTGGCTGCGATGAAGCCGGCAGGGGGCCACTGGCTGGGCCGGTTGTTGCTGCTTGTGTCGTTCTTCCTACTGAATGTGATCATTCACTTTTTGTTGATTCAAAAATCCTGAGCCACCCCAAAAGGCTCAAACTGAGCAATCACCTGCTGGATATCGGTGCTTTCTGGGGTATCGGTATCGTCTCCGAACATAAAATTGACGAAATCAACATATTACAGGGTTCACTGCTTGCTATGAAACGTGCAGTTGAAAATCTGCCCGGTCTTTGTCCTGATTTTATCCTTGTCGATGGTAAATTCACCATTCCCCTTCTCACTCCCCAGGAACCATTAGTGAAAGGAGAATCCAAAAGCGCATCAATCGCTGCCGCAAGTATCCTCGCCAAAGTTGAACGGGATCGCATTATGACAGAACACCATCAGCGTTTTCCGATCTACAATTTCCAGAAAAATAAAGGGTACCCCACACGAGAGCATCGGCAGGCAATTCAGAAATACGGAATTTGCGCAATTCACCGAAAATCTTTCAGGGGGGTCAGGGAATATGCTGAACAGTCGACAACGTCTCGGTAAAAAAGGTGAAGAAAAAGCCACCAAATACCTCAGGGCAAAAGGCTACTCAATCCTTCATAAGAACTACCGCTGCAAGATAGGCGAAATTGATATCATTGCACAAGATGGTCCGGTACTTGTTTTTATAGAGGTAAAAACGCGTAGCGGGCTTCTTTTTGGCACTCCTGCTGCAGCTGTTACTTTAAAAAAACAGAGACAGATAAGCAGGACCGCCCAATACTACCTGGCCGAACTGAGCATCTTTGACTCCCCCGCCAGATTCGATGTGGTGTCGGTACTCTCTGGGGACTCAGGTAACGACAGGATTGACCATATAAAGGACGCATTTGAACTTTGCGCATAGTTGTCTCGCTGATTACCATATGAAGTATGTTGTAGAGTATGTTGGTTGAAAAGGATTCAAGAGGGGAGGATACGTCTCCCCTCCTGTGCGGCATTGAATCGAGATGCAGCACTATTTGACTATGCGATGTCCTTCCCTGCTTTGCTTAATCGATTTTTCACGGTACACTATCTGTTATGACAATAGTTGGTATTACGATGGGTTGTCCCGCTGGGATCGGTCCTGAAATTATTCTTCGCTATTTCGCGGAAAGATCCAGTCTCTTCGATTATCAGCCGATTGTTCTCGGAGACGCCATGGTCCTTGAAAAGTGCGGCGCCGATCTGCATTTACCTGCTCCATGTGTCCCCTGGGTTCCCGGTTCTCCTGTGCCTGATTACGGTATTCCGGTGGTTCAGCTTTCAACTCTTGCGCTTGAAGACATTGAATGGGGACGACCTAATAAAGCAACAGGTCTCGCCATGGGCCACTATATTGAGGCTGGTGTTAAACTGGCTCAACAGGATTTTATCCAAGCTATGGCGACCTGTCCCATATCCAAAAGCTCACTCAATGACGCAGGTTACCATTTTCCCGGTCACACTGAGATGCTGGCTCACTTGACGGGAACCTCTTCCTTTGCCATGATGATGGCCGGCGATAAACTGCGGGTTACCCTTGTCACCATCCACTGCCCGTTTCGGCAGGTGGCGGATATCCTTACCAGTGAAGCCATATACAATATGATCCAGACCACCTACCAGGCTCTGGTAACAGATTTTGACATCGACAACCCTAAAATTGCTGTTGCCGGACTCAACCCCCATGGTGGTGAAAATAATCTTTTCGGTGTCGAAGAGGTACAGGTAATAGGTCCGGCGGTTAACCGTGCGAAAAATGATAATATCGACATTTCAGGGCCCTACCCACCCGACACTGTTTTTTTCAAAGCTGCTAACGGCGCCTTTGATGCTGTTGTCTGCATGTACCACGACCAAGGCCTTATCCCCTTTAAGCTGCTTCATTTTGATGATGGGGTGAACATCACCCTCGGCCTGCCGATTGTACGTACCTCAGTTGATCATGGTACTGCCTATGATATTGCCGGCAAAGGACGGGCAAGCAGCAGAAGTTTAGGGGAAGCAGTCAAACGGGCAGCAACCATAAGTTACAACAGAATCAGCCATAGCAGGCGAGGATGATACAATGACGAACCCGTTACGCCAAGGGCTATTAATCGTATTCGAAGGGACAGACGGTACAGGCAAGTCTACGCAGCTGAGGCTTCTCAGCCACTATTTGCAGGACCGGGGTTACCCGGTGATCACGACCCGTGAACCGACCGATGGACCGTACGGTCAGAAAATACGAGAGCTCTATGTGAACCGGGACAAGTACAGCCAGGAAGAAGAACTTACGCTGTTTCTTGCCGATCGGCGTGAACACGTACAGCAACTTTTAGCTCCTGCTCTGGAAGAGGGAAATATTATCCTCTGTGACCGCTATTTTCTCTCCACCGCTGCATATCAGGGTGCCATAGGGTTCAACCCCGAAGATATACTGGAATTGAACCGTTTTGCTCCCGACCCTGATCTGGCCTTGCTCTTCCAGGCCCCCCTTGACACAGGGCTGGATAGAATAACCTCCGGACGGGGAGATACGCTGAACGATTTTGAGCAAAAGGAAAATCTTCAACGGGTTGCAGCTATTTTTTCTTCCATTATTCGGCCCTACATCCAACCAATCGATGCCAGCGGTTCTATCGAAGAAGTCCACCGTCTGGTCATTGACTGTGTCAGTCCCCTTCTCCCTGCACTAGTAACCGACCAGGTTTAAATCATGGCCCGCCCCTCCCACCTTATACTCGCTCTCTTCTGCTGTGTTTTTATCGGCTCCTGTTCCGCGTACCAGCCTGCTGCTGAGGCGCTCACCGCAGCGCAGTCGACAGAGGAGGAACAGCCAGATCTCTCCTGCGCTTATTTTTATTTTCTCTGGGGAACCCACGCAGAATTCGATGAGCAGTACCCCGAGGCTCTCGAGGCGTATGAAAAAGCGCTGATCTGTGACCCGGAAGCCGGGTATGTGAAAGAAAAAATCCCAGTCCTCCTGCTCAAGATGGGAGAGTTTGACACAGCGACCAACTGGCTCACCCAGGCTATAGCTGACCATCCTGAGAACAACTCCTACCGCCTCCTTCTGGCCAACCTCTTTATACAGCAGGAAAAGGTCGAAGAGGCTATCCTCTTATATAACGAAGTGCTTGCAAGAGAACCAGATAACGAAGGAGTACATCTACGTTTAGCTATCCTTTACAGCCATATAGAGAGGTATGACACGGCAGAGGAAATATTCAGGAACCTGCTGGAGAATGACGGTGACTCGTATGTTGCCCACCTGTCTTTTGCCAGGCTTTTGAATCAGATGGAAAAATACCAGGAGGCAGCCAGGGAGTATGAACAAGCTCTCTCTTTGAACTGGTCAAAAGATCTGGCTTACGAAATCGGTTACCTGTATGTGGTTCAGGAAATGTTTAATGACGCCCTTCGAATCTATACAACGATAACCGATAATGATGAATTCGACGAGCGAGCTGCGCTCAGCCGCGTTCAGGCCCTCCTCGACCTCGAACGAAACGATGAAGCCCTGAATGAATTATTTAATATCCGTTTATACAGTAAAAAACCGGCAAATATCGATCTCATTATCAGCAAGGTACTGTTGCGAAAAAAAGATATCGGCCAGGCAAAGAAAATTCTAACCAGACTTGCCGAAGAAACAGAGGGGTCCGAATCTCGATACATCCTGGCATTGCTTGCCTACCAGGACGAAGATTACGACACTAGTCTTGGTCATCTCGCGTACATTGAACCTGGAAGCAATGAATTCGATGAGGCAGTCTATCTGCAAACACGTATCTATCAAAAACTTGGGAATATCGATGAAGCGATAAGGTTATTACAACAACACACCGGGACTGAAGCCAGCCAAAGCCCACTTTTTTATGCCCTCCTGTCTTCACTTTACCAGGAGAAAGGCGATAACCCTGCAGCCATGGAACTCATGGAAAAAGCAGTCCGCATCTACCCGGAAAACCATCAATTGCTTTTTGAGTATGGCCTGGTCCTGGAGAAAAACCGGATGCAGGAGCAGGCGCTCATTGTCATGGAACAGGTTTTGGAGTTGGAGCCGGACCACGCCGAAGCACTCAACTATATCGGTTACACCTGGGCTGATAAAAACATACACCTCGAAAAAGCACTTGAATATATCTTAAGGGCAATTAAGCTCAAACCTGGCAACGGCTTCATTCTTGACAGTCTGGGCTGGGCATACTACCGTCTCGGCGATTCCCAAAAAGCGGCGATAGAACTCGAACGCTCTCTGGAACTGATACCGAATGACCCACACATTTTTGACCACCTTGGGGATGTATATCGTTCTCTCAACAGATTTTCCGATGCGCTGGAGGTGTATAAAAAAGCCTATGAAATGTTTGATGATGAGAGAGACAAAGCCGCTGTCCAACAAAAAATCGATGCCCTTGAAAACCAGTAACTCCCTCATGTTCTCTATTCAGAGGGCCCTCATCGTTTCGTTTGCGATCTTTTTTCTTGCGGGTTGTGCCTCCAGACCATGGACAGAGCCCCTGGGTGGGAAAGAGGCCGATTCCGTCACACAACTGATCGATGTTCTGGCTGACCGAAATGCGACATGCAGCGGTACACTGGAGAGCGATATCGACCTTTTTTACGAAACCCCTCTGGAGAAAAAAGCGTTCAGTGGGTTTCTACAGTATTCTATGCCCTCGTCCTATAAGTTTGTGATGACCAATCCTTTCGGACAGCCTGTTCTTGTAGTCGCCGGGGATCAGGAATCTTTCCAGGCCATCAATACGCTGCAAAGGAACTATCTGTCAGGCAGCATCCGTTCATTTGGCTTGCGCAGCAACATCCCCGGTTATTTCTTGAAAAGCAGTTGGGGCCCTTTACTCACAGGAAGAAACCAACTCTCCAGTGAGGCAATAACGAAGATACGAAGTGATCGCGATTCCAGGGGGATATGGCTTACATTTCAAAACGAGAACGGACGAGGAGTGCAACATCTTCTGCTGGATGACGACCAGGAAATTTTTCTTGTCCGTGTCCTGGAAAATGAAAATGGCCTGACCGTTGCTGAAATAACTTATGCGAATTGGGAGACACTTGGACAATGCAAGCAGCCCAAGGAAATTAATATAACCGGACTTGATTACGGTACAGAAATACGCATTAAATTGTCAAACATTCTTGTCTCCGATGAAAAAAAGACCTACCGGCTGCAGATCCCGGCCGGTTACGCTCAACATCATATGCCGTAAACCCGGTAAACAGGAAGAAAGCCGGGACTCAGGTTCAGTACCACTTTGTAAAAGTACAGGAATGAACAGAAATTTGTATGTAGTGTTTTTCGTCGTCTATTGAGTGGCCTGCTTGGGAGTCAACTCGTTGACTATCAAAACGAAGAGGTTATCATTTCTGAAAAAAATCTGCTGCAGGTCGTAGTCTCGGTTCGGAGAAAGGTCGAGGACCACCCTCACCTTTTGGGGATTCTTGTGCCTTGCAGTGCGAATACGCTGAATGAATTTGCCATTAACTACGATATTTTCAGAAACGTCCGGGTTCAGATTCATATGCATAAAATCACAAAGAACCCGTGGGTTACCTGTTTCGAGTGCTGAAACGGTAGGCGGGAAAAAATCATTTAACCGAAAGAGAACCATTTCGCCTCTGCCGGAGGAATCATCAAAAGAGATATCAAGAAGTGTCGGCTCCATAAACTCAACGACATCCTCACCAGTCTGCTTCTTCATCAATTGCGTGGTGGCAGAGACTGTCGGTTCAACATCTTCAGCGGTAAGTGTCAAAGTCAGAGTTTTATCCTGCTCCGAATATTCGCTGGCATGTTGAACCGATATTTTTTTTGACAAATCGACAACCACCCTGGTTCGCTGGATAGGTGTCTTGTGCAATGCTATTCTGATGGTTGATGCCAGATTACTATCGGTAAGAGGAATAGCGTTCTTCCCAAGATAGACGCTCTTTGGAAAATCAATCACCAGTCGAGGTTTTTCGCCGCCCAGTGTAAATATTTTCGGGGTAACAGAAGCAGCCAGTCTGAAGGTTATCGTTTCATTGGTTTCGGTATTTTTGACGTGGGAAATCGATTCTACTCGCACAAGTGGTTCTGATTGAGGAAGAGCTGCTGCAGAGAAGGAGACATTCAGCAGGACAAACACAACGACAACAAGAAAAAGCCACTTCATCAGACACGTCCTTTTTTACATATTATAACGAATGGTTATGTTGATCTTTTGGCATATGTCTTTTGATTACATCATCCTGACTTGAAAAGTCAATCAAATTTAAGTAAATGGAGGGGTTGGTCGATGGGGTCTCCCACTGACCCGGATTTTTCATGTTTTTTGATATGAAAGGTAATAAGCTAAATGTATATCGTATCAACATCCCGCTCGCAGTGCATTGGCTCTCTTTCACATCAAAAAATCCACCCTCCGAAAAAGTGGATTTTACCGCTTCCACTTCACTTAATGAGTAATTGCGGTACATTGCAACAGCTTGACACCTTCGCTTGTAAGCTGCGAAAAACTTCACTGGTGAGAAATCCAGGCTAAAACATGACGTCTCCAGCCTCTTCTCTCTCGTAATTTTCTATGGAATCCTCATGACAGATCGTACAATTCTTTCCTCTATCACACGTCCCGGCCGTTACCTTGGCCATGAATATAATTCCGTCCAAAAGACCTGGGAATCAGCCAAAGTTCGCTTTGCCCTCATCTTTCCAGATCTCTACGAGATAGGCATGTCACACCAGGGGCTGCAGATTCTCTACCACCTTTTGAATGAAAAGGAAGAGTTCCTTGCGGAACGATGCTATTGCCCCGATATCGATCTTGAACGGCTGCTGCGCCAAAAAGAGAGTCCGGTTACAAGCCTTGAGTCGTCCCGGCCGCTCACCGATTTTGATGTATTGGGCATTACTCTACCCTATGAGCTCTGTTACACTAATATTCTGACAATCCTCGATTTGGCCTCTATCCCATTCTATTCAAGGGACAGAGACAATTCTTTTCCGCTACTTCTCGGTGGTGGTGCGTGCTCACTTAATCCTGAGCCGGTAGCCGAATATTTTGATGCTATTCTGCTTGGGGATGGCGAAGAAGCTATAATCGACATTGCGTCTGTTCTCGCCAGCCGCAAACGTGACAATCTGGACAAAAATGCTCTTCTTACTGTACTCGCCGAAATCGACGGCGTATACATACCTGCGCATTTTCAACCCGAATACAACTCTCAGGGGAAAGTGTCCGCAATACACCGGACTGGAGGTAACAGGGAGCAAATTTCACGAAGGATTGTAAACGACCTTAATCAGATAGACCACCTCAAGCATCCTATTGTGCCGAATGCCAAAATCGTCCACGATCGCCTGGGCATAGAAGTGGCACGCGGGTGTACCAGAGGCTGTCGTTTCTGCCAGGCTGGTATTACCTACAGACCTGTACGGGAGCGAAGCCCTGAAAAGATCCTGGAACTCGCTGAAAGTGGCTTGAATGACTCTGGGTTTGAAGAACTTGCCCTTTTATCACTCTCCACCGGTGATTACTCCTGCCTGGAGCAAACGCTCCCCCAGCTGATGGACAGGTTCGCCGGACAGTTTATTTCTGTGGCCATGCCATCCATGCGGGTGGGGACTCTTACTCCTGAGATTATGGAACAGGTGAAAAGAGTCCGTAAGACCGGCTTTACTCTCGCCCCTGAAGCAGGCAGCGAAAGGTTGCGGCGGGTCATAAACAAAGGTATCACCGAAGCCGATCTTATCGCGACCTGCACCGAAGCCTTCGCTCTTGGCTGGCGCATTATAAAGTTCTATTTCATGATCGGTCTGCCAACCGAAACGGAACAGGATATCGATGAAATTATTCAACTGGTACAAAAGGCCATGACCGTTCGCAACAGCGGACCGGCAAAAGGCAAGAAACAGATTACCGTGAGTATCGGCACCTTTGTACCAAAACCCCACACTCCATTCCAGTGGGAGAGACAACTCACCATTGATGAGAGCAAGAAATATATTCGTCGACTACAAAACGGTCTTCCCAGAAAAGGATGTAATTTCAGGTACCACAGCCCGCAGATCAGTTTTCTTGAAGGGGTCTTCTCCCGCGGCGACAGGCGTCTTGCACGACTCATGGAACTTGCCTGGCAGGCGGGTGCGCGACTTGATGGGTGGGACGAACATTTTGATCTGTCACGATGGCAGAAAGCGGCAGAGCTCTGCGGGCTTGACCTCAATGATTTCATGAGGGCAAGAGATCCGGACGAGATGCTGCCGTGGCAGCATCTCCAGACAGGTGTCAGCAGTCAGTTCCTCAAAGAGGAGCTAGCAAAAGCGAAAGAGGAGACATACACCCCTGACTGCCGCTATCACGCCTGTCAGAAGTGCGGTCTTTGTGATTTCAAAACCCTCATGCCCATTGTTTATAATCGCTCAGGCCAATCGACTCCTCTTGAAGCCCCATCCACGCCGGACAGGGAAAAGAACATAACTGACAGCAGAGGCGAAACAGACCATTTTAAATACATGGTTCACTATTCCCGAACCGGGGACATCTGTTATCTCGGACACCTCGAGATACTTCAGGTAATTTTTCGCACCCTTCGCCGTGCATCAGTTACAACCAACTTCAGCCAGGGTTTCAACCCTTCCCCGAAAATCTCGTTTGGCCCGGCTCTGCCGGTGGGAACAGAAAGCCATGCTGAATTTTTCATCATGGACCTTCCCGAGCCACTGAAAGATCCGGCTGCAATCGCAGCGCGCCTTAATGCCAAACTGGCTCCAGGTCTCAAGGTTACCAAAATTAATCTTCATTCCGGAAGTGTTCCCCAAAAAATCGGTATCTCTTATATCCTCACACTTCCGACCGAAATCACTGATTCCGAAAAGGTGAAAGTCGAAGAATTTGTAAACAGCGACAGCTTTGTCATCAGCAAGACCAGAAAGGGAAAAACCAAAACAATTGATATCCGGCCACTGATTAAGGCTGTTTCCATTATCAGTCCCGAAATGGTGCAGCTTGAGATGGTCTCGGCCAGTGCGGAACCCGGCATTAAACCTCTTGAGGCGCTGATACAGATCCTTGGTCTGGAAAATGAACGGAGTCTGCAAACCAGGATTCTCAAAACCGGCTGGCACCCGTTGGATTAAATGGGGGCCGTCAACAGTAACATTCAGGATGCTGTAACCTCTCAGGATTAAGTCATATGGCAAATTCGACCCTGACCATACTCGCCGGGTGCAGACTTTATTGCTTGCTGTTCTGTATGGCTGTGCTGTTTTTGCCATCACCGGCCAACACTGCTCCTGTCGCCGGACAACTTATCAATAATGGCGGGTATATCGTCGACAGCGGTCCTGCAATGCTCAAATACCGGGAGCAGGATCTCTTTATTCCTGCCTCCACTATAAAGATTTTAACCTGCCTGGCAGCTCTTCAAAAACTGGGAAAGGGATATAGGTTCCAGACCCATTTCTACCTCGACGAACAAAACAATCTCTATATAAAAGGCTTTGGCGATCCTTTTCTCACCTCTGAAATCATCCTTCAAATTGGCAACACACTGGCGGAATCAGGACTGAGGCAACTCAATTCACTTTTCCTCGATGACACTGCCTTTTCCCTGAACGGCGAGACAGCAGGAGGTGAAAACTCCGCCAACCCCTATGATGCCCCCAACGGAGCTCTGGCTGTCAATTTTAACGCTCTGCCGGTGCAGGTAAGTCGAACGAACGGTATAGCCTCAGGTGAACCGGAGACGCCCCTCATCCCTCTGATGAAGGCAGCTGGATCCGTACTTTCACCGGGTAATCACCGGATAAACATCAACACCTTGCCGTCACCGGGACATCTTTCACCTGCCCTGCGCTATACCGGAGAGCTGTTTATTGCTCAATTTGAGCGGGCTGGAATACGCATCCAGAAAGGCTATAACAAGAAATCGGTCCCAAAAGAGTTATCTCCTGCCTACTATATCCATCAGAGCGTAAAATCACTCGAAGAAACCATCAGAGCGTGTTTGGAATACTCCAACAACTTTATTGCCAACCAGCTCTTCCTGGCCTGTGGAGCTGAACTTTTTGGACTGCCTGCTTCCTGGCAGAAGGCTCGTCAAACCTTCGCCGCCTTTGCTGAACAATCGTTACAGCTTAGCCCGAAACAGATCTCCGTTCAGGAAGGATCGGGGCTATCACGAAAGAACAGGATCAGCCCGGCTGCACTCCTTACTATCCTTCATCACTTCAAACCATTCAGCCGTCTTCTCAACCAAAAGAACGACATTTTACTGAAAAGCGGAACCTTGCAGGATGTATATTGCTATGTCGGCTACTTGCCGCTGGGTAAGGAATTGATACCCTTTGCCATCCTGCTCAATCAATCTAAAAATAATCGTGATGGAGTTCTCGAAATACTGCACGAAAAGACCAGGCAGTACAAAACAAATACGATCACTCAGTAAACGGCGCAAGAAAACCCAGCTGTGGCCGTCTTACCATTTGAAAATACTTGCATTTGACCATAACTTGGTTCATTATTTCAGTATCCTCTGTCGACAGAAAACAGGTTGTGATCCGTTTTTTAGCTCTTGACGGGAGTTCTGTATACCGCACTTCGGGTATTTTTCACTCACCTTATGGATGCTGTTTTATGGGAGGGCAAAAGTACCTTCACCAAATTATTGTAACCAGGAAACTATCCATCATATTTTAAAGTAATCCGTAATGGTTGTTTTTCAGTAAGGTGCAAAACACTGTGAAAAAGAGACTCTTCATCTATCACGATACACTGGAATTGTTCCTTCTTGAAAAAAAGGCGGTGCTCCGTGACAATCTGCTGCACCTGAACGGCCCAGCAGACGTTGCTTATTATCTTCTCCCCGCGGTAAAGGTTATCTGCTGTGAGACCTCTCTGGATGATCCATATAAACTGACGGGAAAGTTTCTCCCGTGCGAATTATTAACCCAATGCGGAGCAGATTTATTTATCAGTTCTTTTGTCTATAAGCAACAGTCCTACAGGATAGAATCAGGTTTTCTTGGAACCTTACAGGAAAAACCACGTCTTATGAATCCAGGGACAATCGGCCAGGGTATCCATGCACCTTGAGCTTTTCAATATTTTTATTGTTATGACAGAAACATCATTATCAACCTTTTTGCTGTCAGGAGACAGCCTCTTTCAGGAGATCAGAATGTTTTCCCTTTCTCATCCTCGTATTTTAGCCACACTGATTCTTATTCTTTATTGCTTCCTCTGCACTGGCTGCAGTGCTCCTGCCGGAAATCCGGATGATGGAAAGAGATGGTATATGATGAACAATTGTTCTGCATGTCACGGTCTCCATGGCAATGACGGCCGGGCTGTGAATATTGCCGGTCTTAAAATGGGTTTTGGCAGTTTTGTGAGAAAACTGAGAAAAAGTAATGCGTCGATCATGCCACCATTCCCTGAAACAAAAGTCTCTGAGCAGGATGCTGCCGATATATATGCCTACTTGAAATCTATGCCACCACCTGAGGCACGGTAAAGTTCTGGAGAAAAATTGCTGGAAATGATAAAAATCGGCTCGACTTTTATTGATAATGATTACCATTAAAGAAAGTAATTATCAATCCTTCACACTATAAGGAGAATTGTATGGTAGAAAACCTCTATACGTTACTGGAAAATGTTGGGTTCAGCCATCCTCTCCATCCGGCGCTCACCCATGCACCCATGGGGATGGTAATTGGCATGGTGGTCTTTTCTTTTATCGGTTTATTCTGGAGAAATAAAAACTTCGATCAAACAGCTTTTTACTGCTCGGTACTCGCCCTTGTATCGATAATTCCGGTTATCGGTGCCGGTATTCTTGATTGGCTGCATTTCTTTGAGGGCGAATGGGAGACATTAATTATCATTAAGATGATTCTTGGGTCAATTCTTACCATACTTCTGATTATTGCCTTTATACTCAAAAGAAAGGGTACATCACCCAACAGAATGTTCCTCATCTATTTGTTGTGCCTCGCCTGTGCCGGTGGCCTTGGATTCTCAGGTGGAGAACTGGTTTACGGTTAGCCCGAAATTCTCATAAACATTTTGTTCGTCAACTGTCAACAGCTCGTATCTACAGCCTATGTTCGAGTCAGCGGCAACGCAGTGATGAGCAAAAGTTCACCAGAGGTCGGCCAATCTGAATGTATCTGCTTGGTCGCTGGACCAATAGACAGAAGTAATTACAGTTCATTGATCCGCTTCTTCCATATACAGTCACCTTGACTGATGGGAAATCCGGCCCTGTACACCTTACCAACATTCACCGCACCAGGGTTCTGCTGCAATGCAGTACCCCGGTGTGGCGTCAGACATTGCCCCTGTTGCTAGAACATTGTACATTTTGTCACTGCTCCCGATGGCCCAAGTCAAAAAACCAGAACCATCGGGCTTGTGGACAATAGTTTTACAGCGAGAGTTTTTTCTGAAGATTTTCGTCAAGGGCATTTAAAAATTCTTCGGTGTTTAAAGGGTGGCTTGCCTTCAACTCTGTGCCATAAAGACAGAGGGCAAGATCTTTTGTCATTTTACCGCTCTCAACCGTATCGACACAGACAGTTTCCAGCGCTTCGTAAAAAGAGATGAGCGCAGGGTTGCTGTCCAGTTTCCCCCGGAAGGCCAGTCCTCTGGTCCAGGCAAGGATGGAGGCAATAGGATTCGGTGATGTCGGGTTCCCTTTCTGGTGCTCGCGATAGTGGCGGGTAACCGTACCGTGGGCGGCTTCTGCCTCCATGGTTTTGCCATCCGGAGTAACCATAGTGTTCTTGGTTGAAAGGTACAGCGACCACTTCTTGTGAAGAGCCTAGTTAAAACAGGAATGGGCAACCCCATACATCGACTCATCGGTGGTGTACATGGTCATTGCCACCCCACCGCCCTGAAAATCGTAAACATCGAAACCATACTACCTGTAATCCTCAAAACGTGCCACACCGTCCATCACCGAAATAACTCAACGTTTTCGGTAGTATCTCACCTCTCGTCGCAAGGAGGGAAAACAACTGGACGGCGCTCGGCGCACCAACAAACAAACTGCGCACAACACGCACAGCGAAACCAAGACGTGCGCAAACGGGCACGTCAACATTTGCTCAATTCCCTGCCAAATCGACCAGGAAAACTCGAAAACAGAGGAAAAACTTTCAATCTTCAAAAAGGCAATCACCCTTTTCCATCAATCACTTCATTTTTTATCTCAAAACAAATTACATGCACAACAATAATATCTTATATATTTTCAAAATCTTACACCAAAAACAAGTATTTTTACCTAGGAAACAATCAGTATTTTTCACAATTGTCTCTTGGTAAAGTTTGTGATAAAAATTCTTATCTGCAAATTCATGCCGGACTTGACTAAACTGCACAAAGGGGTAATAAAACAATCCTTCAAATATGACATATCCCACTGTTTGTTGTTGCCATATCAAGAAAAAGTGACAGAGAAGGGGCAAGAACAGAAGGCGAATTTAACGCTAGTGAAAGGTTTAAATGAAAAAAAGACAACAAGAGGTTATTGGTTCCTTCACGGTGGTAAACAGCAAGCAGGAACTGAAAAAAATTGTTGTAAGCCAGGATATCGTTACCCATTACAGTGGAGAAACCAGCCATAGAAAGAATCTTCACCTGGAAACAATAGAAGGGGTCGAAGTGTATAAAACCAGTGACCCTGATATATTCAAACTCCCCGACGGCACTACTCTCAGAAAAAAAAACACCTCAAGACCAGACTGGTAGTGCAGCTATCTGCGAGAATTCACTCACGTTGATGGTTCCATTGCAGTCTTCCATCAGTCAACACTCTAAATACCTCTTCCCAGGTCCCGGCGCAGCAACGTCAACGTGGCAGGAGTGTTAGAATTTGGCAGATTATCAATTTCCCACGCCCGCACAATAGATGTCTGATCTGTGAAACATTCTCAACAAATCAGTTATCAGATCGCCTGGAAGTACTGATATCACTATTTAATTGACATATTCATCCAATTCATCTAGCTTGCGAACAAGTTGTTCGCTATTTCAGTATTTTACGGTTGCACCATCGCCCTAACAGCCATTCTATTATGTCAGAAGCAATCTTAGTTATAGACAGTGAGCAGCAGTTTCGACGCGACCTGAAGCGTATCCTTCAAATCGAAGGATATGTTGCAGATACTGCTGCATCTGGAGCCGACGCTTTTGCCAGGATACGTGGTAAGAGATATGCGGCGGTGCTGCTGGACCTCCATCTTCCGGACCTTAATGGCTCAGAGATTATCCAGTTCCTTAATGTAAACGACCCTACCTGTTCGGTCATCGCTCTCACCGGACAGGCTTCAGTCGAATCTGCCGTACAAGCTATCAGATTTGGTTGCTATGACTATCTTATCAAACCGTGTCAACCCGAGCAGGTGGGACTGACGATCAAACGAGCGGTGGAACACCAGTCTCTAAAAAAAGAACTCTATTCAAGCATAAACAAATACCAGAGACTGGCGGAAGCAACCTGGGAAGCAATAGCCATCTTCTCCGAGGATGGCATCTCAGAAGTGAACCAACAGTTCTGCGATCTTTTTGGCACAGGTGAGCAGGAAGCAGTACGCCGGGGTCTCAATGACTTTATCCCCGATCTGACGATTCCAGTCCCTGCTCAATACATCCAGAATCTGAAGCACAGACAAGCAGTAGAAACCCGAGCACTGCGGCAAAATGGTGTTTTTTTTCCGGTGGAAGTCCGGCTAAAAAGTATATTTGACAACGGCAGACCTCTGTGGGTAGTTGCGGTCAGGGATATCACCAAGCGCCAGCAAGAGGAACAGGTCCGCAATAAGCTGGAGGAGAGATTAACCTATGCCATGCGCATGGAATCCATCGGTCTTATGGCGGGAAGTGTCGCCCACGACCTTAATAACATACTCAGCAGTATTGTTACCTTTCCGGAGCTGTTATTACTGCAAATGCCTGCCAAGGCAAAGTACCGTAAAGATATAGAGCGGATTAAACGAGCCGGTCAGCAGGCGGCAGCGGTCGTAACCGACCTGCTCACAATAGCCCGGGGATCGACATGCAAGAAGAAAATTCGCAACCTGAACTCCATACTTTTGGAGTATAAGAGATCTCTTGATTTTCAGGATCAGATCAAGTCTTTACCGGATATCACCATTAAAATGGATCTTGACCGCCATTTGAAAAACACTCGAGTGTCCCCCACCCATGTGACGAACTGCCTCATCAACCTTGTCAGAAACGGCGTGGAAGCGATAGAGGTATCCGGGAATATAACGATCAAAACTGCAAACCGGTTTCTGACTGAAACACTATACAGTTATGAAAATATTCCACCGGGACATTACGCAACCATCATTGTCACTGATACCGGAAAAGGCATAGCAGCAAGCGATATTCCCCATATCTTCGAACCGTTCTACTCAAGAAAAAAGATGGGTCGGAGCGGTACCGGCCTTGGGCTCACAGTCATCATGCACACCATGAGGGATCATTGTGGTTTTATAGACATTCGCAGCGGTGAAAATGGAACTGTTTTCGAGCTCTTTTTCCCTGCAGCCAGACAAAAACAACCTTTTGAGAGGGCACCAGCGTCTCTTGATCTGCTGCAAGGCAAGGGAGAGAAGATACTCATTGTTGATGATGAAGAATCACAGAGATCCATCACTGCCGCCATCCTAAACAAGCTTGGCTACACAACCTGTACAGCAGAAAATGGCGAACAGGCGATCCAGTTTATTAAAAACAATCCGGTGGACCTGCTTCTTCTCGACATGATAATGGATCCGGGCATGAATGGCTATGAGACCTTTAAGGAGATCCGCCAGATCATTCCCAACCAGAAAGCTGTCGTAGCATCGGGTTTCCACAACCATCCTGACCGGGAGAAGCTCAAAGCCCTCGGGATATCCCATTACCTTCCAAAGCCACTCAACGTAACTCATCTGGCGCTGGCAATTCGCGAAGAAATCAATACCTGCGGCATCTGAAAAACACCTCTTGCTCGAACATGCCCCACACTCGTCCTCAACCTCCCGCAGCCTGAACCGGACAGCATATCCTATACCTGAAAACCATCCATACCCCCAGCAAGCAGAGCGCATCATTTTTTTGCTGTTTCTCGTTTTCTCTTTGCATTATTCCAAAAAGAACCTATGCTAGAAGATTTTTCCCTACCAACACTTATAATAACATCATTGCTCACACGAGCCTCTCTGACAAGCTGAGGCTCTGTTAGTTTCTTTTGAAGGGAAAAACATACAATCAACAGCAAGTCACTCAAATCATATTTACTTCAGTTATGAGCAAACAACTCTCCCAGGAAATAGCCAAACGACGCACCTTCGGAATTATCAGTCATCCGGATGCAGGTAAAACAACTCTTACCGAAAAGCTCCTTCTCTTTGGCGGCGCCATCAACATGGCCGGTGCCGTCAAATCCCGCAAAGTAGAACGACACGCAACCAGCGACTGGATGGCCATTGAGCAGGAGAGAGGCATTTCAGTTACCACCTCGGTGATGAAATTTACCTATCGTGATTTTGAGGTGAATCTTCTGGACACTCCCGGTCACCAGGATTTCTCTGAAGATACGTACAGAGTTCTGACCGCAGTTGATTCGGCGGTCATGGTAATCGATAGTGCCAAAGGGGTCGAGGCGCAGACCGAAAAACTCATGGAAGTCTGCCGAATGCGTAATACCCCGATCATGACCTTTATCAATAAACTTGATCGTGAGGGGCAATCACCTCTTGAGATCATGGCTGAGATAGAGGAGAAGCTGCAAATAGAATGTACGCCGCTCTCCTGGCCAATCGGTATGGGCAAAACCTTTAAAGGAGTGTACAACCTCTACAAAAAAACCCTCCATCTCTTTACCCCAGGCCAGAACACCAGGAATATTAAGGGAATTCTTATTGAAGACCTCAGTGACCCCAAGGTCGATGAGCTTCTCGGCAACAAAGCCGCTGAAGACCTGAGAGAAGATATCGATCTCCTTGAGGGTGCAGCCAATCCCTTTGAATACGAACATTACCTGAAAGCCAGCCAGACCCCGGTCTTTTTCGGCAGCGCTATCAATAATTTTGGTGTCAGTGAGATGCTAGACTGTTTCGTTGAAATGGCTCCAGCACCCGGCCCGCGGGAAACTGTAAGTCGTGAAGTGTTTCCCAGCGAAGAGGATTTTTCCGGATTTGTTTTCAAAATCCAGGCCAATATGAACCCAGCCCATAGAGACCGTATTGCCTTTTTCCGCATCTGCTCCGGAAAATTCACCCGTGGCATGAAAGTAAGGCATCACCGGCTGGGAAAGGATATTACCCTGTCAAACGCCACAATCTTTATGGCTCAGGAACGGGCAAATGTAGATGAGGCATGGCCTGGGGATATTATCGGCCTGCACAATCATGGCACAATCAAGATTGGCGATACATTCACACCCAAGGAAACGTTGAAGTTTACAGGTATCCCAAATTTTGCTCCGGAACATTTTCGACGAGTACTGCTGAAGGATCCACTCAAAATGAAGCAACTGCAAAAAGGGCTTCTGCAGCTCGCTGAAGAAGGGGCAATTCAGGTATTCCGTCCTCTCATCGGGGCGGACTATATCATGGGAGCCGTTGGTGTATTACAGTTTGAGGTAACAATGGCCCGGCTGCAAAACGAATATAGCGTCAAGGCAATTTACGAACATGTCGACTTCCAGGCAGCACGGTGGGTTCGTTGTGACGACAAGAAAGCCCTTGCTGAATTTGAACGGAAAAATCAGGGTGCGCTCGCCTACGACTCAGAAGGATTTCTCACCTACCTGGCACAAAACGAGTGGATGTTGAAATACTTCATGGAAAAGTGGCCTGACATTACCTTCGACAAGACCAGAGAAAACGTTTGAAGCAGGAAGAATCCGGCCGCTTACCTGGAGTCATCCGGAGCGGGCAATAGAAAATACTATTCTTTTTCCTCGTCATCGACAAAGATGATTGCCTGTCCGGCGGTCAATGCCGTAGCTGTTTTTTTTCGGGCGATGGTGATTATGCGCTGAATAGTTCCCCTGGAGACTCCCATACTCTGCCCGGCCTCCTCCTGAGTCATCCCTTCCCCGTCACAAAGACGCAGCGCCTCCAGTTCGTCCCGATGTAATTCAATTTGTTTGAGTTCGGTGAGGGGAGTTCCAGTTGGCTTGAAGGCTCTCCCACAGAACCTCCCCTGACAATTTCTCGTTTTCTTTGGTCGTGGTGACATTATTCGTTGCTCTACCTGAAACGTTATCCGATCGGATCCATATCGGATCGCTTGCGATATTCTTCTGTAGTTGCCTTCGATACAATGGAAGAAAGCCTGGATTTCATTACTGCATCCTTTCAGGAAACAAACACCATATAAATATTTTCCTGCACAAAACAAGGCAGCATCCTGAAAAGTACTCCAGACAAAAAGATATCTATCCGGCCTTGTTAGATGCCTGCCGGAAACAATGACGGCAGGCATTTAATCCGAAGTCCTTTATACCGGTAACAGATGAAAAATTCAATCTATCAGTGGTGGCAGTTACCCGACCCTTTACACACCTGATCTGCGTGCATGACAGGCAATTGGGATGAAGTGAGTCCGCGGACGACGTCCTGCACGGTATTCATAGAGCTTCGGTCAGCAAAATAGACTGTGATACCGGCATCGACAAATCCACGCATCGGCCTTGCCCCCATCCCCCCAACTATAATTGCCTCCGCACCGGCATCCTGAAGGATTTTTACCGGGACCATGCACCCACCAGCTTCATGATCACCGTTCCGGATTGTCGTCACGTCTTTGATTTCTTTGTTTTCATCAATCTCGACCATAGTAAAGATGTCACAATGGCCAAAATGGTCCGATCGTTCAGCACTCAGGCCTCCCGGAGAATTTGTCGGAATGGCTACACGCATTTTATCATCCTTTTAACTGTACATTCTTTGTTGAAAATCAACAGATCAGGGCAACCTACCCTGCTGTCCCTATTGCGAGCATATGCACAATACAGTGCCCCTTCTCCTCTGTCAAGTAACCCGATCAGAATTCCTCACAAAATCATTAATGGAAAAGGATCGACAAGCTGAGAACAAGGAATAGACATAGAGACTGAGATCAGGTAAATTAAGACCAGCAAAACACTGAAGAATTGTACCATTGAAAATGAAAAACAGAAACAGAAAACAACGAAATATTTTCATGACAATCCACACTTGAACCGGATTTCCCGATAACAACCGTCCCTTTTGAACTACCAACATCCGTCGGTTAATCCGCTTCTATATAATTAGATACATTATGCGAAGCAACACTCTCTTATTCCCACTCATTCTGCTGCTGGCACTGTTCATTCCCGCTCATGCCGACTCTGGAGCAAAAACCACAGGACAGGCAACCATAAATGACCTGACTGCCACCACTTCAGAGACCCATCTGATCGTGTTTGGAACTCTTGAGAACAGCTTTACCTCTGAAATGATAGAGATACTCCATAGCGGTATTCCACTTCGTTTTTCTTTTTTTGTCGAGCTGTATAAAACAACGGAAAAGTGGCCGGATGAGCTTGTTGTCGCTTACAATTTCAAGCATGCCATGACCTTTGATACCCTGAAAGAGAATTACAGGGTCACCCTGGAAGAGGACAATAACAAGGTTTTGTCATTCCGATCCCTCTTTGAAGCTCAAAAACAAATCAACGAAATCAACGGAGCCAGAGTCGTCGAGCTGAAGCAACTCCTGCCCGACAATCGATACAAACTGAGAATGAGGGCAGAACTCTACCAGAAGACCTTACCGCTGAGCCTGCACAACATTCTTCCCTTCCTGTCGTGGTGGGATGTTGAAACCGACTGGCACACCATCACGTTTAATTACTAGCCGGGATCATGGGAACACCTGTATCAGGAGGCAAGCCGGGTACCAAGCGGCCTTATACTGCAAAACAGATTCACCAGAAGAGAAAACTGATCCGCCGGGTCATTATCATCTGCCTGCTTCTTATTCCTCTGTTTATCTGGGTGCAAAGCCAGCTTTTGCGAGATGAATTTGACTTGCCTGTCAACAACAGCATTCTCATTTTTGCCCTCATCAACATCAATGTTCTCCTGGTTCTATTCGTTCTCTTTCTGGTTCTGAGACATCTGGCTGAGCTGCTGTTTGAAAGAAAGGTCAACCGCCTTGGCAATAAACTCAAAACAAAACTGATCGCCTCATTTCTTTCACTTACCCTCATCCCAACCATCCTGCTTTTTTTTGTCGCTCTCCAGTTTGTCTCAACCAGCATGGATTACTGGTTCAATGCCAGCATTGAAGATTCGCTGACGGAATCGCTTAAACTTGCCCAATCCCTGTTGCGTGAAAAAGAAGAGCAGGTGACCCTTATGAGCGAAGGTATTGCCGAGCGACTGGAAGACCTGGATATGGCGGCATATACACCCGAGACCATAAACAAGACGCTGGAAAACATCCTTACCTTCAATCCAATAAACGGTCCGGACAGCCTTACCCTTATCACCAATGACAAAAACCTGGAAATAAGTGTAAAAGGGCCACAGTTGCGTGGGATCATTTTACCGAAAGTATCCGTAACAATTCTGGAGAGAGTACGGAACAACGGAAAACGGGAGACCCTCATACAGGAGATTAAAAGCGGTGATCTGGTCAACTCTATTGCCGAAGTCCAGATAGGCAACGGTGGACTCGCCCGGGCAATGCTCATCACCTCGCTGCTCGTAAAAAGCGAACAACTTGCACGAATGACCACTATTTCCCAGGGCCTTGAAGGGTACAGACAGCTCAAGCATTTTAAAGAACCCTTTAAGTTCTGGCTGCTCATCATCCTGCTTATCGTCACTCTGTTGGTCATCTTCGCCGCCATCTGGTTTGGGCTGTATATTTCCAGAGGCATCACCGATCCCCTTGAAAAACTGGTACTTGCCACCAGGAGGGTCGCCGACGGTGACCTGGAGTTCGTCATGGACTGGGAATCGAAGGATGAGATGGGATTGCTCGTAAATTCCTTCAACCAGATGACGCTCAACCTGAACTTCAGCAATAAAAAGCTCGCCGAAACCCATACAGCCCTTCAAAGAAGCTCCCAGGAGTCGGAGCAACGGAGACGTTACACGGAAATCATCCTGCAAAACGTCTCTGCCGGGGTCATATCCCTTGATGAGCACGGCAAGATCACAACAATCAATCGGTTTGCCGAAAGACTCCTCGGCATTGACAAATCACTCTTTGTCGGATTGAAATATGTCGATGTTCTCCCACCATACCAGGCAGCAATCGTCGACGGTTTTATTGAAGAACTGCAGATTACCGGCAAGATTACCGTGGAGCAGCATATAAAGCTGAACGTCCTTGGGAAAAACTATTCCCTGTTGATTAACTTTACCCGACTGGAGGATGAAGAGGGAGAACCGGTTGGTTTTGTTTTGGTTTTCGATAACCTGACCAAGCTGGAAAAGATGCAGCGCATGGCTGCATGGCGGGAAGTGGCGCGTCGGATCGCCCACGAAATCAAGAATCCGTTGACCCCCATCCAACTCTCTGCCCAGCGGCTTCGCAGGCGCTACCCCGAAATCCTCGATGAAAAAAACAGTATCTTCGACCAGTGTACCAGCACGATTATCACCCAGGTCGATGAGCTTAAACGACTGGTCAGTGAATTTTCACAGTTTGCCAGAATGCCAAAGGTCCATAAATCACCGGAAAATCTCACGAAACTTTGCGACAACACGCTCTTTCTTTACCGGGAAGCACACAAGCGCATCACCTTCAGCTGTCGCGAGAAAACACCTGTTCCGGTATTCAGTTTTGACGCCGAACAGATCAAACGTTGTCTCATCAACCTACTGGACAATGCAGTTGCAGTTTTACCTGACGGGGGTACAATAGAAATAGAACTTTCCCTCGATCAGGAGCAGGAAAACGTGTTCATAAAGGTGCATGACGACGGCCCCGGAATCACCAAAGAAAATAAACTGAAACTCTTTGAACCCTATTTTTCGACGAAGAAAACCGGCACAGGTCTCGGCCTGGCTATCGTCTCCACCATCGTTTCTTATCACAATGGGTATATCCGGGTGCAGGACAACGAGCCTTCCGGATCAATCTTCATAATCGAATTACCGCTTCTGAGCAGACAATAATCTGCTGAACCGACAGCAGGAGACGACGTACATTGAAGATCTCAGCGGTATAATTTATTCACCCATACAGCCATAACCAGGTCAATGAGTAAACGTATATTAATAATAGATGACGAGATAAGCATCCAGGAGACCTTGGCCGGAATACTTGAAGACGAAGGTTTTTCCTCCATTGGTGTCTCGTCTGCCGAGGAAGGGCTGGAGCTCCTTGATACCACCAACATCGATCTTGTGCTCCTCGACATCTGGCTCGGCGATAATATGGACGGCATGACCGCCCTTGAGAAAATCCACGAGCGGTATGATATGCCCATTATCATGATTTCCGGACACGGGACCATCGAAACGGCTGTTCAGGCTACCCGCAAGGGAGCTTTTGATTTCATTGAAAAGCCACTCTCCTACGATAAAATTATTTTAGCTATCACCAACGGCCTGCGGTTCGCCAAGCTCGAACAGGAGAACCTCCTGCTACGCCAGGGTTCAGCCCGGAAATCAATCCTTACCGGAGAATCTGAGGTCATTCAGGCGTTACGCCAACAGATTGAGATGGTTGCCCCAACCGATGCCTGGGTATTAATCAGGGGGGAACACGGTACAGGCAAGGAACTGGTTGCCCAATCCATTCACCGCGCCTCCCTCTCAAGCGAACAGCCAATGATAGAGGTGAATTGTGCGGCAATTCCGGAAGAGTTGATCGAATCGGAACTGTTCGGTCATGAAAAAGGCTCTTTTACCGGGGCTCATGTAAGTAAACGGGGCAAATTCGACCAGGCGGACGGCGGGATACTTTTCTTGGATGAGATCGGTGATATGAGCCTCAACACCCAGGCTAAAATCCTGCGCATCCTGCAGGAACAGAAATTTGAAAGGGTCGGGGGCAGTAAAACAATCAAGGTCAACGTTCGGGTACTGGCCGCCACCAATAAAAACCTCGAAGAAGAAATAGAGGCCGGTAATTTCCGGGCGGATCTCTTCTGGCGACTCAACGTGGTTCCTATCCATGTTCCAAGACTCTGTGATCGATTGCAGGATGTTCCACTTTTAGTCGATGCTCTGGTGAAACTTCTGGTCAGCAGGGGGGTACAGTATAAAGAGTTCAGTCCTGATGGCTATCAAGCCCTGATGGAACATCATTGGCCCGGCAATGTGCGCGAGTTGAGAAACTTCATTGAGCGACTGGCAATCATGTGCAAGGAACCCGTCATTACAGCAGTTCACGTCCGCATGTTTCTCAATACCGGTCAAAACCCTCTCACAGTATCTAACGACTCCATCTTAAACCCCTTTTTAGCAGCAGACTACAAAACGGCGAAGAGGCTGTTTGAAAAGGAATATCTGCAGCAGAAACTTCTGCAGAACGAAAACAATATTTCCAAAACAGCAGAGCAGGTTGGACTGGAGAGAAGCCACCTGCATAAGAAACTTAAGTCATTTGAAATTATTCATTAGTGATGGCGTCATAAAAACATCGCAAGCGTTCACCGGAACACCTTAAAAGACAGCATAACCCGGATGTTTAACCGTTCATCAGGTAAGCGCAGACTCCGGGTGCTCCAGATTCGTTCAAGCAGGCTCCTGAGCTATAATTGGTTATGTGAAGGGGCCTGATCGGACGAAGATGGGGTGCTGGTGAACGGTTACAAAGCATCAACACATACACCTGACATAAAGG
>JBARUU010000068.1:0-250790 GCA_049645925.1 Desulforhopalus sp.
CCTGTCCCCGCTACCAAGATACTTCTAGGCCTTACAACTTTATTGTTGTAAGGCCTTTTTTTGTTGGTTCTATGCCGGAAGTAAAAACTGTTTTGTTCAAGGACAATTACTGTGCCATTCCTTTTTGAACAAGTCCTGCTAAAAATCTGGCAAATGGTTCTATGTTTTTTCTTACACTTGCTTCTTCTAGAGCAGCCATGTATTGAACACGAGTATCAAGAGGAATGACCGTCCATTTTTACTGGACTACATCAGAGATAACTGGCTTAGTGCCATGGACATCATGTAATGCTTCAGCTGGAATTTGAGAATCCTTCTACCTTTTTAAGAGCACCGTAAAAACCACTAACAATTCCGACCTGTCGCATGTAGTATGAACCCAGGCATAGCAACAAAAGAACTCACAGGTGTGATGCCGTTCCATCGGGCAAGCGCAAGCGAACCAATTATTGAGACTTTCTATTGCCCAGTGCCTTATCCTTGCCATTGGCGGCAATGGCATGACTTTTGAGTTGATACGCTCTGATCAGCAGAAAAGATCACTTTGCACCAGCCGCAATGATCCAGAATGGATTACCGTAATTTGTACCAGCCGGTCATATTTAGAGCGGGCACTACACCCCATAGGTAATTGAAATGTTAACAGCTCAACCCGATAAAGAATCCCAAAAACGCATTCAGGAATTGGAACGAACGTGCACCGAACAGACACAATCTATTGAAATCCTGAAGCAATACCGTGATGTCATTTCATCAACACTCGATGGGGTAGCTCTTCTCGACAAAGACTACAGGTATGTATTTGTCAATAAAACGTATGAAAGGTTCTCAGGGGTTAAAAAGGAAGAACTCATCGGCCAGACCGTCTTCGATTACCTTGGCAGAGATTTTTTTGAGCACTATGTCAAACCAAATTTTGACCGGTGCATGGCCGGCGAAACCGTTAACTACCAGGAATGGGTCGATTATCCCACTTTGGGTACCCGATTTGTAGACGTCACCTATTTTCCCTCCAGAGATAACAACCAGAACATCACCGGAGTCATCGCAACAACCAGGGATATCACCGAAAGGAAATACTCCGAATCGGAGCAACGCATTACGATTGACCTCCTCCAGGTATTGCACAAAGAAAACGACAGACACAACCTTGCCCGCAGTGTTCTGAAATTAATGCAAGAGTGGTCGGGCTGCGAAGCTGTAGGCATCCGTCTCCAGGATGGTGACGATTACCCCTATCTTGAAACCAGAGGCTTCCCGGCTCAATTTATCAGAGCGGAGACTCAGTTGTTTACTGCGGGCCGGCAGGGTGCGGTCGCCGGTGACTGCAACAGAGACCCTGAACTGGAATGTATGTGTGGCAGCGTGATCCGCGGCCGGTTCAGCCCCGACCTCCCTTTTTTCACCCAAGCCGGCAGCTTCTGGACGAACAGCACGTCAGAGTTACTGGCCATCCTGGCAGGAACAGACCATCCACTCCACATACGCGGCCACTGCAATGCTGCAGGTTACGAATCTGTTGCACTCATTGCTCTGCAGAGTGGCCAGCAGCGAATCGGTCTCCTCCAGTTTAATGATAAACAAAAAGGTCGATTTGACGATCGCATCATAGCGTTGCTCGAACGGTTGGCATCAAGCCTGGCTCTCGGTTTTTTGCAAAGAAATACCGCCATGGTTCTGCGTGAAAGCGAAGAAAAATACAAAGGTTTGGTAAATAACCTGCCGGGCACTGCTTTCCAGTTCAAAATGACGGTTCATGGCGAGCAGAGCTTTACCTTCATAGGTGGAAACGTTTCTCAGCTCATTGGCCTTACGCCGGAAGAGGTAGTTGCTGACTCAGCTCGCCTGTTAGACCGTATTCCTCAACCCGATACTGATGCAGTTCAACAGGCAATAGCCCAATCAGCGGCAACACTCTTACCATATGACGTAGAGCACAGGATAATCCATAAAAACGGCAGGACAATTTGGTTAAGATCTGTCTCCACACCGCGAAAGTCTCATAATAGCGACACCATCTGGGATGGGATTGCCCTGGATATCACCAAACGCAAAGAAGCTGAAGCCGAACTTCTCCAATCCTATGAGGATATCAGATTACGGGAACGGATTGCCAAACACTTCCTTACCTCCAGTCACAATGACCTGTTTAACGATGTCCTCAATCTGCTGCTCACTAGATTTACGACCGGCTATGGCCATATTTGCAATGTTGATGTGAATGACGACCTGAGCTGTTCCTCACTGACCCAGTCTCTTTTGACAGAGGACCGGATATCCCAAAAAAGTGTTACTTTTGCAAGGAGTAACTGGACGGGAATATGGAGCGAGTCACTGGAGCAAGGGGTCACTATCTTATGCAATAATCAACTCACCACACCGGACAATGGCGCCCGACTTGACAACGCTCTCGTTGTCCCGCTCCTGGTAGACAAGCATCTCATAGGGCAAATTGCCCTGGCAGATAAAAGGGATGGATTCACTTCTGAAGACCGGAGGCAGTTTGAATCCTTCGCTGAGTTTATTGCCCCGGTCTTCAAAATCTATCTTGAAAAGGAGGAAATGGACACCAAATTACGCTCCTCAGTCCTTAAACTCAAGCAGACAAATATCGCCCTCAATGTGATGATCGATAAAAGCAAAGATGAAAAAAAAGAATTTTCCTCCACAATCCGGGAAAACTTCGATAAACTCGTCTTCCCCTATTTTGAGACTGTCAGGAAAAATCATAGTAAGGAAGAAATACTGACAATCCTGGATATTGTTAAACAGAATACAAAAACCAGCCTTCTCTCACTTGGTACACCACCACCATCTCGTCTTTTGAATTTTTCTCCCAAAGAAATCCAGGTAGCTCACCTTATCAAGGCCGGGAAATCGAGTAAAGAAATCGCCTCAGTTTTGCATATCAGCCTCAGGTCTGTTTTCTTTCACAGAAACAACATCCGTAAAAAGCTGAATATCCATAAGAAAAAAGAAAACCTCAGCACTATTCTGCACCATCTTGACCTGTAATATCGACAGGTTTAACCTGACAAAACACTGTCTTTTTTTTGACAATACCTTGTAGACTTTATCTTCTACATTGTGGTATCGTAAAACGTTAGGAAAATTCAACAGGCTCTCACCAGGCCTGCAAAGGCAAAAAAATATTGCCGCCATGATGTCCGGTTCACACGCAAATTTATCAATCGCTTCAATGATCTTTTTGCCGTCCACTGCGATTTTGTCAGGAAACAGATATATGTTCAAGAAGTCAAATACGGATCTCTTTGCAACCATTCATGAACGGCATTCTTCGTGTAACCTGGGGACGGTTCTCACTCAACTGGTCGATGTTATGGACATCGCCATCTGGGAGTTGGACCGAAACTACCAGATAGTCTCATGTAATCATAAGGCATCGGAAACCTACGGAGAGGGTATCGTCGGCGAATTTTGTTATTCGGTCACCACCGGCGGCGATGGCGTCTGTTCAAACTGCCCGGTCAAGAAAACATACCACAGCCACACACCTCATCGGGCAGAGCAGTCGCATCGAGACCTCAACGGGAACAAAATTTTTGTCGAGCATTTTGCCACCCCCATCATTACTCAGGATGGCGAGTTATTCGGTGCGCTCGTACTCCTGGTTGACATCACTCGACACAAAAAGACAGAAAAGAAGCTGCAGTGGCATAAAGTGATGCAGGAGAAAATCGTTCATGCACGGGAGACTGCGCTGGCTAAAAGCGAAAGCAAGTTTGCCGTAGCCTTTGATGCCAGCCCGGATGCTATCAACATTAATCGATTGAAAGACGGTCTCTATGTAGAAGTTAATCAGGGCTTTACCGATCTAACAGGCTATACAAGTGAAGATGTCGTTGGCAAAACATCCCAGGAAATTGACATCTGGGCCGACCCTTCCGATCGCCGGCGACTGCTGCAATTTTTATCCAAAGACGGTTACTGTGAAAACTTTGAAGCCGATTTTCGCAAAAAAGACGGGGAGTTGGCCACTGCCTTGATGTCGGCACGAGTCATCTCTCTGAACGACCAGCCCCACATCATCTCAATAACACGTGATATCACCAAAATCAAAGAGATGAAGAGGAAGCTTGCAACCCAGCAACGACTTTTTGAAACCATGTTTAACGCCATCGGAGATGGCATTGTCATAACCAATACACGGCGTGAAATCCAGTTAGCAAATAAAGGAATGACACAAACGTTTGGCTACACAAGAGAAGAGTTGCTGGGCAAAACGACAGAGATGCTCTATGCAGACCAAGAGGGATACCTGCAAGCGGGAGAAGATGTTTTTAATGCTGAAGGAAAATCCAGCCATGGCAATTTCACACGATTCTACAGACATAAAAACGGAAGGAATCTCCCTGTTTCTACCTTTGCAGCAAAACTCTTTGATCAAGATGGGCAATGGATCGGCAACCTCGGGATTATGCGCGACATAACTGAGCAGCAAAAGAGTGAGGCAGAACGTGACAAGTTAATCGCAGCTGTGCACCAGACCAAAGAGGCAATCGTAATAACCGATCAACATGGGATAATCGAATTTGTCAATCCGGCATTTGAAGAAATCACCGGCTATTCAAAAAATGAGGTCATTGGTGAAAACCCCAGAATACTGCAAAGCGGCAATCATGATGTAGCATTTTATAAGGAGTTGTGGGATACGATTACCGGAGGAGAAACTTTCACAGGCAGAATAGTTAATAAACGCAAAGACGGGAGTGTATACACAGAAGAAGCCACTATCTCACCGGTAATTGCTCCTGATGGAAAAATTTCCAATTATATTGCGGTAAAACGGGATATTACCAGGCAGCTCACACTGGAAGAGCAGCTGATGCAATCTCAAAAAATGGAAGCTATCGGTCGCCTTACGGGTGGGATTGCTCATGATTTCAATAATATGCTTGGAGTTATTCTGGGTTATTCAGAGATGGCTCTCGACAAAACACCACCTGAAGACAAAATCCACGGTGATCTGCAGAAAATTCTTGATGCCGCCAGGCGCTCCGCAGCGATTGTCCGGCAACTTCTTGCTTTTTCCCGTAAGCAGACAATAGCGCCCAGGAAACTTGAGCTCAATTCGACGGTAGAAGGAATGCTGACCATGCTGCATCGGCTGATAGGCGAGGATATCCATCTTGACTGGTCCCCCCATTCCACTCCACTGCCTATCAAAATGGATAGTGCGCAGATGGACCAGGTTTTAACCAATCTCTGCATCAATGCCAAAGATGCCATAGGAAACGATGGCACAATCAGTATCCAAACAGGAACGGTCTTTTTCGACGAGCGTTCCTGCTCTGAGTATGTCGGTTGTCACCCGGGTGATTATGTCATGCTTACGGTAAGTGATAACGGGCATGGAATAAAACAAGAAGATTTAGATCGAATTTATGAGCCTTTTTTCACCACCAAAGCTTCAGGCAGCGGCACTGGACTGGGGTTGTCGACAGTGTATGGCATATTGAAACAGAATAATAGTTTCATTGAAGTTTGCAGCAAAATCCAATTGGGCACAACAGTCAAAATATACTTCCCTTTTTGTTATGAAAAAGAGGAGTGCAATACCAAAAATCAAGAGGCGCAGTCACAGAAGACCGGCAAGGAAAAAGTTCTGCTTGTAGAGGATGATATCTCTATTCGTACCATGGTTCAGAAGATGCTGGTCAAATTCGGCTACACTGTTATTACCGCCGACAACCCTCTGCATGCAATCAAACTGGCTTCGGAGAACAACAAGCTGGCAGATCTATTGATCACGGATGTTGTGATGCCGGAGATGAATGGCAGAGAATTGACGAAAAGACTGCAAGAGATCATCCCCCAGCTAAAATGTCTGTACATGTCAGGATATACAGAAAATGTGATTGCTAACAAAACGAGACTGAGCAGAAATATACATTTTATTGAAAAACCTTTTTCCAGCAAAGATCTATTGGACAAGGTGCTGGAAGCGTTACACCAAAAACCGGGAAAAATGTAAGCTGGCGGTCACACTCCGGTGTTCTGTTTAATGCAGAATGGAAACTATGCAACAAACCTTCTGAAATCAAGTCTGTTTTCACAGGGTAGCTACAACGACACAATGCAGTAATATTTGAATTAAAAGAGAATGATTGCTCAAGAAAACAAGAAGATTGTCCCCATCTTTTTCCTAAGAATAATACAATGTATCCTAGTACCATTCATTCTAATTGCCAGTAATCCCATTCACGCCACACAACCTGTAGATATAGGTATCCTCGCCAAAAGAGGTAATAAGATTACTTTAAATCGGTGGCTGCCTCTCGCCGGCTATCTGAATAAAAACATACCGGAGTATTCCTTTTCAATCAAACCGATTGCATTTCATGAAGTCTCCGATGCCGTGGCTCATCAGAAGGTCGATTTTCTTTTTGCCAACCCCGGTATTTATGTTGAGATGGAAGTTAATTACGGTGTTCGACCTATTGCAACCGTTCGAACGAGACGTGGAGTTCAAGGAACGTCTTTCTTTGCTGGTCTGATAATCACCCGGGAGGATCGTGACGACATAGTCTCTTTTCAAGACCTCCGAGGTAAAAGTTTCATGGCAGTTGACAGGGATTCCCTGGGCGGCTGGCTTATGGCCAAACGAGAGCTTGAGCTGAACGGTATCAATACCGATCGTGACTTCAAGGCATTCAGTTTTGTCGGAACCCATGATGATGTCGTCAATGCGGTGCTGAACCGTGAGGTCGATGCGGGAACCGTCCGCTCAGACACCCTTGAGCACATGTCAAAAGGTCACCTTGTCGATATCACCAAACTGCGCGTCATGCATGGTGGAGACAGAAAGCATTTCAACTTCGATATAGGCGAGGATGATTTTCCTTACCCGCACAGCACGGATATATATCCGGAATGGCCCATGTTTAAACTGCAGGAAACGCCTGACGAGCTTGCCAATAAAGTGGCAATAGCGTTGTTGCAGATGTCCAGCAAGGAAGATGTCGCCCGGCAGTGTGACATAATGGGATGGAACGTTGCTCGAAATTACCAGCCAGTGCACGACCTCTACCGGGAACTTCGAATCGGCCCTTATCGCGTCATTGATCATTTACAGCTGCACGATGTCTGGCAACGTTACTGGACAACCATCACAGCCGTTGCCGTTTTCTTGAGTATCCTCTGTATCATGCTGTTTACCCTGGTGCACCTGAGAATGCGCTTATTGAAAGCCAACCACAAGATAACTCATCTGGCAATGCATGACCCGCTCACGAATTTGCCCAATCGTCGCATGTTTGGAGTCCTGGCGGAAAATGCCTTTGCACAGGCCAGACGTGAGGGGTGGAAAGTGTATCTTCTGCTTATCGACCTGGATGGATTTAAAGCGGTAAACGATACATTCGGTCACGAGAGCGGTGACGAAGTTCTTCGGCAGATCAGTCAGAGGCTGCGCAATGCCCTGCCCTGTCAGGATCACGTTAAACCCCTCAACTCTTTTCCGTCTTTGAAAAAAAACAGACAATTTGGCAGCTTACTGAGAACTGAAGATCCTATTGCCCGGCATGGCGGTGACGAGTTTCTCAGTATGCTGATCCATGTCAAAGAGGTAGAGGATGTTGGCTCAATAGCCAGGAGAATCACTGATTCGATTCAAGTACCTATCAATATATCCGGCCAGAAGGTCTCGGTCGGGGCCAGTATCGGTATCAGCATTTTCCCAGATGACGATGTCAACCTTCAAAAGTTGATAAAAAAAGCTGACGACGCCATGTATGAGGCCAAGCAGGCAGGCAAAGGAACATTTCGTCTATACAATCAATCCCTTAAAAAATATACCAAGTATCACGGGGGAAGAGCCAACAAATTACAAACAGGGTAAGGCTGAAAAACAGAATTCGGGTTCTCTGAGATATCAGCCTTAAAGAATTTAATATATAGGAGTCAGATTAAAAATCTGCAACAAAAGGTGGCAAAATGGTCTGGAGAAATTTATCAATTTTCAAGAAGCTCTTCCTGGGATTCGGATCTGTACTCATGCTCTTAGGTGTAATATGTACATTCACCTACGTGAGTTTCAACAAGGTAGACCACCTTGCGCATGACACAGAGGAAGCATCGACGGGAAACCAGTTCATACTGCTAAAAACAATTGATCACCTGAACTGGATCGCAACGCTGAACCAACTGGTCTTCAATGAAGATGTCCATAGCGTAACACTTGAGACAGACCACACCCAGTGTAGTTTCGGTAAATGGCTCTACAGTCAGGAAACCGGCCAGTTAGCTTCAAAAAACCCGACGCTCGGATCTTTACTTGAGAACGTCAAAGCCCCCCACGAAAGACTGCATCAGAGCGCTGTAAAGATTATTGACATATATGTCCCCTTTGATCTCACACTGGACAGCATGTTGGCCGACAGATGGATCGACCACCTGACATGGATGAAAAGTTTGAGCCAAACAATCATGACGGGTGAAACATTCAGAGGAGGCCTGGACCACCGACAGTGTGCATTTGGCAAATGGTACTACTCCTACGAAGCAACAGACCCCAATTTTGCAAAGCTTTTGAAAGGTTGGGAAGCTCCGCACGCCAAACTGCATGAATCTGCGGCTGCAATAGTAAAACACATGGAGCAGCAGGACCTGGAGGCAGCGACTGCCGTTTTTCGCGAGGACGCGACCCCTGCAGTCGAAGAACTCGGTCTCAGGTTCGAGGAGACAATGGGGTATATCGACGACTTACTGGAGAAACGAATTCAGGCTCAGGATATGTTTGATCATGAGTCTCTGCCGGCGCTCGCTGACACGCAATCCATCCTGGAAAACCTCAAAGAATATTACAATGAGGGTTTTCAGCGTGCGGAAAGCGAGATGATGGCTGGAATAGATAAAGCGATACTGTTCAACATCGTCCTCGGCGGGAGTGCAGTCATCCTAGGACTGCTCACCGCATTCCTGATTGCCAGGAGCATAACGAAACCGATAAGCAAAGGCGTTGAGTTCGCATCAACGATGTCGGCCGGAAACCTTTCACAGCAGCTGGATATTGACCAAAAGGATGAAATCGGGGATCTCGCCTCCGCGCTTAACAGCATGGCAAAAAATTTGAGGGCAATGTTTCAGGAGATCACCGGCGGGGTGACTACCCTCACATCCTCCTCCACAGAGTTGTCAGCCGTTTCTGAGCAAATGTCGGCAAATGCAGAACAGACAAGCGGCAAGGCAGCCACTGTTGCTGCTTCTGCCGAAGAGATGAGTGCGAATATGAATTCTGTTGCTGCAGCCGCCGAACAAGCTGCGACGAATGTAAATATTGTCGCTGCAGCAGCCGAAGAAATGACATCGACAATTGATGAAATTTCGCAAAATACAGCAAAAACCAGCAGTATGTCATCACAAGCAGTTCAACAGGCCGCCAGTGCCTCAGACAAAGTAAATGAACTCGGCGATGCCGCCAGGGAAATCAGTAAGGTCACCGAGACAATCACGGAAATTTCCGAACAGACCAATTTACTGGCACTTAACGCAACGATAGAAGCCGCTCGTGCCGGAGAAGCCGGCAAAGGTTTTGCAGTTGTGGCAAACGAGATCAAAGAACTGGCTAAACAGACAGCTGAAGCAACTTTTGAGATCAAAGGCAAGATAGAAGGCGTACAGAGTTCCACCCAGGCAACGGTAAGTGAAATTCAAGAAATTTCAACAGTTATAGATGGGGTGAACGCAATGACGAATTCCATTGCAGCTGCAATTGAACAACAGTCTGCTGCCACCCAGGAAATAGCAAGCAATGTCGCTCAAGCATCTCAAGGGATCCAGGAGGTTACTGAAAATGTCGCCGAGAGCTCAATCGTTGCCGGCGATATCGCCACTGATGTCGCAGAAATAAATCAGGCCGCCAGTGATTTGACCAGCAGTAGCAACCAGGTACAGTCGAGTGCTGCAGACCTTAAAAATTTCGCTGGTGAACTGAGCGAAATGGTTGGAAAATTCCGTCTATAAAACATATTCTGCTGTATCTTTTGCCTATGATACCAGTGTATAGAATAAGTTCTAATCGATATAACCAATCGAATTGCCCCTGAAGTTATGTCAGACACAAAAGGTGGGAGAGCAACAGGCTTAGCAACCATTGGTCTCCTCCTTTTGTTTGCCCAAATATCCTTCCTGCACCTATAACTGGTTCAAGAGCTGAGCCGACACAAAAAATCTTACTGCCGAAAACGAACTGCAGGCTCTCAGGCTGCCGGAGGAATTGCCTCTTGTCCTGAATGCAGGTCGACACATGCCATACAACGCAAATACACTTATGAGAAACCCAGCCTGGTATAAAGGCAAAAGAGCCTGCACGGCAGCCATGAACCCTGCCGACACCGATACACTTGGATTCGACACGGGCAGCAGGTTCGTATCTGCCTGATGATGTATTTTTATTTACCGAACAACCCCTTGAGCATCCCTTTGGCTTTCTCCACCTCTTCTTTGAGTTGTTCTTTTTCCACTGGAACTTTTCCTGTCTTGATCATCTCACCCAGCTCTTGCTCACTCGGTATCCGGTCTTTGACAAGAGATTCAAGATCCGGTCTGAATTGAGGAGCCTTGAAGGTGCCACCGACAAGAACCGGAACTGAAAGCCCGGCCCGCTGCTCTGTGTCCCCCTGTCCTTTCATGGTACCGACCAAACTCGGTTTCACCTTCATATTCAGCGCCTCGTTCACCAGATTGGCATCTCCCATGGCTGTAACCCTTATAAACGGTGAGCGCAGAGTCGTCTCGGGGGTGCTGACCAGGCCGTTGGTGATGGTAAAAGGAGCATGGAGTTCGGCAAAGTCGGTTTTCGGTCTGTCTCCCTGTGCCGCGAGGGTAAAGCCTGATTTGATGTTACGGGCCATCTGTGCAAGATCAAGGCCGATCAAAGCACCATCCTGAAAGACCAGGTCTCCTTTCCCGTTAAGAGATTTTTTGATACGGTCCGCATTATCACCCTGCATATTAACAGCGACCTCTGCCTTGAGCATGCCTTCAATAAGCTCCTTGTTGGTGAAATCCTTAAGTAGAGGACCGACCTGGACCCCCTGCAGGGTAAGATTAGCGGCGGTAACCGGAGTGTTTTTTTGCACATTCAAGGTCCCGGTAGCGGCGACATTTCCTTCGTAAAGATCCATTCCAAGAGAGTTGATGGTAAATAAACCGTCTTTCCCTTTGACATCGAGCGCCAGATTACTGAGAGTGCCGCCACTCACCTTCACGCTCCCAAGCTTCATGGTCCCTTTCAACACCAGTTTTCTTAAGGGATCATAATTAATTCCTTCTTTTGCCTTCACCTGACCCGAAGCTGCTGTCTCGTTGCCTTGGGGTACCGCTTCTTTGCCCGCAGTCTTACTCTGCCCTGAAGCAGATGTACTCTTCTGGTCCTTAGGGGGGAGATAACGATCAACATCTATTGAATCGATATCCAGATTGAAGGCCAGATCAGGGCGGGAGAAGTCTTTAGCCGTCGCATCCAGTTTGATGGATGTGTCATCGAGGGCAATATTTGAATCTGTCAGCATAACCTGCGTTGTATCACCGGCAACATTTGCCTTGAGGCCCACTTTTTCCAGTGCCTTCGGATCAGACGTTGTTACCGGAAAGCGTAAACCGAGCTTCGAAAATAACTCCTTAGGACTAAACGGATCGACATTGACAGTCAGTTTGTATTTCTTTTGAACCTTGATGTCTTCCAGATAGCCACTGGCCTTCACAGTCATCGTATCCAGAGCCCGGATCACCAGATCCAGATTTACCTTTCCTGCACCGAGATCCGGTCCAAGAGGCCCGACCGAACCCTCAAGACTCATTGGCTTGCCATCAAGCACGGCCGCCATGCTTAATTTGACTGGCTTATCAAGTGAGACGTCCTCAAGCTGCAGGTTGAAATCTGAAATTTCACGCTTTAGCTTGCTTTCCAAATCATTTAACTGGACACGGCCATCTGTGATGGAAAATTCTTCAACAACAAGTGATTGTATGGCAAACCCATCCTGTTTCTTGTCTTCCCCGGAAGGTATTTGGGAGCTGTCACTGCCGGCAGGAATCGAAGACCTTTCTGACACCTTGCCCCCTTCAGTCAGTTTTTCCCAGTTCCAGACCCCCTTCGGACTCTTTTCAAGAAAAATCTCAGGCCGTTTGACAACGAAACTGCTTATTTCAACATTTCTCGACAACAGGGGGAGCACCTTCAACCGAGCCTGGAAATCACTGATATTGACAAATGTTTTACTCGAGAACCCTTCAGGGTTGCCCAACTGCAGATCGGCGAAACTCAAACCAATCCAGGGAAAGAGCGAAAGATCAATTTCTCCGCCAAGGGTTAGAGGATAACCGGTTTTCTCCGTGACCAGCTGTTCTATTTTTGGCTTGTAGCTTTCGACGTCGACAAGGGCTGTTATGGTGAAAATTGCAGCTATCATAAGTACGCCGAAAGATGCAGCGGCTATCAGGAAATACTTTACCGGTTTATTCATGTTTATCACCACTCTGCAGTTTATTTTATGGAAAATCTGTATCCAGGGGGCACTTCGGAGGACAGCTCTAAATTACAAACAGTTATAAGACAACTCACGAATAATTCAATACACAGACGTCTTCGGCCCAGGAATCATGGAAAGATTAAGCACGTCCTTTTTCAGTATCAACTACAAGACATTCCAGGTATTCACCAGAACCCTGCATGCACCCGCCAGGATACGGGGAAAAAGCCTGGCTATCCTGTTTCTTGCTTTACACATAAAGAACAGACATGATACCCTACTGAAGAAGAAGACGGTGGACAATGTTTTTCTGATTAAATGTCAAACAGATAGATGATTAAAATAAATGACGGTTCCTGCAGGGAGATGACCTCAACTCTATGAGCAAGGACAAAAAGAGCATCGCAAAACGGATTTTTACGTCCCTGCCGGCGAGGGCCGGGAAATTAATATGGCTCATTATCTTTGTAGTTATTCTGGCAGGTATAGGCCGCTATCTTGGATCAAAAGGCACAGACAATACAGCGTCCCTGAAAGCCCCCGACAAGCCCATTGTCCAGCCACTGCCATGGAGAGAGGTTGATCTTGCCGTTGCAAAGGCACTAAGCCAAGCGCGACAGATGACAGCGATTTTTGCGAGCCATGAAATAGACAAGTGGGTCAACGATCTCATGGCTCGGGTTGATAATGATTACCTGGAGTGGTATTTCAGCTATTGGACTCAGCAGATCCTCGGACTTGAAGGTTTGTGGCAATACGGTGTGAACAGCTTTTTTGAAAATCAACCCACGGCTGCAGAGAAGCTGACCCAGGAGATCCAGGAGGAATTTTCCAAGCGGGTCCTGCGCCCACAAATCGCAGAACTCGTGCTTGAGCGTATTGCCAGAGAGACTGCAGAATACTATGTCACGGAGCTTCGAAAGAACCTTGATGTTGTCCCCGCCAGATACAAGATTCCACATGCAGAATGGGACCGATACCTGGAAGGTATCGCCCTGACGACCTATGGAGCCGACGGAAACCGCGGGACCGGGATCACCCTGAAGGCCCTGACCCTGACAACAGCAGGAGGAACAGTTCTACTCGTCGGTAAGATGAAGTTTTTGATCGGCAAACTATCGAGCAAGGTCATGGCGAAGTCCGCTGGAAAGGCTGCCGTTACCATTGCCACCAAGACCGGCGCGAAAGTTGCCGCCAAAGGCGGGGGAAAATTTCTTGGCCCGATCATTGGGGTTGGAGTCCTTGTCTGGGATGTCTGGGACCACAACAACACAAAGAAAGAGAATCGCCCTCTCCTGCGACAGTCACTTGTTGACTATTTTGCGGAATTAAAGGACATCCTCCTCAATGACACGGAGGCAGGAATCATGGTCATCTTTAATGATCTCGAAAAACAGGTTTTCAGTGCCTTAAAAGCATCTGGAAAAGTGGCGCAATGATACTCACCACCACCCTTTTCATATAGACATCACCCAATGTTGCCCCGACATAGCTCCATACTCCATGGACATTACCGCACTTTATTACTATGATAGAGAGCACGCAAAAATACACCTGTGTACATATGGAAAAATTGACAAATCAATTATCTACTGGAGTAACAATCATGAAGAAAACGCTTTCAAAGATCGCCGTATGTTCAGCCCTGGTAGTTTCTCTTAGCTCCTGTGCCGGTCTCGAAACCAATCAGAAGCAGGGAACGGCTGTCGGTGCAGGAGTCGGTGCGGGACTCGGGGCAATCGTTGGCCAAGCCATCGGGCGTGACACCAAAGGAACGCTTATTGGAGCAGGAATTGGAGCCGCACTTGGCGGTTTGGCCGGGAACCAGATTGGCCGATACATGGACAATCAGGAGCAAGAGTTGAGAAATGTCATGGCAGCCTCCGATGCAGCCAGCATTCGCCGAAGCGAAGACGTATTAACAGCCACCTTCAAAGGTGAAGCGTTTTTTGGTCACGATTCATCAATACTGTTGCCTGGCGGGCAGGCGGAAATTTCAAGAATGGCTGGCGTCCTCAACAAATACAACCAGACCCAGATAGAGGTTGGTGGCCACACAGATTCCTCTGGATCAGAACAATATAACCAACAGCTCTCCTTGCGACGAGCCGAAGCGGTCAAAAATGCACTCGCACAGCAGGGCGTTAATCCTGCCAGAATTCGAACGGTCGGCTACGGTGAAAGCAGGCCTATCTCTTCTAATGCAGCCATGAATCGAAGGGTGGAAATAACAATTGTCCCAATAAGCGCCGGATAAAGAAGGCATTTTCAATTAACAAGTCACATTTCCGGACAATTCCACTGAACACTTGTCCGGAAATGTGTGAACACAACCATCAGCCCCACCGCGCGAACCACTCCGCACCCCCATTCAAACACACTGCATATTACCCACCCCCGCCCCCTCAGCGATCACACCGCCAGGACAATACGTTACAAAAAGATACATACTGATACTGAGATACATTCCGTTACATTTCTCCCCAAATGACAACATTCCGCCCAACCACTTGACATAATTACACATTACAACATTTCCGCACCTGGCACGAAAAATGCTTATTTTAAATTGAGACGTTAACAACAGCGCACAACAATAATTATTACACAATCGCCTCAACAGGGAGGATACATTATGTCATCAATCGCCTTATTCCCATGTCTGTCCACACTCGATTCCGGCATTATCGGAGAGCTATCGATAACCCTTACTCTCAAGGTTTACACCGACGAAAATCTTATCGAAGAGACCGTTGACCACTTTGGCGGCAGTCCGGAAAGATTAAGAAAGATGATGTACACCAAAACCTCAGTATTCAACCAGTTCACACTGGAAAAGGAAAAAGCTATTAATATGTTTCGCCTGATACTGGCCAACAAACTCAGCTCACCTGAAGAGTACCTTTTCCATGGCTTCCTCACTTCCCTTATTCCATCGGATATCACCGAAGTGCTGAGGGTAGTGGTTGTGGACAAGAAAGAAAATCGGATCGAACGGGCGATGGCCGAGGGGCTTTCAAAGAAGGAGGCGCAAAAAGCAATAAGAAATCACGATATCAGCGCCTTCAGCTGGACTGATTTTCTGTTCAAAAAAGAGGCATACGACAGCTCTCTCTATGACCTTGTCTTGCCGGTTGAAAATCTGGATCATCGCCAACTCACCAAAGAGATTCTCAGCTGTTTTCATAAAACATCTGTTCTGCGTACTGCTGAATCCCAAAAAGCTGTGCAGAACATGGAGTTGGTTGCAAAAACAGAACAGTTACTGCTCAACAACGGCCATAAAGTCGATGTTAAGGCAGATGAAGGAGTCGTCACCCTGCTGTTACAGCACACCGTATTAAATTTCAGCGGGGTAAAAACCGATCTGATCGAGCTCGTCAAGAAGTTGCCCGGCGTTCGTGACGTAATCGTCGAAACCCGCAAAAGCTACGTCGACAACGTCTACAGGCAGCAAAAATTTGAACTTCCGTCAAAGGTGCTTTTTGTAGACGATGAACGGGAATTTGTCCAAACGGTGTCGCAGCGGCTCATCAGTCGTGATGTCGGCACCTATGGTGTTTACGACGGCAAAGAGGCACTTGAATTAATCGCCGAGGATCAACCTGAAGTTATGGTACTGGACCTGAAGATGCCGGGGCTCCATGGGGTTGAGGTTCTGCGCAGGACCAAGGAGCTGGCGCCTGAGATAGAGGTGATAGTTCTCACCGGCCATGGCACCACCAAAGACATGGATGAGTGCATGGAGCTTGGCGCATTCGCCTACATGAACAAACCGGTGAACATCGAGGAACTCTCAGCAACGATTAAAGCAGCCAACGATAAAGTTCATTCTCGAAACAAATAGACAGACTACAACGTTTATTACCATTACCCAAAAGGAGTGTTCCGTCATGGAAAAGAATCTACAGGCCAGAGTTTTGCTGGTTGATGACGAAGATGATTTTCTCAAAACCCTTACCCAGCGCCTGGAAATGCGAGGTCTCAAAGTAACCGGTGCACACCGGGGCGAAGAGGCAGTTGATCTGGCAGATAAGCAGGATTTTGACGCCATTGTCATTGATCTGGCCATGCCCGGCATGGATGGACTGGAAACCCTGAAACAGATCAAAGAACACCATCCGGAAGCCGAAATCATCATGCTCAGCGGCCATGGGACCGTCAAGAAAAGCACCGAGGCCATGAAACTCGGCGCTGAAGACTTTCTGGAAAAACCGGTTGATATCCAGGAGCTTCTTAAAAAAATTGCCGAAGCAAAAGACAAACGAATCCTGATCCTGCAGAAGCAGTCGAAGGAAGAGATCGAAAACATACTGAAAAGCAAGCCGTGGTAGCTGCCCTCCTGCGTTAGGCACAACCGGCCTGAAGAGAATGTCACGCCAGAACAGCCAGCCATTTTCTTCAAAGCTTGCCAGAGGTATTGAAATTGTCAGGTCTGTCTTGGGAAGCTGCATGCTTTTTGGGACTGACCAAGGATACTTGTGTCCATTTTCCCTGCCAACAAAGCGGGACCAGATCTAAAGGTGGTAAAGAAAATGCCCATGACTAAAAATATCGCTCAAAATGATGAGCTCAGCACAGTAAATAAATCTGGCCTACAAAAAATACGAGAGCTGGACCTGAAACGCATCTTTTTTATTCTTCTTGGAATCGGACTGTTCCTTGGAGTCTATTACTCTCCCCCGTGGGAGGCGGCTATTGACCCATTGGGGGTCAGTTTTGAACTGAACCAACAGGCCAAAGGCGCTCTTGCCCTTTTCTGTCTTGCAGCCGTATGGTGGGTTTTCGAGGTTGTACCTATCGGCATTACCAGCCTGGCAATAGGAGCCGTCCAGGCACTGTTTTTTATCAGGGAGCCAAAGGTCGCATTCAGGGATTTCATGGACCCATCCGTGCTCTTCATATTCGGCTCTCTTGTTATAGGGATGGTCTTTACCAAATCCGGTTTAACCAAGAGGCTGGCCTACAAAATGCTCTCGATTATAGGCGAGCGTACCAGCATGATTTACCTGGGCTGTTTTGTGATGACGGCCGTCCTTACCCATCTCATGGCCCATACCGCCGTGGCCGCCACCATGTTTCCAATGCTGATGACCATCAACGCTCTCTATTCAGATAACGAGGGTCCAACCCGATTTGGCAGAGGCCTTTTTATCGGCATGGCCTTCGTGGCGGGAGCCGGCAGTATCGTCACCCTGCTGGGTGCAGCTCGTGGTGCAGTAGCCCTTGGATTTTACAAGGATATCATGAATGTTGAAGTCTCCTTTTTCGAACTGACCATGTATATGTTTCCCATCGGCTGGTTGATGGTTTTCCTCCTCTGGGGCTATTTTATGCTGGTCTGCAAACCGGAGAAAGACCGGATCGTCGGACTTAAGGAACGGGCAAAGACCATGTACACCGAGCTGGGTGGATGGACAAAGAATGAAATACTGGTTGTTGTGATTGTCTTCTCGGTCATTCTGGTCATCGCCTTGAAAAATTTCGTGCCGGCCCTGTCAGGACTCGACAAAACCGGTCTTTTGCTGATGTCGACCATCGCCTTCTTCCTCCTGAACATCCTTGACTTAAAAGACCTGGAAGATATCCCCTGGAATATTATTCTGCTCTTTGCCGGGGCAATGTCAATTGGCTTCTGTCTCTGGGATACCGGGGCGGCGAAATGGCTGGCGGTGAACTGGCTACGGTTATTTCAGGATTCTTCCGGTATTGTTTTTATTCTCGGTATGGCCTTTTTCGTGATGATGATGACCAACTTCATCATGAACGTCGCGGCAATTGCCATATCCCTGCCGGTTGCCCTGGTAGTGGCTCCCTATCTTGGCGTCTCAGGGGAGGTTATCCTCTTCTCCTCTCTGGTTGTCGCCGGCATGCCTTTTCTCTTGTTAGTCGGCGCAGCTCCTAACGCCATTGCCTATAGCTCCAGACAGTTCACAACGGCGCAGTTCGTTCTCTACGGCATCCCGGCAAGCGTACTGCTGATGGTTGTTGTCTGGCTGGCAGTGGAGTTTATCTGGCCACTTATGGGGATGACGGTGATGGTAGCGACAAGTGGGTAAAAGCGTTACATTATGATACGCACGACAATAGAGCGGTGGCATGCAGGGCTCCCTTATACATATCGACGAGGCTGCGTTTAACCAGATGAACACCCCACTTAATCTTAACCTCCCTGTCCTCCTGGAGGGGATTCCCCATCCGACGATGATCCTTGACGACTCGTTCAGGATCATCGTTATGAATCGGTTGATGGAGGCGATGACCGGCTACTCCACCGACAGGGTGGCCGGAATCCACGGCGAACTTGTTATCCGCAGCAACACCGGAAACAGCAAAGGTCAGCTTTACGGGAAAGTAATGCAGACGGGGGAAACTGTGTCGGTAACGGGGGACATAATCAACTCCTATCGGCGCAAGATTGCCGTGCAGTATACCATTGCGATTCTCGATCAGACCGACGGCAGCCGTTATGGTCTCCTGGTCATGCTCGAGGATCTTTCAGCACGAAAAGACCAGCAGACATCCGGGACGAGGGATTTTGACTCAATCGAACTCATTGGTTACAGCCCGAAAATGCAGAAGGTATTCGATATGATTCCCCTCCTGGCCCAAACTGACGCATCGGTTATGATCACCGGAGAAACCGGTACGGGAAAGGATAAAATCGCCGAGATCATTCACCAAAAATCTGCACGGGCGAGATTTCCTTTTATTAAGATCAACTGCGGTGCCCTGCCCCCCGGCTTACTGGAATCGGAACTTTTCGGACATATGAAAGGCGCCTTCACCGGGGCTACCCGGAATAAGCCGGGAATGTTCAATCTCGCCGACAAAGGCACACTTTTTCTTACGGAAATTGGAGATATGCCGCTGCCGCTGCAGGTAAAACTCCTCTCTGTCCTTGATGACCGGGAATTCATCCCTGTCGGCGGAGAGCAGAAGATATCCGTCGATGTACGGATCATTGCGGCTACCCACCGCCCGCTCCGGGAACAGGTCCACAACAGCACCTTTCGGGAAGACCTTTTTTATCGTCTCAATGTTCTTCATATCCACCTGCCGCCTCTGCGAGAGCGTGATGGAGACATACGATATCTGCTCGATTATTTTCTGCAAAAATTCACCAAGGTACTGAGCAAAACCATTGTCGGTTTTGCACCTCAGACCATGCAGGAACTGCTCGCCTATCATTACCCGGGCAACATACGGGAACTCAGCAATATTGTTGAATACGCAGTGAATATTTGCAATCGCAAAAAGATCAACACCGACCACCTGCCGCCTTACCTTATTGACCAGCAGTTACAGATAGACAACCGGATTGCACCACCTGAAAGTGAACTGCCACCACTCGAGCAGGAGCCGCAACCACAAAACAGCCTTCCAGCAACTCCGAATAATCAGGAAACCTGGACTGACATTGAGCGCGGACTGATCGTTGAAACGCTCAAGGAACACCATGGCAACAGAACCAGAGTCGCCGAAAGCCTGGGTTGGGGCCGGATGAAACTCTGGAGAAAAATGAAAAAATACGGTTTACAGGATTAACAGGGGCTGCCATGCAAAAACTTATGATCCCTATCCAGGGTGATTTTATAGCACCACGATTTGATCTGGCCACTGAAATTCTCATTGTCCGATTTAAAAACGGCAAAACCACCAGTGAACCGAAAATCATCATCCTGGAACGTCCTTCGGACGAAGCGCTATGCCAGATTGCTGTTGAAGAAAATATCACCGATGTGATCTGCGGCGGGATAGAGGATGTTCATTTCAGGTTTCTGGTCTGGAAGAAAATTTCCGTCCTTGATGCCGTCATAGGAAGCTGGCAGGCAGCACTGGACAAAATCGTTATCGGAACCCTGCAACAGGGAGAGATACTCATCAAAAACAATGATGAAAGGCTGGTATTATGAGCAGGCTATCAGAGTTTATCCACAAACTGGTCCCGTATGTCTTCGAGGATTCCATCCAAACGGGAATGAACAAAAGAAGCTACAGCCAATTCCGTCTTATTCTATTTTTGGTCATGATCGCCATCGCCATGGGACCGGTCATCATGACCGCAGGTCTTGGTTACTATAACTACAAAGACCTTCTCCAGAAAGAAGAACGTGGACAGATAGAGTCAAGGCTCGACGGCTCTATCAAATCCATCGAAGCGATGATGAACAGCCTGGAATCCGTCGTCCTCTTTGTGGCCAGGGATGATCGCTATACGGAGCTGACAAGCGGCAATAACCTTGAGGAACTGTTCGTTAGAATCAAACGACACTATGATTTTTTCGCCGATCTCGGCGTGATCGATCATGCCGGCATCCAGCAATCCTATTGGGGGCCTTACGACCTTGAAGGAAAAGATTATTCGGAGGAATTATGGTTTAAAGAAGTCATTGCCAAAGGGGTCTATATCAGCAATGTCTATAGCGGCTACAGAGACGTTCCGCATTTCGCGATTGCCGTCTCCCATATCGACCCAACAACAAAGAAAATTTGGGTGTTACGTGCGACCATCGATGCCATAACCCTGCAACAGTTTGTCAACGCCATTAAAACAAATGCGTCAGATGATCTTTTCCTGGTAGACCAGGATGGATTACCCCAGACTTCATCGGAGTATTACGGCCGGATGTTCTCGCAAATCGCCTCAGGCATAACCCCGGGGATCCACCAGGCAATATCCCCCGAAGGGGAAAATATTTTCTACGCCATAGGCAAAATTAAAAACAGTCCCTGGTCTCTTATTCTGGTGGAAAAACGATATGTACACCATCAGGAATGGACGGCATTCCGTGCCAGGCTTGTCACCATAGTTCTGGCGTGCCTTGCTCTCAACCTGCTGATTGTTTACGGCCTTGTCAACATGCTCACCAAACTCATCCACAAAGCTGACGAACTGCAGATGACCATGCTCAAGGAGGCAGAGCACACTGACAGGCTCGTCTCCATCGGTCGCCTGGCTGCCGGTGTCGGCCATGAGATCAACAATCCGCTGGCCATCATTAACCAGAAGACCGGCCTGGCGGTAGATCTTTTGCTTATATCCCCTGATTTTGAACACAAAGAGACCATATTTGGAAGCCTGAGGGGAATCGATAAAAGTGTCGAACGCTGCAAGGCCATCACCCATCGACTGCTTGGGTTCGCCCGACGTGCCGATGTCCTTTCCGAAAGTCTCCAGGTGAATCAGATTATACAGGAAGTACTGCAGTTTCTTGAAAACTCGATGATGCACAGCAGGATTCAGGTAGACCTCCAGCTGCAGGACGATCTGCCTCTGATCGCCAGCGACCACCTCCAGCTGCAACAGATTTTTTTGAACATCATCAATAATGGTATTGACGCAATCGGCAAAGATGGGACAATATCAATTACAACTCAGACAGTGGCAGGAGATGTCCGGGTGGTCATCCAGGACGATGGCCATGGCATTGACAGTGCAATCATCCCACATATTTTTGAACCATTTTTCACCACCAAAGAAACCGGAAAAGGAACCGGCCTGGGCTTATCCATAACCTACGGACTGATAAAAAAACTTGGCGGCGACATTACCGTACGATCACAGCTAGATAAAGGAACTGCCTTCACGATAACTCTCCCTATTCAGAGTGAAAAAAATGACACAATCTAACCAAAGCAACCTCACAGTATTGATAGCTGATGACGAGATCGAATTTGCCTCAACCCTGGTTGCCCGCCTGAGATTGAGAAATTTTGCGGCAACCATGACCAACTCAGGCAAGGCGACACTGTCGGCAATCGAAAAGAACCAACCCGATGTACTGGTTCTGGATCTGAAGATGCCGGATCTTGACGGACTGGAGGTCCTGGCCAGCCTCCATGAGAAATACCCTGCCCTGGCAGTGATCATTCTCACCGGGCATGGTTCATTTGAGGCCGGACGAAGAGGTATGGAGCTTGGAGCCTACGACTATATTATGAAACCGGTTGATCTGAACCTGCTGATGGAGAAGATTGAGGGTGCGTTTCAATCGAAAAAAACTGCGGGTTAGTATTCGGCTCCGGAAAGGATACACAAAAGTCAGGGACCTGCGGCACAACCCGAAGCAGCTGAAGTACATTGCCGGCAACTGCAAATCTTCCACCAGGACAACTCTACCACTATGGAAAAACCACATCCCGATAGAATTTGCGTCGAAGTCTTCGCAAAAATTTCTGCAGCCATTTCCCATGAGATTAAGAATACACTCTCCATCATAAACGAGAATGCCGGCCTTCTAGATGATTATGCCCAAATGGCAGAGCAGACCGGCGGCCTGCCTCTTGACCGAGTCCGGTCGATCACCGCAACAATCGCAAAACAGGTCGACCGATCAAACGTAATAATGAAAAACCTCAATCGTTATGCCCATAGTGGCGACACCCGTCTCGCCCATGCAGACCTCGCCGAAACACTCTCGCTTATGGTAACACTGGCCAGCCGCCAGGCGGCGATGAAAGAAATCAATATTGGGATTGAATGCCCGCCGAATATTTCCATTTACACCCACCTCATCTCTTTTGAATCACTGATATATCTCACCCTGCTCTCTCTTTACAAAGATTGTGAAGCAGGAAGTTCTTTCATTATCCAGGGTCTTGAGGAAAAACCGAATATTACCATTCATTTCAAGGCTGAAAATACGAACACACTGATTCCCGACATCTTTCCCGACGACGACCAGCAACTTCTTTCTGAGCAAATTGCCGGTTCCTACCGACGTGAGAAACACCAGCTCTATTTTACTCTTCCAGCCCAGGTCGATTAATTATGGTTCCCGACTATACCAGGATAGCTTTCGCAGGCAGACAAAGCGCAACTTAAATGTAGCACTAAGCCCAACAGACATCCCATCTCAAAAACCATATCTGCCTTTTATTACTCAATTTAAAAGAAGTGCATCCTTACTGTTGCACTCCCCCTTCCCAACATCGATTGTCTATCTCCTTGTAATTCACGCCTGTCTTATTGACACAACCCTTCTCTCCCGCACGGCAGCCCGACAGAGTGCAACTTTTTTGTTGCAACACTTGCGTGATTTTGTACTCAGCTCGTCATCGGTCAACCGGAAAAACAAATCCAAACCCATTATTTACATCACAACCACCTGAAAACAAAGGACAACATAAAATATTACATTGTTATTACATTTATGGGCACAAAAGGTGCAAGCAACAACGACAGGGAAAAAGATAAAATGAAAAACAAACTCTACATACAGGGCATAGGCTTCATATTGCTCCTCCTTTTCGGCCAATCGGAGAGCGCCTGGGCACTGCAGTCGCATGGTGCACCCGAGGGGATCTATGTCCACCAGATGGCGCATGTCCTTTTTATGGGGGCGTTAGCCTATCTTTACTGGCATACCCGGAGATCCCCAGTTTTGGTCAGTAAAGGCTGGAAATATCTGCAATTTTTCTGCATTCTTCTGTTCTGCTGGAATCTGCTGGCCTTTGCCGGTCACGAAGCATTTGAGCACCTCGGCCCCCATGACTTTATTGATAAAAACAGCTGGAAAGAACAGATCGCTGCTCCGATTACCTTTATCAAAGTGCTCTATTTTATTACCAAGATGGACCATTTCCTCAATGTTCCCGCGCTCCTGGCCCTGGTAATCAGTCTCCGGACTTTCTACCTTGAAGTACGTAAAGAGGACAACAAATGACTGGTATTCCTCTTATTCCAGCGGTAACAGTAGAATTTTTCGGCTCCGGCCTGGCGATTATTTTGTCTTTTATGGCTCTCAGGTATGCCTGGTCCCTAGTCAGACTGCGCCCCAACAATTTCATCTGGGGCTTTCTGTTCTACTTTTGTATCGCCATGGCAGCGTTTTCGCTCTCCCGGGGAGTCGGACATATAATCCGCATTATCCTTGTGTACAGCGACCAAAGCGAATTATGGAAACAGCTCTCCCCTTTTTCGGGTGGGTTCAACACCATGCTGATGATCTCTGCCGCAGCGGTTATTATTTATTACCACAAGGGTCTTGCGGCATATAAAGCGATCAGGTCGAAGGCCGAAATGCTGGCTGAAGCAAATACAAAACTTGAGGCAAGTGCTGCCCAACTTCAGCAACTAAACACCCATCTTGAAGAGATGGTTGATGAACGGACCCGTAATCTGTCTGAGTCGGAGAAAAAATTCCGTAATTTTTTTGAAAACTCTAAAGATATCATTTACTTTTGCGACCTCAACGGCAACATAACCAGCATCAACACCAGTGGCATACGTCTTTTGGGATTTGATGCACCCGAAGATACGGTAAATTTTCATGACCTTTTTAAAAGCGATGAAGACCTCGAAAAATATCTTTCCGGCGTGCGGGAAAAAGGTTTTATCAGCGATCTTGAGATTGAATGCAGAGGAAAGGACGGAAAAACCCGCAATATCCTCCTCACTGCAAACGCTATTTATGGTAAGGACGGAGAGATTGTTGGCTGCGAAGGGATCGGTAAAGACATGACCCGCCTGAAAACCATTACCGCCCAATTGATCAACCATGAAAAGATGGCCTCAGTCGGCCAGATTGCCGCCGGTGTCGCCCACGAAATCAATACTCCGCTCGGCATCATTCTCGGATACACGCAGTTAATGATGGACGATTTTGAGGATGGGTCGGAAACATCGGCAAACCTCCAGGTCGTTGAACGGCAAACCAAGGCGTGTCGCCGCATTGTGGCCGATCTGCTGAAGTTTTCCCGGCAGGCCGAAAGTGCCAAGGCATGCATCGACCTCAATGAGATCATTCAGGAAGTGTTGTCCGTCACCGAACATAATTTAAATATCCATGGGATAAATATAGTTCGCCGGTTCGACCCTGAGCTGCCATCTATTTATGGAGATGGCGAAAAAATGCATCAAGTGTTGATCAATCTTTTCAACAACGCCCAGTATGCCATGGAAAATGGTGGTGATATCATCATTGAAACCGCAAAAACCGCGCAGGATGTATTGGTCACGGTACAGGACACCGGCACAGGCATAGCGGATGATATCAAAAACAAGATCTTTGATCCTTTCTTTACGACCAAAGAAGTCGGCAAAGGCACCGGGCTTGGACTATCGGTTACCTACGGCATCGTTCAGGAACATTGCGGAACCATAGAAGTTGAGAGTCCGGTGATTGACAAAGAGACCAATAAAAAGGTGCAGGGAGCAGCATTCCATCTCCGCTTTCCGCGCAACCTTCCTAAAAAACCTCATAACGGAGATAACCAGTAAAATGGCGGAAATACTAGTCTTAGACGACGTGCTGGATGCAGTTGTCCTGGTCAAGAAGATCCTTACCAAAAAAGGACATACTGTTCACACATTCACCGAAGAGGAAGATGCGATCGGATACGCAAAAAAAGTGCATGTTGATCTTGCTATCCTCGACATCAAGCTCAAAAAAATGAGTGGAATTCAGATACTTGAGCAGCTCAAAAAAATACGCCCCGAAATGAAAGTCATCATGCTCACCGGATATCCGACTATTGAGACGGCTCGGGAAGCGATCGAGCTTGGAGCGGGTGAATATTGTGTCAAGCCGATTGACAAAACTGAACTTGAAGAAAAGGTGGCGGAAGTGCTGGCCCGATAATAAATCATTAACGGTTGGACATTTACCAATGATACACTCGTAGAAACATAAAAAGTTACACGAACAGAAATCAAGGAGAGTTTCATGAAAAAATCAGTCTACTCCATATGCGGCATGTGTACAGTACGCTGTCCCATCCGCGTGGAGTCCGAGAACAACCAGATTACCTGGATTGAGGGAAATCCACATTTACTTGGCGGCGCCCTGTGCGCCAAGGGCACTGCAGGAACTGCTTTGCGCGAGGATGATGAGCGGCCGAAACAGCCGCTTATCCGGGTAGGTGACCGTGGTGCCGGACGCTGGCGTGAAGCAAGCTGGGACGAAGCCCTCGATTACGTGGCGGACAAACTGGCTGCGATTAAAGACCAGTATGGGCCGGAGTCGGCAGTGCTTTCATCCCGGGGCGGTCCGTGGCAGGCAATGTATAAAGCTTTTATCCACGCCTTCGGCTCCCCCAACTACACCAATCATGACTGCACCTGCGGCCGCAATACCCACCATGCCAGTCTCTCCATTAACGGTGTCGGGCGTAAGGGTTTTGCCTATGATATTAAAAATGCCAAACATCTGGTACTTTTTGGCCGCGACATGTTCTCTGCTTTGCGTATTGCAGAAAATCACCAGACCCTTGATATGCTCGATAACGGCGGCCGCTTAACCTATGTCGACGTCCGCCAGACCATGACAGGTGCCAAGGCCACCCGGTTTTTCCAGGTTCGCCCAGGCACCGATTATGCCCTCGCCCTCGGTGTTATCCACCAGGTAATAAAAAAAGGATACTACGATAAAGATTTCCTGGAGCAGTATGTCAGCGGTTTTGAGGAACTCTGCACCTTTGTTGAAGAATACACCCCGGCATGGGCCGCCAAGGAATGTGGCGTTAAAGAAAAAGATATCCTGGCCTTTGTTGAAGAGATCGGCGAAGACCGTCCCAGTGTCATTTTCCATCCGGGCTGGAATCTCGCCCGTTACAAAGACTCCTTTTATGCAAGCCGTGCCATGCACATTTTGAATGTGTTAATGGGCAACATCGAGATGAAAGGTGGTCTTTTCATCCCGAAAGGCGCAGGTGATGCCGGCAAGAAAGGTATCCGCTCCATCGATTGCGGGAAACCGGATATCAAACGCGGTGACGGTGTCGGTTGGGAATATAATCATTTCGACAAGGGGCCGGGACTTGCCCATCTGTTTTTTAACCGTATGCTGTCTGAAGACCCTTATCCAATCAAGGCCTGGATAGCCATGCGCCACGATCCGTTCAGCGGCATGCCTGATCCGGAGCAGCAGAAACTCGCCATGGATAAATGTGATCTGCTTGTTTCCATCGATACAAACTACAGCGAGTTTGGCTGGTACAGCGATGTGATCCTGCCGGAGTCAACCTATCTCGAACGTGATACTCCCATTGTCCAGCAAAAAGGTCTCAAGCCGCGTCTTGCCGTGCGGAGAAAAGCGGTTGAACCTAAATACGACACCAAGTCTTCCTGGGAAATATTCACCGGCCTGGCCAGCCGCCTGGGCCTTGAAGAGACCTTCCCCTTCAAAACGATTGAAGAACTGTGGGCATGGCAGCTTGAGCCCACCGGGTACACCATGGCCGACTTCGAGGAGAAGGGATTTGTCGAAATGGCAACCAGCCCGATCTTCTATGACCGGGACAACCTTGACGGTCAATTCAAGACGCCAAGCACCAAGATTGAGATTATCAGCGAAAAGCTGACCAAGGCCGGTCTGCCCTCTCTGAAGCCTTTTGAAAGTCCAGTTGCCCCGGAAAAAGATATGTTCCGCTTAATCTACGGCAAGGTGGCGGTCCATACCCAGGGGCATACCATTAATAATCCTATGCTCTCTGAACTGATGCCGACCAACACCGCCTGGATACATACCAAAAAAGCCAAAAAACTCGGTATCCAGTCAGGAGATCTCCTCGAACTCTCCTCGGCCGATAAATCATATAATGCCACGGTAGAGGCTCATGTGACCGACCACGTCCATCTGGAAGCGGTATTCACTGTGCACGGTTTCGGTAAGGAAATTCCTCGTCAGACCCGCAGCTTCATGGCCGGAGTCAGCGACCAGAAACTGATGATAGGCAAACTTGACGACTGGGACCAGGCAGGAGGTGGCGTTAACCTTTGTGAAGTTTTTGTCCACGTGAAAAAGAGTATTCGTAACAATAAGAGGAGAGTCGAACTGTGAAAAAATATATGATCCACCTCAATACCCGCAGATGCATTGCCTGCCATGGTTGTGAGGTTCACTGCAAAGCCAACAAGAATTTGCCGGTCGGACCGTTCCTCTGTGATATCAGCTCCACACCCTTGAAAATGATAGGTGGGGTACCGAAGACGGAAATCACCTTTTCTACCTGTCGCCACTGTGAAGACCCGCTTTGCCTGCCGGTCTGTCCTGTAGATGCAATGGTCCAGCGCAAGGACGGTATCGTCTATATTGACCAGGAAAAATGTATCGGATGCATGGCCTGTAAAACTGCATGTCCATGGGATATTCCTGTTCAAAATCCTGATGACGGAAAGGCCGTGAAGTGTGATTTTTGCATGGACCGTCTCGATGCGGGCCTCAAACCTGCCTGTATCAGCAAGTGCACAACCCATGCCCTCAAGCTGGTAACACTCGAAGTGGCGTAAATTATTCGGCAGAGTTCTAGCAGGCTGCTCTGCCGGATTGAAAAAACATATGAAACTTGAAAACAGCCATAAAGAGAGTGACTTCCTGGAAGTATTCCAGGAAGTCACACGTCTTATCAGTATGGTCCACGATCCGCAACAGGTCATGGATCTGGTGGTCCGGCGTCTGCCTGAGCTCCTGGAAGTGGATGCCGCGACCATCAGGCTGCTCGACGAGGGCACCAACACCTTTGTGCTTGGTGCCGCCTGCGGTGTGTCTGATGAGTATCTGTCCCGCACAACTATTGACTCTAAAGAGGTGATGGCGGCATTAATGAAAGGACAGCCGACGGCCCGAACGGGAATCGATGTCGTCTGCGATCACGATAGCTGCACTTTTATCTCCCGAGAGGGGGTAAAAAGTGCCATGTCCCTGCCCATCCTGTTCAAAGGCAAAGTTATCGGACTCTTACGCCTTTTGACCAAAGATACCCGGCAGTTTTTCGACGCGGAAATAGCTTTCGCCATGTCCCTTGCTGAACAGGTCGGTGTGGCCATCTCCAATGGCCGCATGTTCCAGGAGATGGAGAATCAGGTCAGTTTTTTTCGGGAACTGCGCGGGATCTCCAGACTGGTCAATTCCACACTTGATCTAGACCGTATACTTAAAACGATAGTTGAAAAACTTCCCGGAATCATGGGAGTGAAAGGCTGCACCATCCGCCTGCTCCATCCGGCAACAAACAGACTTGAACTTGCTGCGGCTTCCGGTCTGTCGCAGGAGTACCTGGATCGCGGCAGCATCAGCCGGGAAGACTCAATCTTCAAGGTGCTCAAGGGGGAGCCGGTTTCCATCTACGATGCGCCAAATGACCCCAGGGTGGACTATCACAAGGAGATACAACAAGAAGGTATTACATCCATTCTTGCCATTCCCATAAGCAACGAAAGGGAAATTATCGGCGTGCTGCGGCTGCTCACCAGTGAACACCGTTCCTTTACTGCCGGAGAGACCAATTTTGCGGTCGCAGTTGCCGAAGAAGGCGGCAATGCTATCCAGAAAGCACGAACGTATCGGAAGATAACTCTTCTGTTCAACCAGGTCGAGGAACATGAAAGGTTTCTGCAGACCATTCTTGACTCGCTGTGGATGCAGCTGCTGGTCGTCGACCCGGATAAACGGGTAATCATGGTCAACAAGCATTTTCTCGAGACCAAAGGGTGCACCGAGGCGGATATACTTGGCCGTCGCTACCAGAGCGTTTCACCATGGGAAAAAGTACCGGATGCAGATTGCCCGGTAACAAAGGTTCTCGCCGACCATACCCCCCTCACGGTTCACGACCAGCTTGATACGGCGACAGGACTGAAATGGTTTGAGCGCCATCTTGCCCCGATTCCCGGCCTTGACGGCACTGTTGAATTTGTCATTGAGGCCGTACGCGACATAACCGACCAGAAATTGCTGGAACTGGAAAAGATGGAGCGAATGAAGCTTCAGGGAGTCATCGAGATGGCCGGTACAGCTGCCCACGAGCTGAACAGTCCGCTTTTTGCCGCCCTCGGTACAGCCCAATTATTACGGGATGATCTTCCATCTCAGGAAATGCTTGACGAGATGGATATGATTATTCGCAACATGAAGAAAATGGCCGATCTCACCAGAGAGATGACCACTGTAACCGGCTTTGAGACAAGAGAGTACGTCGGCGAAACAAAGATAGTCACATTAACTTCAAAGAAATAGATGTCTTACTCAATGACGATATACATAACAATTTATTTTCTATCGCAGAACTATATGCCAATGGAGCATTAAGACCTTGGAAAAACTACGACAGTTTATGAAATCACCTTTGGGAGTTTTTCTCTATGGTGCCTTAACGGGCGTGATTGGTATCGCCATCCTGTTGCTCTTCTTTTCTATGGTGCTTTCCCCATCGCTGTTGCTCTTTATTTTGCCATTTATCGTCGCATTTAATGGTGCAGCCGGTGGCTATAGTCTGACCGATAGAGTGGAGAGTGGTTTTCCCTATCAGAAACTCACTCTCGTTTGCCTGGCTGCTCTGTTAACAGTAACCGGCTGCAGTCTCATTACTCTTTTTGTCCCCTGGGAGCCTCTTATGGATGGGGGACGATATATAATCTCAGGATTGTCGACTTTGGTCTCTACGTTTTTTGGCTCCTGGATTGCAGCCAAAAGCAAAGGTCTGAATACGTAACAATAGTAGTCTAATAAAGGAGAGGAGGTGTTAAGCATAAAAATTTATTAACAGTATATGCAAGCGCAATCTTAACCCAGTTTAATACAAGGAGGAAAGAGTATGAAAGCAGTACGCATTCCGTTTATTACAGCAATAAGTATCACCGTCCTGCTCTTAGCAAGCTATAGTCTTTCGTTTGCCGAGACAAAGGTTACCACAGACGGTAAGGTTGGTGATACAGTCACCATTGAGGGCACCATCGAACCGGGCCAGGAATTATATGTCGCCGTTGCCCAGCAAAGTGAGTTCAAGCCGTCAGATGCAACCATGCCCCATGAAAAAAGCAAATTTGCCAAAGAGACCGAGAAGAGAGGCTTTGGTATGGATACCTCCATTCCACCACTCTACTATGTCTTGACCAGCAACCCCAACGCCTATGGTAAAAGAGCTGACGACACCAGATTTGGTGGACCGGCTGTCTTCCTCGGCAAAGGACGAACCAAGGGGCTTTACTCGACCTATAGCTATCTGCTGGAAAAAGATTTTGATGCGATCGATGAAACAGCCAAATCCGGACTTGGTCCCATACAAACTGCCGAACAATGGGAATTTCTGAAGTGGGCTAACGAATCCAGTTACGGCATTGACACCATCGTCAAAGAAGGCAGTCGGGTAGGAAAAATTGTTATTTTCTCCAGGACCGTCCTTGCAGACCAAGCCAGTGGCAACTACTGGGATAAAGGCACCAAGGTCAGTCTTGATAAAGCCACCGGTAAATTCACCGCCACCTTCAAAACCTATCGCCACACCCCGCCGGACACTAAATTTGATGTCTATGTCAACGGAGCCAAAGAGACCTCATTTGCCCTCGCAGGCAAAGGTTTTTGGTTGACGAAAGGTTTTCGCTATATGAATCCGCTCTGGATCGTCATCGGTGCTATTGCAGTCGGTACCTATTTCTCCATGATCGGAGCGGCCGGTGGTATGCTGATGGCCGCCTTCCAGGTGTTGGTTGTCCAAACCGCAGGACCCGTGGGTGTCAATGCAGCCAATGTGCTCAAGCCTTCCAACATGGCACTGACTCTGTTCTCCCCCCTGGGATCCTTTTACCGTTTTGCCGTAGTTGAACGACGTGTCGCCTGGCCTGTTGGTATTTCTTTTGGTGTCGGTATTTTCATCGGTTCCATCTGGCTCGGTAAATATGTTTCCGCCCTGCTGCCGATGGCGGCCTATAAGGAATGGCTGGCGATTCTTGTTGTCATTATGGGCATCAAGACCCTCACCGAGATGACCCCAAAGGCCATGAACAAGCGGAAAAACATCAAAGCCATGACCCAGAAATTCAACGCTGCCGTCAAAAAAGCCAAAGAGACCGGCGAAGCGATGGAGATGGGCTCAATCGAACCTGTAAAAGTTGGTCTGACCGATTATCGTTTCAAGTTCTGGGGTGAAGAATTCACCATCAATCCATTACTGTTCGCTATTCTTGGTATTTTGATCGGTATCGTCTCTCGTTCTTTTGGTATCGGTGGCGGTTTTCTGCTCGTTCCGGCGATGACGACCCTTGGTGCGCTCCCCATGTACGTTGCGGTACCGATTTCACTGATCGGAACCTGTTTTTCCAGTGTCGGATCTTTCATTGGCTATGTTATGATCGGCTACTGGCCGGACTGGGTACTCGCCGGTGCTATCGTCATTGGTGGTTTTGCCGGAGGTATGCTCGGCAGCCGCGCCCAAAAGCTGTTTAGTGAGATGCAGTTGAAGGTCGTTCTGGCCATCACTCTGTTCTTCCTGTTCTTCCGTTTCTTCAAGATCGAAGTCTGGATCTGATAAGCAACAGGCTATTATTAGCAGGAAGAGAACGGTGCAAGCCGGGAGATTTTATCTCCCGGCTTCACTCAAAAATAGTGAAAGAGAGTTACACGATGGATGCAGTTCTAGACACTTTATGGGAATACCTGGCAGCCGGCTTCCAGTTCCTCGGTGCAACATTATTTGCAGCACTCCAGCATTTACACTTTCTTGGCCCCATAGTGTTGATAATTTTTCTTGCTTTGTGCACGGTGGCCATCACCAAATTGCTGAACCGATATATCATCACAAAACGATACATCAAACTGGAGAAAAAATTCCATTATTGGGTTCAGATACGCGATGAGGCCATGAATTGTGAAGACCGGGAAAAAGGTAAGAGAATGGCGCGTAATATCGATCAGGCAGAACTCAACCGTGCCTATTACGATTATTTTTTTGAAGGCTTAATGCTGGGAATTGTCAGAAAAGTGATACCTATATTTTTTATCTTCGCCTTTATTAATGAGTATTACAGACCGGAGTCCATGCTTGAACTCTTCGGCAAACAACATGTCCTGCAAATACCCTCAAGCAGTGGTGAACCGATTCTGGTCGGTGCAGTCTTTTTCTATTTCATGTCCCTGCTCTCAGGGTATCTTCTCTGGTTTGCTTTCAGCAAAGTACTGAGCAGAGCTAAAACGCAGCCAGGGTCTACTGTAGCAGTATCGGCAGAGCACAGAAAGCCAAGTGAACAAGAAACACCCCCGGACAAGTGCCTTTCACCGATTATGTTCAATCAAAAACACCAGGAAAACAATCTGTAATGCATTCACTGCCTGGACTGTTAACATTTTGAAAACACCACATCCCGACTCACTCAGGCACAAGACGGCCCCCTGGAGGTGTACATGCTGCTCAACTCACTTTTCAAACACTGGAGTTACCGAATTTTTGCGCCAGGAACTCTATTGCGTGAAAAGTATGAGGCACTCAAACAACTGCTAGGTTTTGATATTGCATGTCATGAGCAGATGGCCGAATTCCAAGACCTGCTCCATGGTGGGCAACATGAGGATTTTGCCGGAATTCGAAAGCGATTCACCCTCTTTTCCGAACAGGTCTTAAAGATGATAGATTCTCTGGATGTAATGGATCCGGGGAACTATGCATCACTTAAAAGTTATCATAAAAAATTTGATTTCTACACCCGCTTCCTGCTCGCACCGCCAAAGCTTGAATTTGGCCCGCCTTTTGTACACCCTCTGCATGGAATTTCTCTTGAATCTAAAGATCTCGGCAACAAGGCCAGACACCTGGCCACGCTGCACAACAAGCTCGATCTACCCGTTCCCCGTGGTTTTGGCGTCACCACCAGCGGCTACCATTATTTTATAGAATACAATGACTTGCGAATAGCAATTGATGAGCTTCTTGCAGGTCTTGCCATCGACTCACCTCATTCACTCAATCTCGCATCCGGGCATCTGACGGAACTCATCCTGAATGCTGAAGTTCCCCCGGATGTGGAACGGGCCATGCTTGCGGTTTACGACAGCTGGCAGCAGGCAGTCGACGACCCAATATACGTCGCCGTCCGCAGCAGTGCCGCAAGCGAGGATGGAGAATACTCATTTGCCGGGCTCTATTCGACTGTTTTGCACGTGACCCGCAGCAATATTGGCAAAGCATATAAAGAGGTCCTGGCCTCAAAATATTCTGCCGAAGCGCTTTTTTACCGAATCAGCCAAGGGTTGGGCGATGAAGAGACGGGAATGTCAGTTCTTGTGCAAGAGATGGTTGAAGCCCACAGCAGCGGTGTTTTATATACCCGCGACATTCATCACAAACCAGTGGAACAAGATCACCTCCACCTGCATGCCGTTCCAGGACTTGGTGAACAACTGGTCAGCGGTGCAGTAAGCCCTGACTACTTTGTCGTAACAAGAGAGACCCCTCCTGCTCTGGTCTCAAGGAAGACCGGTAATGCTCTTCTATCGGACGATCAGGTTACGGAAATTGCCGAAATGGGAATTTCTATAGAGAGGTATTTCAACGCTCCTCAAGATATTGAATGGGCAATGGATCGTGCAGGTAAGCTCTATATACTTCAGGCCAGGACATTACACCTCCCGACAGGAGAGGAGGAATATGAACAGGCCGAACATGACAATATTGCTTTACTCGACGGCTGCGAATCAGCGTCATCGGGAGTTGCTGCGGGTATTGTGTACCAGGTCGACACCACCCACGAACTCGAGGATGTGCCGGTGGGTGCGATCCTCGTCACCCGGAATTCTCCTCCAAGCCTTGTGAAAGTCATCAATCGACTCTCTGGGGTGATTGCTGAGCACGGGAGTCGAGCAAGCCATTTTGCAACTGTGGCCCGAGAATTCGGTATCCCCTTTCTTGTCGGAATCAAAGATGCGTGCAGCCTCTTCCAGCCCGGATCCCTTCTGACTGTAGACGGATACAGCGGTGCAGTCTATCAAGGTCAGATTGATGAACTCATCGAACGAGAAACACCTCGTGCACAAGCGGGACCGTACCATCGAATTCTGACACAGGCATTAAAGTTCATTACTCCTCTGGAACTCATAGATCCTGCCGCAGAAAATTTCACACCGGAAGGCTGCCGGTCAATGCATGATATTATCAGGTTCTGTCACGAGAAAGCACTGTGGTCCATGTTTACCACCAACAAACCGGGTACGGGACGGGGTTCTTTAAGGCTTATAGCCGACATGCCACTTGATGTTTTTCTCTTTGATGTGGGCGATGGTATTTCAGCAAAGATCGATAAAGACCAGGGAGTACCGCTCGAGACGGTTGCATCAATACCCTTTCATGCACTATGGAAGGGACTCAGCCATCCGGATGTGCAATGGAAGCAAAAACCTTATGACTGGGAGGCGTATGACAAAATTGAGCTGGCAGGCGGTGTCCCACCGAAACGAGACAGTTTCGCCTTTGCCAGCTATGCCGTCATCGGTGCCGATTACCTCCATTTCAATATCAGGTTTGGCTACCATTTCACCATTGTCGATGTACTGTGCGGGGAAAACATTGCAGAGAACCACTGCATGCTCCGATTTGCAGGTGGCGGTGGGGACTATGATAAACGCTCGCTGCGAATAGATTTTATTTCCCGGGTTTTAGATCGTCTTCACTTTGAAGTTGAGCAAAAAGGTGATTTACTGGAGGCAAAGCTTCCGGGCATGGAAAGCGTTGCGATGCAGCAAAAGCTAGATATGCTGGGACGCCTGCTTGGTGCCACAAAGCTGATGGATATGGTACTCGACGACCAGCAGATGGTTGACAGATGTGTGGACGATTTTTTTAACGGGCGATATTCATTCTCGCAGGAAGGATAAAAACTAATGGACTTGATGTTAATCGATGAAGATACTGTATAATAGTTCAATCATCGACTCTCTGTTTTGTTTAATTATCGAAAATAGCCGATCATGTCTGAATACCTTCTTACCTGGATTACCAAAAACCTTGCAGTAGGACATGCACCGATGTCCTACGCCGAACTCGACAACATAAAAGCGCAGGGAATCGATGCCATTGTGAACCTCTGCCAAGAGTTTTGTGATCTCCATGAATTAGAAGAAAAATCGGGTTTTGAGGTATTTTATCTGCCCATTCCGGACGAAAACGCTCCTGAAATGGCGGAGATGGAAAAAGGCCTCGAATGGCTCGACGAGGCTATCTATCTCGGCAAAAAGGTCCTGATTCACTGTCATCACGGGGTCGGCAGAACCGGTACCTTTGTTACCGCCTACCTGCTGAGACGCGGTTTCGGTTTGAAAAAAGCCGGCAAGATGCTGAGAGCCACAAAGGCCAATCCAACCAATTTCTCTCAATGGTGGCTGCTCCGAAAGTTTGGCAAAAAAGAAAGACAGCTGACTCTCGGGGAACCTACACCGGAAAACAGAAACAGTGCCGACTTGAGCGATTTCTATACACGCTATGAGCGTTTACTTGAAAAAATAGACACATTAACGACACCACCCTCTCCCGATTGCTGTTCGAAGAAAGGTTCTGAACCATGTAACAGGACATTCACACTCGAGCTTATTGAGGCACTCTACCTCAATAATAAAATCAACATCAACTTGTCCGCCGAGCAGCGAAAAGCGGTCATCAAACTGGCGAACAGTATCGATAGTCAGCCACGCCGAAAAACCGCTGAAGTTGGGCCGACAGATATCACAGACAACTCGGAGTCTGGCAATGGCTGCCCCCTGCATCAGAACAATACCTGCCTCCTCCACCAGTCACGACCCATTCATTGTCGACTCAAAGGCTTTGCCCCGGACTCAGAGACTCTCATCGAAATCCAGGAAGAACTCGCCCAGCTTTCCAGAGAAGTTTTCCAGGCCCTTTTTGGTCAGGAAGCAGAACAGTCTCCGCCTGTAGTAAACTTTTCTGACAGCATTTCCGGAAAATTCATCCAGAATTATTTCCAGTATCTTACCGCCCGGAAAAGTAGTGATGAACGATCCTGATCTGCTGGAGAGTAATAGCACCCGGAAGCAGGTTATGGTCGTCGACGACGAACCTGATATGCTGTCCATGTTGCGGCTGGTTATCGAAAAAAAATGTGATTGCGACGTAATCTCTGCTCCATCCGGTCTCATTGCCATGGAAAAATTACGACAGTGTCGACCCGATGTTATTTTGAGCGATATAAAGATGCCCGGTCTGGATGGCATGGAGCTGTTGAGAAAAATCAAGGAGCAAAACCGGACTATATCCGTTGTCATCATGACCGGTTACGGCACCATAGACATGGCTGTTCAGGCACTGAAAGCAGGTGCCTGTGATTTTTTGCAAAAACCCTTCGACAAGGACCATATCGTCCGGGTGATACGAAACGGTCTCGAGCGTACCGCTCTGCTCCGGGCAAACCTGCAGCTCCGTGAAAGACTCAGCGACCTCGCCCAGCCGGAGGGTTTTGTCGGCCAAAGCCCTGCCCTCAAAAGGGTGCTGGACCTACTGGCAAAAGTTGCAAATACCGATGCCACAGTGCTGATACGTGGGGAGAGTGGTACGGGCAAAGAACTCGCGGCGCGGGCTTTGCATACTCTCAGCCACCGCAAACAGCGGCGGATGATTACCGTCAACTGTCCCGCCCTGCCCGAAAATGTCCTGGAGAGTGAGCTCTTTGGCTACAGTAAAGGCGCTTTCACCGGTGCAACACAGGAGAAAAAAGGACTTTTTCTCGAAGCTCATGGTTCAACCATTCTGCTTGATGAGATTGCCGACATACCAGTCTCGCTCCAGACCAAATTGCTGCGGGTGCTGCAGGAAAAGGAAATCCAGCCGCTGGGACAAAATAAAACAATAAAAGTTGATGCCCGGGTGGTGGCCTCGACGAATCAGGATCTTGAGGCAAAGATACGAGCTGGAGAATTCCGCGAGGATCTCTTTTATCGACTCAATGTCGTCTCCGCTGTGATGCCGAATCTGGAGGAAATGAAAGAGGATGTTCCGCTGCTTATTCATCATTTTTTGACAATCTTCAAACGGAAATACAACAGGGAAGAGCTGGTCCTTGCATCCGACTTACTGCACCATCTCTCACAGAGAAAATGGCCGGGTAATGTCAGGGAACTGCAAAATAACATTAAACGCATCGTCCTTCTGGCCACACGGGGACGTGTTGATCTTGCTGATATAGGTGTTTCAGAGGACAGCGTCAGGCGAAACTTCGCCATGGATTTTGAAGACCTGTATACCTCTGACTACAATGATGCAAAAGCAAGAATCGTCATGAGATTTTCCATGAGCTATCTGCGTAACCTGCTGACCAGATACGGGGGTAATGTAACAAAAGCTGCAGCAGGTTGCGGACTGGAGCGGCAGGCACTCCAGCGAATTATGCGGCGCTACGGCATCGTTTCCGCCGATTTCAAGAATAATTAAAGTAAATGATATTCAAAAACAATGTGAATCCGGCGGTATCTTATTACCAGTATTATAGATTATCGCTTCACACAGCGAACTGTCTTCCGGACTCAATACTCCTTTGTAGTGCTCTCACTGAGGACAAGATATTGTCATCACCGAGAGAGCCCAACCTGAGCAGCGACAAATAAAAGTCAACAACATGAACCAATAGAGTAAAAATGAGAAATAATAAAATACAGAAGCGACAGGAAAAAATTCTTCTTGAAGCTTTAAAACTCTTTACCGATAAAGGGTACTTTAACACATCGGTCAGTGATATTCAGGCTGCATGCAATTGTAGTGTTGGCACACTTTATAACTATTTCGATAGTAAAGAAGCCATAGCAGTTACACTTTTCAGCAACATCGAAAATTGCTTATATGAGGCGCTCTGCTATATAGAAAAAAAATATGACAGCACCTACGACGGCTGTAAAGCGGTCATCCGCCATTTGTTCGAGACAACAGAAAGAAATGCCGGTGGTATGCAGTACCTGTTGTACACAAAACACAGGGAATTCATGCCTGTTGAAAAGTCGGTCTTTTCATCGCTCCCTTTTCTGAAAATGAAAGACATGGTGATTAAAGGGCAGAATAATGGATCAATCAGGGCGATTGATCCAGATGTTGCGGTGGTTGCAATCTTTGGTGCCCCGATTCGAATGATTCATTTGAGAATCGATGGTGTTCTGGAAAAAAAATTACCGACGTATTTGGATGAATGCTGGGAATGCTCATGGAGGAGTGTCAAAGCTTAGTCAATCTCTTCAGGTAATCACAATATATTCTCGACAACATCAAATTGTCTGACTTGGTTTTGCAGCTTGCTATTGCTAATACCTCCTGATACTGCTTGCTTCCTGAATATCAATGTCACTGGATAGATTTAAAATAGGTTCATATACAAATTATTTCGTCATTCCCCAGTGCCAGACTTTTCTGGTGGTATTACTTAACGGAACATGTCTGACTTTCAGATCAGGGAGGCTCAGAATGGCGCAGGTGTTGTTGAATTTGGTGCTGCCCGGGTTAATGACCAGGGTTTGTCCCAGCAATTCTGCAAAAACCTGATGGGTATGCCCTACAACCAGCACATCAAAACCATATTCGTCTAATTCAAGCTCCCACTGTTCCTTTTTGTCGACCATAATCTGTTCATACTGGTCCAACAGAGTGATCCCCCTCTTCATTGAAGCGGGAGGGCTTGCATGAACCGCAAAAATTCGCTTCCCTTCAATCGTAGATTCCCACGTTACCGGAAAGTTGTTGAAAAAGTCTTCACTCCCCGTATCCCACCCCTGCAAATCATGGTCAATATGCCAAGAATCGTGATTACCAAGGATACCGACACAACCACTTTCAGTCAGCAGTTCAATACACCTTTCAAGCTCTGTTCCATACCCGGCAATATCCCCTAAACAGAGAATCAGGTCGACACCCTCCTGCCGAAAGATCGTCAATGCTTTCCGGAGGGGGCCGGCAGTAGCATGAACATCAGCTAATAACCCTATTATTTTAGACATTTTTTCATTGTAAAAAGGAGTATGTTGCTTGCAGTTTGTTTTCCCACGTGCAAAAAGCAGCCAACAATCTTTTTCTAGATGTTGCCCCACTCTCTTCATTTGCTCTTCCACAGATTGTAATACCAAGCAGAAATCTCTTAAGTCAACCAAGTTTACCAGCGCGCTCACCATTCATTCAGGCAACAAACGTGACGATCGTTTGATTTTAACTGACATCACAGAGCAACCGGAAGGCCGACGCCTTGAACACCGCTATGAGTTTACTTCCCGGCCGGATGTCCATTTCGACCAGGGATTGGGGAACGATCTCGGCAATGAGGGTATTGCCGCCGCAATCAAGTTCAACGCCAACCAACCAATCTGTCTGATAGGTTTGCCGTACCGTACAGGAGAGTAAATTCCGCGCGCTCGTTGCCTCGGGATGTTTTTTGAACAGAAGAATATCCCTGCTGTTCAGGATGAATTGACCTGCGACCGTTTTTTCAGTCTTGAGCAGCATCAGGGTGACCCTGCCCCATCGATAGCTCATGAGTTCGCCGAGATCTTTTGGTGAATCAAGCGTCAGCAGATTTGTGTATCCCCGCCCACCGTTCCCAAGGCTGGTGCGGGCCAGCTCCTCGGTCGATAACCGTTGTGCAACACGTCCATGTTCCATGACGATGACCTCTTCCGTCATCATACGCATTTCCTGCAGGCTGTGGCTGATAAAAAGCATGGGGATGGAAAATTCTGCAAAAACTTGCTGCAAGTGTGGAATGATCTGGTATTTCAATGTGCTGTCCAAACCGGCCAGTGGTTCATCAAGCAAAATAAGATGAGGGCAGGCGAGGATGGTTCTGCCAAGTGCTACCCGTTGACGTTCCCCTCCGGACAGTTTTGTCACCCGACGATCAAGAAGTTGATCCACCTTAAGGACCCTCAGCAACTGGTCAGGATCAATGGTTCTTTCCGGGACTGATATCCTGTTCAGCCCGTAAAACAGGTTTTTCTCCACACTCATATGCGGAAAAAGGTGGGCATGCTGAAAAACAACCCCTACTCTTCTTGTTTCCGGGGGGAGGTTGATCCCCGCCTCTTTATCAAAAAGCGTCAAGCCATTGAGGGTAATATGTCCTTCGTCTGGTTGCAGCAGGCCGGCGAGCATATACATCAACGTCGACTTACCACTCCCCGAAGGTCCAAATACCCCGCACTTTTCCGTCATCAGGGAAAATTTAACCCGGCACTGAAAGTCAGCGAAGTCTTTTTGTACATCGACTTCCAGAAACATGCCTTATCTCCTCGCCAGGGTTCGATTTGCCGCCTCACCAACCAGCAGCACGAAAAACGAGAGAAGAACGGATACCATGCAAAGTGACAGGGCCATGCTGTCCCCTCCCGGTGTACTGGTATATTGATAGATGGAGAGCGGGATGGTCTGGGTCACTCCGGGTATATTGCCGGCCAACACGATGGTCGCACCGAACTCACCAAGGCTTCGGGCAAACATCAGGGTCATACCGGCGAGAATCGAACGGCTGCAAAGCGGGATGGTAATGGTGAAAAGGGTATCCCACCATCTGGCGCCAAGGGTTCTGGATGCTTGCAGGTACTGTCTGTCAATACCCTCCAGGCCGATACGAATAGAACGGACAAGAAGCGGGAAACCGACAACCGCTGAGGCGATAACCGCCCCCCGGAGGGTAAAAATGACAGAAATGCCAAAAGACGCGAGGAATTGGCCAAACCAACCATTACGACCAAAAAGCAGGAGCAGGAGATAACCGGTAACCACCGGCGGCAGCACCAGCGGCAGGTTGACGAGCCCCTCCAGCACCGCCTTGCCACGCATATCGGTTATGGCCAGCAGGTAGGCAACCGTAAAACCGAAAGGCAAGGTAACCAGCGTTGCGGTTACAGCCACCTGCAGTGACAACTGTATTGCCATAAAATCATTTGGGCCAAGGGCTGGCATTTTCTGTTCCTGGTCTTTTATATGAGATGTACATCAATGATCCGCTTCAAAACCATATCGAGTTAAAACAACTTGTGCCTCAGGACTTTTGATGTACTGGTAAAATGCTTTGGCCAGGTCATTTTTTGATCCTTCCGGCGTCAGTGCCACCGGATAGGCAACCCGATCACCAAGGTCTTCAGGCACGGTAAAAAGAATGTGTGCATTTTGGGCAAGAAGAACGTCGGTTTTATAGACAAAAGCCCCATCCACTTCCCCCCGGTCGGCGTATATCAAAGCCTGGCGAACATCTTTGGCCATGACCATTTTTCCCGCCTGGGCCATGACCGCGTAAATACCGACGCGTTCCATCGCCTGTTTTGCATATTGACCGGCCGGTACACTCTGGGGAGCCCCCAGGGCGATACGGTCAAGACCAGGGAGCCCTTCCATGGCAAGGTCGAGTGGTCTTTTTACACCGGCAAACACCAGCTGGGTATAGGCGAAGATACTATCGGTGCCTGTTTCGATCAGTTGTTTTTCGACCAGGTATTTCATCCATTTGGGATTTGCGGATACGAAGATATCTGCCGGGGCTCCCTGCTCGATCTGTTTTGCCAGACTGCCGGAAGAAGCAAAGTTCGGCAGAAATTTTACAGTAGTATGTTCTGCTGAAAACGCTGCCATCATCTCATTGAAGACATCCGTCATGCTCGCCGCAACAGAGAGGCGAACGGTCTGGGCCTGAACAGTGATGGCGGGGCTAAGTTGCAGCAGCAAAACAGCAATCAACACTTTGAATTTCACAGGTGGCTCCCTTCTGTAATAGGATTCTTTTTTCACTATATATACATTGTCAGCTTGCCAATCAGGTTGTGGCAAGCGGGACATCCGATGCTTTGATAATCGCCGATACCGCTTCGCCGGCGACGAGTCCCAGTCTTTTCACGCTTGCTGAGGTAATGGTTGATGTGAGAATGTGTTCTGTTTTTAGCCACAGCTTTGCCATGGATCCTTCTCGGTATCGAATATTTTCAGAAAATGTACCCGACAGAGTGCGCTCGTTATCTCTTTTTACCATAACGATTAGTGAGAGATCCTGTCGTTGACAACGCAAAATACAGGCCAAATTGCCAAGAGACAGAGCGCATGGAATATAGTGAAAACCCAACAATATGATTCTATTGACAATGTCTTGCCGGTACAAGGCTGACAAAACAAGGGGAAGAGACAAAGAGAATATGTTTTACAGGGAAGATTTCAAGAGAGCCTAGAGAGCAGATGACAATTTTGTATCGATCCGACAATATTGTCATAGAAGTGTCCGCCCCCCTTGATAGAGGGAATCACCTCACGCAGGAAGCCCTTCTCTTCAAAAACTCAATACATGAAATTTATTAGAGGAAAAGCATATAAGCAAAGCGTCGTCAGTACGGATGCGGATAAAGACAATACTTCATTCCAACTTAATATGAAATGAAGAAGAAATATCACTCCACCACACGCACCTCTATTTCATCATCAAGATATTGACTGACCTCTGCACCGGCACAGCTGGTTTTAGTTATATGGTTAACATGCAGTAACACGGTGAATATTCCGGTACGTTGTGATCTGACATGTATCCCTCCAGTCACCATGGTATATTCTGTGCTGCTGTCATTTGCCACTAGCTCTACCTGAAGGTTGTAAAAATCGCCACCGCCTCTTTTCGCTTCCGGCAAAGAAACCGGGATATAGAGCCATTCACCTTGTTCAACCGTGTAGGTATACTGATCGGCAGCCCGGACAGGTAGAGCCATCAACAACAGAACAGTCAGCAGCAGGCGTGTCCTCATTTATTGTTCATGCCCGGGCCGTACAGCCCGGGCATGCCTGTGGTTAAGAGTCTTTTTTGGTCAGCGCCAGTTCGGGTGCCACCGGCCTGATAAACCTGGTGGAAGGGTTGAGTTCTTCATGCTTTCCAAATCCCGGCGGATATTGCTCTGCCTTTGGAGTATCAAGCGTTGCCAGGTCAATAACGGTAAGGGCTTTGGTCGGACACCCCAGTACACATGCCGGTTTCAGACCGGCATCGACGCGTTCAACGCACATGCTGCATTTTTCCGCTCTTTCAAGAACCACGTTATCCTTTGCCGCACCATAAGGGCATTCATCGATACAGGCATGACAGTAGATGCACTTCTCGGCACTATGCACGACGATACCGTCTTTATCCCTTTTCACATGTGCCTGTACCGGACACACTTCAACACATACCGGTTTCTCGCAGTGGTTGCATGCAAGCGAGTAAAATGCTCGCTCGCGATGGGGGTAGTGTTCTTCTGCCAGAGGTGTCAGGTCACGCCACACAACACCCGGCTCCTGGTGGTATTGGTTTTTGCAGGCCAGCGCACATGAATAACAGCCGATACATTTCTTGGAATTGACCATAAAGGCCAGTTGTTTTTTCATTGTAATCTCCCTATGCCTTGGCTATATCAGCAAACTGATCATGAATGGCTACACCTGGAGCCCCTGTCTTGAAACTGCCCATGTCCGAGGATTCATCATCCACCAGATTCTGGACATTGAAGTCTGCCTTTCTGAACCAGGCCTCGTACATCAAAATAACGTCTTCCGCCACATTATCGGTAAGCTTTGCTTTGACGGTGACATTGCCGACTTTGTTAAAGACCTTCACCATATCACCATCAGCGATATTTTTCGCTTTCGCAGCAACCGGGTTGATATAAACAAACGGCTCTTTGTTGAAGTCCTCCATGTAATCGATATTGACAAACTGTGAATGCAAGCCAAACTGGGTGTGTGGGGTGAGCACCCTGAATTTATCGTACGCCTTTCTTCTCACCTTGTACTCCGGCAGTTTGGTATGGCCGTAGTCTGCTGCGAGATCAGAACTGAATTCGTATTTACCTGAAGGGGTGGCAAACTTTCTGTCATGCCATGAAGCACTGGATGGAAGTTTGGCTTTTTTGGGTCCACTCCGCAAATCCTGCCAGCTTTTGATCCCGAAATATTTGTAGATTCCCTCGTTAAACTCTTTTTCCATCCACACCTTGGTGTCCATAATCTGGGGGAAGGTACAGGAACCAGCCTCAAGCTCATTCATCTTCTTTGAGAGCATGGCACCGATCTGTAAATCACTTCTGGCCTCGTACTGCTCGGGGATAGCTTTTTCATTGATACTCAGCCAATAGTGCCAGTAGGACACATTTACAGTGTACTCTTCGAACAAGGTTGTTGACGGCAGCACAATATCGGCATTCTGTACCGTCTCGTTGAAAAACTGGTCGACAACAACCACCATCTCCAGCTTGTCAAACGCTTTTTGCAGTTTAGGCCGGTCGAAATCCTGGCCAAAAGGATTTTTGCAGGCAACCCATAACAACCTGATCGGCGGTTCGTCTGTGGTCAGAATCGACTCGGCCAGCTTATTGATATTGATGGTTCTATCCGCATAGGCAGCACCACCTTCCTGCTCTATTGTAAACTCGCTTTTAATCTTGTCTTTCCCCAGATACCCGACAGACCCTTCCGGCTGTTTCTGAACCATGGCGCTATAATTAAAACCCCAGGTCTGGAGATGCCCGTAACGAACCCCGCCGCCCTCTTTGCCGATATTGCCGGTCATTGCCGCCAAGGCATCAATAGCCCGGACATTGACACCACCATTCATATGCCTCTGCAACCCGTATCCTGCCCAGATCGTACCTGGTTCGGCCTTCGCGTACTCTTCTGCCAGCTGGCGGATCAGTTCTGCAGGTACACCACTCTGTTCAGCCGCCCATTCTACGGAAACATTTTCCTTGAGATAGCTGACAAAATCCTCGAATCCTTTACTGTATTTCTCGACAAACTCCGGATCAAACAAGCCCTTGTCGACAATATGGCGGGCCATGCCGAGTGCCAGTACCCCGTCCTGTGAGGTCTTGATCCGTACATAGAGATCCGCTTTTGCTGCAGTCTGGGTCAGGAGCGGATCGATAACCACCAGCTTCGCTCCCCTCTCCTGCGCTTCGTAGATAAACTTCATGGTATGCACGGAGTTCCAGGCAGGATTACCGCCCCAGACAATAATATATTTTGCTTTGACAAAATCCTCCGGGTCGTTACACCACATATTGCCCATATCAAAATTCTGCGCATCGATGCCCGCCGGCCAGCAGGGTGTGCCGACAAAACGACTGGTGTAACCGAGGGAGCTCATCATTCCCTCAACCCCGTAATGGGTGATACCAAAGTTACCGGAGTATTTATCAAGTGCCATCCCCAGCAGGCTGCCGTCCTTTTTCTTTATCTCAAAGATCTTCTCGGCAATCTCAGTCAGCGCCTCGTCCCAGCTGATTCGCTTCCAGTTACCGGTTCCCCTGCCGACCTGTTTCATCGGGTACTTGATCCTGTCCGGGCTGTACACCCTCCGCGGATAGGCATACCCTTTCACACACAGAGCGCCGTCGGTGAAAGTAGACTCCTGCGCACCTTCGATAAATTCCAGCACACCGTTTTTGACATAGGACTTGATGCTACAGGTGTCATAACAGTTCCTCGGGCATGCATTGCGGAAGATATCGTATTTCCCTTCATAGTGAATACGCTCCCATGCATTTGCCCTGAGAATTCCGGCAGGTATCGATGCCAGTACCCCTGCTGCAACCATACCTTTCAGAAACCCACGTCTGCTGAAAGGACAAACATCCGCCTTCTCGGTTTTATCCAGCACTTTTTTCATTCCATCTCCTTGTCTTGCGTAGTAGTACCCGTCTCGTTTTCAACCCATTCCGACAACCGCACCAGCACATCCTTCACGACCACCGATTCGGGGCAATGCTCTATTGCCCTGGCGGTAAATTTCGGTATCCATAATGCTATATGTTCTTGTATAAATCGTGCATACACCTCTGCCGCTTCAGGCACCTGCCTGGCAAGGAGCTGCAGATGCCTGCAGGCATCAAGCTCATAGGCAAGGCTGTCCTCCGGCTCACGTCCTGTTTCGTCAAGGCTTAGCCCTATAGACGTATAAAATGTTCGGATTTTAGCGGTCACAGTTCCCTGTATCAACCCTTCCGGATCGAGATATACGGAGGCGACCGCAGGGGCCTGCGGAGCCATGGGGCCCGTGAACAACCTGTTGAAAGTAAATTCCTCCATATCCCAGTCTATCTCCTGATGCCTGCTGCCGGGCGCAGAGAGAGCCGTAATGGTGTCATATGCTTTTCTCAGATGCTCTTTTCGGCCGTAATGAAAAAAATCTCTGAATGCTTCGAGAAGTTTCGTTCTATCCATATTCAATACCCTTTTATTAATTTTGAATGAGTATAACCGGGTACACAATGGGTTTAAATGGGAGCTTTTGGGCATTTATTGGGTACAAAAACATACCCAGCGAGGACAACTACGGAGAAAGGGGACCTACTCTGAGGTACACTCGTGTTACGTATTCAGGTAGGCAAAAAGGTTGACATCTTTTCCGCTCAGACCGAGTTTTCGTCTGATATTTTTACGGTGTGTCTGCACGGTTTCTATGGATATGGCCATGGCGTCGGCGATATCCTTTGAGGTAGAACCAGCCTGAATCATCTGGCACACATGCACTTCGGATTTGGTCAATCGTACTATGTCTTCGTTTCGTATAGCACCGGAAGACCCGGTCAGGCCAGCCAACTGATCACGGAGTATTTTCATATACATATCCCGTACCTCAATATTTTCTTCAGCGGCCAGTTGCTGTAGAGACGGGATGATGCCTGTGGTCACCTTCTGGGCTATCGAAAGCTCAAAATCCTCCTTGTCCCGGTCTATGGCTTTCATAACATTACGGAGGGTGACATTCATCTCTTCGGCCTTTGTTTTTTCCTCCCGGAGATATCTCTCCATCGCTTTCTGCTGAGTTATATTACGCACAATCAGATGCAGAAAATCTTCTCCACCAAGACGAAATTTATTGACGGTGATACTGGCAGGAAATGCATCGCCGCTGCCGGTAATCCCGTTGGCCTCTCCGTGCCAGGCATCACCTTCTTCTATCAGTGCAGCCTGACGAAGGTTGTCGATGGAGTCAGGATGAATGATTTTCACGCAATTCGCCCCTTCCAGCCATTGACTGGTCATGCCGAACATGTCAGCCGCTTTTTCATTGGCCTGGACAATCTTCAGGGATTTGTCTACCAGCAGGATACCTTCACCGGCAGAAGTAAACAGTGAACGGAAGAGTTGTTCAGATTTCGTCAATGCTTCGGTACGTTCCAGTACCAGTTGTTCAAGCTGCACTCTCTGGTCAATCATAGACGTGATGTCGCTGAGAATGATGACATACCCGGCAGATGCAAGAGAAACCTTTTTCAGGGGCACGATAACCATTGAGTATATTTCCGTACCATTTTTCATCATGATTTCATGACCCTGCCCATACGGATACCGCTCAAGAAACGTTGCCACCGAATAACCGTCATGTTCAATATGCCCGAATACAAGGTTTCCCAGCGCGCTGATACCGAAATGATCTCTGGCTACCCCATTCATCTCAAGGATTTTCCCCGTATCATTGATAACCAGAACGATATCTGAGGTCGCCTCAAAGATGTTTTCGTACTTGTTTTTCTCAAGTGTCAAACCCCGGTTTTTTTCAGCAAGCATGCTGAGCTTGGCATCGGAGGTCGAATCATCCCAATCTGCTACAGCAATCGTCTCAATCGCATCGACGATCCGACGGAATTCGACATACCGCTGGAGTTTTTCAGCGTCATGCAGCTCCGACTGAAGAATAATATCCTCCACTGCGTGGAGCAAGGTCTTGAAACACCCGAAGAACATCTCCGCCTTCAGCCCCCGGACCTGGTGCCTTCTGCCTGTCTGCACAAGAAAATCAGCTATTTCTCTGCTATTTTCAAGAATTGACGGAAAACGAAGAGATGATTTTTGAGCCAAAAGCAGCTGTATCGGTTCAATAAGGCCACGCAGACTGAGAATGCAGTCCTCTTTCTTGGCAGTGGTATGCTCGAGGTATCCGGCCTGCTTCATATAATCAGCCCACTTCTCCAGGAAGGTGTCCATTTCCAGCAGGATTGTATCCAGCAATAATTTCAATCTTTATCTCCCCTGAATAATCCGTAATCTCAAAACAGAATAGCTCTCATGGAATCGTCGCTTACATCTCTCACCACAAACCACGCATACTCCCTTGTGGGTTGTTCGTATAACTATCCGTCTATCTTGAGCAATCCGATACGTGCCAGACGGCTTCAGTTTTTTCTGCCCGAAACTGTTCATGAATTTTACCGCCGCCATCCATGTAAGCCCCAGGCAAGCGACACCAGGCCAAGCAAGGTAAAACCGGCGGATGTCCAGGCGACGGCTGTGATACCTCCGAAATGCCAGAGGGAACTGCCGATAAGAACGCCAATCATCCGGCCGATACCGGCAGTCGTATAAAAACCGGACATCATCGTCGCCCTGGCTTCAGGTATCAGCTCGGTGCTGATGGAAAAGCTGGTAACTATGGTAAATTCAAAGGTAAGAAACACACAGAACATTCCCACCATTGCCAGCGGTAAGGTCCTGCCGATGAAAGGCAGCAGCAGATAGGCACATATAGCCAGGCAGAGCCCCAGCAAGGCCGACCTTTTCAACCCTATTCTATCGGCAAAGATCGCAGTCATTGATTCGCCGATGAGTTCAGCAGCGCCAATAGCCACAGTACTAAAGCCAAGGGTAACAAGACTGACCAGGAAGTCCTGTTCAAACCAGGCTCCGTAGACGACAAACAGGCTGTCGTTGGCGATGGATATCCAAAACCCGAAGGCAAGCATTCCGGCAGCAGGACGGGTCTGCACCAGCTGTTTTAGGGCAAATCGCACACCTTTTTTCTCCTTCTTCGCATGAGGGTCCGGTTCATCCGCTGGGAGTATCCAGCTGATGGATATCCACCCTATCGCCCCAAGAAACGACAGGATAAAAAATGAGTTATTGAGGCCGACGTGCTCAATTATCAACCCAAGTGCAGGAATACCGACCAGGGTACTCCCCGCCCAGGCGGTTTCGACAGCGCCAATCACTCTGCCGCGTCTTGCGAAAGGAACGTTATGACCGATAAAGGCCTGAATAGCGGGATCGAACACTGTTTTCCCGAAACTAGCCACAACCAGCCCAACAAAAACCGGCCAGTAGGTGGGTAAGAGTCCACACAAAAGCATCCCCACAGCAAGCAGGGCAAGACCGGTTTGCATCATAAACCGGTAGCCGATCCTATCCGCCAGCGGACCGCTGAAAAGCCCCAACGGGGAAGTCATCTGACTGGTGGCTATAATTGAGGTAATTGCGGTAAGCGGTACATCAAGTCCCCGGCTGAGAGCTGGGGCAAAAGGATAAATAAAGCGCCTGCCAGTATTGAGCAAAAGCCTGAAAAACATGACCGCGATAATCTGGTGAGCGAGAGGGGATTTCATTTTGTATTCTGTTCTGGTCAGCTCACCGTCAGGTGGCGGGAAAAGCTCAACTGGTTTTAACGACAACCAGTGTTATATCATCATTTTGCGGTGTCTGCCCCCTGAACTGGTTAATTTTTTCAATAATTATCTGTAATATTTCATCCGGCGGCAAGTCACTGTATGCAGCAAGTGTCTGCCGGATACGTTCCTTACCGAACTGCTCTCCTGCAGCGTTTTCAATCTCCCAGGCTCCATCACTGCCAATCAGGATAACCTGCTCATCTTCTTTCACCTGCAGTTCGCTGTATTCATACCTCCAGTTTTCATCAACCCCCAGAGCCATTCCATTGCCCTTGAGCTCGGAAAACTGACCATTGCCGGGGCAATAGACCATAGCTGGATCGTGACCGCCCCGTACCCAGCGAACCACATTATGCATGCGATCAACTTCCAGGTAAAACAGAGTGACAAAATTGCCGGACTTACTTGTATCCCGCCATAGAAGTCTATTCACATCGTTCATTATTTCATCCAGACGACCGGGGAGAACAACCCTGCAACGCAGCAGAGCCCGTACCGTCGTCATCAGCAAGGCGGCACCAATTCCATGGCCAACGACATCGCCCACGACAACACTCACTTTCCGATCGTTATCGGCAAATTTTATAATATCAAAATAATCACCTCCCGTCTCATCACAGTAGAGACTCAGACCGCTGGCCATAATCCCTTCAGCTGAAAAACTTTTGCTGGGCAGGAGGTTTTGCTGGACTTCCCGGGCTATATTAATGTCCTTTTTCATGGCAAGACGGTGTTGAAGCTGCCCGGTCATTTTGTTGAAACTTTTGGTCAATTCACCGACCTCATCACGTGTAGTAACAGCCAGAGGTGGTCCGAATTTCCCCTTGGCGAGATCGTCTGCTGCAGCAGAAACTTCCATTATGACCGAGGTGACCCTATTTGTTGTTATCCTGATAAAAAACAGAATTAGAAGAATTGAAATGGCAAAGGTGAGGATATAAAAAAGTTTGAACCGGATAATGGGCTGGAGCACTTCTTCTCCGGGAGCCATGAGAACCAAAGTCCAGGGCGCTTCCGTGAGTTGATAGAAACCACTTATCTCTTCAGGTGGAGAGCCGGGACCGAAAACTGTCCCGGAATTATGGGTCTGCATTGCCTCCAATGTTTCTTTTTCGAGGGCGTTGACAGTGCCGAAGGCACGCATGGGGAAAAAATCTTCCAATTCCAATTCAAGGCTGGTGCTGACCAGCACGTTACCATCACTGTCCAGCAAATACGCTTTATTGCTCTTCCACCATGGAGCATTAAGGATCTGATTGATCAGGGTATCAAAGGATATAATCACCTCTACCCGTCCAACAATCTTGTCATCGTTATTTTTAAATTCGGAAACCAGTGACACCGTCCGATTGTTCAACTGGTTGTTATATTTGGGAGGGCTGACTTCAAATTGTTCCAGACGGTATCGATGCATCATGCCCATCGACAGTTTCATCTCCGGCTGGGGTGCGGTTTCTTTTTTAACAATATTTTTCGGCAATTCGGCGTTCACCCCGACGACACCATCCAGATCTTCCAGCTTTTGGAGAATGTGACTGAAAATCTGGTGATTCACATCGACGTTATCGGCACTCTGCAAAAGAGCCAGCAAGTCTTTTGGCTTCCGCAACTCCATATCTATATGATGGGCCGTTCGCTGTAATTTGACCACTGCCGTCTCACCCCATTGGTTGAGAAGGATATTCCGAACAAATAAATACCCGCTGAACGAAAGGCTTACCAGGAGGAGAAGAGTCGGAACCAGAATGAAAAACAAGGTCCGCTGTTGTAAACTTCTGGGTTGAAGGAGCATAGTGTGCAGAACCGATGGTTATGGACAATAAAATAAAATAGAAAAACCACAACACCATTGCCGTATGATGAACATATTCTAATGATTCTTGCCGCGCAGGCAACCGTTGGCGGTTATCCATGATCGCCGATGATTCCATGGAGAGGCTGTGTTTGTTACTTTTTTTTCTCGGCACAGTCATCATATGGTACCCCAAAGAGCGACCTTCTTCCATTTTTAATCCATATTTCGTATAATGTCAGCAGGAGGACGTACAGCTCCACTTTCCTTTTTGGGCAGACCTTTCACCATCCTCAGTCTCAGCCACTGAAAAGAACGGTACTCTGTGCAGCATCACCTGGGGTACTCATTACCTTGCCCCCTTGAAGGCTATGATTTTCAGGCCGGAATTTCAAAGAGAGTACATGCCAATGGCGAAGATGAACCTGCACCTGTATTGCAACACACCTCCCTTTCTCATTTGCTTGCGGCACGTTCATCTCGCCCTGCTCCTGGCGTTTATGTCGCTGTTCCTGCCAAAATCCATTATGGGTAAAGGACCTGTCGATGCCCCAAAACCGATAAAGATCGGAGCTATTTTTTCGGAATCAGGCCTGGCCGCGCTTCATAATAAACCTTTAATCGAGATGACAAAGCTTGCTGTAAAGCATGTCAACGAGACTGGCGGTGTCCTTGGAAGACCGCTTGAACTGATCCTTTTCGACAATCTGAGTACACCGATCGGCTCGGCAAAAGCTGCCCGTCGAATGGTTCTGCAGGACATTACTGCAGTTATCGGTGCCCATTGGAGTTCGCATTCCCTGGCCATTGCACCGATCCTCCAGAAAGCCGGAATACCTATGATCACCCCAGGTTCAACAAATCCGGATGTAACAAAAGACAAAGATTATATATTCAGGGCCTGTTTTCTCGACTCATTTCAGGGAGTCGCCATGGCTAAATTTGCCCGGAATCAATTGCATGCAAAGCGTGCCGTCATCGTCACCAATATCGATGAGGACTACAGCACCACGCTCGCCCAGTTTTTCAGCGATGCATTTACGAAAACAGGCGGCCGGATCCTCTCTGAAATCCTGTATCGAGGCAATGCCACTGATTTTTCTGAAAACATTAGAGAACTTATCCGGCTGCGACCCGATGTTGTCTATATTCCCGGATATTCCAGGGACAGTGGTTTGTGTATCAAGCAAGCGGTAAAGATGGGATTGTCAACAATCTTCCTTGGTGGGGACGCCTGGGATGAGATCGAAAAATATGCCGGGTCGACCGTCAATGGCAGTTTTCAGTCCACGCCGTGGCATCCCAAAGTTCCTTTTAGCCAAAGTCAAAAAATGAAAGAACTTTTTTATACTGCCCACGGAAAGGAGATTGAAAACAACAGCAGCCCTCTGGCATATGATGCGGTAATGCTTCTGGCCGGCGCTATAACCAGGGCAGGCACACTCGATCGTAAGGCTGTTCGCGACGAGCTTGCAGCAACAGTTAATTTCCCGGGAGCCACAGGGACGATAACCTTTGACGAGAATGGCGATCCACGCCGAAAAGGCATTATAATCATTCAATTCCAGGATGAAGAACAAATTTTCACGAAGACAATTATCCCATAGTTCATTGAATTTGGGGGAGAAACAACGGACGGGACTTACAATGTTGACGAGACTTCAGACCTTTCTTATCACTTTTACCTGCCTGGCGAGCCTGCAACTGACAGGCCCATTACCCGGAACTGCCGAACCAATAAAGATTGGCGCTATTTTTGCCCTTTCCGGCAAGGCACAAACCTCAAACAAACCTGCAATCCTTGGCGTAGAACTTGCGGTTCGGGAAATTAATGAGGAAGGTGGCGTGCTAGGTCGCAATGTGGAACTGCTGCTGCTTGATAACAACAGTACACCTATTGGCTCTCACATAGCGGCTGAAAAGGCTGCAATGGCCGATGTGACTGCAATTATCGGCTCTGTCTGGAGTTCTCATTCTCTGGCGATAGCAAAAGTTGCCGAAAAATATAAAATCCCGATGATCTCAACAAATTCTACCATCCCCTCTCTGACCACCATTGGCGATCATATCTTTCGAGTGTGCTACGACGATAATTTTCAGGGTACCGTGATGGCTGAATTCGCCTTTAACGAGCTGGGAGCAAGGACTGCGCTGGTTTTTGTCGATATTGCCAGTGATTTCAGCCTGAACCTCACTGAGATATTCGGTCGGACTTTTCAATTGATGGGTGGGAAGATAGTGAAGGAGATCGAGTATAAGACAGGACAGGCTGACTATCTGCCCCAGATCAGGGAGGCACTGGCCCACGATACCGATATCGTTTTTCTTTCCGGCCATGATGAAGGCGGAGTTATCGCCGACGAGCTCCAGAAGGCCGGGGTTCACGCAATCCCTATCGGCAATGACGGTTGGGACGTCGACAGTTTTTTTGACTTGGGTGGCCATAAGATAAAACAAGGATTTTACATTACCCACTGGACTCCGCTGCATGCAGACCCTCTCAGTCAGGCTTTCATCAAAAAATATGCGAATGAAGGGGAAATTAAAGCATCGACGGCTCTGGCATACGACGCTGTACATGTTCTGGCCGCAGCTATAAGAAAAGCAGCCTCTACGGACAGCGCGGCAATCCGCAATGGTCTGCACAGCTTAGCTGGTTTTAGGGGAATCACTGGTGAGATTTCCTTTGATCAACAAGGCAATGCTACCAAACAGGCATGCATGATGGAGATACGCAAAGGCGCTCCTTACCATCTCAGATGCCATGCGTCTGACTAACGCTGATCGGGACTTCTGCCCATGAAGATTCACAGCCTCCCGTTTAAAGTAAATGCGGCAACTATTGTAACAGTGCTCCTTGCTGCACTGGGAGGGATTGTTCTGCAGTACCCTTTTGAGCAGAGCAGGTTCAAAGGCCAGACCGCGAGAACTGAATTGCTGCTCGACACCCTGTATAAGCAAAAACAAAATGACCTGGCCAATGAACTTTTCGCCGGCCAGGAGCGGGCCCTTCAATCCTCTCTTGACGATATTCGGAATGCCATTGACGATATTACCCTTGTGTGCCTGTATCCGGTGGAAGAAGGGAAAAGTTTCTGCTCCGGTAAAAAAAACAACCATGAGATAGACCGGGAAATTATTGACAGAGACGGCAGAGGGCACTCTTTTTCTCAACTCGAACTCGACCATAGACTTACAGGTGTATACGCGAGCGATCTCAAGGTAATAGGTGAGAGAGTCGGCGTTATCGCCATTTATTATGATTTTGATAAAATCATTACAGAAAACAAACGCATTGTCCTCTTTTTCGGCCTCGCCACTCTTGGCGCAAGTATTCTCATTCTTCTTCTTCTTAACCTCTTTCTCCTTCGTTCGATTATCCGCCCTCTCACCGTCCTCAGGGATGCCATGCGGAGGGTAGAAGAAGGTCATCTCGGAGAAACCATCTCCCTGTTCAGGAAGGATGAAATCGGGGACATCGGCAAGACCTTCAATGACATGTCCAACAATCTCCTGAGAAGTCAGACTGAGCTGGAGCAACACAAAGATCATCTTGAAGAACTGGTGAGAGAGCGAACGGAAGAACTGACCAAAGCCAAGGAACAGGCAGAAAGCGCCAACAGGGCAAAGAGTGCGTTTCTGGCCAACATGAGCCATGAAATCCGTACCCCGATGAACGGTGTTATCGGTATCTCCACGCTCCTCAGGGATACCCACTTGAATGAGACCCAGAGACAGTATGTGGAATCTCTGCATACCAGCAGCGGGTCTCTTCTCTCCGTCATTGATGACATTCTCGATTTCTCCAAAATTGAAGCCGGCAGGATGGAACTTGATCGCATCGAATTTAATCTGCATGAACTGCTTGACAGCCTCATCGGAATGCTCAGCCCCCATGCCGGAGAAAAAGACCTCGACCTGATCTGCTCCATCTCACCTGGAACACCTGTTGAACTGGTTGGCGACCCAGGACGTCTGCGCCAGATTTTACTGAACCTTGCCGGTAATGCCTTCAAATTTACTATGCATGGTGAGATTTCAATCAGCATCCGGTGTCAAGAGGAATCAGTCGACGATGTTCTGCTCTATGTTGCAGTTAAAGATACCGGCATCGGCATCCCTATGGAGAAACAGGAGATGCTTTTTGACTGTTTTACCCAGGCCGACAGTTCAACCACCAGACAATTTGGCGGAACCGGCCTTGGACTTGCAATTTCGAAGGCCTTGACGGTCTTTATGGGGGGAGAGATTGGGGTCGAAAGCAATGGGGAGAACGGCACACTCTTCTGGTTTACCTGTAGGATAGAAAAGCAGAGAGCGTCCCAGTCAGCGATGCAGCTACCGGGCGGTCTCAATGGTCTGTGCATTCTTGTGGTCGACGACAGCGAGACCAGTCGGACCATGCTTGCCGATCAGCTCAGGGAGTGGGATATACACGTCCTTCAGGCTGGGAGTGGTATGGAGGCCATGCAGCTGCTCAAAGAATGTGCCGGGCGAGACACGACTGTTGATATTACTTTCGTCGACCTGAAGATGAAGAGCAGTGATAGAATGAATGGGAGAGAACTCAGGCAGGTTCTCCAAAAAAGTACATTGTTCCCGGCCATGAAGATGATACTCATGGCTCCCTTTACTCTGAAGCACGATGATGAACAGTCTTATCATCTCGGTTTTTCAGCCGTTTTAAAAAAACCGATTCGCCATTTTGATTTGCTGAACACTCTTAAAACCGTCGTTTCCGGCTCCCCCGCCATTCTCTCAGAACAGTCAATCACAGAGGAACCGGATGCCGGAGACCTGCAAAAGAGGTACGAGCCTCTTCTTCTGGTCGAGGACAATACTATCAACCAGCAGGTCATTGCCGGGATAATGCGCAGGCTCGGATATCAAAATCTGGAAATCGTCAACAACGGTACCGAAGCAATCAGTGCATTACAAAACAGTCGATACCACCTTGTCCTGATGGACATCCAGATGCCAAAACTCGACGGTCTGGAGACCACCAGACGAATTCGCAACGGTGAATCAGGGGTTCTAGACGGCTCCGTTCCGATCGTCGCCCTCACCGCACACGCCATGAAAGGTGACAAAGAAGAGTATCTTGCCGGTGGCATGGATGACTATATTCCAAAACCCATTGATCCTGAACGGCTCAAAACAACGCTGGACCGGTTGTTGGCACCCACGTGGAAAAGAGGGCAGACCCCGCCCGGCTCCGAAAATTTTCTGCGTCCAGCACCTGCAGCCGATTCAGGCTTACAACCGCTTAACGAAGAGATGCTGGTATCGCGACTTCTGGGCGATCGTCCTCTGGCCATGAACATTTTTTCGGAATTCCTGGCGAGTCTCAGCCACCAGCTTGAAAAGCTGGATGCAGCCATTCAACTGGATGACTTTCAAGCAATACAGAGAATTGCACATCAAATAAAAGGTGCATCAGGCAATGTTTGCGCCGAAAGGCTCTACACGGTGATATGCGAGTTGGAAACTGCAGCCCGGAATGAGGAGCGAGAGACAACGCACCAGCTGTTCAAGGAAGTCTCAGCCCAACAGCCTTTGCTGCAGAACTCGTTATTTCTTGTCGATCCGGAGCGGAGAAATTAACCGCCGACGGGCATCTCAACGACGCCCCATATTCCGGGTTATAATACCCATCACCGAATAGACGAGCTGAGCGGCGGCAAAATCGGATCCGTGATCGCCCCCTTTCGGGGCAAGCTCCACCAGATCAAACCCCAGGACATTCCGACCGGCGAGTGCACGTTCCAGAAAGACCAAGGTCTGGTACCACCCTGGTCCACCGGGAACAGGGGTACCGGTTGCACCGATAACAGAAGGATCCAGGCCATCCACATCGAGTGTCAGATAGATGTTTTCAGGGAAGTCAGCAGGTAATACAAAATCCTCAAGTCTGGTGCTATATATCGTCCTGCCATCGAGATAACTCACTTGCTTTTCTGTTCTGTAGGCAACCTCCTCCCGGCAAAGAGCCCGTACCCCAAACTGAAACAGCCGACAACCGCATTCCTCCAATGCCCGGCGCATAACACAGGCATGGCTATAGGGTGAGCCTTCAAAGCTTTCTCGTAAATCAGCATGCGCATCCAGCTGAACAATGCCGACGGGAGCAGGGCAACTTCGGGTCAAGACTCTGATCGGTGCAAGACTTACCGTGTGTTCACCCCCCAGCACCACAGGAATTTTTCCCAGGTCTACGACCGTTTGCACGGTCTCCTCAATGCGCCCGAGGATGGTCGAGATGTCACCGGAACAGTCGATAAAAGGAGTGGTAGCGATTCCGGCGCAGAGCGGCTCGGAAAAACCGTCCCATCGTTCCAGCTGCTGGGAGGCCTGAAGTATTGCACCGGGTCCCCCCGCCGTTCCTGCGCCGTAAGATACGGTCTGTTCCAGAGGGACCGGAATTACATGAAACAGCGAATCGCCATTTTTTTGTTCCTCAATCTCCGACTGGAGAAAATATGGAAAATTGTCGGTCTGCACCATCACTTTCTCCTGGCCCGAATTTTTCATGATTTTTTTGATAAGATCTGTACCATGCTGTATTCAATGCACAGCAGCAATCCAACCTCTGAACTGCGTTTACTCAACTTTGAAGTCAATAAAACCACCCTTCGGGCGAACAGGTTTCACCGCATCCGAAGTCTCACTACGTTCGCTTATCTGCTTTGCTAAAAGACAATCGCGATAGATTACTATCGAAGTCGGAGTTTATAGCCTTTTTTGAAGGGTGCTTATCTGTTTCTTGCCTTATAACTCTCAGCTACGGCAAACCTTGTTTGTGAGAAATCCGGGCTACGACAACCTGGTTTTAAAATCTTCGTACCCGAAGGATCGCACACATTCGTAGCTCCCGTCGTCGGAATCATAGAGATAGATAGACGGTAATGCCACCCCGTTGAAGGTGTTGTTCTTCACCATGGTGTAAATGGCCATATCACTGTATACAAGCCGGTCGCCAACAGTGAGAGGATCATCAAAGGAATAGGTTCCGGCCACATCACCGGCCAGGCAGGAAAGGCCGCCAATTCGGTAAGAGTGTGCTTTTTCCCGGTTCTCACCGGAGCCGATGATATGGGGCCGATAAGGCATCTCAAGAACATCGGGCATATGGGCCGGCACCGAACCGTCCATTATGGCAATATCCATATCCGCGCGGGTCACATCCAGAACCGTGCTCACCAGATAGCCGCAGTTCAGCGCTACCGCCTCCCCCGGTTCCAGGTAGACCTCTACTCCCCAACGGGTTTTAAAAGCGTTAATTACCCGTACCAGCCGGTCAAGGTCGTAGCCGGGCCGCGTGATATGGTGACCACCGCCGAAATTGACATATTTCATCCGCGGAATCAGATCACCAAACCGCTCCTCCACCGCCTGTACCGTCCGTTCGAGGCAGTCGGCATCCTGCTCACAGAGATTATGCCAGTGCAGTCCGCTCACTCCTTCTAAAGGCTCGTCCCCCAGCTGAGCCCGTCTGATACCCAGTCGAGAACCCGGTGCACAGGGATCGTACATCTCCACGGCCCCCTCACTGTGTTCCGGATTAATGCGAATCCCGAGTTCAATCTCCTTGCCGGACCGACCGGTATACTCAAGGATCATCGGTTTAAAGCGCTCGAACTGGGAGCAGGAATTAAACAGAATATGGTCTGAGGTTTGGCACAAATCCACCATATCCGAAGAGGAATAGGCCGCACCGAAAGTATGCACCTCTTTACCAAATTCTTCGAAACCGAGCCGGGCTTCATGGGGTGAGCTGGCACAGACCCCGTCCAGGGTCTGTGCAATAAGCGGAAACAGCCGAAACATGGAAAAGCATTTCAGCGCCAGCAATATCTTACAGCCGGTCTTCGCCTTGACATCGGCCAGTATCTGCAGGTTACGGCGCAGCAGACCGACATCCACCAGATAACAGGGAGTATTCAGTCGCGAAGGATCAAAACGGTATCCAGAATAGCCGTTCATCACAGTTCGACAGCCTTCCACGGCAGTCCGTAAAGATTCAGGGCGTCCATGAACGGGTCGGGGTCGAACTGTTCCATGTGCCAGACCCCCGGCCTGTGCCAGGCTTTTTCAAGCATCAACTTGGCACCGATCATAGCCGGCACCCCTGTCGTGTAGCTGATCGCCTGGGAGCCAACCTCGCGGTATGCCTCCTCATGGCTGCAGATGTTGTACACGTAGAGTTTTTTCTCCTTGCCGTCTTTGATGCCTTTCAGCACACAGCCAATACAGGTTTTACCTTTGGTGAGCGGCCCAAGAGAGGAGGGCTCGGGCAGGACTTTTTTCAGGAATTGGATGGGGATGATCGGCCGGCCATCGAATTCCACGGGATCGATGCGGGTCATCCCAACATTTTCCAGTACACGCAGGTGGGTGAGATACTGTTCGCCAAACGTCATCCAGAATCTGGCTCGTTTCAGGCCCCGCAGATGCATGACCAGCGATTCGAGCTCTTCGTGGTACATCAGATAGCATTTTTTATCTCCAATACCATCCGGAAAGGAGTAGTTCATCGACCACGAGAGCGGATCGGTTTCCACCCATTCGCCATGTTCCCAGTAACGGCCACGCTGGGTAATCTCCCGAATATTTATCTCCGGATTGAAATTGGTTGCGAAATGCTGTCCGTGGTCTCCGGCATTGCAGTCAATGATATCCAGCTCGTGGATTTCATCGAAATGATGCTTCTGCGCCCAGGCACAGAAAACATTGGTCACCCCCGGGTCAAAACCTGATCCAAGCAGGGCCATCAACCCAGCCTTCTCAAAGCGTTCCCGGTAGGCCCACTGCCACTTATACTCGAACCTGGCCTCGTCCGGCGGTTCGTAGTTGGCGGTGTCCAGATAGTCGACACCGGTTTCCAGGCAGGCATCCATCAGCGCCAGATCCTGATATGGCAGAGCCAGGTTAACCAGCAGGTCAGGCTTCGTTTCCCGTATCAGAGCGACCGTCTCGGCCACATTATCTGCATCAAGCTGATGTACGTCAATCGCTTTGCCGGTGCGTTCCTTGATACTTGCGGCAATTGCCTCACATTTGGCAAGCGTCCGGCTGGCGAGCACAATTTCGGAAAAGCTGTCTGCCAGAAAAGCACATTTATGCGCGGTAACTCCAGCCACCCCGCCTGCTCCAACAATCAATACCTTCGCCATAACATCCTCCACAATATATTACGAGTCTCAGTCATTACCGAAACTCTGATACTATCGTTCAAAATATGTATAACCACGCAGCCCCGCTTCGTAGGCCTGCATCACTTCCTTGCGTTCAAGAGGTGAAATAAGCCCCTCCTTCACAGCGGTTTCGGCGGTTTTGCGAAACTTCATCAACAGCCGTTTTGGGTCATATTCCACGTAGGAGAGGATATCAGCAACCGTATCTCCTTCCAGTTCTCCGGAAAAATCATACTTTCCGTCTTGATGCAGACTGACCGTCACGACATTGGTGTCTCCCAGCAGGTTGTGGAGATCGCCCAGGGTTTCCTGATAGGCGCCGACCAGAAAGACCCCAAGATAATACTCTTCAGAGTCCTTCAGTTCATGGAGCGGCAGAAAACGTTTGGCACCGAAACGATCGACAAAACGATCGATTTTTCCGTCACAATCGCAGGTTATATCGGCGATGATTCCATTTCTGGTCGGTTTTTCATGCAGCCGGTGAATGGGCATGACCGGGAAAAGCTGATCAATAGCCCAACTGTCCGGAAGCGATTGAAACAGGCTGAAATTACAGTAGTAGATATCGGCGAGTAACCGCTCAATTTCATTGATCTCAGCCGGGGCGTTTTTCAGTTCCTTGCCTGTTTTTAAAATTCTATTCAGAATAGTCCAGAACAAATTTTCCGCCAGGGATCGTTCCCGCAGACTAATCTGGCCACGATTAAAGAGCTGCCGGACTTCATCACGATAATAGATGGCATCGTTTAAGGTTTCCTGAAGGTTGCGGATAGTGAGACCATTCAAGGATTCCAGCATATTAATGAGCTGGGGAGGACCATCCGCAGGCAGTTTTTCAGGGATTGTTTCCGGCTCAAAGATGGTTTTGTCCAGTACATTAAAGAGAAGGACGGAGTAATATGCGACAAGAGCCCGGCCGGTTTCCGTGATGATCGTCGGATGGGCAATTTCCTCCTCATCAAGCGTTGTCATCACCGCTTCGATGATATCGGTACAGTATTCGTTGAGGGAATAGTTCCGGCTGCTTAAGAAATTTGATTGCGAACCATCATAGTCCACGGCGAGACCGCCCCCCAGATCCAGGTAGCGCATCCCAGCCCCCTCTTTCACCAACCCGGCATAGACCCGGCAGGCCTCTCCGACCGCTGTTCGAATCTCCCGGATATTGGATATCTGGGAACCGAGGTGGTAGTGCACCATCTGCAGACAGTCAAGCATCCCTTCTTTTTTCAGCAGATCAACCGCGTGGATCAACTGGGTGGTATTCAGGCCGAAAATTGAGCGTTCGCCACCCGATTCCGCCCAATGGCCCCCGCCCTGTGTTGAAAGCTTGATACGTACCCCCAGCACCGGCTTGGCCCCAAGCACCCGGGAGCGTTCGATAATCAGCGGCAGTTCGCTCGGCATCTCGACGACTAAAATACATCGAAACCCAAGTTTTACAGCATGCAGGGCAAGATCGACAAACTCCTCATCTTTATAGCCGTTGCAGATCAGAGGCGCTTTTTTATCAATCATCATTCCCATTGCCGCAATAAGTTCGGCTTTACTGCCCGCTTCCAGGCCATGGTGATAGGCTGCGCCATAATGGACCATCGCGTCAATGACCTGTTTCTGCTGGTTAACCTTTATGGGATAAGCCCCCATGAAACTGCCCTTAAAGCCAAGATCCTTCATTGCGGCAATAAACGTCTCATTAAGGTCAGTGATCTGGGCATCGAGAATATTTTCTATCCGCAACAGAACCGGCATATCTAGGCCGCGATCTTTCAGCCCCTCCACAATTTCCGGAATTGAAACCGCACGGTCAGCGGATTGCGGCGACGGCTGAACGAGCATATCCCCACTTTCCGATACCCTGAAATATCCACCACTCCACTCAGCCACACGATACAGTTCCGACGACTTTTCAGCCGACCAACGTTCTAAAAAATCGGACAATTTTTCCACCATTAAACGAAAACACAGGACCAGGCATGGCCCAGCGACAAGAACAATTAAAAACAGGTTGACCAATACCGGTCCGCCTTGTTTTCACATCCCCCGAGAGGGCTCCCACAGGGTACACAAATCCCCTATCTCTTTCATGTGCACAAATGATTCAAGGTACAAGATAAATCTGGTCGCCGTCAACAAAATCCAACAATAATTCTTTGAAAAGAATGGCGCCAATCCAGAGAGGACAACTGACCTGCCTGAAGATGACTGGCAAGGATTGTCACTCATGGCCTTTTGAATGCAAACCTCTCGCTTTCCTTTCTCTCGTCGATTATTATTTTCTGCAACCATATTGACGGTAAGGCTGTACAATCAGAGCATATGCTCTTTCATTCTGATAGAAGGTGATTTTTATGGTCAAGAAAAAGACACAAACCGGGTCAGGCAGAGCAATCGCCAAACTCAAAGAAAAAGCTGCGAAGAAACAAGAAACTGCCAGGCAACCAATGATTCAGGCCCTGGTCTGGTACAAAAAAGAGCATTACAGCGAGCTTATCGCACTTTTCGATGATGCCGAACTTCTCCCGAAAACCTACGAAAGCTGGCTGTCCCGCGCAGAAGAGAAAAAAACGGAAGTCGAGGCAGGCGGAGACCAGGTCATCAAGGTCTTTATCGATCCGGAAACCTTTCCTCGATGGTGCAAAGAGAGAAATTTAGCCAAAGATGCCAACGCCCGCTCTCAACTTGCAATCGAGGTCGCCCAGGCTCAATCGTTCAACTTCTAACCCGGACTCCCATCAGCTGCCTGCGCCATACAATCGCAACAAAAGATTGTCAGCAGAAAGATGGTATACTATGATGGCATACTATTAAATCCCCGGAGGCATACACTTGACATTCTCCTAAAAATTCAAATTTGAGGATGGCTAGGTAAAATGCTGCATATGTGAAACGGGCGTAAATTTTCAATCGGTACGCCGTACCAGGCGTACGTCGCAATGATTGAAAACTTACAGTAACCAAGCAGGTACGCACCCTTCAAACCAGGGCATAAACTCCGACTTCGGACGTAGAGTTTGTACGACGGCATCACATTCATCTTTTTAAGGGAGATCTCAACATGACCTCCAGATTTATTCAAGCGCCCGGCGCCGTGGTCATGATTCGACCGCACCGATTCCACTCTAACCCGGAAACCGCTTCAGACAATGCCTTTCAGAGAACAGACGGCCAGCTATCACCCAAAGAAATTGCCAAAGCAGCCTATGACGAAGTGACGGCTGTCGCTCACCGCCTGGAGGAAGAGGGAGTGAGGGTGCATATCTTTGAAGACCGCGGTGAAAAAGAGACCCCCGACTCTGTTTTTCCCAACAACTGGTTTTCAACCCATCCGGGTGGTCATCTGGCCATCTACCCGATGTACAATCCCAGCCGCCGAAGGGAAAGAAGGTACGACCTGATCGAGATGCTCAAAGCCGAATATCGGGTTCAGGATGTAATCGATTATTCCTGCCTTGAATACGACGACCTGTTTCTTGAAGGGACTGGCGCCATGGTCCTGGATCATATCGCACGAGTTGCCTACACCGCCCGGTCCAACAGAGCCAACCCGATCCCTCTTGAGCGTTTCTGCACGCATTTCAATTTTGAGCCGATGGCCTTTGACACCGCCGACGAGTACGGCAGTTCAATCTATCACACCAATGTTATGATGTGTATCGGTACTGACTTTGCCATGGTCGGTTTCGACATCATCAGCGACCCGGACAGACGGGAAGAAATACGTGCGAGAATTGCCGAGATGGGCAGGAAAGTTATTGCGCTTGACAACCACCAGATCAGTGAATTTGCCGGCAATGCCATTGAACTTTCCACCGGAAAAGACCGAATCCTTGCAATCTCTGCCAGAGCAGCGGCTGCCCTTACAGTACAACAAAAAGAAGATATTGAGGAGTCCGCCCGGATCGTCGAACTGTCAGTTCCCACCATTGAACTGGCAGGCGGATCGATACGATGTATGCTTGCCGGGATCCATCTGTCGCGACGTTACTGATCGAGTCTTGGCGTTATACCCTGTCTGCACCTCTCAGTAGTCCGCCCCTCTGATTGTCAGTGGCAGCAGAGACCTCATTTGTGACTGCATCAGGTGCAGCAGGAAAACTATTTAACCGATGTTTATAAAAAATTTGTCCTGCGCCCGTCAATGCGATACTATTACTCATTACAATTACTCACATTTAACAACTAACCTTTGCTGCAGAAGAGATACCCTACGTGGACACGACATTCCCCCACAACAGGCAGGAGAAGGAAACTAAAGCTCAAACCTCCGCCGAGCAGAAAGCACAACTGTCCCGCCGGGACCTCAAGCAGCCGATATATGAACAAACCAATAAATACCGGGACAGTGAGAGAAAGTTCAGAGAGATGGTGGAAAGGACCAGTGATCTGATTGTTCACCTCGACCGTCGGGGTCACTTGACTTTCATCAACCGGGCAGTCCTGCAACTCTTCGACATACCCCCAGAACGATACAGCAGAATTTCTCTCTTTCGATTTATCCACCCCGACGACCATGAAAGGGTTCTTAAGTGGTGGAACAGTTGTTTCGTTGACAGAAGGAGTGATACCTCTCTTACAGTACGGCACATGAATGTCAAATCAGATATGAGCTGCACCATAAAGTGGTCCGCTGCCGTTCTGTATGATGGCTCCGGCAAGATGACCGGCATAAACGCTATTGGCCGCGACATTTCTGAAGCCAGACGTTTTGAACAGAATTATTTCAACCTCTTCTCAAAGATGCTGGACGGCTTTGCCCTGCATGAGATAATCTGCCGGGAAGGCAAACCTGTCGATTATCGCTTTCTCAGTATCAATCCCGCCTTTGAGACCCAGACAGGGTTGAAGGCCGACGACCTGCTCGGAAAAACTGTACGTGATATAATGCCGGACATTGAGCAGCATTGGATCGACACCTACGGCAGGGTCGCACTCACCGGCGAACCGATTACCTTTGAAAATTATTCACACGAAATTGACAAGTATTTCGAGGTGGCCGCCTATTGTCCGGCACCAAACCAGTTTGCCTGTATTTTCCAGGACATTACCTTTAGAAAAAAAGCCGAGCAGGAGAAAGCCCGGCTGGAAACCGAGCTCAGGCGGCGGCATAAAATGGAGGCTGTCGGCACTCTGGCAGGTGGCATAGCCCACGACTTCAACAATATCCTGGCGGCAATCCTCGGTTATGCAGACATGGCCCTGGAAGAAATTCCAGCAACAAGTCCGGCCAAAACGCAGATACAGGAAGTTCTAAAGGCTGGCCACAGGGCAAAGGATCTCGTCAAGCAAATCCTTGCATTCAGCCGCCAGGAAGGTCAATACCGTGAGCCTGTCCAACTGAAAACCCTCATAGAGGAGGTTGTGGCTTTTCTCAAAGCGACCATCCCCCCGGCAGTTCATCTCAAATTAGACCTTGCCCCCAACTGCGGCAGCATTCTTGCCGATCAGACCCAGATACACCGAGTCCTGATGAATATCTGCACCAACGGCATCCAGTCTATGGAAGACCAGGGCGGAACCCTCTCAATAGCCCTGCGGGAAATCCCCCTCACCGAACGGGATCTCGATCCTGCCGCCCACCTGATGCCCGGTACATATCTGATGATTACCATCAGCGACACCGGAATGGGTATAGGCAAGGAATATCATGATCGGATATTCGATCCCTATTTCACGACCAAGGAATTCGGTAAAGGTTCAGGGATGGGCCTGGCGGTAGTCCACGGGATCGTCAAAAGTCATGGCGGGATGATAAAATTCTCGAGTCATCTCAGTAAAGGAACATCGTTTTCAACGTACTTTCCAATAACAGCAGAGAAAACTCAACCCATCAAACGTCCGATAGTACCATACAGTGCAGACTGGGAGAGACTTCTTGTCGTTGACGATGACCCAGACCTTACCGTCATGTTGAGGAAGATTCTCGAAAGAGCCGGGTATACTGTTGATGCTTTTACCAACAGCAGGAAGGCACTTGAAGCGTATCTGGCTGACCCGGCTGGCTTCGACATGATCATAACCGACCAAAACATGCCGGGCATGACCGGAGAACAACTCGCCCTGGAGACCCTGAGAGTTCGACCGGAAATCCCGGTTATTCTCTGCACCGGATACAGCGATCATATTGATGAGAGAAAAGCCGCCGAGGCAGGAATTAGGGCATATCTTGCGAAACCGGTCAGCATGGAGACACTGACCGAGACGGTCCGACATGTTCTCGATGGTGGGCAGCCAATCACCCGTCAGTCAGGAACAAAGGCCGAATAGAGAGACTGCACAGCCCTGTCGTACTCCCCTGCACTCACCCCGATGATAATATTCATTTCCGAAGCACCCTGATTGATAACCCGGACATTAATTCCCGCATCTTTCAGAGCATTAAATGTTTTTGCGGCGATCCCCACCGTATGTACCATCCCCTCCCCAACAACCGCAATGAGCGCCAGTTTTTTTTCAACATACAAATTATCAGGCTCGAGCTGTCGGCGAATCTCGTTGAGAACTGTTTCTTCCAGCCCCTCCAGTCCTGCATCCTCGACGATAACACTGATTGTATCGATACTCGATGGACACTGTTCAAAACTGACACCCCGCTCTCTCAAAATACCGAGTAAACGGTAGGCAAAACCCACCTCTCTATTCATCAGTGTCTTCTCAAGACAGATCATGGAAAAATCTCTCCGACCGGCGATACCGGCAATCTCTGTCGAGGCGAGGGCTTTATCACTTAATCGAGGGGTAATAAGTGTACCTGCATCGTCGGGTCGGTTGGTGTTTTTTATACGAATCGGGATATTTGCCTCCTGAACCGGCAGGATAGCCTCATCGTGGAAGACAGAGGCACCCATATACGACATCTCCCGGATCTCGCGAAAGGAAATTTCTTCTATGGCTCTCGGATTGTCAACTATGCGAGGGTCAGCCATCAAAATACCCGACGTATCCGTCCAATTCTCGTAAAGATTGGCACCTGCCGCTCTTGCAGCAATGGCCCCGGAAATATCTGAGCCTCCCCGGGAAAAAGTTTTCACCTCGCCGTCCCCGTTATGGCCGTAAAATCCTGCCATGACATAGCGTTTTGACGGGTCTGAAAGACGGCTTCCCAGTTTTTGATAGCTCTCCGGGGCGATAGTTCCGTTTGTCCGGATGAGCAGGCAATCGGCAGGATCGATAAATTCGGCACCCAGATACTCGGCGATAAGCCTGGCTGAGAAGTACTCACCGCGTGACGCTGTATAATCACGGCTGCAACCTTCGATGAGTTCTTTGCCAAACCGATCAATCTCGCTGGGCACGAAAGAACTCAGTTGCAGTTCATCTGCAATCTCAGCGAACCGGTCACGAATAAGACCAAAGGGTTCGGAGATATCGGTGGACATCGCCACCATCTCATGACAGAGATAGAGCAGGTCAGTGATTTTAGCCTCTGCAACCTGCCGCTTGCCTGGGGCAGAGACGACCACGACGCTCCGCCTCGGATCGGCCTCAACTATCGCTTTTACTTTGCTGATCTGCCTGCTGTCAGCCACACTCGAGCCACCGAATTTGACAACAATTCTCTCCATTCCTGCTTTCCTCCGTTCATTTCTTGTCATACTATCACTCACCTCGAGCCCGGCTATATCCCAGACCCGTTTTTGACGTGCTCATGATTAATTCACATTCAGAAAAATCACAACACATTGTAGAAAACCAGTGCCGGCAACCGATTGACAAGTATCATCTCATCACTACATTGTAGGAAGAAAAGACTGACCTTCACCGCCATTGGTCATGTATCCATATCCCAACATGTGATGGTGGAGGAGGAGACGGGAAGATCGGGCAGTAAAACAAAAGTGGTTTATCGACAGCTCCCCGCTATCAGTTTTTCACCGACTTCGGAGGAGGTACATCATGGCTCAATTACATGTTGGAGATAAAAATATAGAACTGGATAAGGAAGGATTTTTAAGTAAACCGGAGGAATGGAATGAAGACATCGCCAAAGCCCTCGCAAAACATGAAGGCATTGACGAACTGAACGAAGCAAAAATGGATATCGTCTTTTTTCTAAGGGAATATTATCACAAGTTTTCCTCCTTTCCTATCCTCGGCTATGTCTGCAAAAAAATTCATGCAGGATCCCGCCGTTGCGTTGCCGACGAATTTGTCGACCCGATGAAGGCATGGAAGATTGCCGGTTTACCAAAGCCACCACAGATCTTTTTCACCAGCTTTGACGGTGGTGAGCACTACGTTGCCAATCCTTTCTACTAACAGGACTCATCGTTCTTGCTGCCTCAACAGATAACCGTTGAGGCAGTAGGCAATAACAGCAGGACTAATCGTTCCTCTGCACTGACGCGCAGCCCGGGCCGATGATCGTGCTTTTCCCACCGGACATGGGCAGAATGGCTATCTGAGTAGGTATTCTCTCTTTCAATCCCGCTACATGGGAAATAACTCCGATGAGTTTGCCATCCTGCTGTAATCCCGCAAGAGTTTCCAGAGCCGTATCCAGAGTTTCCTCATCCAAAGTACCAAACCCTTCATCAAGGAATAACGAATCCACCCGAACCCTGCGGCTGGCCATTTTTGAGAGCCCCAGCGCCAGGGAAAGACTGACGATGAAGCTTTCACCGCCGGACAGGTTCTTGGTGGAACGGATCTCACCCGCCTGATAATTATCAATGACATTCAGTTCCAGCGGTTGGAGGTCATCACGGATCAGCAGATATCGGTCGGTCATTTTGGCAAGCTGCCGATTGGCATGGGACACCATCAACTCAAAGGTCAGTCCCTGCGCAAAGTTACGATATTTTTTCCCATCGGCCGACCCAATCACAGCATGGAGCTTATCCCACCTCCGGCATTCGATTTTCTGGGCTTCAATAAAGGCCCGTTTTTCACGGATCCTGGCTTTGGTATTGCTGTTATCGGAGAGAATCTGTTTGACTGCACCGATACTCTCGGCAACTTTTTTCAAAGATTCCTCAAGACCATCACGGGTTTTTACAAGTTCTTCAAGAGGCGTCTCGGTCGTTTTCTTTTCCAGTTCCCGGTCCAGACGAACTTCCCTGTCCTTTTTCCGGGAAAGGATATCCGCCTGTTTTTCATCAATTTCCCGGGCACGTCGCTCTATTTCGTTTTTTTCCTCGACCGAAAGGCGGCTTTCGATAAATGCTTGCTCATCGGCAAACCCAGCCTTTTGGCAGGTCTCGGTAAAAGTCTTTTCTGCTCTTGTGAGCAGCTGCGTTCTTTTTGAGATATTTTCCCGCAAAGTACCAAGGCGTGTCTCTATCTCATTCACCTGCTGCCTGGCAAGATCACGTGCTCCCCTGACCGATTTTTCCTTTTGTTCAGCATCGGCGGCTCTTGTTGCAAGGCTGGATTCCACATGGTCAGGATTTTTGGACCCATAGATCTGCCTTCGACCACTCAACAGGCTCTCACAATCTTTTGTCAGTAGAGCCAGAGCCTTCTGTTTTTCCTTCAGTGCCGAAGTTACGGTTTCGAGAATACTGTCCAGTCGTTTGACTTCGGCGTTGAGATGGGTGATCCTCGATTCAATCTCGATTTTTCTCTTCTGGAAATCCTGCCATTTTTTAAGACGATCATGTAATGAAGTGAGAACAGACCCGATATCTTTATCAGGTATATTGGTAATTCCAAGAGGTTGAAGCCTTGACAAGACTATTTGCTGGAGTGCTGAAAAACGTTCGGTTATTTCTGTTAGTTCCCCTGCAACACGTTTGAACTGTCTTTCAGATTCCTCTTTTGCATAACCGGCCTGGGCCAGCTGTTTTTCAGCCTCGGCCAGCTGTACTGCTATTTTAATTTCTTTTCTCTCAAGCTCTTTGATAGTATTTTCAAACTGCTCCGCATCTTTGATAAAAGCGGCGAGCTCACCAATTCGTTTTTCGGTCGCATCAATCTCAGGCACGTTGCCTTCGGCAAAAGGATGTCCTGTCGAACCGCACAGAGGACAGGGCTTGTCATCTTCGAGCTTTTTTCTCTCCGCTTCGAGATCAGATATCTTTCGCAGAAATGCTACCTCCCTCATCAGAGAATCATATTCAACCCGATATTCACGAAGCAACCGCTCACCCAAATGGGTTGTTAATCTTTTCTTTTCCTGAAGTGTGCTTTTCTTTGCGGCGTCGAACGCTGCTTTGCAAGAGACAAAAATCTTGTACCGGCTTTCATGGAGTGCTGCATGGTCCTCCACCTGTTTCCGGGCAATACCAACCCCATTTGTTTTCGTTCTAATTTGCTCGGCATGTGATTGCAGATTGTTTACCTGCTCGGTAATTCCGGCAAGTTGGGTAATCAGCAATTCATCTCTGCTGTTGGCAACGAGGTATTGCTCAATATGCTGGAGCTTTTCCAGTGTAATCCTTTGTTCCTTCAGGACCTCACTGCGTTCTCTTTTATTTTCGGCAATGTATATTTCTTCTTTTTTACAGGCAGCAGCAACTGTTTGGATTTCTTTTTTCTTTTCCGATATTTGAAAATCCAGGATTCGCACTTTTTTGATCAACGGCCCTTCCGCTTTCTGTTCGTTTTTTGTTATAACGGTTAACGACTCAGCTGCTTTCAACTTTTCTTCTTTTTGAGAAAGTGACAAAACTTTTGGCGGGAGCTGCTCTTCATTGTCTTTGAACGCTTGCTGGTCGTCAGCCTGTTGCTTTCTAAGAGACGACAATGCAGCAAAGTCACCATCCAGCTCTGCGGCCTTTTGTCCGCGCCGGAGTTTTTCCCGGTTGGGCGTAAAGGCATCTACGATTTCTGAAATCGCGGCAAATTCCCTGGCAATCCCGGCAAGATCTACCCGCAAGGCTTCGATCGCTGTCAGCCGGCTGATAGATCCCGCAACCTGCCGGTGTTTTACCAAGAGATCCTTTTCTGTTAATTCTTTGCCTTCCAGCTCTTTCCGGACCTCGGCTTCCTGCTCCTCACTCAGGAGTGTAATTCCAGCCGTTTCCGCCTGCAGCAGGCCCAGTTTTTCCCGCTCGTCCCGCTGCCGTTCGTGGACTTTTTTTGATATTTCACTGTAAATAGCCGTTCCGGTGATCTGCTCAAGTATAGGTGCCCGCCCATCGGGAGAGGCCTGGAGAAACGCCGCAAAACCACCCTGCGCCAGCAGAATGGACCGGGTAAACCGATCAAAGTCCATTCCCGTTTTTTCTTCGATAACCGAGGCCACATCCCGCTTTTTCGATTCAAGGATCCGGCCGCTGAGGTCATCCGCTATTTCATGCTTTGAATCGGCCAGTTTTCCACCGGCCTTTCTATATGCCCTGTGCTGGCTCCAGTGGCACCGAAACGTGCCGGCCTGCGATTGAAAAATCACTTCCGCATAGCATTCCCCTGTTCGCCTGGACATGACTTCATTCCCGCTCTGGGTGATTTTTCCAAGACGCGGTGTTGCGCCATAGAGTGCCAGACAGATGGCGTCCAGTATCGTTGATTTGCCGGCACCCGTTGGGCCGGTGATGGCAAAAATTCCGCTGGAGATATATTCTGGCGAGGCAAAATCAATCGCCCACTCGCCATACAGCGAATTTAAATTCTTAAATCGGAGTTGGAGGATTTTCATAAGGAATTTTTATCCTCATGAAGGAAATCATGAAGCACTTCACCATATGCCCGAATCAGTTCCGGACGTTCTTCCGCCGGGACATTATAGGCATCGAGGCAGCGGGTAAACACATCATTTGCATCGAGATCGTCCAGTGTCTCATCGTCGCTTATTCCGCCCATTACCCGATCGGTGAGCAACTTGTTTTTTATGCGCCGGATCTCCATGGCAGTTCCGGATACCGAGCCCTCTATCTGTTCTCTCAGGTTGCCGATTATTTCAGGACCGGTGTATTCAATTTCGAGCCAGGCATTGCTTTCCTGCTGTTTCAGTTCATCGATTACGGCTTCGATCTGCTGCAGCGAACCGGAGATTCTCGCAAGTCTCTGAAAGCATGGAACCGGCAGCTCCTCTATCAGCCGAGCCCGTGCATCCAGCTCAACAAGCACAACTTTCTTTTGCTGGGTAGCTTCACCGTAGCCCATAGGAATTGGCGACCCTGAGTAGCGCATATGATCGATTTTTCCGACACGCTGTGGAACATGGAGGTGGCCAAGTGCCAGGTAATCTATACAGGACGGGAAAATATCCTCATTTACATGGGCCAGGGAGCCGACATAGAGTTCCCGGACTCCATCACCTTCTACTGTTTTCCCACCGGCAGTAAAAAGATGGCCCATGGCAACTATCGGCACACCGCCACATTGTTGCTGTTTTTGCAGGGCTATACTACAGACCTCAGCATAGTGATTACGAAGACCTTCGGTGAGCTTTCGGCTTTTATCCTCGACAGTTTCACCCACCTCAACGGTCCGGATATCCTTATCTCTCAAGTACGGGACGGCACAAACAATCGCTTCGGGATTGTCCTGCCTGTCCCTCAGGACAATGACTTCATCCTCGGGATTATCAGTCATCGCTCCAATAACATAGACACGAAGAGCACGAAGCAGTTCCTTCGGAGCATTCAGAAAAGTAGGTGAGTCGTGGTTTCCGGCAATGATAATAATGCTCCGGCAACAGGAACCGGCCACTTTGTACAGAAACCGGTAATAAAGAGCCTGTGCTCTGTTCGTCGGAGTACTGGTATCAAAAATATCACCGGCAACCAGCAGAGCCTCGGCGCCCCGCTGCTCAATGACGTCTGCCAGCCAGTCCAGGAATGCGGAGAACTCTTCATAACGCCTGCGGCCATAGAGCGCGCGACCAAGATGCCAGTCTGATGTGTGAAGAAATTTCATATGTTATTTTTAATTACCGGATGAGTGCCTTTAACGAGCTGAGAGAGATCACCGGGCGGAAGCGGAGGTAACAGACAAACCTCTGGTATCCAAAAAATCGAGCGACCCCTTTGCCTCTTTTAAGGTAGTACTCTGAACAGTGAGGGTGTAAATCATAGTTGTCTTGACATCCTATGCCCTTATATCATAACCTGCCACTTACTTTTTTTATCATATACAACAATCACAGGATCAAATCATAACTGTAATTCTTTCACAAAAAGTCCGGGGATTGATACAGTTCGATATGTTTCCCTTTTCCATCATGAATGGTTAAGACCCCCATGTCAAAATTAAAATTCTTGAACATGCAGGAATAAGCACTCAAAGATACCTAACCGACGACTCTGCATGAACTTAATGACGAGTATAATCTCTCCATGATTTCAAGGTTTTTCAGAGAGGATTCAGGTTGCTTCCAGACTCTTGCCGTAAGTGTTGAGACTGCAACAGATGTTGACTCAAAAGGAGCTGAAGCCGGACCGGGTCAACGCACTTGAGTTACAACAACATCGGTGTTTGAAACACTTCAAATCTATCTCTAAGCCCCTCTTTTCTTAGGAAAAGGGATCTTTAAGAAAAAGATCAGTACCAGTCACACCGGCAATACCAAACTGCTCAATGTCATAAGAACCTGATGCGCTATTGAAATTTTCATACTATTTACTTATCTTCATTTTTTTGGATCTAGATCCGTACTCTTGCCTGTTCATAGACATTTTCAGAATATGCCACGAACCAATCGACATTACCTTCCAGACTGTGTTCGGCATATCGCCCATAGGCGAAAACAGGAGCTTTTAAAGAATTTGAAAAGCAAAACCAAATTGCGGTGAATCACTCAAGATCGCCTCGCCGCCGGTTTAGCCGTTATTTGGAAGATCGTTAACATGAACCAATCTAAATCTAAGCTAGGCTTCAATGGGACCTGGTCTATGGCCGTCGGCGGTATGATCGGCGGTGGTATCTTCTCCACACTCGGTGTGGTTGTCGGGATCGCCGGTGCATGGGCATGGCTCAGTTTCGCGGCCGCGGGTCTGATCGCACTGGCCGCAGGGTATAGTTATGTTAAACTGGCCGCCTATTACGGGGAAGGGGGCGGAGCGTTTACATTTCTCCGCAAGATCAATGCAGAGGGGTTCGCCGGTAGCCTCTCATGGGTTCTCATTGTCGGATATGTGCTCACAATTGCGGTGTATTCTTTCACATTCGGGCAATACCTCGGACATGTCGTGGAGCTCGGGCCATGGTTTCCACGTATGGCTGGTATTGCCATCGTGGCGTTGTTTATTGGGCTAAACCTGCGGGCCGTCGGTGAGGCTGGAGGTGTCGAGGTGTTTCTCGTGTGGTTCAAACTGGTCGTTCTTGTGGGCTTGGCCGGCTGGGGACTTACACTCTGGGATCCCAGGATGCTCTCCCAGGGCGTGCCTGATGCCGGGATCGGCGCAGCGCTTTTCGGTGCGGCGTCGGTGTTCATGGCCTACGAGGGATTTCAACTGCTGACCTATGATTACAATGACATCGATACCCCGCAGAAGACACTGCCCCGCGCTGTGCTGTCGGCAATCATCGTTGTTATCGTTGTCTACGTTCTCGTTGCCCTTGGTACAGCCATGCTGATCGGTGCGGATCAGGTGGTGCAGCACAAGGAGGTCGCGTTGGCTATCGCGGGGCGGCAGGCGTTCGGAACCGTTGGCGTCGTTGTCGTCACGATAGCCGCGGCGTTCTCCACCGGATCGGCTATCAACGCCACACTCTTTGCCACAGCACGTCTCGCGTACAGGGTGGCCGACGACGGCGAGTTACCAGCCGCACTGGACCATAAGAACACGGCAGGCATACCGGATCGTGCGGTGATCAGTCTAGGGACGGCGGCAGCGATCCTGGCCACTGTGGGAACGCTCACGACTCTCGTTGAGGCCGCCAACCTCTCATTTCTATTTACTTTTGCCGTTGTGTGCTGGCTCGCTTTTCGTCAGCGGGCAGGCGCACGGGTTGCCACAGGATTTGGTGCGCTGGCTGCCGCCGCTGCTTCAGTCGCCCTTATCGTTCGCCTGATTCAAACTGACCCGTTGGCACTTGTTTTTCTCGGACTACTGGTGCTCATCGCCTTGTTCGGTCGTCCGGTACTACTCCACCACATACAGAGGAAAAAACGTTGAAGAAATTAGTAACTAGCCCACCCAGCATCAGTCCTGAGAAGAGAATAATTGGTTTTAGTGGAAGTCCCAGGAAAAATGGTAACTCTGATATATTGCTGAAAACCATTTTATTAGGAGTCACTCAGGAGAGAATACCATCTACTTATTTCAATTTAACAGATATTCAGTTTCAGGGGTGCATTGGATGTGAAAAGTGCAGAAAAGACAAAATATGCACAGGATTAATTGACGGTATGTCACTCATATATCATGAATTAATTTCATCGAAAGGCCTTGTGCTCGTATCACCAACTCATAATTACAATGTAACGTCCTGGATGAAGGCATTTATTGACCGACTTTATTGTTTTTATAACTTCGAAAATGATCGACCGAGAAGTTGGTCAAGCCAATTTGCCAATCAAAACAGAAAAGCAATTGTCGCCGCGATATGTGAGCAAGAAAATCTCGACGATATGGGTTTTACTTTAGAAGCTATGCGAAAACCCCTTGAGGCTCTTGGTTATGAAGTAACAGGTCAGCTATCAGTTTTTAAGATATTTGATAAAGCCAAAGTTAAATATGATGAAAAAGCAATGAAAACTGCGTATCAATTAGGCCAGAAACTCGCTCTTTCTCTAAAATAATATCCTCTTCCATTCTGGATGAAAATAGAAAAGCCGGACAGTTACTCGCTGTTCGGCTTTTTTCCTGCAACCTATATATTAATCGGTCGCTACTTCTTGAGCTGCTTTTTTGAATGTCGCGTTTTCTTTTCTGTATCCTGCCTCGAATTCAGGAAGGGCCGAAACTTCGTCAATCATTCGTACAACGTTTTTTCCCAAGGAAATCTTTATATCCGGGAAGTTATTGCCCCAACTGGAGTAAATGGCTGCAAGGTAATCGACAATTGTCGGCTGGTCACCGGCAATGTATTTTTTCCCTTCCAATTCTCTGTCTAAAATGGCCCAAAGGCCGGAGACCGAAATGGCCAACTGCCGCAATACATTTGCTTTCTCTTTTTCATCGATCTTGACCCTGTATTGTATCGCAAACATTTTACCATAGGCTGGATGCAGCGTTGCATAATCAAACATCAACCAGCGGAGAAATTCAGCTTTTTGAGAGAGGTCCACAGGCAGCATGTCCGAGTTGTGTTTTTCCAGTAAGTAGAGGGCAATTGCCGCACCTTCTGTAATAATTTGTCCGTCCGGGGTTTTTAATGCCGGTACCTGATTGGTCGGCACTAACTCGGTGTAATTGGTAACATCCTCACGTTTTACCGCAGTGTACTCTACCTGCAATTTTTCAAGCAAGATGACAATGCCTGAAGAACAAGATCCTGGAATGGTATATACTGTGTACATTATTTCTCCTTATTGTCTGTTTTATGCTGAGCTGATTGATGTGACGCTACAGGCCGACTCCGCTGCTCGGTCACTCTACTATGCTGCCTGTTTTCGAAGAAGAAAAGGAGGAGGCGTAAATAATTGGACATTTTTTATCAGCACTAACAATGAGAAAGCAAAATGAGCCGCCCATCAGGAGACTCCTCGGCTCTCTTTACGACAGCGTTCCCAATAATGACTGCGCTGCCACTGCGCTGGCCTGCACCGCAGGTTTTACAGTTCACCAACTTAAACTGGAGCCCCCCTATGAAGATCATTATTCGCATAGCACTTTTAGCCATTTTCCTCCCGACAATAAGTTACGGCGCAGACAAACATCATCATGAAGAGGCTGAAGCTGCCGTGGGAGTGGAAGCATTATCTCGTGATTTACGTGATTTGCTCTCCCAAGAAATGTTAGCATTGCAGGATGGCATGATGTCTGTTATCCCCGCGTACCATTCTGGAAACTGGGATGAAATCGAAATAACCGCCGGCAAAATAAAAAACAGCTATATTTTGAAGCAAAACCTTTCAGAAAGCCAAGCAAAGGAATTACATTCGGTATTACCGCATACATTTATAGAAAAGGATCAGAGATTCCATTATCTGGCAGGCATGCTTCAGCACTTCGCCAAAAACAAAAAAGCTGAACTGATAAATTTTTATTTTTCCGAAATGAATGAATCGTGTGTCAGTTGCCATGCCAAATTTGCAACTCACAGATTTCCAGCCTTGGCACCAAAAGAAAAAAAAGGTGAGCACGCACATTAAAATCTGCAGCAGGGCACATTAACAGCCTCCTTTACTTTATCCCCTTCGATGCCTCCATGGTTCCTTAAGCTGAGGTAAATGAGAACATATGAAATTTTTATGGCTTTCAACCTACTTCATTGTTTTAATCTGGTCGGCTATTCAGCCGGCCGATTACCTCACCTGGTTTTTAGAGGTTATTCCTGCATTAATTGGGCTGGCGGTCATTTCAATAACATATAAAAAGTTTAAACTTACAACCATATCCTACGTTCTCATACTCGTTCATTGCATTATCTTGATGGTTGGTGGCCACTACACATATGCCATGGTTCCACTCTTTGACTGGGTAAAAGAGTATTTTGAACTTGAGCGAAACAACTACGATAAGGTTGGCCATTTTGCTCAAGGCTTCATTCCTGCAATCATTGCAAGGGAGATATTTATCAGGAAGAACATAATCAACCATGCCAAGTGGTTAAGTTTTTTAACAGTCTGTTTCTGTTTGGCATTTAGTGCATTCTATGAACTCATCGAATGGTGGGTTGCTCTATCAACAGGTGAATCAGCCGAGGCGTTTCTAGGAACCCAGGGGTATGTGTGGGACACTCAATCAGATATGGCGCTGGCTCTGCTGGGCGCGATATGCGCCTTGCTGTTTCTCAGCAGAACCCATGACAAACAGTTGAAAAAGCTAAAACTCAACCAGGAGAAAAACTGTAAAAACAGGGAGAAGCAATGAATTTACTGAGCTTTGACATAGAGATTTCCGATGTTTTCGAGCTGGGCAAATACGAAGATCTGGAAAAATATGCCCCATTCAATATTTCGGTTGCGGCAACCGCCGTTTACCAAGGAGAGGAGCGGGTATGGTACTCCGAAGATGAAACTGGTCATCCGGCATTGAATCTAACGCAGCAGAAGGCACATTTGCTCCTGGAGTATCTCGAAGAAATGCAGCAAAAGGGATATATGGTCTGTGCATGGAATGGCCTGGGCTTCGATTTGAAATGGATAGGCCGTCAGGCCGATGATATGGCTCTTGCAGCAAAGATAGCCCTGAAGAGCTACGATCCCATGTTCCAATTTTTCAACCTGGCCGGATTCCCCATTGGTCTTGCAAAAGTTGCACAGGCTATGGGTATCGTCCAGGAGAAGCTCATGGACGGTGCCGACGCGCCAAAAGAATGGCGTGCCGGCAATCATCGCCAAGTGATGGACTACTGCCTCGGGGATTGTCAGATGACCAACCTCATCATTCGCGCCATACAGAAAGTCAAACAGGTTCGGTGGGTGACAGCCAAAGGACATGTCAGCTCAAAACCTATGCCACGCCTTAAGTCCGTTGAAGAAATCATCCGGGATCCGGGGCCCGACCAGAGCTGGATGGGCACACCTATACCAAAGAGCAACTTCTATAAATGGGTACAGGAGGCTCTGGGGCCGAAAAGATAAGTGATGACGCACTACGCATACTCATTCCACATGCCCCCCAACTCCCGCACTTTGCTGGAGTTGGGGGCGATTCCATACAGGAACTGTTATTGTAACCCCTTACAATTTGCATAGTAGGTAACGGTTGCCGGCCAATCAGAGAAGACACCAAGCACTCCCACATCCTGGGCAAGAACATCCAGCACAGTCAGCATGTCGCCGTCGTTGTTGATCGCTGAAGTTATACTTTGGTAATAGAAACCGCCACCCTGGCTGAGAAAACCGGAGCGTTCGAGGGTCCAGGTGATCAACTCAAGCCCGGCCGCTTTAGCTTTTTGGGCGTAGACCGAAGGGACAACGCTTCCATCAGTATCGAGCGACACCAGAAGCGGGATGGGCGGAGCAAGAATTCTCACCCCCTGCTGAACCAGCTCTTCCATCGTCGGCGACCAGGTTGACGGATCCTTTTGATCAAAGCCTGTTTCATTATAACGATCGTCAAGATAGACACCCTGCTCACCAAAGGCAGGCTCATTATTGATCCAATACAGTATATCGTCGAGGTTAAATGACTGGGCATACACTTTTTTCGGTTCGACTCCGGCTGCCTGGTACTCATCTATCATTTGCTGCGCATACGCTTGCTGGGTATATGTCCCGTTGTACGGCATTGATACGCCTGGAGTCTTGAGTTCGGGTGTCATCTTTACACCCAGGCTTTTAAACAGTTCGATGCTCTCAGCGTGACTCATGAGGGTGCCGTTTTCTGCATAGAGATCGGTACGGAAATTTGCGGTGCCGTCTAAATACTCGTCGACGGTAGTGGCATTTGGATTGGCGGTATCCATTTTCCCAGCGAGTATTTTAAATTCTGCCAGACTGATATCGCTGGTGCAGCATTTTGCCTGGGCCGGGGTGATGGTTGCCCCGGTCTTTGGATCAAGTACAGCAGGACTAAATGGCACCGAACATTTTGCAGCAAGATCGGGAATAGCCAGAATATTCGTGGTGGTATGCAGATCGCATTGGGAATGACGACAGACCAGTTCGAGATCATTGGTAAATGTAACGTCACACTCAATAACACCAGCACCCATTTGCGCTGCTGCCAGATACGATTCCCTGGTGTGCTCCGGAAACTGTAAGGCGGCACCTCGGTGCCCAATGGAAAAAGCGGTCTGCTTGAAGGGTCCATCAGCACATTGCTTGAGTTCCTCCTTTAACGGTCCATCGTCCATATTCGCAACAAGAAAGAACGGGCGCGGACCAAGCTGGGCGTCTTTCCCCCTGTCATGGTGTTTGTCCTGTTTCTCGCCTTTCTCATACGGATTTTTTTTCTTTCTCTCTTTTGCTTCATCTGCCAGAATAATTCCGCCGGAAACTACTACTGAAGTCAATACTATGACCATCTTCAACACCGTACGCCTAATATCCATTTCCCCCTCCCGGTTTGGATTGTCAACTTCCGATTTGGCATCTGTCTGACCGCCAGACGCTCTTTTTTAGTGAGTCAATATTACTGACGGATTATTTCTGTATTAGTTTCCATCCTGAAACGAAATTTCATCCTGGAAGTCTTCAAGGGTATCAAGAATTCAAATGGAACTTGATACCAAGTGGCGTAAGCTTATATTTTACCCGGGGCGGGACTTCATTGCAGGCAATTCGATCGAGGATACCGAATCCCATATTCTTTTTCGGGCAGTCATTCAAGACTTTTGTGGTTAGGCCCTCAACAGTGCGAACCATCTCCCCCGGCCGGTTGGTCCCGTTTGCCAGCAGATGATTTCCTCGTTATTTTTTTTTGCTGTTTTTTCATAAAGATGTACCTAGAAATGCCTGCTCCGCCAACATGTACCTCCTTTCTTAAGAGTACATGCAGCCATAGTGTATGGCTATGTCCAAAACACAATAAATCTTTTTCAGGAGGAACAACAATGAAAAACACTACACAACCCCTGGCAATGATCGTGGGTGGCTCCAGTGGAATGGGCCTTGCAGTTGCACAACGTCTACTTGGTCGAAAAATAGAGGTAGTTATTATCGGCAGCAACATGAAAAAGCTCGAAAAAGCTCAGCACATTCTGGCTGAAACAGGCAGTGTTCAAACAATCCAGGCCGATTTAGATAAGGCTGACGATGTAGAACGTCTCGTCGACTTTGCGGCAAAGCACAGTCGTCACATCAAATACCTGGTAAACGCGGCCGGTCGATTTAATCCTAAACCATTTCTTGAGCACGACGCCCGGGATTATGACGGCTATATGAATCTAAATCGAGCACTGTTTTTCATCTCCCAGGCTGTCGCGAAAAACATGAAAGAACAAGGCGGCGGCTCAATCGTGCACATTGGTTCGATGTGGGCAAAGCAGGCCATAAAAGCCACCCCGTCCTCAGCATATTCGATGGCAAAGGCCGGCTTGCACGCCTTGACGCAACATATGGCCATGGAATTGGCAGATTTCAATATTCGGGTGAACGCTGTCTCTCCGGCTGTTGTAAAAACGCCGATTTACGAAGCATTTATCGATCCAGCTGCACTCGATGAGACCCTTGCAACATTTGACAGCTTCCACCCAATTGGACGGATAGGCGCACCTGAAGATGTCGCCGGGGTAATTGATTTTCTACTCAGTGACGAGGCAGGCTGGGTTACCGGCGCAATCTGGGATGTGGATGGCGGTGTGATTGCCGGAAGAAACTGAAGATCTGCTTCGCTTTAAAGAGTTTCCAGCTGCCTCTGCTGCATTGTTACAGCAGGTACTTGAATATCATCGGTTCCCCGGCCACTTGCCAAGATTAACCGGCTGCCTTTAACTAAGCGGCAGACAAAAGCCTGGTTTGGGAAAATAAAGAAAAAAAGTGAGGGAAGCAGAGTGATTGATAAACTTCAGAGAATAGCAGAAACTCTTCAGTTTCTGCGGCTGCCGTCAATTACTGTTGGGGCCTTCTGTCTTGGAACAATGATCACGGTTGTGCTTATTTCTGACGTTCGCGAAAGTGATCGATTTCTTATTCCGAGTGTTATAGGCCTGCTCTGGGCTATGAGTACATACGCTTTTATTGTCACCTTTCGATCCGTTCCTGAAAAACCCGACAGATCCTACAGGTTTTTCAGGAAGCTCAGACGTCGTATCAACCGCGGGTGGTATTACTTCATAGGTGGAATCTTTCTTACCACAACAGTGGCCGCCATAATCGTAACTTTACGAATTTTCTCGATATGGCTGCGAGACTATGGCGGCTGATTGAAAAGCCCCGGATGTATTCCCGGCCTACTCCCCTTGCACCATGGCAGCTATCTCCTTGCCATAGTCGTGGGCCATTTTGATACCACCACCGATCGAGGCGGCTTTCAACATCAATGGCGCACCGACCATCTCCATACCACAGATGTTTTGCATGGTATCAAAGATCCGTTCGGCTGCCTCACCACTCCAGCCATATGCACCGAAGGCTCCACCCTTTTTGCCCTGAAGCTCCGCTCTTTTTGCCTGGAATAAAAAAGTCTTCATCCTGCTCATCATCTCGCCATGATAGGTGGATGATCCGAAAAGGTAGCCGTCGTACCCGGCAAGATCGGAGTCATTCTTGATATCTTTTACATCTTTCAAAGTCACATCTACCATCGCAAATCGCAGTCCTTCAGCAATCAGTTCCCCTATCTTCTCAGTCTCACCGTTCATGCTTGCATATACAATCAGGATTTTCGACATACTGTTTTCTCCTTTCGTGTCTGAGTGGCTTAGAATGCCTTTACAGAAATAAACATGGCCAGATAGGAATGGATCTTATTATCTTCTTGTCCGGATTTCAAGATTTTTCCGTGGCAAAACCTCGACCTTTCAACATTCTTTTGGCTGCCCCTGACTCACAGGCTGGCGTAGCCACCAGATCTTCTCCTCATACTGTCTTGCCATTGATAAGGCTGTTGTGTTAATCAGATGACATCACTGAAGATGTGGCACACCAACAGAATAACCGCTGCAGATTTCATCCCCCGGTAACATCACCCATTATCCAGAGGAGTGAACATGAAGCTGATAATCGGCAATAAGAACTATTCGTCCTGGTCTTTAAGGGCATGGCTGTTACTCTCCGTAAACAATCTGCCATTTGATGAGGTGCGAATTGCATTGTCTACCGGAGGCACAAGAACTGAGATAGCAAAACATACAGCCGCCGGCAAAGTTCCGGTCCTGCATGACAATGACCTTGTCGTCTGGGATTCCCTGGCCATATGCGAGTATATTTCGGAACAATACCTGGATGGAAATGGCTGGCCTGCTGCTACAAAGGCAAGAGCCATAGCCCGGTCGTGCTGTGCTGAAATGCATTCGGGCTTTTTTACGCTCCGGAAAGCAATGCCTATGAATTGCAGGGCCGCGAACCGCAGTGTACCTATGACCGCTGAGCTACAAAAAGAAATATCCCGAATAGATAGTTTGTGGAGGGAATTAAGAACCGACTACTCCTCTCACGGCCCCTGGCTCTTCGGGGAATTTTCCATTGCAGATTGCATGTTTGCCCCTGTTGTTTTTCGTTTTCTTACATATAACGTGGCCGTGTCTGAGACATGTCGGCAATACATGCAGCATGTCCTGGAACATCCGAAGATAAAACTTTGGCTGGCACAGGCTGAAAAAGAAGTGGAGGCAATTGAAAGTGAGGAGGTTGGGATCTAGCATATGACACACCCAGACCGCGAGAGGTTCCCGGCATCGTCAGGATCCTCTCGTGATTGTCGTAAGATACTGATACTCCGGCTGGTGCCTGTCAATAACTGGCTAGGGTTTACCGACATTCTCTTTTAGATAGGCAATAATATCGTTGCTCTCATACATCGAAGTCTCCCCGTCTATCAAAAACGGGACCATCCCCTTTCCACCGACACTCAGCACCACTTTCCTGCCCGGTGTTCCAATTGCTGCATCTATTGTTGTAAAATCTTTTCCCTCTTCCAGCCCAAATTGTTGTACCGCCCGCAGTACTTTTTGACAAAAAGGGCAACTGTTGCTCATATACAGTTCAATCATCACATCACCTTAGTATAGAGTGTTTTGCGTGTTTCAGATCAGGTTCTGACACCAATTCCTTTTTTAAGAAGATAGAGAGTCAACGAAAAAAGAATCATGGAAAACATGACCAGCATCCCCAGCCCCATCCAGACGTTTATATCTGAAATCCCCAAAAATCCATAGCGGAACCCGTCTATCATATAGACAACCGGGTTGACTCTGGAGAGGGTCTGCCAGAATTCAGGCAGCAGGGAGATAGAGTAAAAGACTCCGCCGAGATAGGTAAGCGGGGTAATGACAAATGTTGGAATGATCGAAATATCATCGAATTTCCTGGCAAAAATACCATTGATCATCCCGGCGAGCGAGAAGACAAAACTGGTCAATACGGCAAAGAGAACAATAACCGGCACATTAAATAGAGGGAGTTTGACAAAAAACAGGCTGACCATCGACACCAGGATTCCTACACTGAGTCCACGGGTCATACCTCCTGATATGTAGCCGAGCACCATCACCCAGTCAGGCGTCGGGCTGACAAGCAATTCTTCGATATTTCGCTGGAACTTAGTGCTGAAAAAACTTGAGACGGTATTGGAATAGGAATTTGTGATAACAGACATCATGATCAGCCCTGGAGCGATAAAGGCCATGTAATCATACCCACTGATACGTCCGACTTTGGAGCCAATGAAGCTGCCAAAAATGATAAAATAGAGGGTCATCGTTATAACCGGCGGCACCAGGGTCTGCACCCAGATCCGGAAGATCCTTATCATCTCTTTTCGGACAATGCTGGTAAAGGAAATCAGATTTCTTTTCATCACTCCACCATTCCCATAAAGAGTTCCTCAAGTCGGTTGGCCTTGTTGCGCATGCTTTCAACCACGATGCCCTGGTTGTCCAGATGCTCGAAAATATGATTCATGGACTGCCACTTATTTTTAGTCACTTCGATAGTTGTTTCATCGACAAGAGAGAATTCGGTGTTTTCCAACGGTATAACTTCTGTCACGCTTTTTTGTGTGTCGAAAATGAACGTTTCTTTATCAAGCTTGCGTAAAAGCTCACGTTTACTGGTGTTCTCGACAATTTTACCCTTGGTAATAATTGCAATTTGATTGCAGAGTTGTTCCGCTTCTTCAAGATAATGGGTAGTGAGAATGATCGTTCTGCCCTGACTGTTCAGATCCTTGAGAAAATCCCACATCCCTCTCCGCATCTCAACATCCACCCCGGCAGTGGGTTCATCCAGAATCAGGAGTTTTGGTTCATGGACAAGGCCACGGGCAATCATCAGCCTCCGCTTCATCCCTCCGGAAAGTTCACGGGCGACCACATTTCGTTTTTCCCAGAGCCCCAGTTTTCTGAGATATTTTTCGGAACGGGCAAGTGCCTCTCTGCGTGAGATACCGTAATACCCAGCCTGCTGAGTGATGATATCCTGTACTTTTTCGAAAATCGAAAAGTTGTACTCCTGCGGGACAACGCCGATCAATCGTTTTGCTGCAGGAAAATCGTCATCGATATCAATACCGAAAACGGTTATTTTGCCTGCGGTTTTCGTGACAAGAGAGGTGATAATGCCGATCGTTGTGGTTTTACCGGCACCGTTGGGGCCAAGCAGGCCGAAGAATTCGCCTTCCCTGACATCCAAGGAAACACCGCTGATCGCTTCTAATCCTCCGGAATATTTCTTATGCAGGTTGGTAATGGATAAGGCCAGCATTATGCGTAATTACCCTTGATGTTGTATGAGGTTCACAAAATAGTCGACGATCTCCCCTGACAGAGATCGCCCCTCGAGTTCGGATATTTGAACAATGCCTGTCGGACAGGTGATATTGATTTCAGTCAGCTGCTCATCAATCAGGTCAAGTCCGGTAAAGTGGATACCATTTTCCAACAGAAAGGGTCCCAGGTCGGAAATGATCTTTTGTTCTTTGGAGGTGAGTCCAGCCTGCAGTGCATCGCTATTGGCAAAATTAGCGTGATATCCTTGCCGGGGCCTTCGCATGGCAGCACCCATAAACCTGTCACCAAGCATCATCACCCGCTTGTCACCTTTGTATACATTTTCAAGAAACTGCTGCACCATAACAGGCTGTTTACCGTAATGAGTATAGGACCCGACTATTGCAAAGTCCGATACATCAATTTTTTGAACGGATTTACCCTGAAAACTGTCAAGTGACTTAATAACGCCTGCACCATGCTCCGCCAGAAATTCTCTTATCAATTCTGGGTCTGAACTTACCAGAGTCGGCGGCATATGTTGTATAAACGGAAGCGCAATCAGCTTCTCATTAAAGTCCCGCAGCGATGACGGACTGTTGACAACAAGCGTGTCGGCAAGAGACAGCAGCTGGGTGGCATAGTGAAAGGCCAGGTCATACGGCGGCTCCTTACGCATTAAGATCAGAGCGTAATCACCAAGGTTTTTTTTCTGCTGTTTCCCGGATATGTCGGTTGCTATGACAGCGGCGCGGGTCTGAAAGAAAAGGTTCTCGATTGTCGCCGTATCAACGACGATACCGGACTCCCGTGCCTTGTCGATAATCGCAATCGAGGTGTCCGTCTTTGACACCAGCCCAACGATGGGGTCGAGCACAACTAGCCATTCCAAAATCGTTCCTCCACAGAGACATAAAGATATGATACTTTAGCTCATGATTCTAACCATTAACCAGTGTGACACAATAGAAATGCGGTTCTATACAGCAATTTCTCCCTCAAGATGTTTGTGAGTATCATCACTGGTTACAACACCTGCCTTGTTCCGATCCGACCCGTTCAGATTAAATAATAATAAACTACAACATTACAGAGTGTTACTCTTTTTTTATAACAAATATTAACCTTTTTTCACCTTCTTGGACTGGAATTTCATTTGGTGTCTTGCCTGCCGAACAGACTTCCGGGCAACGGAATAGCCAAAGCTGCCAAGAGGATGCCGTGCAAGGGAGAAATATTCGCCATGACAATAGGCCAGCAGTCCGGCCTGTCCCAGCTGAATGGTACCATTTTTGTCAATGAGCGAGCTCTCCACCTTATTGCGGACTATCTCGGCTACGAAAAGATCATGAGTTCCCAGCTCTGTGACGGAGCGGACCTTACATTCAAGGGCGACCGGGCTTTTCTTTATTGAGGGGACCGCGACATCGGTACCGGCTTCCAGTTCGATGCCGAAATGTTTAATCTTGTCGACTTTCCGCCCGGAACGACAGCCGCAGAAATCTGTCATCTTCACCATTTCCCGGGTGGTGAGGTTGATGACAAACTCGCCGTTGGCACTGATATTCTCGTAGGACAATCGCTCCTTGCGAACGGCAATGGTTACCATTGGCGGGCGTGAGCAGGCCACCCCCGTCCACCCGACAGTGAACACATTTGGTTTGCCTTCCCCGTCAACTGTCGTCACCAGGACCGCCGGTACCGGCCCGAACATGATGGAACCTTTAAAGAGTTCTTTCGGCACAGTTTTCCACTCCGTTCATTAAGGTTTCGTATACAACATCGGCAACCATTCCCGGCTGCCTGGCAGCGGATACTGCCAGTCGATCACAGCGCTCATTCAGCTCTTTACCGGCATGCCCCTTCACCCAGTTAAAAGTGACGTCCACACCATCCAGCAGTTCGAGCAGGTCCTGCCAGAGGTCGACGTTCAAAACAGCCTGTCCGTCGCTTTTTCGCCACCCTTTACTGCGCCACTTCCTAGCCCATCCTTTGGTGATACCGTTGACCAGGTAGCTTGAATCGGAATAGAGGAAAATCTTCTTCCCGCATTTCTGCAGATGCCGAAGAGCAACGATTGCGGCCATCATTTCCATCCGGTTGTTGGTCGTGTGTCGGAATCCGCCGCAGAACTCCTGCCGTATACCGTCCCGTTCGATGACAATGCCATAACCGCCGGGCCCTGGATTGTTAATACTGCCCCCGTCGGTATACACAACCACCGCATCAGGGCCGCATTGTTGGTGGGGTGGTGCAGATTCCTTGTCCCGGAGTAATTTTTTACCCTGCTCTCTTTTTTGATAGACCGGGTTTTCCAGCCACGTCTCAGCTTCTGTTCTGGATGGAAAACTTTTATATTTTGCGCCTGCAAATCCTTTGACCTGCTGTTCTGCAGTTGCCCAGTCAGTGAATATCCCACAGCTGCGCCCTTCAGCCACTGCGTAGTATTTTTTTTGTGCCATGCTCTCTTCCTGAACCTTTAAAAAAGAAGAAGCCGGATCACCCTACGGGCAATCCGGCTTCTTCACCTGTCTCCACAACCTGAGGATATCAGCAGCCTTTGATACCTCAGCCGCCGGAACTCTTGGCATCTTTGGTGGCAGGTGCAGCCCCGCCATCCTTATTTAACGGAGCCCCTATCGCATCACGGGAGATCTTTACCGCCACGTCTTTGGCAATTTCAAGGGTTACGACCGTGTCCGTCAATGCGGTAATGACACCATGAAGCCCGCCTTTCGTCACAACCTTATGGCCTTTTTTCAAATCGTTCAAAAAGGCCTGATGCTGTTTTGCCTGCTTCTGCTGTGGTCTGATCAACAAAAAGTAAAAGACAACAAAGATAAGAATGAGCGGGATAAATGAGGCAAATCCACCGGCAGCGCCGGCACCGGCACCAGCGTCGGCCGCAAATGCAATTCCTGTCATAATAAATCCTCCATAAAAGTAACGGGGATATGTAAAAACCTGTTCATTGGAACATTTTCTTTACATACATAGTTTCAAAACTCAGTGCATGGTAATCATTCATGCTCGAGCTTGCTATAAAAATCTTTACGAAAATCTGCGAAATTGTCCGTCTCAATCGCCTGGCGAATATCAGCCATCAGCTGCAGATAGTAATGCAGATTATGGATGGTATTAAGATGATAGCTGAGTATCTCCCTGGCCTGGAAAAGATGCCGCAGATACGCCCGGCTGTAATTTCTGCATGTGTAACAGGTACATTTTTCATCAAGGGGAAGGTGGTCATCACGGAACTTGGCGTTTTTGATGGAGAGTTTCCCGTTTGAGGTAAAAAGTGTGCCGTTTCGGGCATTTCTGGTAGGCATCACGCAGTCAAACATATCCACCCCACGCCAGACACCCTCCACCAGATCGGCCGGAGTTCCGACCCCCATAAGATAGACAGGGTAGTCGTCCGGCAGGGCGGGAACCGTCGCTTCAGTCATGTCGTGCATAAGGTGTTTTTCCTCACCGACACTCAAGCCCCCTATGGCATAACCGTCAAAGCCGATATCGATCAATGCCGCGGCATGCTCTTTGCGCAGCTCAGGATACATTCCCCCCTGAACAATACCAAAAAGGAGCTGCTCCCTCTTCGAATGAGCCTCTCTACATCTTTTTGCCCATCGACTGGTAAGGTCCGTTGCTTTTATGGTTTCCTCCTTGGTGGCAGGAAAAGGAATGCAGGTATCAAGACACATCATGATATCCGAACCGAGCGACTGTTGAACATGTATCGCATCCTCGGGACTCAGAAACAGCTTCGATCCATCGAGATGGGAACTGAAGGCAGCTCCCTCTTCGGTGATAGTCGCCAGCTCTTTCAGACTGAAAATCTGAAAGCCGCCACTGTCTGTCAGAATAGAGCCTTTCCAGTTCATAAACTTATGTAGCCCACCAAAACTCTCAATCAGTTCATGACCGGGACGGATATAGAGATGGTAGGTATTGCCAAGGATAATCTGTGCATTCATCTCCTGCAGGTTTTCCGGAGTCACCGCCTTGACGGTCCCCTGGGTTCCTACCGGCATAAAAACCGGGGTCTGAAAAACGCCCTGTCTGGTCCGCACTTCTCCTCTTCGGGCCGAACACTCAGAAGATCGGCAATGAAGGGTAAATGGTGATGTATTCTGCATTGTCATTGTTTGTGATTTTTTTTTTGAGATACTATCCAATTTAGTATTGTATCGCGGGTGCATCTTTTCCTGAAGCCGGGAACCGTTAAATGCCTGTGGGAAATACTATAAGCACTAAAAAACATTCTCTTCGGCAAACCGATGAATGCCCCGAAACCTTCCGGACCAGATCTTTTGCTGAGGTAATATCATCCGCAGCCCGAATTTGCAACCCATGAAGACCCGCGACGTGTGCCCCATATAAAGAAACACTCCAGCCTACCCCACTGGCGCATACGTACCTTGGTGGTGAGCAGGTGAGACTTCCACAAGAGCTTCCCCAACCTGTTGTTTTTTTACTGTTTTTCAGGAGCAAGGCATAAAAAACCTCCCCGAGACAATACACGGGAATCATTAAAATCTTTACTTTTATATCTATTTTTCTGCATACTAGAAGGGGCGGTGATACAGAAACTGCCAACGAACATGCTCTCAACTCCAATCTGAATGACTATGAAAACCGTCGTCATCATAGAAAATGAAGCTGTTGAACTGGAGGCCCTGGTTGGCCTTTTTGAGCAGTGGCAGAAAGAGATCAATATCCTGACTGCCCGGGAAGAAAGAGCGGCCATCAGTATTATGTCACAGCAGCAGGTTGATCTGGTGGTCTGCGACCTTACTCTGCTGAGTGGCAGTACTCTGGATGATTTTTCTCTGCTCACTCACACTTTTCCCTACATTCCCTGTATCGCCCTGTCAAAAGGCGAGGGTTTTCTGCCGGAAGAACTCATCAGAAGGGGGGCAAGCCATTGTCTCGAAAAGCCGGTCGATACATCTCGACTCCTGCACCACGCCGAACAACTCCTAGACGCCGCGACCAGCGGCAGGGTCAAGGGTATTCCCATCCACAGTTTTCTCCAGATGCTCGAAACAGAGGAAAAGACCTGTACCCTGCAGATTGACAGGAAAGATGACACAGGGCTCCTCTACGTAAAAGACGGCTCCCTGATCGGAGCGGAAACAAAAAACCTCAATGGTGAGGCTGCAGCACACCTGATTCTGTCATGGCAGGAATCCGTGGTAAGAATACGGTTCTTTAACGGCCAGCGTAAGAGACACATCAACAAGCCATTGATTTCCATCATCATGGAAGCTTTTCGTCTAAACAACGAGAGGGACACGCTGAAGAGAGAAACGACTCTTGCCAAAAAGCATCAACTGCCCTTGCAGCACCTCTCCACTCTGGGGAGGCGCATTCCACTGGAAATTGGTTCCCGGGTCAAACTTAAACTTCCCTATCACGACTCACTCTTCGAGAGCGAAATGGTCGGCATGCTCCAGGAGAACTGCTTGATTGTCACCAACCCTCAGCCCTTTTCCGATCTTGGGGATCTGGTCGGTGGAGAAAAAAGAGTGGTTATCAAATATGTGCATAAAGGAAGGGTATGGATGTTCAAGTCTCAGCTCCTGAAAGCGGTCGAGTCGCCATCCCGACTGCTCTTTTTTGAATACCCGGGAGTTATCCACTATCACGAATTACGAAAGGCCCAAAGGACCTCGATTTTTATTCCCAGCACCTTCCACCTAGAGGAACAACCTGAGCTGTATGGAACCCTTATCGACTTGAGCATGATTGGCGGTCTCTGTCTCATTAAACATAAAAGTGATTCCCCTCTACCACCGATCGACATCAACACCTCCATCCTGCTCCGCTGTCTGCTCCCGGGAATCAAAGAGGAGCAGAAGATAAACGGCAGGGTCAGGAACATCCAGAAGGACCCAGCCGAAATCAGGATTGGTATCGAATTCGTCAATCTCCAGCCGCATCTTGCGGACACAATTGGGCAATATCTTTATTCGCTTGAGAGCCTTGGTAATTAGTACCTTACAGATTATTTCAGCGGAATGAGATTTCTCTCCAAGCAATCGAATCCCGGGAAAAGGCGGCTTACTCAACCCCTGAGGATACTACCATGGCCCGGATTTCCTGTTCCCGTTCTTCAATAACATCTGCCAGCCGGAACTGGTTTACAGCACGCAGGAGATTGTCGCCGTCCTGCACTACTTTAAAATAGAGATTGCCCCGAAGGTGATCGGTAAAAAAGCGGACTCCCAGTTCGAAACAGATAAGCAATACAGCATCAAATATATAGGCACGTTCTTCTTCTGAAAGCAACGTATTCGGTTTCGAGAAATAGCCGCCAAGCAATGCACTACAGATATCCATATCAAAAATGACTGGCGAACCGTCACACCCTTTTTCCCCTTTCGTATTGCAGCAGGAACGAAGGCAATCCCCCAGATCGCAGTGCACCAGCCCCATGGCTACGGTATCTAAATCAAGCAGACCAATGGCTTCACCTTGTTCACTAAAAAGAAAATTATCGACCTTAGGGTCACCGTGAATCGGCTGAACGCTCAGGATCCCTGCCCGCTCTGCATTCAGAAGAGTAGCTGCCTTCGGCCTGTAACGATCGATCGCATTCAGACAGCATCGTGTTCCTTCACTCATGGCAACCTTACGGAGGTGTATCTCCTGATCATACCGCTCCAGATAGCAGGGCAGGTTATGAAAGTCCGGAAGCGGGTTGGCAAAGTCCTGTACATCAAGATCACTTAACAACCGGTGGAAAACGGCAAGAACCTCCCCGACCTGATGCGCCTGCCCGGAACTGGTAAGTGTCTGATAACTTTTATGCGGAAGATAACTCTGACCGCGCCAGAAAGCCCCATGTCCGTCCTGAAAAAATAGGCTCCTGTTGAGAGTCAAAACCGGAGAAGCTGTTTGCAGCTGTCTGCCGGCACTATCTTGTTTGTGGGTGAGATGGCCGGTTATTCTCTGGAAATTCTCGATGACCACCAGCGGGTTCGAAAAAACATCGCTGTTGATCCGCTGCAGGACAAAAGAAGTCTCTGTCGATCGAACAAGATAGGTATCGTTGATATTGCCATGACCAAGAGATGTAACTTTACAGGCGGCGGGATCGCTGCAGAATGCTGCAAGGACGATGTCGGGAACGACTTCATCTCCCATCGCAACCTCTCTCTTTCAGCTCCTGTCTGGCATAATGTGCCGCCCCTGCGAGGGCCGCATCTTTTCTTTGAATCAAATAGACAGGTATATCCTTCATTAATCCGGACATTCGACCTTTGGCGTTGAAATTTTTCAGGAACCCATCAAACTTGAATTGTTTTGTCAACCTCGGCAGTATTCCTCCTCCAAGATAGATCCCGCCGTCAGCATAGAGTTTCAGGGCCAGGTTACCGGCTTCACTGCCGAGAATGGACAAAAAGAGAGCAACTGCTCTTTTGCAGAGCGGACAGGGTGTCCCGCCAATATCACCCTTGGCACCGGCAACTATGATTGGAGTTCTGTCCTCGGCACCGGCCATGGCCTCCACTATCCAGCCGGATTCCGGGATGCGGTGGTACTCCTGGCAAAAACCGTAGAGATTGACGAGTCCCGGTCCGGCAACCAAGTCTTCATAGCTGACCGGCTGTATCTTTTTCCGCATCCAGCCAAGAAGAGCAAGTTGTTCATTATCTACCGGAGCAAAATCTGCGTGGCCACCTTCTGATCCCCGAACAAAGAGCTGTCCGGCGAACTCAACCAGCAAGCCTTCCCCCAGACCGGTCCCCGGTGCAACAACCCCACGCACCTCCCCTCCCCGACCGGAACCTGCCTGCACTGTCAACATATCTGCTGGATCAAGCACAGCCAATGAACTGCACACGGCTGTCAGATCATTTATCAGGATCGCCTGCTGAAAACCGAACCGTTTTTCAAGGCGGCGGCAGTCAAATTTCCACGGCAGGTTGGTCATGACAGCGACATCACCCTTTATGACACCGGCCACAGCAAGACAGGCAAACCGAGGTACACGATCGAGTGCCGCGAGGAACTGTTCTACAATTTCTTCAATTCCTGTGTATTCAGAATTGATGTACAGTTTCTGCGATAATGGCCTGCCATCTGCACCGGCAAGTGGAAAAACAGCCAATTCGCTCTTGGTACCGCCAATATCTGCAGCAAAGAGAGTCTCCATTATTGCACCTCAATTGTCACCACACCAGCAAACTACTCTGTCTCCTGAAACAAATGGACGTCGCGTTGTGGATATGGAAATGAGATTTCCCTTTCATCGAAGGTCAGTTTGATTTTTTCGGTAAGAGAGAAATAGACGTCCCAGTAGTTCTCCGTGGCCACCCAGGGACGGACGACTAGGTTCACTGACGATTCAGCCAATGCGGAGACTGCGACGAGGGGAGCGGGTTCCGGAAGTATCCTGCTTTCAGTTGCCAGGATTTCCTCCAGGGTTCCTTTTGCCTTGCGGATATCATCATCGTAGCCAATACCGATAATCAGCTCAATACGCCGTGTCGGATTAGCGTTGATATTGGTGATTGTGGAGTTGGAGATAGTACCATTTGGAATTATCTTTCGCTGATTGTCGCCGGTATTGAGGATGGTACTGAAAACAGAAATCTGCTCCACCTTGCCGGTCTCTCCGCCTACCGTTACCCAGTCACCGACTTGGAAGGGACGAAAAAGAATCAATATCACCCCGGAGGAAAAATTCGCAAGGGAATCTTTGAGGGCAAGGCCCACTGCAAGAGACGCTGCACCGAGTATTGCCAGAAAAGAGGTTGTTTTGATGCCGAGCTGACCGGCTGCAGCGAGTACCACCGTCACAAACAGGGCGTAATAAACGATTCCTTCCAGAAAACCAATAAGGGTCATATCGATTCTTCTGACTTGCAGCAATCTGACCATAACATTGGTGAGTTTTCTGGAAAACCACTTTCCAACAAGAAAGATAAGAAGCGCCGCTGATATTTTTAACCCGTACGAAATCAGCATTGGCTGCATACTTTTCAACATTTCCAGATCAAAGTTCATATCCATTCTCACTCCCTCTTTTTCTTTTAATCGATTGTTGCATACAGATGGATCAAGCCGCAAAGCGTTTATGAAACAGTCGTTCCTTCATGGCAAACTCGTGAAAACCTCAAATGGCTAATGGGTAAGTAAAAATCTTCATGTTCGAGGCGTGTGAATTTTACCCTTATTTCGGCGTACTAGAGTACGTCGTAATGATGATAAAAATTTGCAACAACGGAGACAATGAAGAGTTTTTACGACATCATCATTCATCAATTGATTGTATATCCCACGCCTCGGTCCGCCCGCTGTTATCAGGATTTTTGACGATGGTGAATTCAAAAATGTTGGTGGAATCGAGAAACAGCTGATCATTGATATCCTGAGCTTTAGAGCAATGAAAAAAAACTGACTGCGGGAGTAATCCCTCGGGTGCCAGCCCATAGTAGCGCATAAAACCAAAGCCTCTGTCGGGGTTATAGTTAATTGGAATACCGCGCTGCCTGTTATCACCGCTCTGGCCAGCGAGCGGCAGGAGTCCGGGGATAAGAAAACCGGAAAGGAAACTGTCTGCCGCCTCTTTCAGCTCATTGCTGACATGATTAAAGCCGATAACCTCCACCCGGCATCCCATATTCTGCAAGGCAAGGACCAGACGAATAAAATCACCGTCGCCCGTAAGTAGAATGATTCTATCCAGGTTTCTCGCCTGCAAAAGGGCGTCAATGGCAAGATCCATATCGGCATTGGCCTTGGTAGTGAGAATCCCCTCATCGTCAACAAAGTGTTTGACATATTTTTTAATCACTTTGAAGCCGCACTGACGGATCACACTATGGTAACGATATAATTTTTGCCGATATTCCGGATCATCTTTGGTACGCTCCCGATCCTCGGCAAGGTAGGAGTTTGCTCTGAGCAGTGTTGAATTTCCTGCTGCGGCCACATCGGCCAGCACATCATATCGCATGCCGTAGCCACCGCACATCCTGATATTTTCTGCATCAACATAGATTCCTGTTTTCAACATAAGGGCTCTTAGCTCAGGTTAACGATTCTTACGATCTCTTAAAAACTCCACCAATCCTGTTTATTCCCACTCTATAGTCGCCGGAGGTTTAGATGAAATGTCGTAAACTACTCTATTTACACCCCGAACCTCGTTAATAATACGGCTGGAGATCTCTCCCAGAAGGTCATAAGGGAGTTTGCTCCAATCGGCCGTCATCGCATCCCGTGAGTCAACTGCGCGGATGGCTATCACATGTTCATAGGTTCGGCCGTCCCCCATAACGCCAACGGTTTGAATCGGCAGCAACACCGCAAAGGACTGCCATACTTTTCTGTAAAACCCGGCCTTTCGCATCTCCTCAAGAACGATCACGTCAGACTGGCGCAGAATACGCAAACGCTCAGCCGTAACTTCTCCCATAATCCTGATACCAAGTCCAGGACCAGGAAAGGGTTGACGATAAATCGCCTCTTCAGGCAGGCCGAGTTCCAGGCCGAGTTCACGTACCTCGTCCTTGAAAAGCTCACGCAGAGGTTCAATAAGATCAAGATGCATGATCTCCGGCAATCCACCGACATTGTGGTGGGACTTGATTGGAGCCTCTCCACGAAAACTGACCGATTCTATCACGTCAGGGTACAAGGTTCCCTGGGCCAGATATTTCACCTTGCCGATCTTTTTTGCTTCTTCCTCGAAAATTTTGATAAAACCAAGGCCAATCCGTTTGCGCTTGATCTCAGGATCCTCGACACCTTCCAGTTCTCCGAGGAAAAATTCAGTGGCATCGACATCAATGACTTTTAACTTACTTTTTTCCTTGAAAAATCTCAGTATAGATCCAGTCTCGCCGGTTCGCATCAGGCCGTTGTTGACATAAATACAGGTTAGCTGGTTACCAACAGCTTTATGAATAATTGCCGCCACAACAGAACTGTCGACGCCACCGGAGAGAGCACAGATGACGTTATCGCTGCCGATTTTCTCCTGAATGACCTTTATATTTTGCTCAATAAACGAGTGCATTGTCCATTCGGGGCTGCAATTACAGATACCGAAAATGAAATTTCTCAACACATCGGTGCCGATAAGCGTATGGGCCACCTCGGGGTGAAACTGCACGGAAAAAAATGGATGTTCCTTATGACGCAAAGCGGCAAAGGGTGAGTTGTCACTGACGGCGGTCGCTTCAAATCCTTCGGGAACCAGCTCAACACGATCACCGTGGCTCATCCAGACCTGATGTTTCATACCGTTCGTTTCGATCCCGGCAAAAAGACCCGCCGTATACTTGATTGCAAGCTCAGCTTTGCCGAATTCTCGCTTCTCGGCAGTTTCCACCTTTCCGCCCAGCTGCTGAATCATGAGTTGAGCACCGTAGCAGATGCCGAGAATGGGAATACCAAGATCATACAAGCCTTCGTCGGAGTGCGGTGCATCGTCATCATAAACAGAGCAGGGGCCACCTGACAGTACAATGCCTGAAGGCTTTAACTCTTTGATTTTTTCAAGGGAAATAGAGAAAGGATGAATTTCACTGTACACCTTCTGTTCTCTGATTCGCCTGGCAATCAGTTGAGTGGTCTGAGACCCAAAGTCAAGGATGATGATTTTTTCGCTATGAATGTCCATGGATTCTCTCGCTTTATGCTGTCCGGTAATTCGGTGCTTCTTTGGTGATTATAACATCATGCACATGTGATTCCCGCAGTCCTGCCGCCGAAATTCGAACAAATGTGGCTTTTTGTTGCAAATCAGGAACAGTTGCAGCTCCGACATATCCCATCCCGGATCGCAGACCGCCGAGCATCTGGTAGATAACCGTTGCAATCGGACCGCGGTACGGCACCTTGCCCTCGATTCCCTCGGGTACCAGTTTTGACGTTGAAGAGACTTCCGACTGAAAATAACGATCCGCTGACCCTTCGCTCTGCCCCATTGCCCCGAGAGATCCCATCCCCCTGTAACCTTTGTAGGTTCGGCCCTGGTAGAGGAAAACGTCACCCGGAGTTTCATCTGTTCCAGCAAAAAGGCTACCGAGCATAACCGTACTGGCACCGGCCCCTATGGCCTTGGCCAGATCACCGGAATATTTGACTCCACCATCGGCGATGATTGGAATATTGTATTTATTGGCCACCTTTACACACTTCTGCAAGGCAGTCATTTGCGGCACCCCGACGCCGGCCACAATCCGGGTTGTGCAGATTGATCCTGGCCCGATACCGACTTTTACAGCGTTTGCACCGGCTTTAATCAGATCCTCCGTTCCCTCTGCGGTAGCGACATTGCCGGCAATAACGGACAGTTCGGGAAAGGCCGCTTTTACTCTCGCAACAGCCTCCATTACACCGGCTGAATGGCCATGTGCCGAATCGACAACGACAACATCCACCCCTGCTTTCAGGAGCCTTTCCGCCTGACTCTCAATATTCTGCCCGACGCCCAGCGCAGCACCTACCAGGAGACGCCCAAACTTATCTTTGGCTGCCAGTGGATATTTTTTGATTTTTTCCAGATCTTTGATCGTGATCAACCCCTTCAAGCCGCCCATATCGTCAACTACCAGCAGTTTTTCAATTCGATGTTCATGTAACAGCGCTTTTGAGTGCTCAAGATCAATTCCAACCTTGGCGGTGACCAGGTTTTTAGAGGTCATGACATCGGAGACCCGCAATCCGTCATCGGAGACAAACCGGAGATCCCGGTTGGTGACAATCCCTACCAGTTTGCCCTCGTGGAGAACCGGCAGACCGGATATTTTATATTCACTCATAATCTCCTGAACTTCGGCAACCGATTGATTTTGAGTCACGGTAATAGGATCGATGATCATTCCTGATTCCGATTTTTTCACCCGTTCGACCTCAATTGCCTGTTGCTCAATGGTCATGTTCTTGTGGATAATGCCGATTCCGCCTTCCCTGGCCATGGCAATAGCTGTTCGATGCTCGGTAACCGTATCCATTGCCGAACTTACGAGGGGGGTCTTGAGGATGATGGTGTCAGTGAGTCTCGTTTCCAGGTTTACTTCGTTAGGAAGAACCTCAGAAGCGGACGGTACGAGAAGTAAATCATCAAATGTGAGTGCGGTTTCTATATGATCTGGTAACATGTCCCCTCCTTGTCAGGGATTGAACTATAAAAGACTGGATATGTCCTTTCATAATTCAAACTATGCTTTAAGTTTTAAAGTATCATAGTAAAGCATCTTTATTAAAATTTTCATTTTTTATGATGTGTGGTTATACAATTCCAAATTTCAACGATGAATAGAAGAATGGTTCGCCATAGGTGGGCAAAGGAAAAATCTACAATATGCTGCTTGAAATCAACCCGATAAATCCTCAGCTTCGTCTGATTGAACAGGTGGTGAAATTACTAAAAAGCGGTGCCATAGTCTGTTATCCAACAGACACCGGTTATGGTATTGGCTGTGACCTCTTCAATCAGAAAGCCATCAAACAGATCGTGCAATTGAAAAAAAGGCCAAAACATAAGCCCTTTTCTTTTATGTGCTGTGACCTGACTGATATCAGCCAATATGCTCATGTTTCAAATACCGCGTACAGGCTTCTGAAAAAAAACCTGCCGGGACCCTATACCTTCGTCCTGCCCGGAACCAAGCTCGTCCCCAAGGTCATGGCCACGCAACAGAAGACCGTCGGAATCAGAGTACCCAGCCACCCGATCTGTCAACTCCTTCTCGAAACCCTTGGCAACCCCATCGTCAACACCAGCGTCGAGCTTGAAAAAGATGGGACAATTCCGGCTGAGCCATTTGAAATTGAGCAATACCTCGGAAAAAGAATAGACCTGATAATTGACGGGGGCCCAATCTATCCAGACCCCTCTTCCATTATCGATCTGACAAGCGATTACCCAGAGATTCTCCGTGTCGGTAAAGGCGACGTCAGTCCTTTTCGCTGATAAGTGCCTCTTTCAGGGATTTACTCATGGTAAAATGTAAGGTCTTCCGGTCCGGAATATCCATAATTTTACCTGTGCGTGGGTTCTTGGTTGAGCGGGGCTTACGCCCTCTCACCGAAAAACTGCCGAATCCACGTAATTCAATACGTCTCTCTTCCACCAGAGCCGTTGCCATTGTTTCCAGCATGATATCAACCGCCAAACTGACGTCTTGTTTCTGCATGGAAAGTTCACTGCTAACCTTATCTACCAAATCTTTTTTCAACATACCTAATAACGTATAATCAAGATGTTACCAAGGATAAACCCAGAGGGTTGTCCCCATGAAAATATAAAAAAAGGTTGTCTTGCCGGAGTATCGGCAAGACAACCTTTCAGCTGCATTCAAAGCCTTAATCGGGCTGGTTTACTCGTTGTCAGAGGAGTCAGTTCCTTCCGCAGCGGCTTTCAGTAAATCGCCGAAAGTCGATGGTGCCGTTTCAGCAGCTACCTTTTCAGCTTTCTTGAATTTTTCGACCGCTACCTCTTCATCATCACCCTCAAGGGTTTTCACAGAGAGGCCGATTTTACGATCTTTAGCAGAAACGTTGATAACAATTGCCTTTAAGGTATCTCCCACCTGGTACATGCCGACCGGAGTCTTCACCTTGTCTTTGCTGAGTTCGGATACATGAACAAGGCCTTCGATTCCCTCTTCAAGTTTCACAAAAACGCCAAAATCGGTAACGTTGGTGATCTCACCTTCAACAACAGTACCGGATGGGTAGTTGTTATACGCTGCCTGCCATGGATCAGGGACAAGCTGCTTGATCCCCAGGGAGAATCGCTCGTTTTCTTTATCAATCTTCAGGACAACAGCCTGAATCGTCTCACCTTTGGCGTACTTTTCGGATGGATGTTTGATCCGTTCGGTCCAGGAAAGATCAGAGACATGGATCAGGCCGTCAATTCCCTCTTCAATTCCAATGAACACACCAAAATCGGTGATATTTTTAATTTTTCCCTCGATAACGGAACCGACGGGGTAATTATCGGTAACCAGATCCCAGGGGTTGGGCTGGAGCTGCTTCATGCCAAGAGAGATACGCTTGGTCTCGGTTTCAATGTTCAGCACCATGACTTCAACTTCGTCACCCACCGAAACCATCTTGGAAGGATGACGGGGCTTCTTCGACCAAGTCATTTCAGATACGTGGATCAAACCCTCGACCCCTTCTTCCAGCTCAATGAAGACACCGTAATCGGTAATGGAAACGACCTTACCTTTGGTTGTCTCATTGATCGGATACCTGTCAGAGACGGTTGCCCAAGGATCATCACGAAGCTGTTTCACGCCAAGGGACACACGATCGTGTTCCCTGTCATATTTGAGGACTTTTACCTCCAGTTCTTCGCCAACCTTGTAAAGTTTTGCCGGGTGAGATACACGGCCCCAGGAAAGATCGGTAATATGACAGAGACCGTCCATACCACCCATGTCGATAAAGAGACCGTAATCGGTAATATTGGTAATAGCACCCTTGATGATCTGACCTTCTTCGAGCTTAGAGCGCATCTCTTCTCGGAGTGCATTTCGTTCTTCCTCGAGAATAGCCCGACGGGAGATAACGACGTTATTTCTCTTCTTATTAAACTTAAGAATTTTGAAATCCAGAGATTCGCCAATAAGTGCATCAAGGTCCTTGACCGGACGAAGATCGATCTGTGAGTATGGCAGGAAGGCTGGAACGCCTATATCAACGGACATACCGCCTTTCACACGACTTTCGATCTTACCGGAAATTGTTTCATCCGCTTCTTGAATTTCAGCTATCTTTTCCCATACCTTTATCGCTATAGCCTTTTCTCTCGACAGGAGGAGTCCACCTTCTTCTTTACGTCGCTCTACGAACACCTCGAATACGTCACCAATATTGATTTCTTCACCATCTTCCAGGCGGAATTCTGATTTGGCGATATAACTCTCAGCTTTGTCGCCAACATCAACAAGAAGGTAATCGTCCACAGTACCGATAATGGTGCCCATGGCAACATCACCGACTGCGACCACCTTGTTGTTTTCTTCCATTTCGAAGAGTTCCGCGAAACTCATCTCTTCGCTACTACTGTCCTGGGTTGATTGATTAAGTTGTTCTGTCATGGATTTTACTCTTCCTGTAGACCAAAGGCCAAATGTTAAAGTTACTTTACTCCCGCCCTCAATACCTAGCGGGGTAAAAAGAGAATAAGGCCACTTCCCTAGCAGGGGAGTAACCCTCGATTACCTGAACATGACTGTATAGCAATTTTTTAACGAAAGGACAACAACTTCTTGATGGACAGGATGATTTTTTCTTCATTCTCCCGGGACCACCTTGGCTCATTACGGGTCGCCCCAGGGAACAATTCCTTAGAAAAAATCAGAGTGGGAGATGCCCTTGCTATGCGGATTTCTTCTCACCAGCTTTACTTCGGCTGTAGTTTCTGTTTCTGGGTTTTCGCCTTCCCGTCGGTCGCTGCTGAGTACCCTTACGTTCAGTTTCCTTTTCCCGCCCTTTAGGAGGGGTTGTCAGCAGACTTTCTTCAGGCAGCACGCAATCAAACTTTTTCTCAATGAATTCTTCAATTGCCGGCAGATAAAACGATCCTTCCTCACAGGCAAAGCTCACGGCTTTTCCGTTCGCTCCCGCCCTTCCTGTCCGGCCTATTCGGTGGACATAGTCCTCGGGTTCATAAGGCAAGGTATAGTTAACAACAAAGGTAATTCCATCAATATGTATACCACGTCCCGCAACGTCGGTTGCCACGAGAACTTTCACCTTGCCGGACCTGAAACTCTCCAGCCTGGTCATCCGCTTATTCTGGTCCACATCCCCGGACAGTAACACACAATCTATATTGTTTCTCTGCAAACGATTGGCCAACCGTTTCGTTTCATTTTTCATATTGGCAAAAACAATGATTCTGTCATCGGGATTTTGCTGAATGAGATTAAAAAGAACCGCATATTTTTCTTCAGCCGTAACGAGGTAGACGACCTGTTCAACTGTCTCGACAGCGACCTGTTCCGGTTCTGCTTCAACGACCTTCGGCTGCACGCTCCACTGAGAGGCGAGGCGCTGTACGTCTTCTGAAACCGTGGCAGAAAAAAGCATGGTCTGTCGGGCATTTTTTGCAGGCAACCTCCCGACAATTCTCCGAACATCAGGAATAAAGCCCATATCAAGCATGCGATCCGCCTCATCAAGCACTACTATTTTACAGCTACTCAGATCGACCACTCTTTTGTTCATAAAATCGATGAGTCTGCCGGGTGTTGCCACCAGAAGATCACACCGTTTGTTCTGCAGGTAGTCCATCTGCTTCTGATAATCAACTCCTCCATAGACCGCGCGGACAGAAAGATTGCAATATTTGGCGAAAGCGACTCCTTCTTTGGCAATCTGCATTGCCAGCTCACGAGTGGGTGCAAGGACCAAGGCACGAACGTTTCCTTTACCGGAGCGTTTTTCGGCAAGCAGGCGGGACAGAATGGCAATCAGAAATACAGCTGTTTTACCGGTACCGGTATTAGCCTTCCCCACAAGATCTTTGCCCGCCAAAACGTCTGCCAGAGCCTTTTCCTGGATGGGGGTACAGTATTCAAAATTCAGATCGGCTATAGCACGCATCACCTTGAGGGGAATACTGTAGTCGTGAAAACGGCTCTTGCCTTCCGCCGGAGTAACCGGGAAATTGTCCAGAGTCCACGCCGGTTTCTGTTTTGGTTTTTCCGGAGCCCGATATTTGGCCTTTTTCACAGCCGGCTCAACATGAGCATCAGTGGGAACACTCCCTTTCTCTTCGACTGATAGTGTTTGAAGCTCCACCGGTTTTACTGATTCAGCATTCTGTGTATCCGAGGTTCTGCGGCCCATCATTTTGCCGTAACGATGTTTACCGGCCTGGGCAATTGTCCTGATTTTTTTTCCTACGGAAAGGATGATTTTTTTCATTATTTACTCAATATGTAACATAAAAGTGGCTCCGGTTTGGCTGGTTAAAAGGATCGTACCGGCTCTGTCCTGCACTTACAGCAGGAGAGGATACCTACTGCAACAGGTGGAGAGTGACAGGTTGTGGACGTACCACAACCAGCAAGAAAAGTGACGTAAGCGAACGAAAAAGGAAAAACATGACGTTCGGACGGAATTGATCTCAGCTCGTTACAAAACAAGTTACTCTACTTTCCGGAGACCTGCAACTCCTCCATCAACGGTCCAAATAATGTTTCGAATTCCGGAATGGCCTTTTTCAGCACAGTTCCTATGAAGGGGATTTCCTTGTCATTCACAACAAGGTTTGCCGAATAGGCAAGTGCCTGCAAGTCATAAAGGGTTTCAAACTGGTCGCCCAGCAATACATAAAAAAGGTACCGGCGGCGTGACATGTTCATCCCCCGCATGAACTGGTGAAACTTACCGGTCTCGACCCCGCCTGGTTCAAAACCACTATGCAAAAAAACTGCTGCGTAATTAACAAACCGCATCTTTTCAATGGCGTCTTGCACCGTCGGTGCCAGTTCAACGCGGTACCCAAATTTTTCGGCAGCTTTTACCACCGTATCCAGATCCTCGGTTGCCGGCATGAGCACCAAGGCTTCAGGAATATCTTCAACGACCTCTTTTTCTTCAAAGGTACCATTTTCCAACCACTCAGTACTCGGCGGAGCAGGTGGTTTGACCTTTCCCATCGAACCGAGTCCGTCTAATCCGGGGCGCCCGGATCCGGCAACGGAACCGGAACGCATAACGCTGCTGTCATCTAGTCCAAAAGGGACAGCGCAATGAACACACTTGACCTTGATTTTCCGACCGGGTCCAAGCTGCCGGACACTTTCCCGGATTTTATTGCTCAGTTTCAGCTGCTTACTGCAATGCGGACAATTTACTATCATACTTTCCTCATAGCGTTCAGTGACGCAGAAATGAGTCTCTTATCTATTATAAGAACAGATATCGTAAAGATACTTACCCACTGAAAGGGGTTTTTCAGGAGAATCTCAACCCGGCAGAGTGGAATTAATCACTCCACTGCCGGAATCAACTGCCATAGAACCCATAACTCTCCTCTTTATCCTCCTCCATGACCAAATCCGTCAGACTGGTCGTCGCCTCACCCCGTTCAGCCTTGATGCGGTCAAGGCCTCTGTTCAATTCGGCACGGTGTGAGCAGTATGTTATGGCACTTTTTTCGGTTATCACTCCCCGGCTATACAACTCGAGAATATGTTGATCGAATGTACGCATATCAAGGGCAGATCCTTCACTGACGATATGGTAGAACGTTTTATCTTCCGTCTCCCCGTTGAGGATAAGATCTTTCACCCGTAAGCTGGTTCGCAAAATTTCCATGGCAGCAACCCGCCCGCCGCCAACCCGTGGCAGCAGTCGCTGGCTGACAATCCAGCGAATGGTATCGACCAATCTGTTACGGATCTGCGGCTGTTCATCCTGCTCGAACATGCCGAGGATACGGTTGACGGTCTGTCCGGCGTCGATGGTATGGAGGGTGGACAGCACAAGGTGTCCGGTTTCTGCGGCGGTGAGACCAATTTCCATGGTTTCCCGGTCACGCATCTCGCCCACCAGAATAACCTTAGGTGCCTGACGAAGTGCAGCACGCATTCCTACAGCAAAACTACTGAAATCGTTTCCTAGTTCACGTTGATTAAAAGTCGCCTGCAGCTGTTCATGGACATATTCGATGGGATCTTCCAGGGTCACTATATGCACCGATCGTTCCTGATTGATCCTGTTCAAAAGAGCAGCAAGCGATGTGGTCTTTCCTGTTCCGGTGGCACCGGTAAAGAGGATCAGCCCGTTCAGGTCGGCTGCCATCTTCCCGAAAGCCTCCGGGAACTGCATGCTCTCGATGGAGGGGATCTCAGTTTCAAGTTTTCTTAAAATAGTGGTGAAATAGCCCTTCTGAGTAAAGATGTTCACCCTGAACCTGGCCTTATCGGACAGAGAATAGGAGAGATCGCATGAGCCATTTTCAACAAGATCTTTGAGGAGCCTGCGGTTATTGCCGATGAGATTGAGTGCAAAGGCTTCGGTCTGAAAGGGTGTGAGTTCCGTCACCGGCGGCACGACATCAACCGGGACCAGTACGCCGGCAGACTCTACCTGCAAAGATTTGCCGACGGTTATATTGAGGTCGGAAACGTTGCTGTGTGACTCCAACATTGCCGCTATCCAGTAGTCTATTTCCGTCTTTTTCATCTCATTCCCCTGAAAAATTGTGCAATACCACTTGGTTTCATAGTATATTGTCTACAATCCAACAAGAGTTACAAGTTTTTTTTGCTTTTTCTGCATATTTCTTTCCGTTAGGGAATCAAGATAAAATTTCCGGAGTACTACTATTATGCCAATCCCATTGCGCAGCGAAACGACAACCAAGGGACGACGAATGGCGGGTGCCCGCAGCCTCTGGCGAGCCAACGGCGTTAAAGAAGAACAGTTCGGTAAACCGATCATCGCCATCGTCAACTCTTTTACACAGTTTGTCCCCGGCCATGTCCACCTTCATGAAATCGGCCAGCATCTGAAAAAGATTATAGACAAGGCCGGTTGCTTTGCCGCCGAGTTCAATACCATCGCCATTGATGATGGTATTGCCATGGGCCATTCCGGAATGCTCTATTCCCTGCCTTCCCGTGACCTCATTGCCGACAGCGTCGAGTATATGTGTAACGCCCACACCGTCGATGCCATGATCTGTATCAGCAATTGCGATAAGATCACTCCTGGCATGCTGATGGCCTCCATGCGGCTCAATATCCCAACTATTTTTGTTTCTGGCGGACCGATGGAGGCAGGAGTTGACGGTGACAAGCGATACGATCTGGTTGATGCCATGGTACTGGCCGCCGACAATGAGGTCAGTGACGAGGAAATAGACCGAGTCGAGCGTTGCGCCTGCCCAACCTGCGGCTCATGCTCAGGGATGTTTACCGCCAATTCAATGAACTGTCTGAACGAAGCACTCGGCCTCGCCCTGCCCGGCAACGGTACCGTGGTTGCCACCCACGCCAATCGCAAACTCCTCTTCGAGCGGGCCGCTGATCGAATTGTCGAAATGGCCCACGCCTGGTACGGCAACGAGGACAGTTCGGTTCTTCCGCGGTCCATTGCTTCAAAAAATGCCTTTATGAACGCCATGACCCTGGACATCGCCATGGGCGGCTCAACCAACACTGTCCTCCATCTGCTGGCTATCGCCCATGAGGCCGGGGTCGATTTTACTATGGACGACATCGACAGTCTATCCCGCAGGGTGCCCAATCTATGTAAAGTTTCGCCATCTTCCAGTTATCACATTGAGGATGTTAATCGTGCCGGCGGTATTATGGCCATCCTTGGTGAGCTGAACAGGGCGGGTCTGATTGATCCGACTGTGCATCGGGTTGACAGCCGGAGCCTGCAGGAGACTCTCGACAAATGGGATATTTCCCAGCAATCCCACAGTAAGGAGGCAGAGACTCTCTACCTCAGTGCCCCTGCATCGGCCGGGAAGAATCTGGTCATGGGCTCCCAGAGCACTATGTACAAAGAGGCCGACCTTAACCGCGAAACCGGCTGTATCAGGGATATGGCCCATTGCTACAGTAAGGAGGGTGGTCTTGCAGTTCTTTTCGGCAATATTGCCGAAAAAGGATGCATCGTTAAAACAGCCGGAGTCGATCCGTCGATCTTCATTTTTTCCGGCACCGCCCGGGTGTTCTCCTCGCAGGACAGTGCCTGCGATGCAATTTTAAACGGAGAAATCAAGGCTGGTGACGTCATCATAATCCGCTATGAAGGCCCTAAAGGAGGGCCCGGAATGCAGGAAATGCTCTATCCGACCTCCTACCTTAAATCAATCCATCTCGGGGCGGAATGTGCTCTGGTGACAGACGGACGATTTTCGGGCGGCACGTCAGGGCTTTCCATCGGCCACGTCTCCCCTGAGGCTGCAGCGGGAGGGGCCATTGCGCTCATTAAGGACGGTGATACAATAGAGATAGATATTCCGGCAAGAAAAATCAATGTGGCTGTCACCGATGACGAACTCGCCATCCGGAGGCAAAAAGAAGAGGCAAAAGGCAGTACTGCCTTCACCCCGACCGACAGGGAAAGAAGTATAAGTGTTGCGCTTAAGGCGTATGCTCTTTTTGCCGCTTCAGCCGATAAAGGCGCTGTCCGCATTCTCCCGGAGTAATAGAACCAATCGGCCTCAAGAGGCTCCCCATTCACAATACCTGCGGGGACAGGTCGTTCCGATCTGTCCCCATACTTTTGCATTCACTATTTAACAATCCAAACTCGTCGTAAATGCAACAACGAAGCAGATGAAGAGTTTTTACGACGCCATTAATAATAAAAATTACTTTCTATTACCCTTCGAAGTTAATATATTTCAAAAGAGTGCCTGAACGATATGTAACAAAAACGCTTGCTACCAATTTGCGGCGGAATATGCTTTTTTTCCTGACTTAAAAATTTACCAACGACCAATACAAAAAGAGTAGTATGAACCAAGCACAGCTTTCCACAATATCCTTACCCATCCGATTACAGAGGAGTGATTCTTGAAACCGACTAATATTGAAGATCCTGAGTATTTTCACAAAGTCATAGATTGCCAATACGCCTGCCCATCTCATACTCCAGTTCCTGAATATATCCGGCTCATTACCCATGGTAAGTATGACGAGGCTTTCAAGATCAACTGGATTTCCAATGTCTTTCCAGGCATTCTTGGGCGAGTTTGCGACCGCCCCTGTGAACCTGCCTGCAGAAGAACACGTGTCGAGGAGACGCCTGTCGCCATCTGTCGCTTGAAAAGGGTCGCCTCAGACTACAAGAGTGACAGCACCGATTTTATTCCAGAGGTGCCAAAAGAAAAAAACGGCAAAAAAATAGCCCTGATCGGTGGCGGCCCGGCCTCACTTACCGTTGCCCGTGACCTGCTGCCTCTTGGGTACGAGGTGGACCTCTATGACGATCAACCGAGGGCCGGAGGCTTTATACGCACCCAGGTACCTTCCTTTCGTTTGCCGGAGAAAGTGCTCAACGAGGAGGTTGACCGGATTTTGAATATGGGTGTCACTTCCCACTTCAACTCCTATGTGCATGACCTCAAAGCCATTGCCGACAAGGGTTATGATGCCATCTTCGTCGGCACCGGCGCCCCACGGGGCCGCGACCTTCCGGACCTTCCCGGCAGACAGGAGGGTGATGCATCAATCTTTATCGGTATTGATTGGCTGGCGGCGGTACTCTATCGCCATATAAGCTCGGCATCTTCGAAAGTATTGGTGCTTGGCGGCGGCAACACAGCCATGGACTGCTGCCGAATGGCCAGAAGACTGGGCGGAGAAGACGTCCAGGTCATCGTCCGCAGCCCCCGGGACGACATGAAGGCCTCACCCTGGGAAATTGAAGATGCTGAAGAAGAGGGTATTCCCATTGTTGACAATCACTCTCCTGTTGATTTTGTCATCAAAGATGGTCAGTTAATCGGCATGCATTTCCAAAAAATGGTGGCTGAATACGACAGCAACAACAAGCGAAAACTGCTGCCGACCGACGAGCCACCTGTCTTCTTCCCCTGCGACCAGGTGCTCCTGGCAGTAGGTCAGCAGAATGCTTTTCCTTTTATTAAACCGAACATGGGGATAGCAATGAACAAATGGGGTTTGCCTGAGCTCGACGAAAAAACCCATCAGTCCTCCGTGCCGAATATTTTCTTTGGCGGCGATGCCGCCTTCGGTCCTAAAAACATTATCACCGCCGTTGCCCATGGCCACCAGGCAGCTATATCCATAGATCTCTTCTGCCAGGGCAAGGATCTCCATGACCGCCCGGCCCCCTGGACCAATCTGGTCAGTCAGAAAATGGGCATGCAGGACTGGATCTACGACAGCCATGTCTCTGATGACAAACGCTATGCCGTGCCCACTGTCGACCGGGTCAAATCATTGAAAAACAGACTTGTTGAAGTTGAACTCGGGTTCAGCAAAAAAACAGGTCACGAAGAAGCTCTTCGCTGTCTGAACTGCGATGTCCAGACTGTCTTTGACTATTCCACCTGTATCGAATGCGACGCCTGCGTCGATATCTGTCCGGAATTTTGCATCAATTTCACGAAAAACGGTGACGAGGACGATCTCCGTTCCAGGCTTCTGGCACCTGCCGATAATCGTGAGCAGGCTCTCTACGTCTCCCCGATCCTGCCCACCGGCAGGGTCATGGTCAAAGACGAGAATGTCTGCCTGCATTGCGGACTCTGCGCCGAGCGCTGTCCGACCTCATCCTGGGAGATGATACAGTTCACCTATAATTCTGCAGTGGCAGGTCAAAAATGAACAAGTTAGAGCATGTGAATGACTTTGTTGTCCGCTTTGCCAATGTCAATGGTTCAGGTTCAGCCAGCGCAAATAACCTCTTTGCCAGGGCAATATTCCGACTGGGAATTCCCGTCAGCCCGAAAAATATTTTCCCGTCCAATATTCAGGGGTTACCCACCTGGTATGAGGTACGGGTCAACGAACGTGGTTTTCTCGGCAGACGGGGCGGTGTCGATATGGCCGTCGCCGTCAACGGCCAGACCCTCCTAAAAGATTATCAGGACGTCCTTCCCGGCGGTTATTTTCTGTACGATTCCACCAAGGAGCTGTCTGAGGAGTTTGTCCGAGAGGACATTACGACTATCGGCATCCCGCTCACACGACTCTGCAATGACGAGTTCCAAAACCCAAAACTCAGACAGCTTTTGCGCAACATCATTTATGTGGGTGCCCTCTCCTTTCTCATTGATCTCGATTTTTCTGTTCTTACCGAGTCGATTGAGAAACAGTTTCAGAAAAAGCCCAAACTGGCGGAACCTAATATTAAAGCACTGGAACTTGGTTACACCTACGCCAAAGAACATTATCAGGGGGCCTGCATGCTGTCGGTACACAAAGCCGATAAACTCAAAGATGAAATCCTCATGGACGGCAATTCCGCGTTTGCACTCGGAGCCGTCTATGCCGGAGCCACGGTCACCGGCTGGTATCCTATCACGCCCTCCACTTCCATCATCGAAGCCTTTGAGCGATATACCAATATGCTCAGGGTGGAAAAAGAAACAGGCAAACGCAAGGTGGCTATCCTCCAGGCTGAAGATGAACTCGCCGCCCTCGGCATAGTCATCGGGGCCTGCTGGAATGGGGCGAGGGCCTTCACCGCCACCTCAGGACCCGGCATTTCACTGATGAGTGAGTTCCTGGGCCTCGCCTATTTTGCTGAAATTCCAGCAGTGCTGGCGAATGTACAACGAACCGGTCCAAGCACCGGCATGCCTACCCGCACCCAGCAATCTGACCTGCTTGCCTGCGCCTATGCCTCCCATGGTGACACAAAAAATGTTCTGCTCTTTCCCTGCGATCCAAAGGAATGTTTTGAGTTCGGAGCTGACGCCTTTGATCTTGCCGAACGTCTGCAGACTCCGGTCATTGCCATGCTCGACCTCGACCTCGGGATGAACGATCATGTCAGTGCCCCTCTTCACTGGGACGACAATCGAACATACGACCGTGGCAAGGTACTCAGTGCCGAACAGCTGGACAACCTGAAAGAGAAATGGGGACGGTATCTGGATGTGGATGGGGACGGTATCTGTTATCGCACCTATCCCGGTACCCACCCTACTCTCGGAGCCTATGTCACCCGTGGAACCTCCCATAACGAGTACGCCGGCTACACTGAAGAAAGCCCAATTTATCAGGCCGGAATGGAACGTCTTCTTGTTAAATGGGAGACATCTCGAAGCCTTGTGCCCCCTCCACGAATAAAGATCAGAGATCCCAAATTCGATATCGGCGTTATCTTCTATGGGACAACCACCCATGCGGCCTATGAGGCAATGAGTCGATTTTCTGAGCATGGTGTGAAAATCAACAGCCTGCGATTGCGCGCCTTCCCGTTTCAGGACGAAGTTGTCGACTTTATCAACAAACACCAAACTATCTTTGTGATTGAACAGAATCGCGATGCACAGTTGCGAACAATGCTGATGACCGAAAATGACATCTCGCCTAGAAAACTGCAGCCCGTTCTCAACTTCGATGGTCTCCCTATTACTGCAAACTTCATCACCGATAAAATCCGGGCCATGCTCGACAATGACCCAAAAGAAAGCCCCCAGAGCAATAAGGGAGGAAAAGCATGAGCTTTGATCGACCGAGTTTTCGTCACCCGAAACTCGCAAAAAATTCCGCAGGATTTTCCCGCAAGGATTATGAGGGCGCGATCTCCACACTCTGTGCCGGCTGTGGTCATGACTCCACCACAAGTGCCATCATTCAGGCCTGCTTCGAACTATCGGTTGCGCCGCACCGGGTGGCCAAAATGTCCGGCATTGGCTGCTCCTCCAAAACACCTGCCTACTTACTCAACCAATCCCACGGTTTTAATTCGGTGCACGGCCGCATGCCTTCCGTTGCCACCGGCGCCAACATGGCCAACCGCGACCTTTTATATATCGGCATTTCCGGTGACGGCGATACCGCCTCCATCGGCATGGGCCAGTTTGCCCACGCCCTGCGCCGCAACCTGAATCTCAATTATATCTGTATGAACAACGGCTGTTACGGCCTGACCAAGGGCCAGGACTCGGCAACGGCCGATAAAGGGTCAATGGGCAAGAGAGGTGCGCCGAACCTTTACAACTCCATAGATCTGTGCGAGCTGGCCATCGAACTGGGTGCCAGCTATGTTGCCCGGGGGTTTTCCGGCGACAAGCAGCAACTGGTCCCTCTTATTAAAGGCGCCTTTGCCCACAACGGCCTGGCCTTTATCGATGTTATCTCGCCCTGCGTCACTTTCAACAACACCGCAAGCTCGACCAAGAGCTATCAATATGTACGTGAACATATCGAGGCGACCAACACCTTCGATTTTGTGCCCCTCCAGCAGGAGATCCTTGCCCATTATCCTGAGGGTTCCAGTCAGGAAGTAGCCATGCACGACGGCAGCATCATCCATCTGCATAAGGCGGATTCCAGCAAAGATGTCACAAACAGACTCAAAGCGGTGAATAATCTGGAGTTGGAAAAAGAAAGAGGCAGACTGCTCACCGGTCTCTTGTATGTTAATCCAGACATTTTGGAGACCCATGATATTATTAATTCGACTCTCAGGCCCCTCAACAGCCTGACCGAAACGGATCTCTGCCCCGGCAACAAAGCGCTACAGAAGATTAACGAGAGTCTGAGGTAATACGAGGCACCCCGTCCATTGACCGAATCCTTTCCTTGGGCCGGATCTTTCCCAGGTAACCGGAAGGATCCGGCCTATTGTTATTCCCAGCTCTCTTTATTTACAGAGTTTCCATTTTTAGGAGTTCATCCTTGCAGAAAATTTTTAAACAGATCCTTACTTCTCGTGTTTATGAAGCAGCTATTGAGACGTCGCTTGACGAAGCAGCCGCTCTCTCTCGAAAACTGAAAAACCGAATACTCCTGAAAAGAGAAGATCAGCAACCGATCTTTTCCTTTAAACTGCGTGGAGCCTATAACCGATTAGCTCACCTTACGCCCTCCGAGAGATCGAGAGGTGTTATCACCGCCTCTGCCGGCAACCATGCACAGGGTGTGGCCTTTGCCGCTGCAAAACTTGGGTTGCGAGCACTGATAGTTATGCCGAAGACAACCCCGAGAATCAAGATCGAGGCGGTGCAGGGCTTCGGCGGCGAAGTAATTCTCAGTGGTAATAACTATTCAGAAGCTGCAGTCTATGCCGAAAAACTGACTGCAGAAACTAAAATGGTACCCATCCATCCCTTTGATGACGAGCTGGTTATTGCCGGCCAGGGAACTATAGCGGATGAACTCTTGCGGCAAAATCCAGGTCGACTGGACGCGGTTTTTGTGCCGATTGGCGGGGGTGGCCTCATTGCCGGAATGGCCCTGTATATCAAGACACTCCGACCCGAAATCCAGGTGATCGGAGTGGAACCCGCCGACAGTGATGCAATGCACAGATCGCTCGAGGCGAGACAACGACTCTCCCTTGATTCAGTTGGAATTTTCGCAGACGGCGTGGCGGTTCGCAGAGTTGGCGAGCTGACATTTGAACTCTGCCAAAAATATGTTGATCGAATAATCAGGGTGTCCACCGACGAGCTGTGCGGCGGCATTAAGGCTATTTATCAGTCGACCCGCTCCATTGTCGAGCCCGCCGGCGGCCTTGGGATGACAGGCTTGCTGAAATATATCCATGAAACCGGCTGTACTGGAGAAACCCTCGTCGCGGTCAACTCCGGGGCTAATATGAATTTTGAGCGACTCAGGTATGTCGCGGAAAGGACCAGGGTTGGCGAAAAACAAGAGGCGCTCTTCGCCGTTACAATCCCCGAAAAACCGGGAAGCCTCAAAACTTTTTGCCGGGATATGGTTGGATCCCGTGATATCACAGAATTCAACTATCGGCTATCGAGTCGTAAACGGGCTCATATTTTCGTCGGCATATCGATTCGAAACGAAAAGGAACGCGTGAGTTTTGCCAACCAGCTCACTGAAGCCGGGTTTGAAAACATCGACATCACTGACAACGACCTTGCTAAGACACATATCCGCTACATGGTCGGCGGCAGATCGGGCGAGGTATTACATGAAAGGCTGTTCCGCTTCTGGTTTCCCGAGACCCCCGGAGCACTGACCCTTTTTCTCGAGGCTACCCGAGGCAAACACAATATTTCCCTTTTTCACTATCGCGCTCAGGGAGGCGACTTCGGCCGGGTTTTGATTGGCCTTGAATGCCCTGAGGGGACAGATGGTGAATTGGAAAAACGACTGGACGCCTTGGGGTATCGCTACAAGGAAGAGACCGGCAATCCAGCGTACAAGCTTTTTCTATAACTTGGCAGAAACAAGAGGCTCGTTCTAGAAAGGATAACAGGAATACGCTTCAACATCAGCGGATCTGTGATTATGGTGTTGCATGGAGGTGAAGATAATGAAAAAAATTGAGTACAGAGAACAGGCTTTAAAGATCCTCCCTTGGGTCTGTGCAAGCTGTGGTCGGGATTTTACCGGAAAAAAACTGAGAGAACTGACGGTTCATCACAAGGACCATAACTACAAAAACAATCCACCAGATGGGAGCAACTGGGAGTTGTTGTGCATTTACTGCCATGACAACGAACACTCCCGCGATCTCGACGCCGAATGGCTGCCCACTGAAAATTCAGATGCAGAAAAGGGCACGGTCTCCACTCATACCCCTTTCGCCAAGCTCAAGAACCTATTACAGAAATAGGACCTGCGTATTGTTATTGAGCTGCCGTTAATGGCAGTTTGAAGAACTCATCTAGGGTCGATTTCTTCTACAATTACACCATCATGCAGAAGAGAGGCTATGCTTTCACTTTTTTGAGCAGCCAGGCCATGTTTTCACCAAGTTGCTGCATGGTCTTCATTCCCTCTTCATCATCGGCTACTTCTCCTATCTCCGGGCCAATTCCGATATTCCAGTAACTTGAGCCAACAATAATCATCTGGCCGATCAGAAAGAAATGGTTCATCGTATCAAAGGCATGGATTGCTCCGGCCCTGCGTACTGCCACCACAGCTGCGCCGAGTTTACGCCGGAACATATGCCCGTTGGCCTGGCTGACCATGCCGGATCTATCAATGAGCGCCTTCATCTCGCTTGAGACATCAGCAAAATAGCTCGGCGATCCTAAAAGAATGGCATCGGCGGCAGCCATTTTAGCAATACAATCATTGACAATGTCTTTTTTGAGGACACAGGTGCCGTTTTTCTCGAGATAACAGATATAACAGGCCATACAGCCTCTTATTTCACTCCCGGCAAGTTCCACCAGTTCCGTCTCGGCTCCAGCCTCGGACAGCGGGTTAAGCACGGCATTGAGGAGAAGTGCTGTGTTCCCCTGTCTGCGTGCACTCCCGCAAAATGCAACAACTTTCATTGGTTTTTCCAATTTTTCCTTCCCCTACATGAACCGCCGCGGTTCACCGGCATAACGTACAAAGAACATTTAAGTAAAGACTGGTGTTAACTCGTCACTCTAGTCGCCTGACTCCAGGATTGCATAAAAGCCAGGCGACTTGCGCGAGGGATTAAGGCAATTTTTCCGGCTTACAGACATTTTCGGCTTTTGCCGCACTCCGACCGCAGCCCTTGCAGTAGTGGGTTGCGGGTTTAATCAGTTTAACATAGGCAGCAGGGTCTTTAACCTGCAGTTCCTCTTCGACATGTGCGCACAGGGTTTTATTGTCATCACTCATGATACACCTCCATTTTTTTATCAGGACATTCGTCCTCTTCTACCGCTCGGCGATCAATAAATTTAGATCATCTCAGCCAACGACAATCAGACTACAAAATTAGACACAGGTTCATGCATGTCAAGCAATCTCGAAAGAAGAGTTTACGGCACGTTTCTTTCAGGTTCAGGACCTTGAACCATCCACAATTTTACCGACAACATATGGTCCGTCCGGTATGACGGCCACTTTCTCATGGTTTTTCAACAGGTCGGTGACAGTCGCCTGGCAGTCGAGAATTTTAATGCCCTGGAAGCGATCGACATCGTCTTTCGAAAGGCCCGGGGAATAGATAAAAATTTTACCGGCATGCGCCAGAGTCTGATAAATATTCTGGGCGCACCACTGATCTATAACAAAATTATCCGGGTTGCCATGATGGTTGTCAAAATGACCGGGAGTCGGGTTTGAGCGCATTATTGTGCAGAATTCCTCACTGCCGAGACCTTCTTCACAACCACAGGTAACAAGGATAGTACCATTCTCCTTAAGAATGTCTCTTGCGGCGATTAAGCATTTTGACACCTGGTAAAAAGTTGCATCAAGGGGGTAGCCGCCTGCCGAGGTTATAACCAGATCGACCTTCTCCTCAATCTTTGCCACGGCATGGCTTGCGACCAGCTCGCATCCGGCACGGTGGGCAAGATCGTGATGCCCGCCAAACACACCTGCCAGCTCACGCTCCTGATTGATCACGACATTGAGGATGAAATCAACACCTGCAATCTCAGCCACTTCCATGGCATATTCATGAAAAATGTTATTTTCCAGCCTGCAATTCGCCTCTTGCAACTGGTCGATAACCTTGTAGGAATGCATAAATTTCATGGTCTGGAAGCTGGAGATTCCCGGTAAAATTGATTTTCGACTCCCAGAAAAGCCGGCGTAAAAATGTGGCTCGATCAACCCCGTGAGAATCTTCAGATCGGCATCCAGATAGTGAGTATTGACTTCAATGGGAGCCCCTTCTATTTCCGCAATTTCCCTGTACTCTTCAGCCTTCTGGCAGTAATGGTTGACTATTTTATATTTATCCATGATCTCTTTGCCAACCATTGATTCGAGCTCCGCACCAAGATTTGGTCGATGCATACCCGTTGCAATGAGGATGGTAATATTTTCAGCGGCAATACCGCTTTCTTCCAGAATCTGAAGCAGCGGTGGCAGGATAATTGTATTCGGAACCGGTCTGGTGATGTCGGAGATAACAACACAGGCGTTTTTTCGCCCCTGAGCTATTTCTTGAAGCGGAGGCGTTCCGATGGGATTCAGCAGGGCGTCAAGTACGGCAGCTTTGGGATCAGAGAGTGGTTGAGCAGGTTTGTTTTCGATAAGCTGAGCGGTGTCGGGCAGTTCTAAACCGACAGTTTCTTTTCCGCAAAGAAGATTAACATTCATAAGAGGCTCCTTGTTCATTGAAGAATTTTTTAAAGTTATTGTACCTTGCTGCAAGAAGTTTTCTCAACCAACAGGGTGGCCAGTTCTTTTTTTAGCACTGCGCTTTTTGTGAACACTATTCCGTGCATGCCAAGTGACGAGGCCGCCAGGACATGCCCGGGGGTATCGTCGATGAAAACCGCTTCGCAGGCAGATACCTTCAAGCGCATCAGCACCTCTTTATACACCTGGATATCTGGTTTAGCAGCACCCTCATCTCCTGAGCAGAAGACCTCATCAAACAACCCTTCAATACCCCAGTCAGCCAACCATTCAGACAGTCCCGGGGGATGGTTGGAGAGGATGGCCATCTTGTATTTTCCAAGGTAACTCCGTATCAATTCAAGAACATTGCGATTCATTCGTTCATCTGAATAGTACCGTTTCGCAAAAGTCGATATTGCTTCAGCTGAGTTGAGATGCAGAGCCGGACCGATTGCCTGCCAGTAGCCGGCCCATTCCAACTCTCCCACCAGAGCACGACGCCAGTGAACTGAGTCGAACATTATTGTGTTGATAGTGCCTGCCGCAAGACCTAATTCATTCTCGTAGCGCTGAAAGAGGGTTCCGGGCTTTTGCGCGGAGACAACTCGACCGAAATCAAAGATAAGGGCTTCGATCATATTGTATCTCTAGCTCTTATTTTTTATTTTATCGATAAAATCTGAGACCATATGATAAGCTTCATCATCGGTGAACTGCTGCGGCGGATGTTTACAAAAAAAAGCCGACGGCCCCTCCAGCACCCCGACCTGTCCTCGATCCATTGCCAGCCGGGCACAACGGACAGCATCGATAACCACGCCGGCTGAATTCGGCGAATCCTCAACGGAAAGGCGCATCTCCATGTTTATCGCCACATCTCCGAAAATCCTGCCCTCCATACGGATAAAACCTACTTTATTGTCTTTTTGCCAGGGAACATAGTCGCTCGGGCCGATGTGGATATCAGAGGCTGCCAGTCGCTCGTTCGCCACCGCCTGTACGGCCTCGGTCTTGGATGTTTTTTTTGATGACAGTCTCTTGCGGTCAAGCATGTTGAGGAAGTCGGTATTCCCCCCGGTATTGAGCTGGTATGTCCGTTCCAACAGCACCCCGCGTCGGCGAAAGAGATCGGTCAAGGCCCGATGGACGATAGTGGCTCCCATCTGGGATTTCACATCATCGCCGATCAGAGGAAGACCACGGGCTTTAAAACGCTCCGCCCATGCTGATACACTGGCGATAAAAACCGGAATACAATTGACAACCGCGACCTTTGCTTCAAGGGCGCATTCCATATAAAATTCTGTTGCCTGCTGTGAGCCAACCGGCAAAAAATTGACAAGCACCTGTGTACCACTGGAGATCAGGTCGTTGACCACGGCTTCTCTGGTTGCATCTGATTGCGGGGCAGCATCAAAACGGCGGTCCAACGCATAGTCACTCATATGTGGAGCAATCCCGTCTCGCACTGCGCCCATCTTGACAATCACATCGGTTTTCGGCAGATCCTCGAAGAAAGCCGTTGTGCAGTTTGGTGGTTGGAATATAGCTTTATTAACATCCTGTTCCACCTTACGCCGATCGATATCATACGCGGTGGCAACAACAATATCAGTAGGCAGGTAGCCTCCCAGGTCCCAATGCATTAGACCGATGGCATCCAGCCCATTGTTCTGCCGGTAGTAGTGTATACCCTGAACAAGGGCACTGGCACAGTTACCCACTCCTACAATTGCGATTCTGATCTGCTCCATACGGACTCCCTGTTTGTTTCAAGATCAAATTTTGATGGTGTCGTGAAAACTCTTCATCGGAAGCCGGAGTTTATGCCCTGTTTTAAAGGGTGCTTATCTGCTTCGTTGTTGCAAATTTCACTCTTATTGCAACATACCCTAGTACGCCGATACAACAGTGTAATTCACACGCCTCGAATATGATTTTTTTACTTAACCATCACCAATTTGAGGTTTTTACGAGATTTGGCAAATTTTAAGTAGAACTTCATGTTTTAAAAATATGTCCATCTACTCCGGCATCTGCACCCGATGAAATGCCTCGGCCAACTGGTGCGGCGTCCCCTCGGCCATCTTTATGCAGCGCTTCTTCAACCAGGTTTCCAGATTACCCACTTTCAACTCCCGGACCTGGCTCTCGTGACACTTCAGGGCTGCCAACTTGTCATCAAAGGTCTCAGTGATATCTACATGATGATTGGTCTCTTCGGCTCCAAAAAACAGCAGTTCCTTTATTTTATGGGGTTCCAGCCCCTCCGCCAGCATCTGTGGATATGCCATATGGTCCCGGGCATATGGAAAAGCAGCATCCATTACCACCTGACCGATAACTCGATGGTCACGATGCCAAAGGTACCGCCGGTATGGGTCTGAACTCACAACGACATCCGGTTGATACTGTCGAATCAGCCGGACGATATCCTCTCGAAAAGCCGGTGTGTCTTCTAGTTGTTGATCAGGCAAACCCAGGAAAACAACGTCCTCGACTCCCACCCGAAGAGCTGCTGCCCGCTGTTCCTCCTGGCGAATTTGTGCAAGGTTCGCTGGCGTCATATTCCGGTCACTGGTCCCTTTATCACCGTTGGTGCACAGTACGTATATGATGGATTTCCCCTGTGTCTTCCAAAGCGCTACACTCCCGGCAACACCAAATTCGGCGTCGTCGGCATGTGCGAAAATGACCATAACATCAAATTTTTTTCCCATGATTACCTCGTAAAAAACTATAAGCGGGGATGGCTATGCCGGACAGGAGAATTGGCCGGTGTCATTTGACAGCAATAATTCATGTTGGTTTAAACCGTCGAGGATTTTCTTTTAATTACCTTATGATAAACATCCAACAGATTCTCTGCCACCCGGGACCAGGTGAATTGGGCCACCGTTCTCCGGATTTCAACAGGATCGCTCTTTTCGGCCAGCAGAAGTGCATCCGAAATTGCCAGGGCCAGGCTCCTCTCATTCGCCTCTTTTGCCAGGCAGCCGTTGATATCCGGCCGAATAACTTCCGGACCAATTCCCACCGGCATTGCAGCAACCGGTGTACCACAGGCCAGGGCTTCAACAATAACCAGACCAAAACTTTCATAGCAGGAGGCAACAACCAGGGCGTCAGCACTGTTGTAATAGTGAGCCATCAGCTGGTGTTCCACCGATCCGAGAAATCGCAACCGCGTGTCTATCCCCAGCTCGGTGGCTTTATCGGCAATACGTTGCTGCGCAGGACTGCCCGTCCCATCTCCACCGATGAGCATCAGGTGCACGAACGGCTCCTTTGGCAATAGAGCAACACTGTGCAACAGCGTATCGATACCTTTCATGGAATCAAAACGCCCGACGAAAAGCAGGATTCTGTCCTGCCGATTCCGGGTATTACCTTGTATTCCCCCCTCGTTTTTTCCAAATACTCTGAACTGTTTCATATCGACCCCGCATGGAACGATATGTATTCTTTCCCCTGCACAGCTTTGAATATCCTCATAGCGTGATCGCTCTGCTGTGGTTGGGGCGATGATTCCATCACACTGCTGCAACAGCCTGTTTTCCTCTATCAGTCTTTCCCCATGCTCTTTTTGCCCGGAAAATGACGCCATCTTTGCCGCTCCAAGGGTGTGAAAGGTGATAATATGCGGGCAATTCCAGCCTTTTTTCAATTCTTCTCCAATAAGACCGGACAACCAGTAGTGACTGTGAATCAGACTATAATTTATGCCCCACTCGTCGGCAAAACAGCTCATTGAGCGGGCAATGAGCTCTTTTTCGTCATACAATTCCTCGGCAGAGACCATTGCACTCCTCTGCCCGTTCGCAATATAGACCAGACGAACATTGGGATAGAGATGAACCAAGGGCTTTATATTTTTTTCGATCTGACAGGTGAAGATGTCCACTGAGTGGTTCCGTCTACCGAGTTCACGCGCCAACTCTCGCACATAGATACTCATCCCTCCGGTTTTTCCGGTACCCATGAGACCAACAGGACTTGAGTGGATACTGAGCATGGCGATACGTAGGGACATATGCGATTATCGTTTTTACAAGATATTTTCTTCGAAAAACCCATCCACGCTCAGGCACGGCGACAAACTACATTTCAATGGTACAGGTTGATAACTCGACCTCTGTTCCACCCAGTTGATATTTATACCGCTCTGCACCATTTAAAAAGTCATAGACCGCTTTTCCAGCCTCGATACTCGCCTGGATAGTCATCAACTTGCTCACGGCACCTATCGAAATAGTGCTGAAGTGAGGATTAAAACCGTTATTATAAAGATAGGTTACTGAGCCATCGACAATACAGAATACAACCGCTGCCGGCTGACTGTCTATCTCGATCCGGAAAAGATTCAACATCTGGGCTCTGGCCAATTCATTGGCAAGTAAGCGAAAAAATTTTTCTCGCTTACTTGTCATAAACGCATCTTTATCCGACCGGCTTTGCCTGAAAAAATCAAGAAAAACATCCATCATATCAGGCAACTCAGACAACCCTTTAACAAGACGGCAGTCTATTTCGCCGCTTTCTGCTGCACGTCGGAATTTACGGCGAACCTCATGGCGTTGTTTTGCTGTAAGGGTTCCCAGATATTCTTCCCAGGTGTTGGGCAACGGCATCTCCACGGCAACGCCGTTTGGTTCAAGCGCGACCCTGCCCCCCATGGTTCGGGCGACTGGCACCAGATCACACAGAACCAGGGAATCCGGCCGAACAGGATCGATCACAAGCCGGTCTATCCCGACATCCCGCAAATGGCGAAGAAGAGTTTGAAAAAAGATCTCTTCCATCCCTGTTTCCACCGGAAAATCGACATGATCGCAGAGATCCTCGGAACCGATAATGCGTGCCGTACGACCATCCCCCAACAGGGGTGCTAAACCGATAGGTGTTCCCTGAACCTCAACCAGCAGCAACAACGGTTCATACTCCCGGCCAAAGATTTGCCACCAGGCCGACAACCATGGTGGGGTCACAAAAGGGCAACTCCATTGCCAACTCCTGCCGTAACCTGACCGAATGCCCTGGATATCTGCGAGAGGCAACCTGCGTATTGCTGTATCTTGAGTTGTAATAGTCATTTTCGTGGTCACAGCAGAGAGAAGGTCTGTTCTGTGTTAAGAAAAACAGTGAAACCTGAGCGTGCTGACTCTGCCAATGCATCCAATACTACCAGATTATTAATACTATCATCGGGTGAAACGGCCGGTTCACGTCCCTGCAAGATGGCGCCGGCGAAATGCTCCACCATCAGCAGGTACTCATCGCTCCCGGGAATGGTGATCATCTCGCCGACCTCCTGGTCTTTTGTGCGATGTTCAATCATTGCCTCTTTTTCCCATGGAATAAAAGCATCATGGGGCAATTCAATAGCGCCTTTTGAGCCGATGATGGTGTATGTCTGTTGCAGCCCGGCACAAAAGCCAGCTTCAAAAGAAGCCAGACAATCATTATCAAAACGCAGACTGCCTACCACCTGGATATCAACCCCGGTCTCTTTTTGATAGATGGCCTGGGCCTGTACAGCAACAGGTTCAGCATCAAAAAGCCAGCGGGCGACGCTCACGCCATAACAACCGACATCCATCAAGGCCCCGGCACCGGCCTGCGATTTGAGCCGATAATTGTCGCCGCTTTCCAGAAGCGATGGAGCCATGGCAAAACAAAAGGCGGCCCGAATCAATCGTGGCACACCGATAGCTCCTGCTGCAATCATCTCTTTAACTTTCCGGCTGCGCGGATGAAACCGGTACATCAACCCCTCCATCAACAAACGGTTGTTGCTGCGGGCGGCAGCAGTCATCTCTTGTGCTTCTGCTGCAGTACAGGCCAGGGGCTTTTCACAGAGTACATGTTTACCGCCATTCAGGGCTTTTAGTGCCCAGGGACGGTGCAGATGATTGGGAAGCGGGATATACACAGCATCAATCTCGGGATCTTCGATAATGCGGTCATAGTCGCCATACAGATGCTCAATCTGATTATCTTGAACCACCTCCCGTGCATCCTCAGGATGCAGAGACGCCAGGGCCCAAATAGTCCCGTTGGTTGATTTTCTTATGGCCGGCAACATACATTTACGGCCAATGGTCGAGTTTCCGAGTACACCCCAGCGCACACTATCCATTATCAAACACCTCCAGACGCCCATTATTGGCCATGGAGCGAGCAGCTGACTCAAGAATGGCGACAACCTTGACCGAATCGGTGAGCGGTGCGGCGAGAGGCTCTCCCCAGAGAAGATGATCGGCCAGGTTGCGATGAAAAGCAAAGGGGTCCCGTGGCGGCAAAACAGGTTTACTCATTTCTATATCGCCGGACAGAGACCGGTGATGGAGGATGATGTCCGGTGTCATCTCCGTCGCCGGAATTCCGGTTTGCTGAAAATAATATATTGGGTCTGCTTCGAAAGCGGTTATGTCCTGCCAATTGCCTGAGATAGCGCCTTCAGTGCCGAGCAGATACCATTTGGGTTTACGTGCTGCTGCAATATCAGAGTGGAGGAATTCAGCCTCCCGGCCATCGGCAAAACGGATTTGAATTCGCTCCTGATCACCATTAGTCACATCATGCCAGACGCGTTTGTGCCTGGTGCCGATGACCGCCGCGATCGAATCCGGCATCAAACCGACAATCCAGTCGAGGTAGTGTGCACCCCAGTCATAGGTCGTGCCGCCGGAGACCGGGCTGTGGGAATGCCAGTATCCGCAGGGGTGATGGAAACCACCGACAAAGGTTTCAAGATAATAAAGTTCGCCTATACGTCCGCCGTGAACACAGTCATGGATCATGCGGAAATCGGGATCCCACCGGCGATTCTGATGACAGCTTAAATGAACCGCCTGCCGGACCGCCATTTCCTGCATAGCGTCGGTCTCTTTTCGATTGAGAGCAAGGGGTTTTTCACATACTACATGTTTGCCGGCATTCATCATCTCGATGGACAACTTGGCGTGGATATTCGGTGCTGTTGCCACGATCACCAGGTCAACATCTCTATTTTCCGCAAGGGCTGCAGCAGAACCATGGGTGACGACATCAGGGAATTCAGCGGTCGCCCGAGACAAACGATGGTCGTTGAGATCACATACAGCTTTCAGCGTCAGCCCCGGCGTTTTTGTGACTGCCAACCCATGTGTCCGACCTACAGAGGGGGCGTATCCAAGAATACCGACCCCAAGTGAAGCATCCAGCATCGGAGCAGTTCCCTGCCAGTCGCGCAACATCCTGCAGGCCACCTGCCGCAGCACAGGTCGGGCAAAATCGTTGAGACTGGTGCAGGCCAGTTTTCCAGCGCCATGGGATCGGATTGACCATACCGGAGCGTGGCTGTAATGCCAGTCAGCATAGAGCAAGGTCTCGGTGTCTGTCGCTGTCACCTGCAGGGGATGATAAGGGCCACTTACGTAGATCGCATCCGGCAACCGTACAGATAAGGGATGATCAGCGTCCTGAAACAACACCCGAATTTCGGATCTTGGTCCAACCTCACCCGGCTGGACGCCGAAGACTTCAGGCAAGAGACTCCTTTGCCCATTAATTAAAGCAAACCACCCTCCGCCCATACGGACAAAGTGCAGCAGGGTATCAATATCAGCCGGAAGCAATGGTTCACCGAGGGTGATGACGGCATCATAATCCACCAGGAAATCAGGCAGCGACCTGATATAATCCACCTTGAAATGCGGCATACCCCCACTCATTCGATGCCATGGTGCCGATGCCTCTGCGTCAGGTGCGCATAAGACCAAAACATGTATCTCAGGGTAATTAATCATGCTCCTCCTTTGCTCGGTCGTCCAGGCGCCAGTGGTACCCGTCAGCTGCATCCTCTACAGTAATTCCAGCCTGCAGGAGAGCGTCGCGCAGTGCGTCGGCTGCCTGCCAATTCCCTTCGCTGCGAAACTGCTGCCTTTGAAGAAGCAAGGATTCGATCACCGGTGCCAACGCGTGCTGCAGATGGGAGCCGGCTCCTGATGTTCGTGTACCGATGACGACCAGGAGTTCACGGAAGAGATCACGGCACTGAACGATGGACTCCGAGCCTTGCTGCTCATCATGAGCGTTCCAGAGTATTCGGTCGAATTCAAGAAGCGCGGTGGTGGCTCCTTTTAGATCCGCCGCGTCTATTGCCTGATAAAATGTCTTTTCGAGACCATGGACTAGCTGCCAGAAACCGCCAATACTGCTGCTCACCTTCGTGGATTCCGTTTCAGTAGATTCCACAGCCGCCGGCGTATCGAATGCTTTTTTTTCACCCCGCAGGATAGACAGAGGATGGGTGGTTCCGCACCTGAAAACCTGCGAATGACTGCGCCCCACACTGACATAGGTCACGGTACCAATACCACGTATCTGAAATGTATCGTCCCCCAGATCGATAATGCAGGCAGTGTGCTCATCCAGCCCGAGAATAGGGACAGGTTCTGTCATAAGATCGGTCAGGATATCGAATCGTGTCTTGCCCATAAAGCAACGGCTGGTGTCATGGGTCCCCCCTTCCGCGTTATTCCAGTGCGGTACTACCACCAGGGGTAAATCGAACTCTTTCAGCAGATTCAGTCCAGGCTGCCAGTGCAGCTGCTGGCCAACCTTATAAATCTCATACACGGGCAGCGTATATCGCCCCATGGTCAGGGCTGCAGCGCTGGCAGCCACCACGCAGCCACCCCCATGAACACAGTCAGAGAGAATCGACGAGACAGGTGAATCTCTGAACTGATCTATGGCGTAGGTAGGACTTCCCGGCCCCATAAGAATGTAGTTTGATTTTCGCAGCCGCTGGAAGGCCAACGCGGTATCCAGCTCATCTATCTCGCGGGATTTATACGAAGCAATGCCCAGATGATGCCCGACTCGCTTTGCAAAATAGTCGGCAGCACCGGCGGCTATCTGATCCGCATTCAATTGAAAGCCGGCAGGGGTATCAAGAAAGGTCGCCGCTGATGCATCACCCAGGCGTGCCAGGAGCATCTTGTGCACCTCTACCATGGTGGAGGTAAGCTCGCCCGACCCCATGAGTGCAATGGTTCCTTTTTTTGCCACCGTCCTCCCCCCTTCTTATCCCACCACATCCAGCCCCGCAAACCGGTTTCTAGAGAATTACAGTAGATCACGTTACGGGCGAAGGCAACCTTTCGTAAGGAATCTCCTCTCCAGCGTCATATGTCAATCTATCCGAGGGAGTGATAAGAATTACCCGGCCCTTTCCGTAAACAGTCCAGCCACCATCCGGAACATCGTTAATCACCCCTGTCTGTTCATCAATCCCCAGCAACAGTGTATCCGGAAGCAGAGAGCTCAACCGCTTGCACCAACGCTCACCTGAAGTATCGAAATGGGGAATGAGGCATACGCCGGACAACAGCCCAAGGCCGGCTGTCAGACGGTCTGTCAAGGGATCAAAAAAGGTATCGGCAAGCACCATGGCGCCGGCACTGCTGCCACCGACAACTCCACCTCCAGCGAGTACCGAGAGGATGCTTTGCCAGCAAAGGGTATGCTGTAGCGACTGTGCCAGATGACCGGGGAAACCACCGAGGAGATAGACAAACTGCGACTTTGAGAGAGCTTCAGCGAGATCAGCCTGCTGAGCTGAGACGGCATCTACCAGCAGACGACAGACAACCGTGCGGGCGCCAAGGCTCCGGAACCACTGCACACCATTTTCCCCGGCACAACGATGATTATTATCAGGTGCGGCCGCCGCCGGAATAACATCGATGGAGATGTCCATGCCACCAGCCAGTTCTATGGCCCGCCGGTCGGGTGCAGCCATCTGTCCGCCAAACTCGCCACCACCTTCGAGCAAGACATAGCCCATGTTCTTCCCCCCTCGTCATTTTATCAGTGCAGCGATACCTCAGGCAGTGGTTTGCCAGACAGGTGATCACCGATCGTTTACATCTTCTCGAGTTCACCGGCAGTCATCGTACCTTTTTCAGGGTCGCGCATGTTGTGTTTTAACATCTCAAGGGTTGCACCCCATCATGCCCCAACCTCCTGAGCGACAAAACGGATGCTGAACTACGCTTCAAAACCAGCGATAAGAGCATCGACCTTGAATTTTCTTCGACAGCCTTTTTCATTCATATAGCGAATCTTACCGAACACCGGACGTTCCGGCCATGCCCTGTCATGCACTCCACCGATTGACCAGGCAATCCCGGCGTATCCGTTCGGGTCCCTGCCGTCATAAGAATAGGTGTCATTGAGCAGGATGGCAATGCGCAGGGCCTCTTCGGGGGATTCACTCCATTCAAGGATTTTTTTTGCCCAGTACATCCGGAGATAGCCATGCAGTTTTCCTGATTTCACAAGAATCTGCTGGCAGCAGTTCCAGAGTGGTTCATGGGTCTGCGCTCCGGTGAACTCTTCCTCCGAATAAATATGCTGTCGGGGATCGCCACGATGTTCCTCCAGCGTCTTGACAGCCCAGTCCGGAAAAGCCTCCATACTGTCATATTCCCTGCAGTAGTAACAGAAGTTATCGCTCAGTTCCCGACGGACAATCAATTCTTCCAGATAGGCGTCTCTACTCTCTTGTGTTCCAGCTTTTGCAGCAACGGACAAGGCCGCACGCTGAGGTGCGAGTTGGCCGAAATGGAAATATGGCGAGAGGCCCGATTGGCCATTTTCCAGGGGATTGTTGCGTTTTTCATCATACCTGCATAACCGGTGGCGGATAAATGAGTCCAGCAATTGCCGGCCATGTTCCTCACCCGGCACGGGTAAAACATCTCCCGCAGAGCACTCAGGTTGAAACCGACCGGTAAGCTTCCGCCAGTCAGCCACGGGCAGCTGGATATCACTGTGATGAGGGTGAAGCAACACTTCCGGAAACTCGGTCAGGAATTCCGGCAGCAGCAGATTGATCTTGGGCCGAAAGGTATAGGCCGCATACTCCCTCTTGGATGAGGCCTGCCAGCAGGGTACAATATTATGCGCGTCCACTTCGTAAAGCGGAACAGTGACCTTTCTGCTCACAGCCTGCTGCCACTGTTGTTTGATCTTCAGCGGATTAAAATCAGTTACCAGACTATGACCATCCAGTTGGGTGAGTAAAGGGGGCAGCATCTGCTGAGGCGGGCCATCCAGAATATGGAGTGGTATATTTACATTTTGCAGCCTCTTTTCCAGCTGTTGCAAACCAGTCAGCATGAAATGAAAATGGCGGGTGCCCGCCCCCAGAAAAGCTGTCTGAAGACAAAATATGACAAGCAAAGGACGGCGTGCACGCAATGCCAGGTCCTGAGCATAGAGCAGCGCCCAGTTATCGGCGGCCCTTTGTTCCCTGTTCAGCCAGTAAATAACCGGCCCCTTGCCGCTACGACCTTCCTGCAGCAGCCGAACCCGCCGCTCATCTACCCGTTTAAACCGTTCCATCCCACCCTCTTCCCGTCATATCTGTACAGGCCATTTCACAAATGATTAACAAACCAAAATCATGTGTTTATTTCAAGGCATCCACGCTGCCATAGTCCAACACCCCTCAAAGGTACTCTGTTTAGTCCTCGCTGAAGGCGAGAAAATCTTGAGACAGGTTATTTTCACGCAACAACAATATTACAATAACCCGCAAACCACTCATAGTTTATACTACTATACTTCTGTTTTTATATTATCGTTGCCGTTGTTATTTCACTCCTTATCCTTTACAGGAAGTGAAAGATTTGTTTCGAAAACACACTCATCCCCTGAAGGAATACGTACATTAAAGGAGAGTTCTATGCGCTTGCTATTAACCGCTCTATTACTTGTACTTTTCTCCGGCTGCTCAACAGTAGATATGAGACAGTACAGTACAAACGAACCTACTCTTGACCTCTTTGCCTTCTTCCAGGGAGAGACAAAGGGCTGGGGAATAGTACAGGACAGAAAAGGTACTCTCACCCGTCAATTCACTGTCGATATCCGCGGTACTGTTAACAGCAGCGCTGACAGGCTCACCCTTGAAGAGGATTTCAACTGGAGTGATGGTGAAAAATCAAAAAGAACCTGGGTCCTCTCCAGGATCAATGCCCATAATTTGACAGGTACAGCAGAAGATGTGATCAATGAGGCCACCGGCACTCTCTACGGCAATGTACTCAACTGGCAGTATAAGCTGAATCTAAAGGTAGACGACACGACCTGGAAAATTACATTTGACGATTGGATGTTTTTAGTGCGTGAGGACCTCCTGCTGAACAGAGCCATAATGTCAAAGTTTGGTCTCAAAGTAGGAGAGGTCACAATAGTATTTCAAAAAAACAACACTTTATAGAAAGCAATTATTTCGTTAGGCTTTATCGCAACCCTCTTCAACAGCATAAATGGCCAGAAAATACGGATCTTTCTATTGAATATATTTGTTTAACAGGTGGTGAAAATATGAGGCGAAGAGAAGTTGCCATTATCGGCTCCGGTATCTCAGGGCTTACATGTGCCTACACCCTTGCCCCAGATTGCAATATCAGAGTCTTTGAGGCTGCAGACTATATCGGTGGACATACACATACAGTCAGAGTCGAAAAGGATGGGGAAATATCGGATATTGATACCGGCTTCATCGTTTTCAACGACCGTACCTACCCTAACTTCATGGCCATGATGGATAAGCTGGGCGTGAGATATCAGCCAACCGAGATGAGTTTTTCTGTGAAGAATAACAAAATTGATCTCGAGTATAATGGCAATAATCTCAATACTCTTTTCGCCCAGCGTAGAAACCTGCTGCGTCCCAGGTTCTGGTCCATGGTCAGGGATATTGTGCGATTTAACCAAGAGGTACGAAAAGCAGCGGACGAACATGGCTTGCAGACAATCGGTCAGTTTCTCGAGGGAAAAAAGTACTCTGATCTCTTCAAGGAGAATTATCTTCTGCCGATGATTTCAGCGATATGGTCAATGGGACTGGAGAGCTGTATGGACTTCCCCCTGCAGTTTTTTGTCCGCTTTTTTGAAAATCACGGCCTGCTCGATATTACCAACAGGCCACAATGGTATACCATTGACGGGGGATCCAGCAGATATATTGAACCCCTCATTGCAGATTTTCGGGATCGCATCAGTCTGGAAAGCCCTGTTCTCCGGGTTAAAAGAGCTGACAGTGGGGTTCATATAACAACTGCAACCGGAACATCGTTTTTTGACGAAGTGATCTTTGCCTGTCATGGCAACCAGGCATTTTCATTGCTCAGTCATCCCTCCGCAGCAGAAGAATCTGTTCTACAGGAGTTTCAAACTTCCAGAAATGACGTGGTGCTGCACACAGACACCTCCTTTCTGCCAAAAAGAAAACTGGGTTGGGCGAGTTGGAATTACAATATGGTTGATACCGCCAGGGAACAGACAACGTTGACGTACGACATGAATATCCTGCAGCGACTGCAAAAAAAACACACCTACCTGGTAACTCTCAATCAAGACATTCCCGAGAAACATGTCCTGAAAAGATTTACCTACAACCACCCGATTTATACCCTTGGCTCCATCAATGCTCAGCAGCAGTGGCATAAGATTTCAGGAAAACGCAATACCCATTTCTGTGGAGCCTATTGGTTCAATGGATTTCACGAAGACGGGGTAAAGAGCGCGCTTCGAGTCTGTGCCGCTTTACAGACACAACAATGAGTCGGTCCCGCTATTTCGTGAGCGGACAATAAACAGATAGTTCCAGGGAACTGGCCGGGAGTTGAATATGCAATATGATGCAGTGATAATAGGTGCTGGAGTAGCTGGCCTCGCCTGTGCGAAAGTATTCGAACAGAACAAACTCTCTTATCTTCTTCTGGAGGCCGGCAATCAACCCGGAGGAAGAGTTCGGACTGATATGGTCGATGGCTTTCAACTTGACCATGGCTTCCAGGTACTACAAACAGGGTACCCGGACGTCACACAATATTTACAGCTGGAGGAGCTGCAGTTACAAAAATTCCCGGCCGGGGTAGCGGTCCGGTTCAACGGCAGGTTTCATATAATCGCCGACCCCAGGTATCATCCTCGACACCTTCTGTCGACGATTGGTTCCCATATCGGAAGCTTTGGTGACCGGCTTGCCATGTTAAAACTCGCCTATCATGTGTGCCGCAGACCTTTTGAGGAATTATTCAACGATCCGGAAGAAAAGACAATTGACTATCTAAAACGTTGCGGATTTTCAAATCGATATATCAGATCCTTTTTTGTCCCCTTTTTTGCGGGGGCCTGCCTTGATAAAAATATTAATGCATCAAGTCGGGTGCTTCAGTATATTTTCAGGCTCTTTGCCACTGGGGATGCCGCATTGCCTTCAGGAGGCATGGCCGAAATTCCTTTGCACATAGCGAAGTCGCTTACCAAGGATACGATACAATTCAACAGTAAAGCCGTTCAGGTCAAAGATGGAGCGGTAACGCTCGAGGACGGCAGATTAATTCAAGGTCGACACATCGTTGTTGCAACACCGGAACCGGTACTGCAGGATCTGTTGCAAATAAAAACAAGAAACCGATCGGTAGGGGAAAGCTGCCTTTATTATTCCACCGACTGGACTCCACCATTCAAAAAACCTTTTTTATTGTTAAACGGTGATGGTCGTGGTCCGGTAAATAACATCGCCTTTCCCAGTCTGGTGGCAAGAGGGTATGCCCCGGCAGGAAAAACGCTTATTGCGGTTGTTGTCGTTGATGACGACTGGAGAAAAAATGCAGACCTTGACGGCGAAGTCCGCAAACAATGCACTGAGTGGTTTGGTAAAGCGGTCACAGGATGGGAGCATATCCGAACCTACCGGCTCGAACACGCCCTGCCCGACCAGTCTCCTCCGACACACAATCCATACCATCTTCCGCAACCTTTCAGCGAAAACATCAGGATATGCGGAGAGTATCAGAGTCTGCCGGGATTGCAATGGTCGCTGATGTCGGGCCATATGACCGGAAAGTGTCTTGTAGAAACAATCAAGGGTTGATGGCGTCGTAAAAACTCTTCATTTTCTTCGTTGTTGTAAATTTTTCTATCATTACGACGTATCATAGTACGCCGGATTAATAAAAAAACACACGCTTCGAATCTGATTTTCTTAACCTATCCATCTTGAATTTTGAACTTTTACAAGATGAGCAAGGATTACGTACTCAAACTGCATCCGGGAGAAGAGATGATTGACCCAGAACAGGAAATGCACAAAAAGATATACGGACTCTTGAACAGCCAGCAACTGGCAGTGTTGTCGACACAAAGAGATGGACAACCGTATTCCAGTCTGATGGCCTTTGCCGCTACCTCTGATCTCAAAAATATCGTAGTAGCCACCGGTAAATCAACCAGAAAGCATCAAAATATCATTCAGGAATCGAGAGTTTCACTCCTGATAGACAATCGCGCAAACAGCGAAGATGATTTTCATGCAGCCATGGCGCTTACTGTGCTGGGAAAGGCACAAATCATCGAAGATTCTGAACGTCCATATTACCTGGACATATATTTAACCAGACACCCCTATCTTGAAAAATTTCTCTCCTCTCCCTCAACCGCTTTTTTCAGGATAATAGTCTATCACTACCTGCTGGTATCCCGTTTTCAGAATGTTATGGAGTACCATATTCAAGATGAAATTGATCTATTCCCCTGATAACCTGCCACCATCCAACAAGGTTCAGAGCGCCCTCATAGGGGGGAAAGCCAAGGCTCTTTTTACCCTCTACAACGCAGGACTGCCTGTTCCTAAACCCCTGTGTATCGGAACGGGCGGGTACGAGCTCTTTGTTGTAGAGAACCAATTGCGGGAAAAAATAAATCTTGAACTACATCGCAAAGATCTCAAGGAAATGCGCTGGGAAGAGATCTGGGACATCTCTCTACAAATTCAAAACCTGTTTCTTGGCGGGGTTTTCCCTGCAAAACTGTCTCTTGAGATCAAAGAGACAATTGAACAACACTTCCGCAGCAGACCCCTGGTCATTCGATCCTCGGCCCCGGATGAGGACAGTAAAGCTCGATCATTTGCGGGCTTACATGAATCATACGTCAATGTGTCAGGCTTCGGTGAGCTCATTAAACAGGTAAAGAAAGTATGGGCTTCCCTCTGGTCTGACCGAGCAATTCTCTACAGGCAGGAACTCGGGCTTGAGGTGGCAAGCAGTTCTATGGCTGTCGTTATACAGGAATTTATCGAAGGTGCCAGCTCCGGTATTGTCTTCAGCAGGAGTCCGCTAGACGAATCCCAAATGATAATAGAAGCGGTGCACGGCCTCAATCAGGGACTGGTTGACGGGGCAGTTGAACCGGATCGCTGGGTTCTTGACCGGGAGGACGACAGACCGCCACTGCATAGCCCACCGGCTGATCGTGATTTCCAGTTTATTCGATCCGACACCTGTGGAGTGCACCGCCGGCCGGTTGAACACAGCATGCGAACAGCTCCCCCATTAAACAAGGAACAGGTGAATGTTGTCGCAGCCCTAGGGAAACAGCTCGAGAATTTCTTCGGTACAGCCCAAGATGTTGAATGGACTCTGCTGGACGATGATTTTTATATTCTTCAGTCCCGACCTGTAACAGCAAAGAGTGGCGAGGATTCAACCGATAAACGGTCCTGGTATCTGAGTCTGCATCGCAGCTATGATAACCTGCTGCAGCTGTGGGAAAGCATCGACACAAAACTTCTTCCCGGGATGGATCAGGACGCCAGCGAGCTCTCGGAGACGGTTCTTGAAGATTTATCAGACGCGGAACTCGCAGATGAATTACAGCGGAGGCTCGCAAAAAATGATCAGTGGACGAGCGTTTACTGGAGTGACTTTATTCCCTTTGCCCACGGGGTGCGGTTATTCGGTGAAATGTACAATGATGTCATGGAGCCCGTCGATTCTTTTGAGTTCGTGTCACTGCTTGCCGGGCAGAAAATGCTCAGCACCGAACGTAACAGACTGCTCTACGAAAGCGCCAAAATGGTTCGTGCTGACAGTGCCCTCCATTGCGCCCTGAAAAAGGGCACACCGACTGAGATAGAGAACGAGGATTTTCGGCAAAAACTTCTGCAGTTGAAATTGCATTTTTCCATGGCTGGGGTTGGAACCGGGGAGCAGGCCTCAACCGATGCACTGGTTTCTGCAATTATCCTCCAATACGCCTCTCTTGATACTATGCCCGATGGACTGGCACGCCATGACACCAGGCTGCTGGAGTCCCTTTTTATTAGAAAAGGGAGAGAAAAACTTCCGATGAGTCCAGAAAAACTGCTGGAAATGGCGCGTGCGAGCTATCGGCTTCGAGATGACGACAATATCCATATCGGCAGAATCGCCCAGGAACTTGAACGGGCTGCCGCTCATGCCCGGGAGCGGCTTGAAGCCCGCGGCCTGCCGACCTCGCCCCAGAGCCCTGTGGAAGAAATATCGAAGATGCTACGGGACAGCAGACAGGTGGAAATACAAACACGACACACTCCCCCAAAAAGAGGCAGAGAAGGGAAAAAACGTGTCAACGCGCGACAAATACAAGGCCAACCGGCAAGTAGAGGGATAGCAAAAGGCAGGGCTCGGGTGATTAACGTCGGAGCGGAATTAAAAGATTTCCAAAAAGGTGAAATTCTCGTTATCGACTCCATTGATCCTACCATGACATTTTTTGCTCCTTTGGCCGCCGGGATAATAGAGAGGCGAGGCGGAATGCTCATACACGGTGCAATTATCGCAAGAGAATATGGAATTCCCTGTATTACCGGCATTGTCGACGCCACCTCCCTGATCCATACGGGCGATATCGTGACGGTCGATGGCTATCTTGGGATTTGCACAGTGCAGAGAGCGTAAGGTTGAATTTTTTTTTTCGCCCGGACTAGGTACATGTAAAAGATTCAAGGTGTTTTTTTAGTTGTAATACGGCAAGTTCTTTTGCCTTTGCCTCAACATCGACAGTGGCATCGTAAGAAAACCAGCAGTGAGGAAAATCCTCAACAGATATATAATCGGCATGGGGACGAGGTACGGCCGAATTATATCCTTCCCGTGGAGAAGATATATGGAAGTACGGCTCCCTGGCAACCGCGTCCCAGCTTTTCACACAATGCAGGGTAGCCTCTTCAAGTGATAAATCGTCGGGGAGGCAGCGATGATGATGCACATCATACACCATTGGAATACCCAGATCGCCGCAGACCGGCAACAGATCGGCAGGGGTATAGGATCGATCATCATTTTCCAGGGCAAGTCTTGATTGCACCCGCTCGGAGAGACGTTCAAAATTCTTTTTCAATCTTTGAAGGGCCAGGTCTTTATCACCATAGACCCCACCACCATGGATATTGATGACATCCGCACCGATTTTTTCCGCCAACAGCCCCTGGTACTCAAGCTCTCTCAGAGTATTTTGAACTACTTCAGGATGAGGAGAAGAAAGTACATTAAACTGGTCGGGATGCAGACTCAACCGGGTATTACTCTGTTTTCTGCGGACATGAATTTTCTCGCAGAGATGCTCAATTTCCCGATAGTCAGGAAGATTTTCAAGAGAATAGGCGACATCGGGGTGGGTCATTCTGGGGAACAGGGGGGACAGTACACGGAAAGCGCCAACGCCATTGGCTATGACCCACTCAAGCGCCTCACTCAAACTTTCAAGATTCGACAAACAGAGAAAGGACAACTTTTGAAGTTGTTCCCTTCTTGCAAGTTTTTGCAATGCCGTCGCCGTCGTCTGGCGAAAGCGGATCGGTTGCTCACGAAATATGCAACACAAGCCAAGTCGTATCATACCTCTTTATTCTCTTCCATTAACAAAATAACCTCTGTTATCATTGAGATAACAGAGGTCGGTGCCACATAAAATATTCACTCCCCGCAGGGGAGAAATAAATGCCTTACATATTATGTTCTTTTTAAAAATCAGCAAGATACTTAGAATATCACAGAACTCTACCAACTATCACCCAATACCGCACTGAGATCCATGCACTTTGCTTTTTCTTCTTCGGTCAGGTCTTCCCTCTTTTTGATTTGTTTTAGATCATCAATATAACAGGCATACTCTTTTCCGTCCTTATCCTGAACCCATACCATCTTCTGAAATTCTTTTGAGATTACTTCACCTTTCATAGTACCCCCTGTGTCAAGATTGAAGTCTTCAAGAGCTTCCATGGCGAGAAGCTCTCACCTGGTGATGCACGAATATATAGAGATGTTGATGTGCTTGTTACTGAGATGATTCCACTATAACTATCTACCAGGAAAAAACAAGACACAGCAACAGATGCCAAGATGCTTTTTATTCAGCGTCATAGAGTTCAGGTGGCCTTCTCTCCGGTACTTCCTCGCGTTTAATCTTGCCGGTGTACCAGTCTGCCGAAACATAGAGCGAGCAAAAACAGCTGCCGTATTCAATACAATCCGGTTCACGATATACACAGGGGCAAATTATATCCCTATCATTATCCCGCGCCCCGGAGGCCAGCCGGCAGGGACAAGCCATATACCCATACCGTTTTTTGTTGATAAGAAGGCTGCGAAGGAGTTCATACGTTTTCTCCTTATCGCCATTAAGGTAGTAGCCTTTCGGCTCATTGATTTTTTTCAGCACGTCGTAAAGATCGTCTACCTCCGTACGAACACCGATTACTTCTTTTATTTCCTGGACCTTGTAGCCAACAATTGTTGTATCATCGACAACCGTTGTAGGGAAAGAACACTTTACATTAACTTTTCTCAGTTCGCGCAGCACCTCTTTCTTTTTATCAGCGGCCAGTTCATCTGCCTGTATACAACGAAAGGGAATCTTGAGATCCTCCAGCATCTTCTTAATAGCCTGACAAAAAACACAGGTGCTCAAACTGTATAGGATGATGTTTTTTGTGGTCATTTTATTTTTTGTCTCAGAAAGGTAAAATGCTATTTTAAATGGAGACGAATTGCCATGTATCAACCCTTACCAATCTAATAACAGAAATTTATTCCGCAAGATCTTTCAATGCTGCACCATCATCGTCAACCACTCTCTCGTCAGCTTCTCAATGCAGGCCAGGAGGTACTTCCACCCCATTTCAGTGTCGAGGCTTGAGGGTGTGCTTTTCGTGACTATCATACTGAGTATGAACAATATAACCGTCTGCTACTCCACTCATCGTCCCGAGACCCTCGAACTCACTGCCAGAATAATGGAGGATCATGACATTATTATTCTGGAAGAACCGTATCACGCTGATTTTGCCTCAGTGCTCAGTGGCGGTATCAAGATTCAGGACCATCTGCTTGAACTCGATTTTGGATACCCGGAATTTTCTTTAGGCCAATATCAACTGCTTCAACAATTCGCCCGGGTCGGAAAACAGATACTGCAAATTGAACCATACCTCGACCATTTACTCGATCTTCAGTTTTTCCTCGCTGATGACCACGGACCGGATGAAATTGAACCCGGCACCGTCGCCTACTCTGTCTACTGCAGGGAACGCGATGCAACCGGACTGCTGATACAGTATTACAGGGAAGTTCAGGGTGGTGATTTCATAAATATACTGTCTGCAATGAACGCCTTTGCAAAAGCTGATGCCGCTCGCTTTGTGCTTCGTGATTCTTTACGGGCACAACGGATTCTGGAAGTATTGGTCACGGGGGAAAAGACATATATCGAAGCAGGCTCAATACATTATCTCCTCTACAGGTTACTGGCAAAAAACCTCTCCGGGCTCCCTGAAAAATGGCAGCTTCATATGCATTCCGTTGACAGGGAGGCGATACAAATCCTGAATCACAGAGGCAGTATCTTCAGTCCCGGCGACCACTTGACGCTGAGCTATATCTTTGGCAGGAAGCTAAGTCGGCAAAAATGGGCGCTGGAGTGCGCACAGGCATTGATATTTTCAAAAATTATCCAAAAAGAGGAAATATGGAGTTCGGGGTTGGAATTTCCTCATACCCGCAATGAAATTGAATCTATAGCTGCTGTTAAAAATTTATCTCTGGAAACCTGCAGAATCCTTTTTCAACGGATCAGAAACCTTTCGTCCGAGGAGGCAGCGGAAGTTGTCAAAAAAGAGAGCTCCATGTCACTGACAATAAAAAAGAGCGCAGGCTGGCAATGATCGATTTCCAGAATGGCCGGATATCGATTTCCAAGACCATTGCTGCCAGACCGGAAACGGTCTGGAATATTCTCACGGACACACATTTCTGGCCGACATGGGGGCCTTCTCTGCTCTCTGTTGAATGCGATGATCGACATATTCGGCTTGGCAGCAAAGGAAGGGTTAAAACGCTATTCTCCTTTTGGCTTCCCTTTACCGTTACCGAATTCAAACAGATGTATTCCTGGAGCTGGAACATAGGTCCGGTAAAGGCAACCGGCCATACCCTTTTCCGGGAAAACGATACGTCAAGCAGACTCAGCTTTGATATGCCATGGTGGGCTGCAGCCTATGTCCCCGTTTGTTGGTTGGCTCTGGTACGAATACGCAAAATAGCCTGCCATAATGATTGCAGCTGACTGCTCCATCTCATCGGAGCTCGTTCATCTATAGACCTTTCTAACAATTTCTGTTACCTTTTCAGAGGTAGTATTCTCAACCTCACAGCTCTGCTGTAGAACAGTGCCTGTCCCAAAATGAGATATTTTTTCTCAAGCGAGGCGCTCGATGAATTTAACAACAGGCATATATCCGATATTCCGGCGATTAAATTCTTGAGAGCAACGAAGAGTTAGGAGAAATAGCTATTTATGGACAGGCACAAGATAGCCTTCAACCCGGGAGAGCACAATGACGAAACGTATCGTGATTTATGGCGGATCAGGCGGTATCGGCTCGGCAACAGCGAGACTTTTACGGGTTAGCGGACATGAAATTCACCTTGTTGGGAGATCTGAAGACAAGCTCGCATCACTATCATCTGAGCTTCAGGCTGGATATACCTGTGGAGATGTATGCGACGAAACTCTTTTTTCCAAAGTGGTTGACGATTTTGCCGGTCCGTGGGATGGGCTCGTCTATAGTGTCGGTACCATCAACCTTGGCAGTATCCGGCGCCTGACCGCCACCGACTTTCAGAACGATTTCAAGGTCAATGCACTGGGAGCGGCACTCGCTGTTCAAGCCGGTTTATCTGCACTGAAAAAAAGTAAGATGTCCCCTTCGGTTGTTCTCTTTTCAAGCGTCGCCGCACTCCAGGGTTTTACATTCCATGCGTCAATGGGGATGGCAAAAGGGGCAGTGAGTGGATTAACTCTTTCTCTTGCGGCGGAGCTGGCGCCCAAAATTCGTGTGAATGCCCTTGCTCCGTCATTGACCAGAACACCTCTTGCTAACTCTATATTATCAAACGAAAAGGTTGCTGCGACAGTAACTGAACTGCATGCCCTAAAAAAACTGGGCACCAGTGACGATATTGCCAATCTGGTTGAATATCTGCTGTCAGAGAGAGCCGGTTGGATCACCGGCCAAATCATCAGTGTTGACGGGGGACGTTCCACCCTGAGGCCCAACAGCTAAATCGTATACAGGAATAATCTGACCGCTCAGCAGAGTGTTTGACTGACAATCAAAAATCTGTGGACTGACTCATTTGTTCACCTTGAAGAGAGGAGGAGATCATGGACGTTGTCCTGTTGTCCCGGCTACAGTTTGCCTTCACGATCATGTTTCATTACATTTTCCCGCCCTTGACAATAGGCCTCGGGATAATACTCGCCTATCTTGAGACAAGATTCTATCTCAGCAAAAAACCTGTTTTCGCCATAGCATGTCAATTCTGGACAAAGATCTTCATCCTTAACTTTGCAATAGGGGTGTCGAGCGGCATAGTCATGGAGTTCCAGTTCGGCACCAACTGGGCTACCTATTCCCGTTTTGTCGGCGATGTTTTCGGGAGCGCCCTGGCGGCTGAAGGTATTTTTGCGTTTTTCCTCGAATCCGGCTTTCTTGCAATCGTTGCCTTCGGGAGACAAAAGGTCAGTGCCGGATTATACCTGTTCAGCATGTACATGGTGGCGCTGGGATCAATTTTCTCCTCAATATGGATTGTCGTCGCCAACAGCTGGCAGCAGACACCGGCCGGCCACCACATTGTCGATATTCTGCGTCCGGTTACGGCCGCAGACGGTTCTGTTGAAATGATGCCATGGGTTGTAGAAGGTGTGGTTCAGCGCCGGGCAGAGATAGTTGATTTCCTGGCGATGGTCTTCAATCCCTCCACTGTGCAACGTCTCAGTCATGTACTTTTAGGATGTGCAGCCGTCGGAGGGTTCTTCGTCCTGAGCATTTCAGCGTACTATATTCTGAAAGACAGACACCATGAATTCGCCCGTCACTCTTTTAACGGCGCCCTGCTGTTCAGTCTTGTAGCGTCACTCGGCCTCGCAATTAACGGACATACTCAGGCGCAAAACGTCTACAGAACCCAGCCTGCGAAACTTGCGGCATTCGAAGGCCATTACACGACCGGCCGGGCGGATCTCAATCTTATTGGCTGGCCTAATGAGCGTGAGGAGCGGATTGACTATGAAGTGAGCCTCCCCGGTGGGCTCAGCTTTATGGTTTTTGATGATTTTACGTTCAGCAAGCCAGTGGTTGGACTCGACAGGTTCAGACCGGAAGACAGGCCTCCACTGCTGATCCCATTTTTTTCCTGGCGTCTGATGGTTGGCTTTGGTGGGGTGATGATTGTACTCTGCGCTCTCGGGGTGTTTTACAATCGTAAACAACAGCTTACCAGGAAACGATGGATCCTCTGGGCCTTTGTTTTTGCAATCGGCTTTGTCATGGTCGCCAATGAAAGCGGCTGGATAGCAGCCGAGGTCGGACGACAGCCATGGACCGTGCATCCCCCTGTTGTCTGGAATGAGGACGCAACCGATCTGGTCACTGCAGCTGACGGTCTCTACCAGTATGACGAAACCCTTGGGTTGCGGACCAGCAATTCATTCAGCACCGCCGTAAGCGTTGGAGAGGCAAAGACCTCCCTTATTCTTTTCGCTGTCCTGTATGCTGCTCTGACCGCAGTCTGGATAGCGGTGCTTGACAGAAAGATACGGAAAGGCCCGGAAGCTCTGCCTGCCATCTCAGGTGATGGCGGCTCAGGCGTGGTGCAAGCAGCAACCGACCGACAGCATGCCCGGCTGAACGATAGAAAAAGTGAGCAAGGAGGTGCATCGTGAGTTCTGAACTTCTATGCATTATCTGGTTTGTTATCCTGAATGTTCTTCTCATCGGATACGCAATACTCGATGGGTTTGATCTTGGAGTCGGCATTCTTCATCCTTTCGTTGCCAAGACAGACCATGAACGGCGACTGGTAATGAACAGTATCGGCCCACTGTGGGATGGTAACGAGGTATGGCTTGTGACATTTGGCGGAGCATTGTTTGCCATGTTTCCGAATGCATATGCATCCATCTTCAGCGCCTTTTACTTACCTTTTGTACTGCTTCTATTCGCGCTGATCTTTCGTGCTGTCTCGCTGGAGTTTCGTTCGAAACGATCAAATCCATTCTGGCGCAATTTTTGGGATATACTCTTTTTTGTCGGTTCTACTCTTGCTGCCTTTCTCTTTGGTGTCGCAGTGGGCGCGGTCATGCAGGGTCTCGCGTTATCAGAGTTGGGAGATTATAAGGGAACTCTGTTCGATATGCTTTCCGGTTTTAGCATAAGTGTAGGTTTTTTTACCGTTGCACTGTTTGCCATGCATGGTGCCATCTATCTCTACCTGAAAACCGAAGGTGATTTACAGCAACGTCTTTTTACCTGGATGAAGGGAACATATTATGTCTACATCACACTGTTTGTCATAGTCACCTTCTGGTCAGTTCTCTTTGTTCCCGCATCATTACAACATTTTGGTAACTATCCTATTCTATGGCTGGTACCTGTGCTCAACATCATTGCTATTGCAAATATTCCCAGGGCGATTGCCAAACAGCAACCCTTCTATGCCTTCATAAACAGTTGCTGCACTATTTCAGCCCTGGTCTTTTTGTTTAGTGCTGCTCTTTTTCCGGATCTCTTACCCGCTTCAAATGATGCAGCATATTCAATCACGATATATAATAGTGCATCAAGTATTCTGACGCAGAAGATCGGACTTATCATCGTGGCAATTGGCATGCCACTGGTCCTCTCATATACCATATTGATATATTGGACCTTTCGGGGAAAAGTTGAATTAACTGACAGCAGCTACTAGGGTCACTAGACATGACAAGTAGCCAGACTAACAAGAAAAAAAGAATAAAGATGATTAACACGACTCGAAAAACACTTATCATTGGTTCAGGTCCGGCGGGCTATACTGCTGCAATTTACGCGGCACGGGCAAACCTTGCTCCGCTCCTTATTACAGGCAAGGAACCGGGCGGACAACTCATAACGACCAATGAAGTTGAAAATTTTCCAGGGTATCCCAAAGGCACAGATGGTCCGACAATGATGGAGGATTTTCGAGAACAGGCTGAACGCTTTGGCACCGAGGTTATTCTCGATTGCGTTGCTGAAGTAGATTTCAATACCGGCAAGGGATATCATAGCGTCTGGACTGAAAATGGACAGTACCATAATGCATATACAATTATTATCTCCACCGGAGCCGCAGCAAAATATCTTGGTCTCGAATCAGAAAAACGGTTGATGAATAAGGGAGTGAGTGCCTGCGCAATATGTGATGGGTTTTTCTTTCGCGACAAAGTAGTCGGTGTTGTCGGTGGAGGCGACACCGCTTGTGAAGAAGCCATCTATCTGGCAAACCTCTGCCCGACGGTTCATATGTTTGTACGAAGAGACGAACTTCGGGCTTCGAAAATAATGCAGGAGCGGGTTTTTAAAACGCCAAAAATTCAGATTTACTGGAATACTGAGGTACAGGAAGTACTCGGAGAGGATTTGGTCTCCGGTGTTCGGATAAAGAATAATCTTACCAGGGCTGCACTGAATATTTCACTGGAGGGCCTTTTTATTGCAATTGGCCACCAGCCAAGGACTGGGCTTTTCAAAGAATACCTGGAAACGGATGACCAGGGGTATATCATAACTTCTCCGGAATCGTCACATACCAAAGTTCAGGGTGTCTTTGCCTGTGGCGACGTCACGGATAAAGTGTATCGTCAGGCTATAACAGCGGCAGGTGCAGGATGTAAAGCCGCTCTGGATGCAGAGCGGTACCTGACCGAAGTGAACCGGACGTAGATACTACCCGAATTACACTGATCCCTGTATCAAAAATACGTAATATATTCTTGCCCCACCATACCGCAAACCCCGCAATCGAAGAGAACTGCAAGAGATTGATAGCATTCACTATCAATCTCTCATTTTTTTGTTACCATTGAAACGATCTTCAATCGTATTTATCATAGATACATGGCTATAGAATGAATTCGATAGTCACAGAAAAGGTATATACAATCCGCTTTATCAGCATTCTGAATTAGCTACATCAAATGCAACACATTGAGTGATGCAAGTACTTTTTTTAACGGTATTATCTAGGCGTAACATGTTTCAATAAGATTGACTGATATAAAATGGGAGGAATATCATGAGTATGAGAGGCGACTTAATTTCTAAAGAATATCAAGGTATGGTCTGGGTGCATGACAAAGATGGAAAAGAGTATGCATGCTACATCGATGACCTGAAAAACGTTAAGAGTAAAGAGGACCTCACCGACGAAGAGAAAGAAAAATGTATGGATATCAGTCTGGTGCTTGGTGACAGCTGGTAAGGTACCCCCTCACTGCTCCAGTGAGGTAATACATCTACCCCCCTTCGATTTTCATTCAAAGGGGGTTTTAAAATGGATCAGATAATGATTCATTGCACAATAGTGACAGACACTAAGTGACCAATTTAACACTCTAAAATTATTTACATATTGCAATACTACCGATCTCTATCAACGAACCTGGATTTAGCCGTAAAAACCACAATCTATCTATAAACAGGTAGAGCATTTTTGAGGGAGTTGAGTACTTTTTCCACTCCAGCAGGTTGCTGTTGAATGGAAAGAGTGCCGGCTGCACGTTGACAAAGATCGTGAATTGCTTTTTCTGTCACTTGTTGGCATTGGTCCATAATAGCCAAGGCTTCTTCTTTCCTACCTGCAGTTTGGTAAATACTAATGTATTCAGGATAAAGTGCATCATGAATTCCAAGACTGGATTCCGCTTTTGTAAGTACTGATAGTGCCTTGTCATACATACCGGCTCTCTTGTAGGACTGTGCAGCCATCAAAAATGTTTGGGTAGATGCATTGTTCCAATCATCGATCAGATTCAAATTTTTTATAGCTTGCTCAGATTTTCCCTGAGCATTACGTACCGAAGAGAATACTACTCTCGGAAACGCATGTCGGCTTGTTAGACCACTTGTGGCCAGGCGAGCCAATGCTTCAGCTTGTTTGAGATCTCCAGAGTCAACTGCCCGCAATGCCTCCGATGCTCTCCAATAGTTGTTCAAAACCACTTCACCGCGACCTTCCCTCAAGACGCGAAGAAGTTTCTCAGTCTGCAAGGCCCTTCGGCGTTCTTTCCGATATTCTCTTTTAACGTACTTTGCCAGTGTCAGGCTTCGCATTTCCGGATCCGGATGACGTTTAGCAAAGACCTGCAGCACATCAGCGATGACGCTATTACCAGATTCGAACAGGATATTCTTAAAAAATTCATCACCGTCCGGAACGTAGTCTGCGGTCAGCAGCATAGTGAATTCTTGAAAATCGGCTCTTTTAGCCCGCAGTTGTTCCTGGGTAAAAACCTGACTACTCTTCAAGCGTTCCATGGCCTTCCCATAACCAAACGCGCTATATCCGGCTTTGACCATCAAATCTACGCCGAGCAAATCGGCTTCCTTTTCATCATCACGAGTCATGGAAGAACTGATAACATCCTTGCTTAACCTGTTTATTATTATCTTCGTCTTGTATGCCTTGACAATTTTCTGCTGGGCAGATTTACTATTCTGCTGGTGAAAATTAACTTTGTGACCGGAACGGACAACTTTTACATCTTCAATTTTGGCCTCCAGTGCGGCTACTTCGCTCGCCTGCCTGACCAATTCAGCTTGTGATTTGAAGTACTCATTTGAGTCATGATGGTCCAAGAGGATATGGGAAAGCTCGTGGGCGATTATAAAAACAAGCTCATCTTCAGATTCAACATCTGCTAATATTCCCATTGAAATGACTATCTCCCACGGCGTAGAAAGCGCTGAGTAAGTTCTGGCAGTGGTGATCTTTAGGCTGACATCATGACTCAGATCAAGCGGCCATTGCTCTATAAGTTTTTGTTTAATACCGTTCAAGTACGATAATATACATTCGCTTTCAACGAGATCCATATCGGGTACTGCGCGAAATTTTATGTCAGCAATTTCCTTCTTACTCTCGGATGTTGTCAGAGATCTGTCTTCTATATTTGCAACCCTTTCATCCAGAAATTTTCCCTCGAACGTATTTCCATCCCCGGTTATTGAAGTAAGGGTACTTGAAACATCGTGAATTGAGTTGCAGCCACAAAGCGTCAGAGACAATACGATAATCAAAGTGGTCAGCTTTTTCATTTGCACCCCTCACCCAAACCAAATGACGTGAAATTTTCCCTGTCGCTGCGATACGATATATCATTACTCCTTTTATTGTCACCGCTCTGACCAGTACATACAACAGATGCCACTGCTTTTTCATTTAGCTTCACTTCAGATTGATGCACCCACATATTTTCACCATTGTACTGAAACATCACCATGCCATGGTTTTGATCAAAATTTTCCACTATAACAGGCGACTTGGTAGCATCAGGCAGATCCATTCTGTCGACATCCTTACAGGAAAAACTGGTGTCGCAGATTTCAATACTGTCTAGAAGAAAATTCTTAATAAGCACTTGCCTATTCCCGGCAAAGACTTTGCCGACGGTCATAGATAGAGCGATAAAAATCAATAAGATTTTACACTGCGTTTTCATAACCTTCTCCTTCTGAAGCTTTCATTTCAGGACCATCAGCCTGTGGCGGACGGTCCTCCCTTTGCCATTTTTTTATTATGGCCAACTTTATTTCAATTAATTTATGATAGAGAAATGTCGGAATGGCCAGGCTGACCACTGCGGCTAAAGCGAACCAGTTCATCGGTCCCAGCTTGAGATATCTAATCGATATCATCACCAACAAAAAACTAACCAGAGAGAGGCACAGCAGGCAGAGCAATCCATCTCGCAGACTTTCCCTGCGCCTCTCAAGATGCGAGTAGCGATAAGTGAAAACCAACCAAAGTACTAATCCCTGCAGTAAACCTTCAAAGCAACGCGAAATTGAAATGTCCCCGAAGATGTTTTCTGGCACATGCCAGTACGCATCGCCCAAATTGATGAGATTATCAAGTGCCATCGCATGAAAAAACACACCGGGCAATTTCCCGTGTAACGGTGATTGTACAGCGTCAGGACCTCCAATGAGATTGTATCCCACAACCACGATCCTGCCAGTCAACGCTTTTCGTAAACTTTCAGAATCCATAGCAGCAGGCTTAAACAGGGAAGCAGCTGTTAGAGTTAAAAGATGAAAACATCTGCTGCGCTGTTGTTCCTTTCGTTTGCTGTAATTTGAAAAACCATGCTCAAAGTGTGACAGGGCTGAAGAAAATAAATGCGTATACTTACTTTCAGTGTTGTCCTGACAACCCTCAGTTAGATTGAGAAAATTTTCCTGCTCCGGCACTGCCGTATTGCTCCATCTGACGACCATGGCATTCTGAAACAACCCATTTCTGCCAAGTTCCTCCGGGGTGTATTGACACTTCGTGGGAGTTTTCTCGCACCACTCCCTGAATAATGATAAAGCGGCTGTTGAATTGGAAGTGGTTTGCTGGTCCTGTTCTGTTGCTATCAGCAAGGGATAATAATGTTGATAGCCAAACCAGCTCACAGCTGTAAATTCCGCTTTGTGCTTTTTGAGCTTATACCGAAGGGAATCAGGACTGTTGAGTTCATCTTGTGTATCAAAAGCAGGGGAACTCGCCATATAGACTGGAAAATCAGATTTTTCAATTTGCTGCAGCCAGCGATCTAATCCGTCGGAATGCTCATAGTGCTGCAACAAGTCAAAGAAAACTGCTTTGGGTTGATAATGACCTATAACTTTGAGGATTTGTTTGAGGTCTGAATAATCAACAGGATAATGTTTTCCATACTCCTCAATGAAAAAATCATCGAGCAGTATGATTGTCACTTCATTTTGAAATTTTTCAGGATACCAGGGGGATAACAAACCAATGACCAGATCTTCACTATATTTCTCGGTAGATGTCCTTAAACCAAAAGGATTGATGAAGAATATTGCCGTCAGAACCAGTGCATTAAAAAATGTTCTTATCAGAATATTTTGACTGTAATTATTCATATATCTATCCATAAAAACTAGAACCAAGGTCGATATCAAACAAAACTGATATGCTTTGAAAAGATGGCGATTTTAAATATAACTAAAAAAGTTTAGCAATAACGGTGCCACTCTTGATCAACAATACTGTTATCAGTTGGGCATTGCTAAATTACATATATTTTTTCTATCTATATCTATCTATCTATTCAAACCGAATATTTTTATTCCGGAAAACCGATATTTGAAAAACACGGAACTCATGGGTAATATCACGCGAGCATGTAACAAACAGTAATTGATAGGATAAGACGAGAAAGGGAGGGTGTTTCAGTCATTATCTGAAGTTTTCTTTATGATTCAAAAATCATATCTCGGTGAAGCATAAAAGGAACACAGGTTCAACTTCTATCGGACAGCAATACTCTTTTAATTAGTTTCAGGACAGACACTAAATAGTTTTTCTGGGCTAAATGGTTTGCTAAAATTGACGTATAAAGAGAAAAGTATCATCAGTATGAGAGGCGAATTAATCTCAAAATGTTTTCGGGTATCGTCTGGATCCATGACAAGGATGGGAAATAATTACCTGTTATATCGACGACCTAAAATAACATACAAAGCAAAACGACCTCCCCGTCAAAGAGAATAAACAGTGCATGGATCTGAGTCTGCCCTCAGTTGACAGCTTGTAAGGCGGTACCGCTGTTGCTCTTTGGTTAAAAGATTCTCTCTTACATACTTTATTCGTGCCCATAAATGGCTATTGGAATTGCACACATGAATTGTGACTTTGTTCTTGATGATATCAGTATTTCCGGACTAACGGCTTCCGGTAATGCGGAAATCTACGTGGATCATTTGTTTATTTGCAGGATTACAGGTAATTCCGTTTCTATAACTAACAGCCACAATGGAGATTGCCGAATATCAGAATCGAGAACATATCACAAAGCGGTATGAAGGTAATATATTTATATTTGAGATTGTTATTAACGACATACGTTTTCCGCTCTCACCTTGCTACACACAAATCCTCTCTTTTTACAACAGTGCAGAAAAGCGATTTCACCCGCATTCAATCCATGGAAGACAAAACGGAATGATAATTGAATAGATATGAGAAACTACAATAGAATATTTCTGGATTCATCCAGTCAGAGCCGGATGTCACTGAAGAACATTGCCCAAACCAACCCCAAATATATTGGAAACCGGAGGGCTTTATGACTGCAAGAGAAGTAATACGGATTCTTATGTTAAGCCCGATATATTTTAAAATACCGCCGAATAGTCGAATTGAGCTCATCAAAGAGTATCGTTTACTGTACGACCGGATCCTCCCTAAAAAAAGGAAGCAGTCTACCCACACCTAACCGATATTCACTCCTGTGCCGGTTGCTTCGCTGCAAAAAAATATTCTGGCGACACCGCTGTTTAATGACAGGCAAATCTGTAACGGCATTGAGAAGTTACCAGTCACAGACTATCCCACTTGGGTCCCGTTTTTTCCCAACCATCTGCTAAGAGTAAGTATACCTGCATGGCCTGTATATTTTTTTTAAAAATGAATGCATTTCTTATTGACCGACCGTCAGTCAATATATTATCTTACACTTCATCGATACAACACTCAACCAATAGAGAGATATGATGGAAAAAGATGCAGTCGGCTGTCAAACACTTCGAAAGGAGATCATGGAGACAGCCCGGTCTCTGTTTACAACCAAAGGGTTCGAGCAGACAAGCTTGGGCGATATAACAAAAGAGCTCAACATCAGTGACAAGATAGTCTTCACCTATTTTAAATCCGTAGACGAAATTTTAGAGGTTGTATGGTCCGAATCGTAAAAAGTGCCCCGGAGAGAAAAGAAGAAATCATTAAGGCCGGGTGTGAACTCTTCCTCAGCAAAGGGTATGAAAACACAACGATGCAAGATGTCATGGCGAAGGTCCAGATAGCCAAGGGAACCATTTATCATTACTTCAAGTCTAAAGAAGAACTCCTGGCTGCAGTTATCTCTTTCATTGTGAACAAGGATATTGAACGCCAAAAACACTTGGCGGCTCAGGTGTCTGGCAACGCGCTTGAAAAGATGCATCGCCTCGTGATGAACGGCCGAAATAACGATGAAGCCGAAATCCTTAACAACCTCCACCACCCAGCCAACGCCGGTATGCACATTCGACTGATTGCTGAACTCATCACCCGACTGGCACCTCTTTATGCCGAGGTAATCAAGCAGGGTTGTGATGAAGGATTTTTTACAACACAATCTCCTTTAGAATGTGCGGAATTTCTCCTTGCAGCATCTCAGTTTTTGACCGATATCGGCGTGTATCCCTGGACACAGGAACAGTTACAGAGAAGAACAACGGCATTACCAGGATTGATTGAAGCACAGCTGGAAGCTCCCAGAGGTTCCTTTGCTTTTTTACTGGAAAACGCGGTCTGAAACAATTTCCCTCTGTTGTGTGTGATAATGTTGGCAGAGGAGAGAAAGAACGTTTCTGGCTGCTCAATCACCTGACTGAAACCAAAACTAAAAAATGAGAAAAAAATGAGAAAAATTTGTATCAGCACATCAATTCTGTTTTTTATCTGCACAATCATAACGTCTGCAGCACCCGCTGAAGAAGCTGACAAACTTCAAGGGAGCCTGGGTGTTGGGGTGATGTTCATCAACAGTGGAAATAACCTCAACCCCAGTGGGTCCAAGCGATATCTTGACGACCTTAACTCTGCAGCAGACAAAGAAGCAAGTATCATTCCTCTTGTTTTACCGAATGTCACCTATGATGTAGGGGACAAAGGTGGTCTGAAACTCTACCTGGACACCAGACCGCCCGTTGATGAAGTGGGCAGTTTTGTCTTTAAAATCGGCGGAAACTATCCACTGGAAGCCATAGGCATCCTGGATGTTAATATATTTTTCACCCCGTTTGAAGAGGCGTGGGAGAATCCATATGCAGTAGGTGTGCGTCGAAAAACAACTTCAACTTCAAAATATGGTACGCAGGTTGCGTTGAATAAAATTATGGGCACTGAATTGCGAGTCAACTTTGTCTTTCTGAAAGATGATGTTGACGAGGATGTGATTGGCACTCTCGTTCCTGAGCTGGGAAGAGACGGTGAAGTATACGCCCTGAATGCGAATTACAGTTTCCATCCGACGGAATCTCTTGAATTGCGCCCAAGACTTGGTGTGAGAAAAGGGTCGTACGATGGAGACAGCAACTCCTTTATCAAATACAAGATTGATCTGGAAGCCAGATACAGCACAGGAAAGTTGATACTTATGCCACGCATCTCTTACAGCCGAAGCGAGTACGATGAAATCAATCCGATCTTCAACAAAACCAGAGAGGGGGATGACTATGGTCTGGGTTTGATGGCAATTTATTCCGCACCATTTGGCTGGGAGGACTGGGCGCTTCAGGGGCTTTTCAATTACAGCATAGGAGACAGCAACATCACTTTTTATGAGACAGAAGGTATAAGCACCGGGATCTTCATGTCGTATCGCTTCTAGCCCCGATCCACGATGAGAAGAACGGAGGCAGTATCAGAATGAAACGATGCATGCCTTCTCTCGTTTTACCCACAAACCTTTACTGCAAAACCGCAGGGGGGAGATGAAATGGCTGATATTATCATTGATAAATACAGAAATGAAACTCATGAAACAACGCTCAAGGTTCCTCCCCTGCTTCTTCGTGTGGTCACAAGGTTTTTACCAGAATGTGCACTCACTTCCCTGGAGGAAAAAGGCATCGAATTGAAAAAAATAACTGCGGCTCAAAAAAACGAAGAAACGTATTGTCGAACTATTCATGCAAAAGAAAAAAACATCGATAAAGTTATCACATTGGCTGTTCGGTAAGCCAATGACAACTCACGTCAAAGGATATCTCGATAACTGACTGATATGAAGAAGTTTACAAAGCCACCTTCTGCATTCAATTTCTTTATCTACAGGAAAAAATAAGATGAAAGAGCCTGGATTGAAAATTATCGGTGTGCTCCATGGCGATATAACCAGCCGTGAGGACGCTCCTAAAAATTTCGACGAATCGGAACGAGTCGGCATTCTGGAGATCTACCCGGAATACCAGGAAGGTCTTGATGGTATTGTCGCCGGCCAGACCATCGTTGTACTTTTCTGGCTTCATCAATCCACCCGCGACACACTGAAAGTATATCCGCGCGGAGACAGATCAAGGGGGCTTCGTGGTGTCTTTGCCACCCGCAGTCCCGTGCGGCCGAACCCCATAGCGATTTCAGAATTGAAGGTCCTATCGATCGACGGAAACCGACTGGAGGTGTCAGGTTTAGATATTCTTGATGAAACACCCATAGTTGATATAAAAAAGAAGATAAGCAGGTGAGGGCAAGAGAGTAAAAAAGCCAGACGCCTGCCCGGCGCCTGGCTTTTCAAGGGAATACATTCGAGATAATCAATCGGGACTATGGATACGGATAAGGTTTAAATACCTTCCTCGACTACAGATCCTGGTCCGGCCAGGGGCCTGAATGTCTTTTTTGAAGAACCGCAAAATGGACATTGCCAATCATCCGGAATATCCTTAAAAGCAGTTCCGGCTGGAATATTGGTTTTGCTGTTTCCTTCATCAGGGTCATAGGTATACCCGCAATTGCTCACCTGGCATTGATACATGTCTTTGGGATCAGCCATCTGTGCCTCCATTTAATTTATTCTTATGTTTTTCTGACATGAAAATGATAATTAATTTCATTGAATCAGTCAATACAAAATGGCCTGGTGTAAACGTCGTCTCCCTTCTAGCGCCTGTGAATTCCTTCTCGCATAAACCAGGGCTCCCGGCTGCCGGTGAGAATTTCAACGCCACCCGCTGTAATCAGAAGGGTATGCTCAAACTGGGCACTCCTCATCAGGTCAGCGGTGACTGCCGTCCACTTATCCGGCCATATGACACATTCCGCGCATCCGGCATTGATCATAGGCTCGATGGTAAAGGTCATACCCTCTTCCAGGATCTCTGAATTGTTTGGTTCGTAAAAATGAGCGACATAGGGGGCCATATGGAATGATTCACCTATTCCATGGCCGGTGAACTCACGAACGACACTGTAGCCCTTTTGCCTGGCATAGTTTTCAATAATCTGACCAACAGCTTTAAGATGCTGGCCGGGTCCCACCACATCTATTGCCTTCACCAGACACTCCCAGGTCACTTCTACCAGCCTTCTGGATTCTGCATCGACATTCCCGACAAAAACGGTTTCAGAACAGTCACCGTGCATGCCGTGAGCATAGACCGTCACATCGCAGTTGATGATATCCCCCTCTACCAGCTTCCTGCTGTCCGGAATGCCATGCACCACAACCTCATTGACTGAAGTGCAGATCGATTTTGGAAAGCCCATATAATTCAGCGGACTTGGGTATGCACCGAGTTCGATTGTCCGGCGGTGGGCGATCCGATCCAGTTCATCGGTAGTAATTCCAGGCCGTACTCCGGCAAGTACCGAATCCAGCACAGTGCGGGCTACTTTGCCTGCCTTTCGCATCCGTTCGATCTGGTCGTTGGTTATTTTTTTACAGGAGAGTCTGGATGTCGTCGGGGCACCGGTTACTGCGTATTCCGGCAGGCTGATATCATCTGGTATAGAGTTGGAGGGACTTACCTCACCGGGCAAAACAGTCGGCCTTCTCACCTCTTTTTTATCCATACCGGGAGGAGCGGTTTCACCAAGCTCATCGGAACGCAGATGACATTTTTTATATTTCACCCCGCTGTTGCACCAGCAGGGATCGTTTCTCTTTGGAAATTTCACGTTTTTCTCCCATTTTCCCTCAAATCTCATGTTCACACTAGAATCTCCGGTCTGTTTTACAATTGAAAACTTGGAAATCCAAGGGAAAACAACTACTCTATATGTAACCCGGCTGAAAAAAATATTTTCTCCGCAACCGTTCACCGGAACCAATAAACAGTCGGGCCAAGCCGGATGTTGTGATAACTTATCGGGGATGCAGATGTACACAGGCCGGTCGACGAGGTATAGTAAGCCTATTTGAGGCGTATCTGATCGCGTGCTGATGGTTCCTGATGAACTATTACATTTCTACAAGAAAATAAGCTATAGCACCACAGGACGCACAAGCATGACCCAGATTAAACGACCGGAACTCCTGTCAAAACTCAAAGAAGGATCTTCTTTTCTCAGCTCTCAGGTTTTCCTTTTCTTTGGTGAGCGGTTTCTCTGCAAACAAACAGCGGATCTCATCCAGAAAAAGCTGCTTGCACAAACAGCCGGTGCCGTGCATGCCATTGACGGAGACACAGAAGACCCGAACCAGACGCTTGCCCGACTGATGAGTTTCAGTCTGCTTCCTGGCCGACAGCTCTACCGGGTTTCGAATAGCAGAATTTTTCACAGTAAAACAGTCGTTTCGGAAATATGGACCAAGGCCGTTCAGGCTTTCCAGGCCAGTCGTCCCGGCCCAGCCACACGCCATCTTCAGGCCATGGCCCAGGCTGTCGATCTGCGTATCGACGGCCCCAACCCACTCTCCGAAATCACTCAGCAGGAATGGAAAAAGATATTTGGCTTCGACAAACCGGGAGAAAGCCTTGCCTGGGCCGACACTTTACTGATTGAGTCCCGGGACATCGCTTCGGTTAACAAAGTCAACATTGCCGACCGTTATATCGAAGCTTTTGATAAAGGACTTCCCGGTGGAAACATTCTTCTTTTAACTGCCGAAACGGTGGACAAACGCCAACGACTGTTCACGTATATGAAGAAAAAGGGAATCGTTGTCGACTGCTCAGTCGCTTCGGGGGCAAACGCCGCTGCTCAAAATGAACAAAAGTCGGTTCTCCTTGAGATGATGCAGAAGACGCTTGATGAGTTTGGCAAGAAAATAGATCCGCGGGCAGTGGAAATATTCTTCGAACGCGTCGGATTTCATCCTGTCGCTGTTGTAACCGAGACAGAAAAGCTGGCACATTTTGTTGGTGACCGAGCGGTGATTTGCTGCGAAGACCTTGAAAATATGGTCGCACGAAACAGGGAGGACGCACTGTATGAACTGACCGATGCTTTTAGCAAGAGACAGGTCGGCAGAACTCTCAGTATCCTCTCGCGACTGCTGGAACAGGGGTTTCACGGGTTGGCGATCCTTGCCACCATGCGAAATTTTCTCAAGAAACAACTCATCTATCGCTCGCTGCAGATGCGGCCCACACCTGCCTGGCGGCATGGAATGAACGCAAAGGAATTTCAAAGCCGTTACCTGCCTGATCTCAAGGCGCTGGGGGAGTGGAGCGAGCTGCTGCAAGGCCACCCATATGCCCTTTTCATGAGCTTCACCAAGGCGTCAGACTATTCCTGTCCGGGTTTGAAACGATGGATGACCATGTTGCTGGAAGCGGAATTTCGCATGAAAGGTTCACCACTGCCGCCGCAGCTGGTCCTTGAAGAACTCTTTCTTTCAATGCTGCAAGGGCCACCAAAATATTCCTGAAAAGAGGCCGTGTGATCCATTGAAAATGGACAGTTTGGTATTATGTTAGTTTGTGTTCGGTCAATAATGTTATTTTCGTCACAATTCAATCTCATCAATAGTTTTATCAGTAAAAGTAGTTAGGATTGAAAAATATAACCTCGGATGGTCGGGGTTTCTTATCATCACTCATTTTTGTATATTTTAGTGGAACATGGCAGAAAACAACACTGGCAGAGAAGGGTCTGTAATAACAGAAAATATTACAGAAACGAAAGAACCGCGGCTCTACAAGGTACTGCTGCACAATGATGATTATACCTCCATGGAATTTGTCATTGCCATACTTGAGACCGTTTTTCACAAGTCTCCCCATGACGCAACAAAAATAATGCTTAATGTCCATAACGAGGGGGTTGGAATCGCTGGAGTATATACCCGGGAAATCTGCGAAACTAAAATCTCGGTTGTTCATCAGCTGGCGAAAAAAAACGAGTTTCCTCTACGGTGCTCCATGGAAACCGTCTAGCCCCGGTAGTCGGAAAGTTGGTCAGGATGTTGTTCAAAGCCCCTTTGAGGGGTGCATAGTACATCCTTTTATATGTACCCTCAGGAAATTCTTTATAAAAGATATTAAAAAGAATTTCTAAGGAACGAATAGGTGAGAAAATCTTTTTCACCCAACTATATGCGTGAATTATGCTGAGTAAAACACTGGAAAAAGCGCTGATTTTGGCCATTAGAGAAGCAAAAAACCATAATCATGAGTATGTCACCGTTGAACACATGCTTTATGGTCTTTTGCATGACGAGCTCACCAGTTATATCATCAATGAATGTGGTGGTTCAACCCAGGTGCTGAAGGAGCGACTGGAGAACTTTTTTATCAGGGAAATTCCAAAATTCTCCGACACCAGCCCTGGAGAGCCATCCCAAACCATTGCCTTCAACAGAGTGCTTCAAAGGGCTGTAGCCCATGTTCAGAGTTGTGGCAAGCAACAGGTTGACAGTGGTGATGTTCTGGTTTCCATCCTTGCAGAAGAAGAATCCCACGCTGTCTACTTCCTCACCTCAATCGGCATAGGTAAAATGGCGGTTGTAAACTTCATCTCCCACGAGCTCCCTGCTGATGGGTTACAGAAAGAACCTTTCAGCACCCCTTTGGAAAACCCAACGCCCCAGAAGGGAACAAAGGATGCCAAAGCACTGGAGGAATTCACCGTCAACCTGGCGGAATATGCAGCTGATGGCAAGCTCGATCCACTTATTGGTCGAAATGAAGAGCTCAGCCGGATCATGCAGGTGCTGTGTCGACGTAAAAAAAACAATCCTCTCCTTGTCGGGGAACCCGGTGTGGGTAAAACTGCAATGGCCGAAGGACTGGCCTTGCGCATCCATGATGACAAGCTGGCTAGAGAAAAAGGGGAAAAGGCACAAGTTCCCGATTTGTTGCGGGATGTCGAAATCCATCTTCTTGACATGGGAACCTTGGTTGCCGGCACCAAATACCGGGGCGATTTTGAGAAGAGGCTGAAAAGTGTGGTATCTGCCATAGAGCAAAAAGAAAATGCCATCCTTTTCATCGACGAAATGCACACCATCGTCGGTGCCGGTGCTACCAGCGGTGGCTCCATGGATGCCTCGAACCTGCTTAAACCTGCCCTGCAGGCAGGCGTCTTACGATGCATCGGTTCCACCACCTATGAAGAGTATAAGAACCAGATAGAAAAGGATCGGGCGTTGTCACGCCGCTTCCAGAAAATTGATATCGAGGAACCATCGGTAGAGGACACCCACCTCATCCTGAAAGGTTTAAAAGACAAATACGAGGAGCACCACGATGTTCGGTATTCCCAGAACTCCCTGAAAGCCATGGCCGAACTCTCCGACCGTTATATTAACGAGCGTTTTCTGCCGGACAAGGCCATCGATGTCATGGACGAGGTCGGCTCGTATTTTCGGCTTGAAGGCAGACAGGGGACCATGGTTAAAATCACTGATATTGAAAAAGTGGTCTCCAGAATAGCACGAATTCCGGCTAAGAGCAGTACAAACTCTGAGATTCATGACCTGAAAGAACTGGCAACAAATCTCAAAAAAGTGGTGTTTGGCCAGGATGAGGCCATCGAGGCAGTGACAACTGCAGTCAAACGCTCCAGGGCCGGACTCGGCAACCCTGATTCTCCCACCGGCAGCTTTATCTTCGCCGGCCCAACCGGGGTCGGGAAAACCGAGGTGGCCAGACAACTCGCAGCAACCCTTACTGTGCATTTCGAGCGTTTTGATATGAGTGAATACATGGAGAAACATGCTGTTGCCAGACTGATTGGTTCACCTCCGGGATATGTCGGATTTGACCAGGGTGGTTTGCTCACCGAAGCGATTCGAAAGCATCCTTATTCGGTGTTGCTCCTTGATGAAATTGAGAAAGCGCATCCCGACATTTTCTCCATCCTCCTGCAGGTGATGGATCACTCGACGCTTACCGACAATTCTGGCAGGAAGGCTGATTTTCGTAATGTTATAATCATCATGACCACCAACGCCGGCGCGAGAGAATTAGCAAGCAGAAGCATTGGTTTTGTCACAAGCAACAAGGGCAAGGACCAGACAGCAGTCAACAAACTCTTTGCCCCCGAGTTCCGCAACAGGCTTGACGCCATCGTTTCTTTCAGCGCCCTTGATCAGGATGCTACTGAGCGTGTTGTTGATAAATTGATTAAGGAACTGGAAGGGCAACTCGCTGAAAAACGAGTCAGTGTCAAGCTCAGTGATCAGGCCCGAAAATATCTGGCCAAGAAGGGATACGATCCCGACTACGGAGCCAGACCACTCAGGCGTCTGATTATGAAGGAGATAGGAAACACCCTGACTGAGGAAATCCTTTTTGGCAAGCTGGCAAAAGGTGGCGAAGCTTTCATTGACGCAGAGAGCGATCAACTGATCTTTGCCTATACCCCTTAACCGTACAGATTGAAAAAGTCGACCTGTACCAACTTCGTTATTTAGGTCTCCCCCGCCGCAAAACAGTATTTTGTTTTCCCACTGTTTTGCGGTTTTCTTTGTATTCCCAGTCGAAAATGATCAGGAGCCAGGTTACCATCCATTTACGAAAACCTTCCGCTGTTGTATACATTGTTGAAATGAACACAAACACATGCAGTTGTGGTCCCCGTTTTTAACATGGTGATACCCAAAAAGGAGAAGCAGCTATGAACGACTGTATCTTTTGCAAGATTGTTGAAGGTGAGATCCCGGCGAAAAAACTCTATGAAGATGATGACGTCCTGGCATTCTGGGATATTGCTCCCCAGGCCCCCGTTCACTTTCTGGTCATTCCCAAAAAGCACATCGCCGGCCCTGTTGATGTGACCGAAGCCGACGATACGCTCATCGGAAAGCTCATTCGTGTCGGGGCCCAGCTTGCTGCAGAAAACGGTACAGGCGATGCGTTCAGGGTAATCTTCAACAATGGTGAAAAAGCCGGGCAGGTGGTTTTCCACATTCATCTGCACATCCTTGGCGGCAAGGACAAACCCTGGCCTATTTAGCCGGAATTTCTCATGAACATTGCGTCGACTCCCATACATCAACCGACTGCCAACCTTTCTGGAAGAATTTTCCACACACTTGAAATCGACACGATCTTCACCAGAAGCCAGTCGAGGTTGCGGTGTCTGCGAGAAATCCAGGTCAGTTTCAGTTTTCGGTGTATTTGTGGTCATCAATAAAAAGGAGAGACTATGGAACAGTGGTTTCTTGAGTTTTCACCTGTTACACAGGCCCTGATTGGCACTTGTTTTACCTGGTTTGTGACCGCCCTGGGAGCAGGGCTGGTGTTCTTCTTCAAAAAAATCGAGCGGAAGGTAATGGACGCCATGCTTGGCTGTGCGGCCGGCGTCATGATTGCGGCAAGCTTCTGGTCCCTGCTGGCACCGGCGATTGACATGGTTGAAAGTCGTGGGGGGATTGCCTGGCTGCCACCCCTTATTGGTTTTTTGAGTGGCGGAATATTCCTCTGGTGCGCGGATAAGATTCTTCCTCACCTTCATCCGGGATTTCCTCCAAAAGACGCGGAAGGGATTAAAACCAGCTGGCGACGCTCTGTCCTTCTGGTCCTGGCTATAACCCTGCACAATATTCCGGAAGGACTTGCGGTCGGTGTGGCTTTTGGTGCTGCAGCTGCAGGACATCCTGCCGCTTCACTCGGTGCGGCCATTGCCCTTGCTATTGGAATCGGGATCCAGAATTTCCCGGAAGGTGCTGCTGTTTCCGTCCCCTTGCGCAGAGAGGGCATGTCTCGCACTAAGAGTTTTCTGTATGGTCAGGCCTCGGGAATAGTTGAACCTATTGCCGGTGTTATAGGTGCGGCCGCCGTGATCACCATGCAGCCGATCCTGCCCTACGCCCTTTCCTTTGCAGCCGGGGCAATGATCTATGTTGTTGCAGAGGAACTGATTCCCGAATCAAAAGCAGAAAGACATTCCGACGTCCCGACCATAGGCGTTATGCTGGGCTTTGCGCTCATGATGACTCTTGACGTTGCCCTTGGCTGATACAGATATCCAGCTGCAGCAAAATTATTTTATATAAGAAACGACACAAGCATGAATGAATTCACCGGGGCCTACGTCACTTTTCTACAGGGTATCTTGCCAGAGACCTTCTCACTGGCGCTCCTGGTTTTGCTGCTCTCTATCACCACCGCACTGTCCATTTTCACCTGCGTTGTGTTCCTTTTCACGATTGCCGGTTTAAAAAAGCAACAGCTAGAGACAGTAAAAAAACTTGAGGCATCGGAAATACAGGCCGCAGACGCCTTGGCTCACAGCAATAGCCAGGCCATACGGGAGGCCCGGCTAGTCACTCTTCTGGACAATGAACGAAAACACGCAGCTGAGAAACTTCAGCTGCTGGAAGATGCCAGGGAAGAACTGAGATTGCAGTTCGCCAGCCTGGCCCAGCAGATCTTTGATGAGAAAAGTGCCCGGTTCAGCGAGCTCAACCGGGACAAACTGGAAGGGATCCTGACACCGTTCAATAATCAGCTGAATGCGTTCAAGCAGGAAATAAACGAGATTTACCGGCATGACAGTCGCGAGCGGATATCGCTTAAAAGTGAGATTATCCAACTGCGTGACCTGAACCAAAAGGTCAATCAGGAGGCCGTTAACCTGACCAAGGCACTTAAAAGCGACACAAAAACCCAGGGGAACTGGGGGGAGCTTGTCCTGGAGAGAGTTCTTGAGCGCTCGGGGTTGAGGCGCGGGATTGAGTATGAGACCCAGAGTGGTTTTAGGGATCATGATAACAGGTTATTGAAACCGGATGTGCTGATTCATCTGCCGGAAGGAAAAGATATCATCATTGACTCCAAGGTATCACTGGTCAGTTGGGAGAAATACGTCAACAGCGAGACCGAAAGCCAACGCACTTTTCATCTTTCAGGCCTGATCAGAGCCATTCGGGACCATATCAATATTCTGAGCAAGAAAAATTATCCTGAACTTTCCGGAATACACTCCCTCGATTTCGTCCTGATGTTCATGCCGATAGAAGCCGCCTTCTCCACTGCCTTCGAGCAGGATGACACCGTTTTTAGTGAGGCGCTCACCAAAAATATTATTATTGTTACTCCCACAACCCTGCTGGCAACTCTTCGCACGATTGAAAACATCTGGCAATTTGAGCATCAGAGTAAAAATTCACTTGAGATCGCCAGACGGGCAGGCATCATGTATGACAAATTCCGGGGCTTTGTCGAGGAAATGGAGAAAATCGGCAAACAGCTGGCCACCTGCCACAGCACCTATGACGGGGCGATGCAGAAGCTGACCCGGGGCCGGGGCAATCTGGTTGCCCAGGCAGAACAATTGAAAGATATGGGAGTTCAGGTCAAAAAAGAAATCCCCACATCAATAACCGACATTGCCGAACTCGACCTAAAAAACTGAGCTGTACCTGGGCCGAGGATGAGCTGATCATTAGCTCGAATTTCTCATCAGTTCGGGCAGTGTCAGCTTCAAAGTTTTTGCTGGTGAACCATAGTTGGCTATGTTTACTGGCAAAATACTGTAGAAGATGGCACTGCATGGACTGACCTTTGGTGAGCATTTTGTCGAAATATATTTCAAGAGTAACAAGCTGTAAGGCTTTGCAATTCTATGTGACTAGCCGATTTCGACAACATGCTCATGAGAAATCCGAGCCTAAGTTGCAAAGGCCTAGAAAAAATGGTAGTTGAAGCTGTTGCGATTTTTCTTTTTCGCCCAGCGGCTTCTCCAAGGACAACGGGCATAAAATGACAACATTTTTTCTTTCAGGAGGTGCCTGTGCTGCTTCATCATCAGTTTATTGATATTGCCAAACGATTTGGAAAAAAGCTGGCAATCCATGACTTCAGTACCAATAGAGAACTCACCTACTCCAGATCTCTCATAGCCTGCCTGATTCTCTCCCGATTTTTTCGTAAACTCGACAATGGATTCGTCGGTATCATGATACCGACTTCAGCCGGCTGCATTCTCACCAAAATTGCTATCCTGATGAGTGGTCATACCCCGGTGATGATTAATTATTCCACCGGAGCTGAAGCAAATGCCAGATACGCCCAGCGCAGATGTGATTTCAAAACGATCATTACCTCCAAAGCGCTGCTGGAAAAAATAGAATGCCCCCATGTAGACGGGATGATGTATATCGAAGATATCATGGCTTCCATCACCACCAGCCTGAAAATTAGAGCGGCACTCACCGCAGCACTTCCCGCATCATTGATTAAAAAACTCGTTCACCGTGGCCATGAAGATGATACGGCGGTTATCCTGTTCACCAGTGGCAGTGAAAAAGACCCCAAGGCAGTGCAGCTGACCCATAAGAATATCCTCGCAAACGTGCGTTCGGTGTCACCCATTTTCAATTTTGAAAACGACGATGTGTTCCTCAGCACCCTGCCCTTCTTTCATGTCTTTGGGCTGACGGTAGATCTCTGGGTTCCTTTATCGCACGGTATGACTATCCTGACATACGCCAATCCTCTGGATTTCAAAAAAGTGTGCACCATCGCCAGAGACCACAAAGCGACATGCCTGGTTGGCACGCCATCGTTTTTTTGGGGATACCTGCGAAAATCAGAAAAAGGCGATTTCGATACCCTCCGCATCGCCCTGACAGGTGCCGACAAGTGCCCGGATGCACTGCGGGAAGGGTTTAAAAAGAAACATAACATTACCGTATTGGAAGGCTATGGTGCGACAGAGTGTTCACCTGTCATTTCTACCAATACCATAGATTCGAACAGACCGGGAAGTGTCGGCAAACCGATTCCCGGGGTGGAGGTACGGATCGAAAATTACGAAACCGGAGAAGAATGCGCACTCGGTGAGGATGGTCGTATCCTGGTAAAGGGCGATTCTGTCATGAAGGGCTATTTCAATGATTTTGAACAGACCTCCCTGCATATTCGCCGCGGCTGGTACGACACCGGTGATATGGGAAATCTAGATGAAGATGGTTATCTCTGGCATGTAGGCCGACTAAAGAGGTTTGTCAAAATCGGCGGCGAGATGGTTTCTTTAGTGAAGATCGAGGATGTGCTCGAGAAGTTCCTGCCGGAAGACAGCCACTGCTGTGTCGTCGAGATCCCCGATGCAATAAAAGGGGCGCGAATCGTGGCAGTGGTGACTACTCCCTTAGATGAGAAAACCATTCTCAAACAGATGGGAAAACAACTTCCCGCAATTGCTCTTCCCAAAATTTTTCTTGTCTGGGAATCGCTGCCAAAAATGGGCAGCGGTAAAATTGATTTCAGGACCATATCGGAAATGGCCAGAGAACAACTGACCCGCAGGAGTATTCCGTAACGGTGCTCCTTGCCTGAGAGGGTTTGGACACCCCCAACTAAAAAAATGGTAAAAATATATCCACTCGATAAAGGTGGAGGTATGCTACGGACGGTTTTCCGTAGTCCCCTCTTCGATATTTCTCAATTTATTCTGCTCCTTGCCGTCCTTGGCTGGCTCGCAGTGCAGAGTGCGGAAAGTATCGGCTATAACTGGCAATGGTATCGAATCCCCCGCTACCTGTTTTCATCGACCGAGTCGGGAATCATCGCCGGCCCCTTACTTGAGGGGCTTACAATTACCCTGCAGATCTCTTTTATAAGCCTGATTTTTGCCTTTATCATCGGCCTGGTGACTGCTCTCTTTCGTCTCTCCAACTCCTTTGTCGCGCGGGGCCTGGCTGTCATTTATCTTGAAATCAGCAGAAACACCCCGCTTCTTATCCAGATTTTTTTTATCTATTTTGTGCTTGGCCCTATGCTGGGGCTTGAGCGAATGGTGGCAGCGATCCTCGCTCTCAGTCTATTCGAAGGCGCCTATGCCTCGGAAATTTTCCGATCAGGTATCCTGTCGGTTGCAAAGGGGCAGATTGAGGCAGCCGAAAGCCTGGGGCTCACAACTTTTGCCACCTATCGACACATAATTATTCCCCAGGCCATTCGGACAGTGCTGCCACCACTTACAAGTCAGGCCATCTCCCTGGTGAAGGATTCGGCGCTGGTCAGCACCATCGCCATTTATGACCTGACCATGCAGGGACAGGCCCTTATCGCCGAGTCGTACCTGACCTTCGAAATCTGGTTTACGGTGGCAGCGATGTACCTTTCAATTACATTATTTTTATCGCTGATTGTTGGCATAATGGAAAAACGTCTTAGTTTACCATGACATGTATGTTGTATTGCCTTTTCAATTCAAATCAACACAAGGAGATCAGTATGAGAAAGAAGAGTTCATTCTTGCATCTAATCACCCTCACTATTTTGTTGTTATGCATGAGCAGCTTCAGCTACGGTGCAACCATCCAACAGGACATTACCGCTGCCAGCACTATAGAGACGATAAAAAAAAGAGGGGTGCTGAAAGTCGGCATGGACATTTTTCAGCCCTGGGCGATGAAGGATAAAAACGGCAAGCTTATCGGTTTTGAAATTGATGTTGCCACCCGCCTGGCTAAAGATATGGGAGTGAAAGTTGAATTTCTCCCCACCGCCTGGTCCGGAATTATTCCAGCTCTTCTGACCGGCAAATTTGATGTTATCATCGGCGGGATGGGCATCACTCCCCAACGCGCACTGCAGGTCAATTTTTCCCAGCCCTATGATTATTCAGGAATGAGCATTGTCGCCCATAAAAAAGTTGCCGCCGGTTTTGCCTCCCTTGAAGACTTCAATAAGCCGGAGGTGCAGATTGCAGTAAAACTCGGCACAACCGCCGCTGCCGCTGCGAAAAAATTCCTGCCGAACGCAAAGCTCCGTATGTTTGACACCGAGCCCCAAGCCTACCAGGAGCTGCGCAACGGCAATGTTCATGCGGTTGTCGGCAATGCTCCCCGCCCGGCTTACGAGGCAGTCGATTACAGCGAGACCCTTTTTCTCCCGGTCCAAGGAACTTTTACCAAAGAACCAATCGGCTTCGCCATGAGAAAAGGTGATCCCGATGCCCTGGCTTTCTTCAACAGCTGGATTACCCTTGCCACCCTCGAAGGCTGGCTGGAAGAACGCCACAATTACTGGTTCGGCTCCAAAGACTGGAGTAATCAGATCGAATAGACAGCAGAGAGCGGCAACGCCATTGAGGTGGGGCAGTAACCTGTGCCCCTAATCTTAGTACCTTACAGCTTGTTTCAATGCCAGGGCCTATGCCCTGTTCAGAAGGGTGCTTGTCTCTTTTTGGGGGAGAGAACATCCTGTCTAAAGGTAACCATACCCCCTTGAAAGGTGTCTGCAGCTGTCAACACTGATGGACTCGCAAAACGTCAAGTCGATTTTCCATGCAACCGAAGAAATCAACAGTTACCATACTCGACATAGTCATTCTCGTCGCCATTGTCGGTTTCTTCGCCTACATATGGTATCGACTCTTCTTCCTGCTCAATTACAAATGGAACTGGACGATAATCCCAACCTATCTCTTTCGCTTTGACGCCGACCAGCAACGCTGGACCGCAAACATTCTCCTGGAAGGATTTCTCACCACCGTCAAGATAAGTATCTGGGCAACCCTCGTTGCCGTGCTGGTTGGTTTTACGATTGGTGTGATGCGCGTGTCACCACGGCTTTTTTTCCGATTAATCGGTCGGACATATATTGAATCGATTCGCAACACTCCCCCACTGGTGCTTGTTTTCATCTTTTACTACTTTGTCAGCGATCAGTTGCTTACCTTCCTGGCGATTGAAAATCTTTTTCGGACCAGCCCTGATCGGATACAGGCGGTCTTAACATTCCTGTTAGCTGAGCCGGGACTTATAACCCCCTTTCTTTCAGGAGTTTTGACTCTGGGCCTGTTTCAGGGTGCTTATATTGCTGAAATTGTTCGCGCCGGCATCCAGGCAATCGATACCGGACAGTGGGAAGCAGGCAAGGCCCTGGGCCTGACCAGATGGAAAATGATGCGGCTTGTCGTCCTTCCCCAGGCCTTTCGAATCATGCTGCCGCCGCTGGCAAACGAATTCATCAACACCATCAAATGGTCGTCCATTGTCTCCATTATTTCCATTCAGGAACTGACCTTCCAGGGATTGCAGGTTATGGCATCGACCCAGGCGACCATTGAGGTCTGGCTGACCATCTCACTGATGTACCTTGCTCTCTGCCTGATCCTTTCTCTCGCGGTGAGGAGAATAGAAAGACGCCTGGCCCGTTCCGATCAAAACGTGCTGCCCAGCCACAGATTTGTTCCCTAGTGTCATGTCATGCAACAAATGACACAGGATTGTGATGAGTTAATATAGTATGCTGACCGGTTTCTTCCCAACACACACCTCAAGGAAATAGAATGGCTTCTGCGTCTTCACCCTTTTCAATCCGAAACATCAGGCTTTTCATCGCCTTTCGCGTTTTCTTCAATGCCCGATTTTACTACCCGGTCTTCACCATTCTCTTTCTCGATTACGGCCTCACCATCGAGCAGTTCGCCCTCCTTAATACCGTTTGGGCAATCACAATTGTCTGCGCTGAAGTTCCTTCCGGTGCCCTGGCGGACATTTTGGGGAGAAAATACCTGATTGTCACAACATCACTGCTCATGATGGCGGAGATGTGTCTTCTGGCCTTTGTGCCCTTGGGAAACGGAACCCTTATCTTCTGGGTATTTCTAATGAATCGCATCCTCAGCGGACTTGCCGAGGCAATGGCCAGCGGGGCTGACGAAGCTATTGCCTATGACGCACTGGTGGCCGAAGGTAACGAAGATGACTGGCCGAAAGTACTGAGTCTGCAGATGCGACTGCAATCTATTGCGTCCATCGTCACCATGACAATAGGGGCACTGATTTATGATCCCAGCCTGATAAACCGACTACTTGCGTGGGTTGGCAGTTCCCAGACAGTCCACCAACAAATCACCATGCGGTTTCCGCTCTATCTGACCCTCGCCCTCGCTGTTTTCGCCACAATCACCGCAATCAGCATGGAGGAGAAAAAAAATGAGGATAAGCGTGATAACGGTTTCAAAATCATTGCCGCTCTTAAAATGACCTGGGGCGCAGGATTGTGGATTGCCAGGACCCCTTTTGCATTGACGATTATTTTATTTGGTATGTGCTATGACCATATCCTGAGAATGATCGTCACCATGACCAGCCAATACTTCCGACTGATACTTCTGCCTGAAGCAAGTTTCGGGATTATCGGTTCAGCCATTGCCCTGCTTGGCCTGCTTACTCCTAAAATAGCAGAATATATGGCGGAGAAGAATTCACCGGCAATCAATATGTGCTGGGTATCCGGCATCAGCCTCCTTGGGCTTTTTGGTCTTACCGGTTTTGTCCCCTATTGGGGACTGCTGCCCATGGCCCTCATCTTTATTGCCATGATGTTTGTCTCATTTTTCACCAGCCACTATCTCAATCGCATCACCGCATCTCACCAACGGGCAACGGTGCTCAGCTTTAAAGGACTGGCATTCAACCTCGCTTATGGACTGATCGGTTTTTTCTTTGCCCTGCTGATCACCTATCAGCGGGATACGGTGAGAGCAGACCATCCAGACTGGTCGCAAACCGCGATAGAAGATCTCGCCTTCAATGCAGCTATCGGCTGGTTTCCATGGTACACCATCATCTGCCTTGCACTGACAATTGCTTACTGTTTTTTCCGGTTGAAGGGGAGCGACGAAGTCAGTTGAACACATCTTCCCGGGTGAGGACAAAGGTACTGTGTGGGATGACAACTGCTGGTTTCATTGCACTTGCGGATACAGTAGCGAGCCTATATACTGTTACACGGAATATACGTAACCACCAAGGGAGGGGAACTGCATGTTGAAAAGATTTTCCATATCACTTGAGGAAAAACTGCTGAACATATTCGACGAACATATAAAAACCCGTAGTTACAGCAATCGATCTGAAGCAATCCGGGACTTGATTCGAAAGGCTTTTATCAAAGAAGAATGGCAATCAGATAAACAGGTCATGGGCGTCATCAGTCTCGTCTATGATCATCACCAGCACAAACTGCAGGAGAAGGTTACCCTCGTACAGCATGATTACCATCACCATATCGTCTCGACCACCCACGTCCATATGGACCATGACAACTGTCTTGAAGTCATTGTAGTGAAAGGAAAGGCAAAAGAAGTCCAGGAACTGGCAGACCAGCTCACTGCACTGAGAGGTGTTCGTGATGCCAATCTTGCCATGTCCAGTACCGGAAAATCCCTGCATTAACCCTCAATCATCCGATTTTCAATGAAGAAGAAATCATTTGTATCTGTTCATGGTGGACATAGCGGGCAATTTTGCCTCCATGCAACCGATTCGCTGGAAGAGATTATCCAGTCCTACATTGCCAAACATTTCCAATGGGTCGGGATAACGGAACATTCGCCCGCCATCAGCGATGAGTTGCTCTATCCTGATCAAAAAGCCGCCGGCCTGACCCCGGAATTTCTTCTCGATCGTTTCGCCGCGTATATGCAGGAATGTCGGAGACTCCAGAAAAAATACAGTCCGGAAATCAAGATTTTTGCGGCAATGGAGACAGAAACCTACAGCGGATATGAGGAGTTCATTCCTTTTTTAATCAACACATTTCAGCCTGATTATATTGTTGGTTCGGTACACTTCGTGGGTGACATGGGCTTTGATTACTCAAGGGAGCAATACGATAAAACAGTTGATGAGGTAGGGGGCAAAGACGAGCTTTATTGCAGATACTTTGACATTCAGTACGACATGATCAGGCGCCTCCAACCTGCCGTTGTCGGCCACTTCGACCTCATCCGTCTGTACGACGAGGAGTACAGGAAAAGGCTTCTGCATCCGGAGGTCATGACTCGGATACAAAGAAACCTGGCTCTTATCAAAGAGCTCGACCTGATTATGGATTTTAACCTGCGTTCCCTGCAGAAAGGAGCCGATGAACCATACATTTCCCGGGTCATTCTGGAAATGGCGGTGGACTTGGGAATATCCGTTGTTCCCGGAGACGATTCACATGGTTTGAGCAGTGTTGGGGGGAATATAGAAAAAGCGATAGAGCTTCTTGAAGAAATTGGGTGTACCGCAGACTGGCGGGAACCGAAACTGATTTCCTATTGATTAGATACCCGGGATTACAAGCCGGAAGCCCATCCCAAAGACAAATCGATCTACCGAATGGTCTGAATACTACATTTTTGTCTTGCCCCTCATATCTTTTTTGGTAACTCCAGGTGCAGCTTCCGGCTGTTCACCCCCCAGGATTGCTTATTTTCAAGAAACATCACTCTCCGCGGCATCTTTTTTGCAATCATCATTGACACAGTGAGGAATGCAAATGAGCAAAGATTACAATATAATTGACACAACCCTCCGGGAAGGTGAACAGACCCCCGGACTCCTCTTCACCCTGACCGAGAAAAAACGTATTCTTGACGGTCTGGTGGATGTCGGCGTAACTGAGGCTGAACTCGGAATATCATCGAAACTCCATTCATGCACAGGTCCGCTCGTCAACTATTGCCGGATGAACCATCCGACGCTGCAACTGTCGCTCTGGAGCAGGTGCAGAAAAGAAGACATCGACCACGCAGCACAGATCCAGCCTGATATTCTTGCACTCTCCGTCCCGGTCTCTGATATTCATCTGCAGGACAGACTGCACAAAGACCGGTCCTGGGCCAAAAACATAATGGCGGCGAGTATTGATTTTGCGAGACAGAGAGGGTTGCCGGTGTCCATCGGTTTTGAGGATGCAACGAGAAGCGATCCTACATTTCTCATAGATATGGCACGAACTGCCGAAAAGCATGGTGCCGCAAGAATTCGAATTGCCGATACCGTGGGCATAGCCTCACCCTCCAGGTTCGCAGACCTTGTCGCATCCGTTAAAAGATCGCTTTCCAGTTGTCAGCTGGCTGTCCATACCCATAACGATTTCGGCATGGCAACAGCCAACGCCATAGCTGCCCTGGAAGCCGGTGCCTCTTTTGTTGATGGTGTTATATTGGGTTTGGGCGAACGGACCGGCTGTGCCCGACTCGAAGAGATTGTCGGTTTTCTCAGTCTCGCGAAGGGATTGAGCTGGTTAAAACCCGAATTTCTCAAGCCGCTGGCGCATTTTGTAGCAGACATATCCGGAAAAAGCATTGCGGGTAATCGGCCAATTATTGGTGACGATATCTTTACCTGCGAAACCGGGCTCCATCTGCAGGGTCTGCAGAATAAACCCCATACCTATGAGCCGTTCGGCCCGGAAAGGGTCCGGGCTGAGCGCAAACTTCTTTTTGGTTCAAAAAGCGGACGACGGGCAATCCTTCATCGTATGAGCCAGCTGAACAGCACTTTCACCGAAGAACTCACCGATTCAGCAATCCAGAAGGTAAGGGACGAGGCACTCAAGCTGCAACGCCCCCTGAGTGATGTGGAACTTATCAATCTACTAACCAATCTTTAATACCTTAGAGATTTTTGTAATAAGTAAATACAGTCTATACACTTAATAAATCATGTATTTTAAATGACTGCGAACCGCACCATTCATATTTTCATCAGCGTCAATTTTGCTTTAGGCTGGTTCCCAATAGCAACGTTTAGGCGAGACGATTTTTTCTTCTTTTTTTAATTTCGCCATTGCTTTGTCGACTTCTTTACGATCCAGTCCTCCGATTTCGGTAATTTTCCCGGCATTAAGAGGCTGTCCTTCGTCACGCATAATTTTTAAAACTCTTTCGGTGATGTCCATTGTAAGGCTCCTTTTTATTTTCGGTTGTACTCTTCTTTCAGGTTCCTGGAAAAATAGTATCCCATCTCTTAAAGTCAAGCTGACAATCATTGCAACAAGACAGATATTTGTTAATTTGAGTATGACGGTTCCTCTTCCCCATGGAGCATAAGGATTTTTCGGTGGAGAAGAAAGAGGGTTCAGTCTCGATATGTACGATCTTTAATTGTTCTTATACTTGAGCCTTCACCTGAAGAATCCACAGATCACCTGCAACCCAACGCTCTCTCTCCTTCCGCAACCTGGTCTTTTTCTCTGTCAGTATCAGCCAACCGGCAGCTTCCGCGGTGTTGTGAATATAGTCGCGGGAATAGGCAAATCTGCCGGTCTTTTGGAGCTGATACCCCTTCGAATCGAACGTTTCCGTAGAAAAGCAAAAGAGCGCACCTGGCCTGGCCACGTGGCGGAGGGCCGTAAAAATATCGCCTAGCTCACCGACATAGATAAACACATCAGTGGCGAGAAAAAAATCATACGATTTTGTGGTTGTCTGCAGATAATGGATAAGACTGTCCTGATACAGATCTTCATAACAACCCTTATCTGATGCCTGCAACAGCATATTCGCCGAGAGATCAACCCCATCCAGAACCGTCAACAATTCCTTGAAGGCAATACCGCTGAGCCCTGTCCCGCACCCGAGATCAAGCCCATGGGCGAATATATTCTTCACCCCTTTTAAGTCAGCACAACTCTTATAAAGAGCTAACAGCTGTCGAGGATTGTCGTATCCCAATCCATCAATCAGGCTTTTCTCAAAACCCTCAGCATACGCATCGAAAAAATGTCGAATATAGGCATCAGGAGCGTGGTCAATCGGTGTACCGAGAAGAGATGCGAGCATATAACCGGCAGATTCGTCTTCCGGTCGCACAGCCAGTAACTGTCGATAGCAGATTTCCGCCTGGTCTGTATCACCACACCGATGATAGAGATAGGCCAGATTTTTGAGCGCCGACCGGTACCCGGCATCAAGCGTCAGCACCCTCCGGTAACAGGAGATCGCCTGTTTATCCGAAAAGATGTCGCGATAACAGCCGGCTAAATTGTACAAGCAGTCGGTATTATCCGGCTCAGCCTCCAGAAACTGACGATATGTGGCTATTGCGGTCAGACTGTCTCCGGTTTTCTTTTGACAGAGGGCCAGATTAAAGAGGGCATCACTGTCTTCAGGCCGCAGTGCCAGGGCCAGAGAAAATTCGCCCAGGGCAGCGGTGAAATTGTCAAGACTATAGTAGATCAGGCCGAGATTATAACGAACCATGGCTGCTTCCGGAAAAAATTCAAGCAACAGCAGGTATTTTTCCATGGCATCAGCAAATCGCTCTTGGGTCTGAGCATCACATGCCTCGGTGAAGAGATTGTTTAACTCTTCGTCAGAATATTTCGCTTGTGGGATGGCCATTTGTTTACCGGTCCTTTAAGTGCTAATAATTCGATTATATAAGGCCCGATTCGCTCTATTAACCTGCCCCGGGAATTTTCTGCATCCTACATCCTTTTCCGTAAAACAGGTGGAAAAAGATCGGTCCGGTAAAGAGCCAACTCCCCAAGAAAATCATACGGGCAACACTCTGGGCATATTATCTCTTTAGAGAAGACATTTGCCCGACAACAGCCAATGGTGTATGCTCACAGCTTAAATTTTCACCATCCGGAGACCCTACCATGAAAGTGTATGACAGCTATCTTTTTGATGCCGATGGCACCCTTTTTGACACAGTGGACCTTATCTGTACATGTTTTCAATATGTTGCGGAAAAATATGCAGGGAAGACTATGGACAAAAAGATTATCATCGAAGGGATCGGGCTGCCACTGAAGAGTCAGCTCATCACCCATCTGGGTTCAGAACTTGACCACGATCAGATTCTCGATGACTATCTTCAGTACCAGCTCAGTATAATGGAGGAAAGCATCAGCCCATTCCCTCACGTCATCGAGACATTGGACATTCTGAAAAACGCAGGAAAAAAACTGGCCGTCGTCACTTCACGAAGAAGGTTCAGCCTGGAGAAAATCCTGCAGTCCACCGGCACCGCCAACTATTTTGACGTTCTGGTAACACCGGAAGACACACTCAGGCATAAACCTGACGCAGAGCCGGCGCTCAAAGCCATCTCCCTGCTTGGAGCAGAGAAAACCACTTCTGTCTTTACCGGTGACGCCCTCTACGATATATGTAGCGGCGCCAGCGCCGGCATTGACACCATCTTTGTCAACTGGAGCCATGCCGCACTCGCCTCCCTGCCTGTCCCCCCCACCTGGGCAATTGATTCACTGCAGGAGCTGACCACCTGCCTGGATAGCAGGTAGGCGTACACACTGAGATCAGTCCGGCGGTTGTGACATCTTCTCAAGGAATCTGCGTCAAATTCTCTCTATCTGATTAGTGAATGTGGAAACAGTAAGCCAGTTAACCCGGGCCGGTTTTTATCGAAAAGATTCATAGCGATTGAGTCCGTACTTTTTTATACGATATCCGATCTGCCGCTCGGTCAACCCCAGTTCCCTGGCGGCACGAACCTGCACCCACCCGTTGCGGCGAAGTGCTGCTTCAATCTCTGCCCGCTCTATATCCTGCAGCGACTTTCTGCTAAAAGCCGGCTGGCGAATCTCCGCTTTGTCTTCCACAATTTGAGATTTATCGGACTTCACCTGTTCCATGGTGAACAGATTGGGTGGCAAATCACCGAGGTTGAGGCGGTCGCCTTCTGCCAGAATCACCATCCGCTCGACCAGGTTCTGCATCTCTCGGACATTTCCAGGCCATGAATAACTTATGAGAAAATCAAGGAGTTCCGAGGTGATTTTGATGTCTCTCCCATTGCGCTCATTGCTCTTTGTGAGAAAATGGCTGAACAACAGCGGAATATCTTCTTTTCTATCACGCAAAGGGGGAAGAATGATCGGTACGACGTTGAGACGGTAATATAAATCAGCCCGAAATTCTCCATTGGCAACAGCCTGCTCAAGGCTGACGTTGGTTGCTGCAACAATGCGGACATCGACGGTGAACGTCTTGGAACCGCCTATTCTTTCGAACTGCTTCTCCTGGAGTACTCTAAGCATTTTGGCCTGGATAGAGAGCGGCATCTCTCCTATTTCGTCTAAAAAAATCGTCCCCTCATCAGCCAATTCAAACCGTCCGGGCCTTGCAGCATGGGCCCCGGTAAAGGCACCTCGCTCATGGCCGAACAACTCGCTTTCCAGCAGGGTTTCCGGCAGGGCTGCGCAGTTTATTTTAATAAATGGATAGTCCTTGCGATGGCCACCTTCGTGGATTGCTTTAGCCACCAGCTCTTTTCCGGTCCCCGATTCTCCGAGCAAAAGAGCAGTTACATTGCTGCTGGAAATTTTTTCTATAACGCTGAACACCTCCTGCATCGGCTTGGAATGGCCGATTATGAAATGACCGGGGTGTCCCAGGTGGAGCTTGGCCTTCAGGTTTTCATTCTCCCTGATCAGTTTAGCCTCTTTCTTTTCTATCTCCCGGTGCAACGTGACAAATTGGGCGATCAGGGTCGCAAGAACGGTGAGAAAACGTATATCCTCCTCAAAGGAGACATCGTCGGCGAAGAGCCTGTCGACGGTCAATACTCCTTCCGGCGTCCCTTTGACCATTACCGGGACTCCGAGAAAGGATATCTTGCTTTTTCTGACATTTGTCCGTGCTCCGGTCCTGTTTAAAAATAGCGGCTCGCTATTAATATCAGGGACGGCAAATGGAGAGCGAGTCTGAAAGATCTGTCCGCAGACCCCTTCATCGGGTCGGTAGACCCCGCGCATCTCTTCCACTTCAGATAAGCCACAAGAGGCCTTGATCACTAATTTTTGTTTAGCCTTGTCAAAAAACAACAGGGTAGACCGCTCCATTTTCATGGTGTCGTTCAAAACACCAAGAATACGCGACAGGGTGTTGTCAAGATCGACCGCCGACCCAATCAACTCTGTTATCCTGTATAAAGCCAACAGTTCTATTCCCTGAGTTTGCGTGTATGCAGCTGGCGGATTTGGCTTGACCGACTCCATTATATATCTACTCCTCATGGGTGTCTTTTCTCACCCAAAAACTCTGTTTTCTTTCAATGAGTCTGATACCGGTCATTGCAAGCACCCTCAAACCCCAACTCTCTCGTAATGCCGATCTATTAACAGATACAACATAGCAAGCAGTGTTCCATTTTCTTATCTGCTTGATTTCAAATAGTTATTTACAATTTGTTTTGTAAAAGACCTCCAATTCTCCGGCTTTAATCGATCATTTTACAACACAATTGTTTATGCACACATATGTATATTACATTATTGTCGCACAATATATCCACATCACTTGCCATGCTCCAAAATCAACATTCTATTACTTTTTTGTCGGTTTCTTACCAAAACGAGTCTCTTTGCCGGTTGCTCCGACAGGCATAGCCCCCCCGACACATAGACAACAGGATACTGTTCTCATTACTATTATTTACAAACATCAAGAATGGCACAACCTTTGCTGTTTAGCTTACAACACAAACAAGACACTGCCAAAAGACACTGGTACTCTGCGACACTCCATGAATCCAAAGTCCAAGGCAGAAATTGAATAAACAATCACAATACCCATAAGGAGACAGTGATGAGAAAGGTGGCTATTTACGGTAAAGGCGGAATCGGCAAATCAACAACGACACAAAACACGGTGGCAGGGCTTGCCGAGATGGGACGAAAAGTAATGGTCGTCGGTTGCGATCCAAAAGCCGACTCAACCCGCCTGCTGCTCGGCGGACTTGCCCAGAAATCGGTACTTGATACTCTCCGGGAAGAAGGAGAGGATGTCGAACTCGATGATATCAGAAAACCTGCGTACGGCGGAACCTGGGCAGTTGAATCGGGTGGTCCGGAACCGGGGGTCGGCTGTGCCGGTCGAGGCATCATTACTTCGATCAACATGCTTGAATCTCTTGGTGCATATGAAGAAAGCGAAGGCCTTGACTATGCCTTCTACGATGTCCTCGGCGACGTTGTCTGCGGTGGTTTCGCCATGCCGATCAGAGACGGCAAGGCAGAGGAGATTTATATCGTCGTCTCCGGTGAGATGATGGCTATGTATGCCGCCAATAATATCTGTAAAGGTATCATGAAATATGCCCAGTCCGGCGGCGTTCGCCTCGGGGGTCTTATCTGTAACTCAAGAAACGTTGACAACGAAAAAGAGATGATTCAGGAACTCGCCAAAAAACTCGGCACCCAGATGATCTATTTCGTCCCCCGCGACAACGACGTGCAGCGAGCGGAAATCAACAGGAAGACAGTCATCGAATGGAACCCTGAAGTACCACAGGCGGATGCATACCGCGGTCTGGCCAAGGCAATTGATGACAACGAGATGTTTGTTGTACCAAATCCACTGGAAATTGAAGAACTGGAGCAGCTGCTGCTCGATTTTGGCCTGTTAGAATCAGTTTAATAACCAAGAATAGACGGAGGAACCCCAAAATGATGATCATGATCAGAGCCATTGTCCGACCAGAGAAAGCTGACGACGTACTCGCGGCACTTATGGATGCAGGATTTCCGGCAGTAACAAAATACTCAGTCAGTGGCCGCGGGAAACAGCGCGGTATAAAGATAGGCGATATCACCTATGACGAGATCCCTAAAACCATGCTTATGAGCGTGGTGAAAGCTGAAGACAAGGATTTCGTCATCAACACCATTATGGATGCGGCGCGCTCTGGGGTAAAGGGTGCATTTGGAGACGGTAAAATTTTCGTTGCCGAGGTGCAGGATGTCTACACCATCAGTTCAGGCGTAAAAGAGGATGCCGAGGCGGCAGAGGTGGCGGCATGAAAGAGATTATCGCCGTCGTGCGCATGAACATGATGAACAAAACAAAGGCGGCGCTCACCGACGCAGGTATAAACGCTTTTTTTGCCCATGAAGCACAGGGACGCGGAGTTGGTTTTGTGAACCGCAAGCTCATCCAGGGAGCCGAACAGGGTTATGAGGAGGCTGCGGCGCTGCTTGGAGATAAAGGAAATCTGTATCCGAAAAGGATGGTAACCGTCGTCGTGGATGACGATCAGGTTGATGACGTTATCGAGGCACTTATCACCACCAACCAGACAGGCAAAGCAGGCGACGGAAAGATCTTCGTCATGCCGGTGGCCGATGGCGTTCGAGTGCGAACAGGCGAAACGGGTACGAAATCAATAGGATAGGCTCCAAGGAGACACATCATGGCAAAAGCACACAAACTGGTGCAGTGGGATCCTCATAATATCAAGGAAAAACTGCTGGAAAAATACCCTCCAAAAGTTGCCCGCAAGCGCGCCAAGCAAATAATGATCAACGAAGCTCAGGAGAATACCACTCCGGAAATTGTCGCCAACGTAAGGACCATCCCAGGTATCATCACCATGCGCGGCTGCACCTACGCCGGTTGCAAGGGTGTTATCATGGGGCCGACCAGCGATATTGTCAACCTCGTTCATGGCCCGATCGGGTGCAGTTTTTACGCCTGGCTCACCAGACGAAATCAGACCGACGGCATCAACGATACCGATGCAAACTACATCTCATACTGTATGTCCACCGACATGCAGGATTCGGACATAATCTTCGGCGGAGAGAAGAAACTCGAAGCTGCCATTCAGGAAGCTTACGACATCTTTCATCCGAAGGCAATCGCCGTCTTTGCAACCTGCCCGGTTGGTCTGATCGGCGATGATATTCACGCCGTGGCCAAAAAAATGAAGGAAAAATTCGGTGACTGTAATGTCTTTGCCTTTAGCTGTGAAGGCTACAAGGGAGTCTCACAGTCAGCCGGTCACCATATCGCCAACAACCAGGTTTTCACCCATGTGGTTGGCGACAGCAAAGATGAGAAGACGGACAAGTACAAGATCAACCTGCTGGGAGAATACAACATTGGCGGAGACGGTTTTGAGATCGACCGCATCTTTGATAAATGCGGAATCACCAACATCTCAACATTTTCCGGCAACTCGACCTACGATAAGTTTGCCTCCGCCAACCAGGCCGACTTAAGTGCCGTCATGTGCCACCGCTCGATCAACTATGTGGCCGACATGCTGGAAACCAAGTACGGCATCCCATGGATCAAGGTCAATTTTATCGGGGCGGAGGCGACAGCAAAGTCGCTCAGGAAAATTGCTCAATACTTTGACGACCAGGAACTTATCGACAGGGTCGAAGCGGTTATCGCCGAAGAGATGCCGACTGTTGAGTCCGCGTTGAAAGATGTTTTTCCAAGAACTCAAGGGAAAACCGCCATGATCTTTGTCGGTGGCTCCCGGGCACATCATTACCAGGAGTTATTCAACGAAATGGGAATGAAAACCATTTCCGCAGGATACGAATTCGGTCACCGTGATGACTACGAGGGACGAGAGGTTATCCCTCACCTGAAGGTCGATGCCGACAGCAGGAACATTGAGGAAATTCATGTCGAGGCGGATCCGGAGCTGTACAAGCCAAGAAAGACTCCGGAAGAAATCGCAGCTCTCGAAGAAGCCGGTCTTGAATTCAAGGCATACGAAGGGCTCAACCCCGCCATGGAATCCAAGACCATCGTTGTTGATGACCTTAATCAATATGAAGCCGAGAAACTGGTGGAACTGATGAAACCGGATCTCTTCTGCGCCGGGATAAAGGAAAAATATTCCATCCAAAAGCTGGGTGTGCCAATGAAACAGTTGCACAGTTACGATTCAGGTGGACCATACGCCGGTTTCAAAGGTGCGATCAACTTTTACAACGAGATCGACCGACTGGTCAACAGCAGGATCTGGAGCTACATGAAGGCACCGTGGCAGGAGAAACCGGAACTTTCCGCAACCTATGTTTGGGAATAAAAATTTCAGGAAGGTAAGACAATGTTACTGAGACATACACCAAAAGAAATAACAGAGCGCAAAGCCCTGATGATAAACCCGGCCAAGACATGCCAGCCGATCGGCGCCATGTATGCCGCCCTGGGAATTAAAGGATGTCTGCCCCACAGTCATGGTTCCCAGGGTTGTTGTGCCTATCACAGGTCAACATTGACCAGGCACTACAAAGAGCCTATATCCGCTGCCACCAGCTCTTTTACAGAAGGCGCATCGGTTTTCGGCGGACAGGCTAATCTGGTGCAGGCAATCGACAATATCTTTACCGTTTATGAACCGGACGTCATCGCCGTACATACTACCTGCCTGTCAGAGACCATCGGTGATGACCTGCCTCAGATTTTTGATAAGGCAAAAAAAGACGGAAAGGTACCGGATGGCAAGACCGTTCTCGGTGCTCCGACCCCAAGTTACGTCGGCTCACATGTGACCGGTTTTTCGAATATGGTCAAGGCCATGGCCGCCATGGCCGAGCCTTCAACCCAAAAGAATGGAAAGATCAATGTCATTCCCGGCTGGGTTGAACCATCGGACATGGAGGAAATAAAGAGACTTGCCGGTCTGGTTGAGGCGAAAATCAATCTCTTCCCCGACACCTCCGGGGTGCTCAACGGACCACTGACCGGAGAATACAAGATGTTTCCAAACGGCGGAACACCGATTGATGATATCAAAGCCAGCGGAAGCAGCATAGGAACTCTCGCTCTCGGCGAATGGTGTTCTGCAGACGCAGCAAGGTTGCTTGACACCAAATGCAAAGTGCCCTGCTCCATTCTCGACATGCCTTTTGGTCTGCAGGCAACCGACCGCTTTATCGATGCCCTTAGAACCGTTGCCGGCACCTCTGTACCGGACGAAATCGCTGTGGAGCGAGGCCAGCTGGTGGATCTGATTTCCGACATGCACCAGTATTTGTATGGAAAGAAGGTGGCCTTAGTTGGAGATCCTGATCAGTTGATCGCTATGACCGAATTTCTGGTCTCTATCGATATGTGTCCGATTCACATTATTACCGGCACTCCAGGCAAAAAATTCGAAAAAAGAATTAAGGAAATTACCAAGGACATGGATTGCAAGGTCAATGTGAAGGCCAAAGGCGATATGTTCCTTTTGCACCAGTTGATAAAAAACGAGCCGGTTGATGTTCTGATAGGCAACACCTATTGCAAATACATCGCCCGTGACGAGGACCTTCCCTTTGTGCGCTGGGGATTTCCAATTCTGGACCGCCAGGGACATCAGCATTTCCCAACGGTGGGGTACAGAGGTGGCTTGCGCCTGCTCGAACAGATCCTTGGGGTTCTGCTTGACCGCAAAGACCGTGACGATCCTGAATCAAAGTTTGAACTGGTTCTGTAGTCTTCTCGCAGCAGCAGGCCGACATCGCCTGCTGCTGCTTATGCTAACGCTTCTTGGTGAAAAAAATGAGCGTGATATCCCTTGCAGATTATAAAGGCTGCTGCTGTTCACAAGATCAGAACAAGGCAGAAATGGTTATCCACCTTCCTCTTGCACCCCAGGTTGTCGCCCGCACCCGGTTCTCCCCGCCACCTCCAGCTCACAACCAGAGTATCATGGTTCCAGAGGCTATCGAATATCTCGATCAGGTTATGAAGGAGAAGAAAGGCACTGTCTCGATGGTGGCCATAACCGGTCCAGGAGATCCTTTGGCAACCCCCGATATTACAATAGCTGCCGTACAACACATTCGACAAACATATCCGCAGATAAAAATCGGTTTGAAAACCCTGGGAATAGGTAGCGACAAATTAGCAGGAAAACTGGCCCAGGCCGGCGTTAATTATATTGAAATGCAGGTGGATGGTGTTCGGGCCGAAATCCTTGAAAAAATCTATGCCTGGATCCGACCGGGATTAAAGACCCTGAAAATTGCCGATGCTGTCAACCTGCTCCTCAAGGAACAGCGAAACGGTATCCCGGCATTAAAGTTTCACAATATCACCGTTTCCATCCTCACAACCCTCTACCCTGGGTACAACATCGATCATATTGCTAAAATCAGTGTTGAAATGATGGAGCTTGGCACCGACAGTATATCACTTGTTCCCTACCAGCCTGAACCGGGGGTGGAAGTTGACCTGGAAAGTCCGAATTCAGAGACCATCCTGGAAACAACAGAAAAAGTCAGTAAAAACCTTCCCGTCATCGAACCGCTTTTACTGCAACCCGCAGGAAATTGTGACGAAAACTCAATTCCTGGACCGCCGTTGTATCCAAAACCAACCAAAGAACGACCAAATGTTGCGGTCGTCAGTTCCAACGGCATCGAAATCGACCTGCACCTTGGACAGGCAATCCGTTTCCTGATATACGGCCCCCGAGAAGATGGCCTTGCCTGTCTGCTTGCGACAAGAGATGCACCGGAACCAGGGGCCGGTAAAAACCGCTGGCAGGAGGTCGCCGAAACGCTGAAAGACTGTTTTATCCTCCTCGTGGCCAGTGCCGGAGAAACCCCACGCCAGGTACTTGCCGGGACCGGCCTCAGGGTTTCTATTTCCCAGGACAATATCGAAGGTATCGTTGATGTTCTCTATGGTGGCGGGAAGAAATGCAAAAAGAAATGATGACATAACCTAATTAAAATACAAAAGGAGTACGCGATGGCTTTACCCGAAAAGCAGATTCTTCTCTGCCAGAGTTTTCGATCAAAAGGCGATCCCAAGGGGATCTGCCATAAACAGACGGATGGTTTTCTGCAGTATATCGAAGAAGAAATTCTTGATCGCGGCCTGGATATGCAGATTGTCGCTACCGGCTGCCTTAAACAGTGTGAAGCAGGACCGATCATGGTTATCCAGCCTGATAATTTATGGTTCAAAGGTATTGACAGCGAAGAAGCTATCGATGCGGTTCTGGACGGACTTGAAGATGGAGAACCGGCCGCCGAGTATCTTATAAAATAGCAATTCCGTGAAACACCCGATGATCCGCCCGGCGCAAAAAAATGACCTCGAAAGTATGATCGCCCTGCTGAAACTGCTTTTTGGCATCGAAGAAGATTTCATCTTTGATCGCAAACGGCAGCAGCGGGGGCTTGAGTTGCTGATGGACGCCCCAAACGCCAAGATTCTGGTCGCAGAACGCCAGGGCACCGTGATTGGCATGGTGACAGCACAGCTTGTAATTTCCACTGCAGAGGGCGGGCCAGCGCTCCTCGTTGAAGACCTGGTGGTCAACCCCTCCGGAGAGAACAGTGGTGCAGGTACAGCACTGCTCCGTGCAGTCGGCGAGTGGGGGGCAAATCACGGGGCATCTCGCATGCAGCTTCTGGCCGACAAAATGAATAGTCGGGCCCTGGACTACTACCATCGTCGAGGCTGGCAGCAGACTCAGCTTATCTGCCTGCGCACATATTCTCGTCAATACGAGGCAAATGTATGAACATTATCCAGATAGACAACTGGCGGGATTACCGCCGGGACGGAGAGCAATTCCTCCATACAGCCATAGAAGCGCACAGTAAGAAGAAAAAGGCCTTCTCAACGGACACCCTTTACAATGTGACATGCATGGCCATCGAAAAGCTGATCATGGCCTTTCTTATGAAAAATGGCGACCTCGCCGAAAATCACACAATGGCCGATCTCCTCAGGGCATTGCAGCTCCATCTTGGCGATATCCCGGATTTGGCCGAAAAGCTCATGTATCTGGACAGGTTCCAGGAAATATGCTCCCTGGATAATTTTACTATCCACACCCCCAGTGAAGAGGATGTGGTGAGAATGTTGGCGATCGGTGAGGATGTCCAAGCAGTTCTTCATCCCCATCTTTACGACCGGGACACCCCTTTAACCCAATAATCAACCAGGACAACACAATGGAAAAAAACACGTTAGAAAAAATCTTTGAGTATGCTTCGATGCCGGTGCACGGCACCCTTTCAAGAAAAATCAGAAAAGATGTCAAACTTCAGATAAACGAAGGGAAAACGTATGAAAATGCTGTGCTTTTTCTTGGTGATGGCTTCATTCGCATAACTGAGCAGAAAGAAAAAGAAGCTATCAACACCTATTACGGCTGGGATATGATTGCTTCAATTCGAACGCTCAGCAAGGCTGATTAGCAGACAAAAAAACATCTTTTCCATTTTTAAGGTACTCAAGGAGGATATCGTGTCGATGAGTAAACCGGTTCCGTTCAGGCCGCTTGGAGTTCTGAAAATGCTTATAGAAGGTCAGGGTCTTGAAGTGACCCACTGCTACGAAGACCTTGTCTTTGTTGAGCACAACGCTTTTTTACTACGCATGGAAGAAAAAGGTGAAGAGGTCAGTCTGTTTTTCAACACCGAATCAGACATCGAAAAACGAGATGAAATAGCGGGACAGCTGGCAACAGAAGGTAAAAAATACAGCCTCATCATTACCAGCATGGGGACATATACAATGACCCCCAATGAAGCAGAAGGCACACTCCATCTTGCATTCCAGGAGGAATAGTTGATAATTTTTACAAAATACTAAAAGTCTCTTTTTTGCTGACTACACAGAATCATCACCAAAAAGGCCATACCATCATACCTTAATGGTGATGATGGTATTTTCACCACCAAAATCGTCTTTTACCCGTTCCGGCACAGTTGGGTCGGCAATGTGCTGTCCCCCCTCGATGAGATAACTGTACTGATACTCACCTTCACCAAGATGAACGGTCAGGCTCCAATACCCGGTTGCACCGATCCTCTTCATGGAAATCGGCTGCCAGCCAGTAAAACTGCCCACAATCTCCGCCTGATCGACATCAGGACGATAGATGAGAAAGCGATATGGGGTTTCAATATTTGCAACGGAAGATTGCAAAGGGCCAGAATCAGCTGACGGACGCACCAGCAGAAGCATTGCTCCAAGAGCAAGGCCAGTGGCAAAGAGGGATGCGGGACGAAGCCAATCAAGCACAACATTTATCCACGGCTCTCTCTTCCCAGCTGCCTTTACCAGAGGCACCCGGTGTACCATCTCTGTATGCAATAGTTTTTCCTGCTTCAGCAGCTCTATAGCCTCATCTTTGAACACCTGATCATCATGGGCCATTTCCATAAAATCTATTTTTTCATCAAGATTCAGCTCGTTATCAATAAACAAACTAATCAGATAATCTTTCATGACTCACCTGTCTGGAGTGTATTTTTAAGTTTTAGCCGCGAACGGTGCACCTTAACCTTTATATTTGCCTCAGTCGTACCCATCAATTCGGCGATCTCCCTGTAAGACAAACCACTGGTAACAACAAGAGAAAGGACATCAGCTTCATCCGGTTCAAGCTGCTGTATTGCTTTAAGCACCCGGCGGGATTCCTCTCGAACCATTACGACAGACTCTTGATCAAACGTGCCGCCATGGCGTTCCTCGTCAAAAAGGGTGGTTTTATGCTGCCTGCGATTATTGTCATTCAGAAAATTACGACCAATGGTATAGAGCAGCGACACACTCGGCTCAACCTTGCTGTACCGTTCAATATATCTGGCAAAACTCTCCTGCATGGCATCCGCCGCCAGTTGATAGTCTCCTGTTCTGCGCAGAAGATACCCGAAAAACCGATCTTTATTATCGTTATAGAACTCTCTTAAAATTTTCACCTTACCTCTAAAACGCTTCATAAGTTTAAAGGTTACTGTTTAGGACTGATTTACATTCTAAATATCGTTTTTTTCAGTAAGTCATTTTACAGCGTAAAGGATTTCTGCAACGTCATGAGGTTTTTCGAGAGAGCGACAAACACTACTTCACTTCCTACCAACGGGAAATAACGTTATCATCAGGAGATGATACAGATTTCAGGAAACAGTGCCAGTGTTCACAAATAACATATACCTGGTGTTTTTCAGCGATAATTTTTGCTCCAAAACGCCACCAAAATATCCTTTTCAAAGTAAGAGTTTTAATCAGCAAAATAAGTTGTGAAATCCATCATGACAGGGTAACCTTTCTACTGATTCAGGTAGGTTATGAATGGGAGAACTTGTTTTGAAAGTACCCTTGGAAAGTGACCGCATGCCACCTCCCACCTCTCGATTCTCTAATGAAATACGTCAAAACTGGGTAAGGGAGAAGAGATGTTTTCAACAAAAACTGCATTTCTTATTGGTAGTCTGTTTGTTGTAATGCTGGGGTGTGCAAAAACTCATACTGTAAACAACGATGCGCCTGGTGGGGTATTGGCCATCCCCATCAGGATTAATGCAAACATTGACCAGAATCAGTATGTACTCTTAACAGGTAACAAACCCTACCCGTTTAGAATCAAGGTGTACCCTATTCTGGCAGCTGACGGTACTTGTCGCCCTAAGGGGGCTTACAACGATTTTGCCTTTTCTGAGAAGCTGTCACCCGGAGTTTATGAAATTGAAGAGTATAGCTATCATAGTAAATCAAATACAATCTTAACACTGGCTCAGGAAAAGAGTGCCGACCTGTTACAAGGGAGGAAAACATTTGAGATTGCAGATGGTAGATTAACTATGCTTGACCGGGTACTTCAGATCACTGGAACCCATTCAAATGACCGTGCATTAAGGCTTTGGAATGGTGAGAATATTGGCACAGCTGCCTTTGAAGATTTTACGACATTTCTTGATAACTCTACCTCTACAGACCATTCATATCGAATATGGAGGTGGCTGAATTTTAATGAGGGTGAATTTCTGAATTATGCAAGAATGCTGTCTATTGAACAGGCCGCTGATTATTGGATACCGAAATTGCGCCCTGCCCCAAAGAGACTAACCTCCGACCATACCGAAGTGAACAGGGTTGGCAACATAATTGTTTTTTCAGGCGGTATTATAGAAGATAGTGATACAAGGCTGATGTGGTCTGACAGAGATAATGGATTTGATCTAACCTGGCATACGGCTTCGAAATATTGTGAGAACTATACCGCCGGTGGTTACTCCGACTGGCGACTCCCCACTGCGGAAGAGCTAGTGGATATACAAAGAAAGAACATATTTGGAAATAGTGAAAAGAGTGGGTTGATTGATACTCATGGTATTTTTCTGTGGACTTCTGAAAAACGTGTTTCATCCGCACAGATTTTTTCCGGTGCAGGCCTTGTGGATACAAATAATGGGAATATTCTATTTTTTCATCCTGCGAATAAGATCAAGAATAGAGTGATACCTGTACGAAACGTTCATCGAAAATCCCAATAAATTTGCGAAAAACTATAGAACAATTTCCCAAACTTCCCCCCCTCCAGTCACCATGCTGAAATTACTCATAGCCTGGTTCATAATGCTGTTGGTTTCCATTCTGAATGGTGCCATTCGAGATTTTACCTATGGTAAACACGTCAATGAACTCAGGGCCCACCAACTCTCCAGCGTCAGCAGTGTTTTTCTGTTGGGTATGGTCATTCTCGGATATATGCGGTTTCATCCTCCGGCTACCGGGCAGGAGGCAATGACAACTGGACTAGTGTGGATGGTACTGACTCTCGCCTTTGAGTTTCTGTTCTTCCATTTTGTTGGCGGCCATTCTTGGGCAAAACTCTTTGCCAACTACAATGTGCTGAAGGGCCGTGTCTGGATTTTTGTGTTGCTCTGGCTGGCCGTTGCCCCCTATATCATCTTTTGCCTCAATACCTAGGACATAAAACCTCTTCTCACCCACTCAATTCCGTCTGCGGTTGCCAACAGTCTTTACAACTATCTGCATGCGCTTTGATTCGGCACTGTGCATGAGGTTGGTGGCACAAAAAAATTGATTAATCCTGTCAAACAGTGTAGCCTTATTTTCAGCAGATCAAATGGCCTTTGGCTTAGAATGGACATTACTCATCATTCTCGGTTTGTCTTTATCCGAGGTTTTGCTTTTATATGAACACGTCTCAACAAGATCATCAGGAAGTACCTCCCCATCTCGAGCAGAAGAAACTGATCGAGTTCCTTGAATCTCTGCATCGCATAGTCAAGATAGGTATTTACTATCCAGCAGGTCACAAAGTGCTCGACCAGGCCGCCGAGCAATTCCAACGAAACATTTCGGAGGTTGCCGACACCAAATCCTCAGCGCGTATCGAACTGCAAAACAAAACACTCTCTGTCGAAGGCCACGAGATTGCAAAGCCGACCAATGCCCTGCATGAATTTAAAAAACTCATTGCAGATCTTGGCATTGGAGCCATAGAAATTGACCGGTCCATCCTTCTCCCGGAACTCCTTCAATTTGTTAAAAGTCTCTTGCTTGGCCGCTCACAACTACAGGGGGTCAAAGAGTTCACCCAGGCGAAAATTGATACGTTACCGACAACCGTACGAATAGTGCAAAAAGAATTTTTAGTCGATGAAAGGGCGGTACTGCTCGATGCAGGCGACGAAGACCCGGAACATGGCCTGAATACTGTCTTTCAAGTTCTGGCCGAACAAGGGCTGGAACGAGACAAGATAGAGCAGTGCAAGAAATTCCTCAACGATCTTACCGAAAGATTCTCCAACAAACCACTTAATGTACAAGGACTGCCGGCGGTAACCTGGAGTGACGTTCGTGGTTTGCTGATTAAAGTTGTCTCCAACGCCTACCATCTTAACGACAACTCAGCCGGGGTTTTTGCGCAAAACGAACTGAATGCAATTTCCACTATTTTCAGAGGGTTGCAGAAGGAAGTGAAAGACGCGGAATCCCAGGAGACTATCAATCTCCTGGTTTCCGTCTTCGGTGGCAGTGCCTTTAACAAGAGTAAGCTTGAAGATGGACCGGGCAGGCTGAATGAGATCCGGCAAGCGGACAAGGTACCTGTCAAATCGGCGGAACAACTGCAGTCCTTCGTTAATGACAATAGAGTACATCAAAAGACCCTCGAGAAAATTAATCAGATAGACCGCCGGGAAGAGTTATCTATCCTCCTGCAGCTGCTTCAGTGGAAACAGGAACCGGTGGTGGAAGACAGAATCAGGCAAATCCTCCGTAACATCCTGGCATGCCGGTTAAATGAACGGGAGACCGAGACCTTGATCAATGGGGTCACTCACCTGGAGACCAGTGCAGACAACAAAATATTTTACGAGACAGTGTACTTCCTGACACTTGTTTTTCGTAACGGCAAGATTTTCTCCCCCCTGCAGTTTCTGATGATGATCTGTCAGAAAACATCTCCGGCCGCCAACCCCCTCCTCTGGCCGATACTCATCAACGAACTTCTGGCCTCAGGCCGGACAGCCAACCAGGATGCCTTTACCGAACTCACCCACATAGCTGCTGGATTGTCGGCCGACGAGATGAAAGAGAGATGGTCGGAGCTGGAGGTTATGGATAGTTATCAGGAAAAAAAGATCGCAGCAGATATATTTGATCCGACGCTGAAAAACACCTTCCCGCTCTTCTCTTTCCTTCTGGACACCACTCTCAAAAGACAAATTGGTGCAAGAATTCTGAGCAGTCTTGTGACAAACCCGCCGGACTGGTTCATCGAGGCCGTCGCACCTCTGCTTCAGCTTTCGGTTCCGCAACATATGAAGTTTTTACAGATATATCTCCTTGTGGCGCAGGAAAATTCTTTTACCGTCAATCTCCGGATGGCAGCCGGATCGCTCATTGTCCACAACCTACCCGAGATATCTGAACAACAGATGAGTCAGGCATGGGTCGTAAAAACTATCCAGGCAACACCGGAAATGCAGACCGAAGAGACGCGTCAGCTCCTTCAACGCATCACGGAAGAAAAACGCATGTTTATTGTTCCCAAATGGCCAAATGCATGTCGTCGGGCGGCAACCGCAGCGCTGGCAAAACTCAGGCGCAAACCATAACAAGATGGTTGACAAACGGGATTACAAGGACATGGACAAGATAATCAATGATGTTATCATTCTGCTCTGCAAAGGCATCTCCAACAGGAGGTTGTATTTCTCCGGCCATCCCCAGGTAACCTCCTATGCTGAAACCTTTCTCAAAGAACTGACATCTTTTTTTGAAAAGAGTGGAAAAGAAGAGTTTTTTATCGGGATTATCGACGGTCATTTTGTTTTTGACGGCAAGAGACTCTTTGGTCCGACCATTGTCGGCCGACAGCTCATCATGTTTATAGGAATGCTCCGGTGTGGCGGTATTTCTTTTCATCAGGGGGTGACAGTCGCAGACATCACTGGCTTTATGGATCTGACAGACGGCCTGAAAGCTCCCATGAACAGCCTCCAGGAGGCCAGAGAGCTGTTCGTGCAACAGGGTATTGGCTCCATCACCCTTGCCGGTTACTACAGCGATCAACCCGGAATGGGCACACCTGACAAAAAAAGGCCATGGGAGGGGCAGGAGGCCGGCGGCTTTCTGCAGTCACCGGCCCTCATCTACCAGGCCCTCTTTGATGTGGTCACCCGTGCCCACGGCGACGCTGCCTTCAACCGGGAGCTCGATATAGACAGCGCCAGGTCCATCAGTGAGTTTTTACTGCGTTTTACCCAATCCAATTTTGCAGACGTTATGCAGTGTATCCATTATCCCGACTTCGACAGCTATACTATCGGTCACTCGGTGCGGGTATCATCACTTGCGGTTTTTGTAGGCATGAAGATGAATTGGCCGGAAGAGGATGTGCTGGCCATGGGCACCGCAGCTATTTTGCATGATATCGGAAAAAGCAAAATTTCTCCTGAGATCCTCTATAAGGCAGGTTCTCTCAACAATGAGGAGTTTAGCCTTATTCAGGACCATCCTCGAATCGGATCGGAACTGCTTCTGGCCCAGAAAACGTCATCTCCTTTGGACATTGCAGCGGCCTGGGGGCACCATCTGCGTTACGACGGTAAAGGTTATCCGCAGCAACCCGCATGGGCTGTACGCAGTCCGGCAATTGCCCTGCTGCAGATCTGTGATATCTTTGAAGCTCTTACGGCAGTCCGTCCGTATAAACATGCCATGGACCCGCAGCGTGCCTTTTCGGTAATGATGAGCGATGCTGGCGCCTTTAACCTTAGTCTGTTAAGTGCGTTTATCTCCTGCATCGGTATCTACCCGCCAGGGACCTACGTCGAGCTTACTGATGGCCGGGTCGGCATGGTGACCGGTACCGGAGAGGTCGTCGACAGACCGCATTTGAAAATTACAAAGATGGCCGATGGTACCCGTCTTAACGAAGAGAACCAGTATTATGTCGATCTTGGCACCAAGGACCATGCACATCTCAAGGTCCGGTGCCTGCTGCTTAATTACCTGGATACCGAACCGTAAACAAGTCCAGCCTTTCGCCATCGACAATCTGTTCTCATCGAAATAAAGTGAGGGAGCTACGCACTTCTTTTCCTACACAGGGTATACCACCCTCTCAGGTGACGAGTAATCTTGTCAATACTCTGTGGACAGTGGGGCTATTTCTGGAAGTTATTACAACAGCTCCTTGACACCGATAGGCCTTCGAACGTACCATATTACATCCGCTGCATCAAATATGAGTATGCAAAATTTATTCTGAACAGGGGCTGCTTTTCGTATCATTATTCGCCAGATCATGAGTGGTCTCTTGCAAATTTGCATAGATAACGTATCAGTTAGGCCCGGAATATACTCGGTCATAATGACCATATTTTTTTTATACCCAAGATGAGTGACTGAACAATAATTTTTTTGTTTTTTAACTCCCTCTGCTCCTTTCAGCTGAGGTCGACAGTTTGCCTCTATACAACGCGTGATGATTCATGGATATCGACAGGAACAAACAGCTTAAAATAATTGAAGAAACCAATCAACTGATACACAGCACAGAGAGCCAGCGGATGTTGCTTCGCTTTCAGCGGGGTGTTGTCGACCTGGAAAACAATCGCTTTCAGATCCTGCAAAATGGTGAATTTGTCGATAAGCTGGGAGAGTACCTCTACACGCTTTACCAGAAAGATCCCGTAGGCAGTATCCTCAAAATCCTTGAAAAGATAGGGTATTGTGCATGCAGTGCCGATAAGGAATTACGGGAACGTGCCATTTTCGTCCTCTCCGTATTTATTGAAAAGGTTTCACAGGAGCAAAGTAATCCAGAATTCCTCGAGGCGGTTTCCCGCCTGCTGGTCGATTGGTTGCAGATCGAGACTGAATACCTGGCGGGTTTTCCCTTTATCTGTCTCCAACTGCAGAAGATACTCCAGAAAATGCTCGGAATGGGTCTCTGGTACCAGACCGAAAACCTGATAATCGTCCTGTCTCAGATCCAGAAAGGGATAATTCAGAAGAACAACCTGATTCGGCAAACGATAAGCAAGGTCCACTCATGCCTGGCAGAAGAGGCCTTTCTGAAGAATCTTGTCGACATCTATCTCGACAAAAAAGAAGACAGGCGTGATATAGCCCAATGTCTGCTCCTGCATTTTGGCAGCAAGGCCGCTGCTGTCCTCGTCCAGTATTTGATAGACTGCAAAGATAAAGAGAAACGGTTTTCTCTCATAGAGTTCATTCCAACAACCGGCAAGGTTGTGTTGCCGGTGTGCGACTTCTGCCTGAAGCAAAACCCTCCCTGGTATGTCATCAGAAATCTCATCATCATCATCTCACGCATGGAAGATCCGAAGCTCTATGAGATGGTACGACCCTACCTGACCCATAAAGATATCAGGGTACAGTTACAGATCTTGAATTGTATCACAAAACTTCGTGGAGCCAACATGCGCGAGCGACTGATAGAGGCGCTCAACTTTATGAACGATGAATTGAAACAACAGGTTGTTGTTCAATTGGGGAACATGGGCGGAAAGGATGTTGGAGACGCCCTCTGCTCACTCTTGGAGAAACGCAGCGAATTTGCAACTCACGTCAGGGATGAGCTGGTTTTAACAATCTGCACCAAAATAAAATTCGAACCGTCCGAGCGCGCGATTAACGTCGTGAAAGAACTCATATCCGAACGTAAACAGCGCTATAGTGAAGAAGACCGGATTTTACAGGCGGCTCGAGACGCTCTGGTAGGCATGGAACTAAAGAACACCACCAAGGTAAAACCGGATTCCTTCAGCTCTTCACCGATGCCGATTGCTTTTAATTCTGACACCTTCAAAGTACCTGTAGCCACAGAAGAGGAGTTTGACAGTCTGCTAAGGGGGGAGGAGGTTGCCCTGGAAGAGGAACTGGAAATAACGCTCGAACCTTCGACTGATTCAAAAAAGGAAGAAAAGCAGGTAAACGTTAACACACCCAGGCAGCCCCATAAGGAAGATACAATCAAAGAGGCGACAAAAAACCTGACTGACCCGAATTCCGCCATTCACTTCACCATCTGGGCTAAGCTCTATGAAGGGATGACCACTGAGGAATTTACCGCTTTCCATACCGCTTTAACACATAAGACATATAAGCCGAACGAGCTTATTATCGGCCATGGTGACCTGCAGGCCCCTCTCTTCTTTTTTGACAGCGGCAGTATCAATTTAGTAAGGAATCTGGCGGGGGAAGAGGTGCGGCTGAGCGCAATCGGTGCAGGCGATCTCATCGGCAGTGATATCTTTCTTACCGGCGAGGCCTGGAACCTCTCCCTCTATGCCAACGAGGCTGTGAGTGCGCATGTCTTTGATTTAGAACACCTTCTGAAAATGCAGGTTGATTTTCCACACCTGGCCGAAAAGTTATTTACTTTCTGCTCACGCCATGATGTGCTGCAAAACCTGCTTCGGGTACTTGATGATCCCGAAACTGCAGGATCGGAAAGCACACGAATCCAGTGGAAAACAAGATCCGGAAAATCAGCAAATGACTCCATTCAACAGGGCACTCTTTTCAGGAAACTGAAAGGGGGGCTGTGTTTTTCATTACCGGTTAAAACCGATGAAAAACTCAACATCCCCCTTGAGTACCAACTGAGTCTCACTGTCCGGTTGTCATCCGGAGAAGTTGATTCGCTGCCGGCGACAGTTGTCGGGACCATGCGAACCGCGGCGATGCCGGGAGAAGCGATTATCCTTGCCCGATTCCTTCTCCCTCTGCCAGATTCCCAATATGCCTGCGAAAATATAGAAACCCTCGAGTAGGTGCGATAGGGCGGACACCACATTCTCCCGCCCACACTCTTCACACCGAGAGTCAGTCCTGGCAACCTCTGCAGACAAGGTGTCCACCAGTCTCTGCAAGTTTTGTCTCCATGACCATTTCTCCGCAGATGTCGCAAGCTATTGATTGAGCACGGGGGGCTGTCGGTGGCAGTATTAATTGAGCAACCCGCTCAACATTAAAAAAGGCATCAGGGCCGCGGGAAAAAAATTCCTTTCCTCTCATTTCATACATTCTCTCGTATTCTTTTTGCTCGGCAACTGTACTCTCATGGGAACCAATTTTATCGGACAAGGCCTTCTCCCGTTCGGGAATCTGAAAGATCTCAGGTTTGAGCAACAGTCTGACCCCCTGTCCGGTAGTTCTGCTGCCAAAAGTAAATGCCATCTTGCCATAATCGAGATAAAAGAAATTACCTTTGCCAAAGGTGCAACCTGTAAGGACCTGAATAGCATCGCAGCAACATGCGTCTGTTTCGACTATCGCTATCAGCTCTTCATCAATTGCCCTCATCTCCCCCAGCAGCTTCATCCCAAGTTTAGCGGCCAGATACCCTATGGTTACCCCCATGCAGGTATGTCCATGAAACTGGACACAGGCCTGGTAATCTTTCTCTGCTTGAATTGATTCTGGAATATACATGACAATCTCCTTAAAAATTCGGATCATTAGCTCATACGATTTACCATATAAGGCCGGAGAATGGTTCTGCAGGTTTTATCAATCTTCATCGCATATGTTACCAGTCACTGCGCACCTTCTCGTTATTTGACCACCCTTTTCTACAGATAGATTTTTTCAAAACGTGTTTGGGGTGCATGTTGGGTAACAATCTACAAAATAGGTGATCATCCTTCATTTTTGTAGCATTTGGTGCAGGCTGTTCCATCCGAGTTACAACTTTTCCTTTCCGGCAGTGCTCATTAATTGTTCGATTTTACATACATAAATCGACACAATCTCTTCTGGCACACCCCTTGCTCAATAAGAGTAAAGCCGAGATCAAACTCTATCAGCAAGCCCCGTTTACAAAAACGGGACTCTTTATAGTACCCCATTGAGGGGTATAACCTCCTCAACGAAATGATTTTCTATCAAGAGAAGATAATCATTTCTGAGTCACTAAAGGATGCCAACCTATGAGTTCCGCACCTCTTTTGAAGGATAGATCAAAACAGATCCACAGAAAGGGATCAGCCCCTTTCGAAATAGATTGCAACAAGGATAGCCTGGCCGGGGCTGTCAGCCAGCGTGCCTGTGTTTTCTGCGGTTCCCGGGTGGTGCTCTACCCTATCGCCGACGCCCTCCATCTGGTCCACGGCCCGATCGGTTGCGCCGTCTATACCTGGGATATTCGAGGCGCTCTCTCATCCGGGCCCGAGCTGCATCGGCTGTCATTTTCCACTGACTTGCAGGAACTGGATGTCGTTTTTGGCGGCGAGAAAAAACTCGCTAAAGCTCTGGATGAGCTCATTGATCTACATAAACCGAAAGCCGCCTTTGTCTATTCAACATGCATTGTCGGGCTTATCGGCGATGATCTGGAAGCCGTATGTAAAAAAGCATCTGAGGAAAAAGGTATCCCGGTGCTGCCTGTACAGTCGGAGGGTTTTAAAGGCAACAAACGTGCAGGCTATGAAGCCGCCTGCAATGCCATGGCCCGCCTGGTCGGGACAGGGGACATAAGCAGCATCTCCAAACACTCCATCAATATTCTCGGAGATTTCAACCTCGCCGGGGAGATCTGGCTGATCCGCGAATATTTTCAGCGCATCGGTATCGAAGTGGTGGCCAATATTACCGGCGACGGACGGGTCGCTGACATTCAGCGTTGTCACGGGGCCGCACTCAATGTCGTTCAGTGCTCCGGGGCAACTATGGATCTTGCCAACATGCTGCAGGATGGGTACGGCATCCCGTCCATACGGGTCTCCTATTTCGGAATTGAAGACATGGCCGAAGCGCTCTACTCCGTTGCCCGCCATTTTGATGAACCGGAGATGATGGCCAGGGCCCGCCAGGTAGTTACAGAAGAACTCAGCACCCTGCTTCCGGAGCTGACCAGATACAAAAAAGCCCTTACCGGCAAGAAAGCTGCAATCTATGTCGGTGGCGCCTTTAAAGCCTTCTCACTGGTCAAAGCCTTCCGTCTCATTGGTATGGAGGTGGTCATGGTCGGATCCCAGACAGGTACCAAAGAGGATTATATCGAACTCGAAGAGATAACCGACGACGGATGCATCATTGTTGACGACTCAAACCCGCTCGAACTCTCGGCCTTCCTCAAAGAAAAGGACGTTGATCTCTTTGTCGGGGGGGTCAAGGAACGACCGATTGCTTATAAACTCGGCGTGGCCTTCTGTGACCACAATCATGAACGGAAAGAGATGCTGGCAGGCTTCCAGGGCATGTTAAATTTTGCCCGCGAGGTTTACGGCTCGGTTATGAGCCCTGTCTGGAAGTTTGTCCCCCGCAGATCAAAGTAACATTCGACTGTTTCGAGTTTATCAGGAGTGAAGATAATGACTATTATGCCAAACTATACCGCGACCACCAACGCCTGCAAACTGTGCAAACCCCTCGGAGCGTCCCTCGCCTTCCGGGGTATCGAAAGCTGCGTCCCCTTCCTGCATGGATCCCAGGGATGTGCCACCTACATGCGGCGCTATATCATCAGCCATTTCAATGAGCCGATCGATATCGCCTCATCCTCACTTGGTGAAAAACAGGCCATTTACGGCGGCGGCCCAAATCTGAAACTCGGCCTGAAAAATGTCACGAGTAAATATGCCCCGAAAATCATCGGAGTTGCCACAACCTGTCTGACAGAAACCATCGGCGACAATGTGCCGATGATCCTCGCTGAATACCAGAAGGAATTCGGCTCAGATGATGCTCCATTGCTGGTTCATGTTTCGACTCCCAGCTTCTCGGGCACCCATATGGAAGGATTCAACGCTGCTGTAAAGGAAGTGGTTGACCAGCTGGCAACAGAATCTGCTCCGAACGGAACCATTAACCTGTTAAGCGGCTTTATCTCAGCTGCCGACATCAGGTATCTCCGGGAAGTATGCAATGATTTTGATATAGATGCGACAATTTTACCCGACTATTCGGACACCCTCGATGGTCCGGCCTTAAATGATTATCCGCTCATCCCTGAAGGCGGAACGCCCCTTGACGCAATCAAACAGATGGGTGGTGCGAAAGCGACAATTGAACTCGGATCAACCCTGCCGCCGGTAACCGGTGGTACAGTCCTACTGCGAAAATTCGGAACGAAACTACATCAAACCGCACTGCCGGTCGGCATACGGGCAACCGACACACTTTTTGACCTTTTTGCAGCACTCAGCGGAAAAGAAATTCCTGCAAAACACACGGCTGCCAGAGGACGATTAATCGACAGCATGGTTGACGGCCATAAGTATATCTTCGGCAAACGGGCGGTGGTGTACGGAGAAGAGGATCTTGTGGTCGGCATGACCTCCTTTCTCGCGGAAATCGGTATCAACACGGTACTCTGCGCCTCCGGCGGCAAAAGCGGCAAATTTGAAGCAAGCGTTGCGGCGGCTCTGAATGGAATGGATTGTGAACTTCCGGTGGTGAAAGAAGACGTCGATTTTCACGATATTGAGACGATGGCCAAAGAGCTGAAAGCCGATCTGGTCATCGGCCATTCAAAAGGATACGCCTTTGCTAAAAAAGAGAACCTGCCTCTGATCCGGGTGGGGTTTCCCATCCATGACCGGGTCGGTGGCCAGCGTATCCTGCACCTCGGCTACCATGGGGCACAGGCACTGTTTGACCTTATAACCAATACTGTCATTGAGAAGAAACAAAACGATTCGCCGGTCGGCTACAGCTACATGTGATAGCCATCTTCGAATTCCACACCGACTTTTGGCAAAAAAATCAGATGTAACTGTCTGCCTACAATCTATTTACAGCAAGGACTTATCATGAAAAAATCAGGAAAAAGAGACTTCAAAAGCCATCCCTGCTTTAATGCCGATGCTAAAGGTAAATTCGGCCGGGTGCATCTGCCTGTGGCGCCTAAATGCAATATCAAATGCAACTTCTGCGACCGTAAATATGACTGCGTAAACGAGTCACGTCCCGGTGTCACCAGCACAGTTCTTTCTCCGGAGCAGGCGGGGGTGTATATGGAAAAGGTGCTGGAGAAGGAGCCACGGATCAGTGTCGCCGGTATCGCCGGTCCGGGCGATCCCTTTGCCAATGGGCCTGAAACCATCGGAACCATGCGTACCATCAGAAAAAATCATCCAAAAACCCTGCTCTGTGTCTCTTCCAATGGAATGGGAATTGCACCCTATATCGAGGCGCTGGCCGAAATAGAAGTATCCCATGTAACCATTACTGTTTGTGCCGTTGACCCGGAAATCGGACAAAAAATCTACTCCTGGGTAAAAGACGGTAATGTGATCTACCGTGGGCGGCAGGCGGCTGAACTCCTGCTGTCCCGCCAGCTTGCTGCGATCAAAAAATTAAAGGCCCGTGACATTACGGTGAAGGTCAACTGCATAGTCATCCCGGGAGTCAATGACCACCACGTTGAAGAAGTAGCCCGGACCATGAAAGAGCTTGGTGTCGACTTGCTCAACTGCATGGCAATGTTTCCAAATGTCAACACCCCTTTTGGTGGCATTGAACAGCCGGATAAGGAGCTGATGGAACAGATCCGTACCAAGGCGGAAAAATACTTACCTCAGATGCGTCATTGTACCCGCTGCCGGGCCGATGCTGTTGGCTTGCTCGACGACGACCGCACCGAAGAATTCCGGAGCTGTCTGTCAGCCTGTTCAACTCTTAAACCAGTGGTAGCCGATATGCGCCCTTATGTTGCCGTGGCAACTGAAGAGGGGATACTGATCAACCAGCATCTTGGGGAGGCGCGCACCTTCCAAATCTGGGAGCAGACAGAGGAGTCCTTTCGCAAGGTTGAAGACCGCCCGAGTCCGGCTACCGGAGGCGGAATTAAGCGCTGGCACCAACTGGCCAAAATTCTCGGTGACTGCCGCGCCGTGCTTATAAGCGGTGTTGGACAGACACCTTTTGATATTCTTTCCAAAGCCGGCGTGAAACCGGTGGAGGCGGCCGGGTTTATCGAGGAAGGTCTGAAAACAGTGTATGAAAATAAAAAGACCTCATCTCTTAAAGGCCGACGAAACCCCTGTGCCGACGGCAGCTGTGCCGGGTCGGGCGGTGGCTGTGGCTGAGAGACAACGAATATCTTTACGTAATGTGTGCCGAAGCTCTGACTTCTTGCAGGGAGAAAAATTTGTGTCAGGCAGAAATATGATTATGTATATAGGTAAGCTTTTTTCCTGCCTGAGCATGTAAGCAATTTTTAAAAAATCGACACTTTGCACACTTACCTAAAGGAGAACATTATGAAAGATGCTGCAAACCTGCACCTGAAAGTCCAGGACCTCTGTGATTGTTTTGCTGCAACCGATCCCCTGAAAGGAATGTCTGAAATAAAAGACGACTCCGATACAGATGAGGCGGCTTTGAAGTGGATCGCCCTCGCCGTATTACATGGCATTAACAGTAACGCTAAAGAAATTACCATTTCCAAGACCAAAGGTGACGGTGTAAAGGTAACTGCCCAATATAGAACCGCAGAACTGCCCTCCCCTGGAGGACAGATTGCCAAAAAAGTCATTGACGCGGTACGCGATATCTCGCATATCGAGGAGGGCAAAGGAAAGACAACCCTTGCCTTTGGCATCCGCAACAGCAGCATGGATTTGAAAATAAAATCCAAACACGAGGGGAGCGACGAACAGGTCACTATCAAGTTTCCCTGATCCCATAGGTTTTATATTCTTTTAAGGCAATCTTACAAAGTTCCGGTTACCGCTCAAATCGGGCTTCCTGTCTGAGGATCTTACAGGGAGCCCCGGATTAATTCGCCCCTCTTCATTAAACTGAAATTAAGTGCTTATAGTTTTTGGGTAGCACAAAAAATCAGTTCTCTTCGGCTGAAAAATGATTCTAACCCAAAATGAGGTACTGCAATGCTTAAACTGCTCCCCTATCGTGAACTCCCTGATTTAGTCACTGTGCCCGAGGCCGCCAAGTTTCTTGGGGTAGGCCGGAAAGTCGTCTACCAGTTGCTGGAATACGGGGAATTGCGTGCAATCAGGAGAAAAAGCAAGATATTCATCGACCCCTGCTGCCTCTACGAATTCCAGCGCAAGGGGAAAATGGCCTAACGGCTCTGTTTCTCTTATGTTTCTTATATCAAGCCTTCCGTTGTACTGATCTCCCTCCATCCACAATCATATCGCCCAATCATATCGCCATTTGCTCCGGCCTTAGTGGTCTATAGGAGCTTTCACTCTTTTTTTATATCAGCGATTATTTTTCCATAAATAAGTATTATAATTGTTTAAACGTTCATTCCTGACATTTTCCGAGAATATACTATTTCAAGCAGCTCTCAATTCTTACTCAATGAAGAGGAGATACAGCATGCGTATTGGTGTACCTAAAGAGTTACATGACGGTGAAAAACGTGTAGCAACGACGCCAGAAACTGCAGAACTTCTAAAAAAGCTCGGTTTTGAGCTCAGTATTGAATCTGGTGCCGGTTATTCATCAAAGTTTCCCGATGATGAGTATCGTGAAGTCGGCGTGAAAATAGAAAAAAATGCACAGAATCTTTATCGCGACTCCGACATCATCCTCAAAGTCCGGCCACCCGAAACTCACCCTGAGCTCTCTATGGATGAGGTGGAATTACTCCGGGAGGGACAGACCCTGATCAGTTTTATCCAGCCTGGTCAAAACCAAGAGCTGGTGAAAAATCTTGCGCAGAAGAAAATCTCTGTTCTGGCAATGGACTCTATTCCGCGGATTTCAAGAGCACAGAAAATGGATGCGCTGAGTTCGATGGCAAATATTGCCGGCTACCGTGCTGTCGTTGAGGCTGCACAGCATTTCGGACGTTTTTTCACCGGTCAGATCACTGCAGCAGGCAAGATTCCACCGGCAAAGGTACTGGTGATTGGTGCCGGGGTCGCCGGTCTCTCGGCAATTGGCGCAGCAAAGAGCATGGGAGCGATTGTTCGGGCCTTTGATACTCGTCCCGAAGTAAAAGAGCAGGTTGAGAGCATGGATGCGGAGTTTCTGATGCTCGATTTTTCTGACGAAGACGGGTCCGGCGAAGGCGGGTATGCCAAGGTGATGAGTGATGAGTTCATCAAAGCGGAGATGGCACTCTTTGGTCGTCAGGCTATGGATGTGGATATCATTATCACCACTGCACTCATCCCCGGCAGACCTGCCCCGGAACTGATCACAGAGGCCATGGTCGAGACCATGAAGGAAGGAAGCGTCATTGTCGATCTCGCCGCAGAAATGGGCGGCAACTGCAAACTTAGCGAAGCCGATAAGATTATTGTAAAACACGGTGTTACCATAATAGGCTATACCGACCTTCCATCTCGCCTGGCTACCCAGTCCAGCCAGCTGTACGCCACAAATCTTCGTCATCTTCTGACGGATTTAACTCCTGAAAAGAATGGTCTCATCAATATCAACATGGAGGATGAGATAATTCGAGGTGCAACCATCATCAAAGAGGGAGAAATTACCTGGCCGCCCCCTCCACCTAAAATCTCCGCCACCCCGAAACAGCAACCACCACCGACAATGGCTCAAGCAAAAGTTGAGCAAAAGAAAAGTCCCCTGGGTCTTTTCCTGACCTTTGCCATCGGTGCCGTTCTGCTCCTTGGGCTGGGCAGCGTCGCACCGCCTGCGTTCATGTCCCATTTTACCGTTTTTGTACTGTCCTGCTTTGTCGGCTATATGGTTGTCTGGAACGTAACCCCATCTCTTCATACTCCTTTAATGAGTGTCACCAATGCGATCAGCAGTATCATCGTCATTGGAGCCCTCTTAGAAATTTCATCGGAAAGTTCCCTGATCATATTCCTTGCCGGAATTGCCATTCTGATTACCAGCATAAATATTTTCGGCGGTTTCGCAGTCACCCATCGCATGCTTGCCATGTTCAGGAAGTAGGAGGAAACACATGTCACAAGGTATCGTAACCGTAGCATATATTGGTGCAACCATCATGTTTATCCTGGCGCTTGGCGGCCTCAGCCGACCGGAAACCTCAAGGCGGGGCAATTTTTTTGGCATGTTTGGAATGCTGATGGCGCTTATCGCCACAATTATCGGCATTGTCTCGGATAATTATTTTATCTTATTTTCGGCAGTCATTATTGGTGGCTCCATTGGTCTGGTACTCGCCAAAAAAGTCGAGATGACCCAGATGCCTGAGCTGGTGGCAATTCTCCACAGCCTGGTAGGCCTTGCCGCAGTTCTGGTCGGTTTTGCCAATTTCATGGACCACACCAATGTCATTCTCGGCGTGGAGAAAACAATCCACGACATAGAGACCTATCTGGGAATACTCATAGGTGCTCTCACCTTTTCAGGATCCATTGTCGCCTTCCTTAAACTGAGTGCCAAAATCAGCGGCAAACCAATGCTGCTCCCCGCCAGGCACTGGCTCAATCTGGGACTGCTCGTCGGAGCAATCTGGCTGGGTGCAGTTTTTGTCAGCCAATCGGCTTTGGGTGGCGGGGCCTTGCCGCTTATCCTCATGACCGTAATCGCATTGGTCTTCGGGGTACACATGGTCATGGCAATCGGCGGAGCCGATATGCCGGTTGTCGTCTCCATGCTCAACAGCTACTCAGGCTGGGCGGCGGCAGCAACCGGTTTTATGTTGAATAATGACCTGCTCATCGTGGTTGGGGCACTGGTTGGAAGCAGTGGTGCAATCCTGAGCTATATAATGTGCCGGGCGATGAATCGAAAATTCATCGCCGTCATCGCCGGAGGTTTTGGAACATCAAATGGCACGAATGCGTCAGGCCAGGAGGGGGATGCCGGCGATATCATCGCCATTGAGGGTGCAGAAGCAGCTGAGCTGCTGCTTGATGCCAAGGAGGTTATGATAATCCCCGGCTATGGGATGGCGGTAGCCCAGGCCCAACATACCGTGCACGAGATCACCCGTAAATTACGCGAGAAAAAGATCAATGTCCGTTTTGGTATCCATCCTGTCGCCGGTCGTATGCCGGGGCATATGAATGTCCTTCTGGCCGAGGCCAAGGTTCCCTATGATATCGTCTTTGAGTTGGATGAAATAAACGACGACTTCCCCCATATCGATGTCTCGGTGGTAATAGGGGCTAATGATATTGTAAATCCCGCAGCCCAGGAGGTGCCGGACAGCCCTATTGCCGGCATGCCTGTCCTTGAATGCTGGAAAGGCAAAACAACCATCGTTTTGAAGCGATCAATGGCAACCGGCTATGCCGGGGTGGCTAATCCGCTTTTTTATAAAGAAAATACCCGGATGCTTTTTGGCGATGCCCGTGAAAGTTTGGATGCAGTACTGAAAAATCTGGGTTAATCCGGAATCAAAAGAGGCAGTGATTTTCAGTTTCTCATGAGTGCCTCTTTTGATTCATCAGCTTCTGTCTACTCTATTTTATCGATTCTTTTCTGATGTCTGCCGCCGTCAAATTCGGCGCTCAGCCATGCGTCTACTATTTCAATCCCCTCCTTTTCTGAAACCATTCTGCCACCGATAGCTATCATGTTTGCGTTGTTATGCTCTTTCGTCAAACGACCACTTTCGATATTCCAGCATACGCCACAGCGGATTCCTGCTACTTTATTGGCGACCATCGCCTCGCCATTGCCGCTCCCTCCAAAAACCAGGCCGCATTCACTGTCGCCTCTCGCAACACTCTCTGCGGCGGGCCGACAGTAGTCAGGATAATCGACAGCCTCCTCACTCTCCGTTCCAAAGTCGATTATTTCATACCCCTTCTCCAGGAGATGAAGCTTTACAGCCTCTTTCATTCGATAACCGGCATGATCCGTTCCAAGAGCAATTATCTTCATAGCTCATCCTGTTTTGTTATAGGATTAATTTTCAACACTATACAACCAAATTGACTTTCTCATCACCTGACACCACTCTGTAAGATATACATGCGACACCATTTATGCCGAAACCGGAGGGGAAACAATCAATGTATTGGATAATAATAATTGTTCTGGTGATAAGTTTGCTGCCCATTATGGCATTTTCCGCATCTTCAGAGAATAATGGCAACCGAATACATCAGCAACTACAGAAAAGACTGGCGGACGGAGAGAAGGCGAACCGTCTGATCAAAGAAAACAGTCCCTATCTTCTGCAGCATGCCTTTAATCCGGTGGATTGGTATCCCTGGGGCGAAGAAGCCTTTACTAAGGCCAAAAATGAAGACAAACCGATATTTCTTTCCATCGGTTATTCCACCTGTCACTGGTGCCATGTCATGGCGCATGAATCCTTTGAGAACCCAGAGATTGCAGCCATCCTGAACAAATGGTTTGTCAGTATCAAAGTTGACAGAGAGGAGAGACCGGACATCGATCAGATGTATATGGCCGCTACCCAGGCAATGACCGGTTCCGGCGGCTGGCCTATGTCGGTCTTTTTACTACCCGATGCCAGCCCATTTTATGCAGGTACCTATTTTCCACCGACATCAGTTTCCAAACGCCCCGGTTTTACAGATCTGCTGACAACCATCCACAGGGTCTGGCTGGAAAAAAGAGATGAGTTACAGGATTCGGCAAATCGCATGATTGCAGCTCTTGAGACCAGTAACGTACTCAGTCCCGCTGTCATCAAGCCGGATGTCCAGGTGCGTGGCTTCAGCATGCTGGAGCAAAGCTACGACCCACAGCAAGGAGGGTTTGGTCAGGCACCTAAATTTCCACGACCGGCCGTCTTGTCCTTTCTTTTTTCGTACTTCCAGGCCACAGGCGAGGACAAGGCCAGGGATATGGCCCTCCACACACTCCGAAAGATGGCGGCAGGAGGCATGTTTGACCAGCTCGGAGGTGGATTTCATCGTTATTCTGTTGATGAAAACTGGTTTGTTCCCCACTTCGAAAAGATGCTGTATGACCAGGCCCAACTGGTCGACTCTTATCTCGATGCCTTTCAGATCACCGGAGATATTATATACGCTGAGACCGCCAAAGAAGTATTACGCTATCTATTGCGTGATATGCACGATCCGGCCGGCGGTTTTTATTCCGCAGAGGATGCCGACAGCGACAATCCCTATGATCCGGGACAACATGGGGAAGGTGCATTTTTTCTCTGGACGAAAGATGACATTGTCAAAAGACTTGGTAGAGAAGCTGCTGAAATTTTTGCCGCCGGTTACGGCGTTAAAGACGGTGGTAATGTTAAACAGGACCCTATGAGTGAGTTTTCCGGCAGAAACATTCTCCATAGGGCTAAAGATGATAAAACAATTGCTGTCCATATGCAGCTCAAAGCGGAACAGGTTACTGAAAGTATTGCAACCTCAAAAGAGATACTTTTCACAGCACGCGAACAACGACGTCGCCCGCATCTCGACGACAAGGTGATCACCGCCTGGAACGGCATGATAATCGGTGCGTTAGCCAGAGGAAGCAGGCTCTTACAGGATCCGAAACTTCTCACTGTGGCTGTACAAACGGCAATGTTTATTAAAAATCACCTTTACGATCACACGAACAACAACCTGCTGCGCCGCTACCGCAAACAGGAGGCTGGCCTGGCTGGCCAACTCACCGATTACACCTATCTTGTGGCCGGCTTACTTGATCTATATCAGGCAAGTCATGACCCGATATGGCTCAGCTGGTCTATGAACTTAACCAGTCGACAGATTGAGCTATTCTGGAGCGATGCAGGAAACTTTTTTTACGACAGCGTGGCCGATTCCAGCATCAAGGTAAGGATGCGTGGCAGCTACGACGGCGCCGAGCCAGCAGGAAACTCCGTCGCAGCCCATAACCTCCTGCGGCTTGGAGAGCTGCACAACAAGCCACAATGGCAGGAGATGGCCCGAAATCTTATTGAGTCCTTCAGTGAAGTGATTAACCACTATCCACCAGCTCTGCCGCTCATGCTCACAGCCTGGCAAAAAATAGACACCAAACCGTCCCAGGTAATCATCGCCGGCAAACGAGGGGCAGCAGATACCGAAGCCCTGTTTCGCATTGTTGAAACTACTTTTTCAGGAAGCAGGCTCGTTCTTTTAGCTGACGGTGCCGAAAACCAGGCATATCTTGCGAAGCGACTGCCGTTTATGGAGAGTGCAGCTCCTCTGAACGGCAAAGCGACAGCCTATGTCTGCTCAGATTTCACCTGTAAAATGCCGGTAACAGATCCGCTGGCCCTGAAGCTGCAGCTGGAGGAGCAGACAACAATAAACTGAATTTATCGGTGCGTCTCATCAGAGGCCCCACCATCATAGGCACACTGCTTAAAGTCAATTGGCTTATGACAGTTTTTGCAGGTGTGTTCACGATTGAACTCATCTGAAAAAATCTCTTTCTCGGCGCCGCAATGGTGACATTTACAGACAAACGACTTCAGATTTCTGAAAGATTCGAATCCGGGGCAATGACTGCTTGGTGTATTCATCCTGCTCACCTCCTTCGTTTTTTTGAGTGTTTTTCTATTCACTTCATTACCAATGACCTGACATATTCTGAACACATTCTTCTCTTTTTTTTAAGAGCAGGGATCATCAAAGTCAAGGGAGCCTGTCCATAATCATTTTGAGAGAAGAGCAACTTGTTATGGACAGTAAAAGCTACCTGTCATGATATTTCCTTATTACCTGAGTGCCGAAGCCGTTCAACCGATGGAGGATGTGTACAATCTGTCCCGTATCTTCCGAAAACCGGACAGGACAGGCGGGGCCTGTCTCGGCTAACCGTGAATTGCTGCATTTTCAGTATTGAGCGCAGCTTCTTTCAACACTTCCGACAAGGTAGGGTGAGAGTGAAAGGCACGGGCGAGATCTTCGCTGCTGGCAGCAAATTCCATGGCGACAACCGCCTCGGCAAGCAAATCCCCTGCCCTGGGTCCAATGATGTGAACCCCTACTATCCTGTCGGTATCTTTATGGGCAATGATCTTGATCAACCCGTCAGTCTCACCGATAGCCAGTGCCCTGCCGTTTCCTTTAAAAGAGAAGGTTCCCGTTTTAACCGGCACCCCTTCATCCCTCAAGGCGTCTTCGGTTTGCCCGACAGACGCTACCTCCGGATGGGTATAGACGATACTCGGCACCGCCGCGTAATTTACATGGCCGTACCCTGTAACAATTTTTTCAACACAGGCTATTGCTTCTTCCGACGCCTTGTGGGCCAACATGGCGCCACCAGTCACATCGCCTATCGCATAGACCCCCTGAATCGAGGTCTGCCAGGCGGAATCTATCTCGATAAAGCCTCTCGTGTCTGTCCTGCCCCCCAGTTCCACAAAACCAAGTCCTTCAGTACAGGGTTTTCGCCCGGCGGCGACAAGAACTTTATCGGCCATCAGTGGTTCCCGGTCGGTAATTGAGACCCGGCATCCGTCGGCAGCCTGATCAATACCCTCTATCCTGGCACCTAAGATAAACTGCATGCCCTGTTTTTTTAAAATTCGTAAACACTGTTTTGATATATCTTTGTCTGCGGTGGGAAGCACCCGGTCAAAATATTCAACCACCGTGACCTCAGCACCGAGACGATGCCATACAGCCCCCAGTTCCAGGCCGATGGCGCCTGCTCCAATCACCACCAGATTTTTGGGAACTTTGTCAAACGTCAGGGCCTCTGTGCTGGAAACCACATTGATTCCGTCAAACTCCACCCCGGGAATACTGGCCGCTTTACTGCCTGTCGCGATAACTACAGCTTTGGCCTGCAGGTTGACCACCGTCTCTCCTGCTACGGAGATGGTCCGGTTGTCGATGAAACGGGCGACACCAGAAAACCGGTCAATTTTATTCTTCTTAAAGAGAAAATCAATTCCCGCGGTAAGGCTTTTTACTATGTTGTCTTTTCGCGCCATCATTGCCGCAAGATCAAGCGATACCTCCTTCACGCTAATACCGTGGACCTCCAGGGCTGTCCGGCACTCTCGATATTTGTCCGATGATTCAAGCAGAGCCTTGCTTGGTATACACCCCACATTCAGACATGTGCCGCCAAGAGTATTCTCCTTTTCAACACAGGCAACCTTCAAGCCCAGCTGGGCACCACGTATGGCTGCCACGTAGCCCCCCGGACCGGCTCCAATAACCAAAAGATCATATACATCACGTCCAGTATCAGCCATGGTTAGATCTCCAGAAGCAACTTTTGTGGATCTTCGATCCGCTCTTTAATGGATTTAAGAAAACTCACCGCCTCACGGCCATCGATGATCCTATGATCATAGGACAGTGCGAGATACATCACCGGACGGATCCGCACCTCGCCATCAATCGCCACCGGGCGATCTTTTATAGCGTGAAGTCCCAGGATTGCACTTTGAGGTGGATTGACGATAGGAGTAGACAACATCGATCCATACACACCACCATTACTGATTGTGAAGGTTCCACCCTCCAGGTCCTTTATGGTCAAAGTGTTCTTTTTTGCCTTCTCTCCAAAAAGTACGATCTGCTGCTCGATCTGAGCAAAATTCAGTTGCTGCGCTTCGCGTATTACCGGCACGACAAGTCCTTTCCCACCACCGATGGCAACACCGATATCACAATAATCCCGATAGACAATATCATCACCGTCGATCCGGGCATTGACCAGAGGGAAATCCTTGAGTGCCGAAACGGCCGCTTTCACGAAAAACGACATGAAACCCAGCCTGACCCCATATTTATCGGCAAACTCTGCTCCAAGAGTAGCCCGGAGTTTTTTTACCTCCGACATATCCACTTCATTAAAGGTCGTCAAAATAGCCATACCCTGTTGCGCCTGCAGTAAGCGTGCAGCAATGGTTCTGCGGATAAGCGACATGGGCACGCGACGTTCTTTTACGACCGGTTTCTCATTTGGCGGACTTTCCGGAACACCAGTTTCCCCATCCACTTCCACCGAAGGCGGTGTTTTGGCTACTGCCAGGAGAGCGTCCTCTTTTAAAATCCGTTCTCCGGGCCCGGTAGGTGTCACCTCTTCCGGTGCAATCTTGTTTTGTGCCATCACACGGGCCGCCGACGGCATGACTTTTTTATCAGAACTTCCCGACTGCTCTTCTATTGTTTTCGATTCAGGCGGTTCGGGGGTATCGTCCTCCTGTACGCCTTCATTCTCTGTATCGATGTGTCCGATGACTTCACCGATAGCAGCCGTCGCCCCCTGCTTCTTGACAATCTCAACCAGAACTCCTCCCTCGGGGGCCGGGATTGCCAATGTCGCCTTCTCCGACTCCACATCGACAACAGGGTCGTCCTGCTGCACCGTATCTCCAACATTGAAGGCCCATTCGCCGATTTCAACTTCACTGATGGACTCACCCAGATCAGGCACTTTAATTTCAACTATCATCTGTTATCCCCGTTGTGAAATGCAGCATTTATCAGACGCAACTGCTCAAGCTTATGGCTGGCGGCAGATCCGGTGGCAGGTGTTGCGGAAACCGGTCGTCCCACTGTATCAAATGACCAGTGTTGCCGGAGTTCCTCCTCAAAATTTAACCTAATATACGAGCAGGCTCCCATGTTGAGAGGTTCCTCCTGGACCCATATCATTGGAATCCCCTTTGGATAAGGGGCCAATGCCGACATCAGAGCCTCCATCTTCAAGGGATACAATTGCTCGATTCGAATGATGGCAACACTTTCCAGCCCTTTTGATTCGCGGGCAGCGAGCAGATCGTAATAGACCTTTCCGGTACAGAGAATAATCCGTTCCGCCTGCTCGGCCAACACCTCCCCATCAGGAATTATTTTTCGAAACGTTCCGGTTGAAAGCTGCTCCAGCGGTGAAACTGCCTTCGGATGCCTGAGCATGCTTTTAGGCGACATCACAATCAGCGGCTTCCGAATTGTGCGCATAACCTGACGTCTCAGGAGATGGAAAATCTGCGACGGTTCCGTAGGAAAGACTACCTGATAATTGTCGGTGGCAGCATGAGCCAGATATCGTTCAAGACGGGCACTGGCATGTTCCGGTCCGGTACCTTCCAGCCCGTGGGGCAACAACAATACCAGCCCGGAAAGCAGGTTCCATTTCAGCTCTCCCGAGGCGATAAACTGATCGATATACACCTGGGCCACATTAGCAAAATCGCCGAACTGGGCCTCCCAGACGACCAGGGATTCCGGGTATGCGGTAGCATACCCGTATTCAAACCCCAGCACGGCCCCTTCGGTCAACGGACTGTTAATAATATCAATACGTCCCTGAGATTTGCCGATATTGGCAAGTGGTATATAGGTGGCTCCGGTTTCGATGTCATGCAGCACACTATGGCGATGACTGAAGGTTCCGCGCTGGCTGTCCTGCCCGCAGATTCGGACGGGAACCTGTTCACCTACCAGACTTGCATAGGCTAAAGACTCTGCAGCACCCCAGTCCAAAGGACGCTGACCGGTTGTCATCTGCTCTCTCACCGAGAGCAGTTTGACAAGTTTTGGATGAACATTGAACCCTGCAGGATAGGTGGTCAACTGTTTGCCAAGATGTTTGAGGGTCTCAATTGCGACCCCTGTCTCCGCTTCCGGCACCTGCTCGTCCAATCCACCGACATAGGGCCCCTGTTGTGGAGTAAATAAACTGGTTCGCCTGAAAGCCGGATCATCTGCATCCGACAGCTTACTGTATTCCTCTTCCAGATACTTCTCACGGGAGCGCCGGATCTCTTCGGCTTCCTCAGTTTTGATTTCACCAAGGGAAACAAGATGTCTGGTGTAGCTCTCCATCACCGTTGGGCGTTTGCGGATCTTTTTGTACATCAGGGGTTGGGTAAACTGAGGTTCATCACCTTCGTTATGTCCTCTTCGGCGATAGCAGTTCATATCCAGGACCACATCACGCTTAAACTCCTGTCTGAAATCAAGTGCCAGATCCAGACATTGGGCCACAGCATCGGGAATCTCCCCGTTCACATGGAAAATAGGGGCCTGCAGCATCTTTGCGACATCACTCGCATAGGTCATGGAGCGACCTTCATTGGGCAGGGTGGTAAAGCCTATCTGATTGTTCACAACCACATGGAGGGTGCCGCCAACGGTAAATCCGCCCAGCCCACTGAGATTAAATGTCTCCTGAACGATGCCTTCACCAGCCATTGAGGCATCACCGTGGATAAGAATCAACAGACCTCTGTTGGTCGTATCGTCGTCTTGCTTCACCTGCCGTGCCTTGAGAGCACCCTGGGCTACCGGCCCCACAAATTCCAGATGGCTTGGATTAAAAGAGAGATCCAGATTAACTGTCTCGTTGTCCTCGGTGAGCCAGTTCCTCTGGTAACCCATATGATATTTTACGTCGCCACGGCCAATATTCAATTCCGCGTCGGAATCCTTAAATTCATCAAAAATAACCCGCGGATCTTTGCCCATAATATTAGCCAGAACGTTCAGCCGTCCCCTGTGGGCCATCCCGATCACGATATTAACCATTCCCTGGCCGGCGGATTTTTCGATAGCTAAATCAAGGAGTGGAATGAGGGTTTCAGCCCCCTCGAGTGAAAATGACTTCGCACCCACAAATTTTTTCTGAAGAAAATTTTCGAAGATGACTGCATCCGTCAAACGCCGGAGGATTCTGACTTGCTGTTTTCTGGAAAGGATAATTGTGTTTCTGGTCGACTCCATCCGCTGCTGAAGCCATGCCCGCTCATAGAGGTCATCTATATGCATGAATTGAACCCCGATGGAGCTCGTATAGGTATCCTTCAGGGTTTGAATGATTTCACGCAATGGTGTCGCCTTTTGGCCGGAGATATGGCCAAAGTTAAACAGTAGATCCATGTCCTGATCAGTCATACCGTAGTATTCCGGATCCAATTCAGGAAGTGAAACATGAGGATTTCCCAAGGGGTTAATCCTGGCAAGAAGGTGTCCTCGAACCCGATAGTTTCTTACCAGATGACTGACATTGTACTGCAGAAACGACATGGCCTCCGCTCGACCACATCCCGCACATACCTTGCCGCCGGGACCAAACCCCTGATGGAGTTGTTTACGACCGGCAGCAAGCTGCTGAATCGGTATGTCCAAAGGTTTTTCTGATTTGGTAAACTCGCTGAAATAGTCCCTCCATTCAGCCGATACCGAATCAGGATCTTGCTGATACAGCTCCCATATCGTTTCTACATAATTGATATTCTCAGTACTTGGAGATCCTGTCTTCATTACAACCCCTTTTGCCGATGAGTGTCCATCAAAGATGTATTCCGCGTATCAAATTGCCTTTACACTATAATCACAATAGATAATGGCACCATCAGTCTGTCAATGAATATCTGGTGTTCACAGCGTATTGAATGTTTCCATGTTATTCATTCTCCACCCCAAACCTGAACATTGTTCAAAATTTGCGCGCATACCCGTCGCTTTTTTGCACTTTGTAGTACTTGATCAGAGTGCAAGCAGTTCCATCAGACGGAGCCGCTGAATGTCGCTGTTCAGCTCACCTAGCATAACACCTTAATTTATAATATAAAACTCTCATCAACAGCGATATTCATTCTACTGGTATGATAATTGCCATTTGTGAATTGTACTCATTATGCACCCATTCTCGGCGCATGAGCACACGGTAATATGCTACAAGGCTGTTCATTATACAGGAGGAAATAACATGCAAATACATAGACGATCATTTTTAAAATATTGTGTTGGGTCGGCAGCGACTCTTGGCCTGCCGATGACTGTCCTCGGCAGGCTGGAACAGGCCCTTGCTGTTGAGGGGCTTGTACTGCCAAAAGTAATCTGGCTTAACGGCGCCAACTGCACCGGCTGCACCGTATCTTTGGCCAATCTTTTTAGTGAAACCGGACCAACAGATATCGCTGATCTGCTTTTCAATACCATAGATCTGGCTTTTCACCCGACCCTTATGGGCGCTGCCGGAGATCTAGCAGTGGAACAGTTAAAAGCTACTGCACTGGGAAGCTACATTCTGGCGGTCGACGGCGGTATCCCGACAGCTTTCGACGGGCACACCTGCATGCTGTGGACCGATCAGGGGAGCGAGGTAACTGCCATGGAGGCGGTAAAGATGCTGGCCCCTAAAGCAGCAGCTGTCTTAGCCATCGGTACCTGTGCCAGTTCCGGCGGGATGCCTGCCGGTGACCCAAATCCAACCGGTATTGTAAGCGTCAGTGAACTTACCGGTGTGTCAACCGTGAATATTCCAGGTTGCCCTACCCATCCTGATTGGATCGTCTGGACAATTGCCCACCTGCTCTCCGGGGAAACGCCGCAACTGGATAACCAAAACCGGCCGATAGAGTTGTACGGCACTTCGATACATAAAAACTGCTACCGCAGAGGCCAGGAAGAGGCCAAAACTTTTGGAATTGAACATCAATGTTTAAAAGAGTTGGGCTGCAAAGGACCGGAGACCAAGTCCGACTGCCCGTCCCGTAAGTGGAATAGCGGCACCAACTGGTGCATCGGAGCAGGTGCGATATGCATCGGCTGTACAGAACAGGATTTCCCTGACAAATATTCGCCTTTTTACAAAGCAGAATATGAGTATAAGGAGTATCAGAAACTGTCGAATGAAAACGAGAATCCAGGTGATTCTGAGCAGAAACCTTCCAGCAGCACTCTCCAATTTTCCAAAGCCCATTGGGATACTCGATCGGCGAAACTTAAAGTCGAAGGGAAAGGAATTGCCGGCCAGATTGTCAGCATTTACAACGCAGATACCGGAACTCTGCTGGGCGCCGTCTCTGTGAATGAGTCCGGTAAGTGGAAACTGCGTTATAAAGATCCATCACCTGTTCCACGCAGACTTCTGGCCAAATCCGGCAGTGAATCTGTTTTCAGTGAATTATCGGCAAAACACAGATCACGGCGAAAAGAAAAATTTCGAAGATCAGACCGGGATTAGTGCAGCTTACGGTGATGAAAACCACAATGCGAATCCACTCACCCTGAAAACGACAACATTTCAGATATTTATCTGTGAACTCTGACGATAGCTATAAAAGATAGCAATACAGGAGAGATGTAATGAAGACAATTACCGTCATGGATCCGGTCACCCGGATCGAAGGACATATGAAAGTTGAAATCTCCATTGACACCAACGGAGGCCAACAGCAGATCGTCGATGCGCACTGCACCGGAACACTCTTTCGCGGCTTTGAAACCCTCTTGAACGGTCGCTCCCCCCTTGATGCACCGATAATTACTCAGCGTATCTGTGGCGTATGCCCGATTTCCCACGGTCAGGCCGCAGTGCTGGCCCTGGAAAATGTTTCTGAATGGTTGCCACCGACAAACGCTCGGCTCCTGCGCAATCTTACACTCGGTGCCAATTTCCTTCAATCACATATCCTGCACTTTTATCTGCTGGCCTCGCTTGATTATGTTGCCGGTCCGGCTGCATCTCCGTGGGCCTCGGCCTGGAAAGTAGACATGCGGCCCGGCCTGGACAATGTCGCCGCAAATCTGCCTGCAGCATTAGGCGCACGCCGCCGAGCCCATGAGATGGGTGCTCTGTTCGGAGGAAAAATGCCAAATTCCAACACTTTCATCCCTGGTGGTTTCACGACAATTCCAACCGCAAAGGATATTGACAGTTATCGCCAACATCTCTCAGCTCTTGCAGATTTCATTGCCTCCACCTATCTGCCTGATGTACAGCAGGTCGGGACAGCCTATGGCGATTATTTCGATATCGGTGCAGGCTGTGGCAACTTAATGGCCTTCGGAGCATTTGAAATGGATGATACCAATACCTCGCGTCTCTTTAGAGGCGGATATGCCGAAAACGGTGCCCCAGATATCCAACCCTCTGTGGCGACCAAAGATATCAGCGAATCTGTTAAATATTCATGGTATGCCGACGGAACCAACAACCTTTCACCAATGGATGGAGACACCCAACCGGAATATCCCAAAGGTAATGCCTATTCCTGGCTCAAAGCTCCTCGCCTGAACGGTAAACCGTTCGAGGCCGGCCCGTTAGCCAGAATGTGGATCAATGGTGACTACCAGCGCTCCATCTCCGTTATGGATCGCCATGTGGCCAGAGCTCTTGAAGCGGCTAAAATAGCTACAGCAATGGCTGGGTGGCTCGATGAGCTCACACCCGGACAAAACGCTTTTGATGATTCTTTCGACCAGTATTCCGGCTACGGAGTGGGCTTATCAGAAGCCCCTCGCGGCGCACTCGGCCACTGGGTCAAAATCGACAAAGGCAGGATCTCTCATTATCAGGTGATTACACCCACCTGCTGGAATGCATCACCCCGTGATGACAATGATGTCGCCGGTCCAATGGAACAGGCCCTGATCGGTACACCTATTGAAAATCCTGATCAACCGGTAGAAGCCCTGCGGGTTATCCACTCGTATGATCCCTGCTTATCCTGTGCGGTACATATTATGCGCCCGGATAAAAAACCGGTGGTCCTGCATACCGGCGGATGACCGGAACTCAAACGGGAAACTTTCGATTGCGTATCAAAAATCCCCAATACGGGAGGGGGAAAATGAAAGATTTATCATCGCAAGGAGCAATACATAATCTTTCGATGGCAGGACAGGTAAAAAGTCAGTCCGGAAAAGATGGAGTGCACACTGTCATTCTGGGCCTCGGCAATGAGCTGCTGGGAGATGAAGGAATAGGGGTCCATGCTGTTCGCCAGCTGAAAGAAGTGGTATTGCCCCAAACGGCAAAAATCATTGAAGTCGGAACAGCCATCCTCGATGCCCTGGACGAATTAAAAAACGCAGAACGAGTCATTGTGCTGGATGCCATGAAGGATGGGGGGACGCCTGGGACTGTCTACAAGATCCCCCTCGATCACTGTAACGGCTCACCATGTATAGCATCAATGCATGGTTTTGATATTTTTCGGGTTATGGCTATTGCCGGTCGCAGTGAGCCGTTGCCGATAATGGTCTTTGGAGTGGAACCGAAGGAGATCGGCTGGTCAATGACCCTATCGCCGGCGGTCACCAAATCCCTGCCATATTTGATTGATGCTGTCCAGGAGGAACTCAAGAACGAGAAAGGTTAGACATAATGTTCACCAGAGACCAGCCGAACTTGCCATGTCTCATGGGTTGCCACAACAGGCTGCATAGTCAACTACGGCAGTTTGCTTGGCGTCTCGCATACACCACAACCCCGACTGGAGAGACATCCGGGCTAAGTTCCGCGCACTCCATCCAGATATAGGACGTATACAAAGAACCCGCAAACCACTTCCGGTTGCGGGTTCTTTCTATTTGATGACAGTTTTTTTCTTTGTCAAAGAATGTTGTGTAAAAAAAGAGTTCTACCCTTTCAGAGGTTCCTCCAGGCTGTTTCCTCTATCAGTTCGATTTGTTCCACAGGTTGTATTCCTTATTCCAGCATCTTCCTGGCTGTTTCTTTCTACATTCACCTCACTCTACGGTCGGAATTTTCGACTATCAAAAGCCAAAAAAAACCCGCAAACCTTTTCAGGCTGCGGGTTTAAAAGACTTGAGTGGAAGTCTTTGGACTAAAAAATGGTGCGAAGGCCGGAGTCGAACCAATTTTTTTTGATCTATTTTTTCAAGCATATGTGCAACTACAAAAAATTCGATACTGCCGATACACCCATCGGTACACCCTTTGTACTGCGATAGTATTGCGATTGACAAAACGCCATCTATTTCATCAGATCCGCAGAAGGATAGTTACTGTGGACAGCTTATATCTTTGTAATCTTTAGAAATGGGCTCACCTCTTAGCCGCATTAATCGTTCCTGCTTACATACCTCTAAATCAACTTTTTCATATAGTAGAAGTCTTCGAGAATAATCTTTGTTGTAATCTGCACGCTTAAATTTGTAGGTCCCGCCACAGCTAAGACCAAATAGGGTTCCAACCATCAAAAAAATCATACCTAATGGAATGATTGGCCGCCATTCTTTTAGAGATTCCTTTCCCAGTAAATAAGCCAATAACGCAGATATTAATCCTAGCAACCCTGTTAACATTGCCGAGATAATTGGCTCTTGACTTACACCAGCAATAAGCCCAGTAATGCTCCCTAAAAAACCAAAAGCAATTATAAAGCTTATCCCACCAATAGGAGTTTTGGGAGCACTTTTTTTTGCTATTAAACTAAAGAGAAGTGACGTTATTGCTAAAAAAACAACTAGTGGGCCATACAAATATTTCAAGCCTTCAAGAAAATCTGAGATGGTCATTAAGCACGCTCCGATTTGTATCTGACGATGTTTTCTTAGTGCTCTGGTAGACTTAACGACGGATATTTTGCTCTTAGAGTTTAAGCTACTCTATTTGAATCCTCATTTGCTGCACGACTTCCTCTATATACCTAGGCAACCAATGGGGACCAACAGGAGGACTAGGCCAAGGTACACGGCCATCAGTAGTTAATATTGTTTTAGACTCAGAAGAAACTCCCTCCACATCTTTGTCCTGACATATGGCTTGATTAGGTAACAAACTTAGACTCAAAACGAAAGCTGCGGTGCACGATTTTAAAGACATAATTTCCTCCTGCATCAATAGGTTTGTTATTGTTTAGAGTCCTCATGTCAATTTTCAAATCACGTTAAAAATTTAATACAACATAATAGCAAAAGCAATGGACACAGGTTCTTGGAAGTATGATCCTTACGAGGGTAAAATCTACCCAGAAAGCGAACCATTCAGCTACCTCGAATAAAACCAGTTACCACCTATCCAACCAGAGACAGCCAGTAGCAGAAACATCCGGACACTCCAATACTTTGATCTGTTACAAATGGGCTCACCGGCTAATTGACATTCGTGCCCCTTTCGCGGAGAATACTCACACAGCAGTCCATCTAGTCGACATTAAAGTGATTGCTTTATATTAAGAAAAACTATCCACCTTCTCACTGTACTACTGCTCATACCATCTTTGAGTTATGCCCTAACAGGCCAGATTGTAAGTGTTGCAGACGGCGATACTATCACCATTCTTGATTCCTCAAAAAGGCAACATAAGATCCGTTTATACGGCATTGATACCCCAGAAAAAAGTCAGGCGTTTGGCAATGCTGCCAAGAGACACACCTAAAGTCTCACTTACAGGAGAATTGCCACAGTAAAATCATACGACAAAAGTAAATATGGTCGTACCGTAGGCGTTGTTATGGTTAATGGTTAATGGCGTAAATGTGAACGAGAGCTTAGTTAAAGTTGGCCTAACCTGGCAGTACCGAAAATATTGTAAAGCGGCGTTCTGTAGTGATTGGTTGAAACTTGAAAATAACGCCAGGTCTTCGGATTTGGGATTATTGACTGCTAAAACCCTGTACCTCCTTGGGAGTAGAGGAAAGCTAAACGAAGCGGTAAAACCTCAAACAGAACAACCAGTAGCTACACACTGTCTTCAGGGGGTTATCACGGCAATGTGAAAAGCCATATGGTACACGCCCTTGATTGTCGTTATTACAATTGCAAAAACTGTTCAGAGAAATTCAGTATCAGAGAAACCGCGATATCAGTAGGGTATCGTCCTTGTGGGCAGTGCAAGATGTACTAAATCTATAAAAAAATCTGGGCGGTAATTAGATGGCTAATAAGGAAAATTCGATAGATATCATCCCTCTTCGGGAAGCCTTGAATATGGAAATCATGATCAACCAAGCCTTGATCGACATTCTTGATTCGAAAGGAATCGTTATACAAAGAGCTCTTGGTAAAAATCGAGGAACTCCGAAAAGAGCTTCCTAACATCACTTTTTAATGAGATAATTCTTGCTGAAGATAATTATATCAGGTGGTCAAACCGGGGCCGATGTTGCCGGATTAGATGTTGTCAATCTCAAGGAATACAAAATTTAGACCTGTCTAAAAAATCCTGAGAATATGGTTTTGTTGAGGTGGGTGCACAATTTGCAGCGTATAGGACTATCCTTGAATCTTGTAAGCAGATCTGAATATCACGAACAGTAAAGGAGGTTGTTGATTTGTAATCAGCCTTAACTCGTTGTAACTTTAAGGAGTTAAGCTTATTGGCTTCATAGCTTTTACCTCTTGACCGCAAAGCATCAATGACCGTAGTGTGCCCACTTTGACCTGTTGAGCTTGCCCCCGTAAAATCTCGGGCTGAGATTAAAGCGGAGTAATAAGCGCGATTGATGATAGTACGCAAGATACACTGGGATGGATGATCGGGTTTTGTGTCATTAAGCCATTGGGCTAATGAAAAAAACTCAACGAAATCGAACTGGGAAGACATGTCTATTCAACTATTTGACAATACTACATATTCTAACGCATCCACTAGTCCAGCTTGTTGTATTTTTTCGAATAGTAGTATGTCTTTTTCTTCAAAAAAATCATCTATTGGCAAGCCGGTATGCAAAACAACCTCTAGTAAAGATTCACCTCCATCAGGATCATTAAAATACCTTAAGGTTTTTTTTGTTTCACCTTCGTAAACATCCCCAAGAATAGGCTTTATCCCTTCAAGAAACATGGAAACAATCGGATGTTGTGCCACAAAACTTTTGATGACAAGAGGATCAACCTGATCAAGGAGATAACCTGAATATTGTGTCCGAGCTTCGCTTATAAGCTGTGAATGGGACTCGGGTTCATCAAATCCTGGCTCATAAGTTGGAGGGAAATATGTTCCGACTCCATGCGCACTCAGCGCTACGAATGTAGCTACAGTAATTGCCGTGTTACGAATGCTGCCTGAACCTTTCGACATAGATGTATCAGTGCTGGAAAGTTCATATGGGATGCAGTAGTCTATCGTATTCATGAGGATAATTTAATATCTTTGCGTTGTTTTGCATTCAACAAGTCGATGAGAATGCTCTTATTGCAATCATGCAGCAATTGATATAATGGTGAAACAAATTCTTCTGTAATGTGGGTTACAGGAATTAACTGTGAAAAATGTATTCTCGATGTGTGGTCTATAGTGGTTATTAAACCCAATTGCGTGTCATTTGTACTGAGATTCAAAACATTCAGGTGTTTTCCGTCATATCCTTCTATTTCTTGAAACCATCCTTGATATATGTGCCATAATGATCCAGATTGCATAGTTTGTTTCGTGAAAAATCTGGATTTTGTGTTAAACACCTGGTTCAATTTATAATTATCAGCCTGCCCAACGAAACGATCTACATACTGTAGTCCAATGGTTGTTATAGGATTTTGATCATCTGCAATTACTGATAAAACAAATAATAGATTTTTAAAGGCTCGGTCACTTATTTTTTCCCAACGTTCATAATCAAAGCATGAAACAGCAACAGAATCATCGCTGGCTCGAAGAGTCCATAGGACTTTGCCATGCCCATCCTGCTGCTGAAGGTTTACACCACTAACAGTCTGAACTTCATTTTGAACTAAGTCTTTCTCTATTCGAACTGCCAACCTGTTAACGGTGTTAAACACAGGGTATTGTTCTTTTAAAGATTCTTTTAGCGTCATTAGTGCATCCACAGAATGCTTTGACATTTCTTTCTGCAGCGTGATTGTGAAAACAGCTACTTCAATAGCATGTTTACCCTTAACAGGCTTCCCCATTTAACTATTCCTCAAGAAAAGATTACGCTATTGAATGTAGGCAATGTGCGATGGATTACATGATTACAATAGAACTACTCCGTCCTTTGTATAATACATGTTACACGATTTTTTCAAGTACAATCAATCACAATTTCTCACCAGCATAACTGGTTCGTTGAAGACATAGTTAGGAGATTTAATGGAAATGCAACGATAATCGCCCCCATTTCAATAAGCATTTGAAATGTATTTCTTCTGTTTTACTTTTTAAAATCATGGACAATCAGCACCTACGTATCGGCACATGCTCCTGGAAATACGACTCCTGGCAAGGCATAATCTACCCAGAGAACAAACCATTCAACTATCTCAAGGAATATAGCCGGCACTACAACACTGTTGAGGTAGATCAATGGTTCTGGTCCTTGTTCGCCGGGGACAAAGCAGTACTGCCGAAACCATCAGTCGTCCAAGAATACGCTGATTCTGTTCCTGCAGGCTTCCAGTTTGGCATTAAGGTTCCAAACAGTATTACCCTTACCCACCATTACAAGAAAAGCAAAGCCGACCCGCTGGCGCCTAATCCGCGCTTTCTTTCCGTCGATCTCATGAACCGGTTCCTTGAGCGAATAGAACCCTTGTCAAGAAACATGGGGCCGCTCATGTTCCAATTTGAATATCTCAATAAGCAGAAGATGCCTGGCGGTCTCAAGCAGTTCATTGACCTGTTCGGGGATTTTGCTGAACAGCTACCAACCGGTTTCCAGTATTCTATTGAGACTCGAAACCCCAACTATCTGAATCGAACCTATTTTGATTTCCTCAATAGCTATGGAAACCACGGTGGTTTCCACCATGTTTTCCTGCAAGGTTATTACATGCCTTCTATCTTCGATCTATACGAGAATCACAAGGACCAGTTAAAGAAGATGGCCGTTATCAGATTACATGGACCTGACCGGAAAGGGATAGAGAAACAGACAGGAAAGGATTGGAGCCAGGTTGTCGCTCCGAAGGATGAAGACATTACATCGTTGATTGAGATGCTGTCTGATATGGACTCACAGGGCATAGAATCCTTCGTATTTGTCAATAATCATTTCGAAGGATCGGCGCCGCGCACGATCGCGAAAATTGAGGAAGCCTTGGCATAACTTCCTGTCTCTACTTTGCTCTGCTGGCTGTGGGTCGGGTGTGGACTATGGTTCGGCCTTTCCAACCTTACTAACGGTTATCCACGACGAGAAAAAAGCAAACCAAGGGGGCAAAGCAAATTTTCTTTCACTTCCCCTCCGTCTACTCCCCGTTTATGAAGCGCGTTACAGCTCTCAACTCTTTCTTGTCGCCTGTTTTTATTGCCGCAACTATGAGCTTGACCTGCTCTTCGTCCGACATGACCGTAGCGGGATTGGTGTATATCTCAAGTTTGTTCTCAAGGCGCTCGACCTTATCAGTAAGTTGCTTTAATTTTTGCTGCAACTCAGACAGTTTCATGCTTGACTCCGTGGTATGAATTAACTGAGCAGGTCCTGCAATCTCTTTTTCCGTCTCTGGGTTCGCAGTGCGAACTTTAGTGCGAACCAACTCAGTGCGAACTTACTTTTTAACCACTGAGAAGGGAGCAATTAGCCGCACGGTTGCTTCCATTTTCAGAGGCAAATCTTGTGTCAGGGGCGCTCAACCATTCCAGCTTCAGTTTTTTGAACACCGAAGAAAACCAGAAATATTTACATGGTACCGTTCCGTTAACACCATACTGCGCTGGCACGTGCACAAACTACCAAGCGCAGTAATTGTTAACTGGGCGTTTTAATCCTTCAGGTCTCTGCAATAGTTCATAATGTGTTCCAGGCTATTTTGAACTTCTTCTGTAATGGTTGCTATTCCGAATAGTTCGATCTCATCTAACTCAGGCACTCCATGCAAAATCGAATGTTTGATCAGTGAAAGTTTGCTGTCCATTTTGTGCAAGGCCTCCATGACATTGAAGGCTGAGGGGACGACTAGATCTTCATTTGTGATAATTGTTGGCATCGCTTGAGTCATTTGTTTCTCCTGGATGTGATTGATACTACCCCACTGCCCTGCTTCCAAACAGAGAAATGGGGGCCGAGTACGTTGGAAGACCAGATCCAGGGACCGGCGAGCATTAGCTCCATGCTCAACCCCCACAGTCAAAATTGATAGCGACGAACCTTAAACAAACAGTAATGCCAACTAAAAAAGTAGGAGATCGTGTCTTCTCCTGGATCGACTGGATTCCAAACCAGATCATCATGTTAACCACGATGACAAACTCAGAATATACCTATTCAGCGGGTAATGCAATCGCAAAAAAACGATATGTGCTTGTTATAATTACACATATTACCTGTGTTGCATTTGACTGCATGAATAAAAACCACTATGGTTTTAAATTCAACAACATGGACGAACCACCACAGTTTTATGCTGTATTTTTGTTGTATGAAAAAAAATCACTCAGCTCATAGCGGCATTCAGTTCTATTTTCCCCCATGCTTAATTCTGACATACTTCCCGAAAGGAGAATTCTCCTTTTGATCTTGATCGCATTTTAAATCCGAGTAAGCCGAAATCAGAAAGGCCGCTCTTCACGTTGCACCCTGCTACCTCGCCTGCTACTTTTGCATCTTCTTGTATGAGTTTTGCGTTAACCGCCTGCCCCACAGCAGCATTCGAGTTCGGTTGTATCTCTATCACTCTTCGCGTTGCACCCTGCAACCTTACCTGCAACCTCCGCAATCACGACTACATGTAACACTTACATCGGGGGAACCGAGATTGCATTTTATTCATTCTGGGATGGGGCCTGATTATCCTATTTCTCCTTTCCATGGAACCGGAGATTTGTACAACCCCCGCTGGGGGAAGAACCAGAGCGCCACGGTTTGAGGGTCGTGCTATCGATTGTTTCACCTTATCGTGTCTTAATCAAATCAGCTCTGGAATTTCCAACTTGCCATGTCTAATTCTGCGTTGTTCCGAGAACAATTAAGTCACACTAAAGACTCCATTCTAAATACACGAGCCAATGTTTCAGACTCAATAGTTACACCCAAAGTTACACCCAAACACTTTAAGTGAAAAAGACAGCAATGGTTTCGTGGAAACACCGACTCGGAGACCTTAAATAAGAGATTAAAGAACAATGGCAAAATCTTGACATAGGTTTGCCTTTAATTTCTTCCCAGCCCGCCCTTTTGGCGTTGCGCATTGCGTTGCGCGTTGCGTGGTAAGCGCTCCGACCCTTGTAGGAACCTTACTATAGTAAAATCAGTTTTTCCCACCTCAACCAACTGAATTTACGTCTATCTCGTATATTCCGATGGGGGGGCTTACTCCGGGGTGAGTAAGGGTCAATAACTGCGAATCTAAGCTTCAACTATTGTCAAAACCTTTCCAAAACCTTTCCATTCGACAGGAAGTTTGACGCTCTACATGTAACTGAGTTTCCCTCCAATTGGCATAACACGTGCTTCACGTTGTGGTATTGACTGCACTAAATAGTTAGTGTATTCCTTTGGATCGATATCCCTTGAAAGATAAGCAGTTGACTGCTTTTGGGTGATGATAGTGTTTTGTTAGGATGCAATCAAAGAACCACCTGACGACTTAAAAGCGCCTGCCGCGGAAGTCATGCAGAGTTCCAGGTATCGAGGATGGAGCTCTTTACTTGCTACAAGTGTCCTTATAGGGAAGCTTGTGAGTTTAGTTTGACCCGTACAAACTTGACGGCGATTGCCTGGTGGAAAAATAACATGATAATTAGAGTACTCTCCTGCTTCACCTCAATTCTCGCTGCAATCATCTTTTCATCTGCCACCGCACATGGCGCAATGTATCAATGGACAGACAAAAACGGTAACATCCAATTCTCGAACGTTGCCCCGCCGTCGAGCATTAAAGGGGTTGTGGCCTCTGAAGAGACATACGAGGACCCCGAGTCAAGATTGATTAGGCTTAAGCAGAAAGCCATTGATCGGGAAATTGCTGCAGAGAAAAAACGACAGCATGAGGAACAATTGAAACTTCAACGGGCTCGAGATAGAAGATTGGCGGAGATAAGAAGGCAGGAAGAAGCTGCTTTTCGCCGGTCAAGGCCGGACCTTTTCCCCCCGAAACAAAAAATAAATATGGAGGAAGATCGACTCGCCAAAAATGAAAAGAAAGCTATCGCCAGATGCGAGGTTGATACCGGACAGGGATATTTAAGAAGAAGAGACTGCAGAGAAAGAGTATTTAAAAAGTATAAAGCGCGCCGGGCGTTTCTCGAAAACGATCCTGCTGGGTATTTTGCCAAGAGAGAACACAGGAGCTCCACAGCTAGAAGCCGCAGATCCATTGACGGAGATGAACGTCAGCCAGAAACTATTATAAACAGCCAAACAGGTGAAGTGCTTTACAGATCCGGAAGTGGATATGTCGGATCTTATAATGGTACTTTCTATACAGGTGCTCCTGGCGGCATAGTGAATACTGAAAATGGTGAATTTTCTCCGGTAAACTAATGTTACATAACAGATAATCTTCAAATAGATATGAAATTAAAAATACTCGGAGCAATAGCAATTTCCATAATCGGCATCTCGCTTCTGGTTTTTGACTTTTCCAGATGTCCCGATAGCTACGAGGATCATGTGCTAAAAGAGATGAAGGGTGTTGAAAGCGACAAAGCGGCAACTCTTATTGCAAAATGCTGCCGCTCGAAAATTCCTGAGAAATAATTATCACCAGAAGAATGGAAAGAAACATATCCAGGCGAATACTATTTCAACCAGTTTGACAGTGAATAATCTACAACCCTCCCGGCAAGTAACCGTACTTCGCTTCAAAATCCACCGCCAACTCTTGGTTTTTTATTGATTGTAGTGATTCAGATTTAAACCACTACACCTAATTTACGTTTTTTTCCGATCCTTAGAATCTGAGACTTATCCTTCCCACCAAGGGAAAACAACCATTGTCGAAATTGTTATTGTGATTTTGAGAGTGATGTTTTCAAAAAAAACATCCTGGCATCACTATGCTTTCTCGATGAAGGAGTGCGTTTCATTCAGGCTCTCGGATTGTCCATAGGACACTGATCGCGATTCGCCGTGGCTGTAATTTTCTCCCTGATGCCTGCCGGTCTGGTGAGACATGCCGACATTCATGTTCACCATGCCGTAAGCTGATGCGACCGACTGCGTTGCAATGTTGGCCATGTCAGATGATACTTTTTCCCGAAGCGACGATTCAGCAACGTAGGACTTGATAATATTTTCAGCGTTGGCAATCGATGTCCTCAACTTTAGCTCGTTATCGGCCAAGTCTGCCTGATATTTACCAAGTAAGATTTTCTGGTTTTCAGAAAGAGCCTCTGTCTCTGCTTTATATCCATCAACTTCCGCCTGATAGATATCGGTAATGGCCTTGTTCTTTTTAGCCTTGGCATCGACAATAACACTGTATGCGCCAGCCTCTTCAGCGAATTGAGTAATCAGCCCTTTGTTAAACTCGACAACGGCCTTGAGGTTTTCAACCTGTACCTGGACGTATGCCTTGTTCGCTTCGGCTGCAGCGATATAAGCCCTTATTTGTTCTGCATAGATACTGATGGCATTTGCGGCAACAGCTTTGGCGTAATCAAGGCTCCTGTCATTTTTCTTACTGGTAAAATCCCTGAGAACCGCCTCGAGGTCCCTTGATGCGCCGATGATAAACTGGCTGTTTGCCTGTGCGAGTCTCGCCTGTTCTTCTAGGATCTTACCGTTGAGTTCAGTGCGGTTTCTGGCAATTTCGTTTGCCTGTTCAGCCAACCTTCCGGCCATGGCCCCGGTCGGAAGCTCAAACCCTCTTGCGCTGAAATAATCTTCAGTCTCGGACTGTACCCGCGCATCCTCAACGTCCTGCCGTGCAATGGCTCGATCATATATGCTTTGCTCTACTTCCGGATCTAGCCCTGTTGCCCCGGCCTGCAGGTCAGTCTGTAGCCTTGTTATCAGGTCAGTAAAGAGCGTAATATCGTGTGATTCCTCGAACCAGTTAATTGCCGCTGTAATCTCTTCCGGCAAATCAGCCGGGTTAAGAGAGGAAAGATCGATTGCCGGTAAGGCAGTGAGTGATGGTGCCGCTTTATCAAACGTACCAAAATCCGTATCAAGACTACCGACATCAACCGTTGGCCTGGTATCAGTTGTGATATTGAGGTCAGGGCTTGTGATAGATAAGGTTTCTATTTCCGGTGCAGAAAAATCGGTGATAATTGCATTTAACGCTCCAAGATAGCCACTGTTACCATCCTCACCAACCAGCTTGAGAAGCATCTCCTCTGCCGTGGAGATGGAGGAATTAAACTTTTGCTCGACAAGGGATTTAGTGGTGTCACCTCCGGTCGATACCCATTCTGTATCACCCCAACCAAAAGGTGGCTTCGTTACATTTTGTACAAAATCTCCCATTTTCACTACCTCACGATATTTTTTATTCTAAATCAATTAACATCGACATTTTTTGAAAAAGGCAAACTATTTGTCGACATCGACTGACCGCAGTTGGCCGGGCAGTCCCATATTAGTCAGCTACATTCTTCCAAAATCTTTCTTTTAGTAATCGAGCGCCTTAGGGGTCGGTTACGGACCGTAGCTAACACCTCGACCCTCCTGAACAGGAACAAGCGTACCGTCCTCACCTAATATCAAAAACTCCTGGCCGATAACCTCATCAAGGGCATTCCTGATATCCCGCTTCAGTATCTGCTGCTTTGGCTGAGTTTTTCCACCGAGAGCGTATAGCTGTTTCTCAAGGGCTTTTTTCTTTATCGGATCTTGCTCGTTAAGGTATTGATCCTGAACCCTTGCCAACATTTGAGACTGATCGAGCGCAAACTTGTTTCCGGCGATTTTTGATGCACGTTCGGCGTTTTGACCTGCAACATTTTTCGCATCAATCCTGTTTCGTTCCATTGAAACCGCGTTGGTAGCTGCGTTATTCGCGCCAGACTGCTCGTTGGAAAGGGTTTGCTGATTAAGAGCCATCCTTTGTTTCCAGCCCATATCTGGGGAGTTTTCTTTGGTGAACAGGTTGTCGTTTCTTTTTGGCGCTCCGCCCAAAACCCGATCTGCATTCACGGAGGCAGTTTGCCCTTGCGACATACCGCTGTTGTTTTTGTATTTTGCATCATATCGATCAATCTGAGCGGTAGGTCGGACTGGATCTGCAAGAAAGCGCCTCCGTGCTCCCTGATCAACAGAATCATCGAAAACGATATCAAGGTTGCCGCGAGTGAACTTCCTTTGATTGCTTATTCCTACAGGGGCGTCTGATCTATCCCTCATGCCTATCTTGCTCGACAACTCATCTATTGGCTGTCCATCCGGGCCGAACTTTCTAATTTTCCCACCTGGCCCCATGGCAACGCTCTCGCCGGTTGATTCATTCCTGATCCAGCCGGACTTAGGTGCCATCCGCTGAAGCCCAGGCTGTTGAGTCGCAGTGACCGAAGGTTCTTGCAGGTTTTGCTGAACAGTGGGTGGTGTTGCTGCAACAGCCTGTCCACTGGTGTCAACCTCTTCTACGTTTGTGACCTTGCCGTGACCGGACAAAGGAGCGGCTGGCTCAAACTTACGCATGTTTCCACCAACAACACGACCGGCCTCTCCATAAAGGGCCTCATTTGCCTCTCTGTCTCCCGGCAACGTTCTATTGGCATTAACCTCCCTATTTGCAAAGAACTGTCTCTGCTTTTCCCTTCCCTCCTGTATCGGCTTGACTATCGGGGAAACAGCGTCACTCATGACCTTGCCGGCCCTTTTCATCCCGGCACCACCGAGCGCATTTTCAGCAACATTGGCCGCAGCTTTGAAAACCCGACCTGTGGCATTGTTCATTTTGTTTTGAGCATCTACTGTCGTTGATCCTTCGGCGTAGATGTTAACCGGCTTCTTTCTTTTGTCTTCAAACAGTGCCATACTTCACCTCTTTGTTATTCTCGGTGCTACTATGAACACCAATTATTCGGTCAATCTGAACGTTTGGCCGAGTTGTTTATCTAACTCCTTACAATTCATTCGAAAGCTTGCTTTCCTCAACAGGCTCCAATCTTTACCCCGGAATCTTTTTCAAAGAGAAGAAATTGTTAATAGCAAAATTTATTGAAGATCCCCGGACACCGCCTTGATTAAAGTCGAATCGTATCTGAACGTCTCCAGTCTGTCTCATACGTTCAATCTCGTTAAATATGAAATCGATTGTGTCGTGGGCCTTTTTTCTCTGAAACTCTCGCTTGGATATGGTCTTTTTCAGAGGCATCAGTTCAATTGCTCCTGCTCTATCTGTAAGTCCCATCCAGGGTAAAGGTTCTCAACCTCAAGCTCTGGCTCACTACCTAATCCATACTTTTCCCAATCGCGCACAGCTCTCTCTGCGATTACATCTAGTTCCTGCTGTAATTCAAATGGCTGATTTTCTATAAGCCACATGAGAGCACCATTCTCTTCCAGGCCACCTTCAAGAAAAGGTGATGTTTTCAGCAAACGCCGCACCCAATCTAAATCCATGACCTCGGAGACTGCCTTTGTCGTTCGGTACTCATCGTGGAATGACAAAACCGCACAGGTACTACACTTCAACAACAACCCTCCGCAGCCCGGGCAACTTTCGAGCGGGCATCCATATTCATGACGCTTACCGAGATTGACTTCACAGCCAGGGCAGCTATTAGACAAGATTTCTCGATGAACTTCTTTTCCGAAAGGGATTCGTTCTTTAGCAATCGTCGACATTTCTCTCCTCAAGTGATTTTTCAATTGTGGTATTGCGGTAAATTTTCGAACTTGCAAACTGCTCCATAAAAATTGAGTTTTATTGTCCCCAACTCACCACACCGGTTTTTCCGAATCAATATCTCCGCGGTGCCTTTTGCGGGATTACCAGGTTCTGTGTGATAAATTTCATCTCTGTAGATAAACGCGATCACATCGGCGTCTTGCTCGATTGATCCTGAATCACGCAGGTCAGACATTACTGGTCGTTTATCAGTACGGTTCTCCAATCCTCTATTAAGTTGGGAGAGTGCGATTACGGGGACCTTGAGATCCTTTGCCAGTGCTTTGAGCCCTGCGGATATTTCGGACACCTCACGCTCTCGTCCCTCTGCCTTGGCCTTGGCCAGCTGGAGATAATCGACCATTATCAGATCAACCCCCGAGCGCATGGCCAGCATTTTCGCCCTCGCCTGGATCTGGCAGATATCGAGAGCGCTGGAATCGTCTACCGTTATGGGCAGTTCAGAAGCCACCTTTGCTGCTTGTTTGACCAATGGCCAGGTAGTGTCGTTCAATAGTCCCCGCTGGATTCCTTTGATCAAGACTCCAGAAAGTGAGCTTATTTGTTTTTCAACCAGTTTTTCTTTTGCCATCTCCAGGGAAAATATCAGCACTCTCTGTCCTGCCTGCGCAGCGCTGGTGACCATATTCATCGCAAATGTGGTCTTGCCCATGCTTGGCCTGCCGGCGAGAATAACAAGGTCTTGTCTCTGCAGTCCGCCCAGGATGTCATCTACCTTTGAAAAACCTGTCGTGATGCCTGTAGCGCTCAAAGTGCCATCTTGCCGCCCTTTAATCTCTGCAAGCACCTTCTCAACAATATCCGGCACTGCACTGGTATTAGACTCGCTCTCCCGTGATGCATTTGCAAAGGCAGTCCCTAAACTCCCAATTATCTCTCTAACCGAGTGCCCTTCGTAACAACCATCAATTGCGGCGGAAGCAACGGAAATAACATTACGTGCTTTTGCCGTGTCTTTGACAATCTCACAATGGCTTTTGATTGTTGTCCGACAAGGAACGATATCTGTGAGCCTGGCTATTCCACTTAATCCGCCACACTGATCTATGGAGCCAGAGCGTTTGAGCTCTTCAACAAGCAATACCTCATCGACATTGCCGGCTTTTCTAAAAAGGCCTGCTATTGCAGCAAAAATAACTTTGTCAGCTTTAGTGTAGAAGTCATCTGGCTGTAATTCTGACAAGGCCACCGGTATGCTTTCTGGACTAAGTAACAAGGTACCCAGGATAAGCTTTTCGGATTCAATATTGTGTGGAGGGATTCGTTTCAATTGGCCACCTCACGAAAAGACTGACATTCGGTTTTTCCACCAGTGCAATAGCCACGGGACTTATGATCGCAAATGGTGCAATCAAATCCACCTGTGGTTTCTCCTTCGTCCTCCCATCGACGGCCAGCAAGCCATCCTTGCGCCCATTTTGGAGTTTGGCCGCCACGCACTATGGTTTTTCGTGCAATTGCCTCACTGCGAGCGCCTGAGAGGATAGAATCAAGAATTTCTGGGGAATACACCTCCAACCATACGTCAGCAGCCTCGGTTCTGCCCTTCTTGTAACCAAAAGCCTCCCAGAAGAGGTTGAAGTCCCTTAGAACATCGCCTTGTAACTTTTTCTTTTTCTTGGAGAGATAGAACTCGCCGTTTGGCTTTTCGCTGTCCTCTTTTTTAATCTCATCAGCATAGCTCGATGCTGTATTCTTTTTAAGGATAGGAAAGGAAAGGAAAGGGGCATTGCTCACAGCATGCGCTCCGCATGCGGGTTGTATGCTCGGCGCATGCGGTACGCATGCAACTTGCTTTGCCCATCTGGCCTTTGCAGCTTTAGAGGCACTTTGAGACCTGGCCTCAGCGCCAATTGCCCATGATTGCCATTTTTCCCAATTATGCATGCTGAAGAGACCGCTTTCATCCACATCAACAAGTTTCAGATCGATCAGGGCGCTGACGAACTCTTTTGCATCTCCCTCCCAGCAACCTTCAAGAGCAATGTCCTCAACATCCCACCCTTCCAGAACTCCGGTGGGTTGACTTACTGCAACGCCTATCCAAAGATTAATGAGGGACAGGACGGCATCGCTGCCAAACCTATTTTTTAGCTTCTTAATTTTCCTGTGTCCTCGAAATCCAACCGAAAGACGAATATCGCTATTCATCACCGCTCCCTGATGTTATCTTGAGTATTTTAATTTCAGGAGGATCAGGCTGGCTCATGGTATTTTTCTTGTGATCAATGAAACGGAAGCCTTCAGATGTACAAACGATCTCAAATCCCTGTTTTTTTCCAAGAACATTGAGGACCGGCACAAGAGAATCTGGATCGTCAATTCCTAGTAATTCGATACAATAGCTGGCCGTAATCGGGGCAACTTCAAGATAGGCAAGGAGGATCTGCATTTCAGACAGCTGCCTAAATCCGCGTCGCTGTCTCCTTGGAGAGATACAGCAACAATCATGCTTCATGGCTCACCTCTACTGATGCTGGCGACACTACGCCAAAGAGTGATCGTTGCGGGTTCTGCTTTAGAACGTACATAGCAACTTTCACAACTTTCCCTGTTTGTGATATGGCATGTGTCCAGTGTGTATCTATCTGTATTTTCTTATTTCTGAGATCATTTACCCTCCCTGCTGGATGGTTTATCCCACGTCGCCGGGCTTCTAAGGTGTTTATCTTGCCCTCGTGTTTGAGCCAGCCCAATAAAATTAATGCCTGATGAGTCAGCGCCATTGAATTGATGTATTGGTCTTGTTGATTGACAGGTGATGAGTTATATAAATTAGTATTGGTTTGCGATTTTGAAGCGATCTTCCCAATGGTGCCAGCATTTGATGGGACGGTCGCTTTTCTTTTTACAGTCATTAATCATGCCTCCGCTCTTATAGCTCGAGGCCTTGATTCCACCCATTGACCTATTTCATCACTACGCCAAGCCACACTTTTGGGGCCGAGTTGAACTGGGACAGGAAACGTTCCTTTTTTAATTCGTGCGTATATTGATGACTTCTTGAGACCACAGGTTTTTTCAACCTGTGAGAGACGGAGCAGCAAAATAGTTTCATACATGTTCTCTCCAGAGACGGTTAAGGTTTTCCGTTTTGGTTTCAGGAGAGGTACTATCAATTCTTATGCCACACAAAAACAAGTGAAAGACAAAAACCACATCATGTTGTTATTGCGTACTTAAATAATTTTACTTACAGTTCACGAGTCGATTTCTAGAGAAAGCGAGAGGGTGCGAAGGGGTATTATCTGTTGTTTTTTATGCTCGATGGAACAAACAATGGAACAAATGTTCCATCTATCTCAGCCAGCCGTGTTGTTTTTTCCATCTAGAGAGGGTGCCTTTTTTTATCTCTAGATTCTGCTCAATTTTTGCATCCCACCCTTTTCCTGGACGATTGAGGATCTCTCTAAGAATCGAAAGAAAACGACCTTTTTCCGCAAGCAAATAATTGGCGACTGATACGATATCAAGAGTTTCATGTTGGCCAGGTAAGATCTTGCTTTTTTGAACAGTGCGACAGGTTTTGAAAAAATGATTCAGGAGATCTATTGCAACGTCACAATTGAAATCATGACTCAGTCTATCTTTCTCTTCGATGGTTGCACGAGATATTGCACCTTTTGACTTCTCTATTCCTGAAGAATCGAGTTCTTGATTTTTTTTGTCATAAGTTTTCACATATGGTTGTTCATTGTGACTATGTACTTCAATAACTTTCTCTACGAATGAGTTATCGTGGTATTGGATGTTAGGTAAATAATGATCTGAAATTATTTTCCTATCGTTTTGATTCTTATGAAAAAAATATTCGTCATCAAGAGACTCCTTTGGGTGTGGTGGTAGTTCGAGAATGGAAGCTTCAGAATACACAGATAAACCTCCAAAGAAAAATTCAAAAAAATATGAGACGGTCTCACGATCATTGATCTTTCTATCTCCTTGACTGGTAGGTCGATAAATTTGAATATCATTCTTTACATCAATTGTTACCCTTACCTTTACAGGGTCCATTGTGTATTGTTCGATTATCCTTGTCTCGACATTTATAAAAGACGAAAAACATGGAACAATTCCTCTAAAAAGCATTTCGCAAGTCACGTTGAAATCAGAAGCCGGTATTCCACTTTTAAGAACTGACTCCAATATACTGCAAAGGTTTTGCTCTTGTGAATAGCCAGCAATTGATTCTGGTAGAGTTCCGGTTGTAGCTAACTCCCACATAGCCTTGTCAAGCTCTCGTAGGTTTCCTGGCCAGTTATGTGCGTAAAGCAGCAGTAGATTAGTGTTGCTTATCTCCAGTTCAGAGTATTTTTTACCAATGAAAAATAAAACATCACGTCTTCTTTTGTACAAAGGAGGAATATCAACAACCACTTTGAAGCGGTCATAAAGGTCAGGCCGGAGTGCTGTACCTTCCTCAAAATTAGATGTAGCTATTACACGAACTTTTGCCGCATTTTTTTTACTCCTGTTTCCTCCTACTGGCCGATATTCAAATCTGTCCATATAGACAAGTAATTTTGCCTGGATTGGTAGTGACAAGCTATTGATTTCTTCGAGGATTATAAAACCATCATTTTCGGCATTTTCGATGAGACCTTTTTTTTCGCTACTTGCACCAGTGAAAGCACCTTTGACATGGCCAAATAATTCACTATCAACAAGTTCGGGACTGAATGAGGCGCAATTGTGGTGCTGTACTTTATTCGTCCCTAATTTAGGGACCCAGTTCTTTATGATATTAAGAAAATAGCTTTTACCGCAGCCACGTGGTCCACGAATAAGTATATGATCCTCATCTGAGGAGGCTCTTAATAAAGAAATGAGGCGATCACTTTCTTTGCGAGTTCCTGGAAGCTGGATGAATTTTTTTGGATTGCTCAAATCTTCACCTCTAAACGTTACTTTCTCGGTACAAATCAGATTGCTCAGGCCTCATTGTTAATGAAGCTACGCTAGTCAGCGTTAAAACAACCTATTGTTAGATAGCAGCTTTATCAATCGAAACAATCTCAGCTCCATGTTCAAGAGCCTGTAATCTATCCCCCCACCATTTCATTAGCTGACGGCGTTGTTCTAGATATTCAGCACGATTATAGGCCCCTTTAATCTTGTTTTTCTCTTCATGAGCCAAAGACTTTTCAATAACTTCACTGGCAAAACCTGAACGTTCATGAGCCATTGAAGAAAAGGAAGAACGAAAACCATGAGGGGTAGCTTTCCCAAGATATCCCATATCACGGAGGGCCTTTGACATAGCATTGTCAGACATCGGTTTCTCCTGATCTCGGACACTTGGAAAAATAAAACCTTCTGAACCGAAGAGGACAGCTGCTCGGTTAAGAACAGCAATAGCCTGCTTTGAGAGAGGAACAATATGGGACCGCCGCATCTTCATGCGTTCTGCAGGAATATGCCACTCATTTACATCCAGGTGGATCTCGGACCATTCGGCATTGCGAACCTCACCCGAACGGCAAGCTGTAAGTGCGGTGAATTGAAGGGCTAATTTTGTGGTAGTGTGAAGCTTGGAGTTGGAAGTGATATCCTTGAGGAGTTGTGACAAATCCTTATCAAAAACGGCAGGCATATGCTCAACAGTCTTTGTTTTCAATACACCCTGCATGTCTGCTGCAGGATTGTAGGTCGCCCGGCCTGTTTGAATAGCATAGCGAAAAACAGCATTCATCCGTTGTAGAACTTTTCGCGCTATTTCGAGGGAACCTCTATTTTCTATCTTTCGAAGAATCTTTAGAACATCGGGAGGGGTGATTGAATCAATAGCTTTATTACCTAGAGATCCGAAAACATCATTCTGAAGGGTGCCCAAAACCGCAAGAGCATGCTCATGACTCCAACCGTTCTTTTGTTGCTCAACCCACTCTTGAGCTATGTATTGAAAAGATTTCGTTCGGACATCTTTCTTTTTCTCTTCTTTGGCGATATTTTCTTGCTTCTTTTCACGCCTTACCAGAGCTGGCTTGATACCTTGTTTGACGTGAGACCGTGCAATCAGGTGATCTTCCCGTGCCTCTTTCAATGATAACTGTGGGTAACGGCCAACAATAAACATACCGTTCTTCCCATCAATCTTGAATCGATACAACCATCGTTTCACTCCGGATGATGTTATCTCATAAAATAAGCCCTCTCCATCAGACAAACGACAAGGACCTTTTGCATTACGGACATCAAGCGCAGTGAGTTTCGGCATATCCCCCTCCAGCAGGTGTGTATTTTTCATCACAGTTCGACCATGATTTCAAATATACCCCTCAATATACCCTTTTGGCAATGGATTTCTTTGGACTGTTCTGGACTAGTACGGGCGAAAAAAGGCAAGAAAAAAGCCCCGAACCTATGTAGGCTGGGGCCTTAAAAGACTTTAGTGGAAGTCTTTGGACTAAAAAATGGTGCCGAAGGCCGGAGTCGAACCGGCACGGGTCTCCCCACACGCCCCTCAAGCGTGCGCGTCTACCAATTCCACCACTTCGGCACACATGTACTATTCTGTCTTCGTCTCTGCTGCAGGTTCCGCTGTCTCTTCTACAGCTTTTTGTTCTTCTGCAGGTGTTTCCATAACCATGTCTTCTTCGGCAAGCGGCTGCGCGACTTCAACCTGAGGTGCCGGTTGGCTCACACCTACCTCACTCATGACCGAAGTATTACTCGACTGAGATGAAATATACGCTAACGTGACGGAAGTCAACATAAAAATGATTGCAGCTGCCGTTGTTATTTTATTGAGCAGCGGCAAAGGGCCTTCCGTACCAAAAAGCGACTGGCTGGATCCACCAAATGTAGCACCGATGTCTGCACCTTTACCATGCTGGAGCAAAACTATGCCGACCAGAAAAAGACAGACGATAACGTGTACAATTGTAAGTAGAGTATCCATGCAATAACAGAGTTAAGATTTATTGAAAATTAATTATTCTCCCGAATGATTTCGCATCGAGAGCAGCGCCACCTACCAAGGCACCATCAATATCCGATTGGGCCATAAGCTCATCAACGTTGGTAGGTTTAACCGAGCCACCATACAATATTCGTGTCTGCTCGGCAACGTTTTTTTCATAAATTTGTTCAAGGACTCCCCTGATGAAGGCATGGGTCTCCTGAGCCTGTTCACTGCTTGCAGTTTTACCGGTTCCTATGGCCCAAACAGGTTCGTAGGCAATGACCACCTTCTCCATCTCTTCCGCAGCCACATCAGCCAGTCCTTTTTTGATTTGCTCATACAGCACTGCGAAAGCACGCCCAGCCTCTCTTTCATCGAGGGTCTCACCGACACAAAGGATCGTCGTTAAACCAAAGGCAAGCCCCCCCTTGAGACGTTTATTGACCAGCTCGTCGGTTTCACCAAAGATTTGCCGCCGCTCGGAATGTCCGACAAGAGCAGCACTTCCGCCGGCAGCCTGTACCATCACCGGTGAAATTTCTCCGGTAAAGGCCCCTTTTTCCTCCCAGCAGACGTTTTGAGAGCCGACCATGATTGGACTGTCTTTCAGGATATGGGACACTTCACTGAGTATTGTATAAGGAGGAGCCAGCATCACCTCCCTGTCAGTAAAATCGCTGCAGGCACTGGCTACATCAACGGCCAGCTGACATCCATCAACAACAGTGGTGTGCATTTTCCAATTACCGGCTATTAACGCTTTTCGTTTTCCCATCCAAGTCTCCAGCCTTTTATTCTATTGTTAGGTTAGATAAATTCGTTAGAAGTTATTTCGCAGCAATCAGATGGCTAAGTAAGGGCAGCTACCCCAGGCAACACCTTCCCTTCCATAAGTTCAAGAAAAGCGCCACCACCTGTAGACATATAAGAAATATTTCTTTCTTCGCCTGATTTTTTTACAGCAGCATTAGAATCTCCACCTCCGACGATGGACAGCGCATGGGATGAGGCAATATTCTGGCACATGGCCATCGTTCCCCTCGAAAAGGCGTCCATTTCAAATGCCCCCATCGGGCCATTCCAGATGATTGTTTTCACATCCTCAAGTGCCTCTTTAAAAAGAATGGTTGATGCCGGGCCGATATCAAGGGCCATCCATCCTTCCGGAATATCCCTGAAGGTGACATTTTTCGTTACCGCATCGGCAGCAAACCTGTCTGCGACCACAAAATCGACGGGCAGGTAAAGCTTTATGCCGTTGGCATCAGCAGCGTCAATGAACTGTCTGGCGCTTTCAAGCAGATCATCCTCAACCTTGGAAGCCCCAACATCAACCCCCATACTCCTTAAAAAGGTATTGGCCATCGCTCCACCGATGATCATCCGGTCAACCTTGTCCAGCATGTTCAGAAGAGCGCCAAGCTTGGAGGAAACCTTGGCTCCGCCAACAACAGCAACCAGAGGTCGGATAGGCTCGTCCATCGATTTATGAAAATAATCCATCTCCGTCTTCAACAGAAAGCCCGCAGCCTTTTCCGCAATCCGGTCGGCGACCCCGACAACAGAGGCATGGGCCCTGTGTGAAACGGCGAAGGCGTCATTAATATAGACATCGGCAAGCCTTGCCAACTGCTCAGAAAAAGCAGGATCATTTTCCGTTTCTTCCTGGTGAAACCGCAGGTTTTCCAACAGGACGATCTCCCCATCGGTCATTGTTTCAACAATCGCTTCAACGTCTTTCCCCACACAATCAGGTGCTAACACAACCTTTATACCAAGAAGTGCTTCAAGATGCCGAGCCACTGGCGCCAGACTGAACTCTTCAACATGTTTACCCTTTGGCCGCCCCATATGGGAACAGATAACCAGTCTGCCTCTCTCTTTCAGGATATGGCGGATGGTGGGGAGAACCATTCGAATACGGATATCATCGGTGATTTGGTTATCTTCATCCATCGGTACGTTAAAATCGGCGCGAAGTAACACCCGTTTTGCACTCAGATGAATATCCTGGATAGATTTCATTTTATGTCCTCTATATGTACTTGAAGTTTTTCAGGTAACTACTAAAAATCCTTTCTCAGGATCAATGCACTGTCGGGTGGATCAGCATAATAACCGGGGCGGGACCCGACATGCCGGAAACCGGTTCTATCGTAAAACTTCATGGCCGTACGGTTTTTAGAACGAACTTCCAGAAACAGGCTGGTAATCTCTCTTTTTTGTAACTCACGAAAGAGATGGCCGAGCAGTAAACACCCAATACCGAGGCCTCTGCTCTTTTGCTGTACCGCAATTTTCAAGAGTTCTGCTTCTGGCCGACACACCCTGCAGGCGCACCAGCCAATAATTGCTGAATCTGACGTCTCAGCGACAAGACAGATTGCTCCAAAAGCCTCCAGCTCCTGCACAAGCGATTCAACCGACCAAGGTGAATAGTTTTCCCGTTCAATCTCCGCAATATCCACAAGGTCGGCCTGGAACATTGAGCGTATTATAACCAACGGTCCCTAAAACATCCCCTCGCTGACCTGAACGGTAAGATCACCAAGCATATTGGTGTAGCTTCCCAATTCATTATCATACCAGCCGTAGACAACTGCCTGGGTTACCGGCACATTGAGGATAGGATCGGCCCCGGCAACCAGACTCTCCGCCCTGGCTTTAGCAAGATTTACCTGGATATTGGCCGTCCGTGTATGAGTCTCCGTCCCTTCGATCACTGCGGCAGCTGACGGCGCTCCGAGGATATCCGACGAAACGTTCTGGTTCTCGGAAAACAACAGATACTCGTTATGTGCCGAATATTCCTTGTAAATGGAGTTAATATCACTCCGCTTTATCGGGCTGTCAAGATCATCTTGCAGATTGAGAACCAAAATAATCAGCGAACCGGAAGACGTCGGAATACGAACCGACTCAGCCATAAAACCGATGGAGGCCATTTCGGGAATCACCAGGGACAGGGCTTTGGCAGCCCCGGTTGTGGTGAGGATAATATTATTGAGAATCGAACGGTTCTTCCGAAGATCAACAGCCCCGGATTTCGGGAGCCTGTCCAGTACCTGCTGACTTCCGGTTGCCGCATGCACAGTCACCATTGAGGCGCTGAGGATCTTATCGGCTCCGATTTTCTCCATAAGTGGTTTGATCATGTAAGAAAGGCAAGTAGTGGTACAGGAAGCAGCGGAAATCAAAGAATGGTGGCCCGGATCATACATTTCCTCGTTGATCCCCATTACCGTGGTGATGGCATCGTCTGGCATCTCCAACCCTTTTGACTTTATCTTAAAAGGTGCAGAGAGAATGACTTTTTCGGCTCCAGCCTGCATATGGCCCCGTAGAGCACCCCCGGAGGAATCGGCATCTGAAGTGGGATCGGTAAAAACACCGGTGGTATCAACAACCAGCTTCACACCTTCTTCCTGCCAGGCGATCCCGCCTGGATTCCTGGAGGAACGCAGGATGGTGACCGGGATGCCGTTCACTACCATTGTTCCTTTCTCTTCGTTCAGTTCCTCAATCACCCGGGGACATTTATGGCCATATAAATAACTGCCCAGTCGACCGTACGTTGAATCTCTCTCAAGCGTAGCTGCAAGATCATCCAGCCCGCGCCCCACATCGCGGCCAATATTAGCGACTATTCCGGAAAAGTGCTTTCGTGATACATGATGCCAGAGTGAAAGTTTCCCAATTCTTCCCAAGCCGTTAATGCCTAATTTCATAGCTATTCCCCCTCTCTTAGTAGAATGGAATACTCCTGTTGTCACTTCTCACAACTGTCAGCCCAATGCAGAAGAGACGTTATTGAAATCCTTACAGTTTTTTCGTTCATACAAAACAAGAATATCATTTCGTAAAGGAACTTATCCCCCTCAAAGAGGACTGTAAAGAGCACCCCTCAGGTAAACGGTAGGCTCCTAGGAGGTACTGAAAATAGTCCCGCTCTTTTCAGCGGAGCAGATTACTTCTTGCAATGAAACGTTTAATACATTTATGTAGCACTAACTTTAGTGATTCGCAACCTTAAGATGTATCAGGCAACCCCATTTCTCATGCAATTTTCTTCCCCTCTGGTGCATGGCACCCTCATTAAAAGATACAAGCGTTTTCTGGCAGATGTGCGACTGGAGAATGGCGAAATCATAACCGTTCACTGTCCCAATACCGGTACCATGCTCTCCTGTTCGACTCCAGGTAGCCGGGTCTGCCTCTCCAGCTCAGATAATCCTAAACGGAAGTACCCCTGCACCCTTGAAATGGTCGAGGATAACTCAACCTGGGTGGGTGTCAATACTTCAAGGACGAACGGACTGGTGGTTGAAGCTATTAAAAAAGGGGGCATTGCAGAATTCCAGGATATACATGAGGTGAAGACAGAAATCAAAACCTCCGACCACACGAGGCTCGATCTGCTGGTAAGCCACGGAAGCAACTCAACCTATATCGAAGTGAAGAACTGTTCTCTGGCAATTGACGGGCGTGCAATGTTCCCTGACGCAGTGACAGCGAGGGGCACGAAGCATCTTCACGAACTTACGCAACTCAATTCAGAAGGACTGAGCGCCTGTATTTTCTTCCTTGTCCAAAGAATGGATGCAGATCGTTTCACTCCGGCTACTCATATAGATTCTGTTTATGGAGAAACTTTACTGCAGGCAGCCAAAGCCGGAGTCATGGTACTTGTCTATCAGGCGGAGGTCAGTCCGAATGGCATAGAAGTCGTGCGGCAGCTTCCTTATTCTCTGGGGCAGAACCGATGAATCCTTGTACGAAAACATTTCGTCAAGAGAACAAGAAATGAATTGCAGGCTATTATAAATCTTGATAGGTGACTCGACCACCTATGATCGACAATGCTGCCTTGCCCTGAAGTTTCCAGCCGTTGAATGGCGAATTCTTTCCCTTTGAAAAACATTCGCTTACATTAAAAGTGAATCTTCTTTCCGGATCAACTACAGTAATATCAGCCACAGCCCCAACATGCAAAGAACCTCCATGAACCCCCAGTATTCGGGCAGGCGCGCAACTCATCAATTCGACAAGGCGGGCGGGGGTGATGACGTTCTCCCGGACCAGTGCCAGGCTGAGCGGCAGGGAAGTTTCGAGCCCGGCAATACCGTTTGCTGCGAAATTGAACTCAACCTCTTTTTCCAGGATCGAATGAGGTGCGTGATCAGTTGCAATAGCGTCCAAAGTTCCATCGGCTAGCGCATTTCGTACAGCCTGCCGGTCACTTTCAGTCCTGAGCGGAGGATTCATTTTGGCGTTTGTATTGAAACCGGAAACCGCCTCTTCGGTAAGCGTAAAATAGTGCGGTGCCGTTTCTGCGGTAATTTTCACCCCCCTCTCCTTGGCATGACGAATCAGGGCAATCGACTGTTCCGCACTGACATGGGCGATATGCACCCGGGCACCGGTCAATTCAGCCAGCGCGATTTCCCTCTGCACCATGATGCTTTCGGCCGAAACAGGAATGCCCCGCAGCCCCATGCGGGTAGAGATTTCACCTTCATTCATGCAGCCGCCCCTGCTGAGTGACAGCTCTTCAGAATGGGACATGATCAGCAGGTCATGGGATGCGGCATATTCCATTGCCCGCCGCATGAGCTGGCTGTCGATTACCGGATGCCCGTCGTCAGTCAGGGCAACAGCACCGGCCATCTTCATTTCACCGTATTCGGCCAGTTTTTTTCCTTTGCTCTCATGACTTATTGCCCCCACCGGATACACCCGGGCGGCGCAGCCACCACTTTTTTCACAGATAAAATTTGTCAGAGCGCCATTATCATTGACCGGATTGGTGTTCGGCATACAGGCGACTGCAGTAAAACCACCGGCCGCCGCCGCAAGCGTTCCGGTCTCGATGGTCTCTTTATATTCCTCGCCGGGCTCGCGGAGATGAACGTGCATGTCAATCAGGCCCGGCAACAACCAGCAACCAGCCAGATCATATACATCGGCGCCTGCCGGCTCAACAGCTTCGGGCTGGACAATTACACCATCGACAACCCAGAGGTCGGCGCTCTCGTCTCGTTGTTGTGCCGGGTCAATGATACGCCCATTTTTCAGAATTATTACTTTACTCATCGGCTATCACCCTGCCTTTCACTGCCCTTACTTCCGCCAAGAACCAGATATAACAGGGCCATTCTTACCGCCACGCCATTGGTGACCTGATCTAAGATGACGGATCGCCTTCCATCGGCGACATCCGGGTTGAGCTCGACACCTCTGTTAATTGGACCGGGATGCATCACAATTGCATCTTCTTTTGCCAACTCCATCAATTGTCTGTTTACACCATAAAAGCGGGAATACTCACGCAAACTGGGAATTAGCGAATCATTTTGTCGCTCCAGCTGGATGCGCAAGGTCATAACCACATCGGCGTCCTGCACAGCCTCCTGAACAGAACCACAGACCTTCGCCCCCAACCTGGAAATATGCGACGGCATAAATGTTTGCGGACCGGCAAGGCATACTTCAGCCCCCATCCGGGTAAATCCAATGATATCCGAGATAGCTACCCGGCTGTGTGCAATATCCCCGATGATAGCCACTTTTAAGCCTTCAATTCTCCCTTTGTGCTCCATGACCGTCATCATGTCTAACAATCCCTGACTGGGATGCTCATGGGCACCATCACCGGCATTAATCACTGAGGCACTGATATGTTGAGCGAGGAGCCGGGGGGCACCGGAACTCGAATGGCGAAGGATAATGGCATCCGGGTGCATGGCCTGGATATTTTTGGCAGTATCAACCAGCGTCTCACCTTTCGTAGCTGAGCTTGTTGACGCAGATATATTAAAGGTATCAGCACTCATCCGCTTCGCAGCAATTTCAAACGAAAGACGAGTTCTGGTCGAAGGTTCAAAAAAGAGATTAACTATTGTTTTCCCACGAAGAGTTGGAACTTTCTTAATCGTTCGGCTTGATATCTCGCGGAAAGATCGGGCTGTTGCAAGTATATGCGAGATGTCTTCAACAGACAGCTGGTCAATACCAAAAATATGACTGTGTTTAAACTGGTAATTCGGCTGCACTTTTTCCACCATCTTCTCACTCAGTCAATGAGGTTCGCCAATCTGCCGAACCGAATCGACGTTAAACGCTCAAGGGAAAAAAGCGGCTTGTCAATATCCCATGACCAGTAGAGTATAAATGCTTTTCCCAAAATATCTCTCTGCTCAACAAACCCCCAGAAACGACTGTCATAGCTGTTATCCCGATTATCACCCATAACAAAAATGCGCTCGTCCGGAACCAGAATAGGACCAAGATTATCTCTCGGACTGGTCTTTGCGCTCAAGACGGGCGCTGAACTGATATTTGCATGGGGATCATCAATTGGCTTGCCATTGACGAAAACTTTTTTATCTTTGATCTCAACCGTATCACCCGGGGTACCAATTACCCTTTTGATGTAATCAATGGACCTGTCTTTTGGGAAGCGAAACACCACGACATCTCCCCGTTTCGGCTTCTTGATCGGCACCAGAATGTCGCCGGTGAATGGTACTCTTATTCCGTAAATGAATTTATTAACAAGCAGATGGTCTCCGATAAGCAGAGTCGGCAACATCGAGCCTGATGGTATTTTAAATGCCTGGACGACAAAAGTTCGTATCAAAAGTGCTAATAAAATCGCAACACAAATCGCTTCGAAATATTCTCTGAAAACAGATTTGTTTCTCCCTGTTCTGGACAAAACCTACCTCTTTTATTTTATATTTGACCTACTTAAAAATTTCCTAGCAAAAACTACTTGAAATACAACCTAATTACAAGCGAGTTCGTTTTCTGAGTCGAATAAATAATTGTTAAAGAAGACGTCAAAATCTTACTACGCCACAATATCATGAGCCATAGATAATCCATATTTCTATATATTGTGGAAGGGTCTCATTCTCCAGATAATAGCCCTCATTAAATCCCTTTAAAATATGCATTCTTCGAAATTATCTCATGCTCTTTTCCTTGACAATTTTTTTTATATGTGACCTAATATCGTTATGTATACGAAAAATAACAATTTTTATTGCAACCTTGGCTCATCTTTTTTAAGCCTTTTAATTAATTTTTTCTATTCTGTCTGCCATGAATTTGCCGTTTGTATCACAAAGTGAACTGGTCGTTGGCCTTGACATAGGATCCCATGCCGTCAAGGCTTGTCAGCTAAAACGAACTCCAAGCGGCTACGGGATTGTCACTCTCGGCAGTATCGTTCTTCCGGAAGGTGCGGTGGAAGACGGGACGCTCAATGATCCTGAGGTTGTAAGCAAGTCGATCTCCGAGCTCTTTCAAAATTTAAAAATCAAGAACAAAAAGGTAGGATTTTCTATTTCCGGTTACTCCGTTATCGTTAAGAAAGTTAATCTGGCAGTTATGGATGATACTCAGCTGGAAGAACATATAATGTCAGAGGCCGAGCAATATATTCCTTTTGATATCGATGACGTATATCTTGACTTTCAGGACCTGAAAACCAGTTCGGACACAACAGACAGGACAGATGTGATGCTGGTGGCTGCAAAAAAAGAGATTGTTGATGACTACCTCGAAATGCTGCGCGACCTTAATCTCATCCCAGTGATCGTCGATGTAGACGGTTTCGCCCTGGAAAACACCTACGAATACAATTATGAGAAAGACGAGAATGTTGCTTTGGTAGATATTGGTGCTTCGAAAATGAGTATCAATATCCTCTCACAAGGCGTCTCTGTTGTGGCCAGGGATATAATCGTAGGGAGCAGACAGTTAACCGATCAGATCCAAAACGTTTTCGATATCGAGTTTGAAGAAGCTGAAGCCCTGAAACTTGGATCCACCCAGGATGAAGACAAGCGGGAAGAAATTGAGGAAATATTTTCAGCTACCTGTACCCAGTGGATTCTTGAGATAAAAAAGGCCATTGATCTTTACCATTCCAACCACCCAGATCAACCATTAAAAAGATTAATTTTGAGCGGCGGTGGAGCAAAGGTATCCGGTCTTACAGATTTTCTTGCCATTGAAACCGATCTGAAAGTGGAAATTTTCAATCCGTTTTTAAATATGACATCAAACAGCAAGAAAATTGATCCCGACTATCTCAACAATATCGGCCCGGAAATGGCTATTGCCACTGGAATAGCCCTCAGGCCCTCTGTTATATAATTATTCAAATTGTCAAGGGTTCAGTATGTTAAAAATTAACCTGTTACCGGTTCGGCAACTAAAAAAACGAGCCAAAGCAAGAAAAGAAATATTTGGCATGTTTTTCTTGTTTCTCATGGTTCTTGCCCTTTTAGTTTTCACCGGGGTTCTTCAGGCAAAAAAAATATCCGGCCTCCAATCAGATATTGCAGTGCTTCAAAAAGAAAAAAATTCTTACACACCAACATTAAAGAAAATCGAAAAACTTAAAAAAGACCGTGAAGAGCTCACCAGGAAAACGGAGATAATCAATAAACTCAAAACGGATTCCTCACTGACAGTAAGAGCTCTCGATGAAGTTGCGGACCGGATTGATAACCAACGAATGTGGCTTGACTCCCTCCACCAGCAAACCTCCTCTCTCAGGTTGTCCGGTGTGGCACTGGACAACCAGACCATTGCTCAGTTTATGGATCATCTTAAAGAGTCACAAATTGTGCAGGATGTTACCCTGACCAGTTCCTCATTGAAAGTCGTGTCAGGAAGAAACCTTAAAAGCTTCGAATTAACCTGTGCCTTGGCGCAGCCCGAAATGCCGGCACCTGAAAATACAGATGCGAAATAACGCTTTAAAATACTTTTTAAGATGAGTGTAAGAAAATGAGTAACGCTGCTTTTGCAACCTTCATTGACGAAAAATACATACCTCTAGCACCAAGAATAAAACTTGGCATGGTGCTTGGAATTATGCTTCTCCCCCTGGTAATCTTTTACTTTTCCTATTATCAGCAAAAAGCAAAGATGATCCAGAGCCTCAACCAACAAAAGGTGTCACTTGTAAAACAGGTTAAGGAAGTAAAACTCAAAGCGTCTAACCTTGCCCAATTTGAGAAGGAACTGGAAGAGGCAGAAGCTCAATTTTTAGAAACAGCTGCGCTTCTTCCAAAAGAAAAAGAAATTCCGAGACTTCTCAAAGATATTTCAGCGTTAGGACGAAATGCCGGGCTTGATTTTCTGACCTTCAAACCACTTTCCGACATTCCTAAAGATTTTTATGCCGAGATTCCCGTGACTATCAATGTCAGAGGACCATACCACAATATGGGATTCTTCTTTGATCAGGTCAGCAAACTCGAGCGAATAGTTTCGGTGTCAAATATTAAAATGAGCTCCCCCAAAATGGAAAGCGGCGAAATGTTGCTGAACTCCGACTGTCAGCTGGTTACGTATCGTTTTACCAACGTTGAACTTCCCAAACCACCTAAAAAGTGAAACCGATGATGTGCTTACTTGATACTCCAAAATCAACATTCTTATCTAGTTTTTTTAGTATCTTAGAAATACTCCTTTTATTTTTCAGAGAGAATTTCGTGAAGGTACTTATCCCCCTCAGGGGGGTACTGAAAAGAGTCCCATCTTATTTTCTGTCTCTCGGGGGCAGAAAAAGGGTACTTGGCTTCTTTTTATGTGCTACCAGTCTGTTTGGCACGCAATGCATGGCCTTATCCACTGAAAACGTATCTTTGGAAGAACCACAATCTTCCGCTTTCAATTCTCCTGTAGCGTTTGAGTATATTCTCGAAAACAGACCGGATCCTTTTGTCCCTTTCATATCAGAAAAGGCGGCAACTTCTACTGTTGATATGAACGAAATAGTAGATAACGACGGCCCTCTCACAGGAATGCAGCTTTTTGAACCTGGCCAGCTCAATCTCGTCGCGTTACTCAAGAAGAACACCGAAGATGTGGCCATGGTTGAGGACTTTACCGGCAAAGGATACATTCTCCTTGAGGGTACAAAGATTGGAAGGCGGGGTGTTGTGAAAGACATAGCATCCAATACCGTTATTATTGAAGAGACTGCCGTCACACGTGCAGGAAAGGAAATCATCACAAAAGTTGTGATGACACTCAAGAAAGAGGGAGAAGAATAGAAAATGCTTAAATGGCTAGATAAAATTCAAGCGGCTGTTTTCATCGCATTTTGCATCTTATTCGCATTTCAGGCTAATGTAGCAAGGTCTGAAACTGATGTTTCTTACGAAATAGCCGATATTGCAGTTGCACTCACTGATAATGCGATCACATACACTATTTCAGGAGCATCAGCGCCGGTATATAATGTGACTGAGCGGTTTTCTCCATTCAGAGTTCTCGTTGATATTGCCGGAGCATTTTACAGTGACGATCTGACAGCGGAAAAGGCACAGCTTCCAAAAAACAGTTTTGCCACTCTCAATGTGTCTGATATCAAAGACCAACTGCCAGCGGTCATGCGGTTTGAGTTTTCATTATCCGAAAGCCATGATTACTCGGTTGAGAAAGTTGGTAACAGCCTCCTTATAAAGTTATTTCCAGCAACATCTCAGAAGTCATCGTCAGCTGCAGAAAAACGACCTGGCAAAAAATCTCTTTATGATTTCAAGGTCGCCAGCACACCAAACACTACAACGATCAGTATCCTTTCCGACGGTCCTATTGACAACTACATTGTCGACACCGTCGGCGGCGGAGTCAACAGCACCCCCAGGATGTATATTGATATCGAGGATGTAGCTATCAATGAACTCGTTCGAGAAAAACAGATTGGCACATCCGTCGATAAAATCCGCGTTGCACCGCGGGACAGTGGTGTTCGCATAGTATTTGATTCGGCAAAAGAAGAACTCTTTGCATACACCGTTTCACCATCTTCGGTTGGTTTAAATGTTGTGATCGATGAAAGCAGCCAATTGCTTCAATCCTCTGATTCTCCCAAAAGAACAGGAAAATCTCCCTCAACTGCCGATAGAACCTTAGATCAGCTCATAGGCTCTTCTGAACAATTACTGAGTAAGGGACCGGAGAAGATCGCCGCAGGAACCGCCGCTTCAAAAGCCGTTGCGCTTGAAGAAGACTTCTCGTTTTCAGGGTATAAAAAACAACGCATCAGCGTAGATTTCTATAAAATTGATATTCACAATGTATTTCGCCTTTTCAGGCAGATTACCGATCTCAACATCATCGTCGATGAGGAAGTGCAGGGCTTGCTGACTCTTGCTCTGACTGATGTGCCCTGGGATTTTGCTCTGGACATCATTCTTAATCTGATGGATTTAAAAAAGGAAGAGCGTTTTAATACCATAGTGATCTACCCCGCTAAAAAGGCCTTCGTCTGGCCGACTCGGGCAGAGGACAATCTCGCTTTCGAAGCTGACATTGAGGTGATCGAACAGGAAGCACTGGTCATTGAAAAGTCCGCCACACAATCAAAAGAAGTCATGCTGGCCAAAGAATTCATGGTCAAAGCCCAGAATCTTGAGGCAAGAGATGAGTTCGAAGATGCTGTCCTCCTTTACACCAAAGCATTTGAGCTCTGGCCTGATAACACTAAAGTCACCAACAGGCTTGCGACCCTCTATCTCGTCAATCTGGGCATGAACGCCAAAGCTGTCTACTATGCGAGAGAAAGCTTAAAACGTGATCCGCAAAATGCAAAAGCGGCTCTTTATGCGGCAATTGGTTCCGCGAACATGCAGAGAGTCTCTGAAGCCAAGGATTATTTCGCCCAAAGTATAAGTAACTCTCCACCAATGAAAGAAGCTCTCATGAGTTTTGCTGCATTCAGTGAAAATAACGGCCAAAATGAAGCGGCTCTTACCCTGCTTGACAAGCACCATACCTACTATGGAGAAACAGTTGAGACTATGGTAGCCAAGGCAAGAATTCTTGACAAGCTCGGACGATCTAAAGATGCAACCCACCAGTATCAGGCTATTTTCGGTTCTGGTTTCCAGTTACGTCCTGATCTAAAGAAATATATTCAAGGGCGTTTGGCCGCGAAAGATCTTTATTAAGAATGCAATGGAATCTGATTTTCTCTTAAAATATTCAGTCCAAGAGGTTTTTATGAAGTACCTAAAATTTTTCTCTCTTACCAGTAGCCTCTTGCTACTCGCACTGAGCTTCAGCTCCTGCACGACCAACACCCAGCAAAAGGAGCGGGATGCCGGCCTGACACAGGAAACAGTTCAGCCTGTTGAACGGACCGAGACTATTGCCGCTCCCCCCTTACCGGCAAGCCTGCCCGTCAGCTACCAGACAGCAGCGTATGTTGTTGACAGGGACGAGACGGAAAACATATCCATAGCCGAAGAGAGCAAACTCAAAGTTGGGGCTCGAATTACATCCACCCGCGGGCCGCAACCTCTCTGGGATATCATCAAGAGACTCGCATCTCTTAAGGGAATGAATGTATCCTGGGCCAGTGATGTCGACAGAAATGTGCTCGTTGATGTTGATATCAATGCAAATGATGATTTTTACGAAGCTCTGGACAATATGCTCAGGCAGGTCGACTACTTCCATGAAATGCATGACAACACCATTGTTATAAAATTCAAGGAGACTAGGCAATTTCAGATTGCGATGCCTTTCACAAAGCAAAATTTGAGTACCGGGACAGGTGGAAATCTTCTCGGCAACACATCCGAATCCAATAACGTTGATGGGACAATTAATCTTTCAAGCAAAGATAACGAATTTGATATCTGGGATAATATTAAACTTAACCTTGACACCATCATGCAGATCTGGACATTTCGTCGTGAAGGCGAAACTGTGAAGGAAAATACTGACAAAGTTCAAGATGCGACTGTAGCCAAGGAAGGCTCACGAAGTTATTCAGGAAAAAAAGAAGTTGCGCTCTCTGAATCTGCTGATGTAGATACCACTTCTACTGCTCAAAGCTCAGGCGATGTGACTGGCGGTGAAGGTTATTATCTCATAGATAAACCAGTGGGTCTCATCACAGTTACGGCCCCCCGTCCTGTCCTTGAAAAAGTTGATGCATATATAAAAACACTCAAAAAATCTCTTTATCAGCAAATTGCGATTGAAGCGAAAATATTAGAAGTTCAGCTTAATGACGCATCGAGTATCGGTATAAACTGGAGTAATGTCCTCAAGGATTTCGATATTATTGGCGATCTTGAATTCGGTGACTTTGGCGTAGTTCGTCTTGGTGCAAATAATCTTATAGACAGCGTTAGTCTGAGAGATACTGAATTTACAATTTTATTAAATGCCCTCAATGAGGAAGGTCAAACGAAGATACTCTCAAACCCAAAAATCAGTGTGATGAATGGTCAACCTGCTCTCATTACGGTAGGTAGAAACGTTACGTATATCGAGTCCATCGAATCTGATCTTGACTCTGATACCGGTGTTATTTCATTTACTGTTAATACCGAACGAATTCTTTCCGGTCTTGGTATGGCACTGACTGCTACGATACTCGGAGAGAATGAGATCATCATGAACCTTGTTCCTATTACATCGGAACTTGAAGAACCAATAGTGACAGAACCTATTGGTAACCTTGGTGCGGAGATTGGGCTGCCAGTAATCAATGTTCGGGAAATGAGCACTACAGTGAAAGTCAAAGATGGTGAAATGCTGGTTATTGGTGGACTAATAAGCGATACAAATGAAAAACTAGGTGAGTTTGCACCGGCTCTTGGTGACATTCCAGGTCTGAGGTATCTTTTCGGGTATGAAACAAAGGCACACTTCAAGCGTGAGTTGATAATTCTTTTACGACCACGAATCATCTAAATATTTAAATATGAATCTATTATTTTCAGTAGGGAGAGCAAATATGGATAAGCTGAAATATCTCGTCTTCGGATTTTTAGCACTTTTATTGGCTGGTTGCGGTCCAGGACAAGTAGTAAGAGAAACCCTTCATG
>JBARUU010000069.1:0-24273 GCA_049645925.1 Desulforhopalus sp.
CAAAATCTCTGGTCAATGCTTTTCTTTATTATTTTCGCCTTTGGTGCAACCCGATACTGAGGAAAAGACGGTCACGCCAACCACCCCTGTCGTGTTCCTCAAAGACCGCGGCAAACTACTTGATTGAATGACTGCAGTCAAGTAGAAAATGGTCACTAAAAGTGACTTTATCAAGATTGTTTTTTGAATTTACTCTCAAGTCTTTAGCTATGACCTTGTTGTGCGGTGGAAATCACATCATTTGAAATGATTATTTTTTGATTATTTAACATCGGTCCATTTTGCGAGAATCTCAACAATCTTCTTTGCCTGTTCTGTGCTGGAAATATTAAACTTAGATTTCATTTGATACTCACCTTGCCGCTTCTGATACCGTCGGATTGTATACATATCTTTTCCGAACTCTCCTGATTTTCGGTCGAGATTGTTAAAACGATACAGGATGGTAGTCCAGGCTCCTTTCGAAAGGACCTCTTTGCCGGTTTCCTTTACGACCTGGACGCCGTCTTCTTCGTAATTTATTGTTAAATCTTCAATCGTAGAGCTCATTATTTTAAACCAGTTAAGTGAAGTGTTGTTGTGAAAAAAACCGCCTGGTCAACATGTTGATCAGGCGGAGGCTTAGGTTCATCCATGTGAGTATGTAATGCAAGTCAGGAGGAGTGTAAAGGTAAAGATTCCCACTTCCTCAGCATTTTTCTGCAGCAATATCGATAGCAATTGCAATGTTAGGATTTATTTTGGCGCGAAAAATGTAAACCAGTTGACGACCCTTCAATAATGATATGATCTCCATCTGCCACCGCCCCTTCCAGTATCTTCATGGCGAGTGTATCCTCCAGATGTCGCTGGATTGCCCGTTTCAAAGGTCGCGCGCCGAATGCTGGATTGTATCCGTTATCAACGAGAAATTGTTTGGCACTCTCTCGAAGATGGATGGAAATATTTTTTGTCTTCAGGCGGGATATGAGTTTTGCTAACTGAATGTCGACTATGGCCAGTAAGTTTTCACGTGTCAAACTGTCAAAAATAATTGTTTCGTCAATCCTATTGAGGAACTCCGGCTTGAACTGGGCGTGAAGTAATTCATCTATCTGCAACTGGATATTTGGTTTTTCTATACCATCCGTACCCATCTGCATGATCAGCTGACTGCCGAGATTTGATGTCATTATCAACAATGTATTCTTGAAGTCAACTGTCCTTCCCTTGCCATCAGTCATCCTCCCGTCATCCAATAATTGAAGCAGTACATTAAAAACATCAGGGTGTGCTTTCTCAATTTCATCCAGTAAAATGACGGAGTACGGCCTTCTGCGGACTGTTTCAGTCAGATATCCTCCTTCCTCATATCCAACGTAGCCGGGAGGAGCGCCAATGAGCCTGGCAACAGAATGTTTCTCCATAAACTCCGACATATCGATTCGAACCATTGCCTGCTCGTCATCAAAAAGAAAGTCTGCAAGCGATCTGGCAAGTTCGGTTTTACCAACCCCTGTTGGCCCCAGGAAGATAAAAGACCCGAGGGGGCGGTTTGGATCCTGAAGGCCGGCACGGGCTCTTCGTACTGCGTTGGCTACTGCATGTATTGCCTGTTTTTGACCAATGACTTTTCTTGCGAGTATCTGTTCTGCCTGAACGAGTTTATCCTTTTCCCCTTCAAGTAATTTGCTCACCGGTATTCCCGTCCATTTGGCGATTACAGACGCAACATCTTCGGCGTCAACCTCTTCTTTGAGCATCATCTGTTTGGCCTGGATCTCCTGAAGTTGCATATTTGCAGCTTCAAGTTCTTTTTCAAGCTGAACCTTCTGGCCATATCTGATTTCTGCTACACGACTGAGGTTACCGGCTCGTTCAGCTTTTTGTTCTTCGATATGTGCTTCATCTATCCGCTCCTTTGTATTTTGTATGTTACGGATGGTATCTCGTTCCCTTAACCATTGGGCCTTCATGGAATGAAGGCTGTCATTGAGGTCGGCAAGTTTCTTTTTTACCTCCTCAAGCCGGGACTTGGACACAGTGTCTTTTTCTTTTTTCAGTGCTTCTTTTTCTATCTCAAGTTTTATTTTTTGTCGTTCCAGTTCGTCTATCTCGGATGGCATCGAGTCTATTTCGATACGTAACTGGGATGCTGCTTCGTCGATGAGGTCTATCGCTTTATCCGGAAGAAATCTATCAGTGATATAACGGGCAGAGAGGGTAACCGCGGCGACTGTGGCGTTGTCTTGTATGCGAACTCCGTGATGAATTTCGTATTTTTCTTTGATTCCTCTCAAGATAGCAATGGTATCTTCCTCAGAAGGTTCCTGGACAAGAACTGGCTGAAATCGTCGTTCCAAAGCACTGTCCTTTTCAATATATTTTCTGTACTCATCAAGGGTGGTTGCACCGACACAATGTAGTTCACCGCGGGCGAGAGCGGGTTTCAGCATGTTTGAGGCGTCCATTGAACCTTCTGCCGCACCGGCTCCAACCAGAGTATGAATTTCGTCAATAAATAACACGATCTCTCCGGCTTTTTCTTCAACTTCTTTGAGAACCGCTTTCAGTCTATCTTCAAATTCTCCTCGATATTTGGCCCCGGCGATAAGTGATCCAAGGTCGAGAGTAATGACCTGTTTATTTTTGAGCGTTGCAGGTATGTCGCCATTAACAATACGTTGAGCGAGTCCTTCGACAATGGCAGTTTTACCGACACCCGGTTCGCCGATGAGAATTGGATTGTTTTTGGTCCTTCGTGAAAGGACTTGAATGATGCGACGAATCTCTTCATCTCGACCGATCACCGGATCAATTTTACCAAGTTTTGCCAACTGAGTAAGATTGCGGCCATACTTTTCGAGTGCCTGGTATTTTTCTTCAGGATATTGGTCTGTTACCCGGTGACTGCCTCGTAAGACGGAAAGTGCCTGCAAAAAGCCGGCTTCCTCAATTCCACGATTATTGAGAGCACTGCAAACACTGGTGCCGGTTTTCTTCAGCATAGCCAGGAAAAGATGTTCCTGACTTACAAATTCGTCCTGCATCTGCTTGGCGACACCAAACGAATTGTCAAGTATCTGCTGGAGTTCCCGTGAGGCATAACTCTGGCTTGCTCCCTGGCCTGAAACCTGAGGGATTTTTTCAAGAAGCTGGTTCAGGTCATTTAGTATCAGTGATGGATCATTTCCCATCTTCTGTAAGACCGGTACAACAATACCTTCGGGTTGTGTCAGGATTGCTTTTGCCAGATGAGCAGTATGGATTTCCTGGTGGCTGCTCTCTTTTGCCAGCTGCTGAGCTGCCTGTATTGCTTCCTGTGATTTCAGCGTAAATTTATCAAATTGCATTTTTCTCCTCTCGTTACTCTTTTCCTCATAGAGCATGGATACGTTTATTTTGTGTACAATTTATGAGTTACGCAGAGAGAATAAGGAGAGTGAATTTCTTAGTCAAGTTTTTGACACCCTGGTGGGGGTAAAAAAAAAAGCGAGTTCCACAGGGGGACTCGCTTTGTGTTTTATTCAAAATTATCTGCTGCTTAGAAAGTGAACAAAGCAAGACAGTTTTGGTTAAAACCTTCTGCCGTGATACGTTATATCACCCACAGCTTCCAGATCCGCAGGATCCTGAACTGCATCCACCTCCGGAACTAATCGGGTTAACGGATGTAATCCCAAAACCGGAGCGGGGGCCTGCATCGACGTAGTCAACAGTAATACCACCGCAAGTACTCATTAAGCTCTCTTCAACAAGAAACTTGAGCGTATCGTTTTCAAAAACCTTATCGCTATCTTTTGGCTCATCCAGAGCCAATCCCAATGAGGGACCAGCTCAGCCTCCCTGCATTAAAGCAACACGCAAGGCAGATTCGATATTGTTTGCCTGCATATATTCCTTCAATTTTGCAACAGCCAAGTCTGTTACATTTAAATCGGACATGAAACTCCTCCTTGAAATTTGTTCTTACACACCTTCTCCTGTTCTGCTTATTGCTTGTCAGAGAAGCTATAACTGTTATTTAACAACTTAAGGTGAGATGATGAATAGTCAATCATCCGTGAAATGTAAAATAGTGGCTGTGGCAAAGTGCGCAAGTCTTTTCTTAATTATGTGAAGAAGAGAGGACGGGAATTTTGAAAATTATCATTTGACCAATAGAATTATTTTTAGAATTATCAGGCAGTACGGAGGGACAGGCAGCGGTTGTCATCTCCTTTAAATATTCTATTGGAATATAATGTTTTTTTGTTTATTGGTCAAAAGACCGGAAAATATACGAACACTGACGAGCCAAAAGACATTCAGGTTTCTATCCATAACCCTCATGAAAGGTTTTAATTTTACTCCTAATAATGAAAAAAACTTTCTACACGAAATTATATTTTTAGTAAAAAACAAGAATATCATTTCTAAGTCATTAATTTGCATTATAAGTAATCCTGTCTTCCTGGTGTCATTTTGATGATGGGATTGTAGGTGGAGGTTTAAAATTGTGAAAAGGGAAATCTTGATATGAAGAAAATAGTCATTTCGACAGGAGGCGGTGATGCACCCGGTCTGAATGCCGTTATATATGCAATAGTTCACACATGTTATCGCAAGGGCTGGGAAGTGTATGGCAGCAGAAATGGGTATGGTGGCTTTATGGAAATTGATGAACTGGTTCGTCTTTTTCCAAGAGATGTAGAGGGTATCTACTCGGCTGGGGGGACTATTCTGGGGTCAACAAATAAAGGTAATCCGTTTTCACGACCAGTGAAAAACCTTGCCGGGGAAATTCAAATTATTGATGTGTCTGACACAATACTTCGCAATTTTAACAGGATGGGTTTTGATTGCCATATTGCCATTGGCGGTGACGGCAGTCTCGATATTGCTCATCGGTTTGCGAAAAAAGGTATGCCGGTAATCGGAGTACCGAAGACAATAGATAATGATTTGGAGCAAACCAACAGAACCTTCGGCTTTGATACAGCCGTCTCCACGGCAACAGATGCCCTGGATAAACTCCATTCAACGGCTAAATCGCACAATAGAGTTATGGTCGTTGAGGTTATGGGGCGGGACTCTGGCTGGATAGCCCTGTATTCAGGTATCTCAGGTGGCGCGGATGTGATCTTGATACCTGAAATCCCCTTTGATATGGAGGAAGTGTGTAACAAGATATCAGATAACGAGCTCCATGATAAGCATTACTCCATAGTGGTGGCCGCTGAGGGTGCAATAACAAAGGATGGTCGGAAATTTAATAAGGGTAGAGGAGAACTGGGGCGTGACGAGATGATTTTAGGGGGGGTGGGGGAATGGGTGGCTTCGGAAATCAGAACTCGCACAGAAAAAGATACCCGCTCTCTGGTACTTGGACATTTACAGCGTGGAGGATCCCCGACAACTTTTGACAGACTGCTTGCCTTGCGCTTTGGAGCAGCAGCTGTACGTCTGGTCGAAGGGAAGGTCTTTGATCATATGGTTGCGTTGAAAGATTCGCAGATGGTGGCCGTGCCCATTGCTGAAGCGATAAAAATGAGGAAGAAGGTCGACCTGACGAGTGACAAGGTTATGACCGCAAGAGATATCGGCATTTGTCTCGGGGACAAAGATAGTCGTAGCGAGCAGGAATAGAATACAAGGAATTGCAAGAATTGAATACTGATAACTACAGTGAGGCATATCGTTTATTGTATGACCACTTCGGACCACAGGGCTGGTGGCCGGGCGATACTCCTTTTGAAATTATGGTTGGCGCGATTTTGACTCAAAATACCAACTGGTCAAATGTGGAAAAAGCCATCTTCAATTTGAAATCGGAGAGGCTGCTCAGCTTTCAATCCCTGTCGTATCTAACTGCCGATGAAATAGCCCCGCTCATCCATCCGGCAGGGTACTATAACCTCAAGGCGCGGCGCTTGAGGAATCTGCTTGATATGATAGAGACCCTCTATGATGGCGAACTGGAGTTATTTCTAAGAGATAATCTGGAATCTGCCCGGGAAAACCTGCTCGCTGTGAAAGGTGTCGGTCCTGAGACTGCAGATTCCATACTTCTCTATGCCTGTGGTCACCCCGTTTTTGTCGTCGATATGTATACCCACAGAGTCTTCAGTCGCCACAATTTGGTTGAGGAGGAGACAGATTATGGGACAATGCAGGAAACATTTATGGCTCATTTGCCTCTGGATACACAACTGTTCAATGAATTTCATGCCCTGATAGTTCGTGTAGCCGGCACCTACTGTAAAAAAACAAAACCCCTGTGCGACAAGTGCCCGCTTCAGGGGTTAAATTTCTAACTGCTCATCGTTTATGATTTTATTTTTAAGAGCGAACCTGTCATATCGTTGACGCTCTCGATAGTTTTCAGGTTGGCCTTGTATGTGATACTGTTCAGCTTCATATCCACCATTTCTGTTGCCAGATTGACATTTGAGAGTTCAACCGGTTCGCTGCCTGCGCTGGTATCCTGAAAAACAGCAGTGGCTGGGGACTTGATCTTTGTAGCCTCTGTTTTGACTCCCTGCGGACCTCTGTTGGTGTTTGTGACCCCGGTTTTCTTGAAGTTATCAGTGTCGGCGTTAGCGATATTTTTGCCATTGGATTGTAATCTGGTGCCAGACGCCTGTAATCCACTAAGGGCTGTGTGATATGCAGATATCATTGTATGCTCCCGGTTAATGACTTCGAAATGATCACCTGTTTCCTGCCAACAGATCCTATTCTATTATACTATGATTGCAGTAATTCTATTTAATATCAGAGTGTTGTGTCTTGTGCTGTGTGGAAAAGAGAAAAAGTTTTCATCTCATGCGCAAAAAAAACGTAATATGAGTTGTATATATTGCATTCATTCAGTCCTCAAGATTGAGTTACTCCAATGAGTTCGTCAATGAATGATCTTGCCTCTTCATTGGTGTAGTCAGCTTTAAGAAGAGCCTTTCGATAGCGCTCTAAAATCTCACGAGCTTTGAGGTGGTTGTTGTTCTGACAATGGAATTGGTAGAGGAGAATTGTCAATTTTTCTTCAAGATAATTGATGACAAGAATTCTATCGAGGATGGCAATGGCTTCTTCCAGCCGCCCGGCTTCTGCTAAATTCTTCGCCCAGATTGATCCTAAATCAACCATCAGGCTGGCCAAAGTGTCGTTGAAAGACAACACCTGTTCACTTCGAAAAATATCCTCCGGCATGACCCCTTTCCAGAGGGAGATAGCAGTCTGAAAAGCATTGTGTGCTTTCCACCAGTCGCCGTTGTTGGCGTGGGATAAGCCTGTTCGGCCGGCTTCAAGAAATTGTAGCGCATCTATCTCATAATTGGCGAGACAGAGTATACCTTTCTGCAAGAAGAGATATTCTTTTACCGGCACTGGCAATTGAGGAGCGATGAGTTGTCTCAGCCTCGTTAAAAGAGTGTCGAAGCTTTTTCTGGCATTTTCCGGACTGCTCTCCGGCCAGAGTTCCAGTTGTATTTTTTCCTGCGGTATTCGTTGACCTTTTGCTGTTATCAGTAATCCTAAGAGTTCACGCTGGAAGGGGGTGAGGTCTTTTGACTGAAAAAGAAGCTTTCCGGACAAGCTGACCTCAAAACTATCCATGAGTTTAATTTTTAACAGAGACAGTGGTTCGCCATCGTCTCGGAAATTGAGATGCAGGCGATCTTTTGCGAGGTGCTGGGCAAAACTCTTTTCGATATCCCTTCTGACTGCCAGAGAAAGAAGCTTTGTCATCATTACCGGCTCCCAGCTCCAGAAATGATTGTACCCATTTATTTTCATCAGAGAGAGCCCGTTTTCCAGGTCATCAATAGCTGCTTCACAGCCCTCTGTTTCATATTTTAGGTGACTCAGGTTGAAGAGTGCGCAAATTGTCAGAAATGTCGATTGAATTGCTTTGGAAATGGCAAAACCTTCGTCGAGACTGGTGCGGGCTTTGTCAAAATTTTTGATACGGGTATAGACGGCACCGGCTAAAATTTTGTGAAAAGCTATGTAGAACGGGCCGCCAGCGGTTTCCCTCAGGAGACCGGCTTCGCAAATAGTATGCTCCGCCCGGTCGGCGTTTCCAGTAAGGACGAGCCCAAAGGCCTTCCACTGTAGCAGCTGGCTGTGCATGTGGTCAGTGGCAGAGGTAGATGCAATGACCATCCCCTTTTCCAGAAGTTCGATAGCCTTATCCGCTTGGCCAAGAGAAATTAAATTGCTGCTGCCCCATACGTACATGTAGGGACCAGCTATTGTCTGGTAGACAACTGTTTGATCGATAGATTTTTGGAGGGCAAGCTGGTGGATATGGAAGTTTTGATAATCACCGGTCATAGACAGATAGCAGAGATTGATAACCCGTAAAGCCAATCTGTTAGACTCACAAACGAGTGGGTCATTGAAAAGTGAAAAACAGACCTCTGCCTCGCGGAGATATTTACCTCTATTGCCGCTGAGGAGTTCGATGTACCCCTGGATAAACCTGGTTGAAGCAATAAAATTGCGGATTTCGTGTCTGCCGGCTAACTTGCTCGCCATCTGTATATAGTGGCGGGCTTTCTCCATATCGCCCTTAAAGAAACAATATCCGGATGCCAGGTTGCGGGAGGTCATTATGATTATTGGGATGGGCAGCGTTGTCTCGTTTTTATTCAACAATGCCTCTGCCCGGGGCAGCAGCAACGCACCTTTGTTATACTCTCCGGATACGACAAAATGAAAATAAATGGTTTGTGACAGGGCAATTAATTCGCCTATTTCTTCTTTTGCTTCGGTAAACTGCACCAGGGCACTATCCCAAAAAGGCCGTGTGGTTTGTGGTATGAAATCAACCCTGAGAAGTCCGGCGTACAGTGTCAGCCAGCTATATTTGAAGAGAATCTCATCCGGGATACTAAGGAGAAGGTTGAGGATAGTGAATGTCCTGTTTTTGGCAATAAGGTCCATACCCTTTTCTTTGAGAATCTCCTCCATTGCCTTAAAATCGCCGCTGTTTTTATAACATGTGAGAGCTTTTTCGGTGATGTCCCGAGCGAGATAGTAAGAGGCCTCTATGCTGTATATTTCGCTAATTTCCGTCTCTGATAATCGGGCTCTGGCGCGCTGCTGAAGAAATTCCTGGAAAAAATGATGAAAACGAAAGACCTGTTGCCGCTCATCAAGTTTGTATATGAAATAATTTTCCCGGGTCATTTCCGAGAGGATCTTACCAAAATTATCATGTCCGGAGATCTTTGTTGCCAGATCAGCGGGGATTTCCTGCAGAAAGGAAAATTTTAAAAAAGATGTATGGAGATACGTGGGAATCTGAGCAAAAATTTCATCTTGAAAATAATCGAGCATATGGCCGGTCTGAGGTGTCGACGAAATAGCATCCGTTGATGCATCAAGCCAGAATTTTGTCCTGCCGGAGATGGGGTGGCTTGCAAGGAGAATTCCCATTATCCAGCCGTTGGTAACCTTTTGTATTTTAATGGCATCCTGACTGCTGATATCTTTTTTCAGAACAGTAGTGTACAGAGCTTCAATATCCTGTGTTCCCAGGGCCAGGTCGATAGTGCTGAGGTAGGTTACCTGGGAACCGTTACGAATAATTGTACCTCTTATTTCGAGTGGTTGTCTGCTTACATAGATAAAGTGGAGTCTGGGGGGAGAGGTGTCCAGAAGATATTCGAGCAGTTTATTGGTCAGAGCACCGAACTCGATACGGTGCAGGTCGTCGAAAACCAGATAGATATCATGCTTGAGGTAGGCATCGAGGTCCTGGAGAAGGATATTGGCACAGCGGGTCAGATCGAGCGGCCCGACACTTCCTTCAGTGAGAATATCCGTCAATTGAGGGGAAGCAAACCCGGGGAGATTGGTACAGAGGTTTGTAAGCAGAGAAGATAGCAGGAGAACCGGATCGGAGTCTTCAGGATCTATCTGGTACCAGATGTAAGTGATATCGTTGTGTTCTAAGAACTGGTATACAAGGGTCGTTTTCCCCTGACCAGCCTGTGCTTCGATAATTATGACTTTCTGGTTGTGTTGTTGGTAGGGGAGTTTGGTTTGCAGCAAGTTGGATCTGAGAAGGGATTGAGCTTTATCGATATGTGGTGGATAGAATTTATTGGAAGGCACGACGTAGTTGGCTAAACTTTCATCATGTTTCATGGCTCACCATCAGTTTCAATTCTTTTGTTTTTTCTGCTGCAAAAGATATTTCTTGCTAACACCTCGGATTATATTTGCGTCTTTTGATGTAAGCATTATCCGGCCAAAGAAATTCCGAATATTACTCATCCAATAAGCATGGCTTACATTTTCCATAAAATCAATAGCAAGCAATGATTTTTCCAGAGAGGAATACATGCTTTCGAGTTCATGGGATGTTGCCAGTTGCGGGGCCGGCATCATGTTTTTTGGCGCATGAACAGCACCGTAATGTAGTTCGTAGCAGTGGATGGCAACGGCCTGTGCCAGGTTAAGAGAGGAAAAATCTGCTGTAGGAATGGCAGAGGTCATCTGGCAATATTTGAGATCGTCATTGGTCAGACCTGTGTCCTCAGGGCCAAAGATAATAGCCACCTGGTTACTGGGCAGCAGCGGCAAGAGAGCATCCACCATCTCCCTTGGCGACTGTTCCACAAACCTCTGACGACCTCTTCTTGCTGTTGTGCCAACCACCAATGTAAATTCAGCAAGAGCTTCCTGAAGATTTGCGTATATTTCTATGTTATCTATGAGGTGTGCGGCTTTATGGGTGGCCATCTTCGCCATCGGTTCCCGTTCCGGCATGCGGTCTCGAACAATAATAAGGCGATTGATACCCATATTCCATGCGACTCGGGCTGCGGCACCTATGTTTTCAGGAATTTTTGGACGAACCAGTATAATTGCAACCCTGGAGAGCAGGGTGATTTCTTTGGTCATTGGCGATAACTTTGTTGTTCTGCTTATTTGAGTTCTGGGACTATTTTAAGGAGCAAAAATGAGCAAGATCTGACATTTTGTATGCGAAACGATATGGTAAGTCAAGTCCGGGGCTGTATTGGCTTTTTAAAACAAGTTGACAAGGGTCTTATCCTGATGCCCTGGACGCAAATCTAAAGAGGATTTTTTTGCTGAGAATATCTACATCAATAACTGTTACCTCGACATGATCTCCAAGCTGGTAGGTTTTGGCGGTGATTTCCCCAAACAATCGGTAGTTTTTGCGATCAAATATATAATAGTCATCATCAAGTAACTCTATTGGGATTGAGCCGCTGATGCAGAGTTCATGCAGCTCAACATACAGAGCGTCTTCTGTCACCCCCGAAATGATGGCGTCAAACGAGTCACCGATTCGGTTTTTCATATAACCGATTTTTAGTCGATCATTCATGTCTCGCTCTGCAGAGATTGCTGTTCTCTCACGGGCGGAGAGAAATTCACCGGACTCCTTCATGGAAGACTGTTGTTTTTTTTGACGTTTTGGCTGCGACTCCTCCGTGACCAGTCGGAGGAGTTGCCGGTGAACGATTAAATCAGGATAGCGCCTGATGGGGGAGGTGAAATGGGTATAGGTGTCTGCTGCGAGGCCAAAATGACCAATGTTTTTTGCTGAATATTGAGCCTGTTTCATACTTCTTAAAAGAAGATTGTTGATGATGTACTCGTATTTTGTATCCCTGCAATTTTCCAAAAAACCAGCGAACCAGGCTGGTTCATTTTCAAAGGGGGTCATTGGGAAACCGAGGGTTTTCGCAAAATCAAAAAATTCTTCTGCCTTGGTCGTCTCCGGTGGTTCATGAACCCTGAACAGTGCAGGTTGCTCCTGTCGGCTCAACAATTCAGCGACTGCTTCATTGGCTGCAAGCATACATTCTTCGATTATCTGATGTGCAAAGTTTCTTTCTGCCCTTTTGATTGAGGCGATTGTTCCGGAGTCGGTCAGGGTGAATTCAGGTTCTGGAAGGTTAAAGTCGACTGATCCGCGTTTCTTTCGTTTTAGGTGCAGCACTTTCGCTAATTCCTCGGCCCATTCTAGTCCGGAAAGAAGAGATTGGTGCTCTAAGCGAATCGCCGGGTCCTTGTCGATCAGTATTTTTTGTACAGTGTTGTAGGTGAACCGATGTTTGCTGCGAATTATCGACCTGGTAAAACGTTTTTGCCAAAGTGTTCCTGAGCGGTCAAAATCAAGGATAGCTGAGATCGTCAGTCTGTCTTCACCGGGGATAAGACTGCACAGGGTATTCGACAGTTTCTCCGGTAGCATGGGGATGACTCTTCCCGGGAAATAAACCGAAGTCCCTCTGCCGTATGCCTCTCTGTCGATTGCCGAACCAGGTGTCACGAAATGACTCACATCGGCTATAGAGACAAAAAGACGAAATCCTTTGCGGGTTTTAGTAACACATATTGCGTCATCAAAATCCTTGGCGCTTTCACCATCAATGGTAACATGAGCTGTCTCTCGCAAATCTTCCCTGTCGTTCTCCGGAGCAATCGACGTATCGAGCGCTGCCGTCTCATCCATAACCTCGTCGCTGAACTGAAAGGGAAGGTTGAATTGTTCGATTACCAGGCGCATTTGGGTGTCAACATCTTCAGCCGGACCGATAATTTCAATAATTTTTCCCTGCAGAAATTTGGTCGGGCCTGGTGTTCTTTCAAATTGGACGATGACCCCATCGCCGTTTTTCGGCTGCAGGTTACCAGTGGTATTAATTTTAATAGTAAAAGGAAACCTTTTGTCATCTGGGTAAACAAGCCGATCACGGCGGTTTTTGATGTAAATACCGCCAATTTTATTTGGACCGGGAGACACCACTTTAACAACACTCCCTTCCGGCCTGTCGTCGTTACGGATGCGAAAAACTCGTATCAACACCAGATCGCCGTGATGGGCATCACCCATTTGAGCTGGTGCAATAAACGGGTCTCTTTTAAGTGGCGTTTTGTTGCCCCAGTTTTTCGTCACGTTCACAAAACCAAAACCTTTTGGGTGTTGTGTTAAGGTTCCTTCAAAGAGCAGTGCGTTCTTATGTACTTTAAAATGTTTCTGACTGTCTTTACGTATCAAACCTGCTTGGATCAGAGAATTGATAGCGTTATTGATATCGCTTTGCTTGTAGTTGCCGTGCTGAAAACCGGTCAGCAGTTTCTCGAGTGTCAGGGGGACGGTGGCTTCGTGAACAAGAATGAGTACCTTGTTTTCTATCGGACTGATTATATCCTGCCACTTTTTAGTTCGGGGGGATTGGGTCTTTCTTTTTGGCTTGAACGCTCTGAAAGATTTACTTTTTTTAGACATTTTCTGGATTTTGATTTCTCCAATAGGAGAATTTTGTTAAGCTGAATTGGAAGTTACCTGTTTATGCCTGGCCAGGTGAGACACGGAAAAATGGCGGGTAACAGTTTTGGACTTCTAATCTAAGACTCTTACAGGTTCTGTCCATGGGTATCCAATGTTTTTACTTTCACCCCACAAGGGGGGCACTCTGTTCAGTACTCGTCTGACGGGTATAGGTGCCTTGGCGGTATATTTACGTTATTAATGATAAAAGTGCCCTCTGTTTTCTTGTTTTTATACCTTTCAAGGGTGTACTGAACAGAATGACAGGATTTCAGGAGTAAGGCACTAAAGTTGGGAGAGTATGCGTCGTATTCCATTTGATCTTGAACTCTACCGCAATCAGATGCAGAATTTGATTGCAGAAAAACCAGGAGAGGAAATCTTCTGGGAAGCCCTTGATTTTTCGATCGACGCCCATGATGATCAATGGCGCAGGTCCGGGGATGCCTATATCCTTCATCCCTGCTCCGTTGCTAAAATTCTTGCCGAAGAGATGGATGTTACTGATCCTGAGATCTTGGCTGCTGCACTCCTGCATGACACTGTTGAAGACGTGGAGGATATCACTGCCGATCTGGTAGGCCAAAAGTTTGGTAGCTATGTGCAGGCTATTGTTGAAGGATGCACCAAAGTAACACATGTTTCAGGGGATAAACAGACAGACAGTCGGAATACTCATAGAAAAATTTTTACCGGAGCGGCAATGCGACCGGAGGTTATGCTGGTAAAACTTGCCGATCGTCTGCATAACCTTCGTACGTTGCGGGCTATGCCGAAAGCCAAGCGCCAGAGGATAGCAGACGAAACAATTGATATTTACGCTCCGCTGGCCACCGTTTTTGGACTGTTTAATCTTAAGCGGGAAATGTACAACCTGGCCCTTCTCTACAAATACCCGAAACAGGGGGCCAGGATTAATAATCATATACGGCAGTTGCAAAAATCGCCGCTTGGTCAGACAATTGTCGACAATGTACAAAAAAATGCTGAACTCAATAATTTCTCCTGCAGGGTCAATGTCCGAACTAAAAAATTGTGGGCCTACTATGATATTACCAATCGTATTTTAGTGCAGCGTATAGATACACCTCTCGAAATCCTTATTGTGGTCGATGATGTCCAATCCTGCTACAGAGCTCTTGGAATTGCCAACCAGACATACAGGCCCATCCCAAGAACTATTCGTGATTTTATTGCCAACCCCAAACCGACGGGATATCAAGGGCTGCACGCCAGAGCAATTATCGAAGGGCAAAAGTTTCTTTTCAAGATTAGAACCGATGAGATGGAACGAAAGGCGCAGAAGGGGTTATTTAGAAACTGGAGTTCAAAAACCGGAAAACAAGTTAAATTCATACGCGAAATCCAGGAAATGTTTGATGTCATCAGTTCCGAGGATTCTTTTTCCTATCGAGAGGTTATAGCTGCCAGTGGTGTAAAGGAGATATATACGTATACCCCGCAGGGAGATCTGATCTGTCTTCCAGTAAACTCAACTGTGCTTGATTTTGCCTTCAGGGTGCACACTGAAATAGGACAGACATGTCTCGGTGCCATGATCAGAAACAGGCGCGTGGCTCCTTCTCATGTTTTGAAAGATGGCGATATGGTAAGGATTGTTCGAGCTGATCAGCCTATCCGTTTTGAGCAGCATATGCTGTCTCGCTGTAAGACGCCACGAGCGCGGGGGGAACTTGCAAAAAATTTCAAAGCCAGATGCCAGAAAGTTGTTCGGGAGGTGGGCATTTCCATGCTGCGTCAGGAAATGCTGCGATACGGTATTCCTTTTGATGTCATGGAGAGTAATGATGTACCGCGGCTTCTGGCCCTTGACGCCATTCCTTCTCTTGATGAGATGTATATCCGGATTGGTGAAGGAAGACTGCATCTGAAACAGGTCATGGAGAATATAAAGAACATTCTCTTCGGTGGAGTCTCACCTTTAGTGACTCCAACAGGGGCCTTCAACAAAATTGAATTAACAACGCTTGACCCGGTTTCCGTCAAACTCTCTTCCTGCTGTAAGCCTAATCCTACGGCAAAGGACAACTGTGCCCTCCTCACTCCCAAAGGACTTTCCGTTCATCATAAAAACTGCGAACGTTTTCGAAAGCTCAATTTTCAGCGTGAAGATGCAGTCAACATCTCATGGAAAACCAGGCAGACCCACGTGAGAAAAATACAGACTCTCCATGTCCTCAGGGCCACCAGGAAGAGGATTATGCAGATTCTTGGATCTGCACCACCAGAACTTGAGATGGAAAGTCTGGAAATTCTTTCCAGTTATTCTTCATTATATCCAGCCTGGGAACTTACCTTCAGGGTTGCTAACCTGTATGCCTTACAAAAGGTTCTGAAACACTTCGACAAGTCTGATCTTTCTTATGAATTCGATCTCGATTGCTGAACAAAATTGAAGGGTGGCACCTTTGTAACCTGTTAGACAAATATTAGCGGTGTAGCTTGATTATTTTTCACCGCCTGACGTCGTCGCTCCCTTCGTTGCACAACGCCGATATGCTGCTTCAATAGTGAACTAGCAGGAGATGGAAATGATTTTGAAATTTCGGGTCAATTTCTTCATGGCACTAAGGAATGACGGTTTCCTTCGCCACTATATCATTGTCCATTGAAGTCGATGTTGACTTGCTGTATTTGGCAAGTATTTTGCCAAGCATGTCCGGAAGGTCATTGGGCAACCTTGAACTTCTCTTTAGCTGGGTCAAGGTTTTTTCAAGGGTGAGTTTTTCGCCCATGAAAACATGTCGTAAAATGAGAGAAATAAGCCTGGTTATGGTGGTCAGGTTAGAAATACGGGACTGCAGATGCTGATCTCTGTCGAAAGCCGTGGACGCAAAGATTTCCACCGGATTACCGTCCAGTTCGCTAATGGAAACATACCAGGTGTTGCGTTCCCTGTCCGTTGTTCTGTGACGAACACCATCAAGAACGTCGGGCATTTCCTGCTCAACATGTTTAGACTGCAGACAGGAGATGGAGGAGGTTCCGGCCAGTGCTGAAAGAAGAGCGAGTGCGTCGGGTTTGTTCTTCAACATTTCAACGATGCTCATGCAGCTCCGGCAGAGCCCAGTTTCTTCATGTGTGGGTGTTGTTGTATTCTTTTCGCAGATAGTACAAGTGTCATTTATGGTTTTTGCTTTCATTGTTCCAGTCGTCATAGGGGATTAAATTTTTAATGTTCTTCTTGAGCTGTGCCCGAAATTCTTCACCGCTTATTTCCCTTGCACCAAAACGTAATAAGTGGTTCGTCGTCATCTGGCAATCGATTAGTTGAAATTTTTTGGATTTTAAAAATTCAACTAAGGCGATTAGGGCAAATTGGGAACCGCACTTTATTCTGGAAAACATCGATTCGCCGAAAAACACTCTATCTAAAGCTATCCCGTATAACCCTCCGACCAAAATATTGTTTTGCCAGCATTCAAATGAATGGGCAAAACCAAGTCGGTGCAAGGTCGTATAGGCCGCCTGCATTTCTGGTGAGATCCAGGTCTCTGATGCGAGCTCCGTCCTCACCTCTGCGCATTCTTTGATCACATTCGGAAATGCAGCATTTCGGGTTATTTCAACAGAGGCGGCTTTAGCGTACCTTCGAACCCTTCTGGGGATATGAAACTCATCCGGAAAAAGAACCAGACGGGGGCTGGTGAACCACCACAGAATAGGGTCCCCCTCTGAAAACCAGGGGAAAATCCCCTGGCTGTAAGCCATCAGAAGCCTTTCCGGCCGAAGGTCTCCACCTATAGCAAGAAGACCGTTCTCTTCTGCATAATCGGGATGAGGGAAATGAATGTGTTCGTTCAGCTGGAAAATAGGCATTGTTTGTACGATTTGATATCTGTATCTCGGCGTAATAGGTTTTGGCTAAAGGAAGGCAGTCTACCATTCTACTCGAAAGAAGAAAAGAACGGGAACACTTTGTCGCAGCAAAAGGGTCAGAGCCAAACAAATGACATCCCAAAGTCCTGGGTGTTTAAGCAAACAATAACCGGGTTTTTATCGGTGGAGTTGTAATTGTTCTAGCTGTCCGATTACTCATTTAATTTACTCCTTGGGTGTAGTATCATGAATCAGGTTTTATTTGGTAAACAGACCACCAATTTTCAAAACTGCTGTTGAAATATCCACAAAAAAATAGTGCAATCGCTTTCGAGAAATCATGACAGAGATTCATAAAAGAACAGAGAACATATCCCATGCACAGTTTCAGGAAGGCCCTGTTACTGTTGAATTTTTTGATGGAGGCAACAGAGGGGAGATGTTGTCTCAAATGAAAGAGACAATGCAGCACAGAGCGACCCTTATTGTGCTGACCGGAGATGAGGGGAGCGGTAAAACGATGTTGTGCCGTCGATTGACAGACGAGATGCCAATATCCTTCAGGACAGTTTTCTTTTCTCACACTGTGGATTCGTTTGAAGAGGTTGTGCGGATTATTACCGTGCGTTTGGGGGTAGATATTTCAGACGAAAAAGGGGGCATAGAAGTTGATCAGGCTTTGGACCGGATAACAGATCTCCTGATGGATGAATCTGCAGATCTGCTTGTTATCTTTGATGAGGCTGAAAATATTTTTCTGGCCACTCTTGAGAGAATTCGCAAAATGCTGGATCGGTTCATCGAATCTGGTGCGCGAGTGCATCTTCTGTTTGCCGGCCGGAAGACATTTCTTGAAAATTGTGATCAGCTCTCCATCTGCGATTTCCAGAATAGCGAGGTACTGCACCTGGACCTTCCCCCGCTCTCTGAACCTGAAACTGCAGATTATCTAATTAAAAATATTGCTCGACTGGCTCAGGTTGATTCAACCGAAATTTTTACCAATGACACGGTGGCAGAAATTTATGCTTTGACCAAGGGAAATTTCAGGATGATCAGTACTCTGGGCGAGGAGTTATTGAATACCCAGGGTGATGACGCCTCGTTCATGGTTTTGCTCGAGGGCGTTGAAGAGGGTCGTCAGCCTGAGGCGAGAGAAACAGGATTGCTCCGCTTGCCTTATGTTAAAAAGGCTCTACGTACAAATGTTTTTCGGATGAGTGTCGTGGCGTGCTGTCTTGTCTTGCTCTTTTTTTTATTTCGCTTGGGGCATGACGTGAGCGATCCCGGTAAAGACCATGGCTTGTTGGAAGAGAATGTGGTGCGTCCTGAGGGCAGGCAGGAGCATCCTCAAACTTCTGATTTAGAGATATCGCCGTCTGCCACATCGAAAATAATTGTAGAGCAGGTGAGAGAAAAGGAAATATCCGAACATATGTCGGAAATCGACACCGATGGTTTACAGGCCTCAGCCTTGGAAGAGAAAAATATATCCTTGCTGCAGAATGATGTTACTCAGGCGCAAACAGTAGTGGAACAGCAAACCGGGGTTAAGACAGATGAAACAGTTGGAAGTGACACAATTGATGACGGGACTGGGAAGGTAGTTGCCGGTAATGAGGTTGATGACAGGCAGGTTATTCCGGAAATTGTAAAAAAAGAGCAGAGGAACATTGTACATCTGCGACCAGCCGGGAACCAGAAAACAAAAACTGGTGTGCTGCCGGAGCAGCGGAGAAAGACAATCATCGTACAGTCACGGGCAACTGTGCAGCATGGAAGCGCCTCTACAGGTCTCTTTAGTGTTGAGCAACGCTATGCTGAAAGACTACAGGCTGGTATTGAGTGGGAAAAGAAGGAAAAGCAAGATTTGTATACTATCCAGCTTATGGCACTGGCTTCCGAAACTGCCGAGAAGAACCTCAAGAAAATGTTGGCGCAGGACGGCTACGAGCAAGTTGTCGGAGATTTCTTTATTCTTAGGAAAAAAACTGGGCCTGAGGCTCTACTTGTTTTCTATGGTGAGTATCCTGATATCGAGAGAGCACGTCATGCCAAGGAACGGCTCCCGCAGTTCCTGCGCGACCATAAACCATATGCTCTGTCAATTAAGGGAGCCGTCGCTAAGGTGAAATAGTCGTCTCTGTGATACGTAATAAAAAAAGGCTGTCACTGAACTGCGGCTATTACTGTCTATGTCCACGGCACAAAAAGCAATTTTTATAGAGCAACCGCACAAGGAGCTCAATATTATACTCGATAGTGGCGGGCCCCCCAGGTTGTCGCCCCTGCATTGCTTGATCTAGGCGAATCTCACGCCGATTTAGAAGAGACTCAACTAAAAAAAACATTCTAGAATTGGTGAGGCGTGCTTTGCCGCTCCGGATAGAGAGTTTTCATCATTTGTTTCACGCTTTGGCCGATTTATGGGAATTGTGGAGCGCATTACCACCAGTGTAAACATGGTTTTCAAAATGAATCTGGCTTGGTGATCTGGCACTGCCCGGATGATTGTGGGGACCAGATACAATGGAAAACTGATCAGCTCCTGAGTCAGGCACAGCCCTGAGTTCCCCAACATAATTAAAGCCCTTTCTTCGGGGGAATTACCAAATGCCGGTATTTCTTGGTTACTGTTTATTCTACATTCTCATTGTGTTAACGGGAGTTTCGTGTTCCACATCGGTTGGTGCGGATACCGGACAGAGCCCTGATGTTGAAGAGTGCGTCGTTCTGCTTCATGGTTTGGCGCGCTCATCCCGGTCAATGGATGATATGGCAAACGCCTTACAGGCTGAAGATTATTTTACTGTCAACATGGATTATCCATCAAGGAGTACAACAGTAGAGCGTCTCGCCCTGATTGAAATCCCGAAAGTCCTTCAGATATGCAGGGAACAGAGGGCAAAAAGAATCAGTTTTGTTACTCACTCAATGGGGGGGATTCTTTTGCGTTACTATCTCTCCCAAGAAGAAATTGCCGAATTAAAAAGGGTTGTGATGCTGAGCCCTCCAAACAAAGGGAGTGAGGTGGTCGATACCCTGCGGGGTAATTTTTTCTTTGAATGGCGGAATGGTCCTGCAGGACAGCAGCTTGGCACCGGCCCTGACAGTCTTCTTCACCAGCTGGGGCCGGCGACATTCCCTCTTGGAATAATTACCGGCGATGAACCCGCCTTTTACGACCTGTGGATGGTCGATATGATACCGGGTCCCAGTGACGGTAAGGTATCGGTAGAAAGTGCCAAGCTTGAAGGGATGACCGATTTCCTGGTACTGCCCGAGAATCATACCTTTATCATCAATGATGAGGAGGTTATTCGACAGACTCTCTATTTTCTGCAGCACGAAAAATTCGACCGTGCATCTTTCATTCAAGAATAATTTCCTCACCTGCAGAAGTTCGCAATTTGCCAGCGGGTTCTCCAGAAACAGAATGGACCAAAACAGTTCCAGGTAAAGGTCGCTTTAACTGTTTTCGGTTTTTATTCCGGTTGGGCCTTTCTTTGATCGCACCCGGCAATTGCCGGACTTTGTCAGAGTTAAATGGTCAAGGAACAGAATGTGAAGACCACTATATTATAAATAACGTGTATATTAATCATAATTGCTGCATAATCTCTTGCAGAAGAAAAGGGTACCGGCCTCAGTGAGGAAGGTGCTCTTTATCAGGCTCTTTTTTTGAGAAGGCCGTCTCAGCAGCAGGCAATAAAAAAAGGGTGTCACAGCTCTATACTGTAACACCCTTTTTCTATATGGTGGAGCTAGTCGGGATCATGCTCAGTACGTTCCTTCGTCACTTCCTTCGGAACCGTTTGAGACCTCTGAAGTGCCACTTAAACGCCCATATAGCTGAGCTTTGGCCTCCCTTTCTAGTCTTGTCTAAGTTTGTAAAAGCCTATCTTGTACAGTTGCTAAACGTTATACTAATTAGGTCCCAGTGTACAAGATTGTGGATAGGATTTCCATCAGAAAATGCAAGGTCTGAAACTGACGCAAATTTATGAAGCCCTGCCTTATACGCTCCAGCGCTCCCTTTCCCCCCTTGCCGGTCGGTTCTGTTCCATGTGAGAGAGAGTGTGAAAGACACTCACAGTATGTTGGGTTTGATAGGCGGTCCAGTAGCTCACCATGGTTTCAATTGGCTCGTCCGAGAATACAGGATGAGGTTACCGGCACTTTGTACTTAATGACACTGAGCGCCGATTACTAAGACAGAGGGAAACGGATTCCTGTTGACAATGACCTATAAGCAAAGCTTCATGTATGCATCTTTGATCTCTTCAGATTGAATGCATAAGTAGTCTAAGGTTTGCTTTTGGCTGCTATGGTTGAATATGACCATGAGTTCAGGTATCGATGTATTAAGCTGGACTCTCTGATGGTATCCGAATGTCTTCCTCAAGGTGTGGCTTCCATAGTTTCCCTTCAGATTGATAGCACGGCACCACCCTTTGACAAGCCGATTGACAGAGGGCACTGTGAGAGTGCCTCGTTGACCTTTGAACAGACTGTCTTCGTCTTCCAGGATTTGATCATTAAGTAGGAGATGCTGGATTGCCTCAATAGCAGACTCATTCAACGTTATCCTTCTGGCTTTGCCGGTCTTTTTCTCTCTCAATATAAGTTCGTCCCCTGGGGCAAGTCCCCGCACCCGACCAACCGTAATGCTCAGCAGGTCTGATGCCCTGAGGTTTGTATTGATACCCAGGATGAAAAGACAGTAGTCGCGAGGGTTATTGTGCTTCAATTGTTTCTTGATGGTCTTGATGTCTTTCAGATCTTTGATAGGGTCAACTCTAATTTGGTCTCCCTTCTTTGGGTGATTCGGGTTACTTGGTTTGACCTTATGTCTTTGTGCTGTTGCCATATCGATGTCTCTCTTGTCTTTTTGTGAATGGTGTGCTGTGGACTCGCTAAGTTATACTCTTGTTACTTTAATACTTAGCATGGCGCAAGAGGCAATTTTAAAGACATTTCTAAATTATTTAATTATCTATTTGATATCATTGTAATAATATGTGAATTGAACTTGTTAACTTTTATCTAATAGTTGGCGAGTTTGTTATGAGAGATGCTATTGTACCTACCTTGAAATTGCTGCATTGAATCTTTCCATGTTTCCGGTGGCTTAATCATGGTGCCGATTACTAAGAAGGAGCGAGTCAACTACTGGCGCACTGCTGGAGACATCAAATACAGCCTCTCAGGGGGACATTCAGGGCTTCCTTGCCCCTGTCTATATGCTGGCTAGCTACCAGTTACCAGCTCTGCTGGAGTGTCCATCTTCAAACCCTGCGAGGCTTCTCTCTTCTCATCGCCATTACACTGGCAACTGCAAGGATCTAAACAAACTCACACAAAAGTAAGCACCTCATGAAGAACCTGTAGGCCACAATGAGTGGTCCATACGGGTAGGTGCGTTTATTAACGCTGGCATATGCTGGCAATACCACGACCAGGCAAGTCTGGAGCAAGGAGCAGTGAAAATGAAACGACCACCAGTAACAGTAATTGATGCTGTTATGGGAACAGGAAAGAGCACATGGGCCATACAAAGGATCAAAAAGGATATTGACCGCAGAACCATTGTGGTCCTCCCTTACAATGATGAGGTTGACAGGTACGCCAACGACCTTGGCAGTGATCTCAATGTAGTGGCCCTTGGTGAAGAATATGTTGATGCAAAGAATAGCGAAACTAAGACATTCGCATTTGTTGATGCGTTGAAATATGCAGACTGCATTGCAATCACTCACTCACTCTTTGAGGGACACATAAATGGTGAGATTCTTGAGTTGATACGTGAAGGTGAATGGCATATCGTCATTGACGAGACCATAAGCGTATTCCAAGAAAAGAAGGGACTCGACAAGCAGGACATCCAGGGCTTTGTTGAGGATGGCATTGCAACAGTAGAGGTAATTGATACAGGAGTCTCAAAGCTCGTCTTGAATGCAATGATGTATGACAACTATATGGAACTGGACAGGACAACGACAAAGATAGGTATTGTCAAATTGCTGAGGACGAGGGACTTCTTCATGGTCGATACCGAGGGAGCCAAGGACTTCTATTCGTTCTCTATGAGTCCTACATGGATAGACTCCTTTGTGTCTGTAATGATTCTGACATACCTTTTTAAGAACTCTGATATGGATTATTGGCTCAGGATACATAGCTATACGGTAGAGCATCTTGAGTTACTCAGAGAAGGTGAGGGAGGTCCTATTGTTCAGGGTCATCCGGGTACATACTCAGGGAAGTCATTTAGAGATCTGATAGCAGTAGAGAGACCTGGGGGAAGAGGAAAGGTATACGGTGATGGATTCTATGACCTATCGAATACCAAGATGTCTCGAATGTCTGCCAGCAGTCCCGCCATGGTTCAAATTAGGCAGCACCTCAGAGGCTTTAAAGACAGGCACGGCATCGCCAATGAGGACTTCATGTTCACATGTCGGAAGGATAATAGGGAAGATTTCATTGACCGCCTCAGGAAGCTTTACAAGTCCTTCATCGGAAAACAGAATTGGCTGGCCTTCAATACCCGTGGCACCAACAAGTGGAAAGAACGGCATTACATCTATTACGCTGTAAATCTGTTTCCGTTTCCTTCTATTGAGAAGACCATACAGAGATATGGGCATGATTATGACAAGGAACAGTTTGCCCTCAGTGCCATGCTACAGTTTATTTGGAGGTCTGCCATCAGAGAGGGCGAGAAGATCACAATATTGTTTCAGAGTAAACGTATGGGAGACCTCTTTGAGGATTGGCTCAATGCCTAACAATGAAAGCAATGAGCTTGCCTCAAAAGTGGGGCAAGTGTGTCTGTAAGTAACTGTATTTAAATGGCATCCAGAGCGCTCCCTTTAAAAGAGTAAGACCTGTTGGGACCGCTCCTATTCTGTAGATAGATGATCAATAGTAACAATGATTAAGAGACTACTCGACTCTCTAGACTCCCTGTGCGTAGTCTTTGATCCTGATGGACTCTAGACTATTTGAGGGAGACATCAGGAGTTGATAGGTCTCCATGGTTGCCGGAGGTTATTCCATCTTAGATCCTCGGGAACAAGTTCCCTGTGGTCTGCGAGTACTTCGTACGAACCGGGGAGACACTCTTTAAGGGCAGCATACCTATAAGT
>JBARUU010000070.1:0-111880 GCA_049645925.1 Desulforhopalus sp.
CTTATGATGATCCCTGGTGGTCGTATCCAGGATAGAATCAGTCCGAGATTCGGGGCAACGTTCGGTGGTTTGACGTTGGCTGCAGGCTGTATTTTAGCAGGAGTCATGAAGAGTTACACCGGTATAATTATCGGCTTTGGTCTTATCGGCGGACTCGGAATGGGTATCGGCTATGCCGCTCCAACACCCGCTGCTCTAAAATGGTTCGGCCCCCATAAGCGCGGACTTATCGCCGGTATCGTTGTTGGTGGTTACGGTGGTGCCGCTCTATATATTGGTGGTCTGGGCCAGTGGCTCATTAATCAGTACGGAATCTCGGGGAGTTTTATTGGCCTTGGAGTCTTCTTTGCTGCGGTTGTCGTTATTGCAGGAACAATGCTGAAATCTCCACCGGAAGGCTATGTAGCACCTACAATCGCCGGAGCAGGTGTTGCAACCGCAGGTTCAACGATCACCAACTGGGAGCCGTCAGAAGTCGTTAAAACCTGGCAATTTTATGCCTTGATGGTCATGTTTATTCTCACCACTCAGTCAGGCTTGTTGATCATTGGTAATGCCAAGGGACTCATGGTTTCTGCAGCGAAAAGCATGCCGTTCTTTGCGGCGAATGCCTGGATTCTCGTTTCTTTCGGTGGACTTGTCAATGCACTCGGACGAGTCGGCACTGGCTTTTATTCTGATAAAATAGGTCGACTCAATGCCTATTGTCTTAACTGTGGTGTCTCTGCACTGTGCCTCTTTTCTTTACCGTACATCATTGGCACACAGAGCGTTGGCCTGCTGTTCCTGGCGGTCGGTATTGCCTATTGGCAGTATGGTGGTGGTCTGGCGCTTATGCCTTCCTTTGCTGCCGATTTTTTCGGACCCAAAAACCTTGGTATGAATTATGGGCTCATCTTTATCGGTTGGGGTCTCGGTGTTTTCGTAACCAGACTTGCAGGTACTATTCAGGACATTACCGGAAGCCTGAATTATGCCTTCTATCTTTCTGGAGCACTTCTGGTGGCAGGAGTTATTCTTGCTCAGATGACCAGGCGGCCGCAGCACGCTGAGGAAGTCGGAGGCCAAAAAGTAACTGCATAAACAACCTTTTTTTAAGTCAGATCAGATTGGGGATAAAGGTATTCCCAAGCCCAATCTGGAAATCTTCCACAGACTTTACAAGGAGTGTTTAATATGAGCGAAGAAAGTAAAACTGTTGAAACTTCAGAAGCGGAAATTGCGGTTCATTGGAAAGAAGAAGCGTTGTATCATCCCTCATCAAAATTTATTGGTCAGGCGAATCTTACCGACCCAGCCGTTTTTGATCGATTCAGTTTAGATAATTTTCCCAATTGCTATACTGAGTTTGCCGAGTTGCTGACCTGGTACAAGTATTGGGATGAAGTACTCGATACCAGTGATGCTCCCTGTTGGAAATGGTTTAAAGGTGGCAAGCTGAATGCAAGTTATAACTGCATCGACAGGCATTTGGCAAAAAATAAGAACAAGACCGCCATCCATTTTGTCCCTGAGCTGGAAGAAGAAAGGGTCGATCATATCACCTACCAGGAACTCTATGTTCGTGTCAATGAGTTCGCCGCTCTGTTACGAGACACTGCCGGCTTGAAGCGGGGCGATAGGGTGACAATTCACATGCCGATGTCAGCCGAACTTCCCATCACCATGTTGGCCTGTGCCAGGCTCGGAGTTATCCACTCAGTGGTCTTCGGTGGTTTTTCCTCCAGTGCCTGTGCCGACAGGGTAGTTGACTCGAACAGCAGGGTTCTCATTACCATGGATGCCTATTACAGGGCAGGAAAACTGCTGAACCATAAAGCAGTCGATGATGAGGCATGTGAACTGGCGGCAAAGGATGGGCAGAAAATTGATCAGCTCCTCATCTGGCAACGCTATCCGGGGAAGATGTCTTCTGAATCTGCCCTTGTTGAAGGCCGTGATATTATTGTCAACAATGAGTTAAAGAAGTATTACGGTGCACGGGTTGAGCCCGAGCAAATGTTGGCCGAAGATCCACTGTTTTTGATGTATACAAGTGGTACAACAGGAAAACCAAAAGGTGCTCAACACAGTACCGGTGGTTACCTGTCCTATGTAACTGCGATGTCGAAATACATCCAGGATATACATCCCGAGGATGTGTACTGGTGTATGGCAGATATTGGCTGGATTACAGGTCATTCCTTCATCGTGTACGGACCATTGGCGCTCTGCGCTTCCTCTGTAATCTTTGAAGGAGTGCCAACGTATCCGGATGCTGGACGATCCTGGAGGATTGCCCAGGAACTTGACGTCAACATTTTCCATACCGCCCCGACCGCTATCCGTGCCCTCAGAAAGGTAGGACCGGATGAGCCAGCCAAGTACAATTATAACTTCAAGCATATGACTACTGTCGGTGAGCCGATTGAGCCTGAAGTGTGGAAGTGGTATGAGAAGGAAGTGGGGAAAGGTAAGGCTGTTATTGTCGATACCTACTGGCAGACTGAGACGGGTGGTTTCCTCTGCTCCACTGTACCGGGGATTGCGGCCATGAAGCCCGGTAGTGCCGGACCAGGTGTTCCAGGTATTCATCCGATAATTTTTGACGAAAACGGTCTTGAGATCCCTGCTGGTGCGGGAAAGGCCGGTAACATCTGTATCCAGAATCCTTGGCCGGGCTGCTTCCAGACCATCTGGGGTGACAGGCAGAGGTTTGTTGATACATACTTTGGTATGTATAACAAAGATCCAAACAGCAAGGACTGGAGGGATTGGCCGTATCTGACCGGTGATGCAGCGGTGATGGATGAGGATGGCTACGTCCGGATCCTCGGCCGTATCGATGATGTCATCAACGTTTCAGGCCACCGTCTTGGAACCAAGGAAATAGAATCGGTATGTTTGACCGTTGCTGAAGTTGCTGAAGCAGCTGTTGTTCCGGTTAATCACGAGATAAAGGGCAAGGAACCTGAAGTATATGTATCGCTCAAACCGGGCATTGAAGCATCACCGGAAATTCAGCAGAAAATTGCCGATGCTATAACTTTCCAGATCGGTAAGATAGCTAAGTGTAGAAACGTTTGGATAGTGCCCGATATGCCCAAAACCCGCTCAGGGAAGATCATGAGAAGGGTACTCGGCGCGATCTCAAACAAAGGGGATGTCGGCAATGTTATGACGCTGGCTAATCCTGAGATTGTTGAACAGATTCAAAAAATGGTAGGTTAGGTAGTTTCGTAAACAGCGCAGCAACTACAACCATCCACCTGTAGCTGCTAAATGGTGGGAGTCATCGGTGGCTCCCGCCATTTTTTTTGGTATTCTTGGGAGTTTTGCGGTAAACTGCCCCGGATTTCTCACCAGTCGAGGTTGCTGTGTATGCAAGACGCCAGGCAAACTGCGATAGTTGGGTATGCAGCTTACCTGGACAACGCTGCAGACATGGTGAGATCGGCTGGTCTCTGGTGACCATTGTGTACTCAGGTATGAGATAAATCATACCACAAAGTTTGACTGTCGTTTGATGTATGGGAATTGACGCAATGTTCATGGTAAATTCGGGCTAGTCTGATTATCTCATTAATTATCCGTAAAGAGGGGACTTATGGCACCGGATTTTTATCTACCCTATCTTATCAATTACTCTCAGCCGGTAGCTGAAGATATTGTGATTTTTTGTATTGCCATGCTTACAGCAATAATTGTAAGTGCAGAAGGGCAGGGGTTTGCCGCAACCTTTCTTGGAGATTCCCGGGTGGGTGCCAAAGATCGTTTCCACTTTAACGTCTTTATGCATATGAGCATACTGGGTACTTTGAATTTTTTTATTGCCGGCTTTGGCTGGGCAAAAGAGATAAAAATCGATACGAAGAACTTTAAAAATTTTCCACGGCTCTTTCTTGTACTGAGTCGAATTTCCGGTCCCGTGGCGAATCTTCTGATGGCAAATATTGCAGCGAGTCTTGCCTGGATTCTTGGCAAATATGGTTTCGAAGATAAGGTTTTTTCCACAATCGTTGTTGTGAATGTCACCATGGCTGTTTATGGTTTTATCATAATATATCCGTTGCCGGGTTCTGCGTTCCTTTTTGCTCTACTGCCGAATGGCAATTTTTTTGAGAAGGTAAAAAAAACCGTATGTATGTTTGGTCCCTATTTCATTGTTTGTACCTTTTTGATTGTCAGGCTGAGCGGATGGGAGGGACTGAGTTCATTTTTTAATCCAATCGTTTCCACGGTGACAACCTTCATTCTGAAATTCTAAAGAATCCCGCTCATCCAATGGATTGTTCGCTTTGATGTATCAAGAGAGAAGGCGGTGTAGTACTGTCTCTTGTCGCCATTTCAGGCAAGTTCATTGAAACGACAGCTCAGAACCAGATCTCCATCCTCATAAACGGTCTTCACCTTATACGGTAAGGTCTTGAAAAGGTTTATCATTGCTTTGTTGGTCGGGAAGGTGTAGGCCATCAGCCCGGCAATACCGTTTTCCCGTGCGACCGCTGCTAATTTTTTGAGGAAAAAAGTGCCAAGTCGTTTTCCTTGGTACTCTTCGCTAACAGAAAATGCGACCTCAGCCATGTTTTCGCTTTCCAGTTTCATGCACTCGGCGACAGCCACAACCCGACCAAAGCCAAATTCTCCGACCACTGCAACAAGCGTCAGATCGTTGACATAATCAATTTGTGATCGTGTTTCCATTTCCGGTCTGGCAAAGATGGTTTTCTGGCAGAAAAATCTCGTCAAGACATCTTCTTTTGGCAAGCTATAATAATGTTCCTGAATACGGCGCTCATCAACCGGCTTTGATGGTCGAATGGTAATTGTTTCCCCATTGATCTTCAGGATTTCTTCGAGTTGGATCGGATAAACTGCTTTAGCCGCCTCGCCAAGATTTCTTTCTGCACCGATGAAGCCACGCTCTTTTGCTGCTTCGAAAAGCTCTTCCCTGAATTGAGGGTGAGCGATACTGATCATGGCAATAACACGTTCCTGAATACTTTTTCCAAAGAGGTTGACTGAGCCGTATTCAGAAACAACATAGTGAACGTCTCCGCGGGGAACGACGACAACATAATCGTTGAGGTATGGGACAATGTTTGACTTGAGTCCGTCTTCTGTTTCATAGGTAGAAAAAATCATGAGAATGGATTTACCCCCTGGTGAACGCCTGGCGCCCCTGACGAAATCCGGGATGCCGGAAACTCCGGCAAATCGAGTTGCGGCGGAGGCTTCGGCAGAAACCTGTCCGGTAAGATCCATTATTCTTGCCACATTCATTGAAACCATTCGGTTGTGCTGTGATATAATGAAGGGGTCGTTGACATAATCCGAGGGATGAAAATCGATTGCCGGGTTATCGTTGAGAAATTCGTACAGATTATGACTGCCGATTGCCATTGAGGCGACCATTTTTCCTTCGTTGATGCCTTTTTTCTTGTTGTTGATGTTTCCTGTGGCGTAGAGGTGCATGATATCGTCGGTCAGAAACTGGGAGTGCACCCCAAGGTCGGTTTTGTTAGAAAGAGCCTGGACGGTTGCCTGAGAGGCGGCGTCGAGCCCGATTTGGAGGGTGGAGCCATCCTCTATTAATCTGGCTATATGGTGTCCGATCCGGGTGGCCGTTTCTGAGGATATTTTTGAAGGCGGCACTGCCAGCATCTCTTCATCATGCTCAACAATAAGATCAACATCGTTGACATGAATGAAGCTCTGCCCCATGACCCTCGGCATCCTGGGGTTCACCTGGGCAATGACAAAATCGGCGGACCGGGCAGCGGCCATGGTGACGTCTACAGAAATACCAAGGCTCATCCACCCGAAGTCATCAGCAGGAGAGACCTGGATCAACGCAACATTAAGCGGTAGTTTGCGAGTTGTAAAAAGACTTGGAACATCTGACATGTTCATCGGGGTGATGAATCGTCGCTGTTTGGCAATGGAGGCTGATTTGGTTGAGCCCAGATATATCGACCGGATATTCAGGTTGGTATCCCTGGTTTTATCAGCAATAGCAGTGAGTGATGCTGTTTCACGACCAAGAAGACGAACTATCTCCAGCCCACTGAAATTATTCGTTTTTTCAACGAGTTCCTTCACAAGAACCTGAGGCTCACCGCAACCGGAGCCAATGAATACCCTCTGGCCCGAACGAATGCGTGCTATAGCCTTCTCCGGGCTAACTAATTTCTCAAGATAGGTATCAGCCCAGTATTGGGTGTTAGGCATGTTCTGCTCCTTTCATTGTTATTGGAAACAGCAATAAACCGCAGTGAGGATATGTGAAAATGGTTGGGCTATGTCTATCCTGGGCAGTTGTTGGAAGAAATATTAACAGGATCGAAAAAATATTTAGACATACGATAATCTTAGCGTGCAATGAATTCAATCACAATCGATTGTAAGGCTGTCTGGAGGGTGTGAGCGACTTACCGCAAACTCAGTCTGAAATTCTTCTTTTGTAATACGCAAAGCAGAAGGCCTCTTTGATGGAATTTGAAAAAAATTGTGGTGCAGGTGTCAATATATTTATCTTTTTTTACGATGAACTCTTGGAGAGGAATCGTAATTGACGGAAAGAAAAAGGCGGTACCAGAAAGGATTTTCTTTCCGGTACCGCCTCTTTGGTTCGAGAAACCAACCATCAGCATTGGAATACTTTTTTACCCAATCCTTTAAGGGCTATACGTTTCTTTACGAAATGGCTTTCTTGCTGTGTTTGCAGGAAAACCATTTCTAACCCATGTGTCGATGTTGCGACGAATCTATGTGCAGGCTTAATGGTGCCTGTGAGATGAAACTGGAGTCTGGTGTTTGGTTGCTCGCCTGCATTTTCGACATATGAAACTTTTCTTCTCATCTGTTGAATGGTTTTCGATCCATTGTGATGACTGTTCCTAGCTTGTCGCTTCTGCTTTCTGAGCTTGTGGGGCCGGCTTTGGCTCTATCCATGGTTTACCAACAGGGAGGACATCACGTCCAAAAACCTGCATAAAGATGACGTGAGCCATCATATACCAGGCGTTCAAGGCACATAGAATCAAAACGTATGCAGCAACTTTGGTCATGGCCGGATAACCAAAATGGGCCAGGTCCAGAAGAATAAATCCCGCCAGCAGCAGGGTAAAGGTAGAGGCCATTGCGCCGTGAATTCTCATGGCACCAATCCACATAATTGCAGTGTACAGAGTCCATACAATCAGGAAATAACCAATGTCAGTTCCGCTGGACTTATAAATATCATATTTGTTGAAGAGCAGAATAATACAGAGTGCGATCCAGAATGCACCATAGGAGCAAAACGCGCTGTAGCCAAAATTATTTCCTACTTTGAACTCCTGTAATCCGGCCATAAGCTGGGCTGCTCCACCGAAAATGATTCCGCAGGCGATGACTGGACCCAAACCACACAGTCCAAGATTGTGAAGTTGTAGAATGAGGGTGGTGAGACCGAATCCTGCTAATCCAACTACTGCCGGGTTTCCCATCGGTACTTGCTTGTCTGCCATTTTTTTCTCCTTCGTTCAAAATGTTGAGTGTTAATATGACCACTTGTACAACGTTCATGTAATAGCAAACAATATGCCACTCGAAGTTGCTTTTAAATGTTATGTAATACCAGTTAGTTGAGAATATTTATGTCTGCGGTCAGGGGTACAACTAAAGTTGTGCCGGTATTGGCGGTCCTCGTCGTGAGCCACTGTAGGTCAGCTTTTGGAACGAACAATATTTGTTGTGAGTACAACAAAAGTTGTAAGGGTGCGAGCGTTAATCGAGGTTTTTTAATCTTTTACTGAGGGCCTGTTGGGAGATGCCGAGAAGAGTTGCTGCTGTTGATTGATTATTTCCAGCACGATGCATCGCTTCCTCGACCAGCAATCGGGTTGCCTGTTTGATGGTGGGTAAGGGGTCGGCAAAGGTGATTGGAATCCCCTCGTTTTGATCCCTTGTGTGGTGCATGGACCTATCTAGTCGTGCTCTGGAGATGTGATTTCGGAAAACGTTCAGAGGGAGAATGCCATTGCTGTTCTGGGCAATGGCGTCGAAGACCATGGCCTGTAACTCCCGAACGTTTCCAGGAAAATTATATGAATCCAAGAGACTCTGCAATTCCTGCGGAACCCTCGGCTTCTTCTTTTGAAGCGTTTCTGCTGCACATTGAACAAAGTGGTCGAGGAGCACACTGATATCTTCCTTACGTTCCCTGAGTGGGGGCAGCGTGATACGGTGGGTTCGCAGCCGGTAGTGAAGGTCTTGCCGAAAGAGCTCTTTCTGCTGAAGGTCCCAGAGATCAACATGCGTCGAGGCGATGATGCGGGCGCTGCTTTTCCGATTAGTGTCCTGACCAAGAGGCATATATTCCTTTTCCTGCAAAAGCCTGAGAAGTTTGATCTGCGAACTTGGGCTCAAGTCACCAATTTCATCAAGAAAAAGAGTGCCATTTGCAGCCCTTTCGATAAGACCGAGTCGATCGGAATCTGCACCGGTGAAGGCACCTTTGACATGACCGAACAGGGTGTCGGAGAAAACGTTGTCGTCAAGGCCTGCTACGTTGATGGCGACAAATTCTCCAGTATTGCCACTTAAATGGTGGATGGCTCTGGCAATCAATTCTTTTCCTGTTCCGGTCTCCCCCCGGACCAGTACCGGTTCTGATGTTTTTGCTGTAGCCTCAACATAATTGAACAAAAGGAACATTTTTGGAGAGTTGGTGATAATATTGGTAAAAGCCTCGGGGTGCGCCAGGCTGCCGTCGCGCAGTTGTTCTTTTAATGCTTGGTTTTCCTGATGTAATTCTCCATACTGCAGGCTTTTTTTAACCGAGGCAATGAGACGGTTTTCGTCCACTGGTTTAACGATATAGTCGAAAGCGCCTGATTTCATGCATTCAACAGCGGTTTCCGCATCGATGCGGCCTGTGATAATGATGATCGGGATCTGTTGGTTCCGGCTGGAAATCTGGTCAAGAATAGCTTCCCCATCGACGTGGGGCATGTTTAAATCCAGCAGAATGACACTCGGCAGTCGCTGTTCAACTATGGCCATCACCTGTCTGCTGTCTGAACAGGTCAGGACGTTGTTTATTCCGGCGAGTTGAAGGGTGGTGTCAATCGAAAGCAGGATGGCTTCTTCATCATCAATCACCAGGATTGGATCTGATGGATATGGTCGCTTACTCATATCATTCTCCCGATTACTTCATCAGAGCTGTAACGCGGCAGCAGGATTGTTGCGGTTGTTCCCTTCTGTGGTTCGGAGCTGAATTCGAGCCAGCCGCCATGATTTCGTATAATTGTATCCGAGATGGAAAGCCCAAGGCCAGTTCCACTGCTGTCCCTCTTGGTTGTAAAAAACGGATCCTTGATGCGGGCAAGAACTTCTGCTGTCATCCCTGCACCCGAATCATGGACTTCGAGGAATATCTCTTCAGATTCTTCAATATAACCTGTAGTTAAGCGCAAGATCTGGCTTGGGTCAGTCAGTGCCTGGCAACCATTGACAACCAGGTTGATCACTACCTGGCCAAGACGCTGGCTGTTGCCCTGGATGGTCGGTAAATTTTCAGAATATACAACCTGAAAATTATTGGTGGCCTTTTTAATGAGGCTGGAGATGAGTCCGACTGCTTTCTCAACCACCTGGTTAAGGTTGACAGTTTCTCTGTGGTCGGATGGCTTTTGTCCTGAAAAATCTTTCAGATCACCGACGATACGCTTTACTCTTTCAACTCCTTCCTGGGAGTAAAGCAGAAGTCGAGGCATCCTTTCCCGTAACTGTGGGTATGCCATGGTACCAACTTCCATATCGCCATTCAACTCATAATGATTGTCGAGGATCGGTTGTATGGCCCGCCATAATTTATCAAAAACCTGAATGTTCAGCATCACCGAGGAGATCGGGTTATTGATCTCATGTGCCACCCCGGAAACCAACGTCCCAAGCGAGATCATTTTATCGGTTTGCATGAGCTGTTCCTGCTGCATCTTCGTCTGAGCTTCAATTTTCTTTTTTTCGGTGATATCCCTGGCTGCCATAAGGAATGTTGAGAGCTGATCGCCCGTTTCCAGTTTCGCGAAGGTCGCCTCAACTGTAATCGTATGGCCATCCTTTAAGACGAAGGTTGTCTCCAGCAGATAATCAACCGGCTGATCATTCCATATTTGCAGAATTTTTGTCCTAAATGGTTTCTGCTGTTCTGGCGGAATCATGTCTGTGATGGACATATCCGTCATTTCGGAAAGAAGGTACCCGCTGGTTTTTTTCCATGCCGTATTGGCATAGCTGATATTAAAATTGGAATCGAAAAGAAGAATAATTTCTCTCGCAGTCTCAGCCAGCAGCCTATATTTGTTCTCACTTTTCCGCAAAGACTCTTCCATGTCCAGGCGCCTGGCCTCCCCGGAAGCACCCTGCCAGACGATATACACAGAGAGCAGGGCGATCACCGCCAGGATGCCAAGGAAAATGAAGGTCATGCGCTCTGTAATAGTGGCTATCTGAGCACGTACGTCTTCAACATATACTCCCGTCCCAATTATCCAATGCCAGGGGCCGTATTCCTGGACAAAGGAGATTTTAGAGAAGATTCTTGTGGGCTCGTCCTGCCATTGCCAGTGGTAGCTGACATACCCGCCCCCGGTCTCTTTTACTGTATCCAGGAAGGCCTGGAAAAGTTTTTTGCCGGCGGGGTCTTTGGTGTCCGTGACGTCCTTGCCCTCAAGGTCACCACGATAAGGGTGCATGACCATTCGAGGGTGAGTGTCATTTATCCAGAAATAGTCTTTTCCTTCCGGACCATACCGGAGACTTCGCAAATGCTCGATTGCCTGTTGTTTTGCTTCCTGAATTGAGATGGTGTTGTTATCGGCAAGTTTAGCGTAGTAGCGAATAGAGCTCATGGCTGCCTCACTCAGGGCATGAATCATTTCTCTTTTCCGGTCCATGAGATGGGCTTCAACCTTAGGCAAAATATAACCGAAGAATGTTCCAATGAATAAAAACATCGAGAGAAGCACCGGCATGAATATTTTAGCCGGTACCACGTTTGGCAGGAAAGATTTTGATGGGCTTTTCATGTATGTCTCAACTGATAGTAATGAGTGGCAGCATCAAGAATAATAGCAGAACGATATTCCGCAACCAAATAATGGTGTTCCAAACGATTTTAATAATCCAAACTTCTCTTTTTGTTGCCTCTTCGACAAACTAATTTCCCGTTACTCGATAAGAACATCAATATAACAATCCTTTAATGCTTGAAAGAATATTCCTGATTACCATGTGTTGACAATCCTATTGATAAAATTAATTGAAGATGTCGATAAAGGCAACTTTGAATGGTTGTCAGTGAGTAACAATGTTCTTTTTAGTATATATTATTTTGTGTAACTAAAAAAATATATATATAAATACAGTTATTTGAATGAAACACACTGTAATAACGATGTCCTTTTTGCTTTCCTGGAGATGAAAAAAAAATACATTTACAAAAAGTAACCTATTTGGTTGTAATATCTCGTTAATACATTAAAAAAAATAAATAGCAATGAAATGATAGACAGTGGTTGTGTAACAATGTTTGATTTATCGCTTGAACTATGAGGTAGTATGCAGTATACAGTGCAATTGAGACTGGTGGATGGACTAAAATTCAGACCAAAAGGAGCGATTATGGGTAAGTTTGATGCAGTGTTTCAAAGGAGTGTGGAGAACCCTGAGGAGTTCTGGGCAGAAGCTGCAAAAGATATCACGTGGTACAAGGAATGTGATAAGGTATTAGACGACTCAAATCCCCCGTTCTACAAATGGTTTGCCGGTGGGAAAATGAATACCTGCTATAACGCAGTAGATCGTCATGTGGAAAATGGTCGTGCCGACCAAACCGCCATCATCTATGACAGTCCTGTAACAAACACTATCGAAAAAATAACCTATAAAGACCTGCAGACCAGGGTCGCCAAATTTGCCGGCGGTCTGGCCAGTCTGGGCGTAGGGAAAGGTGACACGGTCGTCATCTATATGCCGATGATTCCTGAAGCGGCAGTTGCAATGCTGGCATGTGCCAGGCTGGGTGCGGTTCATTCGGTCGTTTTTGGAGGTTTTGCACCTCACGAATTGGCCATCAGGATTGACCATGCGCAACCGAAAGTGCTGATTACCGCTTCCGGTGCGATCGAAGGAAAGAAGACCCTTGAATATAAACCACTCGTTGACAGTGCGATTGAGCAGTCTACCCACGAAGTGGGTAAGGTTGTTCTCTTTCAACGCGACATCGTCAAATCGACCATGATTGAAGGACGCGATATCGACTGGATGGACCTGGCTGGATCAAGTGACCCGGTTGGCTGTACTGAGGTTGACGCAACGGATCCGTTATATATTCTCTATACATCCGGTACGACCGGCATGCCGAAAGGGGTACTCAGGGATAACGGCGGTCATGCAGTCGCTCTGTACTGGACCATGAAAAAACTCTACGACATCAACCCGGGCGAAGTCTGGTGGTCGGCATCCGATGTGGGCTGGGTCGTGGGTCACTCATACATTGTTTACGGCCCCTTGCTGCAGGGTTCTACAACAGTTTTTTATGAAGGTAAGCCTATCGGAACCCCTGATGCCGGAGCCTTCTGGCGGGTTATCTCCGAACATAAAGTGAAAACGCTTTTCACTGCTCCCACAGCATTTCGGGCAATTAAAAAAGAAGATCCAAATGGAGATTTCATTAAAAAATATGATATTTCCTGTTTTAAATGTCTCTATCTCGCCGGTGAGCGGACCGATCCTGATACCCTGCATTGGGCAGAGGATATGATTGGCGTGCCGGTTATCGACCATTGGTGGCAGACGGAAACCGGTTGGGCAATTGTGGGTAATTGCCGCGGGATTGAAGAGCTTCCTGTCAAAGAAGGCTCTCCAACCAAAGCTATGCCTGGCTATGATGTCCGAGTCGTTGATGACGAGTGCGTTGAAGTACCTCCGGGAACCGAGGGGAATATTGTTGTTAAACTCCCGCTACCTCCAGGAACACTGACGACGCTGTGGAGAAACGAAGAGCGTTTTATTAAGTCTTATATGACTAAATTCCCAGGCTATTATGAAACCAGTGATGGCGGGTATATCGACGAAGAGGGTTATGTCTATGTGATGGGCCGTATGGATGATGTTATTAATATCGCCGGCCATCGCCTGTCAACCGGTGCAATGGAAGAGATTATTTCCAATCATCCGGATGTGGCTGAATGTGCGGTCTTTGGAGCTGACGACCAGTTAAAAGGTCAGCTGCCTGTTGGCTTCTTCGTCGTCAAAGCCGGGGTTACCCGAGACGGTAATGAAATAAAAGACGAGCTGGTGAAGATGGTTCGCGAATCCATCGGGCCTATTGCCTGTTTCCGCGATGCCTGCCAGGTTCCACGGTTACCGAAAACCAGGTCCGGAAAGATCTTGCGTGGTACCATGCGTGCAATCGCCAATAATAAGGATTATAAGATGCCGTCAACCATCGATGATCCAACGATTCTCGATGAGATCACCGATACTTTAACTCAAATGGGTTACGTGAAGAAATAGGAAGATTCTGAACCGGCAGCTGCCCCATTCGGGCAGCTGCCTTTTTTTAACCTTACGGAGCTGAAAAACCTTTCAGTTCCAATTCCTAGGACAACAGTTTATGAAGATCCATGAATACCAGGCGAAAGAGCTTTTTCGGAAGTATAAGGTGCCGACTCCGGAAGGCGGTGTAAGTAACACGGTACAGGGTATTGAGGAAATTGCTGCAAATCTTGGTCTGCCCGTTGCCGTAAAAGCCCAGATCCATGCTGGTGGGCGAGGCAAAGGCGGAGGGGTGAAGGTAGCAAAAACTGCTGAGCAGGTCTCAGAAGCTGCAAAAGCAATTCTGGGTATGACTCTGGTCACCAAGCAGACAGGTCCGGAAGGACGCCTTGTGAAGACGGTTCTCGTAGAAAAAGGCGTGGCAATTAAAAAAGAGCTGTATCTGTCAATTATCCCCGATCGCAGTACTGCAACTATCACAATTGTCACGAGTCAGGACGGCGGCATGGACATTGAAGAAGTTGCTGAGAAAACCCCGGAGCGAATCATTAAAGTTCCTGTGAATCCGGTGACCGGTATCCAGGGTTACCATCTGCGGCAAGTCATGTTTGGGCTGGAACTGGATAAGCCGTTGATGAAAGAATTTGGAGCCATTCTGAAGAATCTTTATAATCTCTTTGTCGATTACGATTGCTCCATGGTCGAAATAAATCCGTTAATAGTCACTGAAGATAATGGTGTTATTGCACTGGATGCCAAAGTTGACATAGATTCCAATGCCTTATTTAGACATCCTGATGTGGTGGCTATGCATGATCCCAATGAAGACGATCCTGCCGAAGCAGAAGCAGCTAAATATAATCTCAACTATATCAATCTTGATGGAAATGTCGGCAACATGGTGAATGGGGCCGGGCTGGCCATGGCTACGATGGATATCATAAAACAGGCTGGAGCAGAACCGGCAAACTTCCTGGATGTCGGAGGTGGAGCCAATGCGGAAATGGTGGAAAATGGCTTTCGCATCATTCTCAGCGATTCAAAGGTCAAAGGTATTCTGATAAACATATTTGGTGGAATACTGCGCTGCGATGTCCTGGCGCAAGGTGTGGTTCAGGCAGCCAAGAAAATTAAGTTGTCGGTTCCTGTTGTCGTCAGAATGGAAGGGACAAATGTTGAGGAAGGACGGAGGATACTGAGTGAATCCGGTCTGAAACTGATAAATGCAACCGATCTGGCTGATGCTGCCAGTAAAGTTGCAGAACTTGTAGCTTGATAGAGACGTCGCTGCTACACTGAATAGACCATCTACCAGTATTCCTGTCATATTATTACGCGCATGATAAAGAAAAATGAGACGATTGAAAAAATCAGCGTCTTCCGCGGGAAATTGTCTTCTTTTTGTGTGAGTGGTTGGTCTGGCGACATGATAAAATTGGCATCAAAATATCTGTTATAACAATAAAATAATTTTGATGCGCTGGCGATGGATCGGGCGGAGCGAGTGTTTGCCTGACTTTCAAAAGGTGTATTATTAAATATACTTGTAAAGGAAAAAAATGAGCATTCTAGTTAATTCCCAAACACGTGTCCTTGTTCAGGGTATTACCGGCAAGGAAGGGCAGTTTCATACCCAGCAGTGTATTGCGTATGGCACAAATGTGGTAGCAGGAGTGACACCGGGAAAGGGTGGTCAGAGCATGGATTCGGTACCTGTTTTTAATACGGTTCAGGAGGCCAGGGAAAAGACCGGAGCCAACGCTTCCATGATCCTGGTTCCCCCTCCTTTTGCTGCTGACGCCATTCTTGAAGCGGTAGATGCTGGTGTCGAGCTGATTGTCTGCATTACCGAAGGTGTTCCGGTTGTGGATATGCTGAAGGTCAAAAATTATCTGGCGATGAAAAAGACCAGATTGATAGGACCAAATTGTCCGGGAATAATAACTCCCGGCGAGTGCAAAATAGGGATCATGCCCGGTGCTATTCATAAACCGGGTGGGCCTGTAGGTGTCGTTTCACGATCTGGAACACTCACATATGAAGTGGTGCATCAATTGACTCAGGTCGGACTCGGTCAGACAACCTGTGTCGGTATTGGTGGTGACCCGGTAAACGGTACTGGGTTTATCGATTGCCTGGAAGCCTTCAATGCAGACCCCGATACCAGGGCGGTTGTCATGGTAGGAGAGATAGGCGGTAACGCCGAGGAAGAGGCTTCCGCCTGGATCAAGGCCAACATGAAAAAGCCGGTGGTAGGTTTTATTGCCGGCCTGACTGCGCCTCCGGGCAGGCGCATGGGCCACGCCGGTGCCATTGTAAGCGGCGGACAGGGAACGGCCACGGCAAAGATTGAAGCCATGCAGCAAAGCGGTCTCTATGTATGTGAAGATCTGGGTTCTTTGGGCAGACTATGTAAAGAAGCTTTTTCATGAATATTTGACCGAAAATAATGGTGAGCTGCGAAGTACACTGTGAATTTTGTTTCAAGGAGATACAATGAAGACAAATGACCAACTGGACCACCTCAGGGAACTCAGGGCAGAAGCTCGACTGGGTGGTGGTCAGCAGAGGATTGACAAGCAGCATGCGAAAGGAGTTCTGACCGCCAGAGAACGCATTGACCTGTTGCTTGATAAGGGATCGTTTGAAGAATTCGACATGTTCAAGGCCCACAGATGCAGGGACTTCGGCATGGAGAACCAGATCTTTCCCGGAGATGGAGTGGTAACAGGACATGGTACGGTGGATGGTCGGATTGTCTATGTTTTTGCCCAGGATTTCACGGTGCTTGGTGGCTCTCTCTCTGAAACATTTGCAGAAAAAATCTGCAAGATAATGGATCTCGCCATGAAAAACGGGGCTCCGGTGATCGGTTTGAACGATTCCGGTGGTGCTCGCATCCAGGAAGGGATTGAGAGTCTGGCTGGATATTCTGAAATATTTCAGCGTAATGTTATGGCTTCCGGAGTTGTTCCACAGATTTCAGCGATTTTCGGACCTTGTGCCGGAGGAGCAGTATATTCGCCGGCACTGACCGATTTCGTTATCATGGTGCAAAACCAGTCATATATGTTTCTCACCGGCCCAAAGGTTGTAAAGTCGGTGACCCATGAAGATGTCACGACAGAGGCATTGGGGGGGGCGGCTATGCACGCGAGCAGGAGCGGTGTATCCGACTATGCAGCAACGTCGGGTGCCGATGCTATTGAATATATCAGGAGAATGATTTCCTTCCTGCCGCAAAATAATATGGAGAACCCTCCTGTTATCCCCTGCGCGGATCCAAGAAATCGCGAATCCATTGACCTGAATGCAATTCTCCCGGAAAATCCGAATGCAGCATACGACATGAAGGAAATTATTCTTCAGACTGTTGATAACCGCGATTTTTTTGAAATTAAAGCGAGTTTTGCACCAAATCTGATAGTAGGATTTGCCCGTTATAATGGGATGAGCGTTGGTATAGTTGCCAATCAGCCCTCTCATCTCTCCGGTGTTCTTGATATCGATTCTTCGGTAAAGGGCGCCCGGTTTGTAAGGTTCTGCGATTGCTTTAACATCCCTGTTGTTACCTTTGTTGATGTTCCTGGTTTTCTACCCGGAACCGCCCAGGAATATGGTGGTGTGATTCGGAACGGGGCAAAGATACTCTACGCCTTCGCCGAAGCTACAATCCCTAAAGTCACCGTTATCACAAGAAAAGCTTATGGTGGTGCATACTGCGTGATGTCATCCAAGCATCTGCGGGGAGATATCAATTATGCCTGGCCGAGTGCTGAAATTGCGGTAATGGGCGCAAAGGGTGCAGTTGGCGTATTATATGGCAGAGACGCGAAAAAATCTGATGATCCCGCAGCGTTTCTGGCGGAGAAAGAAAAAGAGTATCAGAATACCGTCGCCAATCCATACGTCGCAGCCCAACGTGGATATATCGACGATATTATAGAACCCGCAAGAACCCGAGTCAGAATTATCAGGGCGCTTGAGTTGTTACAGAACAAACGTGACACCAATCCTATGAAAAAACATGGCAATATACCCTTATAGTTGATCGCAGTTCTTTTTGATTACAGACGAGGAGTCCATATGACGGTAAAAATATTTATAAAACGAAAGGTGCAGGATCAGAACATTAGCAAACTGACACTTCTTCTAAAGCAACTACGGTCTCTCACCCTGGAGCAACCGGGGTATATTTCGGGAGAGACCCTCAAAAGGATCGATAAGCACGATGAATGTATGGTGATCAGTACTTGGCGTTCAGTGGAAGACTGGAATAGCTGGGTGAATAATCCCAAGCGAAACGAAATTCAGGCTGAAATCGATAAACTGTTAGGTCAGGAAACAGACTATGCAATGTACAGTGCTTAGTGAATATGTCGTGTGGCCGCAATGCGAAAAGCATCTTTATGGCTCCCGAAGTACAGGTTCTTGCACCATAGAAGATGACCTTGGAACAGTCCCCGGTGAAATCGAAGGTAGCCGGGACTCTTTTCACAACCCCTCAAGGGGGATAAGCGCCTTTTGCTGATTATTTTCAATTTAATGAGAAATAATCTATCCGGGCACTAAACAATCAGTGGGTGAGTTGATGGCAGATAAAAAAAAGAAATTGGCCGCTGCCCTGGCTGCTGTAAGTCTCTATCTGCAACAGGAAGAGATTGTGGCACACGAACAGCAGGCATCCTTTGGGGAGACAAAGGGCGTCGTGTTCAGCCCGTGGGGACAGAGTGGTTATCAGGAGATGATGGCCATGAGGAGATTAATCCAACTAAGAGCGTTTACCCGCCTTTAATAGAATCTAACGTTTAAAGATCAGGTGATAGGAGATATAGGATGAGTGATCAAGTAAAGATGACCCCATTGAATTATTCTGCAGATCGGCCAAAGGCAAAGAATCCTGTGAAAATAATGGATCTGTCCCTGCGAGATGGGCATCAGTCCCTTTTTGCTACCCGTGGTCGTACGGAAGATATGATTCCGGTTGCGGAATTGATGGATGAAGTCGGTTTCTGGGCGATCGAAACCTGGGGTGGTGCAACGTTTGATACCATGCACCGATTCCTCAATGAAGATCCTTGGCAACGGCTGCGCACTTTGAAGAGGTATATTAAGAAGACTCCTTTCTCGATGCTGCTTCGGGCCCAAAACCTTGTTGGCTATCGTAACTATGCCGATGACCTTGCCTATGCATTCGTTGATCGGGCGGCGGAAAACGGTATGGATGTTTTTAGAACCTTCGATGCCTTAAACGATTACCGGAATTTTGAGACCGTCGTTAAGCAAATCAAGAAAAGCGGGAAGCATTTTCAGGGGTGCATTTGCTATACCCTTACCGAACCACGTCTCGGCGGGGAAGTCTATAATCTCGACTACTATACTGACCGCGCGAAAACACTCGAAGATATGGGGGCGGACTCTATCTGTGTCAAGGATATGGCCGGTTTGATGGCTCCGTATGATGCCTATCCTCTGATCAAAGCTCTCAAGAAAGCAGTAAAGGTACCGATTCATCTGCATAGTCACTTCACATCCGGGATGTCCCCGATGACGCATCTGAAAGCGATTGAAGCCGGAGTTGACATTATCGACACCTGTATGACGCCGTATGCCTACAGGACCTCCCATGCAGCCGTTGAGCCTCTCGTTATGGCGCTGCTTGGTACAAGTCGTGATACCGGCTTTGATATAAAAAAGCTGGCTGTCATAAATGAGATTTTTGAAAAAGAGGTGATGCCGAAATATAAACATCTGCTCGATGATTCAAAGGTTTCCATTATTGATATTAATGTTCTTCTGCACCAGACTCCCGGCGGGATGTTGTCCAATCTGGTGAACCAGCTTCGGGAAATGGATGCACTGGATAAGATTGACGAGGTTTATAAAGAATTGCCAAAGGTCCGAAAAGACCTGGGGCAAATTCCTCTTGTTACACCAACAAGTCAGATAGTAGGCGTGCAGACGGTCAACAATGTGCTGCATGACACCCCCGGTGAGCGGTATAAAATGATAACAGGCCAGGTGAAGGACCTCTGTTATGGTCTGTATGGCAAAACTGCAGTTCCTATAAATCCTGAGCTCCAGAAAAAAGCTCTGAAAGGATACCCCCGAGGAGAAGAGCCGATTACCTGTCGCCCTGCAGAAGTCCTGGAACCAGAGCTCGATAAGGCGAAGGCTGAGGTTGGAGATCTTGCTGTCGATCTCGATGATCTCATTTTATATGCCCAATTCCCAGTGACTGGTAAGAAATTTCTTGAATGGAAATATGGCAAATCTGAACCTCCTGCGAGTGTAAAACCTCTCACTATCGAGGATGTGAAGAAAAAGGATGAAATCATCAAAAAGGCCAAGGAAGGCAAACTGATAGAACCCAAGAGTGATGCACCTGCTAAATCCCAGGCTGTCAGAACGTTTAATGTCTTTGTTGATAACGAGTATTTCAATGTGGAAGTTGACCCAACCGGTGACATGACTGCAGTTCCGGTGGCTCAGGCTGTTGCGACAGCTCCTGCTCCCGCGCAGGCTCCCGTTGCTGCCCCTGCCAAGGAGGCGCCAGCTCCTGAACCGGTTGCTCCTGCTGATGGAACCCTGCTTCTCGCGCCAATGCCTGGTATGATTGTTAAATATGAGAAACAGATGGGAGCCGCAGTTAAAAAAGGTGAAACCATAGTTGTATTGGAAGCTATGAAAATGGAAAATGCCCTTACCGCTCCGTGCGACGGAACGGTTCAAGGCATTAAATTTGCCAGTGGTGACAGTGTCGCCAAGGGTGCTGTCCTCTGCGTTATAAGCTAACCAATTTGGTAAGCCGAACAGTTTCCAGTATCGTTGTTTGATGGATATAAGTGCCTTGGAATTTATTTTCTAAGGCACTTGTCTTTTATAGGTTTTGGACTCTTGGTTTCAAGCCTTGCAGAGTCTTGTGCCTGGTCTTACTTTTTCAGGGGCAGTGCAGCATTCATTTGATTTTTCAGACCAAGGAGGTCTTCATGGTTATCAAAGAGTTAAACGGTCATACTCCGAAATTTGGCAAGGACTGTTTTCTTGCTGAAAATGTTGTCGTCATCGGAGATGTGGTAATGGGGGATCAGTGTTCGATCTGGTACCATGCCGTACTTCGCGGTGACGTGCATTACATTAGGATGGGAAACAAGGTGAACATTCAGGATGGTGCTGTTGTACACTGCACTTATCAGAAATTTCCTGTGAATATCGGGAATAATGTCTCTGTTGGGCATAATGCAATCGTCCACGGCTGTACGATCCATGATAATGTTCTGGTGGGAATGGGGGCAATTGTCATGGACGACTGTGTCGTGGAGAGTAACACGATCATCGCTGCGGGGGCGGTTGTAACCCAGGGAACCCATGTTGAGTCCGGGACGATTTATGCAGGTGTTCCAGCTAAGCGTGTAAAAGACATCAGCCAGGAACTCATCTCGGGAGAAATAGAAAGAATTGCCAATAATTACGTCAAATATTCAGGTTGGTATAAATAAGACTGCGGGCGAAGTTGGGAAATTATCTGTTTTTACAATCCGCTCTTTTTAAGCAGGGCCAGAAGAGCATCGGCGGCAGCAGTCGGCGATGTCCTTTGCATCTCCACGTCGGCCCGTAATCCAGGCAAAGCCGTTTTTACTTGAGGATCTGTATAAAACCATTGGCGGAGTCCATCATCAAGAAGAAAGGACATCCAGTCGAGAGCCTGATGTTTTCTCTTTTCTGCCATCTCTCCGCTTTCGGTCAGTTTTCTGCGATGATTTAAAATAGTTTCCCAGATTTTGTCGATTCCGGTGTGCTCAAGGGCGCTGCAGGTGAGAACCTTGGGGCTCCAGTTCGGACTGTTCGGCATGAGCATTTGCAGCGCGGTCTGGTATTCCTTGCGGGCAATTTCCGCCCGCATGACGTTATCGCCATCGGCCTTGTTGATGACGATGGTATCGGCCACTTCAAGAACCCCTTTTTTTATGCCCTGGAGCTCATCACCTGCCCCGGCGATCATCAGTACCAGAAAAAAGTCGACCATTGATGCCACCGTTGTCTCTGACTGGCCGACACCAACGGTTTCGATGATCACAACATCATAGCCCGCCGCTTCGCATACAAGCATGGTCTCACGGGTTTTTCTTCCGACACCGCCAAGTGTGCCGCTCGATGGAGAAGGGCGGATAAAGGCATCTTTGTTCACGGCAAGTTTTTCCATACGCGTTTTATCACCGAGGATGGAGCCGCCGCTTCGGCTGCTGCTGGGGTCGATGGCCAGAACCGCAACCCTGTGTCCCCGGGTAGTCAGCATGTTTCCAAAGCTTTCTATATAGGTGCTTTTTCCGGCGCCGGGGACACCGGTTATGCCAATGCGTATACCCTTGCCGGTGTGAGGGAGCAGCTGGTCGACGATGGTCCGGGCCAACGCCTGGTGGGCGGGCAGGGTGCTTTCGATAAGGGTGATGGTTCTGGCGAGCATCAGACGGTCGTGCCTGAGAACGCCATTGACGTACTCTTCGGGGCTTTTAAGCATGGAATAAGGTTTTGTTTAAAGTAAATAGATGGTGCTTCATTTAATATAAAAACACAACGGATCCGGTGATAAAGCGAGGGAGAATCGCCGAATCCGTTGTGGTGCTACTCCATTGCTGCACTCTTAAAGATATTTTTCCTCCAGCAGTGAAAGAGTCTTGTCTGCGGAGACAGGGATCGGAGTACCGGGACCGAAAACCGCGTTTACTCCGGCTTCAAATAGGAAATCGTAATCCGCAGGAGGAATGACGCCTCCGGCAACTACAAGGATATCTTCGCCGCCGATTTTCTTCAATTCCGCAATAAGAGCCGGAATGAGGGATTTATGGCCGGCAGCGAGGCTGGAGGCCCCAATGACGTGGACATCGTTTTCGATAGCCATCTTGGCGGCCTCTTCGGGGGTCTGGAACATTGGACTGATGTCAACATCAAAACCGAGGTCGGCATAGGCACTGGCGATAACCTTGAAGCCCCGGTCATGGCCGTCCTGACCCATCTTCGTAACCAGCAGGCGAGGGCGTCGTCCCTGTTTTTCAAGAAACATGTTGGTGCGCTGCTTGATCGAGGTGAGGATTTCGCTGTCCTCCGGGAATTCAGAGGAATACGCACCTGAGATACAGCGGGTGGTAGCGACGAAACGGCCGAAAACAGCCTCCATCGCATCGGAAATTTCCCCGACGGTCGCTCTGGCCCGAACAGCCGGTAAGGCAGCTTCAAGCAGGTTGCCGTCATTTTTAGCAGCCTCAGTGAGGTCAGCGAGTGCTTTGTCCACCGCTGCCTGATCGCGACTGGCTTTAATGTCCTTGATACGGGCAACCTGTTCGTCACGAACTGTTGCCGGTACTTCGCGTACCTCGAAATCGATTTTTTCATCTGCCAGTTTGTATTTATTGACCCCGACAATAACATCGAGACCCTGATCAATCCTGGCCTGTTTTCTCGCGGCTGATTCCTCAATACGCATTTTAGGCATACCGCTTTCAATGGCCTTGGCCATGCCACCCAGGCCTGCAATCTCATCAATGATTTTCTGTGCTTCCTCTATAATACTGTTGGTGAGGGATTCGATATAGTAAGAGCCGCCAAGTGGGTCAATAACATGACAGACCTGCGATTCTTCCTGGATGATGATTTGAGTGTTTCTGGCAATGCGGGCTGAAAAATCGGTGGGCAGACCAATTGCCTCATCAAAGGAATTGGTGTGGAGGGACTGGGTGCCTCCAAGCACGGCAGACATGGCCTCAAGTGTTGTGCGGATCACGTTATTGTACGGATCCTGCTCGGTGAGACTCCAACCAGAAGTCTGGCAGTGGGTTCTGAGCATCGAGGATTTCGGATTCTTTGGATTAAACTCACTCATCAGCCGGTGCCAGAGAAATCTCGCTGCCCGCAACATTGCAATATCCATGAAGAAATTCATGCCGATACCGAAAAAGAAAGAGAGGCGTGGAGCAAAGGTATCGACGTCCATGCCACTCTTTAATGCAGCTCTGACATACTCAACACCGTCGGCGAGGGTAAATGCTGTCTGTAGTACACTGTTGGCACCAGCTTCCATCATATGATAGCCGCTGATGCTGATGGTGTTGTATTTGGGCATATTTTTAGAACAGAAAGCCATTATGTCGGAGATGATCCGCATGGATGGGCCTGGAGGATAAATATAGGTGTTCCTGGTCAGGTACTCTTTGAGAATATCGTTCTGGATGGTGCCGGAGAGCTGGTCATGACTGACGCCCTGTTCTTCAGCGGCAACGATATAGCCAGCGAGAATTGGAATGACAGCTCCGTTCATGGTCATGGATACCGACATCTGGTCAAGAGGAATTCCATCAAAGAGAATTTTCATGTCTTCAACAGAATCGATTGCCACACCGGCTTTACCGATATCACCCGCCACTCTCGGGTGATCTGAATCGTACCCCCGGTGTGTCGCCAGGTCGAATGCCACCGATAAGCCTTTCTGGCCAGCCGCAAGAGCCTTGTGATAAAAGGCGTTTGATTCTTTAGCGGTTGAGAACCCTGCGTATTGACGGATTGTCCATGGCCGCCCGGCATACATTGTCGCCATCGGGCCGCGCGTATAAGGTGCCAGGCCTGGGAGCGTATTAACGGCTTCGATTCCTTCGAGGTCTTCGGCTGTGTAGAGTGCCTTGACTTTTATACCCTCCGGGGTCATCCAGTCGAGTGTGTCAACGGATTTACCCTTCATTTGCTTTGAGGCGAGTTCCGCCCATTTTTGTAAATTCGGATGTTCTGACATCTGTCGCTCCTTCATTGCGTAAGGTCACAACCCCTGCAGGGGATTGAACGAGTAATTAAATGTGACAAACTCCTAAAAAACATCAATCAAGAGATGGCTAAGAGTTTTTAGGACACCATCAACTATGAGCGTTCGCAAAGCTCAACCAGTACACCGCCAGTTGCCTTGGGATGGAGGAAGGCGATCTTTGCACCGCCAGCACCGATTCTGGGCTGTTGATCTATCAGCTGTATTCCTTTATCCTTAAGCTCTTGCAGAGCTGCATCGATGTTGGCGACTCTGAAGGCTACATGTTGAAATCCTGTACCTTTCTTTTCGATGAATTTCGCGACTGGACCATCTGGCGCCGTCGACTCCAGGAGTTCGACCTCGCTTTCTCCAACGGGAAAAAAGGCGGTGGTTACTTTCTGGGTCTCTACGGTTTCAGCTCCTTCAAATTTAAGACCGAGGACGTCCGACCAGAAATTTTTCCCATCATCAATACTGTTAACGGCTATTCCCAGGTGGTCGATTTTCAGTATTTCCATTGCATGCCTCCCCAAAATATGAGCTGTTTCAAGCCGGCATTTTCATTTGCCGACTCGGCTTTATTTGTTCTCAGGGCCGGAACCCTTGATCTGTTGTTGGGGATTGGCCATCATCCCCTGCCATACCATTTCGAACATAATGTTTGCCTGTTCAGAAAGTGAGCCGTTTTTTCCGCGAAGGATCCACATGAAAAAGCTGCGCTGGACAAAGCCCATGAGGAAGTCAAGCAGAGTTCCGGCTCGGACATGTGGGTTGAGGATGCCTTCTTTCTGACCCTGTCTCAGGACGTCTATCATGAGCGACATCATTCTTGGCTGGTCGAATGTTTCATCGGCCATCCAGGTCTTCATTGGCAACGTCATGAAAACTATTCGGCCAAGCCCTTCATGTCGTTCATAATAGTCGAGCTGCAGCCAGAATACTTTTCGCAGTTTTTCCTTGAGATTTTCAATGCCCTGCAGGTGGTCGACAATTCGATCCGTCAATTTACCCATCCATATGTCGACAAATGCAAACACCAAACGTTCTTTACTGCCATAGTGCTTATAGATTGTAGTGAAACTGACCCCGGCTTTGTTGGCAATGTCACGGATGGATGCCCTGTGAAAATCGGAGCAGGAAAAAACTTCCAGCACAGCCTTTTCGAGTCGCTTATGTATGTCACCGTTCAATTCATCTGGCATATTGACTGTTTGGTGGTGGTTGAAAAACTTTGTTCTTCTTGTTGAAAAAATCCCAAATATATCCGTACCTGGAAATGGTTGTTTGTCTCATTTGTGTAGTGATGTTATTGCTTGTATTTAGTCGTAAGTAAATGAATTAGCATTTAAAAATATAAATTATTTTTTACTTGAATATGTTGCTGATAACAATGTTACACTTCTTATCTAATGTATTGTGAAAAACATTACAAGCAAAAAGCTGTTCTTCCTTCGATCATTGTCTGATTTAGTTGAGCTGGCTTGAATGCGAGGAGCGGCCAATGAGATCTCCTGGCAATGCCGGAGTCCCATTGGTCATTTATCCTTTCCTTACAGAGAATAACGCTTCGCGAATGGGTATAGGTTCCTTGAGCCGGATCGGTCACTTACATGAAGGCAGGGTATGCACACAGACTTCGCAACAATCGGTAAGGTACTAATTGCCGAAAAGTGAGAGCAAAACACCTGCAGAAACCGCTGATCCTATAACGCCGGCAACATTTGGCCCCATGGCGTGCATCAGTAAGAAATTACCGGGATCTTCTTTCTGGCCAACTACCTGGGATACTCTGGCAGCCATTGGGACAGCGGAAACCCCCGCCGAACCGATTAGCGGATTGATGTTTATATTCATAAGCCTGTTCATGAGCTTGGCGAGGAGGACCCCAGAGGCGGTTCCTATCCCGAAGGCGACCACACCAAGGCTGAGAATAGCCAGGGTTTCAATTTTAAGAAACTGTTCAGCAGTAGCTGTCGCTCCAACGGTTACACCAAGGAAAATAGTGATGATGTTGATGAGTGCATTTTTGGCAGTATCTTCAAGCCTGCCGACCACGCCTGATTCCCGGAACAGGTTGCCGAGCATCAGCATGCCAATGAGTGTTGCTGCCGGGGGTACTATGAGGGAGACGATAACAGTAACAATTATCGGAAAGATTATTTTTTCTCTTTTACTTACTTCCCGCAGTTGGGTCATTCTGATCACCCGCTCCTTCCTGGTCGTCAACAAGCGCATGATTGGTGGCTGGATGATTGGTACCAGGGCCATGTAGGAGTATGCTGCAATGGCTATAGGACCAAGCAGATGGGGGGCGAGCTTGGATGACAGAAAGATTGCCGTCGGCCCGTCGGCACCACCGATTATACCGATGGAAGCTGCTTCCTGAGCTGTGAAAAGACCGGAGGCGATTGCGCCGATAAATGTAATGAAAATGCCAAATTGTGCGGCTGCTCCAAGCAGAAGTGATTTGGGGTTTGCGATCAGTGGTCCAAAATCGGTCATCGCCCCTACGCCCATAAAAATTAACGGGGGGAATATGCCCAGGTGGTCACCCTGGAAAAGGTAGTAGAGCAGGCCGCCCGGCTGGACTGTATGAATCATATTTTCCTTAATCTCCAGAACCGGTTCTGCCATGAGCTCGGCAAAGGGGAGATTGGTCAGTAAGACGCCGAAGGCGATCGGGACCAGGAGTAAAGGTTCGAATTTTTTTACAATGGCCAGATATAGAAGAAGGCATGCTACACCGAGCATGATGATCGCCCCTGTGGTCAAACCATAAAATCCGGTGCTTTTGGCGAATTCGAGAAGAGCTTCCAGCATGGTAGATGTCTCCCTTTAAGTTGACAGGACAACCAGGATGTCGCCTGCGTTGACCGATACGCCTTTCGCTATGTTCAGTTCCTGAACCACACCGTCGGCGGGAGCCATAATTTCATTCTCCATCTTCATCGCTTCAAGTACTAAGAGAGTCTGTCCCTTGGTGACACTGTCGCCGACGTTGACACCCACATGAAGCACCGTTCCCGGCATGGGGGCAACAATAGTTCCGCCTGCGGCAGCAGCACCTGCTTTGGCCGCTGCTGGTTTAGGTTGTGCCTTTGCTGCTGGTTGTGGCTGGGTGTGTTTGGGGGCAGGGGCTGCAGGGGCCTGGCTGGGCAGGGTGGCGTTGTCTTCCGCCATTTCTTCAATACCTACCTTGTATTCACTCCCGTTTACAACGACTCTGAACATTTTCATCTATATGGCCTCCGTTTATTTAAAACCTGCTATTCATCTGTTCGATTATTCCTGCCCGGTTCCAGACCGGTGAGCGATCTTCAATTTTCTCAATGTTTTTAATAACTATGCTGTCAACTGATCTTTTCATTTTCATGGCTATGACACTGGCAATTACTGCGATAAGCTCATTGTCATCCTGGCTGGTTTCCAGGTGAGTGGCAGGCGACTTTTCTGTAATGACAACTGGCGCCGGTTGACCTTCTGCTGGTTTCCTCCTGGAGTTGTTCAGGATTCTGTCCATCCAGGAGATGATGAATTGCAGAACGATGAGTGCCGTGAACGTAATGCCCATTCCCAGCAAGGTCGTGATGAGTCCTGCCGTAAGCTTGTCAGAAGTCGACAAGGACTGCATGACGTCGGGATCAGCAAAGCGTGCCAGCAGTTCCGTAACGATCATATGTGTTCTCCTTTGTTAGAGTGGTATATTGCCGTGTTTTTTAGCAGGACGTTTTTCCCGTTTACCTTCAAGCATATTGAAGGCGTCGATAATCCTCTGGCGGGAGGAATGGGGCTCGATAACATCATCAACAAAACCACGTTCGGCGGCCTTGTATGGGGTGGCGAATTCGGCTGCGTATTCCTCCAGTATCTTCTGTTTGGTGCTAACCTTATCTTCTGCCTTGGCAATATCATTTTTAAAAATGATATTGACAGCACCTTCCGAGCCCATGACGGCAACCTCCGCCGAAGGCCATGCAAAAACCATATCGGCACCAAGGGATTTGGAACACATGGCAACATAGGCACCACCATAGGCTTTACGGGTAATGAGTGTCACCTTGGGCACAGTTGCTTCACTGTAGGCATAGAGAATTTTTGCACCGTGCCGGATAATGCCGCCATATTCCTGCGTTGTACCGGGGAGAAATCCCGGAACGTCAACGAAGGTCAATAGGGGGATGTTGAAAGCGTCACAGGTTCTGATAAATCTTGATGCCTTATCGCCGGCGTTCATGTCAAGACAGCCTGCCATGACGTTTGGCTGGTTGGCGACAATGCCCACTGATTTACCGTTGATCCTGCCAAAACCGGTAATGAGATTTTTGGCAAAGTACGGTTGATATTGCATGAAATCCCCGTTGTCAACGATAGGGCGGATTGCATCCAGTATATCGTAGGGTTTATTGGCACTGTCAGGGATCAAGTCGTTTAGTTCGCTGATATGCCTGTTGATGTCATTCCCGGATGGCTGGAGGGGGCTCTTTTCCATACTGTTGGCTGGCAGGAACTGAATCAGTTTTCTGATATCAGCAAGACATTCCAGCTCGGAATCAGCAATGAAATGTACATTGCCACTGACACTGTTGTGGGTCATTGCTCCACCAAGTTCTTCTGCAGTTACCACCTCCCCGGTGACAGTTTTAATAACTTGTGGGCCGGTTATGAACATCTGTGAAGTTTTATCAACCATGAAGATGAAGTCGGTAAGTGCTGGAGAATATACCGCGCCACCGGCGCATGGCCCCATAATTGCGGATATCTGGGGGATGACTCCTGAATAGATGGCGTTTCTGTAGAAGATATCGCCATATCCGGAGAGAGCATCGACTGCTTCCTGGATTCTGGCGCCGCCTGAATCGTTGAGGCCTACGATAGGGGCACCCACTTTAGCCGCACCATCCATGGCCTTAACGATTTTTCTTGCATGCATCTCTCCAAGAGCTCCACCGGTTATGGTGAAGTCCTGCGAAAAAGCAAAAACAACTCTTCCTTCGACCTGCCCGTATCCCGTTACAACCGACTCTCCCTCAAAATCGAGCTTGTCCATGCCGAATCTGGTGCACCGGTTTTTCACGAAAGCATCTATTTCAATGAATGTGCCTTCGTCAAAGAGATGGAGTAAACGCTCTCTTGCGCTCATCTTGCCCTTGGCATGCTGCTTTTTGACTCGTTCTTCCCCTCCTCCTAAGGCAATTTTTTCTTTTTTGTTCAGCAAGAGTGTTCTTTTGTCCAAAGACATGTTCTATGCTCCTCGATTTAGGTTTGTCTCTATCGCCGACTTGTTACCTTGTTTTTTGCCGGGCAATGGTTGTTTATTGATCTTCCGATTGTTCCGGGTCTTCAGTTGGGTCGATGTAGCGAATGGTCGCCGGATTTGCCATACCTTGCCAGACCATTTCGAAGAGGTCGTTGGCGTTTTCAACAAGACGTCCCTGTTTGCCCCTTATTATCCACATGAAGAATGTGCGCTGAATGAATCCCAACATGAAATCGAGAAGAGATCCGGCTCTGACGTGAGGGTTGATTACGCCTTGTTGCTGTCCACTTTTCAGCACTTCGATTATCAGGTCGACTCTTTTTTTCTGATCAAAAGATTCGTCTGTCATCCAGGTCTTCATGGGCAGGGTCATAAAGAGGATACGGCCCAGTCCCTCATTTCGTTCATAGTAATCAAGATGCAGCCAAAATACTTTTCTGAGTTTTTCTTTAAGGTCTTCGATGCCATTGAGGTGATCCGCTATACGGTCAGTGAGTTTCGCCATCCATATATTGACAAAAGCAAAAAGGAGTTGCTCTTTGCTGCCGTAGTGCTTGTAAATTGTTGTAAAGCTTACACCGGCTTTTTCCGCAATGACCCGTATGCTGGCTTTGTGGAAATCGGAAGTTGAGAAAATTTCCATTACGGCTTTTTCCAGCCGTGCTTGTACTTCTGGATTGAGTTCATCTAACATTGTTACTATCTTATCTTTTCGGTGTTGAAGGTTGCTGGTGACGTCTTATTGGTAACAATTGTAAAAAATTACATAAATAGAGAATTTCACAATGGAGTTGTTGCTGTTTCCAGTGAAGTGTATGTGGTTTTTGAAGAAAATGTTTTTTTGTAGTAAATATTTAATATAAATAAGTATATTGTTGTAATATGTCTTAGTTTGTTGGATCAGGAGTAACAATGTTACACTGTTATTTAATGTATATCTAATTTGTTTGTCAAGGGAAAATAACCAAAGTGATTGTGGGAGGTTGGGTGGTTTTTTTGTAAAAACCCAGAAACATTGGGGAAATATTGTTTTTACTGTATGGTTTTTATCGTGCGATTCATTTCAGGGAAAAAAGAACTATTTTCAAACCGGCGCCTAGGCTATACTCCGAGAACTGGTATCGTGAAAATCACGCAGAATGTTTGGTTCTCGGTTGGTCTCCTGTCTTATCTGGAAGGGAAGGTCAAATGGATAATAGTGGTCCGTTTACATTTAGAGTCAGTCAACTCGTCTGGATCAGACTGGGTAGAGGCATCGACTCTGGTGTTGTAACAAAAGTATTATGGCAGCACAGCCGTCCAGCCAATGTGCACAGTGCATCCCTTATTTGCAGTTATCTCCGTTTTACTAAAACTCTGAATCACACACTCCCTGCCGGTAACTGCCTTGAAAATATAATTAAAAAGGTGGAGGGTAATCACTTTGCCATTTGCGGTGTTCGAATGATTTGTTGACATTGTGCATTATTTCAGTTGTGGCTGCAGACAATAACAGGAAAAAGAAAAAGCAAAACTTTTAAAAGGGGGAAGCATGGTCGTAAAAACATATAGGGCAATGGTGATTGAGGAAACAGGGGATAAAGGTTTTTCCCGCTCAATTACCGAAAAAAAAACTGATCAATTGCCGGAGGGCGAAGTCCTCATCAAGGTGAGCTGGTCTTCTCTCAATTACAAAGACGCTTTGTCGGCCAGTGGTAACCGCGGGGTTACCAAAAAATATCCTCATACCCCTGGAATTGATGCGTCGGGAATAGTTGAAGAAAGCAGGAGTGATGCATTCGAGCCCGGCGACAAGGTGATTGTTACCAGTTACGATCTCGGGATGAACACCTCTGGTGGTTTTGGGCAATACATCAGAGTGCCGGCAGCCTGGGTGGTCCCTTTACCCGTCGGACTCGATCTCCGGGAGAGCATGATTTTTGGAACTGCCGGTTTTACAGCAGGAATGTCGGTAATGGCCCTGGTACAAAGTATTCCCGCAGACAGAGGTGATGTTCTGGTAACAGGTGCTACCGGTGGGGTTGGCAGTTTGGCGGTAGCGCTTCTTGCACATCTTGGATATTCAGTGACTGCAGTCAGTGGGAAAAAAGAGGCGGAATCATTTTTGACGGATCTTGGTGCCCGCAAGATTCTTGCAAGAAACGAGGTGGCGGTTGGTGTGGATCGCCCCTTGCTCAAAGGAGTGTGGGCAGGAGTTGTCGATACGGTTGGCGGTGAAATCCTGGCATCTGCCATCAAGTCTACAGATTTACAGGGGGTTGTTACCTGCTGTGGCAATGTTGCATCACCTGATCTTCCTTTGACTGTTTTTCCCTTTATACTCCGTGGAGTCTCTCTGGTGGGTATTGATTCCCAGAACTGCCCCATGGAAAAAAGGCAAAAAGTCTGGCAGCATCTTGCCTCCGACTGGAAGCCCTCCCAGCTAAATGCTCTTTGCCGTGAGGTTGGTCTTGACGATCTGGGAAGTGAAATTGATCTGATCCTCAAGGGGGGACAGACCGGTAGGGTTATCGTCAGGATGGATGCCTAGCTATTCTGAAGAATTGCGCTGCAATAGAGATGATTGAAGCAGTGGTGGTTGTGCGTTTTCGATTACCACTTTCGGCGGGATCGAAAGTCGAAGAGGCATAGAGATATGCTAACTGAAGAACAGGATAACTTTATGAAAAGAACTGGCTTTGTGTATGATGACAGATATCTGTTACACGATACAGGAGGGTTTCATCCTGAATCACCTGAACGGTTAAAAGCGATCTGCAATAGACTGAGAGATTCCGGGATGCTTGATAAACTGACTCTTGTCGCGGCTGAAAAAGCCAATCAGAGATGGATAGAGTCGATCCACAACATCCACTATATAATGCGGTTTGACGAAGCCTGCATCTCAGGTTTTGATGAATTTGAGCACCCAGACAACGCCATTTGCCGCGATACTTACGATATCGCATTTCTGGCAGTTGGAGGAGTTCTTAAGGCGATTGACATGGTGATGAAAGGTGAACTGGACAACGCCTTTTGCGCAGTTCGTCCACCTGGGCATCATGCAGAAGTAGATAAGCCAATGGGGTTCTGTTATTTCAACAATGTTGCTATCGGCGCAAGATATGTGCAAAAGGAATACGGCATCAATAGAGTTGCAATAATCGATTTTGATGTTCACCATGGAAATGGAACGCAGCATATCTTTGATCAGGATCCCACCGTCTTTTATTACTCTATCCACGAACATCCTTCTTTTGCATACCCGGGGACCGGAAGGGAATTTGAGGTTGGCATCGGCGAAGGCGATGGTTGTACCGTCAACTCTCCTGTCCTGCCAGGTAGAGGTGACGATGAGTACCGACGTCTTGTTATGCAGGATCTTGTGCCTGCAATGAAAAAATTCAAACCTGAATTCATTATTCTGTCCGCTGGTTTCGATGCGCACCAGAGTGATATGATGTCCGGAACGAACCTGTCGACCGATGGATATGATTTCGTTTCTGAGGTGATAATGAATCTGGTGAATAGATTTACAGGCGGACGGGTTGTTTCCGTGCTGGAGGGTGGCTATAATCTCGACGTTTTACCGATTCTGGTCGAAAATCATATAAAGATATTGGCGGAAATCAGGTAAGTAATCACACCGGAAACCGTTTACTTATTGAGATAATGAAGAATTCTTGGAGGTGTTATGTTTGTAGGCGATAGAATGTCAAAAAACCTCATCACTGCTGGACCGGAAATGACGATATTTGAGGCTAAAAATCTCATGACGGAAAAGAATATCCGCCATTTACCGGTTATTGACAAGGAGGGAAAGCTTATTGGTATCGTTACGGATCGTGATGTACGCGATTCCATGCCATCAACCCTTTTGAAAAAACCGGACTATGACATCACCCTCGGGAAAATTGGCAATCATCCTATTGGCGATATAATGACTAAAAAACCGATGGCGATCTACGCCTATTATACCCTCCAGGACACTTTGCTGGTTATGCAGAAACGGAAGGTTGGTGCATTGCCGGTTATTGATGAAGAGGGGTACCTCAAGGGTATTCTGTCAACCCGGGACCTCTTGACTGCATTCGTGAATATCATGAATATCGATGAGCCCGGCAGTTTGTTATGCATTCTCGTCAAAGAGCAACCCGGGCAGATGAAGAAAATTGTCGATATCATCACGGAAGAAAAAATTTCTCTTGGAAGCGTACTTGTGGCGAGGTTTTGGGATAAGGAAAAAAGGGCAATTTTTCCTTATCTTATGACGAATAACGTTATAAATGTGAAAAAGAAGTTGCTTGAGGTCGGGTTTGAGTTGATTGATCCCATGGAGTGGTATCTTGAGCAGTTACCCAAAACAGCCGAATGATCTGCAGCGGTCTGCGGCAGAGGCGAGGGGAATGCTCTGACCCGGATTTTCCATAAAAAATCCGGGCTAACATGGATGATCGTATCCCGCCGATGCTCGTGTCTGATGAGTTATGATTTAGATAATTTAGTCACCGATGTCGAGACGGCTATGTCTCCGATCGCTGTGTAGTTCTCATGATTCTTCTCAATGTCGGCCAGGTTATAAAGGTAGTTCACCATAAGTCCACCGGATTGAGCGATTCCCTTCTCCGATAAGTCGGCAGCCCAGTTTACTCTTTCAATCCTGGCTCCGTTCGAGAGATGAAAATGGCAGACACGGTCAAGTGCCTGAGTGCCTTTTTTGGCTAGGAGAAGGTAGCGAGTACAGAGTCGAAGCAGGATCTGCTTCAGTGGAGTATCAGTCGTCATTGGCTGATGCCTTTCAATGGCATCAATTTGTTCTATAAAGCGTTCCTTGGCGTCTTTTTCCTCAGGTGAGTCTCCCATCAGTTTCCTTTCTCGATCAGTAAGCTCCCAATTATCCCTGTTTCTGTCGAGAAATAAACGAAAACCTGGAATGGGGGATAATGTAGAGAAAGTCTTTAAGTTCGGGAGCTTGGCATTTAAATCCTTGACGACGTTTTTAATAAGAAAGTTCCCGAAACTGACACCAGCCAGTCCCTGCTGGCAGTTGGAGATAGAGTAAAATATCGCGGTATCTGCTTTTTGCGGATCTATAGCCGACTTTTTTTCGTCAAGTAAATCATGAATATTCGAGGAGATACCATTAACAAGGGCGACTTCGACAAAAATGAGTGGTTCCTGTGGCATGCGAGGGTGAAAGTAGGCATAACACCGCCGGTCATCGCGTAATCGATTCTTTAAATCTCGCCAGGATTGAATGGCATGTACCGCCTCGTATTCGATAAGTTTTTCAAGCAGTGCTGCAGGCGTTTCCCAGGTAATCCGCTGAAGATCCAGAAAGCCGACATCAAACCAGGAACACAACAATCGGTGGATATCCTGGTCCAGAGCGGTTAAATCCGGATTATTTTTAGCGAGAGGCAAGAGCTCAGCCCGGAGATCGACAAGAAATTTTACTCCTTCCTGGAGTTCGTTAAACTGTCGAAGGAGTTTGGTTCGAGGTGAGACAAGGAGGTTTCGCAGCTGGAGGTTCAGGTTTCTGCATTCGGCAGGATCAGAGCAATCCCGGCGTTTTTCAATGCATTCTTCCACTGCTTTGTCGTCTACATCGTATTCTCTGGCGAGCAGTTCCAAAAACCGTTTACGGCCCTCACTGTTCAAGACAAGGTAGGCTTCTCCGAGTTCAGCAGCCCGTGTTCGAGCTGAAACCTCGCCGCCGCGCCCTTCAAGACAACCATTAATCCTCTGTCGAAGTTTTTGCAGATCGCCATTTGGCAGGCTGGGATCAACGGAGTTTTTGAGGACTGTCTGTTCGCCAAGTGGCCAGATGTATCGAATTCTGCGTAGTGTCCTGTCCCATAGGGGCTCATCGCTGTCAAACATGTTTCCTCCTTGGGGTGTCGAGTTGGCTGTTAAGGATGATTGTATGGAGAAAAACGTTGAAATTGATAAAATACATCCTATCATCTCACGGAATCAACTACAATCAATAACCTTCAGGCTGGACATTAGTTGAAGATCGTGTTTGGGTTTTTGCTATGGAAAATAAAAGAGTCATGAGAAAAAAAATTATATTTATGGGTATACTGATCCTGCTCGCTCTACCGGGTATTGGCCAAGCAACCGTTCCGAAGAAACTTATAGAAGAAGCCGAGAAGGGAGCTGTTGAGGCCCAGGTGCAGCTTGCTAGAATTTACCTTGAGGGCAACAAGGATGAGAGAAATCCTGAAAAGGCGTACCATTGGTTTCTGACTGCTGCCCGGAGTGGTGATTTTGAAGCACAGGTGAAGCTTGCTTATCTTTATTCTAAAGGAGAAGGCGTCGAACAGGATCTGGAAAAAGCTGTGTACTGGTATAAAAAACTTGCCGAAAACGGGTACGCCGAGGGACAATACAACTTTGGCAAGGCTCTGTATCACGGACGAGGGGTAAAGGCAGACAGAAAAGAAGCCTTCGGGTGGTTTTTAAAAGCGGCGGATAATGAATCGGTGGAAGCGCAAAAACAGGTTGCGGAGATGTATGCAGTTGGGGATGGCATCGCGAAAGACCTTCGGGAAGCCCAGTTCTGGGTGAATAAACTCGCGGAACGTGGTGATAATGTAGCCCAAACTAATCTGGGGTGGATGTATTATCGTGGGGAGGGTGTTGAAGCGGACAAGGCTATAGCTTTTCAATGGTTTCTCCTCGCGGCCCGAAACGGCAACTCGAATGCACAGATAAAAGTGTCCAGTATGTATTACCTTGGGGAGGGAGTTGGCAAAGATGATCGGAAATCGTTTTTTTGGGCGAAGAAGACAGCGGATAAAGGTGTTGCCAGTGCTCAGTATAATTTGGCGATGATGTATGAAAATGGGGTTGGGGTAGAGCAATCGAGTGCAAACGCTGTTGCGTGGTATGAAAAGGCTGCCGTGCAGGAGTACGTTCTGGCCCAGAACACTTTGGCATGGCGGTACAGTAAGGGAATTGGCGTTGAGCAGGATAGTTCTAAAGCCGCCTACTGGTACCAGAAATCTGCGGAAAATGGTGATCCATTCGGTCAGTATAATATAGGCAGACTGTTGGCAAAAGGGGAAGGTGTAGCGCGTGATGAACAGCAAGCTTTTAAGTGGTGGATGAGGTCAGCACAGCATGGATTTGTTCTGGCCCAGAGTAGAGTAGGGTACAGTTATGCAAAAGGACTGGGCGTCGAAAAAGATCTCGCGCAGGCCCTGAAATGGTGGACTATTGCCGCCGATGGTGGCAATGCTGTAGCCAAGAGAAATATTCAGTTTTTGTGCCGGGAAAATCCTGAGGCATGCAAGCCCCCTGTCGCAGGGCAGTGAGTATTCGGTAGAATTCTCCGTACTTTGAAGGGGGGAGATATGTGTAAAAAAGATGCTAATTGGTGGCTAATTCTTTTGACAGTTCCTCGGGACTCATGCTCCAAAAAGGTTTGCCATCTTTCGTCAAACGGACCTTGAACTCAAAATTGTCACCTTGTTTGACCTTCGCCGCCAGGAACACATCCTGTCCATCGATAACCGCCCAACAGCCTTTCACCTTCGTTTTGACTCCCTTGCGAATACCTGTTTCACTAGGTGAGCTATAGGCGACAGGACAAAGGTGGACAGTGATTTTTTCATCGCCCTCCTCAAGGATAAACGCAGTTCCTGGAGCCATTCCGGGGAGAGGAGTGACTTCTGTGAACTTTACCATTTTTCCTTTAAGGGAATCCCTTTCTTTGAAATTGTAGTATTTATTGTAGGGGGAATCTATTTCCCACCCCTCAAAGGTAGCTTTTTCATCCGCTTCTGCTATCGAAACGAGGCAGAAGGTCATAGCAAGAACCAAACAGTAATGCAGGACATTGTTGTAAAAGAACGTTCGCATTAGTAATACTCCCGAATGTTGAATAGGTTGTAATTGAAAATTGATATGCCACTCTGGTTTGTTACGATCTTCGATAATCGGGCCTCCAGGATGCCTACAAAAAATTATTAATCACTTTTTTCTATTCTGTCTGAAAAAATCCTCAAGAAAATGTTTCCTCCAGCCGTCTGCCTGGCGCAGCTGCTCGGGTTCATCATCGGTCGTGGTATTTAGGGTTTTTACAAGGAGTTTTAATTCTGAACCATTGCCGATGAGCCCGGGCGTAATACCTAGCAGTTCGCATTTGAGCGCAATGAGTTTGTTCAGTTTCTCCAGGCTTGTCTTGTCATTTTTACTTAAACGTATAGAACAGTGGGGGGCCGGGTAGGTAGAGTCCTGTTGCCCTATGGTCGTTTTGATGATGGCGACGATAGTGTTTCCATATTTTGCTGTGGCTTTCTCGGACAATCTTGTTTTTGCAATGAGATCGGTGGTAGTAGGAGGTTTTTGTCGTGCTATTTCAAGAAGGATAGTATCATTGATTATATGCCCACGGGGGCGGTCCATTTTTCTTGCCACACCTTCGCGCCAGGTTGTAAGGTTTTTGAGCACAGCTAACCCCAATCTGTCAAGATGGCTGTTTCCTCTGATTTTCCTGAACCTTGCATTGTCAGGTGGGCCGGAATAACTTGCAGGGTTATTGAGCAGGTTCAACTCCTCCTGGAGCCAGGATTTTATTTTGGGTCCGATTATCCTCGTCAGGAGGATTACCCTCACGGCCCGAAGGTATCGCACATCATTGAGGGCATATCGAGATTGCTCTTCACTCAATGGTCGCTGCAGCCAGTTGGTACGCGTCTCTTCTTTTGAAAGTGTTATATCCAGCAGTTCCTTAACCAAATTCACGAGAGAGAGTGTGGCGGGGAGGTTGGAAAAACCTGCAGCCAGACGTGTGTCAAAGATATTTTGCGGTGTAGCCCCGGTTGCCCGCTGGAGAATTGCCAGGTCCTGAGGTGCATCGTGGAGGATTTTGACCACTCCCCGGTTTGAAAGGAGCTTTCCCAGTGATTGCAGATTTTGTATGGCGATTGGGTCGATGAGATAGCACTCCTCGTCGGATAATGCTATCTGGATCAGGCCCAGTTGCGGATAGTATGTACGCTCCCAGACAAATTCTGTATCCAGCGCAACGGCATCTGTTTTTAACGCCCGCTGTACCAGTGTCTCCAGGTCTGTTTCGTTTTGAATTAAGGTCGTAATCTTTTCCATGTTTTTGGCAGATGGGTGACTCAGAAATGATGTTCTTTTCCCCAGGACAATCATTTCGTGAAGGAACATATACCTCAAGAGGAGGTGCTGAAAATAGTCCCACTCTCATTAACGGGGCTGGTTGAATATGCTGACGTGTTAACTGGTTTTTATCCTGAAACGGCCCTTTTCCCCTGACTCGTCGTTGTTCTCAAAATTAAATCCTCGGAATATCAATTATATGCCTGTGGCTAAATGTATTGAACGCCTCGATTTAGAACAAAATCCCTCGTTTCAGGATGGAAACTCACGAGGGAGGCATAGTTCATTTTTCCAGTGATCTCTGCATAAAAAGACATAAAGGTGATTAAAAGACAAGAATTATTCTGCCTGAGCGGCGTCTATTTGTAATATTTTAACGTATTATTGGGTGGAGAGAGTTGTAGAATACTGCCTTCTCGGCATGAAATCATGCTCATATATATTGAAAAGAATTCTTCTGATACTACCCGCTCTCTCGGGTTGAAGATGGTCGCTATGGTGATCATCGGGTTTGTGCTCCGAGGTTTGGTTGAATTGATGATTGGTGGAGTCGAGGGATTCGGCAGGGGGGCATTATTGGTCCGGTTTACCCTGCATCCGGGCACGAAAACATTTTGGCATTAAGGATGGTGGTTAAGATATTCTAGCGAGAATCATCTATGGATGCAGGTAGGGCATTTTGTTTGACTTGGCACCATTTTGAATGGGGCTGTATGATTTTTTTCAAGCTGAGTTTTTACGAAGGGCAAAATTAAACAACTGCATTGGATAAAGGCTCTTGGTGTAAAAAAGTGAAATCATGTGGTGGCATCTCTTGCCAAATGGTTTAACACCGGTTATCACTTTTATTCCTTTTTTGGTTTCTGTTGTTTATCATTTTAATAAATCTCAATTATCATGGTTTCGGTGTGCCGCCATCTCGCCTAAGTCTTAGTGAACTTCCGGCTCTGGTGAGAGAAAGTGTGGTGGTGTGCACTTCCACGTTTTTTGTTCTTGTCGGTATGTTGCTGCTGCTGTTTTTTTATAGCTGAAATACTTCGTAAGATATATTTTTCCAGGAAATATAGAATACAGTTCCTCTAGCTGTGGGGTGGCGTCTCCGGTAGGGAAATATCGGTTGTCGACGACCGGATTAATTGTGGAGAATTTCTAGACATTGACTTCTTACCAGTCACATTATATCGTAGAGCCTGATGTGTGTCCGGCAATAACAAGTTTCGATCGTGAAACGGCAGTTTTACAAAGGTAAACCGTTTGGCCCAAAGTTTAATTTTAAGAATACCAAGTGTTTTCGTTAGGTTGAATTTATTGAAAGCCTCGAACGAGAACAACTCATATAGTAAGGGTGATGTGTATCTTCGCGATAGAAGATTCACGGAATCTGCTAATTTTACGTACGGCCCCTAAATAATCAGGGACGCAAATTCCATGAAAAGTAATCCAATTGCACGACTTGGTGATACCGGTCTCTATGTGCTGACTGATCTCGGGCGTATGGCGATATTTCTTCTGAAATCATTTCGGGGGACGTTCAGGCATCCGTTTCGCTTGAAGGAACTTGTGCACCAAATCCATTTTATCGGGGCCGGATCGTTGGCTGTAATCTTTTTTACCGCCTTATCTACTGGAATGGTACTTGGGCTTCAGGGTTATTACTCTCTCAATAAATTTGGTGCTGAGGGGATGCTTGGTTCTGCTGTCTCATTAACTCTTATAATGGAACTCGGTCCAGTGTTGACTGCATTGATGGTTACCGGGCGAGCCGGTTCCGCGATGTGTGCTGAGATAGGTATTATGAGAATTTCTGAGCAGATTGATGCCCTTGAGTGTATGGCTGTTGATCCGTATCGATATTTTATTACCCCGAAATTTCTTGCCATGCTTATCTCTGTCCCGCTATTGACCGCTCTTTTTGATGTAGTTGGCATTGCCGGAGGCTATATAGCCGGTGTTGGACTGATGGATGTCAGCCCCGGGAGCTATATTCAGGGCATGAAGACGAGTGTTACCAACCACGATATCTGGCTTGGAATTGTCAAGTCCTTTGTTTTTGCCCATCTGGTTGTCTGGATATGCTCAGGAAGGGGGTATTTTGTTCGGGAAATTCGCGGGGCTGGTTTCGGGGCGGAAAGTGTCAGTCGGGTAACCACTCAGGCTGTTGTGCTTTCCTCCATTTCGGTACTTGTCTTTGATTATCTTTTGACTGCGGTGCTTCTCTAATGACCCCTGCTATTGAATTTAAAAATGTGGTTAAGTCCTTCGCCAAGAGAGACGGTGGAGTTCAGTATGTGCTTGACGGTGTAGATTTTTCTATTCCCGCCGGTAAAACAACGGTGATTGCAGGTGGGAGCGGTCAGGGGAAAAGCGTTACCCTGAAAATTGTTCTGGGGCTTATGCAAGCAGACTCCGGGCAAATCTTTGTCCATGGTAAAGATGTTACGGGGGTCCGAGGAACGGATCTTGAAGAGCTCCGCACCCAGTTTGGTGTTCTGTTTCAGGGATCTGCACTTTTCGATTCGTTGACTGTTTTTGAGAATGTTGCCTTGCCGCTCAGAGAGCGGACTCAAAAAACCGAAGATGAGATTAGGGAACAGGTGGCAACAACACTTGCTCAATTCGAGTTAACAGGTCATGATGAAAAATATCCTGCACAGCTGAGCGGCGGTATGCAAAAAAGAGTTGGACTTGCTCGGGCGATGCAGCTCAATCCTTCGATCATGCTTTTTGATGAACCAACAACCGGTCTCGATCCGGTGATGACTCAGGAAATTTATCATCTTTTTGTCAGTACCAAGGCTGAGTTCGGGTTTACTTCCGTCATTGTTAGCCACGACATACCAAAAATATTCAACCTGGCCGATCAGGTTATATTATTACAGAATGGGAAAATGGACGTATTTGGCAGCCCAGAGGAAATACAGTGGTCTGAAAAGCCATACATCCAAGAGTTTGTTCAAAAGACGATGGGCGACATCTATCAAAGTCACCTGGTGGAATAATGAAAAAAAATACTTTGGAAATTGCCGTTGGACTGTTTATGATCATCGGTTTCGGTGCCTTCGTGTATCTTGCTTTACAATTAGGCGAGGTGTCATTTTTAACGAGCAGTAAAACATATGTTCTCAATGCTGAATTTGACAACGTTGCCGGAGTAAAAAAAGGTGCATCTGTGCAGGTTGCAGGAGTTGTGGTGGGGGAGGTGACCGCTGTTGAACTTGGAGAGTACGAAGTTGCTGTTCTCTCCTTGAGGGTGGATAACAGCCTTAAGATACCGACCGATTCGATGGCTTCCGTAAAGTCACAGGGAATAATTGGGGATAAATATATCCAGTTGAGTCTTGGCGGCGACGAAGAGTTGTTTCAGCCTGGTGAACTGATTAGAGATACCGAATCGTCCCTTGATATAGAGTCTCTCATAAGTAAATTTGCGTTTGGCAGTGCAAAATGACAAAATGTGTAAGAAATCTGATACCTGTGAGTTTATAGAAAATCACTCTTAAGCAGTTCTTGTGACGATACTTGCCACAGGGGTGCTTGTTGGATAAAAGCGTGTTTCTGGTCTCGGTACACATGATTTAATTAAAGATACAGATTCTCAATTATTGTGAGTAAGTATGAAAATTATCTACTTGTTGCTTGTCGTTTTTTGTGGCTTGTTGGCTGGAAATGTTTGGGCGGATGAGCCAGGTCCTACAACTGATCTTAAACCTGTCCTCAATGATCTGACTGCTGTCTTGGCAGACGAAAGTTTAAAGGGAAATGAACATCTTTCCGAACGGCGGGATAAGATCATGTCGCTCATTAAACGCGGTTTTGATTTCAAAGAGATGTCAAAGCGTGTGCTCGGCAGAACATGGCGAGAGATCGGCGAAGAGGAGCAGGAACGCTTTACCGTGCTCATGACGAAACTACTGGAAAATGTTTATATTGGTAAACTTGAGGGGTATTCCGGTGAGGAGATAGAGTTCGTTGAAGAGATGGTCAAAGGTGATCGGGCACAGGTTACGGTCCTCATAGAAAACGAAGGTACAAAGCTTCCGGTACACTATATTATGAGAGCAACCGGCTCAAGATGGATGGTGTATGATATCAATATCGAAGGAGTCAGTCTGGTGAGAAATTATCAGGAGCAATTCAAGTCAATTCTGCGTAAGGAAGATTATAAAGGGCTTGTGAAAGTGTTGGAAGATAAGAACCGAGCCTTTTTAGAGGAGGTGCAGTAAGCTGACCATGGTTGATTATAGTGTTGGGTTGCAGGAGAGTTGTTTTCCTTTTCTCGAAAAAGAAGAAGCAGAAACTCTTATGAATGTAATGAAGAGGGTCTCCTGTGTAGCTGGCACGCAGATTTTCCAAAAAGGTGATCCAGCTGACTGTTTGTATTTCATACAAACGGGACGGCTGGCCGTGCAAAACAAAACTGGTTTCGGAGAAAAAATGCAGGTGGTTGCCCTGCTTGATCCGGGAGCTCCTGTTGGTGAAAAAGGACTGCTTGGTCAACGCACCCGCGGGGCCACGCTGATGGCAGTAAAGGACTCTGAGCTTCTTGCGCTGCCGTTGGATGCATTTGATACATTGATCAACGAAGCCCCCGTTCTCGCTATCAAATTGTTAAAATGGCTACTCAATAGAGTGTCGTTACGTTTGGAGAAAAGTTCTGAGCGTCTTGCCCGTGTCCTCTAACCGGTTGCGTTTTTTTACATATTAGAATGTCATTAACGGTATGATATTAAATAATTTTATATCTCCCGCCGAACTGTTTTTCTCTTCTGTGGTGTTTTTTTCTAGCCAATCTGAGATAAATTGATTATTTTTCCTTTCTTTTATTTTTGATTCGTTGTCGATTTTCAATGTATATTGTTCTATGAGACTGCTTTTTGAAGAAATCACCGGCAAAACTTACCATTACACCCTAAGCGATGGCAGTTGGTTTCCACCCGGAAGTGAGGATTTTCTGGTCACAGGCGCCATGGCAAATATAATTGTTTCCCGGCGCGACAGCGAGACTGTGCTTCTTAAGGGTGATTTGGAATGTCACCGTGCAGCGGTATGCGATCGATGCGGAGAGCAGGTGAAAGAGAAGATGCAGGGGGAGTTTCAGTATCTGGTTACAACCAGAAAAGAACCGGTTCTCGAGAGGAGTGACATCGAGTGTGAAGAGGAAGATGTCATCACTCTTTATCTTAAGGAACCGGAAATTGATGTTGCTGATATTTTGCGGGAGCAGACATATCTGGCGGTTCCATTCAGGACTCTATGTCATGAAGAATGTAAAGGTATCTGTGCTGGATGTGGAGTTGACCTGAATCGTGAAATATGTGGTTGCTCTTTGGATAAAGGCAGTTCGGCTTTCGCAGTTCTAAAAAAACTCACTAATAGTTGATAAAGTTAACAAAATGGTATGATACATACCTAACTTGGAGGATAAAATGGCCTTACCCAAAAGAAGACATTCCCATTCCCGTACTCGAAAAAGACGGTCTCATGATAGTCTGAAAGCACCCGGGCTTTCACTTTGCGGAGATTGTGGAGAGCCCAAAGAACCACATCGTCTATGTGGCAGCTGTGGCAAGTACAAAGGGAGAACCGTGTACTCTCTTGACGCTGAAGTAGAATAGGAGAGTGGTGTGCAAATAGCCCTGGATGCCATGGGGGGAGACTATGGCTCAGAGGAACTGATTGCCGGGGCTCTGCTTGCCGTCAGACAGACGGGCCTGAGCGTAAGCCTGGTTGGAGACGAAAGTCTTTTAAGTAAGCACCTCGATATCTTATCTCCAGATTCTAAATCAGCGGCGCTTATCAAGATAGTTCATTCATCTCAGGTTATTGATATGAATGAACATCCTGTTGATGCAATTCGAAAGAAAAAAGACGCCTCCATTATGGTCGCTTTTGACCTTGTTAAAAAAGGAGAGGCTGATGCCGCTGTCAGCGCCGGTAATTCTGGGGCGACCCTTGCCGCAGCAACTCGAAAACTCGGTCGATTGGACGGCATTTCCCGTCCCGGTATTGCGTCAATTTTTCCGACCCTCAAAAAACCAGTGGTGCTTATGGACATCGGCGCAAATGTCGATTGTCGACCACAGCATCTCTTTCAATTTGGAGTGATGGCCTCAGCGTTTTCTCGAATCAATGATGTGGAAAATCCCCGAGTAGGTCTGTTGTCGATCGGAGAAGAAACAGGGAAAGGCAACAGTCTGATAAAAGAGACGTATCCTCTATTGGAAAAGAGTTCTTTGAATTTCATCGGAAATGTTGAAGGACGTGATGTCTTTCAGGGAGATGTGGATGTTATTGTCTGCGATGGTTTTGTCGGCAACGTATGCCTCAAGGTAAGTGAGGGGCTTGCCGAGGCTGCAATGCAGATGCTGCGAGATGAAATTGTTAAATCACTTCGTGCGAAAATTGGATACCTGCTGGCAAGACATGCATTTAAATCCTTTAAAAAACGGGTTGATTACGCAGAGTATGGCGGTGCTCCTCTTCTGGGAATTGATGGGATAGGTATAATATGTCATGGTAAATCGAGTTCTCATGCAATAAAAAATGGTATTCTGGAAGCTGCAAAAATGGCCAGAGGAAATATCAATAAGGATATTCTTAATAGTCTTGCCAATAGCAATAATGTCGAACATTTGGAGATGTAATGGGAACTGTTGTGTTAGGGACCGGTTCGTGCTTGCCCGAGAGGGTTCTCACCAATGTCGAGCTTGAGTCGATAGTCGACACAAGTGCCGACTGGATTCAAAGCAGAACCGGCATTGAAAGCAGGCGGATAGGAGGCAAGGGAGAAAAAACCTATCAGCTGGCTGTGCAGGCCGCTCAAAAGGCCCTTGATGCTGCTGGAGTATCCGCTGAGGAGTTGGGGCTCATTGTTGTCGGAACTATCAGCTCCCATATGCTTATGCCATCAACTGCCTGCTTTGTTCAGAAAGAGCTCGGCGCGACAAATGCTTTTGCCTATGATCTGAATGCGGCCTGTTCCGGATTTCTTTACGGGCTTGATCTTGCTGATAAGTATATTCTGGCCGATCATTCCATGAAGGTGCTGGTTATCGGTGCCGAAACCTTATCCGGTCGCCTTAACTGGCAGGACAGGAATACCTGTATTCTTTTTGGTGATGGTGCCGGGGCAGCAGTTTTTGGATATTCAGACAGCGACCGAGGGGTAATCGGTTCTAATATGCAATCTGACGGAAGCCTGTGGGAACTGCTTTACATGCATGCCCCGGAAAGCACTAACCCGGATCTTGTTGTAGCTGGAAACTCTGGTGCCTACATTCAGATGGAAGGCAGAGAAGTGTTCAAGCATGCAGTTCGAGCCATGGAGGAAGCAGTATGCGGGCTTCTTGAAAGAGAACAGATCAGCAAGGACTCCCTGAACCTCGTTATCCCGCATCAGGCAAATATGCGAATTCTTAGCAATTTGATTGATCGGCTCGATATCCCACAGAGTAAAGTATTTATAAACGTATCCAAGTATGGTAATACATCCGCTGCATCGATCCCAATCGCACTCGACGAAGCAAATAAAAGTGGTTTGATTGCGCAAGGCGATACGATTTTGTTCTGTTCCTTTGGTGGCGGTTTCACCTGGGGAGCAACCCTGATCAAGTGGTAAACAGGAGATATGAGTATGGATTATTTCTTATCTGAAGAACAACAGATGATCGTCGATATCGCAAGGCAGATCACTGATGAACGAATAATACCTCAACGTGCTGAACTTGACGAGAAACATGAATTTCCTCGGCAGATTCTTAATGAAATGGCACAGGCAGACCTGTTTGGGGTGCCGATTCCTGAGGAATATGGTGGTTTTGGCGGTGGGTGTTTTGATATTGCACTTACAGTTGAACAGCTTGGGCGCGGTTGTATTGGCGTGGGGACAGCCTTTGCCGCGAACTTTCTCGGAGTGTACCCTATCATTATAAGTGGTTCCGAAGAGATGAAGCAGAAGTATCTCCCTGATGTCGCTGCCGGAAAAAAATTCGGCGCATTCGGCCTCACCGAAGCCAATGCGGGATCTGATGCGTCGGGTATTCAGACAACTGCGGTGCTGGATGGAGACGAATGGGTCTTAAATGGTACCAAGCAATGGATTACCAACGGCGGCGAGGCGCAGATTTATTCTGTTGTGGCTATCACCGACAGGAGTCGGGGACCTCGCGGGGCATCACTTTTTGTTGTGGAAGAGGGTGACCCCGGTTTCAGTTGCGGACCCAAGGAAAAGAAAATGGGAATCCGTGCTTCTTCTACCACTGAACTGATATTCAAAGATTGTCGGATACCTAAGGACCGGTTGATTGGCCGTGCAGGTACAGGCTTTATCACCGTTATGAAGACACTCGATTTGTCGCGCCCGGGGATTGCCGCACTGGGTGTCGGCCTCGCACAGTCAGCACTCGATGAAGCAGCCAGATACGCAAAACAGCGTCAACAGTTTGGTAAACCGATCATCGCCTTTCAGGCTGTACAGCACATGCTGGCGGATATGGCAATCGGTATTGAGTCGGCCCGTGCCCTTGTTTATGCTGCTGCAAAACATATACAGGCACATCCTAAAGATATGTCGAAGGTATCTGCCATGTGCAAGACCTATGCAACCGATGTGGCCATGAAGGTTTCGACTGATGCGGTCCAGGTTATGGGCGGCTATGGGTATATGACAGAATACCCGGTTGAGAAAATGATGAGAGACGCCAAGATTCTTCAGATTTACGAAGGCACCAATCAGATCCAGCGTAATGTTATCGGTCAGGAACTAAATAAAGAATATTCTTAAGCGAATTTCAATGCCCTCTTTTGCCGAGAAATAATGAACTTTTGGCAGAGGAGGCGCTCGTACTCTATACAGGTAGTTGAATGAAAATCATTGTATGCATTAAACAGGTTCCGGATGCCAAGGATGTCCGACTGGACCCTGTTACCAATACGCTGGCCAGAGAGGGTGTGCAGTCGATCATGAATCCTTATGATCAGCATGCTTTGGAAGAAGCCGTACGCCTCAAAGAAAAACACGGAGGGGAGGTTGTTGCTATAACGATGGGCCCTCCACAGGCTGAAGAGATACTCAGGCAGGCCATAAGTTGCGGAGCTGATACAGCAGTTCTTGTCTCAGACAGGTCTTTTGCAGGGGCAGATACCTGGGCAACATCATATACTCTGGAATATGCTCTGAAGAAAATTGGCTCATTTGATCTGATCTTATGCGGTAAACAGGCAATCGATGGTGACACTGCCCAGGTTGGTCCTGGACTCGCCACCCGTCTCGGCATCCCCTACTTAACCTGTATTCAGAAGGTGCGGGAGGGATCTGATAGTGGGCTGGTTGTTGAACGCATGATGGACGATGGTTATGATGTCGTCGCCGTGAAATATCCGGTTTTGTTGACAGTAGTTAAGGACATCAATGAACCCCGAGTGCCATCACTTAAAGGTAAAATGAAGTCCAAAAAAGCAGAAATTATCCGTTTGAGTGCTGATGATATTGGTGCTGATCCGGCCTGTATTGGCCTTCCCGGTTCTCCTACCAAAGTCGTTAATGTCTTTCCACCTGAAGCAAGAGGTGCAAGGTCGGTATTAACCGGTACACTCGATGAACAACTCGATCAGCTTGTAGATAAGCTGATGCCATATCTGTAACAGGGCGGGGTATTAAAATATGTTGAAAGTAAGTAAAGAGCTTTGTATTGGATGTGGAATTTGCGAAGATAGTTGTCCTTTCGGGGCCATTACCGTAGAAGATGGACTGGCAATTGTCGGCGACACCTGTACCTTGTGTGGAGCATGTGTTGAAAGTTGCGATGTTGAGGCACTCACACTCGATATACAATCCAAGCAGGCGCAGGACGATTTGGCTGCCTGGGCGGGTGTCATGGTTTTTTGTGAATACAGACGAGGTGAACTGGCGCCGGTCTCTGTTGAACTGTTAGGTGTTGGCAGGGAACTGGCTGACAAGCGCGGGGTCCAACTCAGTGCCTTACTCCTTGGTTATGAGACCGGCGACACTGCTCAGTTACTTGTCGGGCACGGTGCGGATGTAGTCTATATTGCAGATCATCAAGCCCTGCGAGAGTTCAGGGATGATTGTTATAGTGAAGTAACTGCAGCCCTGATTAGGGAATACAAACCGGAAATAGTGCTTGCTGGAGCTACAGCCATTGGCAGGTCTTTTATACCTGGTGTCGCAACGATTTTAGATGCTGGTCTTACCGCCGACTGCACCAAATTGGAAATTCGTGAAGAGGACGGAGCGCTTCTGCAGACCCGTCCTGCGTTTGGTGGCAACATTATGGCCACCATTGTTTCGGAATCAACGAGACCTCAGATGGCAACGGTTCGTCCTAAGGTCATGAAGGAACTTCAATTTGATGGCTCCCGCACAGGAGAAATCGTTCAAGTAACCCCAATTGAACAACAATTACAGAGCAGGGTAGAGGTACTCGAATCCGTAATTGCACAAGCAGGTCAGGTAAATATTCAGGAGGCTGATGTACTTGTCTCTGGTGGCCGTGGACTTGAAAATGCGAAAGGCTTTGAGTTGATAAGAGAACTTGCTGATGCGATGGGTGCTAAAGTATCCGCATCAAGAGCAGTGGTTGATGCCGGCTGGATTCCTTATCCACATCAGGTGGGCCAGACCGGGAAAACTGTGGCACCCAAACTGTATATCGCCTGCGGCATCTCCGGGGCAGTTCAACACGTTGCCGGGATGCAGTCAGCAGAAACTATTGTTGCTATCAACAGGGATGAAAATGCTACGATTTTTGATGTGGCCGATTTTGGGATTGTTGGTGACCTTTTCGAAATCATCCCCAAATTGATTAAAAAAATCAAGGAGCGTCGCTAAGTCATGAGCCTGGGTGGAAAAGTTGCCGTAGTAACAGGTGGGAGCCGTGGGATTGGCCGTGCTATCTGTATTCGTCTTGCGTCCATGGGAGCCTTGGTCTATATCAATTATGTCAGCAGGTCGTCGGCAGCTGAAGAGACCCAACGCCTTATTCGTGAAGCAGGGGGGAGCGCCGAGATCATTGGTTTCAATGTAGCAGAGACAGGTGCAGTCCAGGACGCATTCAAGAAAATTATTGATGAAGCGGGATCGGTTGATATTCTTGTGAACAACGCCGGAATAACACGAGATGGCCTCATGGCAAGAATGAAAGAAACCGATTGGGATGATGTTATAGACACGAATCTCAAAGGTTCTTTTTTATGTGCTAAAGCTGCATCAAGAACGATGATGAAAAAAAAATGGGGCCGGATTGTAAATATATCCTCGGTCTCCGGGGTAGCCGGTAACCCAGGTCAGGTAAATTATTCTGCTGCTAAAGCCGGGCTAATAGGATTAACCAAGTCTATGGCCAGGGAGTATGCATCCAGGAATATAACGGTTAACTGTGTAGCTCCAGGCTATATTGAAACCGAAATGACTGATTTACTGGAGGAAAAAACTCAGGAGCAGATTAAACATGAAATTCCGCTTGCCGCCTTTGGAAAAACCGAGGATGTGGCCGGTGCGGTTTCGTATTTAGCCTCCGAGGATGGTCGTTATATTACCGGGCAAACGCTGCATGTAAATGGTGGTATGTATATGTGATGTAGCGAATGGATAGTTGTTTTATTTTAGTATAGTAAACTCATTGTACACGGATTTAAAAAAAACGTGTCTAATTTCAAGGAAGGGAGAACGGCAATGGCAATCGAACAGGAAATGATAGATATTATCGTTGAGCAATTAAGTGTTGAGAGTGAAAAAGTTGTACCAAATGCATCGTTTGTCGATGATCTTGGGGCTGATTCTCTTGATCTTGTTGAGCTGATAATGGCAATGGAAGAGGGATTTGATATTGAGATTCCTGATGAAGATGCAGAGGGTATATCCACCGTGCAGGACGCTATTGACTACGTTAAAAAGCTCAAATAGTTTCTAGTAGTTAACGAGAAACAGCAATTTTTATATACCCCCCGTTTACACGGTGTGACAGCAACAATAAATATAAGGAGTAATTATTGTGAAGCGAAGGGTAGTGATTACAGGTGTAGGCTTGGTAACACCTCTTGGTACTGGTGTTAAGAAGAGTTGGCAGAATATTTGTTCCGGAGTCAGTGGAATTGACCTGATAACTCGTTTTGATACCAGTGATTACGCTGTAAAAATTGCTGCTGAAGTAAAAGATTTTCGCGCTGAGGATTTTTTTGAGAAAAAAGAATCAAAGCATCTAGATCTTTTTGTCCAATACGGCCTTGTTGCCGCTCAGATGGCAGTACAAGACAGCGGTTTTGTGGTTACCCAGGAAAATTGCAACAGGGTGGGTGTGATTACCGGTTGCGGTATGGGAGGATTACCTACCATCGAAAAATACCATAGTGTATGTCTTGAAAAGGGACCAAAGAGAATTACCCCTTTTTTCATCCCCATGGTCATCCCCAATATGCCATCCGGGCACATATCCATGGCAATTAATTCCAAAGGACCAAATCTCACGCTGACAACTGCCTGTGCAGCGGGGACACATGCCGTCGGAGAGGCCTATCGACACATAAAGTATGGAATGTGTGATATGGTTGTCGGCGGTGGCGCTGAAGCGGTCATATGCGGTCTTGGAGTGGCCGGTTTTTCCGCAATGAAAGCCTTATCCACAAGAAATGAAGACCCACGTACAGCATCCAGACCTTTTGATGCAGATCGTGATGGATTTGTCATGTCAGAAGGTGCCGGTATGCTCGTTCTGGAAGATTACGACCATGCCGTTGCCCGCGGTGCAAAGATATATGCCGAGGTTTGTGGCTATGGGCTGAGCAGTGATGCATACCATATTGCAGCACCGCCTGAGGATGGTGCGGGTGCTGTGAGAGCTATGAACATGGCGCTCGAAGATTCTGAACTGTCACCCGAGGACGTTGATTATATTAATGCTCACGGTACCTCTACTCCGTTAAATGATAAGTGTGAGACCCAGGCTATCAAAACGGTGTTTAAGGAACATGCGACAAAACTTGCTATAAGCTCTACGAAATCGATGACAGGTCATATGCTTGGAGCTGCAGGAGGCATCGAGGCGGTCTTTGCAACACTTTCTGTCTACGATCAGATTGCCCCACCGACCGCAAACCTCGAGAACCCAAGTCCAGAGTGTGATCTGGATTACGTTCCCAAGGTTGCCAGGAAAATGAAAATTCGTGCTGCTCTATCGAATTCCTTCGGTTTCGGAGGAACGAATGCAGTTATAGCAATGAAAAGGTGCGATACATGAACTCCAATCGGAGGCAAATGTGAAAATAGTCCTTGCTGCCGACCACGGCGGCTTTGAATTGAAAGAATTAATCAAGACGAGTTTACTTCATGCAGGTCGTGAGGTAATGGATGTTGGTTGTACTTCTATTGATTCGGTAGATTATCCGGATTATGCCGAAAAGGCAGTGGCGTGTATAGTCGCAGGAGATTGCCAGCGAGGAATTTTGGTTTGTGGTACGGGGATTGGCATGTCAGTTGCCGCCAACAGGCACAGGCAGATAAGAGCTGCTAACTGTTTTGATATCCGGACCGCGAAATTAAGCAGAGAACATAATAATGCCAATATCCTCTGTCTTGGTGCACGGGTTCTTGACGCTGATAACGCTATGGAGATGGTTGCGGTCTGGCTTGAAACTGAATTTTCCGGAGGGCGTCACCAGCGGAGGCTTGCTAAATTCAGTGATTAAACTGACGTTGGCCATATAACGATCATTATTAAAGCCGATTTTGCTCATGCAAAATCGGCTTTAATGTTTTTTGATAGTTTCTTGTCTCCATATTGTTAAATGTGGATAGCCAGAGAAACGGTTCATTTCTTAATAAACCTGTTAATCGGATACTCATTCAGAACTCCTTGTAATGTAGCTGTTAAAGGACAGGCGTCTCGTCACGGGTGAATCTCAGAATTAAAAATTAAAAATCTGTAAGATACTGAATACAACGAGACAATTAAAAGCTATACTGTTTCTGTTCTGTTACGACAGGTTCCTCATAACACCTCATTGTTTACAAAATTAAATTTCAGAGGTAAGTGTTGACCGCAAAATGTCCGGTTTCATGATGGAAACTGATATATTAATCTGCTGTACGTTACTTTCCAAGGGAGGTGTTCAATGAAATGTCCATATTGTGAGCATCTGGACAACAGAGTTATTGATTCGCGACTCAATAAAGACGCGACGATCACCAGGCGGAGAAGAGAATGCCTTGCTTGTGATCAAAGATTTACGACGTATGAACGGCTGGAAGTAATGTTGCCGGTACTGGTTAAAAAAGATGGCCGCAGGGAGGGGTGGGATCGTCACAAGCTAATTGCCGGACTTGAAAAAGCCTGTGAGAAACGTACCGTCAGCCGGGATAAGATTGATGAGTTTACAGACGAGATTGAACATAAACTGCAGGATTACGGAGCAAAAGAAATTCCTTCTGAGGTGGTTGGGGAATGGGTAATGGAAGGGTTGCCTCGCCTTGATGAAGTGGCGTATGTTCGATTTGCTTCAGTCTATCGGCAGTTTAAAGATGTTAACGAATTTATGGAAGAACTGAAAACACTACTCGATTCCAGAGGAAAAGATGACGGAAAGTCAGGATAAACAATTTATGCGTCTGGCACTCAAACAAGCACAAAAAGGAGTTGGACGCACATCTCCAAACCCATGTGTTGGTGCGGTCATTGTCAAAGACGGAGAGGTAATTGCGCAGGGATACCACAAAAAATCCGGGTCACCTCATGCAGAAATACATGCACTGCGAAATGCATCGGAATCGGTTTTAGGTGCAAGTATCTATGTTACCCTTGAGCCCTGCAATCATACCGGCAAAACACCACCATGCAGCCAGGCCATACTGGAGCACGGTTTGTCGAGGGTGGTTATTGGTATGCCTGATCCAAATCCGCTGGTAAATGGTGGCGGTATTGATTTTCTGAAAAGCCACGGCATAGAGGTTATAAGCGGTGTACTTGAACAGGAATGTATGGCGCTCAACTCTCCTTTTATCAAGCACATTACCCAGGGGATTCCCTGGACCATTATGAAGGCTGGTGTGAGTCTGGATGGCAGGTTGAATTATCAGTCCGGTGATCCTGGATGGATTACAGGCGAACAGTCAGCTCATGAGGTGCATAAGCTTCGGAATACTGTAGATGCCATTCTTGTTGGCAAAAGAACAGTTGATATTGATAATCCTTCACTGACGACAAGACTTGCACGTGGCAGGATTAAAGATCCGATCAGGATCATTCTCGATAGTGATCTGACCACTTCTCTTTCTTCGAAAGTGTATCGTCTTGAATCAAAAGCGCCGACCTGGGTCGTTTGTTCGGCAGATGCTCCGCAATCCAAAATGGCTCGGTTTCAAAAACTTGGAATAAAAGTCATTGGAATTAAGCACACGGGACACGGTTTGGATCTGCATCAGCTTCTAAAGGAGCTCGGCAAGGAAAATATCTGTTCACTGCTTGTTGAGGGAGGAGCTCGTCTGCACGGTGCATTTCTTCGGGAAAAACTTTATGATTACGCGCAGCTTTTTTACGCTCCGCTTTTTGCGGGAGATCATGGGGTGTCGTTAAATGAGGGATATTCAGTTGAAAACCGCAATGCCGCACCTCGCCTGACGAATACTGTTTATAAAAAGCTTGGTGAGGATATCTTGATATCCGGTCAGGTATGCTATCAATAATATTTTTTATAAATTATCTATTTCCTCATTCGCATCAAGAAACTGGCTACATTCTTGAAAATCTTTAAAAGTAATTGACAGAGTAACTTCATCTTTTTCAAAGGCGGGCGAGTGTGAAATTGAATGGTTAGCCGGGAGACGCAGTTTTTTTACCTGCTCAATGAAGGCCTGTTCCGCCTGGGAAGAAGAAGGAGCAATGGCGTGTTGCAGTAAGACCCCAAGATGCTGTATTTTTTGTGGAATATTCATCTCCTCGTGCCCGATGATATCGGTAATCTCTTTTCTCTGCATATATTCGGAGATGGATGTGCCCTCCCTGAATGCAATATCGCGGAAAAGTTTGAAAAACCTCTTTTGTTTGCCATCTCCCATCCCCAGACGTCTAAAAAATTGGACCAATGCCAGCCGGTCAGTCTCCTCGGGAAGGGAAAGGATTTCCGACACCATTTTATCCTGGAGACGACCGGCATGGATATCCTTGATGACTATTTCATCCTGCTGAAGAATTTTATGCATAAGCGGTATGGTCGTACGCCAATTCTTCAGTTTAAGCGTATCAAAAAAGTTGTGGACAATTTCTTCTGTTGTGAAATATCGAGCCGCAATATTAACGAACCTTGCTTTTTCTGCAAGAGAGAGCAATCCGGCACTGTTTTGATCAGTTACAATGAGATGTAAGAGAAGGTTCTGAGGAGTTTTGCTGTCGATTACCATACAGTCGATCTGGCAAGCACCGACAAACCTTCTGATAAATTCCATTCGTCTCGCTCCTGACACTAATGTATACGTTTTGTCATCGTCCGCTATGACAAGCGGTGGATGAATAACACCATTCATGGCCAGGTTTTTTGCTAATTCTTCGGGAATAGCGCCAAATTCCCAGGGGTGAAGGTTCCAGTCGGTGCTGAAATTAATAGAATGTACGGGTATCGATTTGCAGGAGAGGAACATTGTTCACCATCTATAGGCCAAAATTTGTTGGTCTGTCTCTATCTTGCGGGCATAAACAAATCACCCTGGGTGTGAGACTTCACACCCAGGGTGATTGTAAAACATAACGGAAGGAGATGTGCATTTATAATGCTTCGTCCGACAAGGACTTCTTCAAAACCCCATTGAAAGGCAAAACAAGAGAGAAACTGTTGGGGTCAGCTAACCTTATCAGTTTTCGTTGATTTTATCCCGAAGTATACCTGAAGGTTTAAAGGTAACAACACGACGTGCGTCAAGGGTCAGTTCATCACCGGTCTGCGGGTTCCGACCTCTTCTTGAGTTCTTGTATTTCACATTAAATTTACCGAAACCGCTTAAAAGAAGATCGGACCCATTTATGAGAGAATTTTTCGAAATACGAAGAAAAGCCTCAACGGAGTCAGTCGCCTGCGCCTTTGTCAACCCTTCATGATTTTTATACACTTGCTGCACTAAGTCTGCCTTGGTAAGAGTCATGTTTCCTCCTTAATTGTCTGTTTTAGTTGTGAATCCCTTCTTAATCATAAACTTTCGACACAGAAAGTCAAACTTTCTCTAAAAGAAAGAAACATATCGCTCATAAACTCCCCGGATAAGAGAGGAACAGGTTGTTTCACCTAATGTTTTCCTTGTGAAAAAAAGAAAATAATCTGTACGTTACTCAACACCTTACACAACAGAGGCAATTTTAAAAATCGGCAGATACATTGCAACAACAAGTGCACCAATCATGCCTCCAAGAAATACCATCATGAAGGGTTCTATCATCGCAGTCAAATTCTCTACGGCCTGATCGACTTCTTCATCATAAAAATCTGCAATTTTTTCAAGCATAGTATCAAGTGCACCGACTGATTCCCCAACATTAATCATCTGTACGACCATGTTGGGGAAGACACCGCTTTCCTCTAGCGGTTCGGCAATCGGACGGCCTTCGGCGATAGAATCACCAACCCTGAATACTGCGTTTTCAATAACTTTATTACCGGCTGTTTTGGCAACAACTTGGAGTGCTTCGAGAATGGGTACACCACTCTGCAGCATAGTGCTCAGTGTTCTGGTAAATTTAGCAACGGCCACTTTACGAGTGAGGATGCCGACAACGGGTGCGCGCAGTAATCCTTTGTCTATTGCCAGTCGCCCTCTCTCCGTCCCATAAATTTTTTTCACTATCATGACCATTATGAAGAAACCAATAAGAATATAAACAATATTATTCTTAAAAAAATCACTCATATTTACAATTATTTGAGTCGGTAATGGAAGAGATGAGCCAAAGTCTTCAAACATTGTCGTAAAAACAGGAACAACGAAGACCAGAATGATCACTAGTATGAGTAATGATATTGCAAGGCATATCGTCGGGTAGGTCATTGCGCCTTTTATTTTCTTTTTCAAGGCCATGGATTTTTCCATGAAAGTAGCTAGACGTCCAAGGATTGTATCGAGTATACCCCCGGTCTCACCAGCCTCTATCATGTTCGTAAAAAGGTTATCGAATATTTTAGGCTTTTTACGCATTGAGTCTGCAAGGGTTGACCCTGCTTCCACGTCTTGCCTGATTTCCCCAAGTGCATTTTTAAATGTCGGGTTACTTTGTTGTTTTTCCAGAATTTCGATACCTTGAACCAAAGGTAAACCGGCATTGATCATGGTTGAAAGTTGTCTGGTAAAAATAACAATATCTTTGCCCGTTACCTTTGGTTTAAAAAAAGCGACGTTCTCCAGCAGATCTTTGGGCTTTTCTTTCACAACAGGGTTGGAGATTCTTAAGCGTTTTACTTGTGCCTGTGCGCCTGCCAGGTCAACTGCTTCTACTTCACCCTTTCTTTTCTCACCGTAAGAGTTTTTCCCCTTCCATACATAAACAGGCATTTTCTTCTCCGATTTTACAGAACTCGTAATTTATAATTCATCAACTCTTTATATGTGTCACAAACAACAAATAATATCGATTGTATATCATGAATTTTTATATTACAAGCTCGGACACATATATGTGTTGCCCAAATAAGTTCCAAATCCGGTAAACGACCAGAAAGCATGGATAAGTAGCGAGAGTCAGGATATTTCTTTGAGAGACGATCGGGAACAATATTTTGATGCATGACAACAGGGAGTCTGCAGTCAGAGTGGATCTAGAATTAAAAATGACCGGGTGATATTTAAAAAAAGCTTGTCTGTAGTAAGTCGTCTTGGTATACTAACAAGTTGCTAAATATTTGACTATGTCAGTCGTTGTATCGTTGCGACTGTTTTTTCTGGCGGGACAGTTCAATTGCCAGTAAGTAATTGATTGGAGGATTAATAAATGAAGAATCAGGCGACAGTAAATTACAGTGATGGACGTTTCCAGCCTGTCATAGATAAGTGTGAAGGATGTGGGCGGATAGTTGAGCAGGAAAGTATACAGTATTGTAAAAGCTATCTGTATCCCGCTGCGAAATGGAGATTAGGTCTTTGTAATTTTGCAACTCATGCAAAACCTGAGATCAATATAATCAAGGTCAGAATCAATCCGTTGAAGGCTGCCAAGCGGGCTTCAAAGAGAAAATAATTCTGAGAGTACAAGAGAAAGAGGGGCTGTCTTTGTACAGCCCCTTCTTGTTTTCATCTTTTGGTCGGCTCCCTGCTGCCAAAGATCGCGGTTCCGACGCGTACAATAGTTGCTCCCTCTTCTATAGCGATATGGAAGTCGCTTGACATTCCCATCGATAATTCAGGTTTTTCAATTGACGAAAACAGACCTTTCGTCATCAGCTTTTCTGCTAACAGTCTCAGGTTACGAAAATAAGGACGTGACAGTTCCGGACTCTCCACGAGTGGGGGCATCGTCATAAGACCGCATACCCGAAGCTGCGGCAAATCGTTCAGTCTGACGAGTAACTCTTCTGCTTCACTGCTTTTCACTCCAGCCTTGTTTGCATCATTGCCGATATTAACCTGAATCAGAACATCCATGGTTTTTTCTAAAATCTGGAGATGGTTGTTTAAGGTTTTACCAAGCTTTAATCGATCCACCGTCTCAATCATGTTGCATGTTGCAGCTGCTATTTTAGCCTTGTTCGTTTGAAGATGGCCAATGAAATGAAAAATTGCAGACGAGGGGGCAAGGTCCCTTTTCGACTGAACCTCCTGAATATAATTTTCCCCGAAAACTGTCTGACCAGCCGCAAATGCCTCCGTTACTTTTTCTATAGGAAAACGTTTGGAAACTGCCACCAGTTTTATATCATCGGGGGACCTGCTGACCTTCGTTGCCGAGCATGCGATCTCTTCTTTTATCTTTCGTATATTTTCTGAAATCATGGTAGCCATCATATCTTTTTGAATTTAAATAGATTTTCAGCATTGGCTGTCGTCTGTATGCTGACCTGTTCAATTCCAATTTCTCGAAGCTCAGCAATTTTATTAGCAGTAAAAAGTATATAGGACGGTTCGTTCCGCTTGCCCCGGTATGGATGAGGGGCCAGGAAGGGTCCATCTGTCTCCAATACCATTGAGGAGAGCGGAATCTTTCGGGCAACTTCGTGCAGTACTGTCGCATTTTTAAAAGTGACAATTCCAGGAATTGAGATCAACATGCCAAGATCTACAACCTTGTAGGCAAAATCGAGATCGCCTGAAAAGCAATGCATAATCCCTCCGTAATCGAGTGGCCTGGATTCATGGAGGATCTTGAGGGTGTCGTTGTCTGCTTCTCTATTGTGGACCACTACCGGCAGTTTTAGGGCATGGGCTAGATCCAGCTGTCTCTTAAAGTGTTCCCGTTGTTTCTGGGGATCGGAGTATTGCTTCACGTAATCAAGGCCAATTTCACCAAAACCGACTATCTGCCTGGGATGATCGGCATAGAGATTTTCGAGTTCACTGTAGTCGCGACTTTCCAGGTCATCGACATCATGCGGGTGAATTCCAATTGTGGCTGACAGTTGTGTGTGTTTTCGCGCAAGAGCGACAGCATCCCTGGAGCTTGCCAGGTCAATGCCAATGGTAATAATCCTTTTGATATGGTTGTTGTGTGCGTCGTCCAGCACCTTTTTGAGGTCGTTACTGTATGCGGTCATGTCGAGATGGCAGTGCGTATCGATAAATTCGCAGGATTGAGATAGTTGTGGCAGGTTTTTTTCTTGAATATTCACAATAGTTCTTCGCCTCATTTTTAGCAAAATAGCAAGAAGCTGTAGTTGGAAAGCTTCTATCTGTGTTCATGGGTTGCAATAGGATACAATAAAATACACTTTTACTGCATATCTGCATGATCAATTTGCATTAACCTCGATAAGCGGGAAATATACCGGGACTTTTTATAATATTCTCTTCTGCGAAGGCAGCGACTACGCCAAATTGTTTCCTTGAACGCGAAAAGAATTTCCAAGGTACTAAAAAGATAAAATTTACCTTCATATCGGAAAAAAACTAGCGTATAGTGGTAAGAGCAATATTTTGTTGTATTTTTTTTGCGTGTTACAAGGAAAACAGCCTTTTTTTTTCGAAGGGCCAACACAAAGTAGGACGCAAACTTCATAACAATTTGACATTTACGTTCCGATATTATGTACTATCAAAATACTATTTCGCATACGTTTTAAGGTGGTTTTTTACTTCTTTTTATTGGCCTTCGAAAAAAGCTGATACCAGCGATCAACATTTACGATGAGGTTTGTGGCATGAATTATGGGATAGTCAGTCAAGAGCAACTCGAGCAGATAGATGGGATTTTGTCAGAGAAACTGATAAAACTCGGTGTCGATTGTGTCATTATAATAGACATGGCTGGGAATATTATTACCGCTAAAGATAACGGGGAAAGTAAATATGATGTCTATTCCTTTGCTGCATTAGCAGCCGGTAATTTTGCAACTGTTGATGCGATGGCCAAGCTCGTTGGTGAGCAGGAATTCTCGCTGCTGTTTCACAAAGGACAGGAGTCAAATATACATTTCAGCAAAATCGATGATGAGCTCCTTCTTATTTCCATGTTTGGCAGAGATATCTCTCTTGGGTTTCTTAGGCTGAATGTTGTCGATGTTATCGAAAAAATAAGGAATATTTGGAATAAAAATTAAATCCAGACTGCTTGAAGACCCATGCGCCTGGAGTTGTCAATCAATGATTTGATCGTTTTGAATGGATAATCGAGAGGGAGTAGAACGTTGAGTTTCATCAACTTAAAGGACAAAGTTGTTCAAGTTAAGATAGTATATTATGGACCGGGGCGTTGCGGAAAAACGACTAATCTTGAGTATATTAATCGAACATACCGCAAACAGATAGTTTCGGAGATGGTTAGTCTTAAAACCCATGGTGACAGAACGTTATTTTTCGATTTTCTTCCCTTTGATATGGGACAGATCAAAGGGTATGATATCAAAATACAGCTCTACACTGTGCCGGGCCAGGTCAAATACAATGCAACCCGAAAACTTGTCCTGAGAGGTGTGGATGGGATAGTTTTCGTAGCCGATGCCATGGAGAAACAACGGGAAAAAAATATCCGGTCTTTAAACCAACTGCATGAAAATCTTCAATCATATAAGGAGAGTATTTTCAGGATACCTCTCGTTATGCAGTACAACAAAGTTGATCTCAAAGAGCACGGCATTCCAATCCTACCAACTTCGGTATTGCAAAAAGACCTCAACAGTCGACTTAAGGTGCCTCATTTTGAGGCAAGCGCAATAACCGGCTACAATGTCGCCGCGACACTGAAGAAAATCATCTCTTCATCGGTGATTTCGATACAGAAAAAATTACTCTAGAGAGAGCTGTGGTGAAACAGTATACCGAAAACCAATATGACGATGATTTAACTGTTGGAACTGATGACTATGATGATTCATATTACACTGGTTCGGTGGACCTTTTTGAATTCTCAACTGATGATGAGTCTCCAATCAGTCGCTTAAAAAGTCTTATTTTGTCGATAGACTGGGAGATTACAGATGAGGTCCTCATGCAATTCAATGAGGAACTGGTTGCTCTGCAGAAGATCTGGGCTGGAGAAAAAATAAATCTGATCTATGTTCAGGCCCTGGAAAAAATAAGCAAGTACATTTACCAGAAGAAGGCGAATTCTCATCCCAGTGCTATAAAACTGCTTCTTACTCTGTACCATAATCTTGAAAAAATAGTCTCATCATTTGATCTTACAGAAGAGCAGAAAAAAGAAATATTGCTGGAAGATGTCAAAAGGTTTGAGAACCTGAAACGTCATATCGGCCGACAGCCGGAAACAGAAGATCAACCGCAGGCAGCTCAGCCGGATATACAGATGCCAAATATAGAGAACGGTTCTGAAAATGATCTGCTGAACCTTAAAGCTATCGTTCTTGGTATTGACTGGGAGATAACCGATCAGGATCTCAATGATTTACGGCATGAAGTAGTGCTGCTTGAGAAAAAATTCGCAGACAGTCGGCCGAGACTTATCCTGTTGCAGGGTATTGGTACTTTGGGGGCTTACATTAAATTGAAAAAAAGTAATGCCCATGCTGACGCCTTCAAAATTTTACACCTCTTCTATGAAAGTCTGGAAGAGATCGTGACAAAAACGATGACGCTGGAAGAGGAGAAAGCCATCCTTTTTCCAGCAGTCGAGAGATTTAACTCTTTTAAGGCCTTGCTGGGCAAGACAATTACTCCTGAAGCTATTGACAGGGATGAGAAGGAGTCAGCTCAGCATGAAAAAACAACGGGTTCAGCAGCTATTGTCCCTGCTTTTGCCGATCTCCATGAGGAGGAACTCAAAGGTTTTCAGGCAGAAGAAGAGGCGCAGGCATTAGGGTTGGAGAGTTCTGTTGATACTCATGTTGAAAGTTTTTTTACAGACAACATGTTTCCGGAAGTAGAAGAACCCATAGATACGGATGGTGCTGCGGCCAGTGAAGAGTTGCGTGAAGCTGTTCTCCAAGGTGTAAATGTCGAGGTTGATGACGAGGAAGAAACGGATGAGGTCTGGTCAAAAGATGCCGGGCTTGCTCCGGCGTTGAGTGTTGCAGAGGATGAAGAGGACGCGTTTGAGCCGGCGCCCGCTTTTCTGAGGGATGAGTCGACAGCAGACGAGGAAGGAATCGATGTTGAAGAAAATTTTGAGTCACCTGCAGAGGAACCTGAGGAACTTTCTCTAGATCTGAAATTTCCAGATGAGGATGCTGAAGGGACAGGGCTGGACTTTGGTAATTTGGATAGGGATCTTGTTCTTCAGGGAGTTGACGTTGAAACAGAAGCTGATGATGATTCAGATGAGGAAGCTCTGCCTATGATGGAAGGAGAGCTGGCTCCTGCTCTTGCTGAAAATGATGAAACCAGTATCTATAATTCAGAAACAGTTGAAAATTTCTCCTCTTTCGAGGCTGAGGATGATGAAATCGCTGGCACTCTGGAAGGATTCTTTGATAAGGAGATTGAATCACACCTGTTAAAAGCTCACGATGATGCCAATGATTATGATACTACCTCGTCGGCTGATGCTCTGGACAACGATGAAGGAGAAGCTCATGATTCTGATAACTCCCCATCTCTTTTTGATTCTGGACCCTCGGATTTTGTGGCGCAGGATGAACAGTCCCTCATTGAAGATGAAGATGCTGCATCTTCGCTCATGGAGGACGCGTTCGGTACCGAGGAGGATGCTGAACTTTCTGAAACAGAATATGAAGATGAAGATACAATCGCTTTTATGTCAGAGCCCGAGCCGGAGGAAAGCATCGACTCTGTGGTAGATGAAGGTGATCCAGACAAAGCTGCAGAAGACAGTCTGGCAGAAGATGTACTTGGTGCGGACACAGATTTTAATCATGAAGATGAGGTGCGACAGGAGGAGACAGATACAGTCGTTGATCAGAATCTTCATCAAAAACTTGACTCTTTCTTTGATATTGACGAAGGCGTCGAGGAACCTGAAGAGGATGCATTGCTCTTTACCTTGCCGGAGGATGGGGCGGAGGACGGTCCCACATTTGAAGAAGAGAACGCTTCTCCCGAAATCGATACTTTCCAGGAGGAAGAGGTTGTCTTTGAGCTGGCAGACGAAGCTGATGAACAATTGTTCAGCGAAGAAGCGGAACATGGTGAACCTGAAGAGGCTGCAGGCGGAAATATTGTCTCAGCCGAAGGCGAAGCTGCTGTTGACCAGGCTATTAATGCACCGGAGAACGATGAAGCGAGCGAACTCACCTCAGTAAACCCGGTAGCCCAAGATGGTGATGCGGTTGATGAATATGGCGCCTTGACGACCTGTGTTGACTCCCTTGGGGTGGAACTCGATGATAAAGTTATTCTTGGTCTCTGGGGGGAAATTGACCATCTTCAGCACAATATGGTTGAGAAACCGCTGGAGAGATCATTTTTACAGTTACTCTCGACCATCACCAGGCATATCGATCAGAATCGCTATGATTCCAGCACCGAGGCATACGGGTTGCTACAATCAATCTGCAATGCGCTGACACAATTGCAGCAGGATAATTTTCATGCTAATCAGGAACTTCTATTCACCGAAACCAGTAAAGTTTTGACGTGGCAAGAAAAATTGTTAGCAGAGCAGGCTGCCAAAAATGAGGCAGAATTAACTTTCGGAGACCCCCTACTCGAAGACGCGGAAGCTGCCCAGGGAGATTTTGATGAGCTTTTGCAGGAGTATAGTGATGATCCGGCTTTTGAAAAGTATAATGATGAATTCAGCGGATCAGATGATTCACTGCAATCTGAAAACATACAAGGGGACATTTCCGGTGGGGAACCCACAACAATCCTTGCCGAAGACCTGAAACAGGAGATTTCAATACTGCGTCAGACTCTGCAGGATGAAATCGCTGAGCTGCGAAAGGAGTTGAAAGGTAATTATCAGCTTGATAGCTGACCAGGAAACAACAGGTGCGTACGTACAACAAGGGGTTATTTCTTCGAGAAGAGATAACCCCTTCTCTTTTTGTTTAAAGAGAAATTATCGATTCCAGGCGATACAGGTTAAAAATGTATAACACAATAATGAGAAGCCAATCATAATTATTATTATGCGAGAATATTTATATGCTGGATGAATTGCAAATAGCCCAGCGACAAAAAGTCCCGGCACAACAACGCCGGCAATGAGTGGCGGAAAATATCGAAGGAGTTCCTGCAGGCCAAGAAAAAACCATGGTCCTGAAATATAACTTATCCCAAGCCGATCCGGTTCAAATGGCGCTGAAATAAAAACTGAAAAAATCAGGATCGATGCGATGAGAAGCAGGTGTTCGCGGATGACGACTCTGTATATGCGTAAATGGTTCCATGCAAATATCAACAGAAGAAGGTCCAGGGCAATAACATGGTGAATATATACTTTTCTCAACCCACTTTCGCTTAGAGAAAAGAGAATGTCATTGAGTGACGGTCCTATTACAGGAATTGCCTGCATAATGTTTTCGGCGATTATTCCTGCCGAAGTGCCGGTATTGTCGCCTCTTAGAACATACCCTGTAAAGAGCAATAAGATGATGAGCGGAAGGCTCGTCATCAGTCGCAGCCACTCAATCTTACTGTATTTTATTGTTTTATGATATGTTGCAACAAGGTGAAAACAGCAGAAGAAAAAGAAAAATTGACTGGAAAAAAAGTGTATTGATCTAAAGAATCGGCCATAAGGGGCCAGCAGATCAATAGCTGTGGTCGAGTAGAAGGGATTTAGATAATCATACTGTAAGCCAACTATGATACCTGAGAGCATTGAAATATAAAATGATATCAGAGCCCATGCACCCCACTTTATCTCCTTTAAGGCGGAAGAATGCCTGGAGAAGGTGCTGAGATTGCGATGAAGAGACTCAGGTAGTAACAACATAGAATGGATCGTCTGGTCTTTTTTCAACCGGTAAGAAGGAAAGGGATTTTTTGGCCGGCCCTTTTATCACCTCTCCCGTTTCAACGTTGAAACGACTCTGATGACAGGGGCATTCCAGGATATCCTGGTCCTCATGATAATTGAGTTTGCAGCCGAGATGTGTGCATTTACGTGAAAGTGCCCAACATTTATCTTCACGGTCGAAAAGGATAAAGTCCGAGGTGGCAACAAAACCGGATAGTGTGACCGGTTTATTAATGTGCACGAAATTGGGTTTTTTGGGAATTCTAAACCCGACGAACTGTAAAACCGGGTAGAGAAAAGCGAGTGTGCCCAAAAAAGTTAAAAATGTTCTTCTTGAATGACTGTTGTCTTGTTTTTTACGTATCTTTTTCATGACCTGGGTTGTGAGAACTTCTCTATCAGCATCTTGTTTACATGGGGCGGTACCAAGTCGCTGACGTCACCCCCGTTTCTTGCTGCATCCTTAATGATAGAAGAACTTATATAAATCCAGCGGAAACCGGGCATGAGAAATACGGATTCGACTTCCCGCTTAAGTTTTCGGTTCATGAGGGCTAGCTGAAATTCGTAATCAAAATCCGACACAGCACGAATTCCACGAACAATTGCCTTGGCGTTCTGCCGATAGGCATAATCAACCAGAAGGCCCGAAACGGATCTCACCTGGATACGTTGTCTTCCCTGAAACGAATCTTCGATCATCTGGATTCTTTCTTTCAGTGTAAAAACAGGATCTTTCGCAGAATTAACTGCAACGGCGACAATAACCTCATCGAAGAGATTGAGTGCGCGGTCAATAATATCAACATGCCCCATTGTAATAGGGTCAAAGGTTCCAGGATAGATTGCGATGGACGGTTCGCTAATTTCCTCGTCAGACATTATACTCTCTCGGTAAAAGTAATGAGGGATAACTGCTTTTTCATCAGGCTGCACTACGGAGCAACTGAGGATCTGTAAAAGAAAAAAGCCGCCTCACCATAAACCCGTCTATCAATTCGTTCAAGTGATGACAAGGAAGACGGCAGATCTATAGTATGTCTCTCCTCCACTATTAGTAGGCCATTTGGACGTAAAAGGCTACTATTGTTTATAAATTTGAGCACTGAAATAGACATGTCTTTAGCATAAGGTGGGTCTGCAAAGATAACATCGAATCCTGAATGTGTTTCTTGAGGTAGTTTTTTATAGGGAATATTTCTGGTTAGATCGTGTTGTATGACTCGTATTTCACGATCCCCGGAATGATCACCGATACAGTGCAGTATGTTCTTTCTTATGAGTTTTAGTGCAAGGGGGTGGTTGTCAATGAAGACAGTAAAGCGGGCATTCCGGCTATAGGCTTCAAGCCCTAATGCACCGGTGCCAGCAAAAAGGTCGAGAACAGTGGCATCATCGACTCTTTTGCCGAGGATGTTGAACAACGCCTCCCGCGCCCTGTCGGAAGTTGGGCGTATGCACTGTTCATGCAGTGGTGGCGTGAATAATTTTCGGCCTCTTGCCGTTCCGCCTATAATTCTCAAAAGTACGTAAGGTCGTTAGGGTTGTTTGAAAAATGAGCAAGGTCGCCAGGTTTTGTCACAGTTGGTCATTGGAGATGGCCAAGAACCGTTTCGCCGGCACGCACTTTATCGCCTTCTTTGATGACGACATCAGTTTCCAGCGGGAGGTAGAGATCCACTCTGGAGCCAAAGCGAATGAGTCCGAATCTGCTGCCCCGAGTCGCTATGTCCCCAGGTTCCAGCCAGCAGACTATTCTCCTGGCAATCAGACCGGCGATCTGCACAAAAGCAATACTTTTTCCTTCTGGTGTTGATATGACGGTTGCGCAATATTCATTTTCCAGTTCAGCTTTGTTGCTGTCAGCTGCATAGAATTTACCTGGCTTGTAGAGTATTTTTTCTACTGTGCCATGAAAGGGTATTCTGTTGACATGCACATTAAAAACATTCATGAAAATTGAGATCTTCCTGGCCTCTCCTGCAATAAACGGATTGTCAAGCACATGTTCAACATGAATAACTTTCCCGTCTGCCGGAGAAATGAGGGCGTCTTGTCTTGCTGGCACAAATCGTTCAGGATCCCTAAAGAAGCAGAGCACAAAAGTTGTTGCAATAAATGAAATAATTGTCGCAAAAGGTAGGTCAAGAAGGGCAAGTACGAGAGTACAAAATGCGGCAAAACCGATGAAAGGATACCCTTCCTTGGCTACTGGTATCTGTGGAGTCAGCATAAAAATATATAACCTTTTCTTCTGAGGGCAACTATTTGGTCTTATTAGCTCGAGACATGGCGATCGTACCGGTTCGAACAATTTCCTTGATACCGATCGGGCGCAGGATATCAATGACCGCTTGAATTTTCGACGCTGAGCCGGTGAGTTCCACCGCGTAGCTTTTTGCGCTGACATCTACAACTTTACCCCGGAAGATGTCAATAACCCGCAAGACTTCAGCGCGGGTATGCGCTTCAGCCTTCATCCGGATCAGTACCATTTCTCTTTCAACATATTCCTGATCAGTTATATCTGTGACTTTGATAACATCGATCAGTTTATGGAGCTGCTTGGTTATCTGCTCAATTACAGGCTCATCGCCTCTTGAGACAACAGTGAGGCAGGAAACACCTGGATCAAGTGTTTCTGCTACACAAAGACTTTCGATGTTAAAACCGCGTCCACTGAACAGTCCCGTTACCCGGGAGAGTACTCCGGGTTTGTTTTGAAGAAGTACAGAAATCGTATGTTTCATCTACCTGATCCCGAGTGTAAAATAAAGTCAGACTTTGCCATAATTAAACAAGCAGCATTTCTGTGTTCGCTTTTCCGGCAGGTACCATGGGGTACACACCTTCTTCCTTTTCAATCTTAAAATCCATAACGACAATATTGTCAGTCGTTAAGGCCTCTTGAATAACCGGTACCACTTCATCTCTTGTGGTGGCTCTGAGACCGACTGCACCGTAAGCTCTGGCAAGGTCGACAAAGTCAGGTGTTACATCCATGGTGGTGGAAGCGTACCTCTTGTCATAGAACAGTTCCTGCCACTGGCGTACCATACCGAGATAGCTGTTGTTTAAAATTGCAATCTTGACCGGACAATTATACTGTTTGGCCGTCGCCAATTCCTGGATATTCATCTGGATAGAACCATCTCCGGCGATGTCGATAACGGTTTTGTCCGGAAAGGCCATCTGGGCGCCAATAGCCGCAGGCAGGCCAAAGCCCATGGTGCCAAGCCCCCCGGAGGTGACAAAATGCCGAGGATAGTCAAACTTATAGAACTGGGATGCCCACATCTGGTTCTGCCCAACCTCTGTGGTTATAATTGCTTTGCCACCGGTAAGTTCATGTAGCGTTTCGATGACGAACTGGGGCTTGATTATGTCATTGTTCTCTTTGTAGGACAGAGGATGTTTCGTCGTCCATTCACGGATCAGATTAAACCACGGAATATGTCGTTCGGCCTCATCTTCAATGTTGACATTAGCTTTAGTGTTAAACCACTCATTTATTGCGGAAAGAGCATTTTTACAATCGGCAACGATGGGAATATGGACCTTAACGTTTTTACTAATAGAGGTGGGGTCGATGTCTATATGGATAATTTCTGCCTGACTGGCGAACTCTTCAAGTTTTCCGGTCACTCTGTCATCAAACCTGGCGCCGACGGCAATTAATAGATCACATTCTGCAACAGCCATGTTCGCAGTATAGGTGCCGTGCATTCCAAGCATACCCATTGAAAGATCGCTGGTTCCGGGAAAAGCACCAAGCCCCATAAGGGTCATGGTTACCGGTATGTTGAGCTTTATAGCCAGCTCTGTCAGTTCCTTGGAGGAGTCGGATAAAATAACTCCCCCACCAACATAGAGCACTGGTTTCTTTGCTTTTATGATTTTTTTGCAGGCCCTTTCAATCTGTACCGGATGCGGTTTGTATGTCGGCTGATAGCTCAACATGTTGATCCCCTTTAGTTCCGGATAGGTCAGCAGGCTGGCTAAAATATCCTTTGGCAGATCAACGAGCACCGGGCCTGGACGACCGGTGCGGGCAATGTGAAAAGCTTCTCGCAAGGTTGGAACTAAATCTTCCAGTTTACTCACAAGATAATTGTGTTTCGTGCATGGCCTTGTTATACCAACAATATCTACTTCCTGAAACGCGTCGTTGCCGATGAGAGGACGGGGTACCTGGCCGGTTAAAACAACAAGAGGGATGGAATCCATATAGGCGGTAGCAATGCCGGTTACCCCGTTTGTTGCACCTGGACCGGACGTGAGAAGCGCAACTCCGACTTGACCGGTTACTCTGGCAAGCCCATCTGCCGCGTGAACAGCCCCCTGTTCGTGTCGGACTAGAACATTTACAATATCAGCATCCATCAGGGCGTCGTACAGGCCAATGACGGCACCTCCGGGATATCCAAATATTGTTTTCACGCCTTCTTCCTGAAGACACTTCACGACAGCCTGGGATCCAGTAATTTTCCCCATCAATGTATTCCCTTATAATAATTGAGAAACTTTCATTGGTATCGAAGAACATATTGAAAAACCAATGAATTTCAAACGAAAAGAAAATATATCTGTCAACTCGGTATCTGTCAACCGGCAAAGGGTCTTCAGGGAATGGCTGACAAGAAATACATGGAAGTACACCCTGTTTATCTGCCTGAAGAATAAATTGTTTTATGTTGATAAAGAAAACCACCTTGACAACTTTACTAGAAGATGAGTACTCTGCCTTTAAGACAACATTAGATTAATATTCTTTAAATACAAAAACATGAGCTTATTAAACTCGCTACTCTCTCTACTACTAGAATGTCTGGTGCCTGACCCCGTGGCTGAGGAGGAGTTGTAGTTTGTTGGTATAGAAACTCAAGACCCTTTAAAGGCCACGGTTGAAAAACCGTGGCCTTTTTTTTTGCTCATATCGAACGCAACTTATTGAGGTGAAAATATGAATCCGGAATTAGTTAAAAAATATCGCCCGTATCCGCCGGTTAATTTGCCGGATCGAACATGGCCGGAAAAGAAAATAGAAAAAGCTCCCATCTGGTGCAGCGTAGATCTTCGTGACGGCAATCAAGCTTTGATTCAGCCGATGAGTCTTGAAAAGAAGTTGGAGATGTTTGCTCTGCTCATTCAGCTTGGTTTTAAAGAGATAGAAGTAGGATTTCCCTCGGCCTCCCAGGTGGAATATGATTTTACCCGCCAGCTCATTGAAAAAAATCTCATCCCGGAAGGGGTATTGATACAAGTATTGACACAGGCACGAGGGCATTTGATACGCAAAACCTTTGAGTCATTGAAGGGTGCAAAAGAAGCAGTAGTGCATCTGTATAATTCAACGTCGACCCTGCAACGGAAAACAGTTTTCAAGATGAGCCGAAAAGAGATTGTGGAGCTTGCCGTTGAAGGCGCCACTCAGCTCAAAGAGGAGGCGAAAAAATATCCGCAGACTATTTTCAGGTATGAATATTCGCCCGAGAGCTTCACCGGCACTGAGATGAGCTTTGCTCTGGAGATATGTGAAGCGGTGATGGACGTTCTCCAGCCGACGCCGGAAAATAAAATCATTATCAATCTCCCCGCTACAGTGGAATTGTCGAGTCCAAACATTTATGCAGATCAGATAGAGTGGTTCTGCCGAAACATGTCCCACAGACAATCGGCTATCATAAGTCTTCATACTCATAACGACCGGGGATGTGCTGTTGCCGCAACTGAGTTGGCGTTGATGGCCGGGGGAGAGCGGGTTGAAGGGACATTGTTTGGTAACGGTGAACGGACCGGGAACGTTGATATTGTGACTCTGGCTCTCAATATGTTCACGCAGGGGGTTAATCCGGGGCTTGATATCAACGATATCAATAGCCTGATTGATACCTACGAACGGGTCTGTCGCCTGCCGGTCCACGCGCGACATCCCTATGCTGGTGAACTTGTCTATACTGCATTTTCCGGTTCACATCAGGATGCGATCAACAAAGGAATGCACGAGTATGAGGCGACTGAGACAGGCGTGTGGGCTGTTCCATACCTCCCTATCGATCCGTCGGATGTCGGTCGCACCTATGAATCAATTATTCGCATTAACAGTCAGTCCGGGAAAGGTGGGGTTGCCTATGTACTGGAGACAGACTTTGGTTTTAAACTCCCAAAAGCTATGCAGCCTGAGGTCGGTAAAATTATCCAGGCGGTTACTGACAGAGAGGGCAGGGAACTGTTGCACGATGAAATTTTTAGAACTTTTGAAAACGAGTATCTCAGTGTATGTCAACCTTACGAACTTGACACCTTTAATGTGGTCAAGAGGCATATCAACAAAGGAGAACAGGGGTCGCAGGCAAATGTTGAGGCTACACTGCTTGTCAATGGCGAAGAAACTTTCGTTTCGTCCTCCGGAAATGGGCCTCTGGACGCCTTTTGTTCTGCATTAAAAGAGAAAATCACAGGAGATTTCAAGCTTACCAGCTATCATGAACATGCGTTAAATGGTGGGTCCAGTGCAAAGGCTGCCGCTTACATCGAGATTAAGGCTCCAGGTGGTGCGGTCTGCTGGGGGACGGGGGTCGATACCGATATTATCATTGCCTCCATAAAGGCTGTCCTAAGCAGTTTAAACCGGCTTGTAAGACACACTGACAGTTGTAAGGAAAAGGTTACTGCTGGATAATAATATCCCCTTTTTTGGGGGAGATGCAATGTATGGCTCCCGGGGAGAATCAGAGAGAACAGTCCAGAGAGTCTAACTCTTTTCAGTGTCCTTACTGTACAAACAGATAAGTGGCTATGCCTATCGCAGCAAGCCAGATATTGGTAATGTTTGAAACAGTTATATTTAATACTGCCGCCAGTGCTTTTCCTCTGTTGAGCAGCGCCAGACATGATTTGAATTCCGGCCAGCTGGTTAAGGTCGCTAAGACGAAAAAGCCGATCACTCCTTTCGGGGCAAGGGAATGGGTCGCTGCAAAGGTAACTATCGGATCGAGACAATAGCCCGATACGGTCAACCCTATAATGGCAGGAAGAAGCCAGTGAGAGGGTTTGAAGGAATGTTCTTCCTCTTCCTGGACCGGCTCCTCGTTTGGTCGGACAAAAAAGAGAACGAGTGTTGCGGGGATACAGACCGCAATCCAATAAATATATTGGGAGGAGTTTAATAGGAAAAAACAGCCGGCAAAGGTGGCGGTGCCTGCAAGTGTAACGGCTGTGTATATTCTATTGGTGGTAAATGTTTGTGTCACTTGTTTACAGATAAGGGCTGCAGCCACCAGTAGAAGAGGGTTCATGAAATTGGACCCAAGGGGGGTTGAGGCGGCAAAAACTACATCGCCAACCAGCAAGCCAACCAACAGGCAGACCGCCTCTGGACCATTGGTTATAAATCCGGTTAATGTGCCGATACCCTTCGTGTTTTTAAGGCATTCTATGAGTATTTCGATAGCAAAGCCTATACAGAGCATATTGACGATGACGCCGGCAGCACCAGCGGTGGCCAGCAGGACATTACCTCCAAAGAGAAATGAACTGCCGATAAAAAAGACGAGGACCAGGGCCCAAGCGAAAAAATCCAGAAGACCGAGGGAGTTTTTGAGAAATTTCTTCAAGGTATGGTTACGTTATTATGAAAGTGGATGGAATCAGGTTTTATGCCTGGCGATGAATTCAGCAATATTGGCTTTGGAGATGAACAGCGCACTCAGAAAATGTTGGTCGATCTTCAGAGCCGGAATCATTCTGACCCCATCTTTCCAACTTCGTCGCGGAGCGGCCAGAACATCGACTTCTTCAATCTGAATTTCTGGCTTATGCAATGTGATTTCACGAAGATATCTGGCTGCTAATTGGCAGCGTGGGCAGAACATCGATTTGTAAAGAGTTATATGCATTGGTATTGAGGAAGGGGTTGGAAATATGTGATGAAGTTCATTACTGTTCTCTGAATATAAAATTCAATCCCTCCTCCCGAAAAATGATAAGAAAATTGAGATCCTGTTTATATTCCTTTTGGGATGATTTGGTTAGTGCCCGGTTCGGGAGCCCATTGACCCTGAAACAGGTTGATTTCTCATAACTGGAACAGGACTAGAATCCGTAAGATACTGAAACATAGCTAATCCCTATCCTTTTCACAACAAAAGACTTGAGCAGAGTCTGATGTGTTGGGTAGGATGTCATTCATGCTGCGGGCATATCGGCACCATTTTTTAGGACCATGACTATCAGTGATTGGGTATGCTATAATTCCAGAATGACTGCTTGTTCCGTTCCATGAGGAAAAGGAACAATACTTAGACTTTTTATCCTCCGCAGCAAGGGAAATTGTCATACCTCCTTGCCGGGTATGGTCATACGTTGGCCCCCCGCAGAGAAGAAATGTAGTCACAATGTGATTCATCACAACAAAAAAAGTATTAACTCTGCCAAAATGGACACGTGTCTTTCATGCATTCTTTTTATGAGAAAAAACAATATATGGGGTATTTAAGGGACCGGCAATGTCGGTAATGGTGACACTATGTATATAGTAGAGTATATGACTTCGGATCCAATTACCATATCCACAGATGTCTATCTACCGGAGGCACGGCTGCTTCTCAATGAGTATCATATTCGACATTTGCCGGTAGTCGACCGGGACAATAAACTTATTGGCATCGTTACGGACAGAGATTTACGATCCGCCTATCCTTCATCTGTTACTTCGAGAAAGGATAAAAGTCTGGCCTTTGAGCAGGTTGAAAAAACCAAGGTAGAAGATATGATGACAACCTCCTGTTCTACTCTGGGGCTGGATTCAACCTTAGACGATGCTCTTATTATATTTGACAGGGATAAGGTCGGAGGGATTCCTGTTGTCAGTGACGACGATGTCGTCATTGGCATGTTTTCCCTTCTGGATTTGACCGCAGCATACCGAAAGCTCTTTGGGGTGGCGGAGGATGGATCGATTCTGGTAGGAATCGAAGATGACGACCGAGACAATATCTTAAGCGAAATTGTGGTGTTGCTCGAACAAAACGGCATTTTGCTTACAAGGTTAATCAGGCTTGTGGAAAAAAACGAAGTGACAAAAATATTTATGAGGATCAATAGCCGAAATCCATCGGGAGTCTATAAGTTGCTGAGATCGAGAGGTTTTAGCTTTATTAAACCATAGAAGGTCAAGCAAACTCTATGACAACCAGACAGGCGGCGTGCAGAAGGTGTGGAAACTGTTGCAAACAAGGTGGTCCTGCGTTACACACTCAGGATCTGGGTCTGATTACAAGCGGAAAGATTCCGATAAGCAGTCTGATAACGATCCGGAAAGGGGAGTTAGCCTATAATCCCGTTGCGAAAAAAAATCAGCCGACTTTGAATGAACTGGTAAAAATTGTCGGTACAGGGCGTCGATGGGATTGCTGTTACCATGACGAATTACTGGGGTGTACCATTTACGAATACAGGCCTGTTGCCTGCCGGACCCTCAAGTGCTGGGATACGGATGAGATCCTTAAGCTGGTGGAAGAGGATACTCTAAGCAGATTCGATATCCTCGAAAGCATTGATAAAGATGATCCTCTGATTCAGGTCATAAAAGAACATGACCGCATCTGTCCCTGTGAGGAGCTGGGAGATATCCTGGATACTCTCAGCCGATTGACTGACAAGAGGAAAAATGAGCTGGAAAAACTGGTACGCAATGATCTGCGCTTCCGGACAAGAGTCATTGCTGATTTTCAACTGAAGCTGCGTGAAGAACTTTTCTATTTTGGCCGTCCGTTCTTTCAGTTATTACATCCATTAGGTGCACGAATATCAGAGTCGACGACGGGTATCCATCTTAACTGGGCAAATTAGCGCGCATTTTTCATCAGTTCAGGCGGTGTCAGGTTTAAAGTTTTTGGCAGTTCCCATAGTGGACTATGTATGCTGGCAAAAACATTGCGGAAAAAAACTCCACCTTGCTGCACCCCAAGGGCATTTGAAGTCTACGCTTATCTCCTGCGGGCACCTCTGGTGAACATTGTGTCTAGCGCCCTTTGCCAGGTAAAACGACAGGCAAAGAGCGCTTTCAGCATGTTACCAGATTTTTCTTGCCAGTTCTTCCCCCCTGGTGGAGATTGTTATCTGCTCAACTGGTACTGATTTTCCCGATCTTTCGATCGCTTTTTGAACGATGACGCTCATTGCTGAACAGCAGGGCACTTCCATTATCAGGACAGTTAGGCTTTTCAGATTGCAGGTATTGATAATTTCGGCAAATCTCTGGACATAACTTTCGGCATCATCAAATTTGGGACAGCCCATCATTACGGTTTTACCTTCCATGTATTTTTCCTGAAAATTTCGAACCGCCACTGCCGTGCAGTCTGCAGCGACCAGCAGATCTGCATTTTGCAGAAATGGTGCATGGGCAGGAATGAGACGAATCTGAACCGGCCAATGTGTCAGTGCTGAGTCACCTGTCTTGGCGGCAGGGATCTCTTTTGGCATATTGGCACTCTGGCAGGGCGAAGTGCCAGCTGATTGCGCTGGTTTAAATGATTGGATATGTGTTGAGGCGCATCCGCAATCCATTGTCGCCGGTTTTTTTTCGGCTGCTTTTTTCTTTTCTTCCTCGAGATATGCCTCAACCGCTTCTTCATCAAATTCATCAGCTTCCCGTTTGATGACCTTTAACGCACCGGTTGGACAGGAACCAAGGCAGGCTCCCAAGCCATCGCAGAGTTTGTCGGCCACCAGTTTGGCTTTGCCGTCTATTATTTTTAAAGAACCTTCGGCGCAATCAGGTACACACTGTCCACAACCGTCACATAACTCTTCGTCAATTTGAATAATATTTCTTACAGCTTTCATATGTTTCCTCTTGTTTGGTGATTATTGAGCTTGTATTGAACTGACGCTCTTTCAGGAATTGTTCCGTTATCTTTTTGTGTATGGCTACCATCCGTCTTTATGTGACAATATTAGCACAGCAAGCCTATAAATCTTTGATTTGAGTCAAATTACACAAATAAAAATGAAATATTGTTTCTTTTTAAGAAAAAACCGAGACGATGAGTTTTTGCAAGACATAAAAAAAGGTGTGGTATCGATCGCGATACCACACCTCATTTCATCAAAGAATCAGAATATTAGTGCCTTACTCCATATTTTCTGCCGCAATAAACAAGAAATTAACAGAGTGTATTGACATTATCAACTTGTAATACCTCCAAGGCACTTACACCCTTCAAGGGGGGTACTAAAAAGAGTCCTGGCTTATTTGCCAGTTCACCCGGGTTAGCCAAGTATGGTTGCCAGATCTTCTTCAGGTGTTGCGGCAATTGGCTTGCACTCAAAGTTTTCCACCAGAACGTTCAGGACATTTGGTGAAATAAAAGCCGGCAGGGAGGGTCCGAGACGGATATCTTTTATACCGAGGCTGAAAAGGGTCAGCAAAATAACCACAGCTTTCTGCTCGTACCAGGAAAGCACGAGGGAGAGCGGCAGGTCATTGACACCGCACTCAAATGCTCCAGCCAGTGCCACCGCAATCTGGATCGCGGAATAGGCATCATTGCACTGACCGACATCGAGAAGCCGTGGGATGCCACCTATGTCACCGAGCTTCTTGTCGAAGAAACGGAATTTACCGCAGGCAAGGGTCAGAATCATACAGTCTTCCGGGACCTTTTCAACAAATTCAGTGTAGTAGTTTCGGCCGGGTTTGGCACCATCACAACCACCGACAAGGAAGAAATGACGAATTGCCTTGCTCTTGACAGCTTCGATCACCTTGTCGGCAACACCAAGAACCGTATTGCGGGCAAAGCCTGACAGAACACTGCCTTTATCTGTATCTGCCGGGAATCCCGGGAGTGCGAGAGCCCGATCAATTACCGGCGTGAAGTCTTTGTCTTCGCCGATATGAACGAGGCCCGGCCACCCAACCAGGCCGGTAGTAAACACTTTGTCCTTGTAGCTGTCGGCAGGTTTTTGAATGCAGTTAGTGGTAAAGAGGATTGCACCTGGAAATTCTGGAAATTCTTTTGCCTGATTCTGCCAGGCGGTTCCGTAGTGGCCATAGAAATGGCTGTATTTTTTCAGCTCAGGATAGGCGTGACAGGGAAGCATTTCACCATGGGTGTAGATGTTGATACCTTTGCCTTCGGTCTGCTTGAGCAATAATTCCAAATCTTTGAGGTCATGACCTGTCACCAGGATCGCTTTTCCCGCTTTTGCTCCAAGAGGTACTTCCGTGGGGACTGGATGACCGTAGGCACCGGTATTTCCTGCATCGAGCAGTTCCATGGCTTTGAGATTCACTTCACCACATTTCAGTACCAACGCAACCAATTGTTCAAGACCTTGACCACTCCTGGTGAGTTCTGCCAGGGTTTCATGAACATAGTCATAAATAGCGTCGTCTTCCTGTCCGAGAATTGCGGCATGATCTCCGTATGCAGCAAGTCCCCGGAGGCCATAGACGGTGATCTGCTTCAGCGAACGGAGGTCTTCATTGTCGTCAAGCTTATTCATGAAGTCGAGATCCTGGCCCTGACTAACGAGAGCTTCAAGAGTCGCGGCTGGGGAAAATGTTGCGGTTGGTGCGGAAAATTCAACGTTGCCCCCCGCTGCTTTAACTTTTGCTTTAAATGCATCGCGCAGTTCAACGGTTTTATTGATCCATTTCTGGAAGCGAAGGGGGTCAAAATCTACGTTGGTGAGGCAGGCAAAAATAGCCTCAAGGGTGAAACGGTTTATTTCATTGTCGACGAGACCAACTTTTTTTCCTTCCACTGCTACCAGTGACAGGCCTTGAACGGCATATGTGAGAAGATCCTGAAGAGCAGCGACATCATCTGATTTGCCACATACTCCAACCTTTGTACAACCGGTACCCTTGGCAGTTTGTTCGCATTGGTTACAAAACATATTGACCTCCTAGGACAAATTTTTTTATTCGTTGTTCGTACCCCAGAAATCTTCTTTGTGATCTCAAGAAGTGTTTTTTGAGAGTACGCATCCCGTTTGTCGGGGTAAGAATACTGTTTTCTTTACAGCAAATTTATTATCGTAATGTTCAATTGAGGGGGAAGAAACGTTTTTCTCAATTGATGTTGAGACGAAAATACACAGCCGGTGTTCGATTTTCTTTGATTTAGGTCAAGAAGATAGTCTTTTTTTTAAATTATTACAATGTAAGGCTCGCAAGCAGGGTCGTAGAAGATGATTGTTGGTAAGGGGTTCCGGTATAGTCGCCATAAAAACTGGTCAGTGTGAACCCGACTTCATTGAAAAAAGAGAACCATTGGTCGGCTGAAAAAGCGGCAATACAGTAGATAGAATTCCAGTCCTCGTCCGCCTCGCCTTCTTGCATAGGTCGGACCCGGAACCGTTCTTCTACCTGAATTGAAAGTGATTGCGGCTCATAGTGCTTAAGTTGTTCTTTGATGATTTTTCCGTTACCGGGACGATCGAACATCTGAAACTGGAAAGTCTTTCTCTGCCGTATGAAATCACCGGTAGGTACAAATACCTGGACCAGCAGTCTGCCCCCGGGCTGCAGGATGTTTTTGCAGCCTTGCAGGCATTCTATAATTCTGTCTTTTGAACAAAGCAGATTAAGGGTATTGTAAGGAATGAGGATGGCGTCAAATTTCTTTCTAAAACCAAGCCGGGTCATGTCCATGCAAAGGTAAAAAGGATGATGGCCAGTGTGGCCTGCTTTTTGTCTGGCCAACCGCAACATGGGGATGGATATATCTATCCCCATGATAAATCGATTGCCATCTGACAGCTCAGCTAATTTTGAGGCGATACGACCGGTCCCGCATCCCAGTTCCAGAACGGTACCATGTCTTGGCAGCAACGGACCGAAGAAATCGATATCTGCCGTAAAACCATCCATTTCAAGAGCATAGAACTCACATGCGAGTTCTTCGGGTAAAGGCAGAAATATATCTTCTGGTTCTTCATCATAATCTTGATAGATTTTTACCATGTAACTCCAGTTTTCTTGTTTTTATCAGAGGAAATCAACAGCAAGGCACTAAAATATATCAGTGATCTTAAATAACACAAGTTTGGAGATCCTTATGATACAAAGAGCCCGCTCTATACGCTTAATGGTTATCGTTTTCTTCTTTTCCATAACGCTGCAAGAGAGCTTTCTGCTGGCCCGGTCTCCTGTGCCGGAAGATGTTCTTACCACAATGGAAATCAGTAAATTATTTGATAATAAAACGGCTGAAGCTCTCTTTGTTAAAACAGGCGAGAAAGGTTTATTTTATTTCAATACGGACGGTACCTTTAAAAGGCGGGTACATAATTGGCTTGAAGCGGGGCGATGGAGAGTGAATGCATCGGATCGCTTATGCATCAGTATTGCAGGTAAAGACTGGAAGTGCCGCATAATAACACAAACCCATGATGGCCTGGTCCGTCAGTATATCCCGAAGCAAAATGGCAACCACAAGCTTGAGCTGACTTTTGAGAGTTTCATCGATGGGAGTGAATTGTTTAACAACGTGCAAATATCTTCGCCCCCCCTCGAAAAATTGAATAAAGAAACATGTGTCATGCTTTTTGCCAATAAAACAGTTGAGTCGGAAACTGTTCGTAAGGGTCGGGTAAGTTTGACTTACTATAGCCCTGATGGTTCCTTGGAAATATCGCGAAACGGGAAAATATATGAGGGAACCTGGCGGGTCACTGATAACGACAGGATGTGTCTGAAGATTGAGAACTCACAGGAAAAGTGTAGAATTATTGTCAGGGAAGGCGAGACCATCAGTAAATATATCGTTAAAAAAAACGGACACCACCAAAAAAGTGTTAAATATAGAAGGTTCATGGCGGGGAAACAATTCTGATTCTCCTACCAAAAAAATAAAATGGCAGTTAAATCCTCCGGATTTCAGGTCCTGTCTGTAAACAGAAAATCGAATATCTTCTCGGTAAAAGGCGGGTGTGACAGATAGCTCTCGTAGGCATGGCTGGCATTAGGCACCAGTTCCAGACGAAAATCGGTAGAAATATCATAAGCACGCCCGAGTGAACGAGCAGCCGCTGTCCAGTGCTCTGCTCTTTCAATTCTGTTCAGCCCCTGGAAACAGTCAATAGCCCGCGCTTTATTGAGTTCGCTGTCCCGTAAATCATCCCTCTCCCCAACCAGTACCAGAGTTGGTATTTGAAGAAATTTCTCCATGGCAAATGCTAGATTTGGCCAGTTCCGGGTGGATTTGATACCATAAGGAAATTTTCTCTCAGGATCGGGAAAAGTAAACCATCCCGGTGCGGCAAGAACCATTCTGGCAATTCTTTTCGGGTAGAACATGGCATAACGATGGACAAACTGGCCACCTCCCGAAAAACCGAATATATGCATTGGGGCCGGCGGTATTTTCAGCCATTCGTGGGCATCTTGCAGCACATGGTTGAAAGCCATGTCGGCTCTTTCCAAGGTAACCGAAGTTCCCATTTGCTGATAGCGGGGGAAGTTGTTTTTGGGAAACAGGGGGGCAATGACCACTGCCCCGTATCGCTCCGCCTGAGGGATAAAGCCTTCAATGTGCTCTTGGGCGTTCCGTGAAATCCCATGGATTGTATACATGATCCTCGATTCATCCCGTCGCTCACTGGGCACGTAAACAATGTAGTTCATCTGTGACATGCCGTCGATGGTCCGATGATAGATCTTTCCTGGGTATAGGGTATCAGTCATGGGTGCACTCCTCGGTGGATTAAATTGACAGGTAAGTCATTGCCAGGAATAAATTGATTGAGAGCTCGTTTATCTTGGGTCTCGACAGCGATTAGTTTACCTTTCTCAAGTCTCCAGCAGATGTCGGCTAAGGCGAGGCGTTCCTCTGACCGGCTCACCATGAGTACCGTCCCTGGAAAATCACAAATAACCTGTTGTAATACCTGAGCGGTTTGCTGATCAAGGTTGGCATCTATTTCGTCCAGAATCAGGATGGCAGGCTGCCCCAGAAGAGCTCTGGCAATTGTCAGTTTATGTCGCTGTCCCAGAGAAAGGTTGCCACCACCTTCTCGTATGCGAAAGTCCTCCCCTTTTGACAGGTGCTGTAACAGATCTTCAATTTTACAAAGCTGTTTCACACGCTCTATCTCTTCGACCGGGGCATCAGGTTGTCGGTAGCGCAGATTTTTCCGTATCGACCCTTTGAGCAAGGGAAGGTCCGGACTCACGATCCCGATCGCTTCTCGCACAGACGCGAGATTGCACTGGCCGATATCCTGGCCGTCGATCAGGATTTTTCCTCTACTTGGGTCGACCAGGCGCGCAATTATCTGTAAGAGAGTCGATTTTCCTGCACCGTTGTCGCCGACAACGGCAAGTCGTGTTCCTCCGGAAACCGATGCAGAGATATCTTCCAGTACCCCGTCGAGGTGGATATTCTGCAGTTCAATAGCACCGGTATGGACTTCCAGGGAAGGGCGTTTGGATGATCGGCCGAGAAGTCGTTTCGTTTTCATGAATTCGATAATCTTTTGTCTTGAGACCCGGTAAGCCTGCAGATATTCGTGGATTCGGCCAAAATCCCGAAATGCATTTGAAAGAAAACTGACAACTGCCAGGGCTGCAGCAACGTTGCCGGTGCTGGTGACGTTGCGAAAAACCTCCAGAGAACCGATAGAGAGGATGGCGCCCATTGAGAGCGCGGCTGCATACTCATTGACGACACGCATTCGGGCCGATGCACGTGCACGATTGATCATTACCTCACGCAGTTGTCGGCTTTGTTTACCAAACAGCCTTCGTTCTTTTTTTTGCCGATTGAATGCCTGGATAACGGCAAAGGAACGGATCTTTTCGTTGATGTTGCCGGCCAGTCGACCTCGAATCTGGCGTGACTCCACAAGTATTTTGTGCATCCGCGGGCCAAGTTTGATATTCCATGCCAGGCCAAGCAATAAAATGAGCGTTGAACAGATGGCCAGATATGTATCCAGATAAGCGAGCACACTGATTGAGATTACCGCGACAATTGTCGATACAACGACTCTGGCCAACCCCAGGCAGACCCAGCGGCGGATTGCAGACAAATCACCGACAAACCGAAGCATTGAGGTTCCGGTACTGCGATTGCTGAGAAATCTGGGAGAAAAGAAGCTCATACGGTCGAAAATAGCCAATCGTACCCGATAGATATATTCCTGCCCTAATCGTTCGGCGTCGACCCGTTCGATAAACCTCAACCAGGCAGTCAAGCCTGTACTGCCAAGCAGGCCGGCTGCAAAGAGTGCAATTTGCCAGACTTCTCCGAGGTCGAAGAGGTGGATTTCCGCATCGTTGAACTCCGGATTGAAGAGCACATTAAATGCATGTCTCACCAGCAGCATTGAGCAAATTATCAAGGTTGCCTGCATGAAGCCATTAAGTATTAATCGAATGAGTAACACCCGCCTGGTCCCGGCAAAGATAGTGGGGAGTGTAACCATCATGCTGCCTCGGTTATTTCTGCGGCTCCTTGTATGGTTTTCAATCGCTGCTGTTTTCTGAATTGTAAACAGTTGAAGATATATTTCGAGACATTGGTCCGGGCCAGTGAACCGGTATGATACACTGGTAAACCACATACGTCTTCTGCTTCTCTTTGTGCCAGGGGAGAAGATGTCAAAATGCCGGTGATGGCAAAGACCGGCAACTGGCGAGCCTGCAGCCATGTTATCCCGGCTTGTGCCCCAAGAGCATCACCTGCAGCAAATATCACTCCATCCACCCAGTTGGTAAATGCGGGAGTGCCAAACAGGTAGGAGGTCTCACGCTGCAACAATCCATCTGCGATCTCAACAACGATAATATCCGGCTGGGATGTGCACATTTCCGTGCCGAGAGTCATGGCGATATCAAGCAGGGCATCCCGGTTGACCCGATAGGTAGAAACGTAGCCGGCATCAATGAAGTCGAATACAGGGTCGGCTCCGGCATCGACAAGAAGGCGGTAGTCCGCACCTGCCCCGGTACCGGTGAATTTGGCGGCAGCCACCTTGATGTTTTGTCTCACAAAGCCTTTGACCAGATTCGCGCACGTTGTGGTTTTTCCTGAATTCATCGAGGTCCCGGCGACCACCAGCACCAGTGGGCTCGGAAATATCTGATCGGCTTTCGGTATCCTTGCGGAGCTGAGATTGATGCGATAGCCATTCTTGTCGGCCAGAAGCCCCAAAGGAGTAATCCTGGTCGCCGTCCGTATCCGGTCATGACGGTTCAACAGCCGTGCTGCAACGCCTCCGGCAGCGACCAGTCGACAGGGGCCGAGATGGTCGGGAACAATGCCTTCAAACTGATCCGGAGCATAGCGGTTTCCATAAGCAACGACGATTTCATCCCCGTCGAAGAGCGAGGCCCGGCGGCTGTTGGCCAACTCCAGACGCTTGTGCTGGCCCAACTCATCAACGCGAGCCAACAACAGATCACCCGGCGAGGGGATGACTTCCCCTGTTAGAAGCTGGAACTCCTGCTTTTTGTTTATCCTGCGGGTAGTGTACGCCCATTTTGCTTGGGCTAACCGCATTTTTGATAAAAGCTCAAGCTGAACAGCCATAATTCCCCCCAGTGTTGATGAAAAGACTATCGATGAAAACAATAATCCACTAACTCGTGAGCATTGAAGCCGCTGAGAGTGAATAGTTCTGGATGCTTTATGCTCCACAGTCTGCCATATCACAGTATAACAAACCAAACGGTTAAGATGTTTTTTTGGAACTTCAAAGGGTGTCAATGGGGAGTCAGCGTCAGCCGTTTTGGTGAGGATATTCCTAGCTGTCACATATCCCATACATAGTTAAAACTCTCAATAGAATAATCAGTTTTGCCTTATGTGCAATGTAAATTAAATTGATGATAATTGAGGGGGTAAGATACTGATATCATAAATATGCGCACGGTACAGAAGGTGGACCGGGAAGCAGCTGCTCACGACGCACCCTGAAGTGAGTAACTCGAACAGGACTATCAAGCTCGTTGAACTGTTTCCGTACTACCTGTGCGGTCATTTTTTCTATACCTTGAACTGCTTGGCAGTGGAGGTAAGCAGCTCTGTAAAACGGTTCATTTTCGTGGGTAGTACATCCGGTCTCGCTCTACCAAAATAGCCAATTGCACAATTATGCAAGATGGCTTTAAATGGCTATGTTATTATTGAAATTGCATGGTGACGACGACTGCCAACAGCCATTGCAGATTTTTGAGAGACCCTTATCATCGTTGATCTGCATATTAATCGTTAGATAAAAACGGCAAAAAGGAACACATTGAAAAAGAAACCGTACCCAACCGTCTATTCAACCGAACATGGCAGGCTCTGCACGGCCTGTTGTAAACCGGTCATTGATTGCATCTGCAGAAAAAACAAATCTGTCCAAACAGGAGATGGAATAGTCCGGGTAGGCCGAGAGACTAAGGGACGCAAAGGGAAGGGGGTTACAACGGTATCGGGACTTTTCCTTGATCCGTCCGATCTGCAGGCATTGGGAAAGGAATTAAAAAGGCGATGCGGATCCGGCGGTACGGTGAAGGAAGGAGTTATTGAAATTCAAGGCGATCATCGGAATGCGATTATTGCAGAGCTGGAAAGGCGGGGTTTACGCGTAAAACGGAGCGGGGGATGATTGTCGGCTGATATTGACTTTCAATTGCAACTGAATAGCTTATCAGCTAATAATAAGCAACAGCTTTGCAGGACCTTGCGGTAAACGGAAATATCTAATTGATGTGATAGTGGCTCCATAACACAACATGGCAGACAATCATGAATGTATCTTCTCTGGTAGTTCCACGGAAAAAATTTTTTCAATCTCTCTTTGTCACCTTCTTTTGCTTATTTATCGGTGGCCTGCCTGATTATGTCTCAGCAGAGACGGGAGGACGTGGACGGGTGGTGGAAATCACCTCTGAGGATAATTTACTTTCTGTTGAGCTCGTCAATGCACCGCTTATCGATGTACTTCGCCGAATAGAGCAAGAATTCGGATATAAGGCTCATTATCATGGAGAGCTTGATGATTTGATAAGCCTTACCTTCAATGATCTTCCCCTGGAGAAAGGGCTGCGCCGTTTAACTGCTAATCATTCTTTGTCGGTTGCTTCCCGGCCCGCATTAGAATCGCTACCCCAGGATGCTCCTAAACACATTTCAGAAGTGTGGGTTCTCAGTAAGAGCTCGTCTTCCAAATCGTCTCAAGTCGCCCGAAGCATAGTGGCGAGACCACCACCTATTCAACCCGACAACATAGAAGAGTCCGATGAAAATGTTTTGGAGCAGATAGATAGCGAAGATCAGGAAGATATACTTTTGGATCAGGTCCTGGATGATCCGGATACAAATAGATCCAGCCAACAAAAAGCTATCGCAAATCTTGTGAAAATAGGTGGCCCTGCTTCCGTAATGGCTATGGCGGCTTACCTTGGTAATGAGGATAAAGAGTTGCGACAGCTTCTGGTTGATGGAATCGGTTCGATACAAAATGAACAGTCGACAGAAATTCTTGGGCAAGTACTCCAGTCGGAATCAGACCCGGAAATTCGCAAAACAGCCGTACGTGCCCTGGGCAAAAGAAGAAACGATGATGCCGCCCAGGCCTTTCTTGAAGAGGCACGTAACGATGCCGACGAAGAGATTAAAGCCCTGGCTGATCAACTGACGACAAATTAAAGCCGCCCCTCAGGGTTTTTAAGGGGTCACTGCCTGTCAGATATCAATATTTGTCATTATTCTATAAGGTTACCATCTGTAAACGATGTATAGGTAATGATTCGCCGGTGATTGCCATCACGTTTAACGATGTACTTGCGATAAACTGGCCCCTCCTTGGTTATGATACGGCAGCGGCTCTTAGCTCCCTCGAACTGTAGGCAGATTCGCCCATCCTTTCGGACCCACCAAATGCCGCTGCGTTTCCGACCTTCGCGGGTTTGTACTATTTCACCGCCGGGGTTGTAGTAAGTCAGGCTGATCCGACCGTTCTTGTCGAGCACCGAGCGAACGGTTTTCCCGGAGAACAGCGCCGTAACCTCTGTAGCATTAAGAGTGCCGGGCGGCAGGATCACCGCTTTTTTTCTGGTTTCTTTTACCGAGGCACAGCCTCCGATAACGGCTATCAACAAAATACTTGCCAGTAAAAATCTGATACTGTTCATGATCTCCTCCTGAGTTGATATTGTTCAGAAAAACGATATCTGGTCGAGCCTTCTGTCGACCATCATGAAGATCGGCCAAGAAGGATTCGAGGCACGGCCATTCTTTGTTCGGGCAGAACCCGAAGAGTACTGCAGTGTCTTTTTATCGGTCAGAACAGCTTGCTTTTCAGAGTTGACTTGAAAATTTCTTAGCCAACTTCAATCGGGAGCTCGGTAGGACAAAAGCCTATCCTGTTCTTCTGATTAAGGCAAGGGTTTTGTGTTAGGGCTTATCGGAGGTTTCGGTTGGGGGTTATAGTCAATTCTGGATCTCCATAGTCGATCCGACGCAGTATTCCATTACTCTTTCTTGTTTATCTCCTCCATCTTCCTTTTCATCTTTTCTTCAACATCCCTGAACAGATCCTGCTTTTTCTTATTCAGAGCGGCCTGAATGTCTTCGACCTTCTTGTCCATGTTCTTTTTCTTGGCCATGAACTCCTCGATATCCCTGTTCAGTCCGCCCTCCTCTTTTCTTTCACGGGGCAGGTTTTCGATCTCGAGATGATGAGTGACAGAAAGCCTGATGGAAAAAGGATCCTCTAGCAGGTCCAGGATACCGAATTTTTTTAACTTTCGGCAGGCAGCCAGTCCCGATTCCACGGAGATGTCGAGCATCGTGCAGACATCCTCGACCGGTGGTGCTCCCCCTCTCTGATATTGAAGAATTCTGATTGCTGCGACAAACAGGTGCGCCTCGTTATAAGGGTCCATTGTAAAGCCTCGATTAATTTGTAATCTACTTCGTTTTCGTCCTGAAATGGTCCTTTTTCCCTAACTCGTCAATACAAGTATCACTTCATTACTTCAGGCACGGACTATACCAAATAATATCGAGGAAATGTAGCTTTTGTAACAGAAGACGATACGCTGTGGTTTTCAGGTCGTCAGCAGCTTGAGATCCAGTAATTCACCGGATAAAATATGTCGGTCATTCTTTTATTGAGAGTGACGGTGTCATACCGTTTTGTTACTGACAATCATAACAGAACAGAGCACCATGAAAGTGTTCTCGTTGGTGGATATGGTGCAGAGGCGGGCAAATCATTCTCCTGGCTCAAAACCGATCTTGCTGATAGCTGTCCTGATCTCTTTGCGGTCAACGCTCTCATTGTTGAACGTAGCTTCTCCTTCGTCCAGATTCACGGCAACCTGTGAGATACCGGGAATATCTTCAAGCGCTTTTTTCACAGAGCCCACGCAATGCTGACAACTCATTCCTGTAATTTTCAATTTTTCCATTTTTTCTCCAGAATTAATGGGGATTAGTGGGATAGTTTGTTGTTTAAACCAATAATAACCATTGGTTCCATGATTGCTATCCTTTAACTCCAGTAAAAAGCGCTCCAATAGTATATTCCGAGGTTTTTATCGGCGTTGTACCATGTTGCATAACGTCCTCAAAACCGGCGTCAGTCATTAAACGCAGTTGATCCCCACCTGGGATCGCACCACCTATTCATTGTGACCAGGACTCAACACTTGATGCGAGATGAGGAGGTAGTGCTTTTTCAAGGATAATATCGGCAAACTGCAATCTTCCTCGAGGTTTTAAAACCCTGAGGATCTCTGCAAAGAACTGCGGCTTGTTCGGGGAGAGGTTGATAACCCCGTTGGAAATGACCACATCTAAGGAGTCATCTGAAAAAGGCAACTGTTCTGAAGAAATCAGATGTATGTCCGCGTTTTCGACTTGCATGGCAGCCAGATTCTTCCGGGCTCTGGCGACCATCTCCTCTGTAAGATCAACTCCGCAGACTTTGCCGTTTTCCCCAACAAGCTTCGAAGCCACAAAAAGATCGAATCCGGCTCCACATCCAACATCCAGAACGAAACTGCCTTTTTCAATCCGGCTTATTGTAAAAGGATTTCCAACACCGCAAAAAGAGCTCATCAGCTCATCCGGAACCGCATGAAGAAATTCTTTGGAATAGCCAAGAAGAGAAGCCCCTTTCTTGCCCACAGGATATGTAAAATAGCCTTCGGCGGTTGACGAAACGGCGAGGTATTTCTCTTTAATAGCACGACGAATTCGCTCAGTATCCTCAGCAGAAATAGCAGCGCCGTCGGGGGAGTTTTTCGAATTGGTGCCGGAAATTATTCTTTGTAACTGATGACCATCAGTCTTATCTTTAGGGGGTCAGCCACCGGTACCGGGAATGCAGGTGTTTTTGGGATTCATGCCAGTCTCTCCTTTAAAAATATTATGAGCACCATTGCCACATTGTGGTAATTGTTATATTATACCTGCACAAGGTGAGACTATGCGAATACTTTTTTCTTTTATCATTGCTTTCTTATTCATGTTCCTGGCTGCTGACATCAGTTCCGCGCAGATGATCGAGCATTCTTGTCATGAGGAGCAGATGAGTGGAACCATGGATATGGAAAAATGCAGGTGTTTGCATACGAACAGGCTATGGAGTACAGGGGCGGGAAGTGATCAGCTCGAAGAGCAAGCTTGCTGTCAACCTGAAACCTGCAAAGGCTCACTTATACCCAAAGATGTCGCCCTCTCGTCGACCGTCACATCAGAATTGTATTTCGGAATGGTTCAAAATCCGTTCCTTTCCCAGTCGACATCTCCGATAAGACGTGGTCTTCATCATTCCGGCCTGTCACCGCCACATTTTTTTTCCCCTCCTGTATACATCCGACATTGTTCGCTCCTCATTTGATACCCTTGCAGATTTTTATCTTCTGAAACCGTCCGCAGAAGAGATTGACTGAAGGTAGTCTGCGGTCTTGGAAGAGTGTATCACCGACCGAAACTATTTAGTTTCTGTCTCGATACAACCTGTGATTTCAGGTTTGATTCTCAGGTCAAACACTCATTGCTATCCTATTTTCCGGCAAATTATCCTGCTGGAGTGATTGAGGAAAATGAAAATGATCCCAATTCGACAGATGTATTCCCTGCATGGACACGTGGTAGTCAGGGTGGAATACAGAATGTTTTTCCGGAATTTTTTCCGATGGCTCCTGCTCTCTTGTGGGGTGGTGGCAGCTTCGCTTTCAATTGTTCGTGCAGCCTCTGGTACCTCGGACCTCAACCATCTTGTAGAAGAGGCATACCATAACAACCAGGACCTCCTCAGCATGGAGGAAACCGCCAATGCTCTTCGCGCTGAGGCACCCTTTGCAGGCTCGCTGCAGGATCCGGTGGTCGGAATCGGTCTGCTTAACGTTCCTGAAGATACTTTCGACCTGGATCAGGAACCGATGACTCAGAAGCAATTATTTGCTTCCCAGAAGTTTCCCTGGTTCGGCACCCTGGATCTTCGTCAGCAGTCGAGTGAACTAAAAGCTCTGGAGGCTGAGTATCTGGTACATGGTAAACGTCTTGAAATAGCAAAAAAACTGGCAGGAGCCTGGTATGATCTTGGTTTTTTAGGCAAGGGCATTGAGGTGAATGAGAATCTAAAAACCATAGTCACTCAGGTGCTGCGAGTTGCTGAAACCAGATATGGGACAGGTGAAGGTCTGCAACAGGACGTTCTGGCTGGACAGGTACAACACTCTGAGCTTATAGATGAAGGCGTCAACCTGGAAAGTCGTGAACAGGCTGCCCGTGCTCAACTCGCCAGTATTCTGAACAGGGTCGGTTATTTTGATGACATGGGTCCTGAAGCAGTAGAAGATCCAAAAGAGATTCCGGGCCGAGCCGTGTTGACTGAAGTTGCATTACAGTACAACCCCTTGATTCTGGCAAGAATGGTGGCAATAGATCGGGCCAGAATAGACGTGCAGCTTGCGAAAAAAGCCTATATGCCGGATTTTGATCTGCGACTCGCTTATGGACAGCGGGTAGACCGCCCGGATTTCCTTTCGGCCACGGTGGCCATGACCGTTCCTCTCTGGCAGTCTACACGTCAGGACAGTAAATTAGCCGCTGCAGAAAAACGCCTCGTTGCTGCAGAAAAATCATTGCTCGGACTCAAGCAGACCCTGCCTCATACTATTGATCGATTACTGGCAGAGATTGCCGGGGCAAGAGAAAATTACACTCTTTTTCGTGAAGCACTTTCTGTTCAGGCAGCCAACCTTGCCGATGCATCGCTTGCAGCCTATTCCGTTGGAAAGGTCGAGTTCAATACGATGCTCTCTGCGAGAGTGCGGCTCTTACGCATCGAACTGCAGGCGGAACGCTACAAATTTCAAATCTATAAAAAAATGGCAGAGCTGGAAGAGTTGATTGGTCTCAAGCTGTCTTCCGTGGAGGACTTGAAATGAAACATTATGCCGGATTCATTATTGCAGCGTGCCTCTTATGGTGCACCGTCGCCTCCATGTCCCTTGCAGCGGAAGGGCTGAAGGCAGGCGACGTCGACCCAAAGACCGGTAAGGTCATAAAATACTGGGCAGCTCCCATGGACCCTACGTATATCCGTAATGAACCGGGGAAATCGCCTATGGGGATGGATTTGATTCCAGTGTACGAGGAAGAGGGCGGTGAAAAGCTTCCGGCATCGACTATAAAAATCGATCCGGTGACGGCTCAAAATATGGGTGTGCGAACTGCCACGGTCAGGCGGGCGGAACTGAAAAAATCGATTCGGGCCCTGGGCACAGTGACCTACGATGAAACCAGGATTCATGCGGTGAATCTAAAATTTGACGGCTGGATTGAAAAGCTGCACGTTGACTTCGTCGGTGAGAGTGTGACCAAGGGACAGCCCCTCTTTGAAATTTATAGTCCCGAACTGTTTACCGCCCAGGAAGAGTATCTGCTGGCCCAGACACAAGCCAGAGACCTCGCGGCAAGTACATATCCCAGCGTGCGGGAAAATGCCACCAGACTGCTGAGTGCTGCCAGGCAGCGATTACAGTACTGGGATCTTGGAGATGCGCAGATTCAACAGCTTGAGAGAGACGGGAAGGTAAGGAAAAATCTCACTATATATTCTCCCGCAGCAGGGGTAGTTATTAAAAAGGATGCCCTTGCCGGTCATTACGTTAAGGCCGGGATGCACCAGTATGAGATAGCGGATCTATCAAGGGTCTGGGTGGACGTAGAGGTCTATGAATATGAACTGCCATTTGTAAAAAAAAATATGCCCGCAACCATGGAATTGTCCTATCTGCCGGGAAAGCGCTTTGAGGGTGCCGTTCTTTTTATCTATCCTTTTCTTAATCCGGAGACCCGGACTGTGAAGCTGAGGCTGGCCTTTGATAACCGAGAAGGGCTACTGAAACCGGATATGTACGCCAATGTATTTATTGAATCGATGATTGATCCGGCAGCCCTGGTGATTCCACAGGAGGCGGTGATCGATTCCGGCCTGCGCAAGGTGGTCTTCGTTTCCAGAGGTGAAGGCAAATTCGAGCCACGCCCGGTAAAACTCGGGCTGGAGGGCGAAGATAATACATTTCAGGTTTTGCAGGGATTGAAAGAGGGCGACAACATCGTTGTCTCGGCCCAGTTCATGTTCGATTCAGAGTCCCGGCTGCGTGAGGCCATCCAGAAGATGCTTGAAGCCCGAAGCGGAAATTCCGACCAACTTTCGGCGGATGATTTAGATATGGGCGACATGCAAATGGACGATAGTGACCTCGATATGAGTGACATGAACATGGATAACTGATGCATCACGGGAGAAGTTCTTTATGATCAAGGCAATAATTGAATACTCTATCCGTAACAAGTTCCTGGTGCTGGTTGCAACCATCTTCGTTGTGGCCGCAGGAGTCCTGGCGATGCTGAGGACTCCCCTGGATGCCATTCCTGATCTCTCGGATGTCCAGGTAATCATTTTTACAGAATATCCAGGACAGGCACCTCAGGTTGTGGAGGACCAGGTTACTTATCCACTGACCACTGCCATGCTGGCTGTCCCTTTTGCCAAGGTAGTGCGCGGTTACTCCTTTTTCGGAATGAGCTTTACCTATATTATCTTTGAGGACGGTACCGATATGTACTGGGCCAGAAGCCGGGTATTGGAGGCGTTGAATTCCATCACCGGCAGGTTGCCCAATGGCGTTTCACCAAATCTGGGACCGGATGCCACCGGTGTGGGGTGGGTATTCCAATATCTGGTTGAGAGCGATCGGCATGATCTTCAGCAGCTGCGCTCTATCCAGGACTGGTTTCTTCGCTATGAACTTACCAGTGTTCCGGGAGTTTCCGAAGTGGCCTCGATTGGTGGCTTTGTTAAACAATATCAGGTCGTTGTCGATCCAAACAAACTTCTGGCCTACAATATACCTCTTCAGAAAGTTCGTTCTGCCATCCAACGCTCCAACAATGACGTGGGTGGGCGACTGGTTGAAATGGGGGAGACCGAATTCATGGTGAGAGGTCTGGGGTATATCCAGTCGAGAGAGGATCTGGAAAGTATCCCGCTGAGTTCGGATAGAGGTACGCCGGTCCTGTTAAGAAATGTGGCACGGGTTTCTATCGGACCCGAGCTGCGACGCGGGCTGCTGGACTTTAACGGTACAGGCGAAGCGGTGGGTGGAATCATCGTTATGCGCTATGGTGAGAATGCTCTGGCAGTAATTGATGGAGTGAAAAAACGACTATCGGAAATTCAATCAGGGTTGCCGGAAGGAGTCTCCATCCGGCCGGTCTATGATCGTTCAGGGCTTATCCTAAGGGCCATTGACAACCTCAAACGCACCCTGATAGAAGAGAGTCTGATTGTGGCTCTTGTCTGTATTGTTTTTCTCTTTCATCTACGGAGCGCCCTCGTCGGGATTATTACCCTGCCCATAGGGGTCCTGGTGTCTTTTTTAATCATGGAACGGCAGGGGATAAATGCCAATATCATGAGCCTTGGGGGCATTGCCATTGCCGTTGGCGCAATGGTCGATGCCGCCATCGTCATGGTGGAAAATGTCCATAAACATCTGGAACAGAACAAGGGGAAAAAAGACCACTGGGATATCATCCGGGAAGCCTCGGTGGAGGTAGGACCCTCACTGTTTTTTTCGCTACTCATCATCGCGGTCTCCTTTCTGCCGGTCTTCACCCTGGAGGCCCAGGAAGGAAGAATGTTTCGTCCGCTGGCCTATACCAAAACCTACGCAATGATGGGGGCTGCAGTTCTGGCCATCACCTTAGTCCCTGTCTTGATGGGGTATATGATCCGGGGCAAAATAATGCCGGAACACAAGAATCCTGTTAATCGATTTCTTGTCTGGATCTACCACCCGATTATCAAAGTGGTCCTGAAGGCAAAATTTCTCGTAGTGCTCTTGGCTGTTGTGGCATTGGCTGCAGCCTGGATACCCTATAGCAGGATGGGGACGGAATTCATGCCGCCGCTCAACGAGGGAGATCTGCTCTATATGCCGACAACCCTGCCGGGAATCTCCATTACCAAGGCCCGGGAGTTGTTGCAGCAGACCGACAAGATCATCAAGTCCTTTCCTGAGGTGGAGAATGTGACCGGCAAGGCAGGCCGGGCCGAGACGGCAACCGATCCGGCCCCGCTTTCCATGCTCGAGACCGTCATTACCTTGAAACCAAAATCGGAATGGCGAGAAGGGGTGACCCCGCAAATGTTGATTGATGAGATGGACAAAGCCATTCAGTTTCCAGGGTTAACCAACGCATGGACTATGCCTATCAAGACTCGAATCGATATGCTCTCAACAGGCATTAAAACCCCGGTTGGTTTGAAATTGATGGGCGATGACCTGCAGACTCTCTCTGAGATCGGTGAAAAGGTGGAAGCTGTAATAGGAGAGGTGCCGGGAACCGCCAGCGTCTATGCCGAGCGGGTCACCGGCGGTAATTTCCTTGATTTTATCATTAAGAGGGAGGAAGCAGCCAGATATGGTTTGACCGTAGGCGATGTACAGGATGTGATCATGACCGCCATCGGTGGTTTGAATATAACCTCCACTGTGGAAGGGTTGGAGCGGTATCCTATCAACCTACGCTACGGCTCCGAATTGCGGGATACCCCGGAAAAGCTGAGGCGCATACTCATTCCGACCCCAAACGGCGCTCAGATACCAATTACCCAGGTGGCTGAGATCAGTATTCATAAGGGGGCCCCATCCATTAAAAGTGAAAATGCTCGGAAAAATGCATGGGTATTTGTCGATATAACCAGCGGTGATGTCGGAGGGTACGTCAAGAGGGCACAGGCGGCGGTAGCCGATAAAGTTGATCTCCCTCCAGGCTATAGCATTGTCTGGTCAGGGCAGTATGAATATATGGTACGGGCACAGCAGAAATTGATGCTCGTGGTACCGGCCACTCTGATCATCATTTTTCTGCTGCTGTATCTTAATTTCAGAAATATTACCGAAAGCCTTATTGTCATGCTGTCGGTGCCCTTTGCCCTGACAGGTGGTCTCTGGCTGATGGATTACATGGGCTATAACATGAGTGTTGCTGTGGCCGTAGGTTTTATTGCGCTCGCCGGTGTGGCCGCAGAAACCGGGGTAGTAATGCTCATCTATCTTGATATTTCCTATCGAAAATACCGGGAAGAGTATGGTGATTCGTTCTGCAGACAACATCTAAATACGGCCATTGAACATGGCGCGGCTCTCCGGGTTAGACCGAAGATGATGACCGTTGTCGCCATTATTGCCGGTCTTGCGCCAATAATGTGGAGCACCGGCACAGGGTCTGAGGTAATGAAACGGATTGCCACTCCCATGGTTGGTGGAATGGTCAGTGCTACTGTCCTGACCCTCGTTGTCGTTCCGGCTATTTACGGACTTTGGAAAGGACTTGGTCTGCCGCAGAATCCTCCGATTCCCCCGAAGAACATGGATAGTGAAAAAAATGTAACAAAAGAGTTGGTGTAACAAGAGGCAATCCTCTTCAACGCAGCATAAATAAAAATGGAGAAAATTATGAAAAAAATAGTAACAATAGTAACTTTCTGCAGCCTCTTCCTGATTGGTAGCGCTATGGCCATGGACAGCAAGAGTCATGACCATGCGAACCATGCAGGTCAGGCAACAATGGATGAATCAAAAGCGGAGTCTATGGATCACAGTGCAATGGACCATGGTTCCAGCAAAGAAGGAGGCACGTTCAAGCATGCGATGATGGTCGACGGTATCCATGCCGAGTTCCAGGTGATGGAACTGGCCAGTATGAATATGACTGATCCCGAGGGGCGAACTCATCATATCATGGCATCGTTTATGAAAAACGACGAAAAGATCGCCAAGGCCGTCGGCAAAGTAAAACTTATTTCGCCTTCCGGGAAAGAACAGGTTGCTGACCTGAAGGATTTTGGCAGTGGAGTTTTTGCCGCCAATTTTACCATCGATGAAGAAGGGAAATGGGGGGTGATCTGTCTCTTTAAAGACATGGATGGTAAGCATACCGCCAAATTCTGGTATCAGCACGAGATGATGTAACACCTCAGAAAGAAAGCAATGCTCCTAAACAGGGTGGGATTTTATGCCGGGTGGTGGTACGACGCCACCCGGCATTTTCAGTTTGCAGTGTGTTTGTTTTGAATTGTCCTTGACAGGTTTTTTGAGTAAATTAGGTTTGCCGAATTATTGTGGGGCAGTCTAATCCGAATTTCTCATCAGTCCATGCGGGCACTTTTGGTGAGCATTTTATCAAAATTTCATTTAATTACAAAATGTTGCATGGTCCTGGGATGAGTTGCTTCCGGCCAGCTTCGATAAAATGCTCTTGAGAAATTCGGAATAACGACAAGGCAATAAAAATTGCGATACAGGATGGTTGTTGATGGAGATAGAGACACTTTTTCTGGCGGCGCTGCAGTCGAGCTTTCTTCTGGGTCTTATTCATGGCGTTAATCCCTGTGGTCATTCCTGGCTGGTACTGGCACCTTTTGTCACCGGGGAACAAAGAGGCAGGCGGGTTGCTCTTCTTACCGCGGCGTTTGTTGGCGGAACTGCTGTTGCGTGCCTGGTGCTTGGCGCCACCCTGGGGACTGTGTCATCTTTTCTGCCCCCGACAGCAAGCTGGTGGGTAGATATGATCACATCCCTGGTGCTCTTGATACTGGGGGCGGCGCTGCTCTACAACCCGGAGATTCTTCACAGTCATGGCCATCAAGACCACGACCATGATCATCATCACCACGATCACCATCATCAGGAACACGATCATGGGGACCATCGAGATATGCATTGTGTCCCAAAACCCGATCGGCAGAAAAAGTGGCTTGCACCAAGCCTCTTTGGGATAGGCTTTATCAATATGGTCATTCCCTGTCCGACCGCGGCCATCATGTACGGCTACGCCATCAACTCGGGCAGTGTTGTCGATGCAACGCTGGTATTCTGCAGCTATGCCGTATCCACAGCCCTGGCCGTTGGTGCAGTTATTTTTGTTATATTTAAAGCAACGGCGATGGCTGGTAGACTGCAAAAAGACTGGGTGGAACCTCTTATCATGCGGATCGCGGGAGTGATTATAATTGTTTTTTCCGGGTACGGGCTCTACTCCTCGATTTCATCTTCGTTTTCCTGAACCCGATCAACCATAGGGATGTTGTATCTATGCACTCACCATAAGTACTGAACAGTGCCATGTTCTGTTATTATTTGGCTTCAAAATCATCTTCACGTAATTGTGCAGATCCGTCTGGCTGCAATACCCACAGTTCTCTGTGTATAACGCCCCTTGCCTTATTCATTTTCCATTGTGCAGTGAGCACTGCAGATGTCGCATCAACGACTTCTACTACCGGATTTATGTACTCAATATCAGCATATCCATCATCAATGAGCTGTTGCCAGAACCCCTGAATGCTTTCGGTGCCGATAAAGGTGCCGAATGGTCGGGCGTGCATGACAGCATTGTCCTCATACTGGTCTGCACAACCAGCGGCATCTCCTCTATTAAACGATGATTTCCACAATTTGCTCGCTTTATGAACTGCATCGAGAACTGTGGATTGTTGTTCGCCAGTCATTATAAAAGGCTCCTCCTCATCGCCATCTTCCTGGTCGTTACTGACACCATATGAATATGACAGCTCAATATCTTTCAGCAGTTCTCGTGCTCTATCTGCCTGGTCCTTTCTGACCATGAGCCTCATGGGCAGTGCGTTGAAGACATAGGGGGCAAGATATTCGCCTTGGATAAAATAGGTTATCTTTTCGGCATCCAGCAGGGACTTTAAGAAAACTCGATCACCTGCATTGTGGGTTTCTAAAATGAGTTCATACTTTACAAATGTATCTTTCATGTTTTACACCTGGCTAAAATCCTGTCCGAAGGGTACAAGAATTGGTGGTTCGGGGAAACGGCACTATACATTGATACTCGCTGTGTCTGCCCGGAATCAACATGAAACCGGCGGTGTCGGGGGATTTGCTTTAATGTGACAGTCGTGATTGCCGGTTATATCCGGTTGTCGAACTGATTCAATGGGCACCCCATTTCTTCCAGACCCTTACCATGATCTTCATCCTATTCTTAAGATATGTTCAAAAAAACATTATGCAAAAAAAGGGATCCGATTTATTCGATTGACGTGCAAGCTCATTGATATCCCTTCGAAACAGTCCATCTATAGACAGCAGATCAACTCATTGAATTGGACACTAAGACACTAACTGGGGGCCTTTTGTTCTTCATGCTCATATTGTCGGAGAGTACTGCACGTGCATTTATTGCAGTTTCACAGACAGTGAAAAAAGCTTCGCCGTATCTTGTATGAGATGTAGTTGATTATTGAAAATTAACGTAATAATTTTCTTTCAGCTGATGCAAATATCGATTGTGAAAAATGAAAACCGAACGTACTATTCTATCCGTCAACTGAGTCATGGGAAGTATGGTGCGGCGCAATTGCTTTAACCACCCCCATCACTGGGGCGAGCCGACCCCTTCGGCCGTAGGTGGGATAAACCTGCCGTTTGTTCTGGAGGAAAATTATGTATCTTTCTTTTGGTGCACTGTGTCTGTCTGCTGGAATGCTGTTGTTCATGATGGCTCTTCTGGGAACCCGCAATCCCGTTAAGCCATTCTGGGCGAACGAAATGGTGATGAGCTGTTTCATTACCACATCGATCGTTGCTTTACTCGCAATTGGCACAGCCTATGTGATCCAGTCTCTATTAAATGGTTCTTGGCCATCTCTTAAAGATTTTGGATATACAGGCGTTATTTTGGCAGCAAGTTTTCTCCTCTATAAATACATGGGGGTGCGTCGTAAAATAGAGGCGTATGAGGCGGCCGGAAAATCCGCTCAGATCATTGAGGTAGATTTCCGGAATGATCAACCGGATGACCATACCCAACCTCCCCTCCAACCCACTTCAGGTTTTCGTAAAGCTGCCTGAATGCCCGCAATTTGCAGCATCCGCTGACCAGTCCCTTCTCCTAAGAAAACAGGAGAGGGGAAGGTAGCTATCCGATACAGCAGTTCAAGTATTCTTGACAAAAAATGTGCACTATCAGGTTGGATGTACTCTTTTTAGAAAAGGTCGCCGTTTCCTGAAACTCGCGTTTTGTTTACAGTGCTGAAACTAAGTAGATGGCAGGGACTAGAAAACCCATGGCGGTAAGGATGATGCCACGCCTTTTTTGTTTGCCCCTGATCATTAACAATCCCGTCAATGCGAGAAGGCAAAGGGCTGCTCCATACGCGTCGGCCAGCCAGGTCCAACTTCCCTTGGCCTTGTTAAGATGCAGGTAGTTCACCTCATAGAGAAGGGGTTTCCGCTGGGTTTTTTCCATGGTCACCATGCCGGTTGCCATCTCTACATCCAGGGTGATGCCCTCAACAAATATTCTCATAGTTTCCGGAGAGACAAGGGCAGCATTCTTATAGGTACCCTGCACCTCAAGCTCTTCCAGCACCAATCGGATATACTGCATATCCGGTTTGTTGCCGGCTGGAAGAGGCGTGACAGTATCTGTTGACTTTTCGATACTGTAACTCGGGTTGAAGCTGTGAGATATATGGTTGACCGCTATCCCGCTTATCGCGTAGACAAGGGTCAGCCCAATACAGAGATAGCCAACATCTCTGTGTAGCATGTAATTCCATTTTCGCCATTTCATAGCTTACTGAATGACTGCTCCAAGGCCACGAAGGCGATAGAAGGTGACCGGGCCGGTGACTGATGTCGGGTCAAAGGTCGTCCCCTGCTCCTCGGCATGATGCTTACCCATGCGAATGGCTTGTTCTTTTGTGAGTTTCATCTCTTCAGCGATTCCCTCGACCCGGGCTGATCTGCCTTTGGCCTCCATCGGAAAGACGATCTCGCCGTCAACTACCTTGACCTGAATCTTTTCAAATGGCAAGTCACTGGCAACATCCATCCAACACCCCCTGGCAGCGCATACGTTTATCACCAATCCTTCAATAAGCACACGTTTCCCTTTGTATTTTTCCGGATTTTTATTGATTTCCGAGACAGGCGTGACGGTATCAAGGGTAAGAGGTTCGCCGAACTTGAGTTCACCGGCCTGGGTGGTGAGCGGCAGGAGAGAAAAGAGAAAAAAAATGATCGTATTTATCGTTTTCATGATTGTCGTTTTCCTGACTGAGTTTTTAGGTTTGTACAAAAGTATCATCACGAATTAACCGTTTCGTTTCGTTCACATTCTTGCATATAGTTCGGGTTGACTCAACAATATGCTCGGTCGCTACAAGATTGATTTGAAGACAACATATGGTTAATTTCATAAGTATTGATTGGCTGTTTGTCATCGGAATGACTATCATAAACAATGTTATGTAAATATTGAAGGAAATTCTTAAATTATCATTTCTACTTTCTCTCTGTTATGGCAATCGAAAATTTTGAGGCGAATATTAAAGGTATGCATTGTGCGGCCTGTTCCACCCGAATTGAGAGGGTGGTTGGTAATCTGGAAGGGGTTACCCAATGTTCTGTGAATCTGGCCACTGAACGGGCCAAGATCAGCTATGATCCTGTGGCGATTACTGTTGCTGCAATACAAAAGGCTGTTACAGGTCTTGGTTTTTCCGCCGAAGTCGCCACCGTTGATGCAGATACTTCAGGTGACGCGCAAGAGGCCTCCGCCCAATTGCGGGCCATGAAAAACAGACTTCTTCCCGCATTCATCTTCGCTCTTCTCATCATGTGCCTGTCGATGGCCCCTATGGTCGGTATAACCCTGCCGAAAACAGTGCACCCCGATCATTCACCCTTTATCCATGCCGCACTCCAGTTCATACTGCTTTTACCGGTACTCTATCTCGGTAGAAATTTTTATCTGAATGGCATTCCGGCACTCCTTCGTGGTGGACCTAACATGGATTCCCTGATTGCCATCGGAACCGGGGCGGCTTTTGTCTATTCCACCTGGAATCTGGTGGAGATAAGCATGGGGATTGATGCCGTTGCCCGTGCCCACGATCTCTATTTTGAGTCAGCAGCTATGCTGATTGCTCTGGTTTCTCTGGGCAAATATCTGGAGGCACGGTCAAAGGTCCGGACCACGGATGCAATCAGACAACTGATGCAGCTTACCCCGGAGACCGCCACCCTCGTCGACGAGAACGGGCAGCGCCAGGTAGCGGTGGCTGAGATACAGGTCGATGACCGTATCCTGATCCGACCCGGCGAGCGAATCCCCGTGGACGGGACCATTGTTGATGGGGATTCTGCGGTGGACGAAGCAATGCTCACCGGTGAGAGCATGCCGGTTCTAAAAAGAAAAGGGGATGAACTTTTTGGAGGGACACTGAATAAGAATGGCGCCTTAACCATGGAAGCAAAAAAGGTTGGACGGGATACCATGCTCGCCAGAATTGTGAAGCTCGTTCAGGATGCGCAGGGTACCAAAGCGCCGATTGCAAGCCTGGCCGATCGTATTAGTCTCTATTTTGTACCAATCGTGATAGTGATTGCATCGATTGCCGGATTGAGCTGGTTTTTCATTGGCGGCGCTGAGTTTACGTTTTCCCTGCGAATCTTTATAGCCGTGCTGGTAATAGCCTGTCCCTGTGCCATGGGGCTTGCAACTCCAACCTCGATAATGGTCGGGACCGGCCGCGGGGCGCAACTCGGGGTACTTGTAAAAAGTGGGGAGGTCCTGGAGCTGGCCCAGAAGATCAGTTGCGTGGTCTTTGATAAAACAGGCACACTCACTCTTGGCAGACCTGAGGTCACTGATGTCCGGGTCTTTGCAGGATATGATGAAAGATTATTGATGAGCCTGGCTGCCGGTGCTGAGAGTCACTCGGAGCATCCACTTGCTGACGCGGTTATTACTGCAGCCAAAGAAAGAGATTGTGCTGTACCTGTTCCACAATCTTTTTCAGCAACCCTCGGCCGGGGCATTGCATCGTCTATCCAGTATGAAGGCAAGGGATATGATGTGCTCTTCGGCAATCTTGAATTTCTGCGGGAAAATCAAATCGAGGGTTTGACTGGACAGGTTGAGAAGGAGGCCGGTGCGCTCTCAGACCAGGGCAAGACGGTTTTATATCTGGCGGTAGATAGGTCTCTTGCCGGTGTACTGGCCATTGCCGATCCCCTGAAAGCGGAAGCGAAGAAAACGGTTCGGGATCTTGAATCGATGGGGATTAAAGTGGTTATGCTTACCGGGGATAATAAGACGACGGCTCAGGCGGTGGCAAAGCAGGCCGGGATACAGAGAGTTGTGGCAGGTGTCCTGCCGGACAATAAAGAAGAGGAAATAGTTAGGTTGCATCGGGAAGGTGAGATCGTCGCCATGATAGGAGACGGTATCAACGATGCACCTGCTCTTGCCAGAGCAGATGTCGGCATTGCCATGGGCACGGGGATTGATGTTGCCGTGGAATCGGCGGATATTGTCCTGATGAACGGCAATCTGACCGGAGTTGGTCGGGCTATCGGGCTCAGCCGGGCGACCATGCGCAACATTCGTCAGAATCTGTTCTGGGCCTTTGCGTATAATGTCGTCGGCATTCCGGTGGCAGCCGGACTTTTGGCTATTTTTGGCGGCCCAACCCTCAATCCGATGATCGGCGGCGCCGCCATGGCGCTCAGCTCCGTTTCAGTGGTCAGTAATGCTTTGCGGCTCAGGTGGTATGTGCCAGAGGAATAGAGGAGGCCCGGATTGTTGTAAACTTGCATAGACAGCACGTTGGGGGCCACTACGGGTTTCTCCGTTCTTTCTATAAAAGTGATAAAACCTCACAATGACACGAATAATCTCTTGACAAAAGAGCCGTAACGGCATACTTAAACGGTACACATTAATTGTATACAATTGACCGGCTGTTGGTAAGGTCACGGTCTTTTTCACACTCTCATCAATTGTTCCTCATATTACTTCTAAGCAGGATCTCTTCCAGGTGTTGCAGTCAACGAGGAGTATGGTAACAGGTGAGTCTTAATATAACTATGCGATGATGGATCTTAAATTGGGTACACGGTTGTCATGAAGGGCCGGCTCGGAATTTCTATCGTAAACTAAACGGAGAAAATTATGTTTTCAATTTTACGCATCAACACTGCCAGGTATGAGACGAGAATGGAGGCTTTCGACTCGACAGAATTTCTTCTTGGAGGGAGGACGCTTTCTTCCCGCCTCGTCAGCAGAGAAGTCCCGGCTGACTGTGATGCTTTGGGCCGAAAAAATACGCTCTTTTTCTGCAACGGGGTGCTGAGCGGTACTATTGTTTCCAGCTCTGATCGGGTGAGCATCGGTGGTAAAAGCCCACTTACCGGAGGAATAAAGGAAAGCAATGCCGGAGGAATTGTCGGTGTGCGGATGGCGCAACATGGTTTGCGCTGTATATCTCTTGAGGACGCGCCAACAGATGATGCCGGATGGAAGGTGGTTGTTGTCGGCAAAGATCAGACCGAATTTGTCGATGGAGAATTTCTGGCCGGCAAGGGCGTTTATGAAAAATCCGAACTGTTAAACCAGAAATTTGGTATCAAGGCCGGTTGTATAACAATTGGGCCGACCGCTGAAAGGCTGTTATACGCATCCGGGATAGCCTGCTCCGATCCTCATGGTGTCTGCTCCCGCTATGCCGGTCGCGGTGGGCTTGGGGCGGTCATGGCATCCAAAAAGATTATTGCTCTGGTGATCTTAAACGATGGGGAGGTGAAACCGGAATTTCAAGATCAGGATGCATTCAAGACCGGGTCGAAAAGAATTGTTCAGTTGCTGAAGGAAAATCCCGTCTCGTCACAATTTACCAAATACGGGACCGCGGCAATGGTCGATATTTGCCAGGCCCTGAAAGTGCTGCCGACTAGAAATTTTCGGCATGGTGTAATGGAAGGCGCGGAGAAAATCAACGCCCAAACCATGTATGACACAATAAAAGAGCGCGGCGGGGAGGGGCTGACCCAGCATGCCTGTATGCACCCGTGTGCCATCCAGTGCTCGAATGCCTATCCCGATAAAGAGGGCAACATGCTCTGTTCGCCGGTTGAATACGAGACCATGGCCTTGATGGGCTCCAATCTCTGCCTTAAAGATCTTGATGCCATTGCAACCATGAATCGTATTGCCAATGACGCCGGTGTTGATACCCTGGATGTCGGTGCGGCCATTGGAGTAGCCATGGAGGCGGGTTTTGCCGAATTTGGAGATACCAAGGCAGCGATCGGTTTGATGGAGGAGGTGAGAGCGCTGACACCTCTTGGGCGTATTCTCGCTTCGGGCTGTAAGATAACCGGCCAGGTACTTGGTGTTCGTCATGCCCCGCATGTGCTCGGCCAGGGGATTCCTGCATACGAACCAAGGGGCACCAAAGGGATGGCAATGACCTATCTCTCTTCACCGATGGGCGCGGATCACACCTTTGGTTTTACCCTGCGTGATGAAGAAGTGCCTACCAGCAAGGAAGGAAAGGTGGCACTGTCCAAAAAATTCCAGGTGATCGGTTCCCGCATGGATGCAATGGGGATGTGCAATTTTGTCCGCTATTCGGTCAGAAATAATATGATGCCGCTGCTCGACCTGATTCGCTTCCGATATGGTGTGGATATCAGTGAGGAGAAATTTGACGAGATCGTCAAAGAAACGCTTCGCATAGAGCATCAGTTTAATACCGATGCAGGTATTACCGCCCAGAAGTACAGGTTTCCCGAGACCTTTTATGAACAGGCGCAGCCGGAAACCGGAGAGGTGATGGACATAACCGACGAAGAGACCGCGCTGGCCAGAAAATGGTAAGTGTCAATTTCAAACTCACCGACATCGGCAGGATCGAGGTGAGTCTTGGAAAACATGAGCCGCTGTCGACAGTGATCCAGCGCTGCGCTGCACAGGCAGGAATCGATCTCGGTGGCATCATCGCCATCCGCAGGGGAAAGGTGCTGAAAAAGAGTGATCTGGTGGAAGACCGGGATGAAATTGATGTCTTTCCCGCTCTTTCCGGAGGTTGAAAGGACAAAGAATTTCTCATCAGCGGTGCCCCGCATGGACTGATGAGAAATTCGGGCTATCCCCCTGGAACCTCTTAATGGGGGCTATCTTGATCTCAAAACTTCTTTTTCGTTCCGTAGCTTGTATAGTTAAACTCCAACAATTTCTTGAAGATATCTATCAGGAAGTCATACCAGGCGGGTTTTTCCGACCCTTCTTTCTCTTTACTTACCGGCGCAATGATCTTTTCAGCTGCCATGATATGTTCTCCTTTGCTGTGTTGTAGAAATTATTTTCTTCCCTGGCGTCGGGCAGTATAATTATTATCCTTATATCTCACAAGCGTTTCTTTTCCTGAATAAATAGGGGGATTGATATGTGGAAAAGGATAAGTTTATCGTTCATGCTGAGCCTGTTACTGGTTGAGCAAGGTATTGGCCAGCCACTTTTTATCGGCAACAGTGAAGGGGTGGATTTTCAGCTTGAAGAAGTTGTGAGTGGCCTTGGTGTTCCGTGGGGTATGACCTTCATCAGCCCAACCGAACTCCTCTTCACTGAAAGGGAGGGGCGTGTCAAAAAACTCGATCTGGACTCCGGCAGGTTAACAGTCTTAAAAGGTGGTCCTGATGTCTTGAGCCAGGGACAGGGAGGGTTGCTGGATGTTGCCATACCCGATGACTATTCTCCGGGCGGATGGGTCTATTTCACATACAGCAAGGAGCAGGAAGGGATGGGGGTGACAACCCTTGCCAGGGCTCGACTGGTTGGGGATCAATTAAAGGACTGGCAGGATCTTCTTGTAACAAAGTCCGCCACACAAACCACGCGGCACTATGGCAGTCGAATCGCATTCGATAACGACGGTCATCTCTTTTTTTCAGTTGGTGACCGGGGCGTGCGACCGAATGGACAGGACCTGTCAACCCATGCCGGTTCGGTCCTTCGGTTACATCTTGACGGGAGTACACCAAAGGATAATCCCTTTGCCAGCGGCGGAGGCCTCCCGGAAATCTGGAGCTATGGCCACCGTAATCCACAGGGAATTGTCTACGATTCTGTAAACGAGCGACTCTGGATTAATGAGCATGGTCCTCGTGGTGGTGATGAAATAAACCTCATTCAGCCCGGCAAGAATTATGGCTGGCCGGTTGTCTCCCATGGCAAGGAATACTGGGGACCGTTGCCGGTGGGTGAGGCGACCACTAAGGCTGGTATGGTTGATCCGGTGAAAGTGTATATTCCTTCTATCGCCCCGGGGAGTTTACTGCTTTATTCCGGGAAGGCTTTTGCCAAATGGCGGGGCAACCTCTTCTCGGGTGCTCTGGTCATGCGCCACCTGAATAGAGTGGTCATAAGCGACAATGGCGATGTGGTTAAAGAAGAGAGACTGCTGGAGGATTTTGAAGAAAGGATTCGTGCCGTAGTGGAAAGTCCTGAAGGATGGCTGTATCTTTCGACAGATGCAGGGCAAATTCTCCTCCTTCGCCCCAAGGGCTAATGGCATAAACGTTCTAACCAAGAGAAACAGAGGAGAGACAATTGACAGCAACTATCAAACCTTTGAAGCGGGTAACGCTTTCGCTTACTGCTGGGAACAGAGGCAGTGAACCGGAAAAAACGACCCAGAACGATTCACCGGTGACTTTTACATTCATCCACGGGGTGGCAAGTAGCGGGCTGTGTCCATTTGAGGCAGCACTTCATGATAAACGCGAAGGTGAAAAGCTGGCCCTCAGCATATCGACGGGGGAAGCGCATGAATATTTCGGTTATCTTTTTCCGTCTCTTCGCCAGGTGCTTGGTTTACAGATCTTGCCTGAAACGATCAACATGAATATTGAGGTAAACGCCGTGGCCGACGCCGACAACCGGGAAGTGGTGCAATCTCTGGCAAAAGCACTGGCTGGTTGCGGATGTGGTGATTCCTGTGGATGTGGTTGCTGAGTACCTTGAGTGTTACCCGCCGGCTGGTTCAAGGTACAACCTTCTTTCGGAGGCAAACGATAAGTTTTGTCCGGTGATCGGATCCCGGAATTCAATCTTCTGCGCCAGAAGCTGCAGGGGGTGGTTGAAATTGTCCGGCATCTCCGGCAGAAGTTCCGGATAATAGCGGTCATTGATTATAGGGAAGCCGAGCCCGCTGAGATGAATTCGAAGCTGGTGTTTTTTCCCTGTAAGGGGTGAGAGTTGAAAACGAGCCCGGGAACCTTTGGCTTCAATCAGTCTGATCTGTGAACGGGCATTTATTTTCCCCTGACAGGTTTTCATCCGAAACCAGGGCTCTCCCCGTTCGATTCGATTATTTACTATCCAATCAGTTTGCCCGGGCTCATGGGGGAAGTCGGCTATCGCCTCATAGGTTTTCCGAATCATTCCATTCATAAACAGTTGCTGGTAGGCACCTCTGGTTTCTTTTTTCACAGACATAAGTACCAGGCCTGCTGTTCCGCGGTCGATCCGGTTGATGGGGGAAAGAAATGGGTTGTCGGTGTACCTTTTCATCCTGCTGACCAGTGTTTCCAGGACATAAGAACCGCCCGGAGTAACCGGTAAAAAGTGAGGTTTGCAGACAACGATCAGATGCTCGTTGGAAAACAGGATTTTTTCCTGAAAGGGAATCACCCGCTCTGACGCAACCTCCCTGAAATAAAATAATCGCCTATTGGGCATATATCGGGTGTCCAGAGTGACCGGATGCCCTTCTTCGGTGAGCACCTTTCCTTTCCCTATACGGGTTACCCAGGTCTGTTGTGGAATCCCCGGAAAACGGCTGACCAGAAACTCCAGCATTGTCGGATGCGGTCTTTCCGTATCCGGCATGGATACTATCGATGCGCCAGCTGGAATGGCCACTTATCGTTCCCTCATTTGAAAATTATGATGGCTGTATAGTAAAAGAAACTGCGTGTTCCAGGACACCGTTGTTCCCATATCCAAGCTTGTTCCAGCTGGCTGTTTGCGGCTGAATATTCCCCTGGCTGTCTGTGGCCCGGGCCATAATCATGTATTTCCCCGGTGTCTCTGCCTGCCAAGAATATTCCCATCGCCGCCATGCATAACGTTCATGCGGGCCGATGAATTCGGCGGGCTGCCAGGTGTTGCCATCATCAACACTTACTTCGATTTTTGCAACATCCGTCTCGCCGGCGTAGGCTGCCCCCCTGATGATAACAGTTCCTGCGGCGAGACTGGCCCCATTATCCGGAAAGGTAATGATCGATTTAAGGGGGAGGGTGGTAATCACTGCACCCGATGCCGGGGCCTCCCCTTTTTGAAACACACGATACACATTATCCATGAAAAAGCCGGCTGCCGGCTGATGTAAGAGTGTTATCTTACTCAACCATTTGACGCAGTTCGCCCCCGTCCACCCCAGGGCTAATACCCGCAGCGGGTAACCATGCGCAAGGGGGAGGGGCTCCCCATTCATTTCATAGGCCAGCATGGTCGAGTCCAGGGCTTTTTCGAGCGGGATACTGCGGATGAATTTTATTTTGGCTGTGACTCGCGGGTTGTCCAGCCCCTCAAAGCTGACATGTCCAGCTTCAGGCAGGATAGCTGCCTTTTGCAATACTTCACCCAAAAGGACTCCGCCCCAGACGGCATTTCCTACGCCACCGATAGTCCAGGGATTGCCGGAAGCCTTTTCTGTGAGAAGAGAGCGGCCATTCCCTGAACATTCCAGGGTATTGGCTACCTCAACCTTAGGCATCGACAATATGTCGGAAAAACACAACTCGGTCGGTTTTTCCACCAACCCCTGAATGAGCAACCGCCAGGTATCGAGAGCAACGGGTGCGGACATGATCTTCTCCTGGTTGCGTTTGAAGAAGACCTCATTGCTGGTGATCCAGGATTGTAAATGGGCAGCGGGTGTTTCGGCGTTTAAAGGATTTTCAGTCATAACTCGCATTTTGTTTTTCATCGTACAACCTCCATTGAAGTACACGTTGTAATGGTCATAGACTGGCCTCCCTCACCATATTATTTTTCTGTCTGCAGCTGCCTGGCACCTCCCAGTTCGGCAAAACCGGTGTTTTCAAGATCCGTCCAAAGGGTGCCTGTGCCGGCATGGATTATATTCAATTTTAACTCCGGGTTGAGGGTATCGGCGAATCTCCACTGTGCATATGCAGCAGGATCGTTGAAAATGGCGGTTTTCAGTTTGAGTCCGTTAGCCTTTTCACCATCCACTTTTTGCAGGGCGGATGCTGTGGCCTGGCCGAGTGTGCGAACTTTATCGGCGGCAATAGCCGCGGTCGCTTTTTTGATTTTGGCGGCTTCTTTCAGTGTTTCCGCCTGAATCTCTGCGACCTGTTTCCCCAGATCGGCGGCTATTTCTGCCTTAATCTTCTCCGTCTCCTGAATCACCTGTTCGCCACGCTGCTGGATAAGAGAGAGTTCGGTGTTCAGCTCGGCCTGTTTGCGGGCGGTATTTTGTCGTTCTTTGTTTGTGAGATCCTGCTCGACGGCAATGGAGGCCTGCTGGATCGGTGCACGGATTTCATCGGGCACTTCAACGTGACGGATGAGTGCGTTGTAAACTTTGACCCCCTTGGCCCCAAGCGTCTGTTCCAGAGATACGGTAAGGTCGTTCTGGAATTTTTCACGGCCTTCGCCGACAATAAAGTCTTTTGCCCGATATTCAGAACCCTTGTTCCGCGAAATTGATGTTATCTGCGGCATGATGATCTTATCGACCACTGCAGGTAGGTCGCCGTACCGACGGAAAATTCCGGCAATGGAATCGGGTGAGAGTTCAAACTCTACAGTCATATCGAGACTGATCTGAAAGCCATCGCGGGATGGGAAACTCACAAGCTCTGTCAGGTTCATTTCACCTTCTTCGAGGGAGGGCGGGGCCATACTTGTCAGCGGGCGACCGGCATCGAAATCGACCTGCTCGCCCTGTTTAAATTTTTGTGTCTGGGCAGATGAGGATCGTTTGCTGAAATAGTCCTGCCGTTTGGCCTCCTGTTTTTCAAGCACGGCCGACTGCAGAATATTGAGCGCTTCATTCTGGCCGAGCTGTCTGGCCTTGGTAACGACTTTACCACCGCTGCGGCCCAAAAGGGAAACCTGGTTGATGCCTATTTCCAGCACATCCACCTTATACTCTTTCGGGTTAACATAGTAGAGACCCGGTTGCAGCACATCTTTGCGGACACCCTTTTGTTTTTCAGCGGCAAACTGACCGTTTGCGGCCTGATCGCCGGAGAGTGAGGTGATGACTCCGGCATAACCAATCGGGATACTGATGGCATCGACGATCTCGATATTATAGCCGTGGGGGTTCATCCTGTATTTACCCGGGCCGAGCACACTGCGCCAGATGCCTTTCTGACCGCGCTCGGCAATAAATTCACCTTCGGCAAGCTTCTCCCCAACTTTCGACGTCACCACAGCCACCTTGCCCGGTCTAACGAGGATGATATCAACAATCTCCCATTCGTAAAAAACCGGATTAAGGAAATGGCGCCCCTCACCGAGGGTCTCAGCCTGTATTCCTTTTTGCCCGTCACGGGCAAGGATCTGTCCTGGTTCGAGTGGGTCACCGTTTTTGGCGGTAACGATGGCCATCTCGTTCGGGCCAACATAAAATCGGCAGAATCCCCATAACCAGACACATTCAGCAATTACCAAAATGAGTATACCTGCAAGAATACCCTTCATGATTCTTTTCATTTTGCACCGCCTTTACCTGAAACGAAGGTGCCGAATATTCCACCAAGTCCTTCGGACGAATCGCTGCTAAGCACAGAAAGTACCTGCGGGCCAATCTTCTCATAGAGGGTATATCGGGCAAAATGGTTGCCGCTGCCAAGAGACAATACACGGTTTTTCAAGACAAACGCCTCTGCTTCGTTCTGGGCTTTGATGGCGTCTTTTTCTCCGTCTGCGGTAAGTAGAATGGCTTCGGACTGGAACAGGGCGGCATCGTATTCCAGTTTGGCCACCTCAAGTTCCTTTTGGGCCGCGATCAGCCGTACACTCTGGTCCTGCTGGGCATCGATCACGGCACGAATACGCTTGGTATCGGCCTCAACCTTTTCCCTGCTCTGGATGGCGAGCATCTCCTGTTTGGTCAGTTCTGCCTTTGATTTGGCCTGAATAATCTGTTGTTCATATTTAGCTGCGTCCTGAACGGCCAGCTCTCGATCACGATTTATGCTGGCGATCTCATCCGGGACAATAATCTTCCGGACAAGTACTGATTTGATGTCCACTCCCCAGCCTTTCGACTTGGAGCGGAGGTGGGTTTCCAGATCACTCTGGAACTTCTGCCGGGTTTCACCAACAATAAAGTTGACCGCCGGATGTTTGCTGCCTTCGATACGGCTGAATCCACGTGCACGGGGCAGGATCAATTTCTTAATGATGTCATCCATATCACCGACCCGGTGGGTCAGAAAAGCGGCTTCATCGCGCTCAATACCAAACTCGATAGTTCCCTCAACTGTAACCGAAAAGCCATCCAGTGTGAGAAAGTTGATAACATCCTTGCCGGACATCTCAAATCGCTGACTTTGGGTATTCACTTCCACGATGTTATTCATATATGGATTGAGGTAGTGTGTACCGGGATCGAGAAGTCTGCCGGAAACTCCTTTAAGGCCTTCGGATACCATGAAAGTATTCCGTTCATCCGGGGAGAGTTCGTTGTTAAGCACATCCTTGCCGGTCATTGCTGTCACCACCCCTACATGACCGGGGTTTATGTTAATTGCATCGAAAAGAGCGACATGGTAGGCATAAGGGTTGATACGATATTTACCAGGACGGAGGATTTCCTGCATGATACCCCGCCGGCTCTCTTCTGCGATGATTTGCCCTGCAGCCAGTTCCTCGCCATAGAGACGTGTCATTACACCCAGCTTACCGGCGGGAACATCGAGTATTCTTCGCATCTTCCAACTCCAGGTATAGGGATTCTTAAAATAGCGGCCTTCAGAAAGCACATCCAGTTGAATGCCTTTTTGCCCCTCTTGCAGGGCAATCACCTGACCTGAAGAAAGGTTCTCACCGGTCTTGCGTATCAGCACTGCAATCTCGCCAGACCCAGGCTCGATCCGGCAAAAAAACCAGATGAAGACAAAGGTGCCCAGCAGTGCCCCAAAAAAGAACAGGGGCCAAAATGGGAGTTTCGGCAGACTCGGCAACCTCCATTTCAATTTTATCCGTTTTTTCGACGGTACGATCTCTTTTGATTCAGTCATACATTCCTCTTTCT